>NZ_CP139715.1:0-1402500 GCF_034377285.1 Thalassobaculum sp. OXR-137 | reverse complement strand
CCGGCCGGTATGTCCCGCGGCGAGGAGGCGGTTTATAGGGGGGGTCTCCGGACCTGTCAAACACCTTTTTGAACTTTTTTCGACGGGGGTCCGGAACCCCGGATTCCCCGCGGTTTTCAAAACCGGCCCGTCCCCCTATAAAGGGACATGCGTCGGGGGACGGCATTCACGACGCGCTGGAAGAACGAGTTGGAATGGCCTGAATTCCTTCTCTTTTCTTGACACGCGCAACGCCCAGGGACATGATTCGACAGTCCTTGGGGGACGGGTTAGACCATCCCACACACATGCCTGTCGGGACCGGCGGGCGCGCCATACATCAGGGGAGACGGCACCGTATGCGCTGGACGAAGGTGGCCTTGGCGGGAACCGCAATGGTTTCCGCTCTCGCGATTGCACTGATTATCGACCGCGACACCCCTGCCCGGGCTGCCGCAACCGATACTCAGACCATAGACCAGGCCACTGGCCATCTGACGTCTGCCCCCGCACCGGCCCCCCGGCCGAAATACGACACCGAGCTGGTCCGGGACGCCCATCGCTTCGCGGTCACGCCGGAGCCCGAGGATCGCGTCGTCACCGTCGCGCCTGGCGACACCCTTATAAAGCTGCTCATGGACAACGGCGTCGACCGCGCCACCGCCCATACGGCCATCGACCGCCTGTCCGACGTCTATGACGTCCGCCGGCTGCAGATCGGCCAGGACATCGTCCTCACCTTCCAGGAGCAGGCCGCCGGGCCGGCCTTCCTCGGTCTCTCCCTGCAGCCGAGCGCCGAGCGGGATATCGAGGTGCGGGCCGATACCGATTCCGGCTTCGTCGCCGAGGAGGTGGTCCGCGAGCTCGAGCATCGCGACGATTTCGCCGCCGCCAAGATCCAGAGCAGCCTGTACGAGGCCGCCCTCGACGCCGGCATGCCGATCGACGTGCTGGTCTCCCTGGTCCGGGTGTTCAGCTTCGACGTGGACTTCCAGCGCGACGTGCAGGCCGGCGACAGCTTCGAGGTGATGTTCGACACCTATGAGGACGAGCTGGGCAACCGGGTCCGCAACGGCGAGATCCAGTACGCGTCCATGACCCTGTCCGGCAAGAAGGTCACCTTCTACCGCTACACCCCGGCCAGCGGCATCACCGACTATTTCGATCCCAAGGGCCAGAGCGTGCGCAAGACGCTGATGCGCACGCCGATCGACGGCGCGCGCCTGTCCTCGGGCTTCGGCAAGCGCAAGCACCCGATCCTCGGCTATACCAAGATGCACAAGGGCGTGGACTTCGCCGCCCGCAGCGGCACGCCGATCATGGCGGCCGGCGATGGCGTGGTGGAGATTGCCGGGCGCAACGGCGGCTACGGCAACTACGTGCGGCTGCGCCACAACAGCACGATCAAGACCGCCTATGCCCATATGAGCAAGTTCGCCAAGGGCATGGGCAAGGGCAAGCGGGTGAAGCAGGGCGACATCATCGGCTATGTGGGCACCACCGGCCGCTCCACCGGCCCGCACCTGCATTACGAAGTCCTGGTCGACAACCGCCAGGAAAACCCGATGAGCGTGAAGCTGCCCGCCGGCGAGCAGCTCAAGGGCAAGGAGCTGGACAAGTTCCGGCGGTTCCTGCCGGCGATCGACCAGCGCGTGGCCTCGCTGCGCAGCAACACGGCGGTGGCGAGCCGGTAAGGCGGCCCTCCCGTTCCGGATACAAGATCAGCCCCGGCCTCGCGCCGGGGCTTTTCTTTTGAGGGCGCGCGTGTCCTTCGACACGCTCCCTGCGGTCGCTGCTCAGGACGAGGTCTTGGGCTATATCTTGATGACCTCGCCCTGAGCAGGACCCCGGCGCCCCGCCGGGGGAGGTGTCGAAGGGCCGGCGTCAGGTGCTCAGGCGAAGCTCACCAGCGCATCCACCGCGACCGCGCCGTCCGCAAGCACCATGACCGGGTTGGCCTCCGCCTCGGCCACGCGCAGCTCCGGATCGAGGGCCAGGGTGGACAGGGAGACCACCGCCCGGGCCAAGGCTTCCAGGTCGCCGGCCTGCTTGCCGCGCCAGCCGGCGAGCGCCTTGAGACCCTTCACCTGGGCGATCATCTCCCGCGCGCCGGCCAGGTCGACCGGGGCGGTGCGGACCGCCACGTCCTCGTAAAGCTCGGCGAAGATCCCGCCCGGCGCCACGCTGATCACCGGCCCGACCTCGGGATCGACCCGGTAGCCGACCAGCGCCTCGCCCAGTCCGCGGACCATGGTCTGCACCAGCCAGCCCTCCAGCACCGCGCCGGGCGCGGAGGTCTTCAGGTGCTCCCGCATGGCGTCGCGCGCCGCCGCCAGCGCCGGCCTGTCGGTCAGGCCCAGGGCGACGGCTCCCGCCTCGGTCTTGTGCGGCAGGTCGGCACTCACCGCCTTCAGCACCACCGGATAGGCGATGTCGTCGGGGATCGCCTCGTCGACCCCGAGCAGACGACGCCCCACGGTGGTCATGCCGAGCCGGTCGAGCAGGTCGAGGCCGTCCGCCTCCCCCAGCACCGCGCCGGGCCGGGCCGGGCCGATCTCCGGCGCGGCCTCGGTCGGGACCGGTTTCGGCGGCGTCCATTCGATGAAGGCGCGGACCGCATCGGCCATGGATTCAACCGAGCGGAACCCGGCGACCTCCGCCTCGGACAGCATGGCCAGCGCCCGGTCGGCCTGGGGCAGCGGGGCGGCGGCGATGGGCGTGGCGTGCCCCGCGCAATCGACGATCGGCTGCACCGCCCGCTCCGGCAGGAACTGGGCCGAGGAGCCGATGGCCGCCACCACGGCCGCGTAATCGCCGCTGTCCAGCAGCCCGTCGAGCACGGTCTTCATCACCTCGTAGCGCGCACCGGCCAGGGTCACGTCGATCAGCCGGGCCGGCTTCAGGGACAGCCCCACCGCCTCCTTCACATGGGCGCGCAAGGCGTCGGAGGCCCCTTCCACCGCGATGCCGGCGGCTCCGAGACGGTCGACGGCCATCGCTCCGCCGCCGCCGGTGGTGGTCACCACCGCGACGGGCTTGGAACGGCGGGACGCATCGGGCCGGCGGCCTTTCAGCAGGGCGGGGAGTTCCAGCAGCGCCTCGAACTGGTCGACCCGCAAGATGCCGAGATCGCGGAAGAAGGCGTCCGCCGCCTTGTCCGAGCCGACCAGGGCGCCGGTATGGGAGACGGCGAGCGCCTGGGCCTCGGGCGAGCGGCCGAGCTTGTAGACCACGATCGGCTTGCCGGCGGCGTCGGCCGCGCGGGCGAAGGCGGCAATCCGCTCCGGCCGGCGCACGGTCTCCAGGAACAGGACGAAGGCATCGACCTCCTCCAGCCCGACCGCGGCCTCACCGATGGCGCCCACATCCAGGTCCGCCTCGTTGCCGACGGAGACCAGGGAATGAAAGCCGATGCCGCGAGCCGCCCCGCGCGACACCAGGGTGCCGATCAGGGAGCCGGACTGGGACAGGGCCATCAGCCGGCCGGGCTTCAGGCTTTCGGCCTCCCAGGCGGCATTGGTGGTGAAGGGGGTGCGGTCGGCGACATTGGCCGCCCCCATGCTGTTGGGGCCGAGAAGCCGCATGCCGCCGGCATGGGCCTTCTCCACCAGCCGACGCTGGGCCTCCGCCCCGTCCTCTCCCGCCTCGGCGAAGCCGTCGGCCAGGACCGTGGCGACCTTCACGCCCAGGCGGGCGGCCTCCACCACCTGTTCCTCGACCCGCTCGGCCGCGGTGACGATATAGACATGCTCCGGCACCGCCGGCAGGGCGGCCAGGCTCGGCCAGGCCTTCTCCCCCAGCACGGTCTCGCGCATGGGGTTGATCGGCCAGACCGTGCCGGCGAAGCCGTGCTTGCGCAGGAAGCGCAGCGGGCGGGCGCTGTCCTTCTTGGGATCGTCGGAGGCGCCGACCACGGCAACCGTGGCCGGCCGGACGAGGGCGTCGATCCAGCCCTTGCTGTCAGCCATGTCCCGCCTCACGCGCTCGACTTCGGGGCGGGCTTCGGCGGACGCTGGGAGAAGCGCCGGTTGAACACGCCCTCGGCGATCCGGTTCTTCATCATCTCCAGGCTGCCGCCGGCGATCTGCCAGCCGCGGGCCCGGCGCCAGCAGTATTCCACCAGGCTCTCCTCGGTGTAGCCGAGGCCGCCGAGGATCTGCATCGACTCGTTGGCGGCAAGGAACCCGGCCTCGTTGCAGAGGTATTTGACCAGGGCGGTCTCGTAAGCGCTGGGCAGCCCCTTATCGGCCTTGCCGGCGACCCGGTAGAGCATGAGCTGGGCCGCCTCCATGCGCAGGGCGGCCTCGGCGAACTTCCACTGCAGGCCCTGGAAATCGGCGAGCGGCCGGCCGAACTGGTGCCGGGTCTCGGCGTGCTCGCGGGCGATCTCGAAGGCGTGGCGGCCAAAAGCCAGCGCGCGGGCGGAATTGCCCAGGCGCTCGATGTTGAACGCCGCGATCTGCTTCTTGAAGCCGCCCTCGCGCAGCAGGACGTTCTCCGGGCCGACATAGACGTCCTCGAAATAGAGCTGGCACCAGTCGTCGCCGCCCACATAGCGGGAGGGGCGCCCGAGGGTGAAGCCCTCCTGACCGCGCTCGATCAGCACCGAGCCGATGCCGTCGACGCCCGGTCCGTAGCGGACATAGACCAGGAACAGGTTGGAATCCGGGCTGTGGGAGGAGAACACCTTGGTGCCGTTGATGCGGAAGCCGTCGCCGTCCGGGGTGGCGGTGGTCTTCAGGTCGGTGACGGCGGATCCGGCCTCGGGCTCGCTCATGCCGACCGAAATGGTCGCCTCGCCGCCGATCAGCGGGGCAAGATAGCGTTCCTTCTGATCCGGGGTGGCGTATTCCACGAAGGTGCGGATCGGCCCGAAATTGCCGGCCTGGATGACGTCGGCCGAGCGTGGGCAGACGGCGGAGACCGTCTCGATGGCCACGATGGCGTCCATGAGCGAGCCGCCCATGCCGCCGTCCTCCTCCTTGAAGGTGATGCCGAGCAGCCCCTGCTCCGCCATCAGCTTGGCGACGTCGAAGGGAAACTCCGAGCGATGGGCGCGGGCCAGCCGGTCGGCCGCCAGGTGGCGCTCGGCGAAACCGCGCACGGCATCGCGGAACTGAAGCTGCTCCTCGGTGAGCAGGTCGTCATAGAGGGAGGACATTCGGGTCTCCGGTGGGTGAGGTGGTCTTGGTGCGTATCCGTTGTTCTTTTCGCACTCCCCGGCCTTGTGCCGGGCCCACCGCCGACCCTCTGTGCCGCATGAAATCCGCCTCATGCGTCAGGCCCGTGGAACCGTCGGCCCCGGCACAAGGCCGGGGAGTGCTGTATGTTTAGCGCGCTATTCCGCCGCCTGGGCAAGGGCGCTGGCCCGCAGCAGGTCGCCGACCGGGCCGGCCGAGCGCAGGTCGCGCAGACGGGCCAGCAACGCGCTTGCCGCGGCCGTGCCGAGCACCTCGTCGGTCAGCTCGTGGAACTTCGCGTCCAGCTCGGCATCGGTCAGCGGATTGTCCGGATCGCCCTTGCGCGTCGGCGCGAAGAACTCGAACCGCTCCCCATCCGTCGTCACGATCGCCGCGCGGGCCGAGCGCACGCCCGGAAAGGCCGCCTCGCAGCCGGGATCGACGGTGTGCACTACCTTGGTCATCAGATCGCGGATCGCCGGGTCGGCCAGGGCGTCCGGCTCGAATGCCGCCCGCCGGACCGAGCCGCGCACCAGCACCGCCGCCACGCAGTAGGGAAGGCTGAACTTCGCCTCGAAGGCGGTGACCGGGTTGGCATTGCCGCAGATTTCCACCGACTTGGCATAGGAGCCGGCCTCGATAATGGCGATCCGGTCGACGGAGATGCCGTTGGCGGCGGCGATTTCGGTGACCGCGTCGACCGCCGCATGCACATGGCCGCAGGCGGCGTGGTTCTTGAAGGTGACCCGGGTGATCGTCCAGTCGGATCCGAGGGTGGCGGTGGCCGCCTCCCAGTCCACATCCGGCCCGCTCATCGCCGCCCCGAAGCCGCGCGGTCCCTCCAGCGCATCCAGCGCGCCGGTCACCCCGGCCTTGGCGAGGCGGGCGGCGAGAATGCCGGCCTCGGCGGCGCGGCCGGAATGCAGCGGCTTGCTCATGGCATCGGCCCGGAACGCCTGCTGCAGGCCGGCGGCCATGGTCGCGGCCGTGCCCAGGGCATGGGCGGTCTGGACGGCGTCCAGATCGAGGATCACCGACGCCGCGGCGGCCGCGCCGAAGCAGCCGACCGTCGCCGTGGTGTGCCAGTAGTCGTAATGGCGCGGATTGACCGCCTTGGCGATGCGGTTCGAGACCTCGTACCCGGCGACGACGCCGGCGATCAGCCGGGCGCCGTCCGCGCCGGCCAGCTCGGCCGCCGCCAGGGCGGCGGAGATGGTCGGCGTGCCCGGATGGTAGAGCCCCTCGCGGAAGATGTCGTCGAACTCCACCGTATGCGACGCGGTGCCGTTGATCAGCGCCGCGGTCTGGGCGGTGGCCCGCTGACCGCCCGGAACCAGCGAGGCGTTGCCGGCCCCGACCTGGTCGGACAGGGCCTCGGCCACCAGGGTCGCCGGCGCCATCACTCCGCCGGGAACGCAGGCGGCGAACCAGTCGACGATGGCCCGCTCCGCATGATGGCGGACCTCGTCGGAGAGCGGGGCCGTGCGCAGGCCGGCGGCGAAGCGGGCGTAGGTCTCGATAACCGTCGTCATGTCACCCTCCCTCAGGCGCCGAGCTTGTCGGCCAGCTCTTCCATGCTGTTCGTGATGTAGTCCCAGTCGCTTTCGGCCTCGTTGTCCTTGTGCTGGTTCGGGCCGTATTCGGTGGGACGCAGGATGAAGGCGGTCTTGAACCCGAGGTCGCGGGCCGCCTGCAGATCGCTGTTATGGGCCGCCGTCATCAGAACCTGGGACGGATCCAGGCCGAGCCAGTCGGCGCCGGTCAGGTAGACCACGGGTTCCGGCTTGTAGTTCCGGGCCGGCTCGGAGCCGAGGATCGTGTCCCAGGGCAGGCCGGCGAACTTCGCCATGTTGACCATCAGCGAGACGTTGCCGTTCGACATGGTGGCGATGATGAACTTCTTCTTGAGCCGGGTCAGTCCCGGAACACTGTCCGGCCAGGGATGCAGCCGGTGCCAGACCTTGTTCAGATGCTCCAGCTCGTCGTCGCCGAGGCTCACCTCATATTCCTGCAGGACGGTGCGCAGGCTTTCCCGATGCAGGTCGTCGAGGCGGCGGTAGGGCGCTTCTCCGCGACGCACCGGCCGCATGGAAGGCGCGTAGAGGGATCGCCACCGCATGGCGAACTCCACGCCGTCCAATGTCCAGCCTTTCTTCGCGGCCAGCGCATCGACTTCAGCCGCCACGCTCGTCCGCCAATCCACGACAGTCCCAAAGACATCGAAAACCAGCGCCTTGACCTCTTGGTCGGCCATTGCTTCCTCCTCGGCCGCGCGCCTTGTTGTTTGCATAATTCAGTTCAGTTCCTGGGGGCATCACTTGACCCCCGGCGCGGGTCATGAAACTGTATACAAGCGTCATAAGACGCGGCAACCGGTGGACTTAATCACACCGGAAAAGAAAGCAGGGACGGGAGGAACATCGCGGACGTGTGCCGCATCCCGACCGACATGCAAGTGGGACAGTGACGACGACGCCGAGGCGTCGGGCGAAAGTGTCCCTGTAACAAGCCGTTCCTGACCCCTGCTGGTCAGGTGCACTGTCACGTTTGGGAAGGAGACGACCCTATGAAGTCACGTCTGACCCGGTTAGCGGCCTCGGTCGTGTTCGGCTCGGCCCTTTTGGCCGGAGCGGGCTCGATGCCGGCGTCCGCTCAGGAGTATGGCGGCGAACTGCGCCTCGTGGTTGGCAGCGACATCCCGTCCTACGACGGCCACATCGAATCCACTTTCGGCATGATCCATCCGATCCGGCCGTTCTACAGCCTGCTGATCCGGGTCAATCCGGACAATCCGTCGTCGCCGACCGACTTCGTTTGCGATCTCTGCGTGGGCGACGTGCCGGCGCCGACCAACGACGGCAAGACCTACACCTTCAAGATCCGCAAGGGTGTGAAGTTCCAGGACGGCCAGGAACTGACCTCCGCCGACATCAAGGCCACGTTCGACAAGCTCGCGTTCCCGCCGGAAGGTGTGGCGTCGAACCGCAAGGCCTACTTCGCGATGATCGACTCGGTCGAGGCTCCGGATCCGGAGACGGTTGTCTTCAATCTGAAGTTCCCGTCCGGCACGTTCATCCCGACGATCGCCATGCCGTTCAACTTCGTCTACTCGAAGAAGGACCTGGATGATCACGGTTACACGTGGCACCAGACCAACATCAACGGCAGCGGCCCGTTCCACTTCGTGGAGCATGTGCAGGGCAGCCACGTGACGGGCAAGAAGAACCCGAACTACTACCACGATGGCAAGCCGTATCTCGACGGGTTCACCTCGCTGATCGCGCCGAAGATGTCGGTCCGCCTGCAGGCCATCCGCGGCGGTCAGGCCGATATCGAGTTCCGCGGCTTCCCGCCGAAGGCGCGTGACGACCTCAAGGAAGCCCTCGGCGACCAGATCTAGGTTCAGGAGAGCGACTGGAACTGCGTGCTGATCGTCACGCCGAACCACGAAGCGAAGCCGTTCGACGACCCGCGCGTGCGTCAGGCCCTGTCCCTGGCCATCGACCGGTACCAGGGCTCCGAGTACCTCTCCAAGATCGCGATCGTGAAGACGGTCGGCGGCATCGGTTTCCCGGGCCACCCGATCTCCTCCACGCCGGAGTATCTCGAGAAGAACATCATCGGCTACAGCAAGGATATCGAGGCGAGCCGCGAGAAGGCCAAGGCGCTCCTGAAAGAGGCCGGCCACGAAGGCCTGAAGTTCACCCTGCATAACCGCGGTGTGGACCAGCCGTACAAGGTCGTCGGCACCTGGCTGATTGACCAGTGGCGCCGTATCGGCCTCGATGTGGAACAGTGGGTGCAGCCGTCCACGCCGTTCTACGCGACCCTGCGCACGCAGAAGAACTTCGAGATCTCCCTCGACTTCAACTGCCAGGCCGTCGTGAACCCGATCGCCGATATCTCGAAGTTCCTGCCCTCCTCGGGCGCGAACTACTCGTACTTCAAGGACGAGGAGCTCGAGAGCACCTACGCCGAGCTTCTGAAGACCGGCGACGAGGGGCAGCAGCGCGAGCTGTTCGCCAAGTTCGAGAAGCGGGTCCTGAACGACCTGGCGTCCCAGTTCATCACGCTGTGGTGGTACAAGATCAACCCGTACCGCTCCTATGTGAAGGGCTGGAAGACGTCCCCGAGCCACTACCTCAACCAGTCGCTCGAGAACATCTGGATCGACGCGGCCGAGCGTAAGAAGCAGCTCGGCGGCTGACGCTTCCGACACGCTCATCCGCCGCCCCGGGACATCACGTCCCGGGGCGGTTCTTTGTCCCCTTATGAATAGCGTGAGCGACGCCTCAGATGTACACATACATCATCAAACGATTGCTGATGTTGCTGCCGACGCTGATCGGCGCCGCAATCCTGATCTTTCTTCTGTTGCGCCTGGTCCCTGGTGACGTCTGCCTGCTGAAATTCGGCGGCGAGGGCTCCTACGCGGATCCGCAGCAGATCCTCCAGTGCCAGCAGCGGCTCGGCCTGACCGATCCGATCTGGTACCAGTTCTTCGAATACATGGTCGGCTTCTTCACCTTCGACCTCGGCGTGTCGATGTGGACCGGCCAGCCGGTCGCCTACGAGATCGCGATCCGCTTCGAGCTGTCGCTGCAGGTGGCCCTGATGGCGACCTTCGTCTCGGTGGTGATCGCCCTGCCGCTCGGCGTCATCTCCGCGGCCAAGCAGAATTCCTGGATCGACTACCTGGTGCGGACGTTCAGCATCGCCGGTATCGCCATGCCGTCCTTCTGGCTCGGAATCCTGATCATCCTGGGCCTGCTCATAGGCTCCCAGGCATGGTTCGGTCGGCCCTGGATGCCGCCGATCCATTTCGAGTCGTTCTTCGTCGACCCGGTCCACAACATGTCCCAGCTGATCTGGCCGGCGCTCGCCACCGGATACCGGTATTCGGCCGTCGCCACCCGCATGACCCGTTCGGCCATGCTGGAGGTGCTGCGCGAGGACTATGTCCGCACGGCCCGCGCCAAGGGGCTGATCGAGAAGGTGATCATCAACAAGCATGCGCTGAAGAACGCCATGCTGCCGGTCATCACCATCGTCGGCATCGAGTTCGCGTTCCTCATGGGCGGTCTGGTGGTGACCGAGCAGGTGTTCAACCTCAACGGGCTCGGCAAGCTGTTCGTCTCCGCCGTGACCCAGTCGGACTACACCATGACCCAGGCTCTCGTGATGCTCGTGGTGGCGATCTTCGTCCTCATGAACTTCCTGGTCGACATCATGTATGCGTGGCTCGACCCGCGCATTCGCTACAGCTAAGGGTGCCTTCACGATGACGTCCCCCGAGATCAGCATCGAGTCCGACCGGCTGCCGCAGCGCAAGACGATCCTGCAGCACATTGTCAGCCTCGCCCGCAAACAACCCCTCGGCTTTGCCGGTGGCATCGTCGTCCTGGCCATGGTGTTCATGGCTGTCTTCGCCCCCTGGCTGGCCCCGTTCGACCCCGAGCAGGCGAACTTCGCCGACATGCTCGTTCCACCCGGGTCCACCAGCGAGATGGGCGAAGGATACTTCCTGCTCGGCACCGACCAGTTCGGCCGCGACCTGTTCTCGCGCATCATCTACGGCGCGCGGACGGCCCTCCTCGTCGGCTTCACCGCGGCGATCATCGGCTCCTTCGCCGGATTGGCGCTCGGGGTGGCGAGTGCCTATTTCGGCGGGTATTTCGACCTGATCCTGCAGCGGATCATCGACGTCTTCATGGCGTTCCCGCTGATCATCATGGCGCTGGCCATCGTGGCGATCTTCGGCACCGGAACGGAGAAGGTGATCATGGCGATCACCATCCCGTTCATCCCGCGCTGTGCCCGGGTCGTGCGGTCGAGCGCCCTGGCGGTCCGCGAGATGCCCTATGTGGATGCCGCCCGCTCGATCGGCTACAGCAGCGCGCGGATCATCTTCCGCCACATCGCCCCGAACGTGGTGGCGCCGTTCCTGATCATGCTCACCGCCTTCCTGGGCGAGGCGATCCTGCTGGAGGCGTCCCTGTCCTATCTGGGCCTGGGCGTGCAGGAGCCGACCCCGGCCTGGGGGCTCATGCTGCAGGGCGGTGCGGAGGAGTATGCCGAGAGCGCGATCTGGGTTCCGATCTTCCCGGGTCTCGCCATCACCATCGCGGTGTTCGGCTTCAACCTGTTCGGCGACGCGGTGCGCGACGCCCTGGATCCCCGCCTGCGCTCCCAGTAAGCGCAGCGTCATCCATCTCCGGAAAGGGCCCCGTTTCGGGGCCCTTTTCAGTTTCGCGACCGTTCGTGTTCTTGTGGAAGCGGTACCGTTCAGGCCGACGTGTCGTCGACCATCAGGGCGTAGACGCCGTCGCTGTCCGGCGTGCCGACGATCTCGGAGCTCATCAGGTAACGCTGGGCGCCGACCAGGACCGTCACCTCGTCCGTGTCGTCGTTCACGACCGGCACGTAGAGCCTGTCGCTGGCCACGAACTCCCGGCCGGGCACGGAGAACCGCAACCGGCAGAACACGGCACACCGCCCGTCCAGGGCCATCTGGTAGATCTTGCGGCGGAACGTGGCCGCCCCCGTCGGAATGACGTCGTCGAGATACTTGCCGGTGACCTCGAAGCCGTAGATCTCGCGCATGCGCGTCCCCGCCAGCCGGCACCAGAACCGATGATCCGCGTTGCGCTCAATGATGATCATGCCGGGCAGGACGTCGGACGGCAGGTCCAGCGGATCGATCTCCGACCGGCGCGGCAGGCGCCCCAGCGACTCCCGCAGCCCCACCCAGTAATCGTACAGACCGACCAGTCCCGCATCGGTGAGTGACGCCCGAAAACCCATGGCCTGATTCACGTCGAACCTCTCAAGTCGCCGGAAGGTTTCTCATCGATGGTGCGTTAGATCCGCGAAAATGTCGAAGCCGATGCGAACCCGGCCTCCGTCCCATAGGCAGTCCTTAGCCGATCGGCAGGTCGAAGGCCCGGCGATAGAAGCCGTCTTCATCCGCCTCTTCGCCGCGCAGGTCCGCGATCGACAGGAAGACATGGCCGGAGAAGAGGACCGAGACCTCGTCGCCGTCGTTGGACAGCGCCGGAAGATAGAGCCGATCGCTGGCGACGAACTCCCGCCCGGGTATGGCGAAGCGCAAGCGACAATAGGCGGCGCAGGGATCACCGAGCGCCCGGGCATAGATCGTCTCGCGGCTCGCGGTGGGGCCGGCGGGCATCATTTCGTCCACATACATCCCGGTCATCTTAACCTTGTGCATGTCCAGAAGCTTCGTGCCGGCCAGCTCGCAGAGGTATCGGCCGGACGGCTCGCGCACCAGGATCATCGCCAGCGGCAGGAAGGCGGGCGGCAGGTCGAGAGGATCGATCTCCCGGCGGCGCGGCAACCGACCCAGCGTGCGGCAGAGTTCCCGCCAGTATTCATAGACCGATCGCAGCAATCGGTCGGGGATGGTCGCCGAGAATGACGCGTTGCCGTCCATGTTCCCTCCGCCGCATCGGGCTCATGAAGAACCACTTTGAAATAAATACTCCCGTTTTGGCGCTGGACCAGTACCAGAAATGAAGAAGGCCCGTCCTGCGACGGGCCTTCATGGAACTCTTCGGCGATCGATAACCGACGCGTCAGGCGGCCTCGGCCGCTCCGCTGGCGGTGCGCTGGACGAAATGGCCCGGCGAGACCTCGTCGTAGTAGCGCTGCGGCGGCTCGTACCCGACCGGCTTGACCGGGCTGGGGATCTCGTCGGTCATCAGACGCAGCTCGGTCTTGCGCTTGGACGGATCGGCGATCGGCACCGCGGCCATCAGCTTCTTGGTGTAGGGGTGCTGCGGGTTCTCGAACACCGCCTGGCGCGGGCCGATCTCGACGATCTCGCCGAGATACATCACCGCGACCCGGTGGCTGATCCGCTCCACCACGGCCATGTCGTGGCTGATGAACAGATAGGCGAGGCCCATCTCCTCCTGCAGATCCATCATCAGGTTGACCACCTGGGCCTGGATCGACACGTCGAGGGCGGAGACCGCCTCGTCGGCGATGATCAGCTTCGGCGACAGGCCGAGCGCCCGGGCGATGCAGAGACGCTGACGCTGTCCGCCGGAGAACTCGTGCGGGTAGCGGCCCGCGTGCTCGGCGTCGAGGCCGACGCGGCGCAGCAGGTCGATCACCCGGTCCTGGGCATCCTTGCCCCGGGCCAGACCGTGCACGATCATCGGCTCGGCGATGGCGTCGCCCGCGGTCATGCGCGGGTTCAGCGACGCGAACGGATCCTGGAAGATCATCTGCATGTCGCGGCGGAACGGCCGCATCTCCGACGCGGACAGGCCGCTGAGCTCCTGACCTTCGAAGATCACCGACCCCCGGGTCGGCTGGACCAGGCGAATGATGCTTCGGCCGGTGGTGGACTTGCCGCAGCCGGACTCGCCGACCACCGCCAGGGTCTCGCCCGGCTGCAGGCTGAAGGAGACGTTCTCCACCGCGTGGACCCGGCCGCTGGCCTTGCCGAACATCCCGCCGCGGATGTCGAAACGGGTGGTCAGACCCTCGACCTTCAGCAGCGGCGGGGCGTCCACCTTCACCGTGTCGCGGATCTGCAGCGCCGCCTCGGGCACGGTGTTCTGTTCGGAGACGACGTCGCCTTCGGCGCGCTTGACGTCCACATTGGCGAACTTCATCGGCAGCTTGTGGCCCTTCATCGAGCCCAGGCGCGGGACCGCCGCCAGCAGCGCCTTGGTATAGGGGTGCTGCGGATTCTCGAAGATCTGCTGGGCCGGGCCCTCTTCGACCTTCTTGCCGCGCAGCATGACGACGACCCGGTCGGCCACCTCGGCCACCACGCCCATGTCGTGGGTGATGAACATCACCGACATGCCGATCTCGTTCTGGAGCTGCTTGATCAGGTCGAGGATCTGCGCCTGGATCGTCACGTCGAGCGCGGTGGTCGGCTCGTCGGCGATCAGCAGGCTCGGCCGGCAGGACAGCGCCATGGCGATCATCACGCGCTGGCGCATGCCGCCGGACAGCTGGTGCGGATACTGGTTGAGCTGCTTCTCGGGCTCGGGAATGCGGACAAGCTTGAGCATTTCCAGCGCCTGCTGCAGCGCCTGCTCCTCGGTCTTGCCCTGGTGCAGCATGATCGCCTCGGCGATCTGGAACCCGACGGTGAACACCGGGTTCAGCGACGTCATCGGCTCCTGGAAGATCATCGAGATGTCGTTGCCGCGGATCGAGCGCATGTCGTCCATCGACTGCTTGGCGATGTCGACCACGTCGCCCGACGGCTTGCGGAACAGGATCTCGCCGGAGGGGATCTTGCCGCCCGCGTTGTCGGTCAGGCGCATGATCGACATGGCGGTCACCGACTTGCCCGAGCCGGACTCGCCGACCACGGCCAGGGTTTCGCCCTTATCGATATGCCATGACACCCCATCGACCGCCTTGACCGTTCGGTCCTCCAGCGGGAAGTGGACCTTCAGATCGTTGACCTCGATGAGCCGCTTGGCATCCATCCCCTAACTCCCAAAAAAGACAAATCCGTCCCTGTGCCCCTCTTCGATGGGGGCGAGATTGCATACACTAACCGAGCCGCAAGCGGATTTGCAGGTGTTTTTCCGGTTTTCCCGGCATTTATCCCCGCTACGATACCCTCATGAAACCTCTCGACTTCGCCGGCGGTCTGAAAGCGGGAATGCGTGCCGCGGTGGGCCTTCCAACGGTTGTGTTGCTCGGCAGCCTGACCGGATACGGCGCGCTTGCGCACGACACCGGATTCGGCGGCGGACTGGCCGTGCTCTCCACGATCCTGATCTGGGGCCTGCCCGGTCAGATCGTCATGGCGGAGATGTATGCCGCCGGCGCCGACATCCTCGCCATCGCCATCGCCGTGGGCATGGCGAACATGCGGTTCTTCCCCATGGCGGTGTCGCTGATGCCGACCCTGGGCGGCAGCGGCACCCTGGCGCGCTTCACCCAGGCGCAGCTCATGTCGGCCACGTCCTGGGCCTATGTCATGCGGTCTTCGTCTCCGGAAACGCCCCAGGCCCGGCTCGGCTACCACACCGGATTTGCCTGCATCTGCATGTCGGTGGCGGCCATCGCCACGCTGATCGGCTTTCTCGGCGCCGCCGGCCTGCCCAAGCCCCTGGCCCTGGCGCTGCTGTTCATCAACGCCTGCTTCCTGATGCTGCTCCTGCTCGACACCAGGGGGCGGGGCGCCGCCGTCGCCGTGATCACCGGCGTTGCGGCCGGCATTCCGATCAACATGTACCTCCCCGATACCGGCCTGATCGTCACCGGCATCGTCGGCGGCACCGCCGGGTTCCTGGCCGACCGGACGCGCAGCAAGGAGGAGGCATGACCGCTTTCGGTCCGGTGACGGCAGCACTGGTGGTGGCCGGCGCGATCGCGGCCACCGCCCTTTGGCGCGGCCTGGGGGTGTTCCTGGCCAGGCGCCTCGATCCGGAGGGCGCGGTGTTCCGCTGGTTCTCCTTCGCCTCCTTCGCGGTCCTGGCCGGGCTGCTGTCACGGCTGTTGATCCTGCCGAGCGGCGATCTGGCCAGCATCGGCCTGGAGGTGCGGCTGGGTGCTGCGCTGATCGGGATCGCCGCCTTCTACCTCTCGCGCCGGAACCTGCTGATCGGCGTGGCCAGCGGCACGATCAGTTTCGCCCTGGCGGCCGGGGTGTTGGGGTAGTCTTCAGCGACTCAACCCAACAAAACGTCGTCATCCCGAACTCGTTTCGGGACCTCCCAGGTCGAACTGCATGGAGGTCCTGAAACAAGTTCAGGATGACGGTTGAGTGTGTGTGAATCAGGCGTTGCCGCTCAGATAGTCGAGTGCCGCCTGGACGCCGCCGGTCTGGATCGGCACGCCGGCCATCCGCAGGCCCATCTCGCAGCCGGACAGGGTGCCGCACAGCATCAGGTCGTTGAAATCGCCCAGATGGCCGATCCGGAACATCCGGCCCTTCACCTTGCCGAGGCCGGCGCCGAGCGACATGTCGAACTTGTCCAGAATGACCTTGCGCACCGCGTCGGCGTCATGGCCCTCGGGCATCACCACACCGGTCAGGACGGGGGAGTATTCGCGGCTGTCCTGGCATTGGGTCTCCAGGCCCCAGTGACGCACGGCGCGGCGGGTCGCCTCGGCGTGGCGCTCGTGGCGGGCGAAGACGTTGTCCAGCCCCTCGTCCATCAGCATGTCGCAGGCCTCCTTGAGGCCGTAGAGCAGGTTGGTGTTCGGGGTGTAGGGGAAGTTGCCGGTCGGGTTCTGGCCGATCTGCGACGACCACTCCCAATAGGACTTGGTCATCTTCGAGGATTTCGAGGCTTCCAGCGCCTTGTCGCTGACAGCGTTGAAGCTGATCCCCGGCGGCAGCATCAGGCCCTTCTGCGAACCTGAGATGGTGACGTCGATCCCCCACTCGTCATGGCGCAGGTCGGCCGAGGCCAGGCCCGAGATGGTGTCGACCATGAACAGCGCCGGATGCCCGGCCGCGTCGATCGCCTTGCGCACCTCGGGGATGCGGGAAGTCACGCCGGTCGAGGTCTCGTTGTGGACGCAACACACCGCCTTGATCTCGTGGCCCTTGTCCTTGGACAGGCGCGCTTCCACCTCGGCCGGATCGACGCCGCGGCGCCAGTCGCCCTCGATCACCTCCGGCTTCAGGCCGATGCGGGTGGCGAGTTCGACCCACAGGGTGGAGAACTGGCCGGTCTCGACCATGAGAACCTTGTCGCCGGGCGAGAGCGTGTTGACCAGAGCCGCCTCCCAGGCGCCGGTGCCCGAGGCCGGGAAGATGATGACCGGGTTCTTGGTCTTGAAGATCGGCTTGATCTTCTCCAGCACGTCCTTGGCCAGCGCCTGGAACTCAGGGCCGCGGTGGTCGATGGTCGGCCGCTCGATGGCACGCAGGATGCGGCCCGGCACGTTGGAGGGACCGGGGATCTGCAGGAAATGGGGACCGGCGCGGTGGGCCATGGGGTGTTCCTCCTAAGGGTTCTGTTCTGGTCAGGCGAGGGCGCGTTCCAGGACGCGGGAGACGTGGATCGCCTCTCGCCCTGCGCCGTCGTGAATCTGGTGGCGGCACGAGGTGCCGTCGGCGACGAGGATGGTGTCCGGATCGGCCGCCCGGACCGCCGGAAGCAGACTGAGTTCGGCCATCTTCATCGACACCTCGATGTGGTCCTTCTCGTAGCCGAAGGCGCCGGCCATGCCGCAGCAACTCGACTCGATCACCGAGACGTCGAGGCCGGGGATCAGCTTCAGCGCGGTCTGCACCGGCCCCATGGCGGCAAAGGCCTTCTGGTGGCAATGGCCGTGGACCAGGGCCTTGGCCCCGATCGGCTTGAGTTTCAGGCCGTCGAGCCGCCCGGTGGCAGCCTCGCGGGCGATGAACTCCTCGAACAGCATGGCCATCTCCGGCACCTTGCCGGCCCGCTCGCGCAGGAGCGAGGGCAGTTCGTCCTTCAGGGTGAAGAGACAGGACGGCTCCAGCCCGACGATCGGTACCCTGCGCTCGGCGAAAGGACCAAAGGCATCCACCAGACGGGCCATCTCGGCTTCCGCCTTTTCGATCAGGCCCGAGGCGAGATAGGTCCGCCCGCAGCACAGGTGCCGCCCGCCCGAAGGCACCGGATCGATCACGTGGATGGTGTAGCCCGCCGCCTCCAGCACCGCGACGGCGGCCCGCAGGTTGTCCGGCTCGAAATAGGTATTGAACGTGTCGGCGAAGAGCACGACCTCCCGGCCGTCCGCCACCGGGCGGTCGCTCACCTCGGATCCGCGGAACGGCGCCGAGCTCCAATGCGGCAGGGTCCGCTCCTTGGCAAACCCCAGCAGCTTCTCGCTCAGCCAGGCCGCCCCCGGCAGCGCGTCGCGCAGGTTGGAGATGTAAGAAAAGCGGCTCGCGGCCTCGGCATATCGCGGCATTTCGGCGATCAGCCGGTCCTTGGCCGACAGGCCGTGGCGCTTGACGTACTGGCCCAGCACCTCGGTCTTCATCTTCGCCATGTCGACGCCGGTCGGGCATTCCCGCTTGCAGCCCTTGCAGCCGACGCAGAGGTCCAGGGTCTCCTTCAGGGCCGGATCCGTCAGCGCCTCCGGGCCGAGCTGGCCGGACAGGGCGAGGCGCAGGGTGTTCGCCCGTCCGCGCACCAGATGCTGCTCATCGCCGGTCGCGCGGAAGCTCGGGCACATCACGCCCGGATCGCGCTTCCGGCAGGCGCCGTTGTTGTTGCACATCTCCACCGCCCCGGAGAGCCCGCCCCAGGCCGACCAGTCGAAGCGGGTGTCCGGATTGACCGCCGTGTAGCCCGGCTTGAAGCGGAACAGGGAGCGGTCGTCCATCTTCGGCGGATCGACGATCCGGCCCGGGTTCATCAGCCCCTTGGGATCGAACGCCCGCTTCACCTCGGCAAAGGCGTCGACCACCCGGTCGCCGAACATGGAGCGGTGGAACTCCGAGCGCACGATGCCGTCGCCGTGTTCGCCGGAATGGGAGCCCTTGTACTCCCGCACCATCTCGAAGGCCTCTTCGGCGATGGCGCGCATCTTCGTCACGTCGCCGCCGTCCTTCATGTTCAGGATCGGCCGCACATGCAGGGTCCCGACCGAAGCATGGGCATACCAGGTGCCCTTGGTGCCGTGCTTGGTGAACACGTCGGTCAGCCGCGAGGTGTAGTCCGCCAGATGCTCCAGCGGGACCGCGCAATCCTCGATGAAGGAGACCGGTTTTCCGTCGCTCTTCATCGACATCATGATGTTCAGGCCGGACTGCCGCACCTCGGTGATCCGCGCTTGCAGCCCCGGATCCTCGGCCCGCACCACCGCGCCGGGGAAGCCGAGATCGGCCATCATGGTTTCCAGGTCGTCCAGCCGGGCCAGCAGCGGGGCCTTCTCGTCGCCGGCGAACTCCACCAGCAGCAGCGCGTCCGGCTCGCCCCGTACGAACTCGCGCATGGCCGCCTGGAACATCGGGATCTCGCGGGCCAGCTCGATCATGGTGCGGTCGATCAGCTCGACGCCGAACGGTTTCAGCGTCACCAGATGCTGGGTGTTTTCCATGGCGGCGTGGAAGGTCGGGAAGTGGCATACCCCGACCACCCGGTGCTTCGGGATCGCGTGGGTCTTCAGCTTGATCCGCCGAGACAGGGCGAGCGTGCCCTCCGAGCCGACCAGCAGCGAGGCCATGTTGTGGCCGCCCGCGGCATCCCGCGCCACCACCCGGTCCAGGTTGTAGCCGCCGACCTTGCGCATCAGCTTGGGGATGTTGGCGTCGATCTCGCCCTGCTCGCGCTCGGCGATGGCGCGGATCTGCTGCACCAGGTCGCGGTAGCGGGCCGGGCCGGACAGCTCGCCCAGATTGCCCGGCACCCGGTCGAACCGCGCCTCGGTGCCGTCCATCAGGATGGCGTCGATGGCGGCGACGTTGTCGACCATGATGCCGTAATGGATCGACCGGCCGCCGCAGGAATTGTTGGCCGCCATGCCGCCGATCGTCGCCCGCGACGAGGTGGAGATGTCGACCGGATAGATCCGCCCCTTCGGCTTGAGCCAGGCGTTCAGGTGGTCGAGCACGATGCCCGGCTGCACCGTGACCTCGTGGGTCTCTTCGTCGTAGTCGGTGATCCCGCGCAGGTACTTGGTGCAGTCCAAAACCAGGGCGGTGTTCACCGTCTGGCCGCATTGCGAGGTGCCGCCGCCGCGCGGCAGCAGGGGGATGCCCTCCATCTCGGCGATATGCACGGCGGCGCGCAGGTCGTTCTCGGTCTTCGGGATGACCACGCCGATCGGTTCGACCTGATAGATGGAGGCGTCGGTGGCGTAGCGGCCGCGGGTGAAGGCGTCGAACTTCACCTCGCCTTCGATCTCGCGCCCCAGCCGCTCGGCCAGGGCGGAATCGCCGACCCGCGTCGCTG
Organism: Thalassobaculum sp. OXR-137; assembly: GCF_034377285.1. Taxonomy (NCBI): domain Bacteria; kingdom Pseudomonadati; phylum Pseudomonadota; class Alphaproteobacteria; order Rhodospirillales; family Thalassobaculaceae; genus Thalassobaculum; species Thalassobaculum sp. OXR-137. The sequence continues at coordinate 1,382,453 of NZ_CP139715.1, read as the reverse complement.
CATCCGCCATCGTCCACACCCTTCGGGGACACTGCCCCTTTATGCGTTTCCTCACGTGCTAATCTAGCGCCAGGATAAGACCGACGATACCAAGCGAGCGGACAACGGATGTCGCCGAGCGGACAGGACAGGGAGTCGGGACGGGATCCGGTGAGCGGTCACGAGGAGACCGACACGCCGGTGATCGGCCATGCCGCCTCCTTCGCGCCGGGCGCCAGCGTCCCGTGGCACACCCACGACCGCGGCCAGCTCGCCCTGACACTCGCCCGGGTCATGCGGGTGGAGACGCCGCAGCGGGTCTGGCTGGTGCCGCGGGGCAGCGTGCTCTGGCTGCCGGCCGGCACGCCGCACCGCTCCCTCGCACCCGAGGAGCGCTCCATGCGCAGCCTGTTCGTGCGCGACGACGGGGCCGGCGCCCTGCCGGACATCCCCAGTGCCGTGGAACAGGGCACGCCGCTTGCCGACATGGTTACCTGGCTGGCGGAGACCTATGACAGGGAGCGGCTGGACCGGGCCTGGACCACCGTGGCGGGCGCGGCCCTGGCGCTGGTGCGTCCGGCCCCGGGGGTCAGCGTGCGCCTGCCCCGGCCGAGCGACCCGGCGGTGGCGCGGATCGCCGACGCGGTCTCGGCGGATCCGTCGGACGCGCGCTCGCTGGAGGAATGGGGGGATCTTCTCGCCGTCAGCCCGCGCACCTTGCGGCGGCGGGTGCAGGCGGAGACGGGGCTGAATTATCGCGACTGGCGCCGCTACCTGGCGCTGACCGCGGCGGCGGAGAAGCTTCTCACCGGGGAACGGGTGACGGACGTGGCCTTCGAGGCGGGCTACGCGACGTCGAGCGCCTTCGTGGCGGCCTTCCATAAGGCATTCCAGGTCACGCCCGGGCAGTTCCAGCGGCTGGCGGGCGGTTAAGCCCTCGCCTGTGTTCACTGCCCGGATATATTCCGGGCCGATCCCAATAGCTTGCGCGCTCTCGGAAGTTTCGGAGCGACCGATGGGATTGCCCCGGCACAAGGCCGGGGAATGCGCGAGAGAGCAGGCAAAGAAAGGTCGGCTATCGGCCCCGCCCCTCTGATCGCACCCTAGAACCGCCAGCCCACGGTGATGCCGCCGAACACGCTCGGGCCGCCCTGACCTTCGAATTCCGGGCTGCGGATCACATGGGTGTAGGCGATGCGGAAATCGTCATAGGTCAGCACCGCGCCGGCCGACAGCTCGCCGACGAAGATGTTCTTGTCGACGCTGGGCGAGTCCTGGAACGTGTTACCGTCCAGGAAGATGTTGCGGCCGACCGCGCGGCCCTCGGCACCGGCGAAGAGGTACCAGCCGAGCCGGTCGCCGCCGACCACCTCGCCGAAGAAATCCGAGCCCGGGCTCGCCGGCTGGATGCGCGGCGGGCCGTAATCGCCCTCCGGCGGATCGCCGATCCGGAAGGTGATGCCCGCAGCCCCGTGGGTGAAAACGTTGCCCAGCGCCAGGGTCGTGTGCGGTGCGGCATCGACCCGCAGTCCGCCATAGCTCGCCAGCGGCGCACCGAAGACCCAGCGCCGCTGCAGCATCAGCAGCACGGCCGGCTCGTTGTGGAGCTGATGGTCCCAGCCCTGGGGGTCGGGAGAGCCGACGATGTCGTGCACGAAGTCCTGGACCTGCTCGCCCATGGCCAGCGGCCCGACCACGCCCAGCGACAGCAGCGCGGAGGTCTGCACCCGCGAGAACCGGGTGTCCGTGTCGTACGGCTCGTCGTTGATCACGCCGACCGAGCCGTACAGCCAGGCGGCATAGGGCTGATCGTCCGCCGGCGGGTTCTCCAGCTTGATGTCCTGCGGTGTGTACAGGTTCTGACCGAAGGTCGCCTGCCACCGCGTGCGCTCGCCCGTGCCCAGGAGCGGCTCCGAGCCGCTGCGCACCACATACGGCACGTTGTTCACCTCACTGGTCCAGGTGAAGCGGAAACCGTTGGTGTAGTACTGGTCGGTATTGGCCGGGAGATCGTTCTCCAGCGTGAAGCTGAGAACCGACTCGTCCTTGTCCACCTCCTCCTTCGGCTTTTCATCCGCGAAGGCCGGGGCGACGGGAACGGCGAGAAGCAGGGCGTAGAGAATCTTGCGCATGGACCGACTCATACGTTGCTGCGATGGAACGCGCCAGTCCGGACTTGACCGTAAGACGCGCTTATGGCTCAACTGCTGCCATGATGTTCGGAACCGCGATGCTCGGCCTGCGACTTATTTGCCCGGCTCTCTGAAGAGAGACCGGGACAGATTCGTTCGCCCCCGCGCGTCCACCCCAAGGTTCCATTGAGGCCGACCTGATGTTCGGCAGTGACCCCCAACAGGTATCGAAAATTCCGGACGCTCGAGCTGCGTTCGAAATTTCCCGTTCCTGTGGCGTGGCGGCGACACCTACCAGCAGACGAGAGCGACGATAATCCGGCGCCCGCCCAAGGCCCCCGACTGCCCCGAAGAGGGATCGGACCGGCGGCGCGCCCCAGGAGGAAAGACGATGTTGAACCGCATGCCGATCCACAAATACCGCGCCTACGCCCAGGTCGATCTGCCCAAGCGGTCCTGGCCGGACAAGGTGATCGACACCGCCCCGATCTGGTGCTCGGTCGATCTCCGCGACGGCAACCAGGCTCTGGTCGACCCGATGGACGGCGCCCGCAAGCGGCGGATGTGGGATGCGCTGGTCAAGATGGGCTTCAAGCAGATCGAGGTCGGGTTCCCGTCCGCCTCGGACACCGACTTCAATTTCGTGCGCCAGCTCATCGAGGAGAACCTGATCCCCGATGACGTCACCATCCAGGTTCTGACCCAGGCCCGCGAACATCTGGTCCAGCGCACCTTCGAGAGCGTGCTGGGCGCCAAGAACGTCATCATCCACCTGTACAACTCGACCTCGGAGCTGCAGCGCCGGGTGGTGTTCCAGCAGGACCAGGAGGGCGTGAAGAAGATCGCCACCGACGGCGCGGAGATGGTGCGCGACCGTCTGCCGATGCTGAAGGGCCAGAACGTTCAGCTCCAGTATTCGCCGGAGAGCTTCACCGGCACCGAGCTGGACTATGCGCTGGAGGTCTGCGAGGCGGTCATGGATATCTGGGCGCCGGTGGTCGACAACCAGATCATCCTGAACCTGCCCTCCACCGTCGAGATGTCGACGCCGAACATCTATGCCGACCAGATCGAGTGGATGCACCGCAACTTCAGCCGGCGCGACCGGATCTGCCTGTCGGTCCACCCGCATAACGACCGGGGCACCGGCGTGGCGGCGGCCGAGCTGGCGGTGATGGCCGGCGCCGACCGGGTCGAAGGCACCCTGTTCGGCAACGGCGAGCGCACCGGCAACGTGGACATCGTCACCCTGGGCCTGAACCTGTTCACCCAGGGCGTCGACCCGAAGCTGGACTTCTCCGACATCAACGGCCTGATGGAGACGGCGGAATACTGCAACCAGCTGCCGATCCACCCGCGCCATCCCTATGCCGGCGAGCTGGTGCACACCGCCTTCTCCGGGTCGCACCAGGACGCGATCAATAAGGGCATGAAGGCGATCAAGGCGGCGAATAGCGGCGTGTGGGAGGTTCCCTACCTGCCGATCGATCCGCACGATATCGGCCGGGACTACGAGGCGGTGATCCGGGTGAACTCGCAGTCGGGCAAGGGCGGCATCGCCTATGTGCTGGAGAACGACCACCACATTCGGCTTCCCAAGGAATGGCAGGCCCAGTTCAGCCAGGTCATCCAGCGGCTGACCGACGCCAGCAGCCAGGAGATCTCCAGCCAGGAGATCTGGAACGCCTTCGAGAAGGAATACGTCACCCAGCCGGAGGGCCGGTTCAACCTGGTCAACTTCGAATCCCGCCGGGTACCCGGCTCGAACCAGGTCGTCGAGGTCAATGCCGTGCTCACCGACAACGGCACGGAGAAGACGATCACCGGCCAGGGCAACGGCCCGGTCAACGCCTTCTCGCACATGATGCGCAAGGAATTCGGGCTGAAATTCAAGCTCAAGGACTATGTGGAGCACACCCGCTCGGTCGGCTCCGACGCCGAGGCCGCCGCCTATATCGAGCTCAAGGTTCCGGACGAGACCGGCACCAGCATCTTCGGCGTGGGCATCGACACCGACATCACGCTCGCGCCGATCAAGGCCGTGGTGAGCGCGTGTAACCGCCTGTAATCCAGGGCGGACGACCTTTCGGGCGGGTGCGGGACGATCCCGCGCCCGCCTTTTTCATGTCTACGCCTCGGATACCAGCCGGTCGTAGAGGTGCCAGGTCGTATGGCCCAGGATCGGGAAGATCACGATCACGCCGAGGAAGGCCGGCGCGATGGCCAGCAGGGTCAACCCACCGACGACCGCCCCCCAGACCAGCATCACGACCGGGCTCGCCAGGACGGTCTTCACGCTGGTGATCATGGCGGTGATGAAGTCGACCTCCTTGTCCAGCAGCAGCGGCATGGAGATCACGGTCAGCGAATACAGGACCGTCGACAGCACGGCGCCGACGATGGTCCCGACGATCAGGAACGACGCCCCGTGGGAGGTGGTGAACAGCACGGTGACGAAGGCCTCGGGGGAGCTCATGCCGCGATAGCCCAGGGTCAGGGCCATCACCAGCCGCACCTGATAGGCCCACATCCAGAACACGAACAGGACGACGAAGCTCATCCAGCCGAGCTGCCGGCCGCGCTGGGCGAACACCACCAGGAAGATGTCGGCGGCGGAGAACGGCTCCCCCCGGCTGCGGCGGCGCGAGATCTCGTACAGGCCCGCCGCCAGGAAGGGCGCTACCAGCGGAAACCCTACCCCGGCGGCGATGGCGATCAGGATCTGATCGAACACCACCAGGCTGGAGACCAGGACCGCCCCGAACAGCGCGCAGACCAGCCCGAAGAACAGACTGAGAATGGGCACCGCCAGGGTGTCGCGGAACCCGGCGGCGAGGGCTGCGCGGATGTCGTCGAGGCCGGCGGCCCGCACGGCAAGGCGCGGAACCGGCGATATGTGGATATGCGGTTGATCGGTGCTCATGGCGGACGCCCCTTCCCCAACGGACGACCGCCCCGCCGGGCAATCGCCCCGATCTCGTGCCGTCTCCGTCCTGGCCCTGCGGCTGTCGGGTCGGCCTGATTTGCGACGAGTTTACGCCGGGAATGAAAGGGGCACCAGCCCGACGGACGCCCCCGTTACGCCGCGAAGCGCCGGGCGCCGGCAACGCAGCCGACGATGCAGACCGTCAGCCCGAGCATGGCCCAGCTCACCGTCTCCCCGACGACAAATGCCGCCAGGGCAAGCCCGAAGAACGGCTGGAGGAGTTGGAGCTGACCGACGGCGGCGATGCCGCCCAGCGCCAGGCCGCGATACCAGAACACGAAGCCGATCAGCATGCTGAACAGCGAGACATAGGCGAGCCCGCCCCAGGCCGCGGCGCCGACCCCGTCCACTGTCGCCGGCATCGTCGCCCAGGTCAGGGCGAGGGTCGCCGGCAAGGACAGGACCAGCGCCCAGGAGATCACCTGCCAACCGCCCACCGTGCGCGACAGCCGTCCACCCTCGGCGTAGCCCAGGCCGCAGACCACGATCGCCGCCACCATCAGCGGATCGCCCCACGTCACCTCGCCGAGCCCATGGGCCAGGGAGAACCCGACCACCATGGCCGCACCGGCCGCCGAGAACAGCCAGAAGGCGGGCCGCGGCCGTTCCCCCGCCCGCAGGAAGCCGAAGGTCGCCGTTGCCAGGGGCAGCAGGCCGATGAAAAGAATCGAATGGGCCGAGGACACATACTGCAGCGCCAGCGCGGTCAGCAGCGGAAACCCGACCACCACCCCCAGCGCCACGATGATCAGCGAGGGCAGCACCTCGCGCGGCGGCCGCTTCTGGCGCAGCAGCAGCAGAACCGCCAAGCCCAGGAGCCCGGCGATCACCGCCCGCAGCCCCGTCAGGAAGACCGGATCGAACTCGAGCACCGCCAGGCGGGTCGCCGGCAGGGAGCCCGAGAAGATGACCATGCCGATGAAGCCGTTGATCCAGCCGCCCAACGATCTGTCCATTCCTGCCTCCGCTATCGCTGCACCCAGAAGGACTTTGTCGCCGGGGAGCCGTGGACGGGCCAGGGACAGTGCAATACAATTTGCACGAACTGTTATGGTCTATATAGCCGCACAACCAGGAACCGACCGGATGGATCTCGCCCAGCCCCGCACACTCTCCCGCGCACCGGCGGCCCCGGAACCCACGCGGATCGAGGCGGTGATGTCCGCCATTCGCTCCCGCATCGCCGCCCGAACCCTGCTGCCGGGCGCCCGCCTTCCGTCGATCCGCGCCCAGGCGAAGACGATGAAGGTCTCGGTGTCGACGGTGGTGGAAGCCTATGAGCGGCTGGCGGCGGAAGGGGTGATCCGCTCCCGCCCCGGGGCCGGGTTCTATGTCTGCGGCCCGGTCGCCCCCCTCGCCCTGGCGGAGATCGGCCCGAAGCGGAACCGGGAGGTAGATCCGCTGTGGATCTCCCGCCAGTCGCTCGACGCCGACGAGCGCACGCTCAAGCCCGGCTGCGGCTGGCTGCCCTCCTCCTGGATGCCGCAGGAGGCGATGCGGCGCGCGGTCCGGACGAGCGCGCGGGGAGCGGCGGCCACCCTGTCGGATTACGGCACTCCCCTCGGCCTGCCGGCGCTGCGTCAGGTCCTGGTGCGGCGCATGGCCGCCCTGGGTATCGCCGCGACCCCGGACCGGGTTCTGCTGACCGATTCCGGAACCCAGGCGATCGACCTGATCTGCCGGTTTCTGCTGGAGCCGGGCGATACCGTGCTGGTCGACGACCCCTGCTACTTCAATTTCCACGCGCTGCTGAAAGCCCACCGCGCCCGGGTGGTCGGCGTGCCCTACACCCCGGTGGGGCCGGATGCGGCGGCGTTCTCGGCCGCGCTGGAGACCCACCGTCCGCGCCTCTACATCACCAATTCGGCGATCCACAACCCGACCGGCGCGACCCTGTCCCCGGCCACCGCTCACCAGGTCCTGACCCTGGCGGAGCGTGCCGGGCTGGTCATCGTGGAAGACGACATCTTCGCCGATTTCGAACTCACGCCCGCGCCGAGATTGGCCGCGTTCGACGGACTGAACCGGGTGCTTCATATCGGCAGCTTCTCCAAGACCCTGTCGGCATCGATGCGCTGCGGCTTCATCGCCGGCCGCGCCGACTGGATCGACAGCCTGTGCGACCTGCGGATCGCCACCAGCTTCGCCGGCAGCCGGCTGGCCGCCGAGACCGTCCTGTCGGCCCTGACCGACGGCGGCTATCGCAGACATATGGACGCGGTACGCCTGCGCCTTGCCGCGGCAATGGACACGACCATCGACCAACTGGCGGCGCTCGGGATGACGCCGTGGATCCGGCCCCAGGCGGGCATGTTCGTGTGGATGCGCCTGCCGGACGGCGCCGATTCCGCCGCCGTCGCGCGGCACTGTCTGGCAGACGGCGTCGTCCTGGCGCCCGGCAGCGCATTCAGTCCGTCGCCCGTCGCCGCCGGCTACATGCGCTTCAACGTCGCCCAGTCAGCGGATCGGAAGATCGTCGACAGCCTGGCGCGCGCCCTGGACGCCACGGCCTCGCCCTAGCGGCGGAACCTGTTCGTCAGAACGAAGACCGGAGGGACGAAGAACAGCGCGAGCATGGTCGCCCCGATCATGCCTCCGGAGACCGCGATCGCCAGTGGCGGCCAGAACAGGCCGCCCCAGATGATCAGCGGCAGGAAGCCGCCGACCGTCGTCACCGTCGTCGACAGCACATGACGGGTGCCGTCCATCACGACCCTCTGGGCGGCGCCGAGATCGCCGGCCATGGCGCCGGGATCGTGGCGGAGTGCCGACAGGACGACGATGCTGTCGTTGATCGCCAGCCCGACGAGCCCCATGCATCCGACCACGGCGATGAAGCCGAGAGGGATGCCGAATATCCATAGCGACAACAGGCCGCCGCCGACGCTGAGCACCGCAACCGCCACGATCACCGCGGCGGCCCGGAAGGAATTGAAGGCGAGCACCAGGGATCCGACCAGCAGGACCGCCAGGGTCCCGAAGACGCTCGACAGATTGGACTGGGCCTCTCCGCTCTTCTCGGTCTCGCCCCCGAAGGTCAACCGATAGCCGGGCGGCGTCCGGAAGTCGCTGTCGGCGAGGCGCCGCTGGAAGTCGGCGAGCGCGACGCTCGGCAGGCTGAAGGGCTTCACGAAGGCCTGCACGGTGTTCGTGCGTTGGCCATCCCGCCGGGTGATCAGCGGGGTTTCCGGGATTAGCTCGAAACGGCCGAGCGCGGCCAGCGGAACGCTGGCGACGGTGCCGTCGGCGGCCGCGCCCGCGGCACCGGGGATGGTGGCGCTGGCGATCCGGTCGATAGACGTACGGTCCGCCTCGGCGGCACGCACGCGGACCGGCAGTTCCTCGGTTCCTTCGACGATCGAACCGCCCACGACGCCGTCGAGGGTGGTGTCCAGGGCCGTCGCCAGGTCGATCGGCGAGAACCCGGCGAACGCCGTTTCGTCCCGGTCCGGCTGCAGCATGAGGCGCGGGCGGCCGCCGGTGATCGTTGCCCGGGTATAGGTGACGTTCCGGGTCTCGCTCAGGATCCGCCGGACCTGCTCGCCGAGCTCGCTCAGCACGCCGATATCCGGCCCGGCCAGCCGGACCTCGACCGGAGCGCCCGTCGGCGGACCCTGCTCATAGGGCAGGGCCAGGACGAAGGCATTGGGCAACGCATCGCTCAGGCGCGCCTGCAGGGTTCTCAGGATCTCGAAGGTGGCGTCCGGCGAGACCGTGTCGACGAAACCGGCGGCGAAATTCGGCGCCGGGTCGTCGGCCAGCGCGAGGTTGTAGAAAACCCGGGGCGGGCTCTCGCCGAGGAAGAACACGCTCTGGCGAACGCCGTCGTACTCGCCCAGGATCCGGCGGATGGTCTGGACGGCCTCCTCCGTCTGCTGCAGCGATGCGGTGTCCGCGATCTTGAGCTGGATCTGGAACTGGTCGCGGTCGACCACCGGGAAGAACTGCGGCACCAGGTTCCCCGCCGCGACGAACCCACCGACCGGAATCGCGATGGCGGCCGCGATGCCGAGCCAGGGCCTGGCCAGGCTCGCCCCGATGATCCTGCTGTAGACGCGCGACACCCTGGGCAGCGACAGGCCGTTGCGCAGGAAGCTGCGATCCGTCCCGGCCTGGACGTCGCGCCCACCCGACCGGTCGAGAAAAGCGGCCACCGCCGGAAGCAAGGTCACGGACAGCAGGAACGAGAACGCCACCGACAGGATCACCACGAGTCCGAGCGACCCGACGAACTCGCCGGCGGCACCGGGCAGGAGCACCAGCGGCAAAAAGGTCAGCCCCGTCGTCGCCGTGGACGCGAGCAGCGGCACGAAGAGCCGCCCCACGGTGGCGTGGATCGCCGGCCCGCGGTCCAGCCCTTTGCGCCGGGCCTTCTGATACTCGTCGATGCTGACGATCGCGTTGTCGATCAGAAGCCCCAGCGCGATGATGAGCCCGGTCAGCGACACCTGGTGCAGCGGCACCTTGAACAGGCCGAGCACCAGCATCACGGCCAGAACCGACAGGGGCAGCGCGGAGGCGACCAGCAGGGCGGCGCGCCATCCCATGCTGACGAACAGAACCGCGGTTACCAGGGCGGCACCGGCAAGGAGGTTGACCAGAAGCGAGCCGAGCCGCTCGTCGGTCTGGCGGCTCTGGTCGAAGATGGTTTCGGCGCGCACGCCGTCCGGCAGGGTCTGCCGATACCGCGTCAGGAGGTCGTTCAGGCCTTCGACCCAGCGGTCGACCCGGCGCCCGTCTGCCATCTTGATCCCGACGACGACGGCCGGCTGGCCGCGCACCATCGCCCGGGTGGCCTGCGGTTCGCGCAGGAGTTTCGAGACTTCGGCCACGTCGCCGACCCGCAACAGCTCGCCGCTGGCGGAGCGATGCAGCGGGGTCCGCCGGATCCGCTCCAGGCTGTCCAGCTCGCCGTCGACCTCCAGCACCAGGTTGTTCCGCGCGCCCTGCATCTGCCCGGCGGCGACCTTGACGTCGGCTGCCCGGATGGCGTCGGCGATGTCCTGGGTGGTCAGGCTCTTCGCGGCCAGCACATCGAGCGATACGCTGACCTCGACTTCCTCCTCCGGCAGGCCGAACACCTGCACTTCGCGGGTTCCCTGGTAGGCGACCGTCTGCTGCTCGAGTTCCCGGGCGAGCCGCCGCAGCAGCCCGAGCTCGACCGGTTCGTCCAGGTCCCAGGTCAGGGCGACCAGATAGGTGAACGCCGCCGTCGTTCCCACCGTGACGTCCGGAACGGAGGCGCCGGCGGGCAGTTGGACGGAGGCCACCTTGGAGCGGATCAGCGTCCATACCGGGGCAGTATCGGTGACCTGATCCTCGAGTTCGATATAGACGACGGAGAAGCCGGACTGCGATCGCGAGTTCACGCTCTTGATTTCGTCGACCTCGTAGAGCGCGGCTTCGATCTTCTCGGTCACCAGCGCCTCGACCCGCATGGCGCTGGCGGCCGGCAGGTAAACCTTCACGTCGCCGACGCGCGGCGCCACCTCCGGATCTTCCTGGCGCGGCATCGTATCCAGCGACGACAGGCCGCCGATCACCAGCAGACCGATCACCAGGATTGTCAGCCGGGGCCAACGGAAGAACAGGTCGCGCATCGGCCGCTCCGACCGCTACGGCTGGGGTTGGGCGAGGCGCACGATCTGGCCCGGCACGATCCGATGGACGCCGTCGGCGACGATCAGGTCGCCGTCGGCGATCGCCCCGCGCACGAACACCCGGTCGGTCTCGGTCTGGAGCACCTCCACGTTGCGCCGGACGGTGCGGTAGAGGGCGGGCTCGTCTTCCGTCCGCACCAGCGCCAGGGCGTCCCAGAGTCCCCGTCTCCCGCCGACGAGGGCCCCCAGAGGCAGCCAGTAGCCTTCGTCCGCGACGAATTTGGTGACATCGAGGATGGCGAGCTCGCCGGAACGCAGGCGGGTCCCGTCCAGCCGGCCTTCGATCACGAACAGGGCCGGCACGGTTCTGGTCGCCAGGTCGAGGGCCTCCAGAACGGCCCGCAGCCGCCCGCGGTAGGCTTTGCCGAAGATCTCGATATCGTAGGTCGCCTCGGTCTCGAGTTCCCCGGCGATGGCGGGAGGAACGCCGATCCGCACCTCCATGACCGAATCCTCCAGCAGCCGCAGGACCGGGGTCGCGGAACCCAGCGCCACGCCCTCGTCCACCATCCGATCGACGACGATGCCGTCGAAGGGGGCCACGATCTGCGCCAGGGAGATATCGGCATCCGCCGCCGCGACCGCCGCCTGCGCCTGCTTGATGGCGGCGCCGTTCGCATCCAGCATGGCCCGGAGCGCCTGTTCCTCGAACCTCGCCTCGTCATAGGCCTGGCGGGAGACGTTGTCCGAGCGCAACAGGTTCTTCTGCCGCTCCGCCGTGATCTTCGCGAGCGCGAGCTTGGCCTCGGTCTCCTTGTAGGTGGCCCGCGCCAGCGCCTCTTCTGCGATCAACCGCTGCCGGTTCGCCTCCAGGCGCGTCGCGTTCAGGCGGGCGAGAACCTCCCCCTTGCGGACGCGATCCCCCTCCCGGACGAGAACGGCGTCGAGGAGCCCCGACGTGTCGAACCCGAGATCGCTGGTCCGCCGGCCGACGACCCGTCCGACATAGCGTCCGCGCACGTCGTAGCCGGAGACCCGGTGCACCGTCGTCGCGACGACCGGCAGGGGGGCGACGGGCGCCACGGCGTCTTCCGCCTGCGCCGGCGCCGGCCGGTACGCGGCAAGCGACACCGTCAGGAGGATCGCCGCGGCCAGGAAGCCGAGCGGTATCTCCCGTCCGAAGGTGCCGCGCGCGCCCACTACAGCATCCCGACCGAAAAGGCGCATGCACCCAGGAAGAAGTGCAGCAAGGTCACGCCGAAGATGTTCTCGTGCCGCAGATAAAACAGACCGAAGATGATGCAGCTCACGATGGTGACGATCACGGCCGTCAGACCGAAGTGAATGTGGAAAACCCCGAACATCGTGCTCGTCAGGATGACGGTTCGCACGCCCCGGCGGTCATTGAGAAAGCGCAGCACCGCGGACTGCATGAAGCCGCGCGCGACGACCTCCTGCAGGAACGAGTGCAGGAAATAGGCCGGCGTCTCGCTCCAGTTCGTCGAGACGCGCAAGTCCGGTATCGCGTCGGTCATGCGCGACCCGACAACGATCGCGGCGGTCAGCGCGACCGCGGCAAGCGACAAGACGGTGCCCTCGGTCAGGGATTTTCGCAGGCCCTTCGTCGTCAGCCCGATCTGGCTCATCGGGATCTTCATCAGCCAGACCACGATGAGGCTCGGGATCAGCAGGACCAGAAGATACTGCCAGGCGAACAGCTGGGTGTTGATGTCGACCTTGAGAATCTGCGTGGAGATCACGTTGTTCGCGACCATCGCGATCGAAAACAGCGTGATCGTGAACAGGAAGAACATCCCGAACTGCTTCTGCGACCGCACAAGCTCGAGCTGGTGCTGCAGTGTCGCCACGTGCAGTTCGGTGCCGACCCGCAGACGCTGGACCACGGCGATGCCGACGCTGGCCCGCAGATTGTCGTAGAAGTGGTCGCCGCCCTCGACCTCGAGCAGGTCGAACGGATGAATCCGCAGCAGCGTGCAGTCGACCTCGGCACGCGCATTGAGCTGCCGGACACCCCCGTCGAGGAACGACATCTCGCCGACGATGTCGCCTTCTCCCAGTTCGAGCACCGGCCACTCGGCGTCGTCTTCGCCGCCGGCCTGGTAGCTCGTGATCTGTCCGGATTCGATGATGTAGAGCTCGTTGCTCTGCTCGTCCTCGGTGAACAGCAGCGTACCGGCCTTGACCTCGACGCGCTGGCCGACCTGGTACATGACTTCCCGCGTGTCCGGGGCCAGCATTTTCAGGGTTAATGTCGGACGCTTCTGGTTTTCGGCGGGTCGTTCATCGACCATCGTCGGGAGCACTTCTTCGGTCATGCCATCACATTACAGTATTCTGATCTACGGCCGCCAACGACTACTTCAGCAGGATCAATGAACGGAAGCCAGCCCGACGCTGCACGCGGCCTCCTGCAGTCCCGGTGACTGACCGGACAATAGCGGATGACGGCCCGAAGCCAAGTCCGGCGAGGCGCTCCTGCCGAATTGACGGCGCGACGGCCCGGGGCCGGTCAACCGGGTTCGAGCACGAACACGACCTGCTTCACCCGGTCCCACGCGCTGTAGCGGAAAGTTTCCGTGCTGGTCAGCCGCGCACCGGCCGCGTCGAACACCGACAGCCACTCTTCCATCCGCAGAAAGTTATAGGGCAGCGCGATGCCGTAAGCCCGATTGCCGAGGTAGTCCGAGACGGCCAGCAGCGTTCGATCCCACCGCGTGATCCAGAAGTGGTCCTTGATCACGACCTTGCGGCTGGCGACCCGCAGCGCCTCCCGGATCGGCGCGGCCGGATCCTCGCAGTGATGCAGGACGTCGATCAGGGTGACGGCCTCGAACGCGTCGTCCGCAAAGGGGAGACGGCGCCCGTCATAAGGGCTCACGGGGATGCGCGGCGCCGGCTGCAGGACGACATCGACGCCGACGACCGAGAGCGTCGGAACGAGATCGGCGACCCTCCTTGCGATCTCACCGTCGCCCGAGCCGCAATCCAGGGCCGTCCCGACGTCGCCGAGATGGTGCGCGAGACGCGGGGGCAGGTGCCGCAGCCGGGATCGTAAGGACATCCACCGGTCCCAGGCGGCCAGCGCGCCCTCGACGGAAGTCCGGGACGGCATGACGCTGGGCTCCGGCGCTGTCAGCGGACGGTCTCGGAACCCGGCGCACGCTCCGGAATGCCGCGCACCACATCCCAGATCGAGACCACGTTGCGCCGGTATTCCGGGTCGGTCGCCTTCAGCTCGGCATGCAGGGCCGGAAGATGGTGATAGGGGACCCCCGGGTACATGTGGTGGGCGGTGTGGAACTGCAGGCCGATCGGCTGCAGCAGCCAGGCCAGCGGCCACTCGACGGTGAAACTGTCTTCGATCTGGTCCTTCTTGTCGGACGCCTCGACGCGCCGCTCCATGCGGTGCTCCAGCGGAATCCGCCAGGTGGTGATGTACCAGACGCCCGTGACGATCGCATAATGCAGCGGCAGGGTTTGCGGAGACAGATAGGCATAGGCCGCCCACAGGACGAGGTAGTAGCGGCTCAGCCAGGCCACCCGGCCCCGGTATTTTTGCGGCAGCACCGACCCGGTCGGGACGTCGCGGCGCATCAGGAACCGCTCGATGGCTTCCTCCGCGGCGATGCCGCCGAAGCTGCAGGTGAGCATCTGGATCACGCTGAGGATCGGCATGATCGGCGGGACGAGGATCATGATCAGGACGAAGACCGGCAGGTTGTTTCGCATCAGCAGGTACTGCGGATCGTCCTTCGTGCGAAAGATTCCGACCGTGTGATGAGTCAGGTGCGGCCGGATGAACCGGGCCGAGGGCACCAGCGTGAGCGCCCCGACCGTGAGGTCCCAAATCGTCGTGAACGTGCGCAGCCTAAAATTGCCGCTCTGATGCGTGATCTCATGAATGAAGAAGGCGGCCCGGTGCAGCGCCACCGTGGCGACGAGGGCCGCCAGCACGCAGACGATGCCGTCGCTGTACACGGCCCCCGCGAATCCTGCCGCGAAAACCGCCAACGCCAGCAGCAGGTCGCGGTAATAAACTGTCAGGTCGAGCTCGAAATACTTTCTGTCGATCATCCCGCGTCCTGTCTATCGCCCTGCCCTGCCATAGACCGGCGCCGGTCGCCGGCAGTGTCACCGCGTCGGTCGTCTCGAGTATAGTCCGCGCCGCAACCGGCGGCATCGTCACTTTGCGACGGACCGCCCGCCGTGACAGATTCTCGAATGGGTTGGCGATGCGGTTGGAGCAATCGCAAGCCGGAGGGTGGCGAATGTACGACTATGACGTCGCGGTGACCACGACCGCGAGCCCGCCTTGGCTGACCGGGCCGGCCTATCTGTCGCTTTGGCAGGCCTGCGGGCTGGCGGAGCTGGGCCTGCGCGTGGCGTATGTGGTGCCGTGGGTCCCGCCGGCCGGCCAGGCCTGGCTGTGGCGCGGCCAGACATTCGCGACGCCGCAGGAGCATCTGGAGTGGCTGGCGGCGGAGATCCGGGGGATGGGACGCCCGGTCGTCCCGGATCTCTTTCACTACGATGGCCACCTGTCCCGGGTCCTGCGCAGCATCGTGCCGCTGGAAGATGTGTTCCGTGCCGCGCCCTCGGCCCGGGTCCAGGTGCTGACGGAGCCGGAGCATCTGTGCTGGTATCCCTGGGCGACGCCACGCCCGCTCGTGGAAGCCGAGACCGTGGTCGGCATCGTGATGACGAATTACGACTACTACATCAGCCGCCAGGGAGGACTCGCGGGCCGGATCGTCGCGCCGCTGGCCAGGTGGTTCCACAGGCACCGGATCCGGCGGCACACCGACTGGACGGTGTCCCTGTCGCCGGCGGCCGAAGTCATCACCAGGGGGCATCCGTTGCGCCATGGGAGGGTGACCGGCGTTCTGCCGCACTATGCGGCGGTCCCGCCGGTCCAGCCAGGGTCCGGAGGCGCCTATTTCGTCGGACGGCTCGTCTGGGATAAGGGGCTTGAGACGGTCGTTCGGGTCGCCGCCCGGATGAACCTTCCGATCGACATTCTGGGCGAAGGGCCGGACGGCGCAGCCATCTCCGCCCTGGCCCGCGAGTTGGATGCGCCCGTGAGCTTTCTGGGCCCGAGCCGGACGCCGTGGACCCACCTTGATCGCTATCGGGTGTTCTTCAACCCGTCGCTCAGCGAGAACATGTGCACGACAACCGCCGAAGCGCTTGTGGCGGGGCGCCATGTCGTGATGCCGGAGTGCACCGGCAACGAGCCCTTCAAGGCCTATCGCAACGCGCATTTCTATTCCGATGCCGAGGGAGCGGTGGCCGCGTTGACCCGCGCGATGACGGAAGATCCGCTCCCGCCGGACGACTCACGCCGTGAATTCGACTGGCTCTATGCCTGCCGGACCTTGGCGGGGCTGTGGGAGGACGCCGGTCCGCGCTTGCCGAGCGGATGAGCCTGCGGACCCGCGGCCAGCACCGGAACCGCACGCCTGTCGGCAAGCGGGCGCTCCATCCAGGCGTGCGCCGTCGCGATCATGTCCACGGGCTCCGTCATCCGAGGCCGCCATCCCAGCACGCGTCCGGCCTTTTCGTTGGACGCGACGAGGATCGGCGGATCGCCCGGGCGCCGAGGTCGGGCGACCCGGGGAACCGTCCGTCCGGTGGCCCGTTCGACCGCGTCGATCAATTGCAGGACCGAGGTGCCGCAGCCGGTGCCGAGATTGACGACCGTGCTGGCGCCGCCCTGCAGCAGATAATCGAGTGCGGCGACATGCGCTTCCGCCAGGTCGCTGACATGGACATAGTCCCGGATCGCGCTGCCGTCCGGTGTCGGGTAGTCCGTGCCGTAGATATCGAACTGCGGGATCCGGCCGGTCGCGGCCATCAGCAGCAACGGAATGACGTGGGTTTCCGGATCGTGGGATTCGCCCGCCTCGCCGTCCGGGTCGGCCCCGCCGGCGTTGAAATAGCGCAGGCAGAGCGATCGGTGCCCGTATGCCTGCCCGTAATCGGCGATGATTCGTTCCATCATCTTCTTGCTGGCGCCGTACGGGTTCACCGGCTCCAGTGAACTCTCCTCGACGATCAGGGCGGTCGGCGGGCAGCCGTAGACCGCGCAGCTGCTCGAAAAAACCAGCGGGGCGACATCGTGATCCCGCATCGCATCGAGGATCGTCATGGTGCCGCCGATATTGATCCGATAGTAGACCGCCGGATCGACCATCGACTCGCCGACGCTGGCGATCGCGGCAAAATGCATGACCGCGTCAGGGCGGTACTCGCGAAAGACTCCATCGACACAGACCGGGTCGGCGATATCGCCGACCACCAGCGGCCCCCACCGCACCAGAGCGCGATGTCCCTGCGACAGGTTGTCGAGCACGATCGGTTCGTGTCCGGCACGGGCCAGGGCCTTGCAGGCATGGGAGCCGACATAACCGGCCCCGCCGGTGACAAGCACGCGCGCCATCAATGCTCCTCGAGGTGCAGGTGTCGGTGTCTCAAGCCGGTGCCTCACCGCTCCGGGTGCGCCGCAGCTTCAGGCCGCCCAGGAACAGCGCGAGCGCGGCCGGCATCAGGGCGACATGCATGGTCCCGTACAGGCCCAGGCCGAAAAATCCGTTCCCGCCGGAGAACACCAGCGACGACGCCGCGATGCTCAGAACGATACCGACGCACATCATCGACGACCCGCGCCCGGTCCGCAGATTGAAGAGGTGCAGCACGAGCGCAAGCAGCATGCCGACCGCGTTCATGGCGACCACGGCGAGCAGATCGTCGCTCGTCCAATTAACCCAGAGCGTGGCGGCCAGCGCGACCAGGCCGGCCGCGACCACAACCCGCGTCCACAACGACGACAAGAACTGACGGGCCGACGTGAGCAGCAGAATGACGGCACCAACGGCCAGGGTGGCCCGGGTGGCGAACTTCATCGCTCCATGGCCAGGGTGGTCGATCGGCTCGAAAAAGCCGTGGTCGATCGCGCCCAGCGCGGTCGCGATGCCGGAGACCGTGAGGTAGATCGCCCACAGCCAGGCAGGCGACCCGCTCTCGACATCCGTTCTGAAGGCCAGGCCCGCCAGAAAAAGCAGCTCGCAGGCCAGGATGACGTCGGTCAGGGAGGACAGGGCAAGATCAGTCATGATGCATCGGTCTGGTTGGGTGGGTCGCCGGGGCCGGACCAGCCGGCAACCGGGTCGGCCCGGAGGTTTCAGAAGGTACCGCGCGCCGCTTCGCCGCCTCGGCAACGGCATCGCCGCATTCCGACAGGATCATTCCGCGGCGGCCACCGGCGCCTGCGCCAGGGTCGGGGTCTCCTCGACTTCCGGCGTCGTCCGGATGCGGGTGTGAAGATCCAGACGGCCCCGCGCCCGCTCCACCCGCAAATACAGCTCCAACCCGTAGGCGTAGAGCAGCAGGCTCGCGATCCGGGTCAGCATGACGGTGTTCGTCGCGAACTGGCGGATCGCGTGTGGGATCGCAGCCGGACGCGGTAGGTTCGGCCGGCGGGACATCCGGTCGCGGAACCGCAGGCCGCCGCTGTCCAGCGGGTGCACCCGCTCGTAGCACGAGGCCGTATAGGCGCAGACGAACGTGCTGCGGATGATGTCGAGCTTGACGCCGTACCGCAGGGCGCGGGCGATCACCGTCTTCATGTACGACTTGGTGTAGAAGCGTTTCCAGGTGTCCCAGTACAACGCCTCCCACTCGTCCCGGGACATGATCGGATGGTCGACCACCGGGTGGACCGTATCGTAGCGGTTGAGGTCGTCGTCCATTACGACACCGGCCGCGACCGCGTGTTTATGGTCGGCGGAGCCGGGATGCGGGGTCAGCAGGAACGCGGACAGGATATCGACCGGGATCTCCTCCTGCAGGATCCTGACGTCCTCGGCGACGCGCTCGGGCGTATCGTTCGCCAGACCGACGATCATCGCGCCGTAGATCAGCACGCCGGCCCGGCGCCAGGTCATCGCCATGTCGTGCATCAGGTGGAGCTTGTTCTGTCCCTTGGCCGCGGCCTTCAGGTTGTCCGGCCGCACCGACTCGATGCCGATGAACACCCGCTTAACGCCGGCGGCTTTGCAGGCATCGACGAATCCGTCGATCCGGTAGGCCAGCGCGTCGACCTGGATCGCCACGTCCCACTCGACGTTGAGCTCGCGCTGCAGGCGCTCGAGGGTGGCCGTGACCTCCCGCCAGACGGGGCTCCGGGCGAAGTTGTCGTCGGTGACGAGGATGTGGCGCCCGCCATGGGCATGGCAGTCCCGCAAGTACGCCTCGATGGCCTCGGCATGGCGGTGCCGCATCTTCCGGCCGTGAAAGTTGATGATCGTGCAGAAGCTGCAGACGAACGGGCAGCCGCGTCCCGTCTCCAGGCCGTAGTGCCGCTCGACCGTCTGCGCGGCGAGGCCATGTTCGGCGCGCTGACGCGGGGAGACGCCGAGATCGGCGGGGCTGGCTAAGCGGTCGTAGAACGGCTTCACGCTGCCGGCGACGATGTCGTTCAGCAGCTCGTCGACATGCGGTTCGAACTCGCCTGCGAACAGGCTGGCGCCGGCTTCGGAGGCACCCGCGAAAGCCGGTTCCCAGTTCGGCACCATGGCCAGCGCCCCGCTGACATGGACGCCGCCGATGATGACCGGATAGCCGGCTGCGGCGAACGGGCGGGTGATGTCGAGGGCCCGGGGAAACTGGCTGGTCTGGACCGCCACCAGCAACACCGCGGCGTAATCGAACTCGGCCAGCCAGTCGATCAGCCGATCCGGGCGGACCACCTCGGTCACTTCGTCGATCAGGCGCCGCTCGATGTCGATATCCGGACCCACGGCCTGGCGGTCGGCGGCGTCGCTGATGACGCTGCCCATCACGGCCAGGGCGTTGTTGACCACGAACGAACGCCACCATTGGATGACATAACCGTCGTCGTCGTAGTGCGACGGCTTGATCAGCAACAGGCCGAGCCGTTTCTTGCTGGAGGATCGTTCGGTCTCAGGTTTGATCGATGTGACTGTCATCGGTACTGCCCCCGTTCGCGGCACTCTGGCTCGGCTACCGCCGAATAATTGACTATTCGGCGGCGATTGTCCCGGGCGACGGCGTTCCGGCGTCATGAGCCGGCGCGGGCACCTGTTCTTCGGGAATGTACCGGTCCAACCGGCCGCGACGCTGCTCCCACCTCAGGAACAGCTCCAGACCGTAGGCGTAGAGCAGGCGCACGCCGATCCGGGACAGGATCCACGTATTCCGCGTGAACTGGCGGATCGCATGCGGAACCGCCGGCGCTTTCGGAAAGCCTTCCCGCCGCGTCCGTCGGTCGCGGTACCGGACCGCCCCGGAATTGCCGGAATGCACCCGCTCGAAACAGGCCGCGGTATTGCTGCAGACATAGGTGCTGCGCAACGCGGCCATGGGCAGGCCGTGCTTCAGGCCCCGGGCGATGGTCGTGCGCAGATGGGGCAGCGTGTAGAACATCCGCCACGTGTCCCAATACAGCGCCTGCCAGACCTCCCGGCTCATCAGCGGGTGGTCGATCACCGTATGGACCGTCTCGTACCGGTTCAGGTCTTCGTCCATCGGGATGCCGACCGTGACCATGTCCTTGTGGTCGGCGGAGCCGGGCAAGGGGGTGTAGAGAAACGGCGACAGGATATCGACGGGGATGACGTCCTGCAGGATGCGGACGTCTTCGGCGATCCGTTCCGGCGTGTCGTTGGGCAGGCCCACGATCATGCCGGCATAGATGATCACGCCGGCGCGGCGCCAGGTCATGACCATGTCGCGGAGCTGGTGGAGCTTGTTCTGGCCTTTCCCCGCGGCCTTCAGGTTATCGGCCCGGACGGATTCCATGCCGATGAAGATCCGCGTCACCCCGGCTTCCTGGCACGCCTCGACGAAACCGTCGATCCGCACGGCCAGGGCATCGACCTGGATCGTCACGTCCCAGTCGATGCCGAGTTCCCGGCGCAGACGCGCGAAGATCCCGCAGACGTCGCGCCAGATCGGGCTGCGGGCGAAGTTGTCGTCGGTGATGAGCATGGTGCGGCCGCCGCCGGCGGCGCATTCGCGCAGATAGGATTCGATATCGGCCAGGGTGCGGTGACGCATCGTGCGGCCGTGAAAGTTGATGATCGTGCAGAAGCTGCACACGAACGGGCAGCCGCGGCCGATCTCGAGTCCGTAATAACGGTCGAAGGTCTTCGCCGCCAGGTCGTGGGTCGCCCGCTGGGTCGGCGCCTTGCCGAGATCGGCGTTGTTGGCGAGGTGGTTGTAGAACGGTTTGACGGTTCCGCTGACGATATCGGTCAGCAACGAATCGACATGGGGTTCGAGCTCGCCGGCGAACAGGCTGACATCCGCCTCTTCGACCCCGGCGAAGCCCGGTTTCCATCCGGGCGTCATCGCATAGGTCCCGCTGACATGGACGCCGCCGATGATCACCGGGTAGCCCGCGGCCCGGAACTCCGCCCCGATCGCCAGGGCCCGGGGAAACTGGCTGGTCTGGACCGCCACCAGCAACACCGCGGCGTAATCGAACTCGGCCAGCCAGCCCGTCAGTTCGTCCGGCCGAACGAACTGGACGACCTCGTCGAGCAGCCGGGTCTCGATTGCGATGTCCGGACCCAGGGCCTGACGGTCTGCGGCATCCTTGAACAGACTGGCGACGACGGCCAATGCGTTGGTGACGATGTAGGACCGCCACCACTGGATGACGTAGCCGTCATCGTCGTACTGGGACGGCTTGATCAGCAGCAACCCGAGCCGTTTGCGGCTTGCGGAAACCCCTTCGTTCGACGTAACCGGCAGCGCTGGCATCGGTGACTCCTCCTGGGACCAACTCCGGTCGCACCCTTCAAGGTAGCGACGGCGCCAGACCAGCCGGGTTAATCAGTAGCGGCATCGTAGTCTCAATTTTAGTATCCGGCGACAAAAACCCTTCAGTTCCAGCGCAGTGGGAGGTGTCCATCTGTCTCACTCCAGAGTCGGGAGGACACGCTATACTGCGCTACTGCGGGAACAGAAGGGACAGCGCGCAGGGTTCGACCGGTTTGACTGGATCGGGTGGGGCGCCGTCTGGAGGGGGTCGAATGAGGATTTGCGTGAGGCAGTTCGGTCACGGCACCGCGCTCGGATATCCGAATGCCGTCATGCTCGGATCGGGCCGATGAACGAGGCGACACCGGCGGGCCTTCCGACGGCGTCCGATGCAGCCGGCAGTCGCCACGTGGTCGTGGTCTACACCGATGCCGGCGGCGGCCACCGGGCGACCGCCGAGGCGCTTCGCGACATCCTGTGCGCGACCGGCGGATACCGTGTGACTCTGGTGAACGCCTACCAGGAGGTTCTTTCGGACCTCGACCTCTTCGCCCGGTTCACCTCGCGGACCGTCGAGGCGACCTACAACGACCTGATTCTGCGGCGGGGCCGGACCGGCCTTTTCTGTCTCGGCTTCTATGCCGGCGCCGTGCTGAACGTGGCCCTGCTCGGCAACAGGGGAAGGCAGGCGTTCGCCGATTTGTGGGAGCGCCTCGAACCCGACCTCGTCGTCTCGGTGCTCCCGGTCATCAACCATCTGATTGCGGACAGTCTCGCCGGATATCGGAAGGGTGGGGTCCCGTTCGCCGTGCTGATGACCGATTGGGCCGAGTTGAACCGGCATGTGTGGTTCCCGAAGGGCGATCGCTACTACGCGATCGCCGGAACCGATGTCTGCCACGACCAGCTGGTGCGCAAACGCCACCCCGCCGATCGCCTGTTCCCGATGTCCGGACTGCTGACCCGGCCGGTGTTTCTCGAAGCCAAGCCGGCGGATATCCCGGCGGCCCGCCGCGCGCTCGGTCTCGACCCGGATCTGCCGGTGGTGTGCATGCTCTATGGCGGTTACGGAAGTTGGCGGATGCTGGAGATGGCCGAGGCGCTGCGGGACTCGCCGCCGCGGGCTCAGGTGGTCTTCCTGTGCGGTCGCAATGATGCGCTGGCGTCAGCCGTCGCCGCCGCCCGCCTGCCGTTTCCCACCGTCGTGAAAGGCTTCACCCGCGAGGTTCACCGCTACATGGCCGTCGCCGACGTCTTCGTGGGAAAGACCGGTCCGCTATCGGTGAGCGAGGCGCTGGCCTTCGGCCTGCCGCTGCTGATCGACCGGGCGAACGTCCTGCCGCAGGAGCACGCGGTCCTCAAGTGGATCAAGCGGAACGGCGCCGGTGACGTTTTCTCGACACCGAAGCAGTTCGCCGAGACGCTGGCGTCGCTGCTGTCGGGCTCTGCCCATCACCGCGACAACACGTCGGATATGCCACTTCGCAACAGCGCCGCGAGACAGATCCCCGAGATCATCGCGGAGATCCTCCGGCGCGGTCCCGCCGGCGCCGCCCCCGCATTGCGGCGCGCTACCGCCGAGGAGCCCAGCTTCCCGATGGCCTATCCCAGCGCGGGCGAGCGTCCGAACGGCTAGAGCATCGCTGGTGGCGGCCGGCAGGGAGAGATCCGTGGTGCCCCCGGTCCGACTCGAACGGACACTTCCTTGCGGAAAACAGATTTTGAGTCTGTCGCGTCTACCAATTCCGCCACGGGGGCGCCGGGCGGGGCGCACTATGCCCAGAGCGCGACACCCGGTCAATCGGATCGCGCCCCAGATCGCGCCGGAGAGCGCCGCCTGGTCCCCCGTGCCATCTTGCCGCCCCACTCCCCGGCTGGTATCGCAGCGCGCATCGCCGACACCTGCCGAGGTCCGAGACATGCTCCGTCCCTTTTACGACTGGACCCTGCGGGTTTCCGGCCACCGGCACGCCGAGAGGTGGCTGGCGCTGGTGTCCTTCGTGGAAAGCTCGGTCTTTCCGATCCCGCCGGACGTGATGATGATCCCGATGATCCTGTCCGACCGCTCGAAGGCTTGGCGGATCGCGGCGATCACCACCGTCGCCTCCGTCCTCGGTGGCCTGCTCGGCTACGCCATCGGCGCGCTGTTCTTCGACGCGATCGGCCAGCCGATTCTCGAACTCTACGGCAAGGCGGACAAGTTCGACGCCTTCGCCGACATGTATAACGACTGGGGCGCCTGGGTCGTGTTCGGCGCCGGCGTCACGCCCTTCCCCTACAAGGTCATCACCATCGCCAGCGGTCTGACACGGCTCGACCTGCTGATCTTCATCGTCGCCTCGGTTCTGGCCCGCGGCATCCGGTTCTTCGCCGTTGCCGGCCTCCTCTGGTACTTTGGCCCGCCGATCCGCCGGCTGCTGGAAAAGCATCTCGGGCTGATCACCACCGTGTTCTTCGTGCTCCTGCTGGGAGGCTTCGTGGCGATCAAATGGCTGCTGTGACCCCGCTCTTCGTCGCCGGCGCCGCCGCGGCGGCCCTGATCGCCGCGCTGATCTCCCAGTACGGCTTCGACCTGCAGCCCTGCGTGCTGTGCATCTGGCAGCGCTGGCCCTATGTCGCCGCCATTCTGCTCGGTGTGGCGGCGGCCGCCCTGCGCCGCAACCGGGCGGCCGCGGCGGCGCTGACCGCCCTCGCAATCCTCGCCGTCCTGGTCTCCGGCGGCATTGGCGCATTCCATGTGGGGGTCGAGCAGGGCTGGTGGGAAGGCACGTCCGGCTGCGGCTCATTGTCCAGCACCGATGACCTGGCCGCCCTTCGCGCCCAGATCATGAGCGCCCCGATCGTGCGCTGCGACGAGATTGCGTTCTCGCTCTTAGGTATCTCCATGGCCGGATGGAACGTGCTCTTCGCGCTCGGGGTTGCCCTCGTGGCGGTCCGCGCCATGCTGAAGCAGAACGAAGTCCGACCGGGAGCCTGAGCCATGACCGACACCGCCCCGAAATCCGCCAACCCGAAATCCGCCAACCCGAAATCCGCCAACCCGAAGCCCGCCAGCCCGAAGCCTGCCGCCCGGCCCCGCCTGCCCGGCGACCTGTCCAAGCGCGCGCAGATCGACCGGATCCTGCGGGTCGACCATGCCGGCGAATTCGGGGCGCAGCGGATCTACGAGGGTCAGCTCGCGATCCTCGGCCGCAAGCCCTGCGGCAAGACCATCCGCCACATGAAGCAGCAGGAAGAGAAACACCTCGCCGCCTTCGAGAAGCTGATCGTCGAGCGGCGCGCCCGGCCGACCCTGCTGCACCCGTTCTGGAACGTCGCCGGCTTCGCGCTCGGCGCCGGCACCGCGCTGATGGGCGAGAAGGCGGCCATGGCCTGCACCATCGCGGTGGAGGAGGTGATCGACGACCACTACCGCCGGCAATACGAGTCCCTCGGCGAGGACGAGGCGGCGCTGAAGGAGACGATCGAGACGTTCCGCGCCGAAGAGGCGGAGCACGCCGATATCGGCCGCGAGCATGGCGGCGAGGAGACGGTCGGCTATCCGGTCATGCGCGCGGCGATCGCCGCCGGCTCCCGCCTGGCGATCTGGCTCAGCGAGCGGATCTGAGCGTCCCGGCCCGCCGCCTCGGGCATGCGGGCCGTCCCGGAGCGTGGTAGAAGGCGCCAACGCGGCCCGGCAGGGCCGTCCCCGTGCCGAGGTCGTCCGCCGAACCCATGTTGAAATCCGTCCTGAAGAGCGATGCGGGCACCGCCGTGCTCACCTGGATGCTGCGCGGCTATCTCCGCCTGCTGCTGGCCACGATCCGGGTGGAGCAGCGGGTCGATCCGGCGGCGGCGGCGATGCTGGAGACCGGCAAGCCGTTTCTCGCGGCCTTCTGGCACAACCGGCTCGGGCTGATCGCCGCCGGCTGGAGCCGGGGCCGCCCGCTCGCCATGCTGCACTCCCCCCATGGCGACGGCCGCATGCTGGGCAAGGCCCTCGCCGCCTTCGTGTCGCGCCCGATCGAAGGGTCGACCCGCCGCAACCCCGGCAGCGCCCTGCGCGGCATGATGCGGGCGCTCAACGATGGGATCCCGGTCGGCATCACCCCCGACGGCCCCCGCGGTCCGCGGATGCGATGCCAGCCCGGCGTGGTGGAGGCGGCGCGGATCTGCGGGGTTCCGGTGATCCCGGTCGCCTGCAGTTCCCGCCCCCGATTCCAGGCCAGGTCCTGGGACCGCTTTCTCGTGCCGCTGCCCTTCACCCGGGGGATCGTGGTCTTCGGTCCGCCCATCGACGTGACCGAGGCGGCGGCCGACCGCGAAGGGTTCCGCCTGCGGATCGAGGAGGCGCTGAACCGGGTGACCGACGAAGCCGACCGGGCGCTTGGCCTGGAGCCGATCCCGCCGGCGGCGGCGAAACCCGCCGCGAAGCGCGGAACCGCCCCATGATCCTGTCGCTCTACAAGGGCCTGGCGACCGCCCTGGGACCGGCGATCGACGCCTATCTCGACCGGCGGGTGGCGCGCGGCAAGGAGGATCCCCGCCGGTTGGACGAACGCCGCGGCGTCGCCGACCGGCCCAGGCCCGACGGCCCTCTGGTCTGGCTGCACGCGGCCAGCGTGGGCGAAGCGGTCGGGCTGCTCACCCTGATCCGCGCCCTGCGCCAGACCCGGCCCGATCTGACGCTGCTGATGACCACCGGCACCACCACCTCCGCCGACGCCATGGCCAGGCGCCTGCCCGAGGGCGTGATCCACCAGTTCGTGCCGGTCGACCGCCCGGCCTGGGTCGGCCGCTTCCTCGACCATTGGCGCCCCGATCTCGGCATCTGGATGGAATCCGACCTGTGGCCGACCCTGGTGACCGAGGCGGACGGGCGCGGCATTCCGCTGGTCATCGTCGACGGCCGGCTGTCGGTCGGCGCGTTCCAGCGCTGGCGCCGGATGGGATGGCTCGCCCGCCCGCTGTTCGGCGCCTTCGATCTGGTGCTGGCGGCGAGCGCCGATCAGGCGCGGCGGTTCTCCGCCCTGGGCTGCGCCGACGTCCGCTATGCCGGCAATCTGAAGGCTGCCGGCGATCCGCCGGAGGGCAACGAGGCGCTGACCGCGGAAATCCGCGCCGCCGTCGCCGGGCGCCCGGTCTGGCTCGCCGCCAGCACCCATCCGGGCGAGGACGCGGTGGTGCTCGACGCCCATGCCCGGCTCGCCTCCGGACGACCAGACCTGCTGACGGTCATCATCCCCCGCCACGTCACCCGGGCCGACGAGATCGCCGGGTTGATCCGGGCCCAGGGCCTGACCGCCGCGCGCCGGTCCGCGGGCGAGACGGTGACCTCCGGCACCGCCGTCTATCTCGCCGACACGATGGGCGAGGTGGCCGGGTTCTACTCCGCCATCCCGGTGACCTTCCTCGCCGGGTCCCTGGTGCCGGTCGGCGGGCACAACCCGATCGAGCCGGCCCATTGCGGGACCGCCCTCGTCTTCGGGCCGCTGATCCCCAACAACCGGGATGCCGCCGACGCCCTGCTCGCCGCCGACGCCGCGCGGGAGGTGACGGACGCCGAGAGCCTGGCCCAGACCGTCGGCGCGCTGCTCGACTCGCCCGAGTCGGCCGCCGCCATGGGCGGGCGGGCGCGGGCCGTCGCCGCCGAGGGGCGCGCGGGCCTCGTCCGGATCCTCGACGCGCTGACCCCGCTCCTTCCGGGCGGGCCCCGATGAAGGCCCCCGGCTTCTGGACGACCGGCGGCTGGCCGGCGGCTGCCCTCGCCCCGGCAAGTTGGCTGTGGCGTCTCGGCGCCCAGATCCGCAGGGCCACAACCACAACTTACCGTCCGGCGGTGCCGCTGATCTGCGTCGGCAACGCCACCGCCGGCGGCGCGGGCAAGACCCCGACGGTCCTCGCCGTCGCCGCCGAGCTGATCGTCCGCGGCAGCCGGGTCGGCCTGCTGTCCCGTGGCCATGGCGGCACCCTGAGCGGGCCGGTCCGTGTCGATCCGGCGGTCCATGGCAGTGCCGAGGTGGGCGACGAGCCGCTGCTGCTGGCCGCCGCCGCCCCAACCGTGATCGCCCGGGACCGGGCGGCCGGCGCGCGGCTTCTGGAGGAGATCGGCATCGACGTCATCGTCATGGACGACGGGCTGCAGAACCCGTCCCTGATCCCCACGCTCAGTCTTCTCGTGGTCGACGGCGGGGCGGGGATCGGCAACGGCCAGCTGATGCCCGCCGGCCCCCTGCGCGAGCCCTGGGACGCCGCCCTGCAGAAATCCGCCGCCGTGGTGCTGATCGGCGACGACCGGACCGGGATCGCCACACGGGTGGGCGACCGGCGGCCGCTGCTGCGCGCCGTTCTGGAGCCGTCGCCGGCCTCCCTCACTCTGCGCGGTCAGCGCGTTCTCGGTTTCGCCGGGATCGGCCGCCCGGATAAGTTCCGCGAAACCCTGACCGAGATCGGCGCCGAACTGGTCGGGTTTCAGGCTTTCGCCGATCACCACGCCTACCGGCCGCTGGAGGTCATGGAACTGGTCGAGCGCGCGGTGGGCCTGAACGCCATCCCGGTCACCACCGCGAAGGACGCGGTGCGCCTGCCGCCGGAGGCCCGGCCGATGGTCACGGTCGTGGACGTGTCGCTGAGCTGGCGGGATCCGGCGGCGATCGCCGCCCTGCTCGACGGGATGACGCCGTAGCGTCTACTGGCCGGGCATCGGCGGGACCACGAAAGCCGGGTCCAGACGCCGGTCGTACCAGTTCATCCGCCAGTCGAGATGCGGGCCGGTCGCCCGGCCGGTCGCCCCGACCGTGCCGATCACGGTGCCCTGCCTGATGTGCTCTCCGACCTTCACCGCGACGCTGTCCATATGGATGAAGGTGCTGGACAGGCCGTGGCCGTGGTCGAGGATCAGGGTGCCGCCGGTGTAGTAGTGGTCGGTCGCCGACAGGGTCACCAGACCGTCTGCCGGCGCCACCACCGGCGTGCCTTTGGGGACCGCGATGTCGATGCCGTAATGGGGCTGGCGCGGCTGGCCGTTGAGGATCCGCTGGCTGCCGTACACGCCGGAGATCGGTCCGGTGACCGGCCAGATGAAGCCGGAGCGGAAATCGGACTCGACCCGGTCGGCCGCCCGCGCCGCCTTCACCTCGGCCTGATCGCGCTGGATCCGGTCCAGCACCTCCTTGGGCGGGGTCACCATGGTGTCCGGCAGGCCGTCGATGCGCTGAATCCTGAACTCGCGCGGCGCCACATCGAGGGTCCGGGTCTCCGCCGAGCCGTCCGGCGCGGTGATCACCAGGGTGGAGGTCACCGGCGCATCCCGGTGGAACCCGAAGACGAAGACGCCGTCGCGGTCGACCACCACCGGAATGCCGTCCAGCACAAGCTTTGTGCCCGGATCGGTCTTGCCGAACACCACACCGCCCTGAGTGAAGCTTCCGTTGAAGGTGGTCTCCGCCCGCGCCACCGTCGACAGCAGGAGGAGACAGGCGATCGCGAGGAACCGGCGCATCAGAACAGGGTCTCCTGGGTGGGGGTGGGGGTGTCGGACGAGGATGCCGGTGTCGGTTTGGCCTTGGGCTTAGGTTTCGCCCCGCCGCCCCCGGAGGGTCCGGACCCGGCGCCGATGACCGCCGAGGTCTCGCCGTCCCGGAACCGCAGGGACACCGTCTGACCGGCGCTGGTCTCGGCGGCGGATTTCACCGGCGCGCCGGACTCGTCGCGCACCAGGGCGAAACCGCGTTCCAGCACGCGCTCGAAGGAATTGGCGTTGAGGAGCTTCTCCAGGGAATCGACTCGAGTCTTCTCTACCTTCAAACGCCGGTCGTAGGCCGCCTCAGCTCTGCGCAAATATCTGTCTAGTTCCCGGGCGCCGTCGACCACGGAGCGCTCGATCGGTCCGACCCGCAAACCGCGCGCCACCGTGTCGAATCGTCCCCGGGTGCGGGCCAGGATCTCCGCCGGCGAGGGGATCGGCCGGTCGACCGCATATTTCAGCCGGTCGAGCAGAGCGGTGATCCGGCTCAGCGAGGTGCCCGAGGCATAGTCCAGCCGCTGCTGCGCCTGCTCGATCCGAGCGCCCGGGTCGCCGAGCCCACGGGCCAGTCCGGAGACGATGGTCCGACCCTCGTTCAGCCGGCGGCTGACGGCGCCGGTCAGCCGGGCGGTGTCCTCGGCGATGCGGGCAATCAGGTCGGTGCGCACCGGCACCGCCATCTCGGCCGCCGCGGTCGGGGTCGGCGCCCGGCGGTCGCTGGCGAAGTCGATCAGGGTCGTGTCGGTCTCGTGGCCGACGGCGGAGATCAGCGGGATATCCGAGCCGGCGGCGGCGCGCACCACCTCCTCCTCGTTGAATGCCCAGAGATCCTCCAGGCTGCCGCCGCCGCGCGCGACGATCAGCAGGTCCGGACGCGGCATCGGCCCGCCCTGCTCCGGCAGGCTGTTGAAACCGCGGATGGCGCGGGAAACCTGATCCTTCGCCGCGTCGCCCTGGACCAGAACCGGCCAGACGATGACATGCACCGGGAAGCGATCGGCCAGCCGGTGCAGGATGTCCCGGATCACCGCCCCGGTCGGCGAGGTGACCACGCCGATGACGCCGGGCAGGAACGGGATCGGCCGCTTGCGGTCGGCGTCGAACAGGCCCTCGGCGGCGAGCCGCTTGCGTCTGTCCTCCAGCAGCTTGAGCAGCGCGCCCTCGCCCGCCAGCTCCATCTGCTCGATGACCATCTGGTACTTGGAACGGCCGGGATAGGTGGTCAGCTTGCCGGTGGCGATGACCTCCATGCCGTCCTCGGGCTGGATCGACAGCCGCTGGGCCGCTCCCTTCCAGCACACGGCATCGAGCACCGCGTTCTCGTCCTTGAGCGTCAGATAGACGTGGCCGGAGCCGGCGCGCATGGGCCGCGACACCTCTCCGCGCACCCGCACGCGCTCGAAACTGGATTCCACCGTGCGTTTAACCGCCAGGCTGATCTCGCCGACGGAGAACTCCGGCAGGTTTCCGACGGTGTCGGATCCGGGAGGTGGGGCTGCGTCTTCCATGGGTCTCCGTAACACCGATCGGCCGCCGTCGTCACGGGGCAACGAATTCTATTTCCGGCCCCCATTCCCGCATCATCCACAGGGACATGACAACCAATGGAAGATTCGATGACAAACTCCATCGCACAATACGTCCTCCAGGGCGATTTCCGGGCCGCCAGCGCCGTCGCCCGCGAGCAGGGCCTGCCGTCCTATGCCGAACTCGTCAGGACGGCGGAGTTTCTCTCCGCCACCGCCTGGCTCGCCACGGACGCCCCGGACCCGCACATCCGCGAAGAGGCGGAGCGGGTGCTGCGCGCGGTCGCCGCGATCTCTCCCCGTTGGGTGGAGAATGCGGTACCGCGAGCCCCGGTTCCCGAGCTCATGCCCCGCACCAAGGCAGCATTCGACAGCTTGATGGTCCGGGCTCTGGGGGATCGCGGATATTACCATCCGGTCAGCCTGCCCGGCCTCGACGGCCCCGTCCCACCAAGCCGCTTCAACGCACCGGACCGCAGCGGGGCCTATCACACCACGGAATGGACCCTGGCCAGGCCGCTGCTGGAGCGGGCCTGCGGCGGCAGTCTGCGCGACCGGGTGATCGTCGATGCCGGATGCGCCGACGGCTTCTTCTCCCTCAACCTCGCCCGCGCGGGAGCCCGGGTCGTCGCCCTCGACGTCGCGGTCACCATGGCCCTGCGCACCGCCACCTTTTGCGCCCTCAACGGCCTGGGCGACCGGGTGACCGTCCAGCTCGGCCCGGCCCAGGATCTGCCGGCGATCCTCGACCGCCTGCGCGCGGCATTTCCCGGACTGGAGCGCGTCGATGCCGTCTGTGCGCTGGGGCTGATCTATCACTTCGACGACATGACCGGCCCGCTGACCGCACTGACCGGGCTCGGCGCCCCGATTCTGTTCGAGCTGCATGCCTGCCCGCCGGAGGACGAGGCGGCGTTCGACCCGGCCCACCACCGCAATCCGGAGCCGGTGTCCCTGCCCTGGCTCTCCGCCTGGCTGCGACGGTCGGGGTTCGACACGGTGCCGGAACCCCGCTGGCGTGCGGCGGCCGAAGCGCTCGCGGACCGGCCCCGAATTCTGCGCCACGAGATGCTTCTCGCCCTGCCGGCGGCGGACCGGCCGGCGGAATGACGACGGTGTGGCATGGCCCGGCGGCACGGCGTATGGTCCGCGCCTGCCGCCGGACAGGCCGCGCGGCGGGATGAAGGATCGGACCTGGAGAAGCCTGACATGCGCATTCTGGTCGTGGGTTCCGGCGGGCGCGAGCATGCCCTGTGCTGGGCCATCGCCGCCTCGCCGCTGGTGACGAAGCTGTTCTGCGCCCCCGGCAATGCGGGCATTGCGCGCGAGGCCGAATGCGTGCCCATCGGCGTGGACGACCATGACGCCCTGGTGGCCTTCTGCACGGACTCCGCCGTCGATTTCGTGGTGGTGGGCCCGGAAGGGCCGCTGGTCGCCGGCCTGGTCGAC
Organism: Thalassobaculum sp. OXR-137; assembly: GCF_034377285.1. NCBI lineage: Bacteria > Pseudomonadati > Pseudomonadota > Alphaproteobacteria > Rhodospirillales > Thalassobaculaceae > Thalassobaculum > Thalassobaculum sp. OXR-137. The sequence goes on along the minus strand of NZ_CP139715.1, from coordinate 1,350,471 downwards.
AGGCTGGACGCCGCCGGCATCAAGTCCTTCGGTCCGACGGCCGCCGCCGCCGTGCTGGAAGGCTCCAAGGCCTTCACCAAGGACTTCTGCACCCGCCACGACATTCCGACCGCCGCTTATGGCCGCTTTACAGATCCCGAGGCCGCCAAGGTCTATATCCGCGAGCAGGGTGCGCCCATCGTGATCAAGGCCGACGGGCTGGCCGCCGGCAAGGGCGTGATCATGGCTGAGACCCTCGACGAGGCTCTGGAAGCGGTCGACGCGATCATGGCCGACCGGGCGTTCGGCGAGGCCGGGGCGGAGATCGTCGTCGAGGAATGGATGATCGGCGAGGAGGCCAGCTTCTTCGCGCTCACCGACGGCAAGGCGATCCTGCCGCTCGCCGGCGCCCAGGACCACAAGCGGGTCGGCGACGGCGATACCGGGCCGAATACCGGCGGCATGGGCGCCTATTCCCCCGCCCCGATCGTCGACGACGCCATGGCCGCCCGCATCGTGAAGGAGATCATCGAGCCGACCGTCGCCGGCATGGCGGCGGAGGGTCGCACCTTCCGCGGCGTGCTGTTCGCCGGGCTGATGATCACCGACGGGGGGCCGAAGCTGATCGAATACAACGTCCGCTTCGGCGACCCGGAATGCCAGGCGCTGATGCTGCGGGTGAAGGGCGACTTCCTGTCCGCCCTGATCGCCACCGCCGACGGCCAGATCGACCACTTCCACCTGCGCTGGCACGACGACACCGCGCTCTGCGTGGTCATGGCCGCCAACGGCTATCCGGGCGCCTACGAGAAGAATACGGTCATCGCCGGCACCGAGGCGGTGGAGAGCGACGACGTGGTCGTGTTCCATGCCGGCACCACCAAGGGCGAGGACGGCAGCCTGCTGGCCACCGGCGGCCGGGTGCTGGGGGTGACCGCCATCGGCAAGGACGCCTCCGAGGCTCGGACACGGGCCTATGCGGCGGTGGACGGGATCGATTGGCCCGGCGGGTTCTGCCGGCGCGACATCGCCTGGCGGGCGCTGCAGGGCTGAGCCCCGGTCACCGGCCGGACGCGGCCCGCGCCTCGGCCACGAATTGCCGCGGCGTCTTGCCGGTGACAGTGCGGAAGGCATGGGCGAAGGCGCTGGGCGTCTCGAAACCCACGTCATAGGCGACGGCCGTCACCGGACGCCCCTCGCAGAGCCGTTCGATGGCCACCAGGATCCGGGAGTGACGCCGGAGTTCGCGGAAGGTCATTCCGGTCTGCACCCGCACCGCCCGGATCAGGCTGCGCTCGGAAAAGCCCAGCCGCTTCGCCCATTGCGCCAGCGTCATCGGATCCGCCGGATCGGTGTGGAGATGCGCCAGCAGGTCCGCGACGCGCGGATCGGCCGGATAGGGCAAGCGCAGCGGCGGCAGACCCGCCTCCGCAATCTCATGGAGCAGCACAGCCAACAGAGCCGGCCTCAGCCCGGCCTCGCCGCCTTCTGCGAGCCGGACCAGCACCTCACGCAGCAGCGGCGAGACGGAGACCATCCGCACATCGACCGGGACGCCCGGACAGGCCGGGCTCAGATAGGCGGTGCGCATGCCGACCTCGCCGTCGCAGCGAATCGCGTGCTCGACCCCGGCGGGAATCCACAGGGCGCGGCCGAGCGGCAGGAACCACAACCCGCCGCCGGACACCACCCGCATCGCGCCCGATATCGCGTGGATAAGCTGATGTGCGGGATGGGCGTGCGCGTCGATCGCGGTGCCGGACCCATAGGTCAGGGCAAAACCGGACACGTCGCGCCGGGTCGGATCTGGCATCTGAGGGTCAGTATCGGACATTCTGTCGACAGACAGTAAGGCACCGTCCCGGCAGGCTGCAACGACGATCCCCAGCCGAGGTCCGCCATGTCCCGCACCGAGCTGTCGCTCTTCGTCAACGCCGCGCATTTCCTGACGCACTACGCGCTTCTGATCTTTCCCACCGCCGCCCTGGCCATCGCGCCGTCCTGGGACGTTCCCTACGGGGAGGTGCTGCTTCTGGGCTCGCCGCTCTACATCGCCTTCGCGCTCGGCACCCTGCCGGCCGGATGGCTGGGGGACCGGGTGGACCGGGTGGTGCTGATCGCCGTCTTCTTTCTCGGCATCGGTGGCGCATGCCTCTGGATCGCCCTGTCCGACAGCCCCTCAGGCCTCGCGGCCGGGCTCGGCGCCCTCGGTCTGTTCGCCGCGATTTATCATCCGGTAGGCCTCGCCCTGCTCACCGACGGGGGTGTGCGGTCGGGCCGGGCGCTGGCGGTCAACGGCGTGTTCGGCAATCTGGGTCTCGGCGGCGCCGCGGCGGCGACCGGCGTACTGGCCCAGGCCGGGGGATGGCATCTGGCCTTCGCCGTGCCGGCCGCCGCGTCGATCCTGCTCGGCGCTCTGCTTCTGGCCCGGGCGGGGCTCCGCGCCGACCGGCGCACCGACGGCCGGAGCGACGGGACGACGGCGCCGACGGCGTCACCCGTCCGCCCGCATCAGAAGACCGTCTTCGTGGTGGTCTGCATATCGGCGCTGCTCGGCGGGCTGATCTTCAACATGATCTCGGTTTCGCTGCCGAAATACTTGGACGAACGACTGGCGCAGGACGGTGCCGGACTGGCCTGGATCGGCCTGTCCGCGGGAGCCGTCTTCTCGGTGGCCGCCGTCGCGCAACTGCCGGTGGGGGAACTCCTGGACCGGATCGGCGCCAGACCGGTTCTCACCGCCCTGCTCGCGGTGCAGGTGGTTCTATTCCTGGGCATGGCGCAGGCGACGGGATGGGTCGCCCTGGTGCTGGCACTGCTGGCGGTGACGGCCCTGTTCGCCGAAATCCCGGTGACCACCTGGCTGCTCGGCAGGCACCTGGCGCCCGGCATCCGCTCCCGGGCGATCTCGGTGGAGTATACCCTGTCCCTGGGGGTGGGGTCGGTCGCCGCTCCGGTCTTCGCCCTGCTTCACGGGGCCGGCATCGGCTTCTCGGTTCAGTTGATCGGCCTGGCGCTGGCCGCGGCCATCGTCCTGGCTGCGGCGCGCCGGCTCCCGGCGGAGAACGGCTAACCGTCGCGCTTCGGCATCAGTTCCTTCTTCAGGGCCCCCCAGTCCCAGCCGACCACGCGGGAGCGGTGCAAGCCCTCCGGCAGGTTCGTGTGGGCCGTCGATCCGGCAAGCAGCACGCCCACGAGATTCAGGTTCGCGCGTTTGGCGAATTTGACCTCTTCGTTGACGTTCCTGCTCACCCCGGACATCGGCGTCACCAGAACCAGGCCGATTTTGGCCGCGCGCATCCGTTCGGTGACCACGACCTCCTTGGCCCTGGGATCCAAATCCTCACGTTTTGATGCGCCCGTCACCTGCACCGGCCAGTTCTGTTCCGCCATCTCGTGGAGAAATTTTCGAGCGGTCAGCCGCTCGCGTTCGAGATCGAAGATGACGTGGATGCAGGTAACGTCGTCAGCCATTGTTTGATGCAACTTTTCCGAAAAATTACCGTTGAGCTCAACCGGCGCCGTTAAGGTTTGATTAGGGATTTCTGTGTCTCATGTCGCCAGACCGTCAAGCCTAGCGGACGAGAGACAGATGCATCGAGCCGACGCAGACCTTCTCGCTGGGGCGCTTGACGCGTCCACGCCGAGCAATGACCGGGCCGAGGACACAGAGCGATTGCTCGACGCGGTCGACAACACGCTTTTGTACGCGTTCCAGCCGATCGTCAACATCGATACCGGAATCGCCTTCGGCTACGAAGCGCTGCTCCGCGGGGTCGATCGGGCCGGATACGCCTCCATCGCCGCCTTCTTCGACACGGCTCACGCATATGGCGTGCTGGAGGAAGTCGAGCGGCGCCTGCAGCGCAAGGCGGTCGAGGCCTTCCTGAAGCTGCCGAGCCGGACCGCCATCCTGTTCCTGAACGTCGACGCCCGCCTGCTGGCCTCGGGCGGCCGCACGATCATCGACGGGATGGCGGCCGCCATCGCCGCCAGCGGACTGAGCGCGGACCGGTTCTGCCTGGAACTCCCAGAGACCCAGGATATCGTGGCCGGCGACGAGGCCCTGGCGGTTATGCACCAGATCTCCGGCGCCGGCGTCCGTCTGGCCCTGGACGATTTCGGACAGGGGTATTCGAGGCTCCGGCTGCTGCATGAGCTGCAGCCGAACTTCGTGAAGATCGACCGGTATTTCGTGAACGGCGTCTCCGCCGATCCCAAGCGCCGGCTGTTCCTGTCGCGGCTGGTCGACATCATGCATGTCTTCGGCATCGCCATGGTCGCCGAGGGCGTGGAGACGGAGGCGGATTTCCGCACCTGCAAGGATCTGGGCTTCGACTACGCCCAGGGCTACCTGATCCAGAAGCCGACCACCGATCTCGATCACGTCCTGTCGCTCTACCCGATCGTCGCCGGCATCAACGCAAGGGAGCGGCGCAACCGGTCGACCGACAAGTCGCGGGTTCAGGGCCATCTGGAGATGCTGCCGACCATGTCCATCGACCTGCCCATGGTCGAGGTGTTCGACATGTTCCGCCAGCACCGGGACCTGAGCGTGATCCCCGTGGTGGACCAGGCCGGGGTTCCCGTCGGGGTGGTCGGCGATGCCGACCTGAAGGGCTACGCCTATTCCCCATTCGGCCGCGACCTGATCGCGAACAAGGCCTACGGCCGCTCGCTGCGCGATCTGGTGCGCTCCTGCCCGACCGCCAGCGTCGACATGCCCATCGAGAAGATCCTGGAGATCTTCGCCCACCGCTCGGACGCGCCGGGCATCCTGATGGTGGAGCGCGGCCGCTATGCCGGGTTCATGAGCTCGACCGCGCTGCTCAAGGTCCTGCACGAGAAGACCGTCGCCGCCGCCCGCGACCAGAATCCCCTCACCCGGCTGCCGGGCAACCTCTCCATCGGGGACTGGGTCAACGATGCGCTGGAGGATCTGGAGACCGGCATCGTCCTGGCCTATTTCGACTTCGACAGCTTCAAGCCGTTCAACGACACCTACGGCTTCCGCAACGGCGACCGGGCCATCCAGCTCTTCGCCGAGCTGCTGCAGAAGCATGCCGCGACCCAGGACGCCTTCGTCGCCCATATCGGCGGCGACGATTTCTTCGTCGGCTTCCGCACCGACGATCCCGACCTGGTGGCGAAACAGGTCGCCACCCTGATCCAGCGCTTCGCCCACGACGTCGAGAGCTTCTACGATGCCGAAACGCGGGAACGGGGCTTCCTGGAGATGCGGGGACGCGACGGTCGGCTCAACCGCTACGGCCTGCTGAGCGTCAGCGCCGGCCTCCTGAACCTCCGGCCGGGCCGCAACGAGGTGCCGATCGACACGGTGATGGACGTGATCGCCCGGCTGAAGAAGGAAGCCAAACAGGCATCCAGCGGGATGGCCGTCAGCACCCTCGGCTGACGCCACCCGGAGGCGCGGCCGGGAAATCGGTCAGCGGACCAGGGACGGCACTTTCAGGATCTTGAACGGCCCGATGGCCAGGCGGCCGTCCTGCACAGTCAGCGGCGCGCGCACCGAGGGCGAGCCGCCTTCGCTGCCCGTGCGCGAGAACGCCGCCGTGGCCAGCCGCAGCAGGGTCGCCACGTCCTCCGCCAGCAGACCGCGATCCACCGCCCGGTCGATCATCGCCGGCAGGCCGCGCACCTCGGCCGAGGCCGCCCCTTCCGGCCGCATCATGCCGTCCAGGGTCAGGGTGCCGTCGGCCGTCAGGTCCATGGGCCGCCAATTCAACCCGAGATGCTCCACGTCGACGACGCCGCCCGCGTCCCGCCACAGGGCGAGCGAGGCCGGGTCGAGCGAGATCGGCAGCGGTCCCCGGACGCTGGCGCGGATCCGGCCGTCGGCCGGTCCCTCGAACGGCAGGTTCGGGGTCAGCAGATCGGTCGGCTGCAAGGCATCGGCCGAGATGAAGAACTGCAGCGTGGCCGGGAGGCCGCTGCCGTCGTCCGTGGGCGAGGGATCCGCCTCGACGACCAGTCGCTCGGCCCGGGCGATGACCCGCCGCTCGCGGTCGACCGCCACCGCCTGGCGCAGGTCCAGCGCCAGATCGTCCAGCGCCCCCGGCACGAAGCTGATTTCCCCATCGGCGCTCGCCGCCGTCAGCCCGACCGACATGGACGGCGCCTGCCAGGACCCGGTGACCGGTCCCGGACTGTCGAGCTTCAGGGTGAGCGGCTCCCACGGCCGGGCGGAGATCACCAGCCGGTCGGTCGCGGTCATCAGGTCGCGCTGACCGTCGGTCCTGCCCCAGGCCACATCCGCGTAGGTGAAGCGGATCCGCAAGGGAAAGCCGTCTAGTTCCCGGTCGCCATGAGTCAGCCGGTCGCCGACCGACCGGCGATAGTCCATCCAGCCGTCGATCGACGCCCGAAGCTGAATCGACAGGAGCACCCAGCCGACGCTCCAGGCGATCGCGGCGAAGGCGAGGACGGCGAAGGCGATCATCGCCCAGAATCGCCGGCGGCTCGGCCGCCCGGGCGGCGGGCGACGATCGGAAACAGGGTCGATGGGGTCGCTTGCGGTGGTCATGACCAGGGCCCAGGTGCTTGGATGAGCACAATACGGATCGGGATCGCGACGGGGAAGAGTTGTGGATGCGCATACCGTGACAGGCCAGGATGGCAGCATTGAGGCCGGCGACATCTGGGTCTTCGGCTACGGTTCGCTGATGTGGCGGCCGGGCTTCCACCACGTGGAGCGGGCCGACGCGCTGCTGCGCGGCTACCGGCGCCGGCTCTGCGTGGTCTCGCGCCACCATCGCGGCACGGCGGCACGGCCCGGACTGGTGATGGGCCTCGACCGCGGCGGCGCCTGCCGGGGTGTCGCCTACCGGGTGCCGGAGGCGGGCGTGCCGGAGACACTGGCCTATCTCGACGAGCGCGAGATCGCCCATTACCCGGTCTACCGGCGCAGCATGGTGACCGTCGATCTCGGCGGCGGCAGGCGGCAGCGGGCGGTGACCTATATCGTCGACCGGCGCGAGGCAGACTACGCCGGCGCCCTGACGGTGGAGCAGCAGGCGGCCATCGTCGCCGGCGCCCACGGGCTGTCGGGCCCGAACCCGGACTACCTGCGCCAGACGGTGGCCAAGGTCCACGCCATGGGCCTGCGCGACCGCTCTCTGGAGGCGGTGCTGGCCGCGCTGACCGAACCGTCCGCCGCCACGGAGGAAATCGCCCGCCTGACCCTGGGCTATTAGCGCCGGGCGGCGAAGAAATCCTTCAGCAGCAGGGAGGCGGCCGTTTCCTCCACCCCGCCGATCACCTCCGGGCGGTGGTGGCAGGTCGGCTGGGTGAAGATGCGCGGACCGTGCTCCACCCCGCCGCCCTTGGGATCGTAGGCGCCGAAGGTCAGCCGGCGGATGCGGGCATGGGCGATCGCCTGGGCGCACATCGCGCAGGGCTCCAGCGTCACCACCAGATCGCAGTCCACCAGCCGCGGTGTGCCGAGGATCTGCGCCGCCGCGCGCAGGGCGAGAATTTCCGCATGGCCGGCCGGGTCGGGCGGCGCTTCCACTTGGTTATGGGCCCGGGCGATCACCCGGCCCGCCGAGTCAAGCACCACCGCGCCGACCGGCACCTCGCCGGCCTCGGCGGCGAGCCGGGCCTGCTCCAGGGCGATGGCCATCGGGGTGGTCGGGGCGCTCATCCGGCCTGGATAGGGCGTGCGGCGGCGCCTGTCCATGCCGCTCGCGCCCGTTACCCCTGTGCGCAGCAACGCCCCTGTGCGCAGCAACATTGCGGTTCGCGCCCGCGCGCGGTACACGCTGAACGATGAACGCACCCCGCAAACCCGCCGACAGATCCTCAGACAAGCCCGCCGGCCGCCCCGGCAGGCCGGCACCGCGTCCGATCGCCGAGCTGGAAGCCCTGTTCGAGGAACAGCGCGGGACCGAACGGATCGCCAAGCGCCTGGCCCGGGCCGGCCTGTGCTCGCGCCGGGATGCCGAGCGCTGGATCGCCGAAGGCCGCGTGGCGGTCGACGGCACGCTGCTGGACAGTCCTGCGGTCACCGTCACCGACGAGAGCGAGATCGTGGTCGACGGCAAGCCGCTGCCGAAGATCGAGCCGCCGCGCCTGTGGCGCTACCACAAGGACCGGGGCACGGTGACCACCGCCCGAGATCCCGAGGGCCGCAAGACGGTCTTCGACTCGCTGCCCGCCGACATGCCCCGGGTGGTGACGGTCGGCCGCCTCGACCTGGACAGCGAGGGACTGCTGCTGCTGACCAACGACGGTGGGTTGGCACGTTATCTGGAACTGCCGTCGACCGGCTGGACCCGGCGCTACCGGGTGCGGGTCTTCGGACCGCTGGACGAGAAGGCGCTGGCCGGACTGAAGCGCGGCGTGACGATCGACGGGGTCGCCTACGGTGCCATCGACGTCACCATCGACAAGGCCTCGCGCACCAATTCCTGGCTGACCGTCGGGATCAAGGAAGGCAAGAACCGCGAAATCCGTCGGGTGATGGAGTATCTGGGGCTGACCGTCAGCCGGCTGCTGCGGATCTCCTACGGCCCGTTCCAGCTCGGCGACATTCCACCCAATGGGGTGGAAGAGGTGAAGACCCGTGTGCTGAAGGGCCAGCTCGGCCTCGATATCGGCGACGAGACCGGTCGGGCCAAGGCCAAGCCGAAACGCACCGGCACCAAGCCGCCGGGCGGGAAAGAGGGGCCTGCAAAGTCGGGATCCGCAAAGCCTGGCTCCGCCAAGCCGGCGCCGGGGAAGCCTGTTTCCGGGAAGCCGGGCCCGGCGAAGTCCGCCGCCGCGAAGCCCCCTTTCGGAAAGCCGACGCCCGCCAAGGGCAAGGGCGGCCCCGGTCCGGCCAAGTCTGACGCGCCACGCAACAAGGACGGAAACCGTGCGGATCATCGCCGGAAAACACCGCGGAACTAACCTGCTCTCGCCGGAAGGCCTGGACACCCGCCCCACCCCGCAGCGGGTGCGCGAGGCGGTGTTCAGCATGCTGGAAAGCGGCCGCTTCGGCACGGTCCTGCGCGACCGGGTGGTGCTCGACCTGTTCGCCGGCACCGGCGCCATGGGCCTGGAGGCCCTCTCCCGAGGCGCGGAGCGGGTGGTGCTGGTGGACAACCACCCGACCGCCCTGGATGCGCTGCGGGCCAATGTGGAGAAGCTGCGGGTGGGCGGCCGCGCCCAGGTGCGCTCAGGCGACGCGACCCGCTGGCACGAACGCGCGCTGGTCGGCTGCGGGGTGATCTTCATGGATCCGCCCTACGGCAGCGAAGCCTGGGTCCCGGCACTGGCGGCGGCGCTGAAGGGCGGCTGGATCGGCGACGACACGGTGGTGGTGATCGAGACCGACAGGCGCGAGCGCACTGAGATCCCGGACGGGTTCGAGGTGCTGGACGAGCGGACCTACGGCCGCGCGCGCATCCTGATGCTGGGCAGGGCGTCGGACGGGTCCGACGAGAGCGAATAGACGCTCCCTCCCCCTCCCCGTCATCCCGGACCGTCCCCGGGCTCGACCCGGGGCGGGGCCGGGACCCGGCCGCAGCACCAGCGAGGTCCCGGGCCGCCCCCGGATCGGGTCCGGGGTCTCCCGGGATGACGGCTGGGAAAGATCGGACGCGGGCACGCCCCCTCAGAACCGGATCTGCACCTTCATCGCCTGCTTTCGATCCGCCGCCGTCCGGAAGGCCGTCATCGCGTCCTCGATCGGGAAGTTGTGGCTGAGCAGCGGACCGGTGTCGATCCGTCCCGACGCCAGCAGCGCCACCGCGGTGGGAAATTCCCGGGCGAAACGGAACGAGCTCTTCAGGGTCAGCTCCTTCACCATCACGTAATCCGCCGCGACCGTGATCTTCGGGTCGGCATAGGTCCCGACCTGGACCAGCAACCCGCCGGGCGCCAGCGCCTCCAGGCAGGAGCGCTGGGCATGCGGGTTGCCGGAACACTCGAAGGCCACGTCGAAGCGCCCGCGCGGATGGGCCGGGTCAGAAAGCCCGTCCGGCGTCTTGGCCACATTCACCACCCGGGTCGCGCCCAGCGCCTCCGCCGCCTTGAGCGGCTCGTCCATCACGTCGGTGATCACCGTCTCCACCGCCCCGCCCAGGCGGGCCACCACCAGACACAGGGCGCCGATCGGACCCGCCCCGGTCACCAGCACCCGGCGGCCGAGCATCGGCCCGGCATGGCCGGCGGCGTGCAGGCAGACCGACAGCGGCTCGGCCAGGGCGGCCACACCCGGATCGGTCCCGGCCGGCACCGTCACGCATTGCCGCGCATGGGTGGCGTAGGTCTCCGCGAACAGGCCCTGGGCATGGGGGAACCGGCGCGAGGAGCCTAGGAACACCATGTCGGCGCAGAGGTTCTCCCGCCCGGAACGGCAGTAGTCGCAGGTGCCGCAGGGATGGCTCGGATTGATCGCCACCCCGTCGCCGACCGCCAAGCCCTCCACTCCGGGACCGACCTCGGCGATACGCCCCGCCGCCTCGTGCCCGAGAACGAAGGGCTCGCGCACCGGGAAGTCGCCCATGCGCGCGTGGTGGAAGTAATGGAGGTCGGAGCCGCAGATGCCCCCAGCCTCGACCCGCACCCGGACCTCGCCCTCGCCGAGCGGCCGTTCATCCCGGGGCTCGACCCGAAGATCCTCGATGCCGTGCAGAACGGTCGCGCGCATGGCTTCGCCCCCTACTCGGCCGCCTGGCTCTTGGTTTCGAGATCGGCATGGTCGCGCTCGAACTTCCACACGTCCTCGAAGCCCATTGCCTTGGAGAAGGTCATGAAATCGGCGATCGGCACCTCCAGCTCGGTCGACGCGCCGGTGCGCTTCAGGGTGGAATAGACCGAGTTCAGCGCGTGTCCGACGGCGAGGAACCCGGCGGCCGGATAGATCGCGAGCTGATAACCGATCTCGGCATACTGCTCGGCGGTGAGCACGGGGGTCTTGCCGCCCTCCACCACGTTGACCAGCAGCGGCAGGTCGAAGCGCTTGCCGATGATTTCCATCTCCTCGACGGATTCCGGAGCTTCGACGAAGAGGATGTCGGCACCGGCCTTGGCGAAGGCGTCGGCCCGGCGCAGCGCCTCGTCCAGTCCGTGGGCGGTCCGGGCGTCGGTGCGGGCGATGATCAGGAAGTCGGTACTGTCCCGCGCCTCGGCCGCGACCTTGATCTTGGCCGCCGCCTGGTCGATGGGAATGACCTTGCGGTTCGGCGTGTGGCCGCATTTCTTCGGGAATTCCTGGTCTTCCAACTGGATCGCCGCAGCCCCGGCGCGCTCATAGCCCTTGACCGTGTGGTCGACGTTCAGCAGCCCGCCATAGCCGGTATCGCCATCGCAGATCAGCGGCGCGGAGGACAGTTCGGACAGGGTACGCACCCGCTCGACCATGTCGCGGTAGGAGGCAAGGCCGGCATCGGGCAGACCCAGATGCGAGGCGACCGTGCCGTATCCAGTCATGTACAGCGCGTCGAAGCCCATGGCATCGGCGAGCCGCACCGACACGCCGTCGAACACGCCGGGTGCGGTGAGCAGCTTGCCCTTCTGGAACTTGCTCTTGAGGGTGGCCATTTCCGTTCATCCTCCCGTGGATCCTGTTTGCCGGGAGGGTACGCCGAGGCGGGCGGCGATCAAAGGTGCAGAAACGCAAGGCGGGTTTCGGGAGATTTGGCTCCCCGCCTCCGCCCTCTTTCACTCACTCCCCGGACTTATTCCGGGGGAAGCCCAACGGATTGCGCGCAGCTCACCCAGAGATCCAAGGTCTTCACATGGCTCATCCGATCAGCCCGGAATAAATCCGGGGAGTGAGAAGAGGGAATGAAGGAAGGCGAAAAGGAAAGCGCCCTCAGAAATCCGTCGTCCGGCCCTTGTGTTCCCAGTCGCCGAAACGGGTCGGCTCGGGGCCGTTATAGCCGCCGCGCTCGGGCGGCAGGTCCTTGGCGGCGGCGCGGGGATCGAGCTGGGCCGGCACGGCCACTTCCTCGCCCGGCGCGGGGATGCGCTTCGCACGGGCGGGGGCCGTCGGGGCCTCCTTGGTCTGCGGGACGGAGACCTGGCGGAACTGGGGCTGCTTCGGATCGTTCATAAGCTGCCGATATAGGGCGTTCGGCGCCGTTTCGCCAGATCTTGAAGGGCCGGTTGCGCCCCCACACATTCAGTTTCGTTTCACCGACATCGACAACGGAGAGCACCGGCATGGTTCGGGTCAGCCTGATGATCGCCGCGCTGACGGCGCTGTTCATGGGAGTGGGCTATCTGCTCGGCGGCAGCGGCGGCATGGTGATCGCCCTGCTCCTGGCCGGCGGCATGAACCTGTTCGCCTACTGGAACTCCGACAAGATGGTCCTGCGGATGCACGGCGCGCGGCAGATCGGCCGCACCGAGCTTCCGTGGTTCCACGACATGATCGGCCAGCTCGCCCAGCGCGCCGATCTGCCCATGCCCAAGGTCTATGTGATCGACCAGGACCAGCCGAACGCCTTCGCCACCGGCCGCAACCCGGAGAACGCCGCCGTCGCCGCCACCACCGGCCTGCTGCGCAATCTCTCCCACGAGGAGATCGCCGGGGTCATGGCCCATGAGCTGGCCCATGTGAAGAACCGCGACACCCTGATCATGACCATCACCGCAAGCATCGCCGGCGCGATCTCGATGCTGGCCAACATGGCGATGTGGAGCTCGTTCCTGGGCGGCAACCGCAACAACCCGATGGGCATCATCGGCGTGCTGGCGATGACCATCCTCGCGCCGCTGGCCGCCACCCTGGTGCAGATGGCGATCAGCCGGGTGCGGGAATACGACGCCGACCGGATCGGCGCGGAGATCTGCGGCCGGCCGCTCTGGCTCGCCTCGGCGCTGCAGAAGCTCGAGGACGGGGCGCGGCGGATCGACAACCACGCCGCCGAGAACAATCCGGCGACGGCACACATGTTCATCGTGAACCCGCTTCACGCCCATGCCCTGGACGGCCTGTTCGCCACCCACCCGCCGATGCGCGAGCGCATCGCCCGGCTGAAGGCGATGGCGGGGCAGGACACGCCCCAGCGCGGGCCGTGGGGCTGAGAGGGGCAGGCGTCCCCCAATTCCGACTTCCTGGAAGCGCCGCAGGCGCTCTCCAGGACCGTGCCGCGGACGTTTCGGAAGCACGATCCTGGATCAAGTCCAGGAAGTCGGTTTGAGGGGAAGTCGGTTTGGGGGACGTCGGTTTTGGACGAAAGGCGGGTTTTTTGGAATGTGTGAGTACAGACAGCAGCTCCCACTCTACCTCCTGCCGTCATCCCTGCTGCCGTCATCCTGAACTCGCTTCAGGATCAACGCACCGGCGCCGCAAGCAGCTCGGTCCTGACTTTCGTCAGCGACTGTGATCTTGGTCAAGCGACTTGCCATGGCTTTTGATCTCTGACGATGGCGTTGAGGATGGTAAGCAGCTTTCTGGCGACGGCGATGAGGGCGACCATCTTGGGCTTTCCTGCAGCGATCAGTCTGGCGTGGAAGGCCTTGAGGGTAGGGTTGTAGCGCGCGCCGACCATGGCTGCGACGAACAGGGCGGTGCGTACGCTCGCGCGTCCGCCGCCGATGAAGGCTTTGCCGCGCCAAGTTCCCGATTGGCGCGTCCACGGTGCCAGCCCCGCCAGGGAGGCGATCTGGCGCCGGTCCAGTCGGCCGAGTTCGGGCAGATCGGCGAGCAGGGTGCGGGCGGTGGCCGGACCGATGCCGGGCACGCTGCGCAGCAGATCCTCCTGTGCCTGCCAGACCGGCGAGCCGCGGACCTGGTCGTCGATCTCGCGGTCGACCTCGTTCAGTTCCTTCTCCAGGGCCGTGATCAGACGCAGGATCGAGCGCCGCACCCGCGGTTCCGTGAGGCGGCTCTGACGCTGGCGCTCGGCGGCGATCATCGACACGATCTGCCGTCGCCGGGCCACCAGATCGGCCAGCAGGCGGCCGGACGCATCGGGCAATGCGCGCGGCTCAGGCCGGGTCGCCGCCAGGAACCGGGCGATCATCTCCGCATCGATCGGATCGGTCTTCGCCCGACGTCCCAGCGCCTGGGCGAAGGCCCGGATCTGGCGCGGATTGACCACGACGACCGGCAAGCCCGCCCCGGCCAGACCCGCCGCCACCACCGTCTCGAAGCCGCCCGTCGCCTCGACCCCCACCAGCGTTGCTCCCAGCGCTCCAAGACGCTCGGCCAACGCTGCAATCCCAGCGCCGTCACGCGGCACCGCCTCACATTCGCCCGGCCCTTGCGCGCCGAGCAGGATATGAACATCCAGACGGCTCTTGGAGACGTCGATACCCACGATCACCTGGTCCATCGCTACCCTGCCTTGCCTAAACGGGCTCGCCATATGGCGGCCCCGGCGACTGTTCGGGTTCGAGGGATGAACGGTGGATGGGCAACCTTGCTGACGTTCGGGCTCGCACGCTCCAGGACGACTCGGCGTCCCATCCACCACCGCTTCCGAAACTCTACCAGAAGCGGAAGACGATAAGTTACAAGGACGACGGATCGTTTTGGCTTCGAGTCTCTTTCTAGCCCTTCCCCAGGAACCCGAGCACCGCCTCGTCGAACAGTTTCGGCTGCTCGATATTCGCCAGATGCGCCGCCTCGGGCAGGATCTCGAGCTTCGAGCCCTCGATGCGCTTGTGGATCTCGCGGGCGGCGTCCGGGGTGGTGCCGGGATCGTCGGCGCCGACCACCACCAGGGTGGGGACGGCGATGGCCTGGATGGTCTCGCGCTGATCCATCGACTGGATCGCCCGACAGCAGCCGACGAAGCCGGCCACCGGCGTGTGCAGGATCATCTCGCGCACCTTGTCCACCGCGCCCGGGTCGCGCTTCTGGAACGGCTCGGTGAACCAGCGCATGATCGTCGCGTCGACGACGCCGGCCATGCCGTCCACCGTGGCCGTCTCGATCCGGCCTTCCCACAGCTCCGGCGGGCCCATGTAGCAGGCGGTGTCGCAGAGAACGAGCCGGTCGACCCGCTCGGGATGCAGGGTGGCGAGCCGCTGGCCGACCATGCCGCCCTTGGACAGGCCGCAGAAATCCGTCTTGTCGATGCCGAGATGGTCGAGCAGGCCGATGGCGTCGTCCACCAGGGTCTCGATGCTGTAGGCGCCCTCGGGAGCCGACGACTTGCCGTGGCCCCGGCTGTCGTAGCGGATCACCTTGTAGTGCTTGCGGAAGGCCGGCATCTGCGGGTCCCACATGTGCAGGGTGGAGGCCAGCGAATTGGAGAACAGGATCGGCGGGCCGTCCTCCTTTCCGGAAATCTCGTAATACAGATCGATGCCGTTGATCTTGGCGTGCGGCATGGCGCTTCCCCGCGTGGTGGTTTGTTGATTGGTGCTTTGTCGGGCCGATGGATGGTTTGGGTCTCCGGGTCGGTCCGGTCATTACACCGCCCGTGCGGCCCGGCGTCGAGCCTCGACATTCCGGGCGCCGCGGTGTCGAATGCCCCGGCTCCCGCCCAGAGGATCGATATGCCCATCCCCGCCCTGAACGTCGCCGACCTGTACCGCCACACCGACCTTTCGGGGCTCGGCTTCAAGACCACCAAGGACCTGGAGCCGGTCGATACGCTGATCGGCCAGGACCGGGCGCTGGAGGCGGTGCGCTTCGCCGCCCGGATGCGCGGTCGCGGCTACAACCTCTTCGTCATCGGCCCGAAGGGCTCGGGGAAGCACGCCGCCGTGCGCGGCTATCTGCAGGAGCGGGCGACCCGCTTCCCGTCCGGCGACGACTGGGTTTATGTCAACGACTTCAAGGATCCGCACCGTCCCATCGCCCTGCGCCTGCCGCCCGGGGAAGGTCACAACCTGCACCGGCGCATCGAGAAACTGATCGATGACCTGACCGCCTCCGTGGCCGCCGTGCTCGAAGGCGACGAGTACCGCTCCCGCCGCGAAGCGATCGACCAGGAATTCGCCAAGGAGGGCGAGAAGGCGCTGGAAACCGTCGCGGCCGCGGCGAAGGAGCGCGAGCTGGTCCTGGTGCGCACGGAGCAGGGCTTCGCCGTCGCCCCCGAAGACGGCGGCAAGCCGATGGCGCAGGAGAAGTTCAACGCCTTGCCCGAGGTCCGGCGCGAGCGGCTCCAGGCCTCGATCCAGGAGGTCCAGTCCATGCTGCGCGACGCCCTGCACAAGGCGCCGCTGCTGGAGCGCAACCGCCAGAAGGCGATCCGCACTCTGAATGAGACCGTCGCCCGGTCCATGGTGGACGAGGAGATCGAGGAGGTCCGCGACGGCCTGACGCCGACCGAGGAGCTGGCTGCCTGGCTCGCGTCGCTGCAGCAGGAGCTGGTCGAGAAGATCCACCTCTTCGCCCAGCCGAACGAGGCCAAGCAGGGCCCCGGCCAGACCGATCCCGCGGCCGCCCCCGATCCGCAGCGGCGGTTCCGGGTCAACGTCTTCGTCAGCCACGATCCCGAGGCCGGCGCGCCGGTGATCATCGAGGACCACCCGACCCTGGGACGGCTAGTCGGCCGGATCGAATACCGGGCGCAGATGGGCTCGATGCTGACCGACTTCACCCTGATCCGCCCCGGCGCGCTGCATTGCGCCAATGGCGGCTACCTGCTGATCGACGCGCGCAAGCTGCTGCAGCAACCCTTCGCCTGGGATGCGCTGAAGCGGGCGCTCTACAGCGGCAGCGTCACGATCGAGAGCCCCCAGGACGCGGCCACCACGGCGCTTGCCGTCTCGATCCAGCCGGCCGAGATCCCGCTGTCGGTGAAGGTGGTGCTGTTCGGCGACCAGCAGCTCTACCACATGCTCGCCGCCGCCGATCCGGACTTCGCCGACCTGTTCAAGGTGGCGGCCGATTTCGACGATATCATGGAGCGCGACGCCGAGCACGACGCGCTCTACGCCCGGCTGATCGCCACGATCCAGAAGAACGAGACCCTGCGCCCCTTCGACCGCAAGGCGGTGGAGCGGGTGATCGAGCATTGCTCGCGGCTGGTGTCCGACCGCGAGCGGGTGACCACCCGGGTCGGGCTGATCGCCGACCTCATGCGGGAGGCCGACTACCAGGCCCGCGAGCACAATCACCGGACCGTCGTGGAGGCCGATGTCGAGGCCGCCCTGGAGGCCTATCGCCGGCGCTCCGATCGGATCGAGCGGCGCATGCGCGAGCAGATCCTGGCCGAGACCATGCTGATCGCCACCGAGGGCGAGACGGTCGGCCAGGTCAACGGGCTGAGCGTGCTGCAGATCGGCACCCACGCCTTCGGCCGGCCGACCCGCATCACCGCCCGCGTGCGCCCCGGCAACGGCAAGGTGGTCGATATCGAGCGCGAGGTCGAGCTGGGCGGCCCGCTGCATTCCAAGGGGATGCTGATCCTGCAGGGCTATCTGGCGGCGACCTACGCCACCGACGTCCCGGCCTCGCTGCAGGCCAGCGTGGTGTTCGAGCAGTCCTATGGCGGGGTGGACGGGGACAGCGCGTCGTCCACCGAGCTCTACGCCCTGCTCTCGGCCCTCTCCGAGGTGCCGATCCGCCAGGGCATCGCCGTCACCGGCTCGGTCAACCAGATGGGCGACGTGCAGGCGATCGGCGGGGTGAACGAGAAGATCGAGGGGTTCTTCGACATCTGCGCGGCACGGGGCCTGAGCGGCGACCAGGGCGTGATGATCCCGGCCGCCAATGTGCGCCACCTGATGCTCAAGGAGGAGGTGCGGGACGCGGTCAAGAAGGGCAAGTTCCGGATCTGGGCGGTGTCGAGCATCGCCGAGGGCATCGAGATCCTGACCGGCGTGCCCGCCGGCCCGCGCGGGGCCGACGGCAGCTATCCCGAGGGAACGATCAACGCCAAGGTCGAGGCCAGGATGCGGGCCTTCGCCGACACGCGGCGCCGGTTCGCCCAGCGCGACGCCGCCGAGGGGTGAGCGGCGTCAGGCCCGGGGTTCCGGCCCCGTCCACGCGCTGACCACGTCCTCGTAGGCCGGGCGGCCGCGCTCTGTCGGCGCCTCGGTCGGGGTGCCGATATAGATGAAGCCGATGATGTCGGTCTCCGGGCTGTGGCCGAGCGCTTCCTTCACCGAGGCGTGGAAGGCCGGCCACTCGGTCAGCCACTGGGCGGCGAAGCCGCTGGCATGGGCCGCCACCAGGATGTTCTGGCACAGCGCCCCGCCGGACAGCCGCTGCTCCAGCTCCGGGATCTTGGGGTGGTGCGGGTCGATCTTGGACGTCACCGCCAGAAGGACCGGACTGCGCTGCGGGCGATGGCGTTCCATCTCCACCATCCGCTCCTCGGCATCCGGATTCTCGGCCAGATAGGCCGACGCGAAGACATCGCCCAGGGCGGCCTGGCCGTCCTTCAGCAGGATCTGGACCCGCCAGGGGCCGATCTTGCCGTGATCGGGCACGCGCAGACCGGCGGCGATGATCTTCTTCAGGGTTTCGGCGTCCGGTCCCGGCTCGCCCAGGTTCTTGGCGACGACCGAGCGGCGCGTCAGCAGCAGGTCGAGCGTGTCGGGGGAGGCGGCGGTCGCGAGGGTTTCAGCGACGGACATGTGAACGTGCTCCGATTGAGTATGCCGCGAAGATAGGGTTCCATACCCTCAGGGCAAAGCCCCCATGGCGCAAGATCGTTTTGCGAGTCACTCGCAACACGGATTCAGCGTGGAAATACGCGGTATTTTATGTATTATCGCCCCATCGCCAAAAGGGCGAAGCCCGGCCGACCGGCCCCCCGAAAGAAGTTCGGAGGATTACGATGTTCCAGACCACCATCGCCCGACTGTCCGTCGCAGCCCTGCTTCTTGGCATGCTTGCGGGATGTAATCCCTATGTTTGGGGAGGCGGCGCGCTGGCCGTCGGCCCGCAATTGGCGACGGGACGCAACGGTTTCTACCACCTGAACAAGGTCATGGGGAAACGGTGCTCGGATTCCACCTATTTCGATCGGCCGGTCCACTGCGTGAACGACGCCGACTGAGCGTCCGCTGACGCAGCGGGCTCCGCTCAGAACTCGGCGTCGTCGATCACCATGGGCTCGTCCTCGGCCGCCTCGACCCATTCCTTCATCGCCGGCATCGACCAGATGGCATCGGCATAGGCCTGTTCCTGCTCGCCCAGGTCCACCGCGAAGGTGCGGAAGCGGCTGACCACCGGCGCGTACATGGCGTCGGCGATGGTGAAGTGGCCGAACAGGAACGGTCCGTCCCCGCCATGGCGCGACAGGCAGAGACGCCAGATCGCCTTCACCCGATCGATATCCTCCTGCACACCCGGCTTGCGGCCTTCCTTGGGGAAGGACGAGCGGATGTTCATCGGCATGTTGGCGCGCAGGGCGCTGAAACCGCTGTGCATCTCCGCAGAGACCGACCGGGCCAGGGCGCGGGCCGACCGATCGGCCGGCCAAAGCCCGGCATCCGGCGCCAGCTCGGCAACGTATTCGCCGATCGCAAGGCTGTCCCAGATCGTCAGGTCGCCGTGCACCAGGCAGGGAACGCGACCGGAGGGGGAGTGTTTCAGCAGCTCGCTCTTGGAGCCGGGTTCGCTCAGCGCAATCAGCACCTCATCGGCCTTGAGACCCGCCTGACGGAGGATCAACCAGGCCCGAAGAGACCAACTCGAGTAGTTCTTGTTCCCGATGATCAACGTCAGGGGAAGGTCGGCCGTGTCTGACATAACCTCTCGCCGTTCAGTTGCGCAGACCCCTCATGTGGGGTGCTTGCTTGTGCCTGTTAAGCCGCAGCGAGTATACCGAAAGAACGAAACTGTCACTGACCATTCGTCCGGTCGCCATCAGCCAGGAGCATCGCCGTGGCCTTCAACCTCGTCGCCCGCGCCACCGCCGGAACCATCCCGGTCACCCCGGTCACCGCTGACGGTCTGACGGAATGGGCGGTCGAAGCCGATGCGGCGACCAAGGCCTGGATCGCGGCCACCGGCTACAAGGCAAAGCCCGGCGAGACCTGCATCGTTCCCGGAAAATCCGGCGATATCGCCCGGGTTCTGGTCGGGGTCGAGACCGCCGATCGGATCGGCCTGTGGGAGTTCGCCGGCCTGCCCGCGAGCCTGCCCGCTGGGCGCTACGCGATCGACGCCGACCTTTCGTCCGAGGACGCCACCCGGGCGGCCACCGGCTGGGCGCTGGCGACCTACCGCTTCACCCGCTACACCGAGATGCCCGAGATCGAGGCGGAGCTGGTCTGGCCGAAGGGGGCGGACCGCGACCATGTGGAGAATATCGCCACCTCGACGACCCTCGCCCGCGACCTGATCAACACCCCGGGCTCCGACCTGCGGCCGAGCGATCTGGCCGAGGCGGCGAAGGCCCTGGCCAAGGAGTTCAAGGCGAAGATCGCCGTCACCGTCGGCGACCAGCTCCTGAAGAAGAACTACCCGACCATCCACATGGTCGGCCGCGGGGCGGAGGACGAGCCGCGCCTGATCGACATCGCCTGGGGCGACGCCAAGCACCCGAAGGTCACCCTGGTCGGCAAGGGCGTGTGCTTCGACACCGGCGGCTACGACCTGAAGCCGTCGAACGGCATGCTGACCATGAAGAAGGACATGGGCGGCTCCGCCCAGGTGCTGGCGCTGGCCCGCATGATCATGGCGGCGAACCTGCCGGTGCGCCTGCGCGTGCTCGTGCCGGCGGTCATGAACATGGTCTCCGGCAACGCCTTCCTGCCGATGGATATCTGCCGCACCCGCAAGGGCACGACGGTCGAGGTCGGCAATACCGACGCCGAGGGCCGGCTGGTCCTGTGCGACGCCCTGACCGAGGCGGACAGCGAGAAGCCGGATCTGCTGATCGACTTCGCCACCCTCACCGGCGCGGCGCGGGTGGCGCTCGGCCCGGACCTGCCGGCGCTGTTCTGCAACGACGATTCGCTGGCCGGGGAGATCCTCGCCGGCGGGCTCGCCGAGGAGGATCCGCTGTGGCGCCTGCCGCTGCACCAGCCCTACAAGGCCATGCTCAAGACCAAGATCGCGGACCTGTCGAACACCGGTTCCGGCCCCTATGGCGGCGCCATCACCGCGGCGCTTTTCCTGGAGCATTTCGTTTCCAAAACAACGCCCTGGATGCATGTGGATCTGATCGCCTGGAACCTGAGCGACCGGCCGGGAAGGCCTCAGGGCGGCGAGGCTCAGGGCATCCGCGCGACCTTCAACACGATCAAGGCGCGGTTCGGCGGCTGACGGGTCGACTGGTATCGAAACGATCGCTCTTCCCTTTGCCGCCAAGCACATGTATCTTCGATCCGCTTCCGGAATGACCGGGGAAGGCCCGTCGATGCACCGATCCGATCAGCAGCACCGCGTTCTCAACCTGTGGAGAGCCGCCACCGTTCAGAGCGTGCGCCGGGACGGACCCGACCTCACCGCGCGGCAGATGGGCCTGCTGCTGACCGTCTATCTCACCACGCCGCCCCATACGGTGCGCGGCCTCGCCGTCGCCCTGAACATCTCCAAGCCGGCGGTGACCCGGGCGCTCGACCGGCTGTGCACCCTCGGCTTCCTGCGCCGCAAGGTGGACGAGGAGGACCGGCGCAGCGTGCTGGTCCAGCGCACGGTGAAGGGCTCGGTCTTCCTGTCGGAATTCGCCGGTCTGATCCTGAGCGCGGAAGCGGGCCGCAGCGCCGACCTGCCCGACGAGATGACGGAGGATCAGGCGCTGGTCGTCTGACGGCGCCGGATCTATCCGCCCTGACCTACCCGCCCTGGCCTACTGGGCCACGTCCAGGGCTTCGAGCCGGGCCCGCGCCGCATCGCCGACCATCCCGTCCGGCGCGATCTCCAGCACCTTGATCCAAGCCCGCCGGGCGGCCGGCTTGTCCCCGGCGATCTGATCGAGGATGCCCCGCTCGAGCCATGCCCCCGGCGCGTCGGGATCGACGGCCAGGGCGCGGGTGACATCGTCGCGGGCGAGGTCCGGCACGCCGAGATAGCGATAGGCCGACGCCCGGTACAGCAGTAGCTCCACGTCCTTCGGCGCGCCCTGCAGAGCCATGTCGAGATCGTCCACCGCCGCCCAGTAGTCGCCGAGCGCGAGAGACGCCACCGCCCGGTCGGCCCGGAGCTGGGGGTCGTTCGGCCGGACATTGATCACCAGGGACAGGAGCTGCGCCGACCGCTCCGCCCGGCCCGCCATCATCCAGCCCTGCGCCGCCTGGGCGATCAGGCCGAGGCGCAGGTCGACCCGCGCATCCGGCACCTCGCCCGCCAGCTTCTCCAGGCGGGTCGCGGCTTCCTCGAACGCATCCAGGCCGAGCAGGGCGACCGCCGCACAATGCCGGGCCGGCAAGCCGCCGCCCGCCTTGTGCCAGTCCAGGGCCGCCTCGTAAGCCGCCTTGGGCTCGCTGCGCGCCTGATTCAGGCAGGCGTCGTACATCGCCTCCTGGCTGGTGCTGCCGTCGCTCTGGGCCAAGACCGCCCCGACGTGACCGAAAACCAGCCCCACAATCGCCAAGATCAGGGCCGTCTTCTTTACCGGATGGTAAGAGAGGATGGTGGAAACTTGCATCATGATGTCAAAAGAACGTCCAAATGAACTCGGCGACTCCTCTGGCGAGTCCTCCCGTTTGACGCCGGACGCCGCGGCCCAGCTGCGGGAGATCGCCCATGAGCTCCGCAATCCGCTGAACGCCCTGTCGGCCATCATGGAGATCATGAAAGACGAGCGTTTCGGCCCCCTGGGGAACGCACGCTATCAGGAATACGCGGCGCTGGCGCATGACGCGACCACAAAAATGATCGGTCTCTGCGACCGGCTCGTTCAGGCGCCGATGGCCCGCTCCAAGGCGTCGGCGGTCTCGGTCGGCGCGCTGCTGAACGACCTCGCCGCCATGTACGGCCCCATGGCCGAGGCCAGGGGGCTAACCCTCGCAGTCGACATTCAGGCGGATCTGCCGGAGCTCGCCGTCGATACCGCCTCGCTCGGCACGGTGCTGAACAATCTGCTGACCAATGCCATCAAGTTCACGCCGCGGGGCGGCCGGGTGTCGCTGATCGCCCGGCGCGAGCCGCTGGAGAACGTGGCCATGTTCGTGGTCTCCGATAACGGCATCGGCATGGATCCGACCGTGCTTGCGGCGCAGATGGCCCCGGTCGATCCCCACGACCGCTCGGCGACCACCGTCGGTCCGCACGGCGATACCGGTTCCGGCCTCGGCCTCATCATTGCCCGGCGCACGGTGGCCGAGCTCGGCGGCACCCTGGAGTTCCGCTCGGGCAAGGAGTCCGGGACCTGCGCCATTATCCGCCTGCCCCTTCGGTCGGCGGATCCGCAGGACATATCGTCCTAGCGAACGCCTCACGCCGGGGATCGCCCCTCAGCCGCCGGACAGCTCGGCGACCGCGGCGGCCAGAAGAGCGATATCGCGGTCGGTCGAGAGCCGATGATCGCCGTCCTTGACCAGATGAACCTGCACGTCGTCGGTCTCCAGCCGCTCCGCCAGCAGAAGCGACAGACGGTGGGGGACGCTGGTATCCCGCATTCCGTGGAGCAGCCGCACCGGCACCCGGATCGGGATCGGCCCGCGCATGATCAGATGGTTCCGGCCCTCCTCGATCAGGTCCATGGTGATCGTGTAGGGCTCCTCTGAATACTCCGACGGCTCCAGATAGACCCGGTCGGTTATAAGCGTCTGACGGACCGCCTCGTCGAATTCCGCCCACATCAGATCCTCGGTGAAGTCCGGTGCCGCGGCGATGCCGACCAGCCCCGCCATCCGCTGCGGCCGGGCGATCGCCAGCAGCAGCGCGATCCAGCCGCCCATGGAGGATCCCACCACCACGACCGGACCGGAGGTCACCGCGTCGAGGATGGCCAGCGCATCCGACGTCCATTTGCCGATGGTCCCGTCGCGGAACGCGCCGGAGGACTGGCCGTGACCGCGATAGTCGAATCGGGTGAAGGCCTGGCCCCGCTCTTGCGCCAGCGCTTCCAGTGCCAGGGCCTTGGTGCCGGTCATGTCGGACATGAATCCGCCGCAGAACAGGATCCCGGGCTCCCGCCCCGGCATGTGATGATAGGCGAGGGTCTCGCCGTCCTGCGTGGCCAGGGTCCGGGGTGCCGATGAAGGCGTTTCACCATGCTGTGACGAAGGCGTCATTGTGCTAGGGTCCCTTCTCGATTTGGACCGTACCGATTGCTGGAATTGCCGGTGACAGAGCCGTTGGAGGCCGGCGCGAGCGCCGCGCCCGATCCTAACATTTTCCCCGAAGATTTCGAGGCGTTCCGGCCCAGTCACGGCGGAATGGGCCCGACGGTGCTGCAGGTTCTGCCGGCCCTGGTTTCCGGCGGCGTGGAGCGGGGCACGGTCGACATGGCGCGGGCCATCGTCCAGGCCGGCTGGCGGTCGCTCGTGGTCTCGCGGGGCGGCCCGATGGTGCACGAACTGGAGCGGGTCGGCGCCACTCACATCGAATTGCCGGTGCATTCGAAGAATCCGCTGCACTGGCGCGCCACGTTCGATTCGCTGGTCGACGTGATCCATCGCGAGCGGGTCGACCTGGTCCACGCGCGCTCCCGCCTGCCCGCCTGGCACGCGATGAGGGCGGCGGCGCACAACCGGGTGCCGTTCGTGACCACCTTCCACCAGCGCCCGGCCGCCTCCACCGCCCTGAAGCGGGCCTACAATTCGGTGATGGTGCGTGGCGAGCGGGTGATCGCGATCTCCCACTACATCGCCGAGCGGCTGCTCGCCGACTACAGGCTGGACCCGGCCCGGCTGCGGGTGATCCCGCGCGGGGTGGATCTGGAGATGTTCGATCCGGACAAGGTGCCGGCCGAGCGGATGATCCGGCTGGTCAACAAATGGCGCCTGCCGGACGGCGTGCCCATCGTGATGATGCCGGGGCGGATCACCGCCTGGAAGGGCCACAAGCTGTTGATCGACGCGCTGGCCCGGCTGGAGCGGGGCTCG
This sequence comes from Thalassobaculum sp. OXR-137, assembly GCF_034377285.1. Classification (NCBI taxonomy): domain Bacteria; kingdom Pseudomonadati; phylum Pseudomonadota; class Alphaproteobacteria; order Rhodospirillales; family Thalassobaculaceae; genus Thalassobaculum; species Thalassobaculum sp. OXR-137. Next base: position 1,325,628 of record NZ_CP139715.1, on the reverse strand, counting down.
TTCCACTGCCTGATGGTCGGCGACGATACCGCCCGGCCCGAGGCGAAGAAGGCGCTGGAGGCCCATGCCCATGCCAGCGGCGTCGGCGGCTTTGTCCACTTCGTCGGCCGCACCGACGACATGCCGGCCGCCTACAAGCTGGCCGACGTGGTGGTCTCCGCCAGCCTCGACCCCGAGCCGTTCGGCCGGGTGATGATCGAGGCCCAGGCCATGGGCCGGCCCATCGTCGCCGCCGATCATGGCGGCGCGCGAGAGACGGTCATCGTGGGCGAGACCGGCTGGCTGGTGACCCCGGGCGACGTCGCCGCCCTGGCCGACGGCCTGCGCATCGCGCTGACCCTGGACGAGGAGGACCGGGCGCGGATCTCCGCCCGGGCCATCGCCCATGTGCGGGAGAACTTCTCGCGCTACCAGATGTGCGCCCGCACCCTGGCGGTCTATACCGAGGTTCTGTCGGAACGGGGTTGCGAACGCCTATGACCGATGCGGCGGCGATGGAGCGCGTGCTGGTCATCAAGCTCGGCGCGCTGGGAGATTTTCTGCTCGCGCTCGGCCCGATGCAGGCGATCCGCCGGGCCCATCCCGCGGCCCGCCTGACGCTGCTGACCCGCACCGCCTATCGCGGCCTGGCGGAGGCCAGCGGGCTGTTCGACACGATCTGGATCGATCCCGCACCCAAGCTCAACCCCCTTGCCTGGCTGGCGCTGCGTCAAAAGCTGCGGGGCGGGCGGTTCCAGCGGGTCTACGACCTGCAGACCTCCGACCGCTCTGCCGCGTATTTCCGGTTGATGGGGGGAGCCGGCGGGCCGCAATGGTCGGGCAAGGTGCCGGGCTGCAGCCACCGCCATGTCTACCAAGCCCCGTCGCCGCTGCACACCGTCGACCGCCAGCGCGAACAGTTGGCGGTCGCCGGAATTACCGACGTTCCACTGTCCGATCTGAGCTTCCTCGACGCCCCGATCGCCGACCGCCTGCCCGCCAGGCCCTTCGCGCTGCTGATCCCCGGCGCCTCCCCCGGCCGGCCCGCCAAGCGTTGGCCGGCGGACAGGTTCGGCGCGCTGGCGTCCCGGCTCGACGCGCGGGGGCTGGGCAGCGTTGTGGCCGGCACCGACGGGGAAAGCGGGCTTGCCCATGCGATCCAGGCCCAGGCACCGGAGGCGCTGGACCTGACCGGGGCGACCAGCCTGGCGGACCTGGCCGCCGTCGCCCGGGCGGCCCGGCTGGTGATCGGCAACGATACCGGCCCGACCCATCTGGCGGCTCTCGCCGGCGCGCCGACGCTGGCCCTGTTCTCCGCCGACAGCGATCCCGGCCGCACCGGGCCGCGCGGGCCGCATACCCGCTGGCTGCAGCGGGACGACCTAGCGGACCTGGACGAGGCGGCGGTGCTGGCGGCGATCGGCGACTGGGTGACCGACGATCCGCGACTGACGGGCGACCTTACCGGAGCGGATGCGCCGGGGCGGTGAGCACCGCCTGCAGCAGCAACAGTCCCAGCACCAGGATCGCCAGCCCGCCGAGAACGGCCACCGCTTCGGAGGCGAGCGAGAGGCGTCCGGCATGATCCGGCAGGCGGGCGGCCAGCCGCCGGGCGAGATCGCGGGCGAAGACCGACAGCGAGGCCAGGAACCCGACCGTGATCGCCGTGCCCACGGACATCGCCAGCACCGAGGCCATGCCGGTCAGCCGCAACCCCATCGAATAGGCCACCACCAGCACCAGCACCGCGCCGCTGCATGGCCGGATGCCGATCGACACCACCAGGGCCGCCGCGCTGCGCAGGCTCAGGGGGGCGGCCAGATCCTCGCGGGCCGGCCCATGGGAATGGCCGCAATGACCGTGGTCGTGCCCGTGATCATGGTCGTGCGCATGATCGTGGGCATGGGCATGAGCATGGCCGTGATGATGATCGTGGTGGTCGTGGGATGCTCCGTATTCCGTCAGCCCGGCAAGCAGCCGGCGGCCGCGGGTGAAGACCAGACCGGCGCCGACCAGGGCGATCAGCCCGTAGCTTGCCGCCTCCAGGCTCGGGACCACGCCTTCGGCCTGGCGCATGGTCAGCCCGAGCACGCGGACCGTCGCCTCCACAAGCAGGATGGCGACGATGCCCTGCACCAGGGCCGCGGCGGCGGACAGCAGCAGCCCGCGCTTCAGCTCGCTCTCCTGGGTCAGCAGATAGGTGGAGATCACCACCTTGCCGTGCCCGGGCCCGGCGGCGTGGAAGATGCCGTAGAGGAAGCTCAGCCCGACCAGGGTCCAGGCGGCCACCATGCCTTCGTCGCGCACGGCGGCGATGGCCGCGGCGAGCCCCCGGTGCAGCTCGCGCTGGATCGCCTGGATCTCGAAAGCCACATACGACCAGTACGGGATCGCCAGGTCGAACTGCGGTGCAAAGGCCAGCAGGATCGCGGCGCAGACCAGCAGAACCAGAGCGACCGCGGGAAAGAGGGTGCGCGCATTCACGCGCGGCTCGCTCGTGGACATCGGCGGGCTCATTTGCAGGTGACGATCACAGTCTCGGCGAACTGGGCGCCGAGCGTGTCGTCGGCGGTGGCGTCCTTGTCGAGCGACTGGGCCAGGGCTATGGCATCCATGTCCGGGGCCGGCTGGACGATCCGCGCCCCGCATCCGGTCGCATTCGGCCCCTTAAAGGCGACCACGTCGCCCTCCAGATGCAGCATCTCGATGTAGTAGGTCGGATCGAAGACGGCGATATCGAGGTCGTGGCCGCGCGGATCGACGGGTTGCTTCAGCGGCACCGTGAAGCGGTAGATCAACCGGTCGCCGGACATCTGGGAGGTGTAGCCGCCCGCCACATCGGCCAGCGCGAGGCGCGCGCCGTCGGCCCGCACCCGCATGAAATAGTCGTATTCCCGCAGGTTGCGCATGCTCTCGTCCATGAGATCCGCCAGCGCCTTGCGTCCCTTGGCCGAGGCCGGATCCGCGCCGCCGGTCACATAGGCGGAGTAGATCGGATCGAACAGCCATTCCTGCTCGACCGCCGCCACCCGCCCGGCCTCGTCGGTCACCACGGTCGTGCGCACGTCGATCCACACATGCGGGTGGGCCTCCGCGCCGCGTCCGCCGGCCACGCCCAGCACGAGAACCAGGGCCGTTCCGATCAGAAATTTACGCCAGTGCCGCAGCATCGCCGTCTCCCGAATACCCGCCCCCAGGTTCGCCGGCGGCACTCTACAGCGCCGCGCCCGCGAAGTGAATCGGGCTGTCGGCGCAAGACGCCCCCTACGCCCGCAGCCGGATCTGCGCTTCAATGGCCCGCCCGCGCCGCCGGTGCGGATCTTCCACCCAAATGCGGAGAGCGACCGATGACGCAGACCCCTCTCGACCCCGCCGGCATGGCGGTCATGGGCACCCCGAACTACACCCACGCCATGGTCACCGAAGGGGTGAGCAAGTGGCTCCACATCGCCGGCCAGGTCGGAGTCCTGCCCGACGGCACCACCGCGTCCGGCACCCTCGCCCAGTGCCGCCAGGCCTTCGCCAATATCGGCATGCTGCTGGACGGCGCCGGGATGACCAAGGACGACGTCGCCCATCTGCGGATCTACCTGATCGACCGCGACGACATCCTGGCCCTGCGCCAGGCCCGCACCGAGTTCTTCGGCGAGGACAAGGTCATCCCGAGCACCCTGATCCTGGTCTCCGGCCTGGTCCTGCCGGAATGGCGGGTCGAACTGGAAATCGTCGCCGCCCGCTGAGCGCCGGCGCTGTCGAGGAGAGATCCGATGCTGACGGTCTGGGGACGCCGCGATGCGTTCAATGTGCAGAAGGTTCTGTGGTTCATCGGCGAGTTGGGGCTGGAGCACCGGCATATCCCGGCCGGCGGCGACCATGGCGGGCTCGACGATCCCGCCTTCCGGGCGATGAACCCCCATGGCCGGGTGCCGGTGATCGACGACGGCGGCACGGTGGTCTGGGAATCCCACACCATCCTGCGCTATCTCGCCGCCCGGTACGGCAAGGACGCGTACTGGTCGCAGGATCCGGGCGAGCGGTCGCGGGCGGAGCGCTGGATGGACTGGTCCGGTACCACCCTGCAGCCGGACTTCCTGACCGGCGTGTTCTGGGGCTTCTACCGGACCCCGGCCGAGCAGCGGGACACTGCCGCCGTGGCGCAGAAACTGGCGCGCTGCGCCGCCCATATGCGGCTCCTCGACGCCGAGCTGGCGACCCGGCCCTGGCTCGGCGGCGACCGCTTCGGGCTGGCCGACATCCCGGCCGGCACCAACCTGTTCCGCTATTTCGGCATCCCGATCGAGCGGCCGCCGGTCCCCCATGTGGAGGACTGGTACCGCCGCCTGCAGGAACGTCCGGCCTATCGGGAGCATGTCATGCTGCCCTTCGACCACATGGCCGGACGGTTGAGCTACTGATCGGCTCACTGCAACTTTAGAACACATCAATGCAGTTTAAGGTTGCTTTAATCGCAAAAACCCTATAATCTCTTCAAATCGGCGAGGCGACGATGACGACCACCACCCACGATCCGGACACCGTACCCAATCTCGGCATCCCCACCTTCACCCAGGGCCTGATGGTGCAAGGAGTAAAGGACTGGCTCATTCTGTCGGGCCAGATCGGGCTGAAGGCGGACGGCACGCTGGCCGGGCGGGATACCGAAACCCAGATCCGGCAGGCTTTTGCCAATATCGCCAACCTGCTGGCGGATGCCGGACTGACCCTCGACGACCTTGTATTCCTGCGGTTCTACCTGACCGACGCGGCCGACATTCCGACCATGCGGACCACCCGCAACGAGTTCCTGGGCAGCCGCAAGGTGCCGAGCACCCTGCTGGTGATCTCCGCCCTCGCCAACCCGGACTGGACGGTCGAGATCGAGGCGGTGGCCGCACGACGATGATGTCTCCAGCCAGGGAGTTTCAGCATGCTGATCACCGCCGACGACTACCTGCCGATCGCCCGGCGTTTCGAAGGTGACATTCCCTGGCTCTATCTGGACACGGTGGGCAAGGTCACCATCGGCATCGGCCACATGATCCCGACCGCCGCCGCGGTCTCGGCCCTTCCTCTGGGGCGCAACGGACAGGCGGCGAGCGAGGCGGACAAGCAGACGGCCTACGGCGCCGTCGCCGCGGCGACCGACCGGTCGCCGCGGGGCGCCAATGCGTTTCAGGACCTGTCGGACCTGCGCATCACGCCGGAGCAGTCGGCCGACCTGTTCCGGGGCAAGTTCGCCGAGATCTTCGGCGAGGCGCAGCGGCTGTTCCAGGACGTCGGCGGCGGCTTCGCGGCCTGGCCGACCCGGGTTCAGCTCGCCACCTTCGACATGGCCTACAATCTCGGGCCCCAGGGGCTCTTCAGGAACTTCCCCACCTTCCGCACCAAGGGACTGGCGCTGCACGACTATCTGGTCTGCGCCCAGGAAAGCCGCCGGATCGGCCCGTCACCGTCCCGCAACGCCTGGACTCGCGACCAGTTCGAAGCCGCCGCGCAAGAGGCCAAGCGGCCGGCATGATGGCCGGCACCGGTACCCGAGGATCCGCTGATCCGATGTCCCTCCTATCCAACACGACCCCCATCCGACTTCCTGGAAGCCGCCCGGACTTGATCCGGGAGGCTGTCCAGAACCCTGGGACCGACGCCGGGGCACGGTCCTGGATCGCTGCGGGCTGCGCCCTTCGCGTCCAGGAGGTCGGGTAAATAGAGAAAAGGCGAGGGAGCGGGAGAGGGACGATAAAAGCCGCCAGATCACGGGTTCCTCTGCAGATGTCCCTCTTATCCGACACCACCCCTATCCGATTTCCTGGAAGCCGCCCGGACCTCATCCGGGGGGCTGTCCAGGACCCAGGGATCGACGCTGGGGCTCGGTCGTGGATCGCTGCGGGCTGCGCCCTTCGCGTCCAGGAAGTCGGAGAAATAGGGAGCGGGAGAGGCAGAGGGACGATAAAAGCCGCCAGATCGCGCGCCCCTCTTCAGACCTCCCTCTTATCCGACACCACCCCTTCTATTATCCAACACGACCCCCATCCGACTTCCTGGAAGCCGCCCGGACTTGGTCCGGGAGGCTGTCCAGGACCCAGGGATCGACGCCGCGGCTCGGTCCTGGATCGCTGCGGGCTGCGCCCTCCGCGTCCAGGAAGTCGGGGAAAAGGGAGAGGGAGAGGCAGAGGGAGGATAAAAGCCGCCAATTCGCGCGCGCCTCTTCAGACCTCCCTCTTATCCGACACCACCCCTATCCGACTTCCTGGAAGCCGCCCGGACTTGATCCGGGGGGCTGTCCAGGATCCTGGGACCGACGCCGGGGCTCGGTCCTGGATCGCTGCGGGCTGCGCCCTTCGCGTCCAGGAAGTCGGAGAAAGGGGAGACCCGAAGCCCCTTACGTCTCGCCGAACAGGAACGCCAGCAGCGCGAAGCGGCGGCCGGAGCGCATCGGCATCACCTCGTGCAGCAGCGAACAGGAGAACACGATCGCCGACCCCGCCGGCGGCTTGTAGATCGCTTCCGAGAATTCCGGAAAACGGATCTCCGCCCCCTCGTACTCGTCGCTGTTCAGATTGATCGTCACCGCGAACCGCCGATGGGCGACCACCGGCTGGGTGTTGTCCCGGTGGCCGTGCTTGGAGCCCTTCTGCGCCCCCTCGTAGCGGGCGATGCGATAGCGCTCGTGGCGGGTGACCCGGTAGTTGAAGGCGCGCTGGATCTCCGGGATCAGGCGCGGGCCGATGCGGGCGTCGATGATGTTGTTGGTCTCCTGGGAGCAGACCCAGTGGTCGATCCGGTCGTCGCGGCCGTAATCCGGGATCCGCATCTTGCAGTCGGTGGTGCGGCCCTGGAGCTGGTTGTGCCCGGGCTCGACGAACTCGTTGCCCTGCATCGCAAAGATATTGATCAGCCGCTTGCAGTCGGCGTCGTTGAACACGTCCGGCACGACCAGCACCGGCGGATGCATCACCGGCACCAGACCGGCGCGGCGGCGCTCGACCATCGGCCGGACGACCGCCAGGACCGCCTCGGCCGGATTGCCGTCCTGCGGGCCGATCCGCGCCGCCAGGTGCTGGTTAGGCCCGACCAGGAGCAGCACGGGACCGCCGCCGGTGACCTTGCCCAGGGCGACGGTCAGCCCCGCCAGCCGCGAGGCGGTGCCGTCCGGATCGCTCAGAACGGCGAAGGGGAACTCGCCCTTGGCCGCGCCGGACAGCACGATCCGCACCCGCACCCCCAGAGCATCCAGATCGTCGCGCCGCGCCGCCAGGGCGTCGACCGCCGGCTTGCCGGTCTTCGGATCGCCGGCGAAGACGAGGAGATCGATGTTGCCGGACTCGTCGTCGGCATGGACGTCGAACGGCTCGCCGTTGCGCCGCTTCAGCGGCAGCGTGGGCACGATATCGCCGACATCGAGGGCGGGAAGCGGTCGCATCTGGGTCGTCATCGCGGATCTCGGTGGCTCGTTCGGTTGGGGCGAGTGAACCTGTTCGCCTCGGGCTGTGCAAGACCGAGCTCGGAGCGCCCGTTACGCCCGGCCCTTGCCTCGCACCGCCGAGGCGCGTAAAACCCGGACGAACGCAACGAAACCGGACGAACCCATGCACCCGCAGGGTCTCATCACTACTTGGACGCTGACTATCTGGCCGTCTCGGACGGCTGGCGCATTCCTGCGCGCGTCCGAGGCGGCATGACGCCTGAGCGGAGGCCCTGAGGGGCCGGACCGCTTCCGCCCGCTCTGCCCCCGGTTTCGACAAAGAGAACTCCAATGCCCGCCATCACGCTTCCCGACGGTTCCGTCCGTTCCTACGACGCGCCGGTCACGCCCGCCGCCGTCGCCGCCGATATCGGCCCCGGCCTGGCCAAGGCCGCCTTCATCGCCGAGGTCGACGGCAAGCCGGTCGATCTCGACCACCTGATCTCCGAGGACGCCAATCTGGCGCTGGTCACCCGCAAGGACGACAAGGCGCTGGCGCATATCCGGCACGACTGCGCCCATATCCTGGCCGAGGCGGTGCTGGAGCTGTATCCCGGCACGCAGGTGACGATCGGCCCGTCGATCGAGAACGGCTTCTATTACGACTTCTACCGCGAGCAGCCCTTCACGCCGGACGATCTGGAGACGATCGAACAGCGCATGCACGAGATCGTCGACCGCGACGAGAAGATCGTGCGCGAGGAATGGACCCGCGACCAGGCGGTTGAGCACTACAAGGCGACGAACGAGCCGTTCAAGGTCGAGCTGACGGAAGCGATCCCCCAGGGCGAGACGATCAGCTTCTACCGCCAGGGCAACTTCCTTGACCTGTGCCGCGGCCCGCACGGCCCGTCCACCAAGGGCGTGGGCCATGCCTTCAAGCTGATGCGGGTGGCCGGTGCCTACTGGCGCGGCGACGCCAAGCGCGAGCAGCTCCAGCGGATCTACGGCACGGCCTTCGCGGACGAGAAGGCACTCCAGGCCCATCTGACGATGATCGAAGAGGCCGAGAAGCGCGACCACCGCCGGCTCGGCCGCGAGCTCGACCTGTTCCACATCCAGGAAGAGGCGGTCGGCTCGGTGTTCTGGCACCCCAAGGGCTGGACGCTGTACCGCGAGATCGAGATGTATATCCGGCGCCGCCTCGAAGCGTCCGGCTATCAGGAGATCAAGACGCCGCAGCTCATCGACCGGGCGCTGTGGGAGGCCTCGGGCCACTGGGACAAGTTCCGCGAGGCCATGTTCACGGCCAATTCCGAGGACGACAGGGTCCTGGCGCTGAAGCCGATGAACTGCCCGGGCCATGTCCAGGTCTACAAGCAGGGGCTCAAGTCCTACCGCGACCTGCCGCTGCGCCTGGCCGAATTCGGCTCCTGCCACCGCAACGAGCCGTCGGGCGCGCTGCACGGCATCATGCGGGTGCGCGCCTTCACCCAGGACGACGCGCATATCTTCTGCACGGAAGACCAGATCACCGACGAGAGCATCCGGTTCTGCGACCTGCTGAAATCGATCTATGCCGATTTCGGCTTCCAGGACATCCGCATCAAGTTCTCCGACCGTCCCGAGGTCCGGGCCGGCGAGGATACGGTGTGGGACCGGGCCGAGGGCGCGCTGCGCGAGGCCTGCGACGCCGCCGGGCTGGAGACGACCCTGAACCCGGGCGAGGGCGCCTTCTACGGCCCGAAGCTGGAGTTCGTGCTGCGCGATGCCATCGGCCGCGACTGGCAGTGCGGCACGCTGCAGGTCGACTTCGTGCTGCCGGAGCGGCTGGACGCCACCTATGTGGCCGAAAGCGGCGAACGCAAGCGGCCGGTCATGCTGCACCGGGCGATCTTCGGCTCCATGGAGCGCTGGATCGGCATTCTGATCGAGCAGTTCTCCGGTCGGTTCCCCATGTGGCTGGCCCCGGTCCAGGTCGTCGTCGCGACGATCACCGACGCCGCCGACGACTACGCGCGCGAGGTTGCCGCCGCCTGCAAGGCCGCCGGACTTCGTGTCGCTCTGGACTTACGGAACGAAAAGATTAACTACAAGGTCCGCGAACATTCCGAGGCAAAGGTGCCGGCGCTGCTTGTCGTCGGCGCCCGCGAAGCCGAAGGAAAGCAAGTCGCGGTCCGCCGTCTCGGCGGCAAGGCGCAGGAAATCCTTGCTCTCGACGACGCCGTTCATAGACTAAAGGATGAAGCGGCGGCCCCGGATCGTTCCGCCAGCCGCTCCGCTGAATGAAACACAGGAGGTAACCTATCGCCAGACCACCTTTTAATACGACCCCGCCGCAAAAGGACGGCCCTCGGGTCAACCGTGACATCCGCGTGCCGAAGGTGCGCTGCGTCGGTCCCGATGGCGACATGCTGGGCGTGATGAGCGTCGACGAGGCCATCGCGCAGGCCGAAGGCTTCGGCCTTGACCTGGTCGAGGTGTCACCGAATGCCGATCCGCCGGTCTGTAAGATCCTGGATTACGGCAAGTTCAAGTACGAGGCTCAGAAGAAAAAGAACGAAGCCAAGAAGAAGCAGAAGGTCATCGAGGTCAAAGAGATCAAGATGCGCCCGAATATCGACGAGCACGACTACCAGACGAAGATGCGCAGCGTGAACCGCTTCCTCAGCGACGGGGACAAGGTCAAGCTGACAATGCGCTTCCGGGGTCGTGAGATGGCGCACCAGGAGATCGGTCTGAACGTGCTCAAGCGCGTGCAGGAAGAGGTCGCCGAGGTCGCCAAGGTCGAGGCGCATCCCAAGCTCGAGGGCCGGCAGATGATTATGGTGGTCGCGCCGCGCTAAGCGCCGCCGACAGCCGCAGGAAACGCCGCAGTAAGGAAGCCGACAGTCAGAGCCGACCGTCGGCTTCTTGGTTTTCCGGCCTTGGTTTCACGAGGGCCGGACCGCGGCGCCGTCAGACCGCCAGGGTGTTGGCGCCAAGGGGCTTCACCAGCTCCTCGCTTTCCGGCTTGGTGCGGCGGTAGCCCGAGGCCAGATAGAACCGCAGCGCCGTGCGGGTGCTGGTCACCCGGACGGCATTGGCGCCGGCCTGGAAGGCGTCCAGCTCAAGCTGGTCGAGCAGCGCCCGGCTGACGCCGGTGAACCGGGCCGACGGGTCGACATAGAGCAGCAGAAGCCGACCGTCCCGGCGGATGGCGCCCGCCCCCTCGATCGCCTCGCGCCCGGCCACGCACCAGAACTGCTCGCGGTCGGCGATCCAGCGGCCTACCTGCTGCGGCGACTTGTTGGCCAGCCACTCGGCGATCCGATGCAGGTCGCCGCCGTGATCCTCCGCACAGAGCTCCACGATGGAACGCCGGATGACCCGGGACACCGTGCGGGCGTCGGCGGTCTTGGCGGGGCGCAGCCAGAGAGACAGTGCCACGGCGTCCCCTATGCGCGGTGCCGCGCCGGCCAGACCAGGGTCAGGAAGAACACCAGCATCAGGATGCCGGACACGGCCACGCCGGTGGCCAGCGGCCGTGCGGTGCCGTCGAAGGCATGTCCGATGGCCAGGCCGACCACCGAGGCGACCCCCATCTGGAAGAATCCGACCAGGGCCGAGGCCGCCCCCGCCATCTGCGGGAACGGGCCGATGGCGCCGGCCTGGCTGTTCGGGAAGACGAAGCCGACCCCGACCATGGCCAGCATCTGCGGCAGCACGATGCTCAGCACGGTGACATGGCCGGTCCAGGCGAAGAAGGCCATGGCCCCGCCACCGATGGCGGCCAGGGTGGCGCCGATCAGGATCAGCCGCTCGCCGCCGACCCGCCGGCCGAACCGTCCAGAGATGAAGGTGCCGGTCATATAGCCGACGACGATGGTGGCGAAGCAGTAGCCGTAGAGATCCGGCGACAGGCCGATCACCTCGATCAGCACGAAGGACGAGCCGGAGATGAAGCTGAAGATCACGCAGTAGCAGGCGGCGATGGTCGCCAGATACCCGACATAGACCCGGTGCGACAGCAGCAGGGCATAGTTGGCGACGATGCCCCGCGGCGAGATCGCGTAGGGGTTCTTGTGCGGGTTGGTCTCGTCCAGCATGAAATAGGTGCCGAACAGGGCGATCAGTGAGAACAGGCTGAGCACCACGAAGACCGCCTGCCAGCCGAAGGCGACCTGCAGCCAGCCGCCGGCGATCGGCCCGATGGCGGGCGCCAGCGCCATGGCCGTGCCCATATAGGACAGCACCTGGGCCGCCCGCTCGCGGCCGTAGACGTCGCGCACCACCGCGCGGCCCAGCACCGGCCCGGCGCAGCACCCCATGGCCTGGAACACCCGGGCCACCACCAGCGCCTCGATGGTCGGCGCGAAGACGCAGGCGACCGAGGAGATGACGTAGAGGACCACCGCTCCCAGCAGCACCGGCCGCCGGCCGAACCGGTCGGACAGCGGACCGTAGACCAGCATGGCCAGCGCGAAGGCGACCATGAAGGCGCTCAGGGTGAGCTGCACCGTCGGCACGTCGGTCTGGAAATCGCTGACCAGGGCCGGCAGCGACGGCAGGTACATGTCCGTCGAGATCGGCCCGAAGGCGACCAGGGCGGTCAGAAGGGCTGCGACCGCAACGCTGTCGGGCCTGGGACGGGACATGGAGGTGCCTAAGTTGCAGATGCGAACGCCTCGACTTACGACGCCCGACACCGCGCGACAAGCGCGGCGCGCGGGACGACGTCATCCATAGGCGTGAAGCTTGGATCCGTGGCGCTTCAGCCAGGTGCGCGGGCGCTTGTAGTCGGGCATCAGCAGTTCGACCAGGGCCCAGAACCGGTCGGAATGGTTCATCTCCACCAGATGGGCGGCCTCGTGGGCGACCACGTAGTCCAGCACCTCCTCCGGCGCCAGGACCAGGCGCCAGGAGAAGGACAGGTCGCCGCGCGACGAGCAACTGCCCCAGCGGGTCGCGGTGTCGCGCACCGTCACCCGGCCGACCTTCCGGCCCAGCGCCTCGGCATGCAGCTTGGCCCGGGGGCCGACGGTCCTGCGGGCCTCGCCCTTCAGGAAATCCGTGAGGCGGCGCGGCAGATGTTCGGCGGTCCCGGAGACGTGGAGCTCCACCGAGCCGTCCGGATCCTCCACCCGCCACACGCCGCCGCGCTGGTCCGGACGGTGGCGGATCAGGTGCGGACGGCCGAGGATCGGCACCGTGGCGCCGGAAACGAAGGCGGTCCGCGCCGGCAGATGCGCCAGGCGAGCCCGCAGCCAGCCGAGATTCTTGGTGGCGAAGGTCCGGGCCGCGTCGATCTTGGCCCCCGCCGGCAGCACCAGTTCGGGGCCGCCGCGCACCGGATCGACCCGCAGCAGCATCCGCCGTGCCCGCGCACTGCGCCGCACCGGGACCGGGATCTCGGTCCCGTCCGTATCGGTGAGGACCAGGATGTCCTGCTCGAGCGGCGCGAGGCGTGTCATGACGGGGGCGAGCTTATCTGATTCGCGGTGGTCTCCGGAACGGGTCGCACCGGCTGCGGTCTTGGCAGCAGGGCGGCGGCGGTCAGGCTGGCGACCGTGCAGGCCAGCGTGGCACCCGCCATGGTCAGATGAATATTGCCGCCGATCGCGCCCACCACGAAGGAGGCGACCATCGCCTGGGCCATCTGGCTGAACCCCAGGAACGCCGAGGCCGAGCCGGCGATGAAGGGGAAATTCTGCATCGCGCCGGCCATGGCGTTGGGAATCGCGAAGGCCATGCCCACCAGCAGCAGCATGGCCGGGCCGATCACGGCGGGGGTCGACAGGTGGCCCATCAGCGGGGCGGCGATCATTGCCAGCCCGGCGGCGAGGCCGATGGTGGTGCCGATCCGGGCCATGCGCCGGGGCCCGTAGAGCGGGGCGAGCCGGCCGGCGACGATGCTGCCCGTCAGGAAGGCGACCACGTTGAACAGGATCAGGAAGCCGAAGGCCTGGGGCGACCAGCCCAGCATCTCCATCAGCACGAAGGGCGTGGCCGTCGTGTAGGCCATATAGGCGCCGAAAATGCCGCCGACGGTCACGATGTAACAGACATAGGTCCGGTCGGTGAGCAGGGTGCCGTAATTGCGCACGATCCGGATCGGCGACAGGGCGTCATGGACCCGCGTCTTCAGGGTCTCCGGCACCCGGGTCAGGGTCAGCACGAACAGGGTCGCACCGATGGCGCCGAGCGCGATGAAATTGGCCCGCCACCCGAAATGGGTCTCCAGGAACCCGCCCAGCGCCGGCGTGATCGCCGGGGCCAGCGACATGGACATGGCGATGTAGCTCATCACCACCGCCGTCGCGGCACCTTCCGTGCTGTCGCGCACCATGGCCCGGGCCACCACCTGGCCCGAACAGGCACCCAGGGCCTGGAAGAAGCGGAAGGCGATCAGTTCGTGGATCGTATCCGCCTGGGCGCAGGCGAGGCCGGCGGCGGCGTAGATCACCATCCCGCTCAACAGGGTGATCCGGCGCCCGAGCCGGTCGGCCAACGGCCCCCAGAACAACTGGCTGACCGCGAAGCCGCCGAGGAAGACCGTGAGGGTGAGCTGCGCCTCGGCCCGGGTGGCGCCGATCGCCTGGGCGAGCGAGGGCAGCGACGGGAGGTACAGGCCGAGCGACATCTGGCCCAGCGCGACCATGAAGGTGAGCATCGCGATCGAGCTCGGCCGCGTTGCCACGAAGGCGGCCGGAGGCGCGCTCGAGGTCATGAAGATATCCGATGAGATTGCACCCGTCGGCTATAGACCCGCTCCGACCCGGCGACAATCTCGCAACTGCGAAAAGTGTCATGGCGGTTTCGGCACCATGCCACCCGTCGCCGGCTCCCGGCCGCCTCACCCGTGGGCCGCGCGGGAGTCCTCCGGTGCCTGGGCGCGCTCCGCCATGCCGTAGTCGCGCAGCACCCCGGCGACCCGCAGCCGATAGTCGCGGAAGACCGATCCTCGACCCGCCGCCTGGGCGCGGCGGTGATGCATCGTGTTGCGCCAGGCCGCCACCGCCGCTTCGTCGCGGAATACCGACAGGGACAGCAGCTTGTCGGGATTGGTCAGGCTCTGGAACCGCTCGATCGACACGAAGCCGTCGATCTCCTCCAGCAAAGGCCGCATCTCGGCGGCCATCGCCAGATAGGCGTCGCGCTGCCCCGGCAACGGCTCAAGCTCGAACAGGACGGCGATCACGGCGTCACCCAGGGCGCGTGCGGGCCGGACGCGAGGGTGAGGAAGGTCCGGTTCTCCTTCAGGATGAACCGCTCGGACTTGGCGAACTCGTAGTTCTCCCGACCCAGGGGATCTGCCGCGAGCCGGGCGCGGTAGGCCTCGTAGGCCGCCAGGTTCTCCAGCGAATAGATGCCGTAGGCGCGGGTGGCGGACCCCTCGTGCGGGGCGAAATAGCCGATCAGGTCGGCGCCGGAGCGCGGGATCGCCTGGCCCCAGACGCGGGAATAGGCCTCGAACTCGGCCCGCTTGTAGGGGTCGATCTCGTATTCGATGACGCAGGTGATCATGGCGGTCTCCTCGGTTGCGATGCCGAAGAGATGCCCGAGCCGACCGACCGGATGTTTCGGTGCGCGCCGTAGCGTCGTTCCGCCCCCGCGGGTAGGCTGGAGCGATCGTCCACCGGCCCGGAGGCCCGCATGGTGAACACCAACCGCATGGCGGAGATCGGCCTGCTGATCGGCGAGCCGGCCCGCGCGGCCATGCTCGATGCCCTGATGGACGGCCGCGCCCTGACCGCGGGCGAACTGGCGGGGGTGGCCGGGATCACGCCGCAGACCGCAAGCGGCCATCTCGCCCGGCTGGCCGAGGCCAACCTGCTGGCGGTCGAGCGCCAGGGGCGTCATCGCTACCACCGTCTCGCCTCCACCGAGGTGGCCGACCTGATCGAGAGCGTGGCGCGGATCGCCGCCATCACCCTGCCGTCGCCCGTCCGCAAGCCGGTGACCGGCCCGCGCGATGCGCAGATGCGGCTGGCGCGGACCTGCTACGACCATCTGGCCGGCGGGCTCGGCGTGGCGGTCACCGACGCGCTGGTCGCCCGCGACGTCATCGCCTTCGACGACGGAGCAGGCATCGTCACGCCCGACGGCTTGGACCGGCTGGCGGCGCTCGGCATCACGGTCGACGGCCCACCGAAGCGCGGCGGCCGCCCGCTCTGCCGCCCCTGCCTCGACTGGAGCGAGCGGCGCCCGCATCTGGCCGGGCGGCTGGGAGCGGCGGTGTGCACCCATTTCCTCGAGCAGCACTGGGTCACCCGGGTCGCCGGCAGCCGGGCGCTGCGCATCACGCCGAAGGGACAGCAGGCCCTGCGCGAGCAATTCGGGATCGGCTGACGGCACAGTCTGTCTCTAGCGCCTCACCCGCCCATCCGTCAGCATGGGCAGACCGGGACCAGCCCAGGAGAAGCGCCATGTCGACCGCGATGAAACCCGCCAGCGCCGCCGTTCTCGACGGGGATCCGCCGATGCAGGCGGACACCGACGCCCAACGCCGGGCGCGGTTCTTCAACTCGGGCAACGCCTTCAACCTGAAGCTTCCGTCGGTCCCTCGCGCCCGCTTCGACGCCGAACGCGATGCCGCCTTCGCCGAGGACGCGGCGAGCGGTCTGTTCGCGATGGATCAGTCGGATGCCTTCGGCGGATCGTTCCCCGCGACCACGCCCCTGGTGCTGGCCCGCTACATCCGGGTGACGGCGGGCGACACGGTGACGACGGCTTTCATCGCCAGCGGCGAGGTGATCTACGCCATCGTCGGCAGCGGCACGACGACGATCGGGAGCGAGACGATCTCCTGGGGACCGGGCGACGTGATGGTTCTGCCAGGCGGCCAAGCGGTCTCGCATACGGCGGACGGGGACGCCGCGGCCGTGCTCTGGGTGGTCACCAACGAGCCGGTGCTGGCCTTCGAAGGGCTGCGCGCACCGAGCGCGGAGAGCTCGCAGATCGATCCGGTTCACTATCCGGCGGACGAGATCGCCCGGCAGATCGAGGTCCTGACCAACATGCCGACGGACGAGAACACGGCCGGGGTGGCGCTGATCTTCTCCTCCGAGCGCACGGCGGACAGCCGCAACGCCATGCCGTCGATGACCCTGGCGATGAACACGCTGGCGCCGGGGCACCACCAGCGGCCGCACAAGCACAACGCCGCCGCCATCACCCTATGCGTCGACGGGCCGGGCTGTTTCTCGATGATCGACGGCCACCGGATCGACTGGTCGCCGTTCTCCACCATGGTCACGCCGCCGGCCGAGGTGCACAGCCACCACAATGGCGGGGCCGGGCTCGCCCGCTTCCTGATCGTCCAGGACGGCGGGCTGCACTACTACGCCCGCACCATGGGCTTCGCCTTCTCGGACTGATCGGAAAGGTCAGGCGGCCCGGACCTCGTCGAGGAAGCCGGCGATCATCTTGCTCAGCGCCTCGCTCTGTCGGGCGAGTTCGCTGCTGGTCGCCTGCACCTCCTGGGCGGAGGCGCCGGTCTCCCGCGCGCCGGCATCGACCCGGCCGATATTCTCCGACACGCTCTCGGTGCCGACCGCCGCTTCCTGGACGCTGCGGCTGATCTCCTGGGTGGCGGAGGACTGCTCCTCCACCGCCGCGGCGATGCCGGCGGCCGTCTCGCGAAGCTGCGACACGGTCTGGGCGATGGCCCGGATGGCGCCGGCGGAGCGGCCGGTCTCGTGCTGGATGCGGGTGATCTGGTTGCCGATCTGCTCGGTCGCCTTGGCAGTCTGGGTGGCGAGGCTCTTCACCTCGCTGGCGACCACGGCAAAGCCCTTGCCCGCATCGCCCGCCCGGGCGGCCTCGATCGTGGCGTTCAGGGCGAGCAGGTTGGTCTGCTCGGCGATCTCCTGGATCAGCGTGACGATCTGGCCGATCTCCTGCGCCGAGGTCTCCAGGCTGGTGACCGCCTCGCTGCTGGCGCGGGCCTGCTCCTCGGCCTCGCCGGCCATGCGGGAGCTGTCGCTGACCCGGGTGCCGATCTCGCTGATCGACGCGCCCAGTTCCTCGGTCGCCGTGGCGACCGTCTGGACGTTCGCCGAGGCCTCATGGGAGGCGCTGGCGACCAGGGAGGCCTGACTGGTGGTCTCCTGGGAAATCTGCATCATCGACTGGGCCGAGGCGTCGAGCTCGTGGGTGGCGCTGGCGACCACCTGCAGCATCTCGCGCACCTGATTGTCGAACGTGCCGGTGATCTTTTCGATCGCCTGACCGCGGCGCTCGCGGGCGGCCCGCTGGGCCTCCTGCTCGGCCGCCATCTCCTCGTTGCGGATCATGTTCTCCTTGAACACCAGAACCGCGCGGGCCATGTCGCCGATCTCGTCGGTCGCCGCGGTATTCGGCACCTCGATGGACTTGTCGCCGCCGGCCAGGGCCCGCATGCGGTCGGTGAGGGTGGTCACCGGCCGCGACACCGAGCGCCCGACGACCAGGCCGAGCGCCAGACAGGCCGACGCGATCAGGATGATCAGCACCAGGGTAATAAGAAACGCCTCCTGGCTGATCCGGTCGAATTCCTCCACAGCGGTCTCGTAATCCGCCTCGATGCCGGCCCGCAGCTCTTCCATCAGCGGCTCGGCCGAGGCGAAGGCCTTCGACAGGGCCTCCGTCTTCTCGACGTTCGCCAGCACTGCGGCGGCGTAGCTGCCAAACTCGGCACGGTAGGTCGCCAGGGCGGCGACGATGCCCGCCTTCACGCTGTCCTCAACCGGCTTGCCGTCCAGCAGAGCGGTGAACTCGGCGATCCGCTCGTCGAGCCGACCGATATATTTGGGATCCTGACGCAGGATGAAGTCCTTCTCGTGGCGGCGCATCATCAGCAGCTTGACCATGAGATCGTCGGTCGCGTGCTGCTCGATCAGCGTCTCCGCGTTGTGGACAGCCGAGCGCAGGCTTCCCTGCAGCCCCAGTGACTCGTCCAGGCCAAGGGCGATGGTCGCGTTCGAGAGGCCGACGAATTCCGACTGGTAGGCGGCGATCCGGTCACGGAGCTGGGCCAGGAGTGCGGCCTCGTTGCCGTCGGCCAGGCCGGAGAGGGCGGCGAAGTTCTCCTGCAGCTCGGCGATCACGCCAGCATGCTGCTCGATATACTTGTCGTCCAGGCGAAGCAGAAAATCCTTCTCCCGCCGGCGGGCGTTCAGAAAACCCTCGGCGACCCGCTCCACCAGAGCGAGCTTCTGGGTGGCGCGCTGCTGACGCTCGGTCACCTGGACCTGCTCGACATGCGCCCAGAAGACGACG
Source organism: Thalassobaculum sp. OXR-137 (assembly GCF_034377285.1). NCBI lineage: Bacteria > Pseudomonadati > Pseudomonadota > Alphaproteobacteria > Rhodospirillales > Thalassobaculaceae > Thalassobaculum > Thalassobaculum sp. OXR-137. Next base: position 1,307,006 of record NZ_CP139715.1, on the reverse strand, counting down.
CCCAGGATCAACAGGAAGCCGGTGACGGCAACCAGGCTGATCGCCGTAATGCGTTGCGTAACGGAAAGCCGCGACATCTTCTACCTCCGATAGGGCGTGCCCACGCCGGCGGATACCGGCCGTGGAGAGGGAAAAATGCGGTGCTCGTCTTAAAATCGGATTAACTAATCCGCAAAGACGATGGGCATTTCGCAAACAAAGTTCCGGGCAGCGCTCCTGCCGGTCGCGCCCGCGCGCGTCGATCCGTCACACGGAAATGTCGGTTTCCCTATCGAAGCCCGCTTCGGACCGGTTATATCTCAGGGATGAACACGATTCTTTTCATCATGATGCTTCTGGCCATGGCCGCCACCGTCGGCGCTCTGGTCTGGGGCGTCATCGCCATGGCCCGCGGCGGGGATTTCAACGCCAAATGGTCCAACAAGATGATGCGCTACCGCATCCTGTTCCAGTTCATCGCGATCTGCGTCTTCATGGCGCTGCTCACGGCGATCGGCAAAGGCTGAGGGACCGCAGCGCTCCATGGTGAAGCTCACCAAGATCTATACCCGCGGCGGCGATGCGGGGCAGACCTCGCTGGGCGACGGCACCCGTGTCGCCAAGCACTCGCCCCGGCCGACCGCCTACGGCACCGTCGACGAGGCCAATGCCGTGATCGGCGTGGCCCGGCTGACCGCGGTCGCCGATGGCGGCGAGGCGGCCGACGCCATGCTGGCGCGGATCCAGAACGACCTGTTCGACCTGGGCGCCGACCTCTGCACGCCGGAGGAGGAGAACCCGAAATATCCGCCGCTGCGCATCACCGCCGAGCAGGTCGCCCGCCTGGAGGCGGAGATCGACGCGATGAACGCCGAGCTGGCGCCGCTGAACTCCTTCATCCTGCCGGGCGGCAAGCCGACAGCGGCGCATCTGCACGTGGCCCGCACCGTGGCCCGGCGGGCCGAGCGGGAGATCACGCTGGCCGCCACCCAGGAACCGATCGGCCCCGAAGTGGTTAAATACATGAACCGGCTGTCGGACCATCTGTTCGTGCTGGCGCGCTGGGTCAACGACCGGGGCGCGACTGACGTGCTGTGGGTCCCCGGCGCGAACCGATAACGGGAAAGCATAGGACCAGACGGCCCCGGAGCCGCGAATCGACGCAATTCCATCGGTCCAAGGCGGGGGCCGGGTTGACTTGGGACCGAGCGCTTTCTAAAGAGCGGGGTCGCCCGAAATCACGGCGCTCGGTCTAACAGGACCGCCAGATCCGAAATCGTTCGAGGGAGCCATGAAGGTACTCGTCCCCGTCAAGCGGGTGATCGACTACAACGTTAAGGTCCGCGTCAAGGCCGACCAAAGCGGTGTCGAGCTCGCCAATGTGAAAATGTCGATGAACCCGTTCGACGAGATCGCCGTTGAACAGGCGATCCGTCTGAAGGAAGCCGGCACGGCCACCGAGGTCATCGCCGTTTCCATCGGCCCGACCCAGGCTCAGGAAACGATCCGCACCGCGCTCGCCATGGGCGCCGACCGCGGCATCCACGTCGTCCATGACGGCGAGGTCGAGCCGCTGGCCGTCGCCAAGATGCTGAAGAGCATCGTGGAGAAGGAAAGCCCGGATCTCTGCATCCTCGGCAAGCAGGCGATCGACGACGACTGCAACCAGACCGGCCAGATGCTCTCCGCGCTGCTGGGCTGGAGCCAGGCGACCTTCGCCTCCAAGATCGAACTCGGCGACGGCGACCTCACGGTCACCCGCGAGGTCGATGGCGGTCTTGAGACCATCAAGGTCAAGGCCCCGGCGATCGTCACCACGGACCTGCGCCTGAACGAGCCGCGCTACGCCTCGCTGCCGAACATCATGAAGGCGAAGAAGAAGCCGATCGAGCAGATGAGCCCGTCGGATCTCGGTGTCGATCCGGCGCCGCGCCTGCAGACGGTGAAGGTCGTCGAGCCGCCGAAGCGCGAAGGCGGCGCCAAGGTCGCCGACATCGCCGAGCTGGTCTCGAAGCTGAAGAACGAAGCGAAGGTGATCTGATCATGAGCACGCTGATCTTCTTCGAACACACCAACGACGCCATTTCGCCCGCCAGCCTGCACGCGGTCACCGCCGCCACGCAGATCGGCGGCGACGTGGTCGCCCTGATCGCCGGTTCCGGCTGCGACGGCGCCGCCCAGGCCGCCGCCAAGGTCGACGGCGTCTCCAAGGTCATCAAGGTCGACAGTGCGGAATACGCGCACACGCTGGCCGAGAACCTGGCGCCGCTGATCGCCAAGCTGGCCGAGGGTCACAGCCACGTGCTGGCGACCGCGACCACCGTCGGCAAGAACATCATGCCGCGCGTGGCCGCCCTGCTCGACGTCGCGCAGGTGTCGGACATCATCGAGGTCGTCGACGCCGACACCTTCGTGCGGCCGATCTATGCCGGCAACGCGCTGGCGACGGTGAAGTCCTCGGACGCCACCAAGGTGGTGACCGTGCGCGGCACCAACTTCGACCCGGCCGCCGCGGAAGGCGGTTCGGCCAGCGTCGAGGACGGCAGCGCGGAAGGCGACAAGGGCCTGTCCAGCTTCGTCGGCCAGGAACTCTCGAAGTCCGACCGTCCGGAGCTGACCTCCGCCAAGATCGTCATCTCCGGCGGCCGCGGCATGCAGAACGGCGAGAACTTCAAGATGCTGGAAGAGATCGCCGACAAGCTCGGGGCCGCCGTCGGCGCCTCGCGCGCGGCGGTCGATGCCGGCTTCGTGCCGAACGACTACCAGGTCGGCCAGACCGGCAAGGTGGTGGCGCCCGACCTGTACATCGCGGTCGGGATCTCCGGTGCCATCCAGCACCTGGCCGGCATGAAGGACAGCAAGGTCATCGTCGCCATCAACAAGGACGAGGAGGCTCCGATCTTCCAGGTCGCCGATTACGGCCTGGTGGCGGATCTCTTCAAGGCCGTGCCGGAGCTCAGCGAGGCTCTGGACAAGGCCTGACCATCACCCGGCCCCCGCGCGCAGCCGCCACGGCAAGGCGCGGGGGCCGGATACGCCCGATGGGGCGCCCGGAGGGGTCATGGAACGGATCGGCATCATAGGTGCTGGTCAGATGGGTACCGGGATCGCGCAGATCTGCGCGGTGGCCGGGTATGACGTGCGCATGATCGACGTCAAGGACGAGGTCATCGCCGCGTCCCTGGAGACCATCGAGAACAACATCGCCCGTCAGGTCGCCCGCGGCCGCCTGTCCGTCGAGGCGGCGGAGATCGCGCAGCAGCGCATCGTGACCGGCAACGACTTCGCCCTGTTCGGCGACTGCGACCTGGTGATCGAGGCCGCCAGTGAGGACGAGGAGGTCAAGCGCGACGTCCTGAAGTCCCTGGTCCCGCACCTCTCGCCCGACGCGATCATCGCCACCAACACCTCGTCGATCTCCATCACCCGGCTCGCCGCCGCCACCGACCGGCCCGGCAAGTTCGTCGGCATGCATTTCATGAATCCGGTCCCGGTGATGCAGCTCGTCGAGCTGATCCGGGCGATCCAGACCGAGCAGCCGACCTTCGACGCGGTCCGCAAGCTTGCCCTGTCCCTCGGCAAGACGGTCAGCGTGGCGGAGGATTTCCCCGCCTTCATCGTGAACCGCATCCTGATGCCAATGATCAACGAGGCGATCTACACGCTGTATGCCGGCGTCGGCTCGGTGGAGGGCATCGACACCGCCATGAAGCTCGGCGCCAACCACCCGATGGGGCCGCTGGAACTGGCCGACTTCATCGGACTGGATACCTGCCTCGCGATCATGCATTCGCTGCACACGGGCCTGGCGGACTCGAAGTACCAGCCCTGTCCGCTGCTGGTGAAATACGTCGAGGCCGGCTGGCTCGGTCGCAAGACCCTGCGCGGCTTCTACGACTACCATTCCGAAAAGCCGGTCCCCACGCGGTAACCGGAACCGTCGGCCGGCAGGGCGCGGGCATGGGCCGCAATTGCCATCCCCCGACCGATCGGTTAAACCGCGCGCAGTGTCGACGGCCCGCTCGCGCAGCCGCCGGCTGACCGGCCGGAGCCCGTGACGCGAACTCGATGACGCCAACTCCCCGATTCCTCACCACGCCCGCGGATATCTGCCGCTCCCTGGCCACCCACCGCCTGATCCTGCGCCAACTGGTGCGCCGCGATATCCTGTCGCGCTACCGGAAGTCGGCCCTGGGCATGGTCTGGGCGCTGCTGACCCCGCTGATGACCTTCGTGATCTACGCCTATGTGTTCAGCACGATCCTGAAGGTCCGCTTCCCCTCCCGGGTGCCGGACGTGGAGTACAATTACGGCATCATCCTGTTTTCCGGCCTGATGCTGCATTTCTTCATCACCGAGGTGATCACGCGCTCGCCCGTGCTGGTGCTGGAGAACGTGAACTTCGTGAAGAAGGTGGTCTTTCCGCTGGAGATGCTGTCGCTGGTGGCGACCGGATCGGCGGCGGTGACCCTGGGCTTCAACTTCGTGATCCTGGTCGCGGCGATCCTGTTCTACAACGGCACCGTCCCGCCGACGGTCCTGCTGGTGCCGCTGGTGTGGATCCCGTTCTTCGCCGTGGTCGTCGGCATTTCCTGGATTCTGGCCTCGCTGGGCGTGTTCCTGCGGGATATCGGCCACGTGGTCGGCATCCTGTCGACGGTCCTGCTGTTCGGCAGCCCGATCCTGTTTCCGCCCGAGACCCTGCCGGATTTCCTGAAGACCCTGATCTGGTTCAACCCGCTGTCGGTGCCGGTTCACGCCACCCGCGACCTCGCCCTGTGGGGCGTGACCCCCGACCTGGAGCATCTCGGCATCTACACCGCGGTGTCGGCGGTCTTCCTGTGGCTCGGCGCGTTCTGGTTCCAGCGCACCAAGAAGGGCTTCGCCGATGTCGTCTGACGCATCCCCGTCCGGCGCCGAGCGGCGGGCCGGCGAGCCGGCCATCGTCATCGAGAACGTCTCCAAGGCCTTCTCGATCTTCAAGCGCCCGGCCGACCGCCTGCTGCAGATGGTCTCCATGGGCATGGGCCGGTACTACGACGTGTTCATGGCGCTGACCAACGTCTCGCTGACCGTCAACCGGGGCGAGACTGTGGGCATCGTCGGCTCCAACGGCTCTGGCAAGTCCACCCTGCTGCAGGTCATCGCCGGGCTGCTGCAGCCGAACGGCGGCTCGGTGACCGTCCACGGCCGCCCCGCCGCCCTGCTCGAGCTCGGCGCCGGCTTCAATCCGGAATTCACCGGGCGCGAGAACATCTACCTGAACGCCGCCATCCTGGGCCTGACCCAGCAGGAGATCGACGACCGCTTCGACAGCATCGTGGCGTTCTCCGGCCTGGAGCCCTTCATCGACCGGGCGGTGAACACCTATTCCAGCGGCATGTATGTCCGCCTCGCCTTCTCGATCGCGGTCAGCGTCGATCCGGACATCCTGATCGTCGACGAAGCGTTGGCGGTCGGCGACGAGGCGTTCCAGCGCAAATGCCTGGCCCGCATCGAGGCGATGCGCGATGCCGGCGCCACCATCCTGTTCGTCAGCCACGCCATGGGCATGGTCACCCAGCTCTGCGACCGGGCGGTGCTGATGGACCGGGGCGAGGTACTGATCGACGGCGACCCCAAGGAAGTCGCCTCCAACTACTACCGGCTGACCCACGCGCCGGGGAACGACCGCGAGCGGATCCGCAACGAGATCCTCAACCGCGGCCACGCCATCGAGGCCGCGCCCGCCGCGCGGGAGGTGGAGTCCGGCATGGACCTCACCTTCGTCAGCGAGAGCCGGGTCGAGCACGGCGGCCTCGGCGCGATCATCTGCGATCCCCGGATCGAGACGGTGAACGGCCAGCGGGTCAACCTGCTGGTCCGCGGCCGCTCCTACGTCCTGCGCTACGAGGTTTCGTTCGACGCCCCGTGCCGCAAGGTCCGCTTCGCCACCCTGTTCAAGACCAAGACGGGCATTGAACTGGGCGGCCGCGCCACCCAGCGGCTGGCCGAGGATCTGCCGGACTTCGAGCCGGGCGACCGGATCTCCGTCTCCTTCGAATTCACCTGCGCCCTGGCGCCGGGCACCTATTTCGCCAATACCGGCGTCAACGGCCTGGTCAACGGCGAGCGGGAATCCCTGCACCGCATCCTCGACGCCCTGATGTTCCAGGTGCTCCCCGATACCGACGACAGCCTGGTCGGCATGGTCGATCTCGGAATCATCCCGGCGATCGAGCGGCATACGGACGCCACCGGGGCGGGCGACTGACCCTCGCCCCCTAGGTCTGGCGGCCGGGGCTGATCCGGCTATTATCGCGCCAAACGCCCGCCGAGCAGCGGCGGAGCCATTCAGCGGAGGAAACGAACCATGCGGGCAACCCGTACAGCTCTCGGCGCCGTCGCGCGCCGCGCCCTTCTCGCGGCCCTGGTCGCCGTACCGGCCCTGACCGCAGGCGCCGACCTCGCCTCGGCGGCCGACACCATCAAGGTCGGCGCCCTGCGCTTCGCCTCCCACGCGGCCAGCTTCATCGCCTTCGAGCGCGGCTACTTCAAGGAGGCCGGGCTCGACGTCGAGTTCGAGTTCTTCCAGGCGGCACAGCCGATGGCCGTCGCCATCGCCTCGGGCGATATCGACTACGGCATCACCTCGATCACCGGCGGCCTGATCAACCTGGCCGACAAGGGCGCGATCAAGGTGATCGGCGGCGTGATGCACGAGGAGAAGGGCATCGACGGCTCGGCCATCGTGGTGTCCGACGCCGCCTATCAGGCCGGGCTGACCTCGCCGGACAAGCTCAAGGGCCACAGCTTCGCCATCACCCAGGCGGGCTCCTCCTTCCACTACATGGCGGCCCGCATCGCCGAGAAGGAAGGCTTCGGCGTCGAGGACCTGAAGCTCACCCCGCTGCAGAAGGTGCCGAACATCATCGCCGCCCTGAAGTCGGGTCAGGTCGATGCCTGGGCCATCGTCCCGCATATCGCCAAGGCGCTGGCCGGCGGCGGCGCGGTGCACATCATCGGCTGGGTCAACGACTACGCCCCCGACTATCAGGTGACCACCGTCTTCACGTCGGCCGACATCGCCGCCAACAAGCGCGACCAGACCGAGCGGTTCCTGAAGGCCTTTGCCCGGGGTGCCGCCGACTTCAACGCCGCGCTGGTGGACAAGACCGCCGGCGAGGAAGAGGCCGAAGCGGTGACCAAGCTGATCCACAAATACGTGTACACCACCCAGCCCTACGAGAAGGCCTCGGTGTCGATCCGCGACGGTGCGATCCGCCTGAACGAGGGGGCGAAGCTGAACGTGACCAACGTCGCCGACCAGCTCGCCTGGTTCAAGAAGGAGGGCCTGGTGAAGAGCGACATCGGCATCGACGGCCTGGTCGACGCGAGCTACGTCGAGACCTACTGACCAGCCTGGAGAGCGGGCCGTGGAGCTGAACATCCGGGGCGTCTGCCACGCCTATGGCCCGCTCACCGTGCTGGACGGGATCGATTTCGCGGTCCCGGAAGGCCGCATCGTCTGCATCGTCGGCCCGTCCGGCTGCGGGAAATCCACCCTGCTGCGGATGATCGGCGGGCTGGAACGGCCCGATAGCGGCGAGATCCTGCAGGTGGGCTCGCCGCCCGCCGCCAGCATCAACCCGCTGACCTTCATCTTCCAGGACTTCGCCCTGCTGCCCTGGCGCAGCGTTGAGGGCAATATCCGCCTGGTATTGGAGGACCACCGCCTGGGTGCTCCGGAGACGGAGCGGATCGTCGCCGACGTGCTCGCCCGCACCACCCTGAGCGAGTTCCGCAAGGCGTGGCCGCGCCAGCTTTCCGGCGGCATGCGCCAGCGGGTCGCCATCGCCCGGGCCCTGGCGGTGTCGCCGGCCGTCATGCTGATGGACGAACCGCTCTCGGCGCTGGACGCCCAGACCCGCGAGCTGCTGATGGCCGATCTGGTCGATCTGTGGGAGCGCGAGCGGTTCTCCGCCGTCTACGTCACCCACAATCTCGGCGAGGCGGTGCGGCTGGGGCACCGGGTGATCGTGCTGTCCCGCCGGCCCGGCCGGATCCGCGAGATCGTCGATATCGACATGCCCCTGGGCGAGCGCGCCGACCGCATGACCGAGCTGGAAGCGCATCAGTCCCGGCTCTGGGGGCTGATCCGCGACGAGGCCGAGGCGGCGGAGAAGGAACTGGTGGATGGCTGACAGAGAGATCCGGCCCGTGCCGTTCCGCGGCGGCGGTTTCGCCACCCGCAAGCTCGGGATCGTTGGCCCTCTGGTCTTCGTCGTGATCCTCGCCCTGTGGGAGATCGGCTGCCGCACCGGCGCGATCCCGCCGCTGGTGCTGCCGGCGCCGTCGGAGATCTATGCCGCGCTCGCCCGCCTGGTGGAGACCGGGCTGATCTGGGACCATCTCGGCGCCTCGCTGAGCCGGCTGGCGGTCGGGTGGACCCTGGGTACGGTGCTCGGCATCGCGGTCGGGCTCAGCATCGGCCTGTTCTCGCTCGCCCGCGCCGGGCTCGCCCCCATCGTCGCCGCGATCTTCCCGGTCCCGAAGATCGCGCTGCTACCACTGTTCGTCATCTGGTTCGGCATCGGCGAGGGGTCGAAGGTCGCCACCATCCTGTTCGGCACCTTCTTTCCCACGGTGGTCGCCACCTATGGCGGGGTGGACAATGTGGACCGCACCCTGATCCGCATGGGCCAGTCCTTCGGCCTGTCCTGGTTCTCCATCGTCCGCAAGATCATCCTGCCCGGCGCGCTGCCGGCGATCCTGCCGGGGTTCCGGATCTCCGCCGCCATCGCCATCGTGCTGCTGGTTGCCGCCGAGATGATCGGCGCCGAATACGGCATCGGCGCCTATATCCTGCTGGCCGGCAGTCTGATGGCGACCGACGAGCTGCTGGCCGGCGTCGCCATCCTGTCGACCATCGGCCTGGTGGTGAACTGGCTGATCGGCCGGGCGGAGCGGGCGCTTCTCGACTGGCGGCGGTAGCCGACAGCGACCTAAGGGCCGCCCTCGGCGGCGGGTTTCGGTTTCTCCGCCTCTCCGTCCTCCGGCTGCGGATCTTCGGTGCGGGGATCGAGTTCGAACATGATGGTGCCGCCGCGCGGGGTGGCCACCAGCTCCGCCTGTTCCTCCAGCGCCACCGGCGGGCGGGCCTTCAGGCGCCACAGGCCGAACAGGACCAGCAGCATCCACACCGCCGACACGTGCAGGAACAGGGCGCGCGGCCCCACCTCCTCCATCAGCAGCGAGGCGATCGGCGGGCCGACGATCGCGCCCATGCCGTAGGTCAGCAGCAACCCGCCGCTCATCACCACGAAGTCGCCGGCCTCCAGCCGGTCGTTGGCATGGGCCAGCGCCAGCCCGTATATCGGCAGGAACAGCCCGCCCAGGGCGAAGCCGGAGATCACTGCCCAGGTGACCGAGATCGGCGCCAGGAAGGCGGCCCCCGCGCTGACGATGGAGGTGGCGAAGGCGGCGCCGATGAGGATCAGGCGGCGGTCGAACACCCGGTCCAGCGCGGCGATGGGGACCTGCATCACCGCGCCGCCGATCACCGTGGCCGTCATGAACAGGGAGATGCCGACCGTATCGAGCCCGGTCTTCTGCCCGAACACCGCGCCGAGCGACCAGAACGCCCCATTGCCGACACCCACCGCCAGGGCGGCGGCGAGACCGAGGGGGGAGACCCGCCAGAGATAGAACAGCCGAATCTTCACGTTCTGGATCGGCGCCGGGGCCTGGGCGGTCGACATCGCCGTCGGCACCAGGGCGAGCACGATCAGGATGGCGGACAAGCTGAACAGCTCGAAACCCGCCGGCGGGGCAACGCTCAGCAGGAGCTGGCCGACGGAGACGGCACTCAGGTCGACGATGCGGTAGACCGAGATGATCTTACCCCGCGTCTCGTCGGTCGCCCGGTCGTTCAGCCAGCTCTCCACGATCATGGTCAGGCCGGACATGGCGATGCCGGAGAGGGCGCGCAGCAGGAACCAGGCGGTCGGGTCGCCGGCCAGGGCATAGGCCAACGCTGTCGCCGCCGCGAGCGCGGCCAGGGCGGAGAAGCTGCGGATATGGCCGACCCGCTGCACGATCCGCGGCGTCATCAGGCAGCCGATCACGTAGCCGACGAAATAGCCGGACATGGCGAGGCCGATGGCCCCGGTCGACATCCCGTCCATCGCCGCCCGCGTCGGCAGCAGCAGGGTCAGCAGCCCGTTGCCGGCAAGCAGCAGGGCGAGACTGGTCAGCAGGGCGGAGACGGAAGCGATCATGAGATCCCGGGCGCTATCGCGGAAAGGAACGGCCGGACTAGGATAGGGGTTCAACGACACACCGGGCAAATGAACAGCCCGGGACACCCGGAGACGCGCCATGAGCCACCCTTCCCTCACGCCCCAGGACCCGCTGGACTCCGCCCTTCTGCCCGCCGGAGTGCGCTCGCGCTTCGTGGAGAACGTCAACGGGTTGCGGATGCATCTGCTGGAGGCCGGATGGGAAAAGGCGGCGGACAGGCCCTGCCTGCTGCTGCTGCACGGCTTCCCGGAACTGGCCTATAGCTGGCGCAAGGTGATGCCGGCCCTGGCCGAGGCGGGCTACCACGTCATCGCCCCGGACCAGCGCGGCTACGGCCGGACGACCGGCTGGGATGCCGACTACGACGGGCCGCTGACGCCGTTCCGGCCGCTCAACCTGCTGCGCGACATCCTGGGCCTCCTGGCCGCGCTGGGCCGGCGCCATGTGGAGGCGGTGATCGGCCACGATTTCGGCTCGCCCATCGCCGCCACCTGCGCCCTGGTGCGCCCCGACGTGTTCCGCGCCCTGGCGATGATGAGCTCGCCCTTCCCCGGCCCGCCGAAGACGCCGTTCGAGACGCCGGACCCCAAGGCGGACGTCCATGCCGATCTCGCCGCCCTGGCCCGGCCGCGCAAGCATTACCAGTGGTACTACGCCACCCGCCCGGCCAACACGGACATGACCGAGTGCCCCCAGGGCCTCCACGCCTTCCTGCGCGCCTATTACCACCACAAGAGCGCCGACTGGCCCGGCAACAGGCCGTTCCGGCTGGCGGGCTGGACCGCCGACGCGCTGGCGCAGATGCCGACCTACTACATCATGGACCTGAACGAGACGATGGCGCAGACCGTGGCCAAGGAGATGCCGTCGGACGCCGAGATCGCGGCCAATACCTGGCTGCCGGAGCGCGAGATGGCGGTCTATGCCGGCGAATACGGCCGCACCGGCTTCCAGGGCGGGCTGCAATGGTACCGGTGCAACACCACCGGCGCCTTCCTGTCCGAGCAGGAGGTGTTCTCCGGCCGCACCATCGACGTGCCGGCCACCTTCATCGCCGGCGCCCAGGACTGGGGCATCTACCAGTTCCCCGGCGCGATCGAGGCGATGGCCAGCGATGCCGTCTGTCCGGACTGGCGCGGGACGCACCTGATCGACGGGGCCGGCCACTGGGTGCAGCAGGAGCAGCCGGAGGCGGTGGTGGAGAAGCTGCTGGGGTTTCTGCAGGGGGTGTAACGCCGTGCGGCCGCCCGGCCCTTCGACACGTCCCCCGGATTGACATCCGGGGTCCTGCTCAGGGCGAGGTCAAAATCCCTACCCATTGACCTCGCCCTGAGCAGCGCCCGCCGGGCGCGTGTCGAAGGGCCGCTCGCCGCAATGACTCTCCCAGCCAACAGGCGTATGATCGCGGCCCCGCGCCCCGATGTACCGAGTACCCCCGCCCATGTCGCTTCCCCCGCACTTTCTCGACGAGCTGCGCGACCGCGTGACGGTCTCCAGCGTGATCGGGCGGAAGTACAAGCTGGAGCGCAAGGGCCGGGAGTTCCTGGCGGTCTGCCCGTTCCATAACGACACCAAGCCGTCGCTCTCCATCGTGGACGACAAGGGCTTCTACCACTGCTTCGCCTGCGGCGCGCACGGGGACGTCTTCAAGTTCCTGATGGAAAACGACGGCCTCAAGTTCATGGAGGCGGTGGAGCAGGTCGCGTCTCTGGCCGGACTGGAAGTGCCGAAGGAAAGCCCCGAAGAGCAGCAGCGGGCCGAACGCCGCCGCTCGCTGCAGGAGGTGGTGGACCTCGCCTGCCGCTGGTACGAGCGCCAGCTCCACACCTCGGCCGGCGAGGCCGGGCTGCGCTACCTGAAGGAGCGCGGGCTCAGCGACGACACGATCAAGACCTTCCGCCTGGGCTGGGCGCCGGACGACCGCAAGGCGCTGCAGCGCGCCATGAAGGCCGAGGGCGTGGAGACCGACGTGCTGGTGGAAGCCGGTCTGGTCAAACGCTACGAGGAGGGCGAACGCTCGGGCGAGACCGTCGACTATATGCGCGGCCGGGTGTTGTTCCCGATCACCGACCGGCGCGGCAAGGTCATCGCCTTCGGCGGCCGGGTCTTGGGCGACGGCCAGCCGAAATACCTGAACTCGCCGGACACCCCGCTGTTCCACAAGGGCCGCATCCTCTACGGCCTCGCCCAGGCGCGCGAGCCGGCCCATAAATCCGGCGAGCTGATGGTCGCCGAGGGCTATATGGACGTGATCGCCCTGGCCCAGGCCGGCTTCCCGGCGGTCGCCCCGCTCGGCACCGCGCTGACCGAGGACCAGATCGTCGAGCTGTGGCGGATCACCCCGGAGCCGATCCTGTGCTTCGACGGCGACACCGCCGGCCAGCGGGCCGCGCGGCGCGCCTGCGACCGCGCCCTGCCGCTGCTGAAGCCCGGCCATTCCCTGCGCTTCGTCACCCTGCCCGAAGGCCAGGACCCGGACGACCTGATCCAGCGCGACGGCAAGAAGGCGCTGCGGGCGATCCTGAACACCGCCATCGGCCTGGCCGATTTCCTGTGGGCGAGCGAGCTGCTGGCGACCCCGACCGACACGCCGGAACGCAAGGCGGCCTTCTTCAAGCGGATGCGCGATCTGGTGCGCGAGGTCGCCGATCAGGGCGTGCAGATCGCCTACAAGGACCACATGGAGGCGCGCATCGACGAAATGCGCCGGCCCCAGGGACGCGCCGGAAGCGGCTATGGCGGTCGCGATTTCGGCCGGAACCAGGAACGCGGCGGTGCCGCGCGCGGCCGGGGCAACGACCGCCAGCGCGGCGGCCGCTGGACCCCGCCGACCCCGCCGGAACCGGCGGGCAGCCGCACCGCCCGAGCCCTGGTCGATGCCGTGCTGCCCCGGCGCCAGCAGCAGGTCATCCTGGCCACCTTCCTGCACCATCCCGGCCTGCTGGACGAATTGGGCGAGGTCCTGGCGACCCTGGCGCTGGACGACCCGTTCCTTGACAACCTTCGCCGTCAAATTCTAGAGATCAACGCTGAGGACACTGGACTTGACGCCGACGGTCTTCGCGACCACCTCATGGCGTTAGGCTATTCGGAAACGGTGGATGGATTGCTGTCCGACGAGGCTCTGCACCACGCGGGGTTCGCGCGGAAGGGTGCAAGCCATTCCGATGCGCGGCAGGGATTGGCGGAACTGCTTGGACGATTCGCCGGCCCTCTGCTACGAGAGCAACTGTTCGATGCGCAGCGGGAATATGAACAGACATTTAGCGAGGCAAGCTGGCAGCGCATGCTGAGCCTGCAAAGCACTCTTCAAGCGATTACCTCCGCGTCGGCGCTGGAAGACGCGAACTGAGAACGGAGCCGGCGTCGACACCGGCGACAACGATGAGGTCGAAGGCTCATGGCGACTAAGACAGCAACTGCGGCTCAGAATGACGACGACGATACCCGCGAGGAGGGTGCCGCGCCGGACGGGCCGCTGCTGGACAATATCAACCAGGCGGTCAAGAACCTCATCAAGAAGGGGAAGGAGCGCGGCTACCTGACCTATGACGAGGTGAACTCGGCCCTGCCCCAGGAGGAGATGTCCTCCGAGCAGATCGAGGACATCATGAGCGCCCTCAGCGAGATGGGCGTGAACGTCGTCGAGAACGAGGACGACGGCGACAAGGACGACGACAAGGGCGACAGCGACGGCGCCGTCGCCGGCAACGTCTCCGACGAGGATGTCGGCCGCACCGACGACCCGGTGCGCATGTACCTGCGCGAGATGGGCTCGGTCGAGCTGCTGTCCCGCGAGGGCGAAATCGCCATCGCCAAGCGCATCGAAGCCGGCCGCGAGATGATGATCGGCGGCATCTGCGAGAGCCCGCTGACCATCCGCGCCCTGGTGCACTGGCGCGACCAGCTCAAGGACGGCGCGATCCTACTGCGCGACGTCATCGACCTGGAAGCCACCTACGGCGCCGAGAACGCCCCGGCCACGCCGGCCGCCGACGACAGCGAAGACGGCGAGGACACCGAGTCCGAAAAGGCCGCCGGCGCGGAGAACGAGGACGACGACGAGGAGTCCGAGGACGGCGAGGACAACAACCTCTCCCTGTCGGCGATGGAGCAGCAGCTCATCCCGCAGGTGCTGGAGAACTTCGACAAGATCGCCGACACCTACGGCAAGCTCGCCAAGATGCAGAAGCGGCGCATCGAGAAGCTGACCCGCGGCGAGGAACTGGCCCGCACCACCGAGCGCAAGTACGAGAAGCTCAAGGGCGAGCTGATCGAGGCGATGGAGAGTGTGCGCCTGAACAACGGCCGCATCGAGGCCCTGGTCGAGCAGCTCTACTCCCTGAACCGCCGCATGACCCAGGTGGACATGCAGCTCTGGCGCATGGCCGACAGCGTGAAGGTGCCGCGGCAGTCCTTCATGGCCGAGCATTTCGGCAACGAGCTGGAGCCCGGCTGGGGCGAGCGCGTGTCGAGGAAGGACCAGCGCTGGGCCAAGTTCTTCGAGAATTACGGCGACCAGATCGAGAACCACCGCTCCGACCTCGCCCTGATCTCGGCCGATGCCGGCCTGCCGATCAGCGAGTTCCGCCGCATCGTCCAGACCGTGCAGAAGGGCGAGCGCGAGGCCGGACGGGCGAAGAAGGAGATGGTCGAGGCGAACCTGCGCCTGGTGATCTCCATCGCCAAGAAATACACTAACCGCGGCCTGCAGTTCCTGGATCTGATCCAGGAAGGCAATATCGGTCTGATGAAGGCGGTCGATAAGTTCGAATACCGCCGCGGCTACAAGTTCTCCACCTACGCCACCTGGTGGATCCGGCAGGCGATCACCCGCTCGATCGCCGACCAGGCCCGCACCATCCGCATTCCCGTGCACATGATCGAGACGATCAACAAGCTGGTGCGCACCTCGCGCCAGATGCTGCACGAGATCGGCCGCGAGCCGACCCCGGAGGAGCTGGCCGAGAAGCTGGTCATGCCGCTGGAGAAGGTCCGCAAGGTCCTGAAGATCGCCAAGGAGCCGATCAGCCTCGAGACACCGATCGGCGACGAGGAAGACAGCCATCTCGGCGACTTCATCGAGGACAAGAACGCGGTCCAGCCGCTCGACGCCGCGATCCAGGCGAACCTGCGCGAGACCACGACCCGGGTGCTGGCGAGCCTGACGCCGCGCGAGGAACGCGTG
Organism: Thalassobaculum sp. OXR-137; assembly: GCF_034377285.1. Classification (NCBI taxonomy): domain Bacteria; kingdom Pseudomonadati; phylum Pseudomonadota; class Alphaproteobacteria; order Rhodospirillales; family Thalassobaculaceae; genus Thalassobaculum; species Thalassobaculum sp. OXR-137. The sequence continues at coordinate 1,291,558 of NZ_CP139715.1, read as the reverse complement.
CTGCGCATGCGCTTCGGCATCGGCATGAACACCGACCACACCCTGGAGGAGGTCGGCCAGCAGTTCAGCGTGACCCGCGAGCGTATCCGCCAGATCGAGGCCAAGGCGCTGCGCAAGCTGAAGCATCCGTCGCGGTCGCGGAAGCTGCGCAGTTTCCTCGACTACTGATCCCGTTGCCTGCGGACGGCATGGAGTGGGGCATCCCACGGAAACCGACGATAAGACGGCCCGAACCGCGTCCACAGACGGCGCCGGGACGTCGCGCGGCGGCCTGAACAGGTTCTACCGGTTCAGGTCGGTCAGGATGGCCTTCCTCGCGGTCACCCTGCCGCTGGTGATCGTCGTAGTCGGCGGGTTCTTCGTCCTGCTGGAACGCGAGGTCTACAACGAGGCGGTCGAGCGGCTGGAAAGCAAGCTCGACCGGATGCTCGCCAGCAACACGGTCATGCTGGCCCGGGCGGTCTGGGAGCGCAACGACGTCCTGATCGCCACCCATGCCGCCCCGGCGCTGATCGACCCGGACCTGATCGGCATCTTCATCTACGACCGCGATGGCCATGTGCTGGCCGAGTTCGGCACCCATTCCACGCCGCAGGGAAAGTCCATCACCCGCGACGCCCCGATCAGCTACGCCGTCGGCTCCGACCTGCAGTATGCCGGTCAGCTCGTTCTGGTGATGACGGACGCGGGCATCCGTGCCTCCGCGCGGTCCCGGATCCTGATGCTGGTGGCCTTCGCCGTCCTGTTGACCGCCGCCGTCGTCTTCGCCGCCCAGGCCGCCTTCGATTTCGTGATCGGCCGGCCGCTGCGGGAGCTGCAGAAGGCGATCGACAGCACCCGCCTCGGCGCGCCGCGCGAGGAGGTGCCGTGGAGCGGGACCGACGAGGTCGCCCAGGTGATCGAAGCCTTCAACCGCATGCAGCGGCGGCACACGGCCTACGAGACGGCTCTCGACGAAGCGCGGATCGACCTGGAACACCGAGTCGAGGAGCGCACCGCCGAGCTGAAGCGCGCCCGCGACGAGGCGCGGGCCGCCAACCGGGCGAAGAGCGCCTTCCTGGCCAATATGAGCCACGAGCTGCGCACGCCGCTGAACGCGATCATCGGCTTCGCCGAGGTGCTGAAGAACCAGAAGTTCGGCCCCCTGGGCGACGAACGCTACAGCAGCTACGCCGAGATCGTGCGGACCAGCGGCACCCATCTGCTCGACCTGATCAACGACCTGCTGGACCTGTCGCGGGCAGAGGCCGGCGGGCTGATCCCGGCGGATTCGACCATCGCGGCGGACGCCCAGATCCGCCGCGCCATCGACATGAGCCGGCCCGAGATCGATGCCTCCGGGCTGACGATCGAGGTCGCGGTGCCGGACGAGGTCCCGCCGTTGCGGGCCGACGCGCGGCTGATCCTGCAGCTTCTGTCGAACCTGATCACCAACGCGGTCAAGTTCACGCGCGAGGGCGGCACGATCACCATCGGCGCCTCGATCGACCAGCGCCGCTCGGTCTCGCTCTACGTCCAGGACACCGGCATCGGCATCCCCCAGGACCAGATCGACAAGGTGCTGGAGCCGTTCACCCAGCTCGACACCCGCCTGCACCGCGAACATCGCGGCGCCGGTCTCGGCCTGCCCCTGTGCCGGGCCATCGCCCAGGCCCATGGCGGTCAGCTCGTGATCGACAGCGAGTTCGGCGTCGGCACCCGGATCACCGTCTCCCTGCCGCCCTGGCGCGCCCTGCCGCCCAACGACACGGCCGCCGCGGGCGTGTGACGCCCGCCGCGACGCCCTCAGGGCACGCGGCTCTGCAGTTCGGCGTCGGTCAGGGTGAGGATCTTCGGCCAGATCGCGTCGGCGCTCACGATGTTCTCCCCCAGGTTCAGCTCCCAGATCGTCTTGGTGCCCGGGTTCAGCAGCAGGAACAGCCGGCCGTCGACGATGCGCCAGGCCATCGGATCGGCCGGCAGCTTGCGGCCCGCCCGCACGCCGTAGGCGCAGAAACCGCCATAGGCCGGGGTGAAGCGCTGGGGGTCCGACATGAAGCGCCGGCGGTTCTCCTCGCTGGCGAACCGGTAGACCGCACCGCCGACCTCGTGCTCCAGCGCCGGTCTGCCCGGGACCGGCACGCCGTCGGTGAAATACGCCACCGGATCGTAGCCGTTCACGGCCAGGCGGTTCTGGACCAGGTTGATCTCGACGGCGGAGTCGGAGGTGGCCTCCGTCGCCCCGTCGACGACCAACAGGGCGATCCAGAGAATCGGGCCCCCCAGCCACGACAGGCCCCTTATGAATCCACTCTGCATCGTGTTTCTCGATATGCGATGGCCCCCACGACCATGGCGGGAGGATAGGGCAGACGGTGCCCGGCGCCAATACGGAACGCCGCTGCGCCCGGAACGGGGCGGAACGCGCGTCAGCCTTGACCTTCGACGGGAAGCCCCATCTCTGTGGCTATGCTCGCGCCCCTCGCCAACCGCACGTTCCGGCATCTGTTCGCCGCCCAGGTGACCAGCCTGGTCGGCACCGGCCTGACCACGGTGGCGCTGGCCCTGCTGGCCTACGACCTCGCGGGCGGCGATGCCGGGCTGGTGCTGGGTCTCATGCTGGCGCTGAAGATGGTGATCTATGTCGCCCTGGCGCCGGTGATCGGCGCAGCCGTCGCCCGGTTCGACCGCCGCCGGATGCTGGTCGTCCTCGACATCGCCCGCGCCGCCATCGTGCTCGGCCTGCCCTTCGTCACCGAGATCTGGCAGGTCTACGCCCTGTTCCTCGCCCTGCATCTCTGCGCCGCCGGCTTCACCCCGGCGTTCCAGGCGACGGTGCCGGACGTGCTGCCGGACACCGAGGAGTATACCCGAGCATTGGCCCTCTCCCGGCTGGCCTACGACATCGAGAACCTGGCGAGCCCGGGCCTCGCCGCCGTGGCCCTGACGGTGCTGTCCTACGACGCGCTGTTCGCCGCCAATGCCGCCACCTTCTGTCTCTCGGCGCTGCTGATCGTCTCCTGCCGCCTGCCCCGGCCCGCGGCGCAGCAGGCGCGCCGCTTCCGCGACCGCGCGACCCAGGGACTGCGTGTCTTCCTCGCCACCCCGCGGCTGCGCGGCCTGTTCGCCCTGTATTTCGCCGTGTCGGCCGGCGGGGCGATGGCGATCGTCAACACCGTGGTCCTGGTCCGCGACCGGCTCGGCGGCGGCGAAAGCGACGTGGCCGTGCTGATGGCGGTGCTGGGCGGCGGCTCCATGCTGGCCGCCCTGGCCCTGCCGCGGCTGCTGGAGCATGTGTCCGAACGCAGGGTCATGCTGACCGGCGGCGCCCTGATGGTCGGCGCGCTCCTGGCCGGACTGGCCGGATCGGGCTTCGCGGTCCTGGCCGCGATCTGGGCCGTCATCGGCTTCGCCGGCTCGCTGATCGGCACCCCGGCGGGCCGGGTCATCACCCGCTCGTCTGACGAGGAGTCCCGCCCGGCCGTCTTCACCGCCCAGTTCGCCTTGAGCCATGCCTGCTGGCTGGTCGCCTATCCGCTGGCCGGCCTGCTCGGCCGGCTGGACGAATCCTGGATCGCCTTCGCCGTCCTGGCGGCGCTGGCGGCGGCCGGCACGGCGGCCGCGGCGGCGTTCTGGCCGTCGGAGGACCGGTCGTCCCTGACCCACGACCATCCGGAGCAGCACCATACCCACGAGCATGTGCACGACGCCCATCACCAGCACGACCACGAAGGCTGGGAGGGGCCGGAGCCGCACAGCCACCCGCATCGCCACGGCCCGCTGCGCCACGCCCATGCCTTCGTGATCGACGACCACCACCCGGCCTGGCCGCGGGGCTGAGCGGGTTAGAGCAGCCGCTCCAGGAAGATCGTCTCGGTGATCGGCGTGTCGTAATAGGCGGCCCGAGGGGTGAAGCCGAGCCGGGCATACATCGCCACCGCGTCGCCCATCCGGCTTGGCAGGGTGTCCAGCACCATGGCGCTGAACCCGGCCGACCGGCCATGCGCCATCGCCGCCTCCGCCAGCCGCCGGCCGAGCCCCAGCCCACGCCCCGCCGGCCGCACGTAGAGCCGCTTCATCTCGCAGATGCCGGAGCCCAGCGCCGGCAGCGGCTTGACCGCCACCCCGCCGAGCGCCGTACCGTCCGCACCCCGGGCCAGCAGGATGCCGCCGGGCTCGCCGTAGACCCGCTCCAGCGCCGCCAGCTCGGCCTCCAGCCCCTGATAGCCGAGATCGATCGCCAGCCAGCCCACATACTCGCGCACCAGCGCGGCGAAATCGGTCCGGTCCGCGTCGGTGACCGCCGGGCCGATGGCGACAGCCTGGGCCGCCGGCTCGGTCATGGCATCACCAGCTCGCCGCGCATCATGGGCACGCAGCGGCCCCCGACGCGGATCGCCGTGGAAGCCCCGCCGGCCCGGTCGACCTCGCCCAGAAGCAGCGACGGGCGGCCCATCTCCACCCCCTGGGCGATGCGCAGGGCCATGGTGCCCTCGTCCGGTCCGTCGAGCTCCGCCAGCAGGCCCAAAAGGGCGCCGTTGGCGCTGCCGGTGGCCGGGTCCTCGTCGATATTGTCCAGGGGGGCGAACATGCGGGTGCGCACGTCCACCTCGTCCGTGCCGCCGGTGCGGACATAGCAATGGATGTCGAAGACCGGCAGGGCGGCCAGGCGGTTCTCGAACTCCGCCCGGATTGGCCGGGCCGCCTCCAGCGCCGCGCGATCCGCCAGTTCGACCAGGATGAACTCCAGCCCGACCGTGCCGCCGACCGGCGCGTGGCGGTCGGTGCGGATGGCGCTCTCGGCCAAGCCCAGGCAGGCGGCGATATCGGCTACCGGCACCTGCGCACCGCGCCGGAACGGCTGCGGCACGGTGAGCTGGGCACCGACGGGTGTCCCGCCCTCGCTCAGGATGGCGACCGGCACCAGCCCTGCCCCCTCCTCGAAACGGACCGCGTCGCCGACCGGCTTGCCGAACAGGGTGCCGCGCCGGGCGACCACCGTGGCGGTGCCGACATTCGGATGCCCGGCGAAGGGAACCTCGCGGCTGGGCGTGAAGATCCGCACCTGGGCGGTGTTCGCCGGGTCCTTCGGCGGCAGCACAAAGGTTGTCTCCGAATAGGCGAACTCGATGGCGATCGCCTGCATCCGCTCGGTGGCGAGGTCCTCGCCGCCGAACACCACCGCCAGCGGATTGCCGCCGAACGGGGTCTCGGTGAACACGTCCACGGTTTCGTATGTCAGGGTCATGTCCGGTGCTCCTGGTTGTCGTTGCCCCGGCCCTTCGACACGCCCCGGATCAATCCGGGGCTGCTCAGGGCGAGGTCGAAGGAAAATCAGTTAGATGACCTCGCCCTGAGCAGGACCCCGGCGATCAGCCGGGGGCCGTGTCGAAGGGCCTGCCGCCATCTCACCCCTCGATGCTCCCGCGCATCACCCGCACGGAGCGGCCGCCGATCCGCACGGCGGTGCTGGTGCCGCCCGCGTGGTCGACGGCTCCCTGGATCAGCGACGGACGCCCCATCTCCACCCCCTGGGCGATGCGCTGCTTAAGGGTGCCGCTGCCCGCCTCCAACGTGCCGAGCAGGCCCATCAGCGCGCCGCAGGCGCTGCCCGTGGCCGGGTCCTCGGCGACGTTGCGGATCGGCGCGAACATGCGCGCGCGGATGTCGAGTTCCGGCTCCGCCACCCGGGCGTAGCACAGGATCGCCCCATTGGCGGCGACGTCGGGCTGGTCGGCGAAGCGGGCCGCGACCGGCCGGGCCGTTCGGATCGCCTCGGCATCGGTCAGTTCGGCCAGGATGAAGGGCAGGCCGACCGAGCCGATCACCGGGGCGTGGCGGGCGGTGGTCACCGCCTCGGGCGCCAAGCCGAGGCAGGCGGCGACCTGGTCCACCGGAATTTCCGCGTGCCGGGAGAAGGCTTCCGGCGCGGTCAGGGTGGTGGCCGTCACCCCTCCGCCCTCGCGGGTCAGCGCCACCGGGACCACGCCGGCGATCTCCTCGAACAGGACGGTGTCACCGAGCGGTTTGCCGAACAGCTCCCCGCGCCAGCCGACCACGGCGGCGGTGCCCACATTCGGATGGCCGGCGAAGGGCATCTCGCGCTTGGTGGAGAAGATCCGCACCCGCGCGGTGTTGGCCGGATCCTCCGGCGGCAGCACGAAGGTGGTTTCCGAGTAATTGAACTCGCGGGCGATCTGCTGCAGGCGTTCGGTCGGCAGCCCCTCGGCCCCGAACACGACGGCCAGCGGGTTGCCGCCGTAGCGGGTGTCGGTGAACACGTCGACGGTCTCGAAACTCAGGGTCATTTCCTGTTCCCTCACATATGCCTGGGCAAACGGCCCTTCGACACGGCCCCCGGCGCGGCCGGGGTCCTGCTCAGGGCGAGGTCAACGTTCTAAACATTGAAAGACCTCGCCCTGAGCAGCCCCGTCCCGGATTTAATCCGGGATTGATCCGGGGCGTGTCGAAGGGTCGAAGGGCCGCACGCACCTCACCCGTCCGCGCCGGCACCCCGGCACGTCGTGCCTCCCGCCGATGGACCGCCCTCAGTCGACCAGGGCGATGTTGATCCGACGGTTCTGTTTTCCCTTGTTCTCGATCTTGGTGACTTCCAGCCGGCCGATCTCGCCGGTGTTCTTCACATGCGTCCCGCCGCAGGGCTGGTAGTCCACAGCGTCGCCGATCCGGATCATCCGCACCGTGCCGGCTCCGGTCGGCGGCTTCACCGACATGGTGCGCACCAGATCCGGATTGCTCTCCAGCTCGGCATCGGTGATCGAGCCAATCGTCACGTCATGGCCGCCGGCGATGACGGCGTTCAGCTTCTCGGTCAGGGCGTCCTTGTCCGGCACGTTCTCCGGCTCCAGGTTGAAGTCCAGCCGGCTCTTGGGATCGCCGACCTGGCCGCCGGTGACCCCGCCATCGACCAGCGAGCACAGGATGTGCATCGCCGTGTGCATGCGCATCAGCCGGTGGCGGCGGTCCCAGTCGATGGTGGCCGTCACGGTATCGCCCTCGGCCAGGGCCGCGGCCCCCTCGCCCGGCACATGGACGATGCCGGAGACCGTCTTGCCCTTGCGGGTATCGGCCACCGGCACGCTGCGCCCATCGGCGGTGGTCAGCGTCCCCACATCGCCCGGCTGGCCGCCGCCGGTCGGATAGAAGACGGTGCGGTCGAGGACGATCCCCTCCTCGCTCACCGCCACCACCGTGGCCTCGCAGGATGTGAGGTAGGAGTCCTCGCGGAACAGCTCCTCGGTCATGATCCACCTTTCACGTCGCGTTCGTCCGGGTCTCGATGTCAGGACGCCCCGGCCAGGACCTCCCGGTAGACGTCCATGTCCACATTACCACCGGACAAGATCACGCCAACCTTGCGTCCCTGCCAGCGGTCGCGCACCTGCATCAGCCCGGCCAGCGGCACCGCCCCCGCGCCTTCGGCGATGTTGTGGGTATCGGTGTAATAGGCCCGCATGGCGTCTTTGATCTCGGCGTCGGAGACCTTGATGATCCCGGCCGCGCCCGCCTTGATCCGCTCGAAGGCCGCGGCGTTCGGCACCCGGCAGTCGACACCGTCGGCGATGGTCGGGGCGCTTGAGGCGTTGGTGGAGACCGGATGGCCGGCGGCGAAGCTGAGCGCGTAGGCGGGGGCGGTCTCCGACACCACGCCCCAGACCTCGGCCTTGGAGCCGACCGCGTCGCGCGCCTGCATCACCGCGCAGATGCCGGAGCCGAGGCCGATCGGCACGAACACCGCCTCCAGGTCCGGCGCCGCCTCGAACAGTTCCATGCCGTAGGTCGCCACCCCGTCCACCAGCCGGTCGTGGAAGCTGGCGAACATGTGCAGGTCGCGCTCGGCGGCGAGGTCCTGGGCGTATTCGAAGCTCTCCTGGAAGTCGCGGCCATGGACCAGCAGCTCGCCGCCCCAGGCCTGCATGGCGGCGTTCTTCTCCACCGAATTGCCTTCCGGCACGACGACGGTGGCCGAGAGCCCGGCCCGGCGGGCGGCGATCGCCACCGACTGGCCGTGATTGCCGCGCGTGGCGGCGATCACGCCGGTCACCTCCGGCTGGGTGCGGCGCAGGTGGTCCACATAGACCGACCCGCCGCGGATCTTGAAGGCGCCGGCCGGCGTGTGGTTCTCGTGCTTGACCCAGACCTCGGCACCCACGCGCTCGCACAGCAGCGGCCAGGCGTATTGCGGCGTCGGCCCCATGACCGAATACACGATCTCGGCGGCGGCGTTCAGGCGGTCGAGGGCATCGCTCTGGGTCATGGGTCCGGTCCTCGTCTCTGCATCGTCCGCGATCCGTCTGTCACGGGGACAATGTTACGATTGTCTTTATGATTGTCCGGCATATTGTCTCCCTTAATTCGGTTCAAGCGGAACATTGTCACCATGACGCATTGGCTTCCCGACATCGATCGGCGCACCGGTCCGCGCTACCGGGCCATCGCCGAGGCCATCGCCGACGACATCCAGGCCGGCAGGCTCGCGGTGGGCACCCGGCTGCCGACCCATCGCGACCTGGCCTGGCGCCTGGGCGTGACGGTGGGCACGGTCACCCGCGCCTACAAGGAGGTCACCGCCCGCGGCCTGGTGGACGGGGAGATCGGCCGCGGCACCTTCGTGCGCGACCCCCGCACCCATGGCTGGGGCCGCTCCGGCGAGGGCGAGGCGGCGCCAGTCGACATGGGCCTGAACTTCCCCACCGAGATGGCGGAGTCCGAGGCGGCGCTCAGGGCGACCCTGGCGCAGATCGTCGCCGACCCGCGCGACCTGCGGCTGGCGGATTACGACACCAACGGCGGGCGGCGGGAGCATCGGGCGGTGATGGCCGACTGGATCTCCGGCTTCGGCGTCGACGCGTCCGCCGACACCACGCTGATCACCGCCGGCGCCCAGCACGCGATCTCCTCCGCGCTCCAGGCCCTGACAGAGCCGGGCGACGTGGTCCTGTGCGATCCGCTGACCCATCCGGGCTTCATCGGCGTCGCCTCCACCCTGCGGCTGCGCGTGGTGGGCGTGGACTGGGATGCCGAGGGCATGGCGCCTGAGGCGCTGGACGCCGCGATCCGCCACCATCGGCCCAAGGCGCTGTTCCTGATCCCGACGGTGCATAACCCGACCTCCAAGACCGTCGCGGCGCCGCGGCGGCGGGAGCTGGCCCGGGTGATCGAGCGCCACGGCCTGCCGGTGGTGGAGGACGACCTGTACCGGGCCTATGCCGATATCGACGTGCCGCCGCCGATCGCCGCCCTGGCGCCGGATCACGTGATCTACCTCACCAGCGCTTCCAAGCACCTGTCGCCGGGGCTGCGCATCGGCGCGCTGCACATGCCGCCGCGGATGCGGACGCGCGGCCGGGCGGCGATCCGGGATTCGGTCTGGATGGCCGCCCCGCTGGGCGCGGAGGTGGTCACCCGCTGGCTGACCGACGGGACGGCCGATCGGCTCCGGGCGGGCAAGCGCCGGGCCCAGACCCGCCGCGCCGACATGGCCCGCCAGCTCCTCGGCTCGCTGCTCGCCATCGAGGCGGAGGCGAGCCCGCACGGCTGGCTGCGCGCGCCGGACAGCTGGGAGGGCAGCGACGTAGCCGCCGCCCTGCTGGAGCGGGGCGTGGTGACCACCGCCGGGGACGTGTTCGCCACCGTCCCGGGTGCGGGCCGCAACCGGATCCGCCTGGCGCTCGGCCGTCCCCGCACCCACGAGGACGCGGTCGCCGGCCTGGAACTGGTGGCCGAAACCCTGCGGCATGGGCCGATGGAAGACCGGGCATTCATGTAGGGGCGGGTGGCGGTTGGCGCTTGGGCGCCTTCCCCCAAGACCGACTTCCTGGACGACCGTCAGGGAGATCCAGGACCGGTATGCGGACCCGCCCGAGGCACGGTCCTGGATCGGCCCCCGGCTCACCCCGGCACGAGGCCGGGGCCGGGTGTCCGTCCAGGAAGTCGATCGAGGGGAGGAGCGGGGACTCTGTGCCCTCTCTCGCTCATCTCTCCCCCCCAACCGACTTCCCGGACGACCGTCAGGTCGAGCCGGGACCGGTATGCGGACCGGTCCGGGGCACGATCCTGGATCTCCCTGACGGTCGTCCAGGAAGTCGGGTTGGGTATGCAGGGGGTATGAGTTGGATTAAGGAGGTGGGAAGCGCCTAGTCACCCGAGCCCAGCGCCTGCACCAGGGCCTGCGCCACCGTCTCCGGCTGCATCAGCGGGGCCATATGGCCGATGCCCGTCAGGCTGACCACTTCCGCCTGCGCCAGGTGCCGGACCGCGCCCGCCACCATCCGCCGGGCGATCTCCGGGGAGCGGTCGCCGTGGATCAGCGTGGTCGGCGGCGCCGCTTGCCAGACCTCCGGGGCTATCTTCACGCTGCCGGTCGCCCGGGTATCGGCCACCACGCCGGCCGCCTGCGCGGTCAGCCGGGCGCGGGCCGGTGCCGGCAGGTCGCCCCAGGCGGTGTCGTTCCAGACCTCCACGAAGACCCGGATGGCATCCTCGTCCCGGCCCTCGGCCAGATGGCGCCGCATCGCCGCCGCCATCTCCGCCTCGGCGGCGATCAGGCCGGCATCCGCCTCCGCATCCAGCGCGTCGAACAGAATCGGCTCGAACAGCACCAGCCGGTCGAGCCCCACCGAGGGTGCCGCCAGCAGGGCCGCCAGCCCGCCCATGGAATGGCCGACCAGGGTGCGGGCGCCGCTCACCTCGGCCAGCCAGGCGGCGATCGCCACATGGGCGTCCACCGCCGAGGCCGCCCCCGGTACCTGGCTGTTGCCGTAGCCGTGCAGGGCCGGCGCGAGACATTGCCATCCCGCCGCCGCCAGGCGCTCGGCCAGCGGCGCATAGGCCTTCGGTCCGGTGGCGGCGGCATGCAGCAGCACCAGCGGCCGACCGCCGGGCCCCCAGCGATGCACCTCCACCTGGCCGAAGCCGGTCTGCACGATCTCGCTCTGTCTCGCCGTCATCCTGCCTCTACGCCTCGCTTGTGCGACCCACCGCGCTCTCCCTATCATCGCGGGAAAAGACGGGAAAGGAGGGGACGGCCATGACAGTCCTGATCGCCGGCGGCGGGATCGGCGGGTTGACCCTGGCGCTCAGCCTGCACCAGGTCGACATCCGGTGCCGGTTGTTCGAGGCGGTGGAAACCCTGGCGCCCCTGGGCGTCGGCATCAACGTGCTGCCCCATGCGGTGCGCGAGCTGACCGAGCTCGGCCTGCAGGAGGAGCTGCTGGGCCTCGGCATCCCCACGGCCCGGCTGGCCTACTACTCGCGCCGCGGCCAGGAGATCTGGTCGGAGCCGCGCGGCCGCGACGCCGGCTATGGCTGGCCCCAGATTTCCATCCATCGCGGCGAGCTGCAGATGCTGCTGACCCGCACCGTGCTGCAGCGGCTGGGTGCCGACACCATCGCCACCGGCCATGTGCTGACCGCCTGGGAGGATCGCGGCGACCGCATCGTCGCCCGCTTCGCCGACCGGAACGGCGCAGAGATCGCCGAGGTGGAGGGCGATGTCCTGATCGCCGCCGACGGCATCCATTCCACCGCCCGCGCCGCCCTGCACCCGGACGAGGGACCGCCGATCTGGAACGGCGCCATCCTTTGGCGCGGCACGGCGGTGTCGCAGCCGTTCCTCGGCGGGCGCACCATGATCATGGCCGGCCACGAGTATCAGAAATTCGTGTGCTACCCGCTGCGCGACCTGCCGGACGGCCGCCAGCTCATCAACCTCATCGCCGAGCGCAAGTTCAGCGCCGACCAGCCCTGGCGGCGCGAGGACTGGAACCGGGCCGGCCGGGTGGAGGACTACCTGCCGCCCTTCGAGACCTGGCGGTTCGACTGGCTGGACGTGCCCGGCCTGATCCGGGCGGCGGAGAAGGTCTACGAATATCCGATGGTCGACCGCGATCCGCTGGACGCCTGGAGCCACGGGCGGCTGACCCTGCTCGGCGACGCGGCCCATCCGATGTACCCGATCGGCTCGAACGGGGCGAGCCAGGCGATCCTGGATGCGCGGGTGCTGACAAGGGAGCTGCTGGCCAAGGGCCTCACCCCGGCCGCGCTGCAGGCCTACGAGGCCGAGCGGCTGCCGGCGACGGCGAAGATCGTCACCGCCAATCGGGGCAACGGGCCGGAGCAGGTGATGCAGATGGTGGAGGAGCGCGCGCCGAACGGGTTCGAGCGGATCGACGACGTGCTGAGCGCGGAGGAGAGAGAGGGGACGGCCGCGGCTTACAAGCGCCTTGCCGGGTTCGACAAGGACGCTCTCAACGCGCGGCCGCCCATCGTGCCGGAAGCGGCGGCCTGACCGGGGGCTGGGGCAAGCAAGTCAGGCCGGCCGACGGCCGATACGGTTATTCCTTGGGCGATGCTGATCCCGGACCGGACTTATTCCTTGGTCAGCAGGGCCCGGGCCTGGACGACGGTGTCGGTCGCCTTGCCGAAGTCGCTGGCCTTGCACTGGGCCGAGGCCTCTTTGATCATCGCCTCGACCTGCTTGTCGACATCCTCGGTGACCTCGGTCTCGTTCAGCATCTCACGGGTGTCTTTGACGAGCTGACCGCAGGTCTTGGCGTCGGTCGCCGGCGCAATGCCGCGGTTGGCGTTGCCGGCGGCGGAGGCGGCGGTGGAGACGGAGGCAAGCGCAAGCGCCGCGAAAAGAGCGGTGCGGAGGGCGGTGAAAAACATGGGTGGAGAGGCCTCCCGGCCCGATCGCGCGTGCGGCGCGGCGCGCCCCGGTTATCGCCGGACACAGTCGCCGGGCTCCCCAGATCGCGGTGCGGAATATCCTCTGCAATGCGCGGTCTTGAAAGAGGGGAACCCATGCACAAAACGCGGGCCGGCCATGCCGGTTTTGCAGATTTGTCCGGCGTCCCCATATCAGGGATGACGCAACGCGAAAGGTATGAGGATTCACGACATGACGGACACATCGCCGGACCACGCTTCCGGCCGGTACGGCCATTCCGGCGAAGCAGAGCGGATGATGCAGTACGACGCTAACAAGAAGTCGGTGCTGATCGCCTATCTGCTCTGGTTCTTTCTCGGCACCTTTGCGGTGCACCGCTTCTATCTCGGCGCCCATAAGAGTGCGCTGGTCATGCTCGCCATGTGGGTGATCTTCGGCGCGCTCTCCGGCATCACCTTCGGCATCTTCGGCTTCCTGCTGCTGATCCCGGCGATCTGGTGGTTCCTCGACCTGTTCCTGATCCCCGGCATCGCCCGCGACAAGAACAACGAGCTGATCCTGATGCTGAGCCGCTGAGGCGGCTTTCAGCCGGTAAACTTGACTCCGCGGGCGGTTGCCCGTACACAGCGCGCTTCTTGGCACAGCTTCGGCCGCCGAGACCTTAACGGGTTCCGTCCGTCCTCGAGGGTTCGAGCACGGGCGCGTTTCCGTTTGGGACAACGCAAGACCATTTGGGTTCGACCGTAACGCACCACGGGTGACGACGTGTTCGAGGGATTGAGCGAGCGTCTTGGGTCGGTCTTCGACCGCCTGAAGAAACGCGGCGCACTGAGCGAAAGCGACGTGTCGACCGCCATGCGCGAAGTGCGCGTGGCGCTGCTCGAGGCCGACGTCGCCCTGCCGGTGGTGAAGTCCTTCATCGACCGGGTGCGCGAACGCGCCGTCGGCCAGGAGGTGATCAAGTCGGTCACCCCGGGGCAGATGGTCGTCAAGATCGTCCACGACGAGCTGGTCGCCATGCTGGGCTCCGACAGCCAGGCGGTGAACCTGAACGCCGCGGCCCCGGTGCCGATCCTGATGGTCGGCCTGCAGGGCGGCGGTAAGACCACCACCACCGCCAAGCTGGCCAAGCGTCTCGCCGAGCGCGACCGCAAGAAGGTCCTGATGGCCTCGCTCGACGTGACCCGCCCGGCGGCGCGCGAGCAGCTCCGCACCCTGGGCGAGCAGGTCGGCGTCGACACCCTGCCGATCGTCCAGGGCGAAACCGCGCTGACCATCGCCAAGCGGGCGATGACCGCCGGCCGCCTGCAGGGCTACGACGTGGTCATGCTCGACACCGCCGGCCGCACGTCCATCGACGAAGGGCTGATGGCCGAGGCCCGCGCGGTGCGCGACGCGGTCAATCCGCACGAAGTGCTGCTGGTCGCCGATGCGCTGACCGGCCAGGACGCGGTCACCACCGCCACCAATTTCGACGAACGCGTCGGCATCACCGGCATCATCCTGACCCGCGTGGACGGCGACAGCCGCGGCGGTGCGGCGCTGTCCATGCGCGGCGTCACCGGCAAGCCGATCAAGGCGCTGGGCGTCGGCGAGAAGGTCTCCGACCTCGAAGACTTCCACCCCGAGCGCATCGCCGGCCGCATCCTCGGCATGGGCGACGTGGTGTCCCTGGTCGAGAAGGCCGCCCAGACCATCGAGGCCGAAGAGGCCGAGAAGATGGCCGAGCGGATGATGAAGGGCACCTTCACGCTCGACGACATGGCCGCTCAGCTCAAGCAGCTCCGCAATCTCGGCGGCCTGGGCGGCGTGCTCGGCATGCTGCCGGGCGTGGGCAAGCTGCAGAAGCAACTGGCCGGCGCGAATATCGACGACAGCCAGCTGAAGCGCCAGGAAGCCATCATCTCCTCGATGACCAAGGCCGAGCGGGTCAATCCGCGGGTCATGAACGCCTCGCGCAAGCGCCGCGTCGCCGCCGGATCGGGCACCGAGGTGCAGGACATCAACCGCCTTCTGAAGAGCCATCTGGAGATGGCCAAGATGATGAAGAAGGTCGGCAAGATGGGCGGCAAGGGCATGATGAAGGGCCTGATGGGCGGCGGCGGCATGCCGGCCCCGGGCGAAATGCCGAAGATGCCGTCCGGCGGCATGGGTGGCGGCCTCGGCGGCGGGATGGGCGGCATGCCCGGTCTCGGCGGCCCCCGTCTTCCCGGCCTCGGCGGCCTGCCTCCAGGATTTCCCGGCAAGCGCAAATAGCCTGCCGGAGCACGACTAACGCACTGAACAAACTAAAGAATGTACTGAGAAAGGAACCACAATGTCACTTCGTATCCGCCTGTCCCGCGGCGGCGCCAAGAAGCGCCCGTTCTACCGGATCGTCGTCGCCGAGGCGACCTCCCCGCGCGACGGCCGCTTCGTCGAGAAGCTGGGCACCTACAACCCGATGCTGCCGCAGGACCATGAGCACCGCCTGATCGTCAAGGAAGACCGGATCAAGCATTGGCTCTCCGTCGGCGCGCAGGCCACCGACCGCGTCCACAAGCTGCTGGGCAAGGCCGGCGTGATGGATGCCTTCGTGTGGAACGAGCAGACCAAGAAGGCCGCGCCGGGCAAGAAGCGCGCCGAGCGCGAGGCCGAGGAAGCCGCGAAGGCCGCCGAAGCCGCCGAGGCTGCTGCCGCCGCCGCCGCTGAGCCGGCCGCCGAAGAGGCTCCGGCCGAGGAAGAGAAGGCCGAGGCCTGAGCCCTTCCATGCTCGCAGAGGCCGCCGCCATGAGCGCACGCGTCTGTCTCGGGGCCATCACCGGCCCGCACGGGGTCCGGGGCCTGGTGAAGGTGAAACCCTTCACCGAGGTGCCGGCCGATATCGCCGCCTACGGTCCCGTCGAGGACGAGACCGGGACGCGGCGGTTCACCCTGCAGGTTACCGGCGAGGCCAAGGGACAGGTGATCGTCGCCCTGGAGGGGGTCGGCGACCGCAATGCCGCCGAGGCCCTGAAGGGGCAGCGGCTGTATGTGGCGCGCGAGGCACTGCCCGAACCGGACGACGGCAGCTTCTACCATGCCGACCTGATCGGCATGGAGGTGGTCGGCCTCGACGGCACCCTGCTCGGCCGGGTCTCCGCCCTCTACGATTTCGGCGCGGGCGACGTGCTGGAATTCCGGGGCGAGGACGGCAAGGCGCGGATGCTGCCCTTCACCGAGCAGGTCGTCCCGACGGTCGACCTGACGGCGCGCCGCATGGTGGTCGATCCGCCGGAAGGCGCGCTGGACGACGGGCCGGACAAGTCGCCTCGGGAGGACCGGGGCGACGAAGAATAGGAGTACGGTGTGGACGAGCGGATCGAGCCGCAGGTCGATCAGCGGTCCGCGGCCCTTTCGCCCGACGGCAATGCCGCCGGGTGGCAGGCCACGGTACTGACGCTGTTCCCGGAGATGTTTCCGGGGCCGCTCGGTCTGTCGCTCGCGGGAAAGGCCCTGAATTCCGGCGTATGGAGTCTGAAAACGCTGGACATCCGGGACTTCGCGCGAGATAAGCACCGCTCCGTGGACGATACCCCGTTTGGCGGGGGTACCGGTATGGTCATGCGCCCGGATGTCGTGGATGCGGCATTGGCGGCGGTGGAGGACAGACCGGGTCCGCGGCTCTACCTCAGCCCGCGTGGACGGCGCTTCGATCAGGCGCGGGCGAAGGCGTTGGCGGCGGAACCGGGTGCGGTGATCGTCTGCGGGCGCTACGAGGGACTGGACGAGCGGGTGATCGCCGCCCGCAACCTTGAGGAAGTGAGCCTCGGGGATTTCGTGTTGTCCGGCGGCGAGCCGGCGGCGCTGGCGATGATGGATGCGGTGATCCGCCTGCTGCCCGGCGTCATGGGTGCGGCCGACGGATTGGCCGAGGAGAGTTTCGAGGAGGGGCTGCTTGAGTATCCCCTCTACACGCAGCCTCGGGACTGGAACGGCATGGCCGTCCCCGAGGTGCTGACCAGCGGACACCACGCCAATGTGAAGGCATGGCGGCGCCGGGAAGCGGAGACCATCACGCGGGAGCGGCGACCGGACCTCTGGGCGCGCTACCGCAAGAGCAAGGACCAGGCCGACGGTCGATAGACCATGCGGCCGACGACAACGGGACCAACCGCCGGAACGAGTTCGAGCCGGCCTCGAGACGGAGACGAAGCCATGAACATCATCGAGCAGCTCAACAAAGAGCAGGTCGAGAAGCTGAGCGCGGACCGCGACATCCCCGAGTTCGCCCCGGGCGACACCGTCCGCGTCGACGTGAAGGTGGTCGAAGGCACGCGTGAGCGTATCCAGGCCTTCGAAGGCGTCTGCATCGGCCGCAGCAACGACGGCCTGAACTCCTCCTTCACGGTCCGCAAGATCTCCTACGGCGAGGGCGTGGAGCGCGTGTTCCCGCTGTACTCCCCGCGGATCGCCGCCATCGAGGTGATGCGCCGTGGCAAGGTCCGTCGCGCGAAGCTGTACTACCTGCGCGGCCGCACCGGTAAGTCGGCCCGTATCGCCGAGAAGACCACCGGCTACGCCGGCAAGCTGGCCGCCAACGAGCGCGCCAACGCCGCCGAGGCGAAAGCCGCCAACAAGGCCGCCCAGGCTGCCGCCCGCGAGGCGAAGGCCGCCGAGAGCAACGCCGAGGCGTAAGCCTCCCGCGCCATCGGGTTCAAGAACACGGAACGCCGCGATCCCCAGGGTCGCGGCGTTTTCCGTTTGAGGGCTCTCCGGTTTCCTCTTCTCACACTCCCCGGATTCATTCCGGGGCAATCCCATCAACGGGCGTCGACGGGGGCGCCAGGCGCGGACGCATGCGTTGCCCCGGAACAAGTCCGGGGAGTGTATGAGGTGGGTGAGCGTAGAACGCCTCTACTTCAGCAACGTCCCCACCCCGACACAGGCGAGGATCGTCAGGGCGATCCAGCGGAAAGTCTTCTCGCTGGCCCGGGGGAACAGGAAGCCGCCGAAGGACATGCCGGCGAAATGCGGCACCGCCAGGATGCCGCCGATCGTCAGCGCCTTCAGGGTGATCAGGCCGTAGAAGAAGTATGTCGCCAGGCCGACGATCCCGGTGACCAGGAAATAGCCCGACAGGTCGCCGCGCACCTGCCGCGCCGGCTCGGCGGTCGCCAGGAAATACAGCACCAGCGGCGGCCCGCCGATGCCGGTCGCCCCGCCCATCGCCCCCGCCGTCGACGCCGCCACCAGATCGCGGGTGCGGGTGCGCCCGACCCGGGGCAGGCCGCCGACCGCCATGACCGCCGCCAGGGACAGCACGATCACCGAGATGCCGATGCGCAGCATCTCCGGATCCAGGCTCTTCAGCACCAGAGCCCCGAGCGGGATCGACACCAGCGCGGTCGCCGCCATCGGCGCGGTGCGCTTCCAGTTGGTCTCCCGCATGGCGATCTTGGTGACCTGGTACAGGATCGGCACCTGCAGCACCGACATGACCGGCACCGCCACCGTCGGCCCGTAGGCCAGGGCCAGCACCGGGGCCAGCACGAGCGCCGACCCGAACCCGGCGAAGCCGCGCACCGCGCCGGCGAGAAAGGCGGCGCAGATGGTGAGAACCAGCATCGTCGCGTCGAGGTCGGACAGCATTTCCGTCATGGGGGCGGCTCGAATGGTCGTCGGGGATCGGTCAGAAGGCGGGCGAAGCACGATTCGGGCGTGAAGCAGCCCTCGTGCAAAGCGTTCTTGCGCGTTTCACCGTTTGCCTGCAACCCACGTCCTTGTACAGTCCGGCGCTCGAAACACGCCGTTCCGGCCAACGGAACGCGAGAAGACTTGAGAGAGAGACCGGCCGCCGCCGGAGCCCAGCCCGCTCCAGGCCCCCGCGGCCCCCATACTTTAGGAGGAACCGGCAGCCATGGCGACGCCCCGCACGCTGTTCGACAAGATCTGGCAAAGCCACCTGGTTGACGTCCAGGAGGACGGAAGCTGTCTCATCTATATCGACCGCCACCTGGTCCATGAGGTCACCAGCCCGCAGGCCTTCGAGGGCCTGAAGCTCGCCGGCCGCAAGGTGCGCCGGCCCGACCTGACCCTGGCGGTCGCCGACCACAACGTCCCGACCACCGACCGCACCAAGGGGATCGAGGACGAGGAAAGCCGCATCCAGGTCGAAACCCTGGAAAAGAACGTCAAGGATTTCGGCGTCCCGTATTTCCCGGTGATGGATGTCCGCCAGGGCATCGTGCACATCATCGGCCCGGAGCAGGGCTTCACCCTGCCGGGCATGACCATCGTCTGCGGCGACAGCCACACCGCCACCCACGGCGCGTTCGGCTCGCTCGCCTTCGGCATCGGCACCTCCGAGGTCGAGCATGTGCTCGCCACCCAGACCCTGCCCCAGGCGCCGGCCAAGAACATGCGCATCACCGTCGACGGCGTGCTGCCCGAGGGCGTGGCCTCCAAGGACGTGGTCCTGGCCATCATCGGCAAGATCGGCACCGCCGGCGGCACCGGCCATGTGGTGGAGTTCGCCGGCGAGGCGATCCGCAACATGTCCATGGAAGCCCGCATGACGGTCTGCAACATGGCGATCGAGGCGGGTGCGCGCGCCGGCATGATCGCGCCGGACGAGACCACCTTCGAGTACCTGAAGGGCCGTCCGATGGCGCCGAAGGGCGGCGAGTGGGAGCTGGCCGTCGAGTACTGGAAGACCCTGCCGTCGGACGAGGGTGCCACCTACGACAAGGAAGTGGTGCTGAAGGCCGAGGACATCATCCCGCAGGTCACCTGGGGCACAAGCCCGCAGGACGTCGTCCCGGTCACCGGCCACACGCCGGACCCGGCCGCCGAAAGCGATCCGGGCAAGAAGGCCGCCATCGAGCGCTCGCTCGCCTATATGGGCCTGGCGCCGAACACGCCGATGACCGAGGTGAAGATCGACAAGGTCTTCATCGGCTCCTGCACCAACGGCCGCATCGAGGACATCCGCGCCGCCGCCGCGATCGCCAAGGGCCGCAAGGTCGCCGCCAATGTCCACGCGCTGGTGGTTCCGGGCTCCGGCCTGGTGAAGGAGCAGGCCGAGCGGGAAGGCCTCGACGTCATCCTGAAGGAGGCCGGCTTCGACTGGCGCGAGCCGGGCTGCTCCATGTGCCTGGCGATGAACGCCGACAAGCTGGAGCCGGGCGAGCGCTGCGCGTCCACCTCCAACCGGAACTTCCAGGGCCGGCAGGGTCCGGGCGGGCGCACCCATCTGGTGAGCCCCTCCATGGCCGCCGCCGCCGCCGTCACCGGCCATCTGGCCGACGTGCGGACCCTGGCGAACTGAGGCCGGGGCGATGGCGGCGGACACCGGGGCTGCGGTATGGACGGGTGGCTGCCTGTGCGGCCATGTGCGCTACCGCACGACCGGAACGCCGCTGCGGCCGCACTACTGCCATTGCCGTATGTGCCAGCAGGCGACCGGCGGTCCGTTTGCCGCCCTGGTCGGGTTCGACCGGGGCAGTTTCGAATGGACGGGGGCGGAGCCCAAGCGCTACCGCTCCTCGTCCCTCGCCCAGCGCGGCTTCTGCGGGGAATGCGGCACGCCCCTGACCTACGAGCGGGAGGGAGCGGCGCATGTGTCGGTCACCATTCCCAGTCTCGACCGACCCGACGCGATCCCGCCGCAAGCCCATTGGGGTGTGGAGAGCCGCCTGTCCTGGCCGAAAATCGACGACGGACTGCCGGGGGAGCGGACCGAGGATGTCGCTCCGTCCACGCCGTCCTGATCTGACAAGAACGCCCCATCCGGGAGGAGAACACCGATGGAGAAATTCACCCAGCTGCGCGGCACCGCCGCACCGATGGACATGATCAACATCGACACCGATATGATCATTCCCAAGCAGTACCTGAAGACCATCAAGCGGACCGGCCTCGGCAAGCACGCCTTCGCCGAGATGCGCTACAACGAGGACGGCAGCGAGAAGCCGGACTTCGTGCTGAACAAGCCGCAGTACCGCAACGCCCAGGTCATCGTGGCGGAAGACAATTTCGGCTGCGGGTCGAGCCGCGAGCACGCCCCCTGGGCGCTGCTCGATTTCGGCATCAAATGCGTGATCTCCACCAGCTTTGCGGACATCTTCTACAACAACTGCTTCAAGAACGGGATCCTGCCCATTCAGGTGACCCACGAGCAGCTGCGCGAGCTGATGGACGACGCCGGCAAGGGCTCCAACGCGGTGCTGGAGATCGATCTGGAGAACCAGACCATCGGCCGCCCGAACGGCGAGACCGTGTCGTTCGAGATCGACGCCCACCGCAAGCACTGCCTGATCAACGGCCTGGACGATATCGGCCAGACCCTGCAGCAGGCCTCGAAGATCGACAGCTTCGAGGAGAAGCGCAAGGCGGCGACGCCCTGGGCGTAATTTGCCGGGCGGCGACGCCCTGGGCGTAATGTCACGATACCGGCCGGCGGGGCAGATCCCGCCGGTCGAGAAAAACAACCGGTTTGCTTCGCCTCGCCCCTTTGTTTAAGGAACTGCGCGGGGAGAAGAGGGTCTTCTGGAGGAATGCGGGTTATGGCGTCGAACAAGAAACTGCTGGTGCTGCCGGGTGACGGCATCGGCCCCGAGGTCGTGGGCGAGACTCTGCGCATCGTCGACTGGATGGCGAAGAAGCGCAGTGTGTCCTTCGACATCGAGGAAGGCCTGGTCGGCGGAGCGGCCTACGACGCGCACGGCACGGCGCTGACCGACGAGACCATGACCGACGCCACCCATGCCGACGCCGTCCTGTTCGGCGCGGTCGGCGGCCCGAAATACGACGACTTGCCGTTCGAGCTGAAGCCGGAGCGCGGCCTGCTGCGCCTGCGCAAGGAAATGGACCTGTTCGCCAACCTGCGTCCGGCGATGGTCTTCCCGTCCATGGTCGAGAACTCCTCGCTGAAGCCGGAGCTGGTGTCGGGTCTCGACATCATGATCCTGCGCGAGCTGACCGGTGGCGTGTATTTCTGCGAGCCGCGCGGCATCGAGGACCTGCCCGACGGCAGCAAGCGCGGCTTCGACACCCAGGCCTACACCACGCCGGAAATCGAGCGCATCGGCCGGGTCGCCTTCGACCTCGCCCGCAAGCGCCGCGGCAAGGTGACCTCGGTGGAGAAGGCCAACGTCATGATGTCCGGCGTGCTCTGGCGCCAGGTCATGACCGCCCTGCACAAGGCCGAGGGCGAGGGTCTCGAATACGAGAACATGTTCGCCGACAACTGCGCCATGCAGCTCGTCCGCACGCCGAAGCAGTTCGACGTGATCGTCACCGACAACCTGTTCGGCGACATCCTGTCCGACTGTGCGGCGATGCTGACCGGCTCGCTCGGCATGCTGCCGTCGGCGTCGCTCGGTGCGGAGGATCCGACCACCGGCAAGCGCCACGCCCTGTACGAGCCGGTCCACGGCTCCGCCCCGGACATCGCCGGCAAGGGCATGGCCAACCCGATCGCCGAGATGCTGAGCTTCGCCATGCTGCTGCGCTACAGCTTCGACATGGCCGAGGACGCCGATCTGCTGGAGAAGGCGATCGACAACGTGCTGGCCGGCGGCATGCGCACCGCCGACATCATGGCCCCGGGCAAGGCCAAGGTCTCCACCGCGACCATGACCGACAGCATCCTCAAGGAGTTGGACAAGCTGGTCTGATCCGGCGCCCCTATCCTCCCACCCTTCCCGTCGTCCTGAGCTTGTTTCAGGACCCTGCCTCCGGCGCGAAAGCCGCCTGAGGCTTGATCCTGATTTGCATCAGGATGACGGATGGGGGTTGGTGTAGGACAGGACGGACCCCACACCAGAAGTCTACTTCCCCACACCCCTAAAATCGCTTATACGTCCTTCCCATGAACGCGATGGCTACCCTGGCTGACCTTCTCCTGCGCTCCGCTCCGAAAGCGGCCGGCGTCGGCGTCTGCGCGTTCGCCACCCCGAAAACCACCACCAAGACCACCGGCTAGCGGCTTCCGCCCTTCCGTTTGCGTGCTTGCGATGCAGGACCGGGGGGCGTAAACCCCGGCCGACTGTCGCGCGTATCGCGAAAGGAGAAAGAAATGGGCTACAGAGTTGCCGTTGTCGGCGCCACGGGTGCGGTGGGACGCGAGATGCTGACCACGCTGGCCGAGCGCAACTTCCCCGCCGACGAGGTCATTGCCCTCGCCTCGGGCCGTTCCGCCGGGAACGAAGTGTCCTTCGGCGAGAAGGGCACGCTCACCGTTCAGGACCTCGCGACCTTCGATTTCTCCAAGGCCGATATCGCCCTGTTCTCCGCCGGCGGCGACGTCTCGCTGGAATACGCGCCGAAGGCCGGCCAGGCGGGCTGCGTCGTCATCGACAACAGCTCCGCCTTCCGCATGGACCCGGACGTGCCGCTGATCGTGCCGGAGGTGAACCCCGGCGCGCTGGCCCGCTACGGCAAGAAGAACATCATCGCCAACCCGAACTGCTCCACCGCGCAGCTCGTGGTCGCGCTGAAGCCGCTGCACGACGCGTTCGGCGTCAAGCGGGTGGTCGTCTCGACCTACCAGTCGGTCTCCGGTGCCGGCAAGGAAGGCATGGACGAGCTGTTCAATCAGACCCGTGCGGTCTACGTGAACGACCCGATCGAGCGCGAGAATTTCACCAAGCAGATCGCCTTCAACGTGATCCCGCACATAGACAAGTTCATGGATGACGGGTTCACCAAGGAAGAGTGGAAGATGACGGTCGAGACCAAGAAGATCCTCGACCCGGACATCGACGTGGTCGCCCAGTGCGTCCGCGTCCCGGTGTTCATCGGCCATTCCGAGGCGGTGTTCATCGAGACCAAGAAGCCGATCGACGCCGAGACCGCCCGCAAGGCGATGCACGGCTTCCCTGGGCTGATCGTGCTCGACCACCGCGCCGACGAGGGCTACGTCACCCCGGTGGAGAGTGCGGGCGAGGACGCGGTCTATGTCAGCCGCATCCGGGTCGATCCGACCGTGAAGAACGGCCTGGTGTTCTGGTGCGTCAGCGACAACCTGCGCAAGGGTGCCGCCCTGAACGCGGTGCAGATCGCCGAGGAACTGGTCGCCAAGCACCTGAAGAAGGCGGCCTGACGCCCGGCCTGCTGCAGTCTCTTGCCTGATCTGAGCATCCGGCCGGCGCGTCCCACCGACGCGCCGGTCGTCGCCGCCCTCGATATCCTCGCCGGCGGCGGGGTCTACGAATTCATCTACGATGACCGTCCGGACGAGCCGGGCGCCGCCCAGCTCATGCTGCAGGCGGTGCTGTCGGCCGACACCGCCCTGTCCTGGAGCCGCGTCCTGATCGCGGAGCTGGACGGCGAGCCGGTCGGCGCGATCACCAGCCAGCCCTTCGACGACCAGCCGCCCTCCGGCCTGGAGGCGAGCGTCCCCGAAGACCGCGCCGCCCATGTGGCGCCGATCCAGGCCATGGGACGTCCGGGCTCCTGGTTCATCAACATGCTGGCGGTCGGGGCCAGGGCAAGCGGCCACGGCGTCGGCCGGGCGCTGATCGAGGCTGTCGCCGAGAGGGCCCGCGCGGCGGGGTTCTCGGAGCTGACGCTGCGGGTGTTCGCCGATAACGCGCCGGCGCTCGGCCTGTATCGAAGATGCGGGTTCCGGGAGGTGGACGCGGTCGACATCCCGTCCCTTCCCCGCCTGCCCCATGAGGGCGGGGTGCTGCTCCTGCTGCGGGCGCTGTAGGGCCTTTCGACTCCATCTACTCCCCGGACTTGTTCCGGGGCAAGGCCGGGGGAACTCGCGCGATCGAGACTGTACCCTCGAACGCCCGTCCCAGCGGACCGGATTGTCCCGGCACAAGGCCGGGAAGTGTGGTTGTGATGCTGGGGGCGTCGTTGTTTGGAGGGAGAGCAGGGAAAGCAGCACCTCCAGCAACCCCACACACTCCTGGGCCTGGTCCGGGGTCCACGTCAGAGCGCGCCCAAAGCTCGGCGCCCTGCTTCCGGCGTTCGTGCCGCCCGACCGTGGGTCCCGGCACAAGACCGGGAACTGTGATTGTGGTGGTGGGGAACGGGATAGCGGGAGACGGGTGGTTGTTTCCAGACAGTGCGGCGAAAGCGGCCGACCCTCGAGGGACCACCCTGATCGGCAACCACACTCACTCCCCGGACCTGTTCCGGGGTCCACGCTGGAGCGTGCCCGGAAGCTCAGCATTCTGCTTCCGGCGCGCGTGGCGCCTGGCCCGTGGGTCCCGGCACGATGCCGGGAAATGGGCTGAATTGAAAAGTCAGCTCAGGCGCGCGCGGATGGCGTCGTAGCTTTCCAGAGTGCCGGTCGGTCCCACCGCGGTCAGGGTCGGCGGCGCGCTCAGCAGGCGCTCCACCATCGCGCGGATCGCGGCCGGGTCGACCTTCTCCACGTTCTCGATGATATCCGCCAGGTCCGGCAGGCGGCCATGCACCAGGAAGTGGTTGGCGAGCTGCTCGCAGCGCGCGCTGGTGCTCTCCCGGCTCATCAGCAGGGAGGACTTGAGCTGGATCTTGGCCCGCGCCAGCTCGCTCTCGTCCAGCTCGTCCGGAATCGCCCGGAGCTGATCGCAGATCACCGGCATCACCTCGCCCACCTCGTCGGCCCCGGTGCCCGCATAGACGCCGAGCAGCCCGTCATCCAGATAGGCCGAGGTGAAGGAGTAGATCGAATAGGCCAGCCCGCGCTTCTCGCGCACTTCCTGGAACAGGCGGGA
Organism: Thalassobaculum sp. OXR-137; assembly: GCF_034377285.1. Taxonomy (NCBI): domain Bacteria; kingdom Pseudomonadati; phylum Pseudomonadota; class Alphaproteobacteria; order Rhodospirillales; family Thalassobaculaceae; genus Thalassobaculum; species Thalassobaculum sp. OXR-137. The sequence goes on along the minus strand of NZ_CP139715.1, from coordinate 1,266,214 downwards.
GGACATGCCGCCGCCATAGATCATCGACAGGACCTGCAGGGTGTAGAAATCCGGGTCGTCGAACGAGGTGCCGCGGAAGCCGAGGATCACGTGAAGCTGCTCCAGCTCGCGCTCCACCCGGATCTCGCCACCGGCATACTGGCCGAGATCGGTCGTCTTGGTGGTCTTGGACGGCATCGCCGAGAAGCGCTCGGCGGCCAGCTCGACCACCCGGTCGTGGTCCACCCGACCGGCGACCGACAGGATGCAGGAATCGGCGCCGTAGCTCTGCGCCACGTAGTCGACCAGCGACTGGCGCGGCACCGAGCGGACCACCTCGGCCGTGCCCAGTACCGGCCGGCCGAGCCCCTGGTCGGGGAAGGCGGCGGTCTGGAAATGGTCGAAGATCACGTCGTCCGGCGTGTCGTTGACCTGGGCGATCTCCTGCACGATCACCGCCCGCTCGCGGTCGAGTTCGGCCGGATCGAACACCGAGTTCTGCACGATGTCGGAGATCAGGTCGATCGCCACCGGCACGTCGTCGGCCAGGACCTTGGCGTAATAGGCAGTCTGCTCGCGCGAGGTATAGGCGTTCATGTGACCGCCGACATCCTCGATCTCGCGGGCGATGGCGGCGGCATCGCGCTTGGCGGTGCCCTTGAACACCATGTGCTCGATCAGATGGGCGAGCCCGTTCTCGGACGGCTTCTCATGGCGGGTGCCGACCCCGACCCACAGGCCGACGGAGGCGGATTCCACCGACGGCATGGCGTCGGTGGCGACGGTCAGCCCGTTATCCAGGGTGGTCAGACGCATCCCGGGGAGCGCTGGTGCGGTCAAGCTGCCGCTCCCCGCCGCGCCGCGCGGTCGCGCACCAGTGTCTTCAGGGCGGAAAGGTCGTTCGGCATCACGGTCTGGCGCTCCGGCCGGTCCATCAGGTCGGCCATCCGCTCCGGCAACCGGGCGGCGGCACCCACGGCCCGCTCCACCGCCTCGGCGAACTTGGCCGGGTGGGCGCAGGCCAGCGATACCATCGGGATCGACCCGTCGCGGCCGGCACGGGTCCGGCGGGCGGCGGCGATGCCGACGGCGGTGTGCGGGTCGATCACCTCGCCGGTCTCCTCGGCGATGGCGCGGATGGTGGCGACGATCTCGTCGTCATCCGCCCGCGCGCCGCGGAACAGCGCGGTGGCCCGGGCGTGGCGCTCGGGCTCGACCGTGTAGGAGCCGGACTGGCGGAAGCCGTTCATGGTGCGCTGGACCGCATCGCCGTCCCGGTCGAGCAGGTCGAACAGCAGCCGCTCGAAATTGCTGGAGACCTGGATGTCCATCGACGGCGACAGGGTCGGCGCCACGCCAGTGATCTCCATCGTGCCGCTCTCCAGGTAGCGGTAGAGGATGTCGTTGGAGTTGGTGCCGACCACCAGGGTCTCGATCGGCAGGCCCATGTTGCGGGCGGCATAGGCCGAGTAGACGTTACCGAAATTGCCGCTGGGCACCGAGAAGGACACCGTGCGCTCCGGCGCGCCGAGCGCCACCGCGGCCCAGAAGTAATAGGCGATCTGCGGCATGATCCGCGCCCAGTTGATCGAGTTGACCGCCGACAGGGTCATCTCGTCGCGGAACTCGGTATCGCCGAACGCCGCCTTCACCAGGTCCTGGCAGTCGTCGAAGGTGCCTTCCACGGCGATGGCGTGGACGTTCGGCGCGTCGACCGTGGTCATCTGCCGGCGCTGCACCGGCGAGACCCTTCCGTGCGGGAACAGGATGAAGCAGTCGATGTTGTCGCGGTCGCGGCAGGCTTCGATGGCGGCCGAGCCGGTATCGCCGGAGGTGGCGCCGACGATGGTCACCCGGTCGCCGCGCTGGGCCAGCACGTGGTCGAACAGCCGCCCCAGGATCTGCATGGCGTAGTCCTTAAACGCCAGCGTCGGGCCGTGGAACAGCTCCATCATCCAGAGATTGCCGTCGAGCTGCTTGAGGGGAGCGACGGCGGTATGGCCGAAACCGCCATAGGCGTCCTCGGCGATCTTGCGCAGGACGTCCTCGGGGATGGTACCGCCGACAAACGGCGCCATGACCCGCGTGGCCACCTCCGCATAGGAGAGGCCGCGAAGACTTCGGATGTCGTCCTTCGAGAACAGCGGCCAGACCGCCGGGACGTACAAACCGCCGTCACGGGCCAGTCCGGTGAGCAGAACATCGTCGAAGGCGAGAGCGGGCGCCTGCCCGCGGGTGCTAACGTATTGCACGGACCTGTATATCCCCGAGCGTTGACGCGGTAACCTATGCTTGGTGCGGGCCGTGTGCAACCTTGCGATCATACGGCGCCTCGCAGCACCATTTTGGCCTCCACCGATGGTTAGGAACGGATCGGCATGACAATCGAGAGAGTTGCCATCTTCGCGCCGGGCGACATGGGTCATGCCCTCGCCCGCGTGCTGGTCGCCAAGGGCTTGACGGTGACGACCAATCTCGCCGACCGGTCGGACCGCACCCGTGCGCTGGCCCGGGCCGCCGGCATCACCGATACCGAGGACGACGTGGAGGCGGTGGACGGCGCCGACGTGCTGTTCTCGATCCTGCCGCCGTCCCTGGCGCTGGAACTGGCGCAGCGCCTGGCCTCCTCCCTGGCCCTGGCCCGCTCGAAGCCGATCTATGTGGACCTGAACGCCATCGCCCCGGCCTCGGCCGTGGAGGTGGGCGAGGTGATCGAGGGGATCGGCGTGCCCTTCGTCGACGGCGGGATCATCGGCGGCCCGCCGAAGAGCGCCAGCGGCATGGGCCCGCGGCTCTATGTCTCCGGCCATGAGGACGACGTCACGCGGGTGCTGGAGCTGCGGAATTTCGGGCTCGACATGCGTGCGGTGCCGGGCGGCGTGGGTGCCGCGTCCGCCCTGAAGATGAGCTATGCGGCGGTCACCAAGGGGCTGACCGCGCTGGCGGTCCAGTCGCTCGCCTCGGCCAAGGCCTACGGGGTGGACAAGGAACTCGACGCCGAGATGGTGGCGAGCCTGCGGATGCTGCGCGAGCGCTTCGACCGCTCGCTGCCGGACATGGCGCCGAAGGCCTATCGCTGGGTCGGCGAGATGGAGGAGATCGCCCGCACCTTCAACGACGTGGGCCTCGACCCGCGGATCTTCATGGGCGCGGCGGAGACGTATCGGCTGGTGGCGGGGACCCAGCTCGGCAAGGAGGTGCCGGAGCGCCGCACCATCGGCTTCACCGCCGACGAGGTGTCCGAGATCATCGCCGGCGCGCTGGAGGCGGGGCTGCCGCAAAGCGGGGAGTGAGGTTGGGGGAGCGGCGGTCGCGTTCGGCCCTTCGACACGTCGCTGCGCTCCTGCTCAGGGCGAGGTCGGAGGGTTAGGGCGAAGTCAGAGAGAGTTGATCTTTGTGATGACCTCGCCCTGAGCAGCCCCGGATAACATTCGGGGCGTGTCGAAGGGCCGGGCCGTACAAAGCGCCCTACCCCTCCAGGTACCGCGCCTTCAGATGCGCCAGGAACGGGGCGGCGCTCAGTTCCGCGCCGGTGGCGGCCGTCAGGATCTCTTCGGTGCCCTTCGAGCTGGCCACGCCGTGCACGGTCTGCCGCAGCCAGCCGACCAGCGGCGTGAAGTCGCCCCGGCCGATTGCCTCGGGGATGCCGGGCTCGGCCCGCACCGCCGCCTGGAAGAGCTGGGCCGCCGCCATCGCTCCGAGCGTATAGGTCGGGAAATACCCGACCGCGCCGTCGTACCAGTGGATATCCTGCAGGCAGCCCCGCGCGTCGTCCGGCGGGGTCACGCCGAGCAGGTCCCGCATGCCTGCGTTCCACGCCCCGGGCAGGTCCGCGACCTCCAGATCGCCCGAGAGCATGGCGCGCTCCAGCCGGGTGCGCAGGATCACATGCAGCGGATAGGTCACCTCGTCGGCTTCCACGCGGATGAAGCTGCGCGCGACCCGGGTGTAGATCCGGCGCAGGTTCTCCGGCTCCCAGGCCGGACCGTCGGCGCCGAACGCCGTCCGCGCCCAGCCCGAGAGCAGGCCTAGGAAGGCGGGCGACCGGCAGGCCTGCATTTCCATCAGCAGGGACTGGCTCTCGTGCATCACCATGCCGCGGGCCTCGCCGACCGGCTGGCCGCGCCAGTCGGCGGGCAGGCCGCGCTCATACAGGGCGTGGCCGGTCTCGTGGATCACGCCCATGATGCCGTTGATGAAGCCGGTCTCGTCGTAGCGGGTGGTGACGCGCACGTCATCCGGCACGCCGCCGCAGAACGGGTGCAGCGTCTCGTCCAGACGGCCGTGGTTGAAGTCGAAGCCCAGGGTCTCCATCACCCGGCGCGACAGGATGCGCTGGGTCGCGACGGGGAACGGCCCCTCCGGCTGCACCGGATCGCCCTCGCGCGCCTGGCGCTCGAGCACCGCCTCGAGCAGCGGCGGCAGCTCGGCCTCCAGCTCGGCGAACAGCGCCTCGATCTTCGAGATCGATCCGCCCGGCTCGTACCCGTCCAGCAGCGCCTCGTAGGGCGTGGTTCCAAGGGCGTCGGCCTTGGCGGCCGCCTCCTCGCGGATCAGCCGGATCTGGTCGGCCATGGCGTCGCGGACGAGGGAGAAGTCGGCCTTGGCCCGGGCCTCGCGCCAGAGCGCCTCGCAGCGCGAACCGGCCCGCGACAGGGCCTCCACAAGGTCGGAGGACAGGGCCGTTGCATGGGCATGGGTACGGCGCATTTCGGCCAGGTTGGCCGCGCGCCAGCCGTCGACGCGCTCGCCCTGCGCCGCGGCCAGGTCGTCGACCACCGCCGGAGCGGTCAGCAGCTCGTGGCGCAGCACGGAGAGGGTGGCGAGCTGTTCGGCCCGCGCCTGGGCGCCCCCGGACGGCATCAGCACGTGCTGGTCCCAGCCGAGCATCCCGGCGGCACCCGACAGGGCGGAGAGCCGGCGGAAGCGGGTCTCAAGGGCGTCGGTCGCGGGGGTGGCGCTCATGCGCCCTCTCCATCCCGCTCGGCCCCGTCGCGCTCGGCCTTGTCCGCCTGGCGGTGCCAGACGATGTAGACGCCGATCAGGGTGGCGGCGAGCATGAACCAGGTGAGGGCGTATTGCAGGTGCTCGTTACGCACCGTCACATGCCGCTCCGCCCCGAAGGGAAGGACCGTCAGCTTGGGCTGCTCGGCGAGCTGGTCAATATAGTAGCCGGTTGCGACCGGGCCCTGGAGGCCCAGATGGGCGGCCATGGCTTCCGGCCGGACCGTGAACCAGACGTCGTTCTGCGGCTCGTTCTCCGGCACGAAGGTGCCCTTGATCCCGGATTGTACGATCACCCCGTCGATGGCGGCGGGCGCCGGGAGCAGGGTGTCGGGGCGGTCGGCCGGCCGGCGCTTATCCTCCGGGACCCACCCCCGGTTCACGAACACGGTCAAGCCGCCATCGGTCACGAACGGGGTGATGACGTGAAATCCGGCCGTGCCCTTGTAGGGCTTGCCGGTGATCTGCAGTTCCTTGTCGTGCAGGAAGCGGCCCGTCGCGGTCACCCGACGGTAGCGCCAGTCGCCCATGTCGGCCGGGGTCAGCGCCGGCGGCGGATCCGTCGGCTCGGCCGAGACCCGGGACTCGAACGCGTCGATCAGCTCGGTCTTCCAGGCGAGGCGCTGCAGTTGCCACACGCCCAGGGCCACCATCAGGACGACGGCGGGAACGGTGATGAGGGTCGGCCAGAGGCGCGGACGAAAGGCCATGATATCCCCAGGCCGCGGGGGTGCCGCGGCGGCTATTGGTCAGGCGTGCCGTGCCGGTATTCCAGCGCGACGACGACGCCCTTGAACGGTCTCAGAAGCAGGACGGTGCCGACGATCACGGCGACGGGCCACAGGGCCGCATGGACCCACATCGGTGGCGAAAACGCCGCTTCGACGATCCAGGCCAGCACCGACAGGATCGCTCCGAGGGCGAAGATCACGAAGACGGCCGGGCCGTCTCCGGAGCTGCGGGCCCGCAGCGGCTCGCCGCAGGCCTCGCATTTTTCGACGACGGTCAGATACCCGTCGAACAGTCGGCCCTTACCGCAGGCCGGGCATTTGCAGGACAGCCCGGTCGAGATCGGAGACGGGCCGGAGTCCATCGCTGCGCTCCCCTTCGGGGAACGGCCTCAGCCGCCCCACCAGTAGACGCAGATGAACAGGAACAGCCAGACCACGTCGACGAAGTGCCAGTACCAGGCCGCCGCCTCGAAGCCGAAATGGTGCTCCGGGGTGAAGTGGCCCTTGTAGGCACGGACCCAGCACACCGCCAGGAAGATGGTGCCGACGAGCACGTGGAAGCCGTGGAAGCCGGTCGCCATGTAGAAGGTCGAGGCATAGACCGTGTCGGTGAAGCCGAAGGCCGCGTGGCTGTACTCGTACGCCTGCAGGCAGGTGAACAGGAAGCCGAGGATCACGGTGATGCCAAGGCCCCAGAGCAGCTCCTTGCGGTTGTTCTGCAGCAGGGCCGCATGCGCCCAGGTGACCGTGGTGCCGGACAGCAGCAGGATCAGGGTGTTGATCAGCGGCAGGTCGAACGGATCGAAGGTCTGGATCCCCTCCGGCGGCCAGACGCCGGTGCGCGGATACAGCGCCATGTCGAAGAACGCCCAGAAGAACGCCAGGAAGAAGAACACTTCGGAGGTGATGAACAGCGCCATGCCGTAGCGCATGCCGATCTGCACGACCGGGGTGTGGTGCCCCTGCCACTGGGCCTCGCGGATGATGTCGCGCCACCAGAAGAACATGGTCGCGAGGATCAGCGCCAGGCCGACGACCATGATCGGAACGGCGAACTGCAGGTCGTGCATGTACATGACCCCGCCGACCGCGAGCACGAAGCCGGACGCGGCTCCCATGAACGGCCAGGGGCTCGGTTCCACCAGGTGGTAGGGATGTTGCTGTTCGTGTGCCATCGGTCCCCTCGTCTTCAGACCCTCCGCCGGAACTGGCGGTATGTTACTCTACGGACGGCGCCAGCGCGAGTTGCTGGGCCTTCGATTGATCCTCAGCCGGATAGAAGGTGTAGGACAGCGTGACCGTGGTCACCCCGTCCATCTTCGGATCCTTCAGGAGCTCCGGATCGAGAAAAAACTGCACCGGCATGTCGACCGTCTCGCCCGGCTTAAGCACCTGTTCGGTGAAGCAGAAGCAGGCGATCTTCATGAAATACGGCCCCGCCTTGTGCGGTGTCACGTTGAAGGCGGCGGTGCCGACGATCGGCGTGTCGCCGGTATTGGTCGCCCGATAGAAGGCGAGGTTCTCGACCCCGACCTCGACCTTCGTGGTCCGCGCCGCCGGCACGAATTTCCAGTCCAGCCCGTCGCGCACATTGCTGTCGAAGCGCACGGTGAAGGTCCGGTGCTCGGCCGAGGCGCCGGGCGCGGCGTCGGCCACCTGGGTGGTGCCGCCGAAACCGGTGACCTGGCAGAACAGGGTGTAGAGCGGGACGGCGGCGTAGGACACGCCGACCATGCCGGCCACGAGGCCGGCCAGACCCAGGCCGACGCGCAGGTTGGACCGCGCGGAGCGGGCGCTCCTGGAGGTGTCGTTGGTGTCGGTCGGTTCGGACATCGCTCAGCTCATCCGCAGGATGGTGACAACGAAGAACAGCACCGCAAGGCCCAGGATGGTGGCCAGGATCGCGATATTCTTGCCGCGGCGCTGCGCCCAGAGGTCCTCGGACTTGGTCGGCGCCGTCTGGTCCTGGTCGGTGCGGGGATCGCTCATCGCCGTCATCCCACGATCCAGTAGTCGGCCAGCAAGGCGCCGAACAGGGCGAACAGATACAGGATGGAATAGCCGAACAACAGCTTCGCCGGCTTCATGTCGTCCGTCCCGGCGCGCAGCACCTGCACCGCGCCGAGGATGAACAGCCCGCCCAGCACGATCGCGGCGACGCCGTAGACCGCACCGGCAGCACCCATGGCCCAGGGCACCAGGCCGAGGACGCCGAGCACGAGCGAATAGGACAGGATCTGGCGCTTGGTGGACAGCTCGCCGGAGACGACGGGCAGCATCGGCACGCCGGCGGCGGCGTACTCGCCGCGCTTCCACAGCGCCAGCGCCCAGAAATGCGGCGGGGTCCACACGAAGATGATGGCGAACAGGACGACGGAGAGCCACGACACGTCGCCGGTGGCCGCCGCCCAGCCGATGACCGGCGGAACCGCGCCGGCGGCACCGCCGATGACGATGTTCTGCGGCGTGCGGCGCTTCAGCCACATGGTGTAGACGAAGACGTAGAACCCGATGGTCGCGGCCAGCAGGACGGCCGCCAGGATGTTCACGGCCAGCGCCATCACCAGCACGGAGAACCCGGCGAGCACGACGCCGAAGGCCAGCGCCTCGTCGGCGTCGACCTTGCCGGACGGGATCGGCCGCTTGTCGGTGCGGCCCATGACCGCGTCGATGTCGCGGTCATACCACATGTTGATGGCGCCCGAGGCGCCCGCCCCGACGGCGATGCACAGGACCGCGATCATCGCCAGCACCGGATGGATGTCGCCCGGCGCGATGGCCAGGCCGACATAGCCGGTGAAGACGACGAGCGACATCACGCGCGGCTTGAGCAGCGCGATGTAGTCGCGGACCGAGGCCGTTCCCGAACTGGGAACGGCCTCGGCCGCAAGCGTCTGAGCCGTCAGGTCAGTCACCGAACGCTCCGCTCAATGGCCCTTGGAGGGGGCGATGCGGGGCAGCTCGTTGAAGGTGTGGAACGGCGGCGGGGAGCTGATCGTCCACTCCAGCGTCGTCGCACCTTCGCCCCACGGGTTCGCCTCGGCCTTGCGCTTGGCGCTGAAGGCCTCGATGACCACGACCACGAAGATCAGGGTGCCGATGCCGCCGATATACGAGCCGATCGAGGCCACGTAGTTCCAGCCCGCGAGCGCGTCCGGATAGTCGATGTAGCGCCGCGGCATGCCGGCCAGACCCAGGAAGTGCATCGGGAAGAACGTGAGGTTCACGCCGATGAAGGTAACCCAGAAATGGGCGCGGGCGAGCATCGAGTTGTAGGTGTAGCCGGTCATCTTCGGGAACCAGTAATAGAACCCGCAGAAGATGCCGAACACCGCACCCAGCGACAGCACGTAGTGGAAGTGCGCGATCACGTAGTAGGTGTTGTGCAGGGCGATATCGACGCCGGCATTGGCCAGCACCACGCCGGTCACGCCGCCGACGGTGAACAGGAAGATGAAGCCGACGGCCCAGATCATTGGCAGGCGGAACTCGATCGACCCGCCCCACATGGTGGCGATCCAGGAGAAGATCTTGATGCCCGTCGGTACCGCGATGACCATCGTCGCCGCGGTGAAGTAGGCCCGCGTGTCGACGTCGAGGCCCACCGTGTACATGTGATGCGCCCACACGACGAAGCCGACCACGCCGATCGCGACCATGGCGTAGGCCATGCCGAGATAGCCGAACACCGGCTTGCGCGAGAAGGTCGCGACCACCTGGCTGACGATGCCGAAGGCCGGCAGAATCATGATGTACACTTCGGGGTGACCGAAGAACCAGAACAGGTGCAGGAACAGCACCGGGTCGCCGCCGCCCGCCGGCTCGAAGAAGTGCGTGCCGAAGTTACGGTCGGTCAGCAGCATGGTGATGGCGCCGGCCAGAACCGGAACCGCCAGCAGCAGCAGGAAGGCCGTCACCAGCATGGCCCACACGAACAGCGGCATCTTGTGCAGCGTCATGCCCGGGGCGCGCATGTTGAAGATGGTGGTGATGAAGTTGGCGGCACCCAGGATCGAGCTGGCACCGGCGAGGTGCAGCGAGAAGATCGCGAGGTCCATGGACATGCCCGGCGTGCCGAGCTTGCCCGACAGCGGCGGATAGATCGTCCAGCCCGTGCCCACGCCGTCGGCGCCGCCCGTGCCCGGAACGAACATCGACAGGACCAGCAGCAGGAAGGCCGGGACGATCAGCCAGAAGCTGATGTTGTTCATCCGCGGGAAGGCCATGTCCGGCGCGCCGATCATCAGCGGCACGAACCAGTTGCCGAACCCGCCGATCAGCGCCGGCATGACCACGAAGAACACCATGATCAGGCCGTGGGCCGTCACGTAGACGTTCCAGGCGTTGCCGTCGGCCATGTACTGGACGCCCGGATCCTGGAGCTCCATGCGCATGTAGATCGAGATCGCACCGCCGAACAGGCCGGCGATCACCGCGAACACCAGGTAGAGAGTCCCGATGTCCTTGTGGTTGGTGGAGTACAACCACCGCTTAACGAAGCTGCTCGGCGCCCCGTGGTCGTCGTGACCGTGGTCGTGAGCGTGTTCAGCGCTTGCCATCTTGTTTGTCTCCACCGGTTAGTCGGCGATCGACGCGACCTTGGTCGCGCTCGGGTTCATCGCGAACTGTTCCTTGGCCTTCACGAGCCAGGCGTCGTAGTCCGCCTGTTCCATGGCCTCAACCACGATCGGCATCCGGGAATGGTCAATGCCGCAGATCTGGTTGCACTGGCCGTAATAGACGCCGGGCTTCTCGATCTGGAACCAGGTCTCGTTGATCCGGCCCGGCGTGCCGTAGACCTGCACCGTCAGGGCCGGAACGAAGAAGGAGTGCATCACGTCATAGGTCGTGACCAGAACCTGGACCGTGGCGCCGACCGGGACCACCAGACGGTTGTCCACGTCGAGCAGCCGCGTCTGGCCCTCTTTGATCTCCTCGTCCGGGATCAGATAGCTGTCGAAGGCGATCTCCTGGTCCGGATACGTGTAGTTCCAGTACCACTGATGCGCCTCGACCTTGATCGTCATGTCGGGATCGACCGCCTTGTCCTGCTTGTACAGAAGCGGGAAGGAGTAGAACGCGATCACCACCAGGATCAACGCCGGCAGACCCGTCCAGGCAACCTCCAACAGGGTGTTGTGGGTCGTCTTCGACGGGGTCGGGTTATTGCTTCGCTTGAAGCGGATGCACACATAGACCAGCAGCGCCAGCACGAAGAGGCTGATCAGCGTGATGATCACCAGCAGGATGTCGTGCAGTTGGTCCACATCGTGGCCCACCGGCGTGACATGTTCCTGCATGCCCAATTGCCAGGGCTGAGGCTGGGCGGCGGACGCGTCAAACGCCGCCACCGCAAGGATCGCCACCGCCGCCAAAATCGCGGCCCCGCCGCGCAAAGTGGCGCCGGTAACCCGCTTGAGGATCCGCTCCATCACTCGGTCATTCCCGTCGTCGTTGGTCCCTGAGCCACAGTCCCCCGGATTGCAGCGACGCCCTTATGGCACCATCCGCTCAACCGTGCAACGCGACCCTTCAGCACACCGGAGCAAGGCTAAATGCCCGCCCCGCCCCGGACAAGCGCGGGGGACGCGGCATTCGGTCGCGTAAACCCGTCGCTGCCGCCGCGCCCCGACGACCGGCATCCCGGATCCCAGGGGAACAACCAGCGGCACAAACGGCGGGTTCGGCGGCGACCGCCTCGACTTCCGTGGGCGGCGCGCCTATGTGAAGCTGATCGACCGACTGATGTCCACCCTATCGCGACGGAGCCGCCCCGTGTCCAATCTGGCCCTCACTGACGAGCTTTTCTTCGACCGAGCCGGCCTGGACAAGGGCCGCACGGAAGCCATCGTCGACGACGCCCTGAACGGCGCCGACGACGGCGAGCTGTTCCTGGAATACAGCCAGAGCGAAAGCCTGGCCTTCGATGACGGCCGCCTGAAGACGGCGAGTTTCGACACCACCCAGGGCTTCGGCCTGCGCGCCATCGCCGGCGAGGCCCGCGGCTTCGCCCATGCCGCCGACCTGTCCGAGGACGCGATCCGGCGCGCCGCCGACACCGTGCGCGCCGTCCATGCCGGCCATAACGGCAAGATGGACCTCGGCCCCAAGGGCACCAACAGCGCGCTCTACACCGCCGAGAACCCGCTACAGGGCTTCACCACCGAGGCGAAGATCGGCGTGCTGAAGGAGATCGACGCCTATGCCCGGGCGAAGGATCCGCGGGTGCGGCAGGTTTCCGCCACCCTGATCGGCTCCTGGCAGGCGGTGCAGATCCTGCGCGCCGGCGGCCAGCGCGTCGCCGATGTCCGCCCCCTGGTCCGCCTGAACGTCCAGGTCGTGGTCGGCGACGGCGACAAGATGGAGGCCGGCTATTACGGCTGCGGCGCCCGGGTCACCTTCGACCGCTACGTCGATCCCGAGACCTGGCAGCACGCGACGGACGAAGCGTTGCGCATCGCCCTGGTCAACCTCGGCGCGGTGGACGCCCCGGCCGGCGAGATGGAAGTGGTGCTCGGCCCGGGATGGCCCGGCGTCATGCTGCACGAGGCCGTCGGCCACGGCCTGGAGGGCGACTTCAACCGCAAGCTCACATCGACCTATTCCGGCATGATCGGCCAGCAGGTCGCCGCCAAGGGCGTCACCGTCATCGATGACGGCACCCTGCCCGACCGGCGCGGCTCGATCACCGTCGACGACGAGGGCACCCCGTCGAGCCGCAACGTGCTGATCGAGGACGGCATCCTGGTGGGCTACATGCAGGACCGCCAGAACGCCCGCCTGATGGGGGTTTCGCCGACCGGCAACGGCCGGCGCCAGTCCCATGCCCACCATCCGATGCCGCGCATGACCAACACCTACATGGCCGCCGGCACCGCCGATCCGGAGGAGATCCTGAAGTCGGTGAAGCGCGGACTCTATGCCGTGAACTTCGCCGGCGGGTCGGTGGACATCACCTCGGGCAAGTTCGTGTTCTCCATGAACGAGGCCTATCTGGTGGAGAACGGCAAGATCGGCCCGGCGGTGAAGGGTGCGACCCTGATCGGCAACGGCCCCGACGCCATGGGCAAGATCACCATGATCGGCAACGACATGAAGCTCGACGACGGCGTCGGCACCTGCGGCAAGGACGGCCAGGGCGTGCCCGTGGGCGTCGGCCAGCCGACCCTGAAGATGACCATCGCCGTCGGCGGCACCGCCGCCTGACCCGTGCCCGGCGGCCGGGTCAGCCCGGCCGCCGGACGCCTTTGCCGGTCCAAGACCTGCCGTTATCCAAGTCTCCGATCCAAGTCCTTGATCCAAGGCCTCGTCCGAATCGTAGGACGTTTGCTGGTTTACCTTAACGGCCCTTTAAATATTGGGGTGTAAGGGTACGTCGCTGTCGCTCGTCAGAGCGGGCGGCGACTTCCGACCGACGCAGACGATCCTGACCATCCGATCGGACCCGATCTTGCTGAATTTCCTCCCAGCCGCCATCGCCGGCATCGCCATGCTGGCCGTCGCCCTGTTCGGGCTGCTCGCGCCGGCGGGCGAGCGCGACGCCCGCGTGGCCGCGATCTTCCCGCCGTGGTGGACCGCCCAGGACGTGATGGCGAGCCTCTCCGGCAGCGACACCGAGATCCTGCGCGACGGCATCGCCCCCACGGTCCTGCTGCTCGCCAGCCCGACGCCCGGCCTGCCGGCGCGTCTGCGCGCCGCCGGCGCCCTCCTCGTCATCGACCCCCAGGCCGCCGCCGGCTGCCTCGGCCTGTCTTCCTCGACCGCCCGCGGTTGATCCGCCGCCAAAACCGGGAATCTGCCATGTCCGACATTCTGAGCATTCGCCGCCGCGCCACCTTCGCGCTTTCGATGTTCATTCTCGCCCATGTGCCGGTGGTCGGCGCGACCGCCTTCCTGCTGGGGCGCGAGGCGCTCTGGCCGACCCTGGCGACCGCCGTCGCCGCCGCCATCGTGGTCGCCATGGCCCGGCTGCAGCCGGACGCGCCGGCCACGCGCTATCTGATCGCGGCGGTGATGATGGGGATCGTGTCGATGATGGTCGCCCTGTTCTGGGGCAATTCCTGGCAGATCGACATGCACATGTACTACTTCGCCGCACTGGCGATCCTGGCGCCGATGGTCTGCACGGTGTCGATCCTGGTGGCGGCGGTGGTCGTCGCGGTGCATCACCTGACGCTCAGCTTCCTGCTGCCGGCCGCCGTCTTCCCCGACGACGCCTCGCTCGGCCGCGTGATCCTGCACGCCGTCATCGTGGTGTTGGAGGCGGGCGCCCTGCTCTGGGTCACCCACAGCATCCAGCGCGCCTTCGACGCATCGGCACGCGCGCTGAAGGAGGTCGAGCTGGCCCAGGCTGAACAGACCCGCATGGCCGACGAGGCGCGCGAGCGCGACCGCCAGGCCGCCACCGAGAAGGCGGCGGCGCTGATCTCGCTGTCGGATTCCCTGCAACAGACGGTCGGGGGCATCGCCGATACGGTCGCCGCCGCCTCGGAAGAGCTGAGCCGGACCGCCACCAGCCTGACCGAGACGACCAGTCGGGTCGGCGATCACGCCGGCCTCGTCGCCCGCGACGCGACCGAGAACCAGAGCCGCGCCCAGGCGGCGGCCGACGCCCTGGACCGTGTCTCCCAGTCGATCGCCCGGATCACCGAGCAGGTGAGCCTGTCCAGCCGGATCACCGGCGAGGCGGTGCAGCGCGCCGCCGATACCGACCGGACCGTCGCCGGCCTGGCCCAGGCCACCGACCGCATCGGCGAGGTGCTGACCCTGATCCAGGACATCGCCGAGCAGACCAACCTGCTGGCCCTGAACGCCACCATCGAGGCGGCCCGCGCCGGGGACGCCGGCAAGGGCTTCGCGGTGGTCGCCTCGGAAGTGAAGAACCTGGCCGGGCAGACGGCCAAGGCGACGGAGACCATCGCCGGCGAGATCTCCTCGATCCAGGCCGAATCCCGGGGCGCGGTCGACGCGATCCGCGGCATCGGCGAGACCGTCGGCCGGATCGACGAGGTCGCCCGCACCATCGCCGACGCCATCGGCGAGCAGGAAGCCACCGCCCGCGAACTCGGCGACGAGGTGGAAGCCATGTCCCTGAGCGCCAGCCAGGCCGCCAGCGGCGTCACCGAGATGGCGGACCAGGCCCGCGACGGCAGCAAGGCCGCCACGGACGTGCTGAACGCCAGCCAGGATCTCGCCGTCAACGCCGACAGCCTGCAGCGCGCGATCACCGACTTCTGCACCCGGGTCCGGGCCGGGTAGGGGCGTGCCGGCCGGGCCCTGACCCGATCAGGGCCCGTTGCCTCCCTCCTCCAGGCGTGTACACTCGCGCCGCCATGAACCTACATCCTCCCGGGACGGATGACTCCGTCCCCGCCACCGACCTGATCACCAAGCGCCCGAACGTCTACGGCTTCGGTGGTCTCGACCGTTCAGCCCATATCCGCGAGCGCGAAGGCTGGCTCGACGAGCTGCTGGAGCGGCCCGATACGGTGATCGTGCCGGTCTGGCGCAGCCGATCGCTGGTCGCGCCGGGCGACTTGCCGCGCGCCGGGATGCTGTCGGCGGCGGAGCACAGGGGGCTGATGCGCTTTGCCGACATGACCGCCTTCCTGGGCGAGCGCGACGGGATCGCCCATGTGGCGATCGACCTGTCGCCGCTGGAGGAGACGGACATTCTCAACATCCTGGCCGCCCATGGCGTGTTCCAGGACCTGCGCCAGATCGGCCCGCTGCTGAACCGCTTCGAGGGGTCGGTTCTGGCCTATGCCCGCGGCCTGATGTGGTGGCATCAGCGCCACCGGTTCTGCGGCGTTTGCGGCTCGGAGACCCGGTCGGTGAAGGGTGGCCATCAGCGCAGCTGCACCAACGAGAACTGCCGCGCCCCGCATTTCCCGCGCACCGACCCGGCGGTGATCATGCTGGTGCATGACGGCGACCGCTGCCTGCTCGGCCGCCAGAAGATCTGGCCCGACGGCATGTATTCCACCCTGGCCGGCTTCGTGGAGCCGGGCGAGACCCTGGAGGAGGCGGTGGCCCGCGAGGTCTGGGAGGAGAGCGGAATCCATGTCCGCGACGTGCGGTACCACTCCTCGCAGCCCTGGCCGTTCCCGTCCTCGCTGATGCTGGGCTTCCACGCCGAGGCGAAGTCTTTCGACATCGTGCGCAACGACGACGAGCTGGGCGACGCCCAGTTCTTCACCATCGACCAGCTCGCCGATTTCGAAGCGCTCGGCAAGTTCCTGCCGCGCCGCGACAGCATCGCCCGGCGACTGATCCAGGACTGGGTGGAAAGCGTGCGCCCGGACCTTCTGGACGCGGTCGACAAGGTTCCGAGCGCCTATCCGGTAAGGCCTAGCTGATCTGGCACGAAGACGCTGGCTAATACGAATGCGGAAGTACAATGAAAGAGCGGCACCTGCGTCTATACGTAGACCATTACTGATTGCATTTTACGATTGTGTCGATAAATTAAGTTTTATATAATTTACTTTCTACGCCATTAGCTTTTTAAAATAGGTAAAACCATGACGCGCAAGGTTGAACAGTCATTTTCAGCGGGATGCGTATTTTTTTCAGTGAAGAACTCGAATTTATTTAAGCTATCTAAAAATAAACAAATTGAAGAATCAATAAATTTTATCATTGAAGATCTTCGCAAAATCCCCAACATAACTAATATATCTTGTGAAGATATAGATTCAATTCGCTCACATCCGGATAGCGTCGATTGGTTAGAAATTCCTGATAGAATTTTAGTATCTGATATCCCATTTCCGAGATTTTCATCGGGAGTATTAAGATTTGAGATATTTTTATCTTCAGAACTTCAAGAGAAATTTTCCCTTAATTGGAAAGAAGTAAAATCAACAGATTTTATAGTTACGATATATTTTAATTTTGAACACCCTGTCTGTATTTTGAGACCAAAAATCCCACATATAGAACCAGATATTTCTGGAGCCGTAACTACTTTATGGCACTTCCTTCGTGATAGCTTTAATTCTAACGAATTCAATTGTGATTTCCATATAGTTGGCCCAACGCCATTTCATTGTGATTTTTTCATTTCAAAAATTGAAGATGATTCAAAAATAGAAGAGAATTCTCTTCCATCCATGAAAATGGTAACTCAACCTGGCTATAATGATTGCTTTTTTGAATTTAGTGATACGGATTTTGATTTAGATCAGATTCAAAGTTTTGTATTTCGTTACGTAGTTAGATCACTAGGACCATTCTACTTCACCGTTCACTCCACCAACCAAATATATGATATTAGAGACTCAATCACAGAGATACTAGAAGTTATTGAAGAAAATACAAAAGGTGACATAAAGAAAATAAAATCGCTGAAATCATACCATGAAGGGTTTAAATCTATTCCATTCTATTTTGTTGATATTGAAAATATATTTGTCGAAGTTGAAGCAAAATTGCTCGATCAAAATAAACTTTTATCGAGCCATGTATTTGGCAACACGCTACTCGAATATGCCAACCTTGAAATCAAATCCGCCGATATGGGTTTCGTTGAACGTTACAAAAAGCTTTATCAATTTATTTCTGACGAACTTCGCCACTCTGAGTCTACGAGCGCCATAATTACGGCGGCCCTTCTCGGAGTTATTGTCGGAGGAACCATAACCATGCTAACTACTATTTTGTCAATATATTACACAAAAACATAGAAATTCTTGAACAGAATAAAGATACTTATCAATAGAAACGCTTTTAATACTCGCCTAAATTCTCTATGACTTTCCCCATGAGCGGCAGCACTCCCGACCGGAACGTCAGCGGCGCGAGCGACATCCCCCAGGGCAACTGGGTGGACCGCTGGCTGCCCGCGTCCTGGCGGCCCTATGCCCGGCTGGCGCGGCTCGACCGGCCGATCGGCACCTGGTTGCTGTACCTGCCCTGCCTGTGGGGGCTCGGCCTCGGCTGGCAGGCGCTGGGCGCACCGACCGCCACCGGACCCGCCCTGGAGATGCTGCGGCTCGTCGTCCTGTTCACGGTCGGCGCGCTGGTCATGCGCGGCGCCGGCTGCACGGTGAACGACCTGTGGGACCGCAAGATCGACACCAAGATCGCCCGGACCGCCACCCGCCCGCTCGCCAGCGGCGCCGTCACGCCCTTCGCCGCCCTGGTCTTCCTCGCCGCCCAGCTTGCCGTCGGCCTCGCCATCCTGCTGCAGCTCAACACCACCTCCTGGGCGATCGGCGCGTCGGTGCTGGTCCTGGTGTTCCTGTACCCGGCGGCCAAGCGGGTCACCGACTGGCCCCAGGCGGTGCTCGGCCTGACCTTCAACTGGGGCGCCCTGCTCGGCTATGCGGCGGTGACCGAGACCATCGCCATGCCCGCGATCCTGGCCTATGCCGCCGGGTTCTTCTGGACGCTCGGCTACGACACGATCTACGCCCATCAGGACAAGGAGGACGACGCCATCGTCGGCGTGCGCTCCTCCGCCCTCGCCCTGGGCGACAGGACCAAGCCGGCCCTGGCCGTGTTCTACGCCCTCACCATCGGGCTGCTGGCGGCCAGCTTCTGGACCGCCGGCCTGGGCCCGCTGGCCTATGCCGGGCTGGCGCTGGCCGGCCTGAACTTCGCCCGGCAGCTCTGGGTCACCGATCTCGACGACCCACAGGACTGCCTGCGCACCTTCTGGGCGAACCGCGACGCCGGCCTGCTGGTCGCGCTTGCCATCGTGCTCGGCTAGACCGGATGGGCGATCCGCTCGCGTTCGTCCGACAGAACACACTTCTGAAGCCGCCCAGCCTCGTCCCCGAACTGAAGCTGCACCTGGCCGACAAGGCCGTGCCGCTGTGGGAGCTGACCGAGGAGGAGCTGGCGGAGAAGGACCTGCCGCCGCCCTACTGGGCCTTTGCCTGGGCCGGCGGGCAGGCGCTTGCGCGCTACATCATCGACCATCCGGACGTGGCCGCCGGCAAGCGGGTGCTGGACTTCGCCTCGGGCAGCGGCCTCGTCGGCGTCGCCGCGCTGTGGGTCTCGGCCGCCCATGTGGTGGCCAACGACATCGACGCCTTCGCCATCGCCGCGATCACCCTCAACGCCGAGGCCAACGGCGTGGCCGGGGGGCTGGAGACGGTGAGCCGCGACATGCTGGACGAGCCGGTTCTGGCCGACGACGGGGGGCCGCTGTTCGATCTCGTGCTGGCCGGGGACGTCTGCTACGAGTTGCCCATGTCGAACCGCACCATCGGCTGGCTGCGCCGCCACGCCGCCGCCGGGGCGACCGTGCTGATGGGCGATCCGGGCCGCAGCTACCTGCCGGAGAGCGGCCTCACCAAGCTCGCCGAATACATGGTCCCGACCCCGCGCGACCTGGAGGACAGCGACATCCGCCGCACCATCGTGTGGCGGGTCGAGCCGGCCTGACCGGCTCACCGCCCCGTCACGCAACGGTGACAGGCCGGGCGCCGATCGTGCATTTCCCGGTGTCCCGATATCCGTATCTTTCCTGAGAGGCCCGCCGACGGACCGCACGGGCCGGGAGAAAGCGGATGCGCAAGGCCAAGATACTGGATCGCCGGGTCTACCGGCCGGGCCAGACCCTGTTCCACGAGGGCGACCAGGCCTGGGCCGCCTTCCTGATCGAAAGCGGCGAGGTGGAGATCCTGCGCAGCGCCGGCCAGCGCCACGAGGTGCTCCTGGCCACCGTGGGGCCCGGCGAACTGATCGGCGAGATGGGGCTGATCGACAATTCTCCGCGGAGCGCCACCGCCCGCGCGCTCGGCATGACGGTCGTCCAGGTGATCACCGAGCAGAATTTCAGCCGATTGCTGACCAACGCGGAGCCCGGTCTGGTCGCCCTGCTCAAGGTGCTGCTGCGCCGGTTGCGCGTTGCGAACGAGACGGTCAGCGCGCAGTCCTGCCTGGTCGCGGAGACCCGGCTGCTGGCCGACCGGTTCGAGGACGAGGAACCCCTGCGTCCGGTCGTGAACTGACGAGACGGCCTGGCGGTCGATCGCATACTCCAGGCGTCACCCGCGGGGTCGGATCGCCCCCGCCGCCAGCCGCTCGGTCAGGCGGGTGCGCCGCAGCAGCCCGGTCGGCCCGATATGCCCGTGCAGCCAGCGCTCGAAATCCGACGGGCTCCCGGCCTCCCGATGCAGCCGTTCCAGCACCGCGCGCTGGGTCATCGCCGGGCTGCGACGGCGGGACGCCGGGACCGCGGCGAGCGGCACCATCGCGCCGTCGAAGCTGAGGCAGCCGCGCAGGGCGTTGTAGACCAGGGCCCGCTCCGGCGCCGGGCCGTCGGCGGCGACGATCTCCAGCACCTGCTCCTCGCGGGCATAGTTCACCCCGACCGCCTCGGTGGCGTCCATCCGGTGCATGGTCGGCGCGTCGAGCCAGGTGATCCACAGCTCCACCTCAGTCCCGGGCGACGGCGCCAGGGTCGCCGGCACCGCGCCATAGCCCGCCATATGGGCGGCATGGACCACGTCCAGATGGCGGGCGACCAGGCGGGTGACCGGGATCGCCGTCTCCATCCGCTCGAACTTTCGGGCGAGCTGCACCGGCGCGCGGTTGGAGCCGACGGCGATCACCGGGGTCAGGCGGGCGATGTCGAGATCGGCGGGCAGCGGCTCGGCCTTCCCGCCGCGGAACAGGTAGGGTCCGGGATGGGCCGCGTAGGGATAGTCCATCGCCCGGGCGAGCGCCGCCTGCCGCCCGCTGCTCCGGTCCTGCGCCATTTCACCCTCCCCGTCTGCCGACATTCGCGTACTGGAACCCTCCGCCCAGACGTAGCATGGTTAGTTCCGGAATTGAGGGGAGAGTGGCATGTTCGAAGGGTTCAGCACCGACCGGATCACGGTGGACGAGACGGAGTTCCATGTCCGGGTCGGCGGATCCGGGCCGCCGGTGCTGCTGCTGCACGGCTTCCCCCAGACCCATGTCGCCTTCCACCGGATCGCCCCGCTGCTGGCCGACCGGTTCACCCTGGTGATCCCGGACACCCCCGGCTACGGCGCCTCGCGCGGGCCGGCGCCGAGCCCGGAGATCTTCTCCAAGCGCAGCCTGGCCAAGCTCTGCGCCGGACTGATGACGGCGCTCGGCCACGACAGCTTCCATCTGTCGGGCCATGACCGGGGCGGGCGGATCGGCTACCGCCTAGCGCTGGACATGCCGCAGATGGTCCGCAGCTTCGTTCCGCTCGACATCGTGCCGACCCTGGAGAACTGGCGGCGCATGGACTGGCGCTCGGCGCTCGGCAGCTATCATTGGCTGCTGCTGGCCCAGGACGATCCGTTCCTGCGGCAGATGGTGGGATCCGACGGTCCCGGCTATGTCCGCCACCTGATCGACCGCTGGGCCGGCCATCGCGACCGGCTCGACGATGCGGCGGTCGAGGCATATTGCGACGCCTACCGGGACCCGGCGGTGGTCGATGCCATGTTCGCGGACTATCAGGCCGGGGCGACGGTGGACATCGCCCTGGACGAAGCCTCCCTGGAAGCAGGCTACCGGATTGCCTGTCCGACCCGGCTGATCTGGGGGACACGCTATCTGAAGGAAAAGGACGAGCGGCATCTGGACGTCTGGCGCCGCTGGGCCGACGATGTGGACGCCATCGGCTTGGATTGCGGACACTTCCTCGTGGAGGAGGAGCCCGCCGACTGCGCCGAGGCGATGGCCGACCTGTTCACCCGCGCGGAGTCCTGACCCGATGCTCGAAGATCCTCCCATCCTCACCGTCCGTCGCAAGTTCCCGCGCCCGAGCGAGGCCCAGCTCCGCCGCTTCCGCGGCGCCTACACCGCCCAGGTCGTAGACGCCATGGAAGGGCGGGGCGCCATGGACCCCGCGATCAAGCCGCAGATCGCCCCCGGCGTGTCGCTCGCCGCGCCGGTGCTCACGGCCTTCGCCCATCCGGCCGACAACCTGGCGCTGGCCGCCTGCCTGGACGTGCTGGAGCAGGGCGACATCATCGTCTGCACCACCGACGGCTACCGCCAGACCGCCCTGACCGGGGACCTGCTGTGCGGCATGCTGCGCAACGCCGGCGCCATCGCCGTGGTCACCGACGGGGCGATCCGCGATCAGGACGGGGTCGAAGGCATGGGCCTGCCGGTCTGGCATGCCGGCGTCTCCCCGAACTCGCCCGCCCGGGTCGGTCCCGGGACCGTGGGTCTCGACATCATCTGCGGCGGCGTGGCCGTCTCGTCCGGCGACCTCGTGGTGGCCGACCGAGACGGCGTGGTCATCGTGCCCCATGCGCGCATCGACGCGGTCGCCGACAGGCTCGACCAGGTCCGTGCCGGCGAGGCGGAGATGGAAGCCAAGGTGCGCGCCGGACTTGCCCGGCCGAGCTGGCTGGACGATGTTTTCGGCACGCCCAAGGTGCGTGAGGTAGACTGACCCGCACCGCAAGACAGGAGGCCGGCCCCGCCCATGCGCGATCCGAAAACCGCCCGCCAGGAGCGTCGGGCCCGCTTCGAGCAGCGGCTGCGCGGGCGTATCCCCAAGACCCCGGCCCGGACCCTCGACCCGGCCCGCCGGCTCGGCCGGCTGGCCGAAGAGGCGGATGAGGCCCCCGACCAGGCGCCGCCCGGGCTGATCGGGCGGGTCGCGAACCGGCTCGGGGCGAAGGGCCGCTTCCTTGCCGCCGCCATCGTGATCGGCGGGCTGATCACCGCCGCCGATTTGTACTGGGAGCGCTACACCAACGAGCACGCGGTCGCCGCGGACCACACCAACGCGGCGCTGGTCGGCCTCGGCCACACGCTCTACGACCAGCATTGCGCCTTCTGCCACGGCGCCGATCTGGCCGGAAAACCGGGATGGGACGGGGAGTACCCGGACGGTGGCCGGCCGCCGCTGCCGTTGGACGGGACGTCGCCGATCTGGCGCCTGACCGACCGCGACCTGTTCGACGTGACAAAATACGGGGGCCAGCCGTTCTCGCCGGCGAGCTACCGCAACGCCATGCCGGCCTTCGACTCCGAGCTGGCGGATGCGGATATCTGGGCGATCCTGGCCTTCATCAAGTCCCGCTGGCCGGAAGAGGCGCGAACCCGCCAGAAGGAAGCCGCCGCGGCACAGGGGTCTTAGCGTATCCTCTCATAGCCTTACTCCCCGGACTTGCCGAGAAGACTCCCGCATACGGAAGGCTGGCCCTCGGCCCGAGACCGGTTCAATCCGGGATGGGGAGATGGCAAGGCTTGAGAGAAGGAAGCGAGGAGAGCGCGGCCGCTCAGCCCTCGCCCTTGTTGCCCTCGCGGCGGCTCGGATGCGGGATGGCGACGGAGTGGAAGCCGCCATCCACATGCACCACCTCGCCGGTCACGCCGGAGGACAGGTGCGACAGCAGGTACATGCCGGTGCGGCCGACCTCCTCCAGCGCGGCATTGCGGCCGAGCGGAGCGGCGTTCTCCGAGAAGCGGAAGGTGTAGCGCGCATCGGCGATCGCCGAGCCCGCCAGGGTCCGCATCGGGCCGGCCGACAGGGCGTTGACCCGGATCCCGTCCGGCCCCAGATCGGCGGCCAGATAGCGCACGCTCGCCTCCAGCGCCGCCTTGGCCACGCCCATGACATTGTAGTTCGGCGTGCTGCGCTCGGCCCCGAGATAGGACAGGGTCAGCAGGCTGCCGCCCGGGTTCATCAGCGGTGCCAGACGCTGGGCCATCGCGGTGAACGAGTAGCAGGACACGTCCATCGTGTTGATGAAATTGGCCCGGCTCGTGTCGTAATACTTGCCCTTCAGCTCGGCCTTGTCGGAATAGGCGACCGCATGCAGGGCGAAGTCGAGCTTACCCCACTTGGCCTCGATCTGCGCCGCCACGGCGTCGAGCGAGGCATGGTCCGTCACATCGCACTGCAGGACGATATCGGCACCCACCGACTCCGCCAGCGGCTTCACCCGCCGCTCGATGCTCTCGTTCTGATAGGTGAAGGCGAGCTCCGCACCGTGCTCTGCGAGCGCGGCCGCGATCCCCCAGGCGATCGAGCGGTCATTGGCCACGCCGATGATGAGCCCGCGCTTGCCGGCCATGATCGGCTGGGGGGAGGGCGAATCTGACATCGGGCTCCTGTTCCTGAAATGCCCCGGCGGCTTGCCGGGATCACGGAATTTGCGTGGGCAGCGTTGTTAGGACTCGCGCCGCCCGGTTGCTCAGACGTCCGCCCGCCGGAAGGCGAGGACGGCGTTGGTTCCGCCGAAGCCGAAACTGTTCGACATCGCGACGTTGATCTCCTGGCCCAGCATCGGCTCGCGCACGATCGGCATGGCCTCGGCTTCCGGTTCCATCGACTCGATGTTGATCGAGGGGGCGATGAAGCCGCCCTGCATCATCAGCAGGGTATAGATCGCCTCGTGCACGCCGGTCGCGCCCTGGCTGTGCCCGGTCATCGACTTGGTCGAACTGATGTAGGGGATCTTGTTCTGGCCGCGGAACACCTCGGCGATCGAGGTCAGCTCGACCATGTCGCCGACCGGCGTCGAGGTGCCGTGGGTGTTGATGTAGTCGACCGGGTCATGGACATCCGCCAGCGCCAGCTGCATGGCGCGCAGCCCGCCCTCGCCGGACGGAGCGACCATGTCGGCGCCGTCGGACGTCGCCCCGTAGCCGACCACCTCGCCGTAGATCTTGGCGCCGCGGGCCTTGGCATGCTCGAGCTCCTCGAGCACCACCACGCCGCCGCCGCCGGCGATCACGAAGCCGTCGCGGCTGGTGTCGTAGGGGCGCGAGGCCTTCTCCGGCGTCTCGTTGTACTTGGAGGACAGTGCGCCCATGGCGTCGAACAGGACGGACAGGGTCCAGTGCAGCTCCTCGCCGCCGCCGGCGAAGACGATGTCCTGCTTGCCGTACTGGATCATCTCGACGCCGTTGCCGATGCAATGGGAGCTGGTCGAGCAGGCCGAGCTGATGGAGTAGCTCAGTCCCTTGATCTTGTAGATGGTCGACAGGTTGGCCGAGTTGGTCGAGGACATCACCCGCGGCACCATATAGGGGCCGACGCGCTTCGGGCTCTTCTCCCGCGCGGTGTCGAACGCCTGCATCATGTTGCGGGTCGACGGGCCGCCGGACCCCATGATCAGGCCGGTGCGCGGATTGGAGATGTCGGACGTCTCCAGGCCGCTGTCGGCGATCGCCTCTTCCATGGCGAGATAGTTGTACGCAGCCCCGTCGCCCATGAAGCGCAGCAGCTTGCGGTCGATCCGGTCCTCGAGGTTGAGCTTCAGCGAGCCGTGCACATGGCTGCGGAAACCCATTTCCTTATACTCGGGAGCAAAGGTGATGCCCGAGCGGCCGGTCTTCAGTGATTCGGTCACCTCGGCCTTGTCGTTGCCAATCGGGGAAACGACACCGACACCGGTGACGACGACGCGTCGCATTTTATTCTCCGTCAGGCCAGGGCCGCCGCCGGATTGGCGAACAGACCCACGCGAATGTCCTTGGCTTCGAACACCCGTTCACCGTCGCAATCCACCCATCCGTCGGCGATGCCGAGGAACAGCTTGCGGCTGATAACGCGTTTGATGTCCAAATGATAGCGAACCTTGGTCGCCGACGGCAGAATCTGGCCGCTGAACTTCACCTCGCCGACCGACAGGGCGCGCCCGGAACCCGGACCGCCGAGCCAGCCCAGCGTGAAGCCGAGAAGCTGCCACAGGGCGTCCATGCCCAGGCAGCCCGGCATGACCGGGTCGCCCTCGAAATGACAGGGGAAGAACCAGAGGTCCGGTTTGATGTCGAGCTCGGCCTCGACCTCACCCTTGCCGTTGGCGCCTCCGGACTCGGAGATGTGGGTGATGCGGTCGAACATGAGCATCGGCGGCAGCGGCAGCTGCGCGTTACCGGGACCGAACAGGCGCCCGTGGGCGCATTCAAGCAGATCCTTATAGGAAAAGCTGCTCCGCTTCTTGAAATCCAATGCCGGCCTCGCCGTCCGTGGGTCCGTCAAACCACCGGGAACACGCTCCCCGCATTCCCGGCGCGATTGAACCGCGACCTCCCGCCGGGCCCAACCGGCGCTCAGCAAACCACATCGCACCCACGCTTGCAAAGGGCATGGATTGCCAATTCTGGGACGTCATGATAATCGTTTTGTTTCAACGCTTTTGGAACTCTATTGATCGGTTCCGCAAGCGAGAACTCGCAAGGTGCGCGCCATGATTTCACGACCGTTCGCCGCCGCCGTGGACACGCTGCGTGGGGCCGGCCTGCGTCCGACGCGCCAGCGCCTGTCGCTCGCCCGGCTGCTTTTCGACGGCGAGGACCGGCACGTGACGGCCGAGCAGCTGCACTCCCAGGCGGAGCGCAACGGCGTGCGGGTGTCCCTGGCCACGGTCTACAACACCCTGCATCAGTTCACCGATGCCGGCCTGCTGCGCGAGGTCGTGGTCGAGGCCGGGCGGTCGTATTTCGACACGAACACCCAGGGCCACCATCATTTCTTCGACGCGGCGACCGGCAGTCTGGTGGACATTCCGGCCGACCAGGTCTCGATCGGAGCCCTGCCCTCCGCCCCCGCCGGCGCGGAGATCGAGCGGGTCGACCTGATCGTGCGGATCCGGACCGCTTCATGACCGATCTCAAGGGATCGAAGACCGAAGAGAACCTGAAGAAGGCCTTCGCCAGCGAGGCGCAGGCGAATCGCCGCTATCTCTATTTCGCGCTGACCGCCGATATCGAGGGCTACAACGACATCGCCGCCGTGTTCCGCTCCACCGCCGAGGGCGAGACCGGCCACGCCCAGGGCCATCTGGAATACCTGGAGGAGGTCGGCGACCCGATGACCGGCGCGCCGATCGGCGAGACCGCCGCGAACCTGAAATCCGCCATCGCCGGCGAGACCCACGACGCGACCGAGATGTACCCGCAGATGGCCGAGCAGGCGCGTGCGGAGGGCTTCGACGAGATCGCCGACTGGTTCGACACCCTCGCCAAGGCGGAGACCAACCACATGGCGCGGTTCAAGAAGGCTCTTGAGTCGATGGAGGGGTGAAGAGCGATTCTCGCTTGAAACGACCCTTCGACACGCCCCCTGCGGGGGCTGCTCAGGGCGAGGTCATAGAAACCGCACCAGATATCCTTCACTTCACATCTCCATCCTCTCCGACCTCGCCCTGAGCAGCGTAGGCGAAGCCGGAGCGTGTCGAAGGGCCGTCTCAACCCGCGCGACCATGGTGCTGATAGCTCCGTGAGAACGCCTGAATGGCGTCCCAGTCACCGCAAATGAGCGCTTCCTTCTTGCGCCGGCTCCAGCCTTTGATCTGCTTCTCGACGTCGAACGCGTCGGTATGCCGCTCGAAGCTGTTGGCCCAGACCAGGGTCACGGGCAAGCGGCGGGCGGTGTAGCCGTCCACCGCGCCGGACAGATGCTCGCGAATCCGTTCGTCCAGCGGCTTGCGGGTCGAACCGACGTAGTACGACCCGTCAGCGCAGCGGAGCATGTAGACATGGGCGACCATGGCGGCGCTATGGAACGGCTAGGCCGCATAACCAGCCGGCCCTTCGACACGCTCCCGTTGGTCGCTGCTCAGGGCGAGGTCATTTGGGTTTGTTGAGAAACCTTATCCCAGCCATCCGACCTCGCCCTGAGCAGCCCCGCAGGGGCGTGTCGAAGGGCCGCCCTAAGCTCCCCTACCGCCGGCCGAACAGCCGTTCGATGTCGCTGAGCTTCAGCTCCACATAGGTCGGGCGGCCGTGGTTGCATTGGCCGGAATGGGGGGTCGCCTCCATCTGGCGCAACAGGGCGTTCATCTCCTCCGCGTTCAGCCGGCGCCCCGAGCGCACCGAGCCGTGGCAGGCCATGGTGCCGCACACGTCGGCCAGCCGGTCCTCCAGGGACAGGGCCGAATCGGTCTCCGCCAGATCCTCGGCCAGGTCGCGGACCAGCCCGGCGGCGTCGGTTTGGCCGAGCAAAGCCGGGACCTCGCGCACGACCACCGCCCCGGGGCCGAAGCCCTCCAGCACCAGACCCAGCGCCTCGAGCTCCGGCGCGCGGGAGACCAGCCGGTCGACCGCCGCCTCGTCCAGCTCCACCACCTCGGGCAGCAGCAGCGCCTGACGGGCGACGCCGCCGGCCGCCAGGGCTTCCTTCATGCGCTCGTAGACCAGCCGCTCATGGGCGGCATGCTGGTCGACGATGACCAGACCGTCTCCCGTCTGGGCGATGATGTAATTCGCATGGACCTGGGCCTTGGCCGCGCCCAGCGGGTGGTTGGGGTCGGGCTCAACCGGCATCGGGCCGGGCTGCTCGACCCGGGCCGCCGGCGCGCTGTCGAAGGCGAAGCCGCCGCCGGAACTCCGGCCGTCCGGCGCCTGCCAGGCGGCCTGGGCCTCGGCGAGACCCTGGGAGGGGTGCTGCGGGTAGCGGGTCGCCCAGGAGGCGCTCGCCCCGGAATGCGGCCGCGGATAGCCGCCCTGATACGGTCCCTCTTGCGGCCGGAAGGCGCCCAGGGTGGCGGTGCCGACGGTGGTCGAGGCTCGGTGCCCGGCCTCGGCCAGGGCGTGCTTCAGGGCGCCGACGATCAGACCGCGCACCAGACCGGCATCGCGGAACCGCACCTCGGTCTTGGCCGGGTGGACGTTCACATCCACCTCCTCGGCCGGCAGGTCGAGGAACAGGGCGACCATCGGATGGCGGTCGGAGGAGATGAAATCCATATAGGCGCCGCGCACCGCCCCGAGCAGCAGCTTGTCGCGCACCGGGCGGCCGTTGACGAACAGGAACTGCTGGGCGCTGGTCCGCTTGTGCAGGGTCGGCAGGCCGGCGTGGCCGGTGAGCCGGTAGCCGGAGCGCTCGGCGTTCACCGCCAGGGCGTTGTCCTCGAACTCCCGGCCGAGAATGGCGCCGAGGCGGGCCAGCCGCGCCCGGTACGGATCGTCGCCGGTGGCGAGGTCCGGCGCGGCGGCCAGGTCGAGCAGGGTGCGGCTGCCGTCGCCGAGGGAGAAGGCCACCTCCGGATGCGCCATGGCCAGGCGCTGGATGATCTCCACCGCGTGGCCCTGCTCGGTGCGGGGCGCCTTCAGGAACTTCAGGCGGGCCGGGGTGGCGAAGAACAGGTCGCGCACCTCCACCCGTGTGCCGGCGGTCAGGGCGGCGGGTTCCGGCGGCGACAGGCGCCCACCCTCGACCCGGATGCGCCAGGCAGTGTCGCCGCCGCGGGCGCGCGAGGTGATCGATAGCCGGCTGACGGCGCCGATGGACGGCAGCGCCTCGCCGCGGAAGCCGAGGGTCGAGATGTGGGTGAGGTCGTCGTCGGGCAGCTTGGAGGTGGCGTGGCGCTCCACCGCCAGGGAGAGGGCGCCGTCATCCATGCCGCAACCGTCGTCGGAGACCTGGATCAGGGTCCGGCCGCCGTCGCGCAGCACGATGTCGATGCGCCGCGCCCCGGCGTCGAGCGCGTTCTCCACCAGCTCCTTCAGGGCGCTGGCCGGCCGCTCCACCACCTCGCCGGCGGCGATCTGGTTGACCAGCGTCTCCGGCAGGCGCCGCAGCGTCGGCATCGGGGACGCGCCTGAGGAGCCTACAACGCTGCCGGCCCCTTCGGGCATCAGGTCGCCTCGCGCAGGAACTGCCGGGCGAGCACCTTGCTTTCCTCGACCGCCGGCTGGTCGAAGGCGTCGATGCCGAGCATCTGGGCGGCGGCGATGGTCTCCAGGATGAACTGCATCATCAGCCCGCCCATCACCTCTTCGTTCAGGGTGTTGAAGCGGATCACCCGGGTCGGGCAGCCGTTCTTGATCAGGGTGTCGATGGTCGCCCGCTGCTCCGCCGCCATCAGGTCGCCCATGGTGCGGCCGACCAGATAGTCGAGGGCGCCCGCCGCCGACCCGGCGATCTCCGGGCGCACCCGTCCGCCGCGGCCGCGAGGGTCGCTGCAGATCACGGTGAACAGCTTGTCGCGCGGGCCGGCGAGGTAGAGCTGCATCTGGCTGTGCTGGTCGACGGCGCCGAGGGCGTTGACCGGGGTCGTGCCGTGGCCGTCCTTGCCCAGGCTCTCGGCCCAGAGCTGGCGGAACCAGAAGGACAGCCGGTCGAGCCGATCCACATAGGGCAGCAGCACGGTCTGATTGACGCCGTGGTCACGGGCGAGCGCCACGTTGATGGCCGCGCCGGCGATGGCCGGATCGTCCAGCGGGTTCTCCGCCGAGAGGGCGGCGTCCAGCATCGCGGCGGCCCCCCGGCGTACCCCTTCCACGTCGACGCCGGCGATGGCGGCCGGCAGCAGGCCGGTGACGGACAGGGCGGAGAACCGGCCGCCGACCTTGGGGTCGTGTTCCAGGCAGAACAGCCCGTGTTCCGAGGCGATGCGGCGCAGCGGATTGTCGGTCGCCTCGGCGATGCAGGTGATGTGGGTACCCAGGTTCTCGCTGCCGATCCGCTCGATCAGCCGGTCGATGACGATCAGGAGCTGGGTCAGGGTCTCCGCCGTGCCGCCGGACTTGGAGATCGCCAGGAAGCCGGTGCGGCCCATGTCGAGACGGGCGAGCCGCGAATCGAAGCCGATCGGGTCGATATTGTCGAGGAAATGGACCCTCGGGCCGGTCACCCCGCCGCCATCCACCAGGCCGCAGAGGGTCGCCCCACCCAGGGACGAGCCGCCGATGCCCAGCACCACCACGTCGTCATAGAGCGAGCGGTAGCGGTCGACGATCGGCTTCCAGGCGACGATGTCGTCGCGCCGTCCGGGCAGGGTGAGGATCGGCAGGCTGCCGTCCCTGCGCCGCGCCCGGATGAAGTCGAGCGCGGCACCGCCGGCCTCGCCCATCGCCTCGAACGTGTCGCGCGGCAGCCCGGCGGCCGTCTTGTGCGCGAAGCAGGCGTCTATGTCGTTGGCGATCGGCAGGTCGTGCAGCATCCGGCTCTCCTTGTCCCGTTAAGGTAGTCGATCGCCGCCCGTTCCGTCATCCATCCTCCTGCGGCCTCATCCGCCGGAGGCCGGCGCCGCAGGCGCGATCCCCTCCGGTTGACCGGCCACGACCACCGTCAATTCCGTCGCGCGGTAGAGTTTTGCCGCGACCCGGCGGGCATCGGCCAGGGTGATGCCGCCATAGACCTCCTCCAACCGGTCGAGATAGTCGATCGGCCGCTCGTTCTCCTGCAGGGAGACCAGGATCGAGGCGATCCCGTCCGAATCGGTCAGGCTGAGCGGGAAGGAGCCGAGCAGATAGGTGCGGGCGTCGTCCAGCTCCTCCTGAGTCGGGCCGTGCTCGGCCATGCGGGCCCATTCCTCGCGGACCAGCGACACCGCCTCGGCCACCCGCGCGTTCTGCGAGGCGAGGCCGCCCATCACCATCGGCGAATGCTCCAGCGGCAGCAGATAGGCCCACACGCCATAGACCAGCCCGCGCTTCTCGCGGATCTCCTCCATCAGGCGCGAGCCGAAGCCGCCGGCCATCATCCGGTTCAGCAGGTTGGCGGTGAACCAGTCCGGATCCTCGCGGTCGATGCCGGACTGGCCGAACACCACGACCGACTGGGGGATCTTCAGGTCGACGACGATGGTCTCGCCGTCATGCACCGGCACCGTATCCTCGACCACCGGCGCCTTGGACGTCTCCGGGAGGCCGCCGAACACCGTATCGAGCAGTTTGCTCAGATCCTCGGCGCCGATATCGCCCACCGCGCCGATCACCAGGTCCTCGCGGGCCAGAACAGCGTCGGTGAAGGCGCGCAGGTCCTCCACCGTCACCGCCGCCACGCTCTCCAGCGTGCCGTCGCCCGACCGGCCGTAGGGATGGTCGGGGAAGCTGGTCGCCCACCAGGTCCGGCTGGCGATGGTCTGCGGGTCCTGCAGGCTGCGGCGCAGGGAGGCGGAGACCTGGGCGCGGATCCGCTCCACCGGCTCGGCATCGAAGCGCGGCTCGGTCAGGGCGAGCCGCAGCAGGTCGGCCGCCTTGTCGCGGGTCTCGGTCAGGGTGACCAGGCTTCCGGAAAAGCGGTCGGAGCGGCTGTTGAAGCGGATGCTGATCGAACTGTCCGCCAGCGCTTTCTGGAACGCCTCGGAATCCAGGTCGCCCGCTCCCTCGTCCAGCAGGCCGGAGACCAGGCGGGCCCGGCCCTCCTTGCCCTTCGGGTCGGCGGATTCCCCGCCGCGGAAGGAGAAGTTCAGGGAGAGGATCGGGTTGCGGTGGTCCTCCACCAGCCAGGCCTTGATGCCGCCCGGGCTGGTGACCGGCTGGATCTCCAGCGCCAGGGCGCTGCCCGGGGCCAGGACGAGGACGCAGAAGACAAGTCGAAGAAGGCTTTTCATGGCGCTCAGCTCCGGGGCTCGGGGCGCAGAATGCTGGTGACGGAGTGCTGGTCGACGAGGACCTCGCGCAGGGCCGTCACGACGTCGTCGGGGGTGACCGCACCGATACGCTCAGGCCAGTCCTCGACATCGGCGATCGTGCCGCCGGCGGCCAGGACCGTGCCGAACAGGCGGGCGGGGGCGAGGGAATCGTCGCGGGAGAAGATCGCACCGCGCTTCATCCGCTTCACCGCGGCGTCGACCTCTTCGGTGGTGACGCCGTCGCGCAGCAGCCGGGCGATCTCCGCCTCGACCGCGTCCTCCAGGTCCTCCACCGTCGCGTCCGCGCGCGGGCTGGCGTACACCGCGAAGGTCTGCGGGCCGAGGCCCGACGGCCCGTAGCCGGCGCCGGCATAGACCGCCTTGGCCTGCTCGACCACCAGGGCACGGTACAGCCGGCTGGTGCTGCCGCCGCCGAGAATCTCCGCCGCGACCTCCAGGGCCGGCGCCTTGGAGGTGTCGCCCCAGACCTCGCCGGGGGCGAGCCAGCGCCGCGACCAGCTCGGCTGATCCACGCGGGGATGGGTGCCCTCGACCCGTCGGGCCGCGAGCTGCGCCGGCTCACCGCCGCGCAGGGCCACCCGGTCGGGAACCTCGCGGGCGGGGATCTGCCCGTAGGTCTTCTCCGCGAGCTTGCGGACCTCGTCCGGCGTCACGTCGCCGGCGACCACCAGCACCGCGTTGTTCGGCGCGTACCAGGTCCGGTAGAACGCCTCGGCGTCCTCCTGGGTGAGGGCGGCGACCTCGTCCTCCCAGCCGATGATCGGAATACGGTAGGGGTAGGCGAGATACATGGCGGCGTTGACCTGCTCGCCATGCAGCGAGGACGGGTCGTTGTCGATGCGCGACCGGCGCTCCTCGCGGACCACCTCCAGCTCCGGAGCGATCTGGTCCGCCGGCAGCTTCAGGTTCGCCATCCGGTCGGCTTCCATCTCCATCATGTGGCCGAGATGCTGCTTGGCCACGTTCTGGTAGTAGCCGGTGTAGTCGTAGGAGGTGAAGGCGTTCTCCTGGCCGCCGATCCGCTTGATGATCGCCGAGAACTCGCCCGGCCCCATCGTGTCGGTGCCCTTGAACATCAGGTGTTCCAGGAAATGGGCGATGCCGGACTTGCCCTTGGGCTCGTCCGCCGCGCCGACCTTGTAGAACACCATGTGGCTGACCACCGGCGCCCGGTCGTTCTCGACCACCACCACCTGCAGGCCATTCGCCAGGGTGAAGGTGACCGGGTCGAACACCGCGGCCCGGGCGGGGGCCGCCAGGGCCAGAACGACGGTGAGAAGGAGGGTCGCAAGGCCGATCGGACGACCGGTCGGAAAGGGGAATCGCATCGCCGAAATTCTCCGTACGGGCAGCAGGCACCCGTCACACATGGCGGCCCGACACCGGTTCGTCAAACCGCCGCGACAGGGATCGGCGCCGCCGCGACCGCCGGAGCGGTCCAGGGTGCCGGGAACCGGGGGATACAACGGGGAGAATGAGGCGAATTCACGACCGGCGCGGGCCCGATCTGGGGCCGGCGCCGGTCGCCGTTCGGATCAGAACAGCCGCTGCAGCAGCCCTTCGCGATTCCGCGTGATCGTCGGCAGGTCGCCCTCGCTCGGCTTGCGGCCCAGGGCGGCGTTCTCCTGCAGGCGCTGCTGCTCCTTGGTGGCGTCGAGCAGCACGCCGGCCGGCGGCTCTTCCTTCCAGAACAGCAGCCGGTCGATCGGATAGCGGGTCTCGTAGACGTAGTCCCGGGTTTCCTGGTCCACCGTCTCGCGAATGCCCGGCTCGGCCTGGTCGACGCCGAGCTGCTGGCGGAACTTCGCCTCGCCGATCGAGTTGACGACCACCGGCGCTGCCGGAACCGCGTTCGGGTTCGTGGTTGAGGCGCGAGCCGACCGGCCGAGAATCCGCTCGGCGGCGGCATCGGTGGTCGAGCGTTCCTGGGGACGCTCCGCACCCGGCTTCGGCGGACGCAGGTCGTAGTTCGGTGGCAGCGCGAGCGGTGCGCGGGCCACCACCTGGAACTCGTCCGGCGGATCCTTGGTTTGGCCGAGCGCGTCGCGCAGCTGACCGCAGCCGCCCAGTCCGACGGCCAGAATGACCGCCAGCACGGCGGCCGGGACGATGCGGGCCACGCGCCCGAGGTCGACGGTATCACCCATCGTTTCCGTGTCCTCCCTCGGTCTTCCCTGTGCGGGTGCCGATGCCGAAGGCATCGAGCAGCAGAAGACCGACGCCTAAGGTAATCGCAGAATCCGCGATGTTGAAGGCCGGCCAATGCCAGCCGCCGTAATGCACGTCGATGAAATCGACGACTGCGCCGTATAGCATGCGGTCGATCACATTGCCGAATGCCCCGCCGATCACCGCGCCGAGCCCCAGAATCAGCGGCCAGGTGGTCGCCCGGGCGAGCCAGACGGCCATGAAGACGCAGACCAGGAGCGCGAATCCGCCGAGCAGCCAGGGGCCCCACGCGGACGTGTTCGACAGCAGGCCGAAGCTCACCCCCCGGTTCCACACCGGCACGAAGTCCAGGAACGGCAGAACCGGCACCCGCCGCGGCGGGTCGAACAGGACGGACAGGGCCCACAGCTTGGTCGCCTGGTCGGCAATGACGACCAGGACGCTCAGGCCAAGCCCCCGTGACAGCGCCCTATTCATCCCCCGCTCACTCCGCCGCGTCGACCAGACCGGACACCGCATCCTCGCAGCGGTCGCAGATCGGCTCGCCCACGGAGACCTCGGGCAGCACGCGCCAGCAGCGTTCGCATTTCTCGCCCTCGGCCGGGGTCGGGTCGCAGGCCACGCCCGCCACGTCCGGCAGACGATAGGCGCCGTCCGGTCCCTCGCCCTCGGTCAGGGTGGCGCCGGAGGTGATGAAGATCTCCGCCGCGTCCAGCCCTTCGAAGGCCGCCTTCTCGGCCGCCGACATATAGACGGTCGGCGCCGCCTGCAGGGACGAGCCGATGCGCTTCTCCGCCCGCTCCAGCTCCAGCGCACCGGTCACCACGCGGCGCACCGCGCGGATCTTCGCCCATTTCTCCGCCAGCGCCTCGTCGCGCCACTCGGCGGGAATGGTCGGGTAGGCCTGAAGATGGACGGAGTCGAACTCGCCGGTGTTGCGCGACCGCCAGGCTTCCTCGGCGGTGAAGACGCAGATCGGCGCCAGCCAGGTGGTCAGGCATTCGAACAGGGTGTTCATCACCGTGCGCACGGCCCGGCGCCGGTCGCTCTGGGGATCGTCGCAGTAGAGCGAGTCCTTGCGGATGTCGAAGTAGAAGGCCGACAGGTCGCTGGCGCAGAACTGGTGCAGGGTCAGGAACATGGTGTGGTAGTCGAAATCGTGGGTGCTCTGGCGCACCACGGCGTCGACTTCCGAGATCCGGTGCAGCACCCAGCGCTCCAGCTCGGGCATGCGCTCGGCCGGCAGAGCCTCGGCCGAGGTGTAGCCGTCGAGCGCGCCGAGCACGTAGCGCAGGGTGTTGCGCAGACGCCGGTAATGGTCGATCGCGTGCTTCAGGATGCCCGGGCCGACGCGCAGGTCCTCGGTGAAGTCGGAACTGACCACCCAGATGCGCAGGATGTCGGCGCCGCTCTCCTGGATCACCTCCAGCGGGTCAACGCCGTTGCCCAGCGACTTGGACATCTTGCGGCCGTCTTCGGCGTTGATGAAGCCGTGGGTCAGCACCGCTTCGTAGGGCGCGCGGCCGCGGGTGCCGCAGCCGACCAGAAGCGAGGAGTGGAACCAGCCGCGATGCTGGTCGGAGCCTTCCAGGTAGAGCTGGGCCGGCCAGGGCAGATCGGCCCAGGCCGGATCGTCGGACTCCAGCACGAAGGCATGGGTCGAGCCGCTGTCGAACCAGACATCGGCGATGTCGGAGACCTGCTCGTAGTCCTTGGGATCGTAGTCCGACCCCAGGAAGCGCGACGGGTCGCTGGAGAACCAGGCATCCGCCCCTTCCTTTTCGAAGGCCTCGGCCACCCGGTCGATCACCGCCTGGTCGCGCAGCGGCTCGCCGGTCTCCTTGGAGACGAAGACCGGGATCGGCACGCCCCAGGCGCGCTGGCGGCTGATGCACCAGTCCGGCCGGGTCTCGATCATGCCGCGCAGCCGGTTCTGGCCGGCGGCGGGCACGAAGCGGGTCTCGTCGATCGCCTTCAGCGCCTTGTCCCGCAGCCCCGTGGTCTCCATGGAGATGAACCACTGGGAGGTGTTGCGGAAGATCAGCGGCGCCTTGGAGCGCCAGGAATGGGGGTAGGAGTGCTTGACCTTGCCCCGCGCCACCAGACCGCCATGGTCGCGGATGATGGCCGCGATCTTCATGTTGTCCTCGAGCACGTGCATGCCGGCGAACAGCGGCACGTGGTCGTAGAACACGCCGTCGTCGCCGACGGTCTGCGGCACCTCCAGATCGTGCGCCTTGCCCAGGACGAAGTCGTCGGCGCCATGGCCCGGCGCGATGTGCACGAAGCCGGTGCCGGCGTCGTCGGTGGCGAAGTCGGCGGCCAGCGCCGGCACGTCGTAGTCGTAGCCCTGGCCGCGCAGCGGATGGGCGCAGACCGTGCCGGCGATGTCGGCGCCCTTGAGGCTCGCCAGTTCCTTCAGCGCGGTGATCTTGGTCTGCGCCTTGAAGTCGTCCAGCAGGGCGCGGGCGACCACCAGCTTCTCGCCGACGACGGCCAGGCTGTTCTCGGCCACCTCGGTCGGCTCGACCACCACGTAGTCGATGTCCTCGCCATAGGCGACCGCCCGGTTGCCCGGCATGGTCCAGGGGGTGGTCGTCCAGATGACGATCGCCGCTCCCTCCAGCGCCGGATTGCCGGCTTTGATCACCGGGAAGCGCACATGGATCGTGGTCGAGGTGTGGTCGTGATACTCGACCTCGGCATCGGCCAGCGCGGTCTTCTCCACCACCGACCACATGACCGGTCGCGCGCCCTTGTACAGGCTGCCGTCCATCAGGAACTTGCCGATCTCGCGGGCGATCTGCGCCTCGGCCTTGAAGGTCATCGTGGTGTAGTAGTGGTCCCAGTCGCCGGTCACGCCCAGGCGCTTGAACTCCTCGCGCTGGGTGTCGATCCACTGGTCGGCGAACTCGCGGCACTGGCGGCGGAACTCGACCACCGGCACGGCGTCCTTGTCCTTGCCCTTGGAGCGGTAGTCCTCCTCGATCTTCCATTCAATCGGCAGACCGTGGCAGTCCCAGCCCGGGACGTAATGGGTGCGCTTGCCGGCCATATGCTGGGTGCGGTTCACCAGATCCTTGAGGATCTTGTTCAGCGCGTGGCCCATGTGCAGGTGGCCGTTCGCGTAGGGCGGGCCGTCATGCAGGATGAACGGCTCGGCCCCCTTGCGGACCTCGCGGATGCGCCGGTCGAGGTCGATCTCCTTCCACCAGGCGAGAATCTCCGGCTCGCGCTTCGGCAGGCCGGCGCGCATGGGAAAGTCCGTCTTCGGCAGGAAAACCGTGCTCTTATAGTCCGTCGTCATCTCGAACGTCCGTGTCGTTGGGGAGCCGGGATCCCGGGGCGGATCAATGCCCCAACAGTTCCCGCGCCTGAGCCGCATCGGCGCCGATCTGCGCCGTCAGCTCGTCCAGGCCGCCAAACTTCCGCTCCGGCCGGATAAAGTCAACCAATCTCACACGGAGATCGCGGCCGTAGAGGTCGATTTCCCGGTCGAACAGATGAACCTCGAGCAGCACGCCGCGGTCGTTGACCGTCGGCCGGATGCCGAGATTGGCCACGCCGGGCATCCAGGCGCCCGCCCGCTCGCCGCCCGTCAGCATGGCCCGGATCGCATAGACGCCCAGGCGCGGGCAGAGCAGGTCGCCCAGGCGCAGGTTGGCGGTGGGGAAGCCGATGGTCCGGCCGCGCTTGTCCCCCTCTTCCACCGTCGCCGTGATCTCCCACGGTGCGCCGAGCAGGGAGGCGGCCCCGCGCGGATCGCCCTCCATCAGGCACTGGCGGATGCGCGACGACGAGTAGACCGCGCCGTCGCTCTCGTGCACGGCGGCGACCTTGGTGGCGCCGAACCCCTTCTGGGAGGCGCGCTCCACCAGCATGTCCGGGGTGCCGCGCCGGCGGTGGCCGAAGTTGAAGTCGTAGCCGATCACCACATGGCGCAGGCCGAGCCGGCCGAGCAGCACGTCGTCGATGAACGCCTCGGCACTGAGCTGGGCGAAGTCCTTGTTGAAGGGGATCTCGAACAGGGTGTCGACGCCCAGATCCTCCAGCCGCGAGGCCCTGCCCTTCGACGTGCTCAGCCGGAACGGGTCCAGGTTGGCCTGGAAGAACTGGCGCGGATGCGGCTCGAAGGTCACCACCGAGAGCGGTGCGTGCAGGTCGCCGGCGATCCGGGCCGCCTCGCCGATCACGGCGCGGTGGCCGAGATGGACGCCGTCGAAATTGCCGATGGCCGCCACCGATCCCCGATGGCGGGGCTCCACGGCGTCTAGCGAACGCAGGATTTCCACTGAACTGCCTTTCCGACCGTCAGGCCGCCTGGCTCGCCGCGCGCGACGGGACCAGGATGGTGGCATCGCCGTCGATCACCACCGTCCGGTCGACCCGGCAGCGCGAGCGGAAGGCGACCCGCTTCTTCTCGTGATTGATCTCGGTGACCTCCACCGTGGTCGTCACGGTGTCGCCGATCCGCACCGGGGCGAGGAAGCGCAGGGTCTGGGAGATGTAGACCGAGCCCTTGCCCGGCATCTGGGTCCCGAACACCTTGGAGATGAAGGCCGCCCCCAACATGCCATGGGCGATCCGGCCCTTGAACATGGTGGTCTTGGCGTATTCCTCGTCGATATGCAGCGGGTTGTGATCGCCGGAGACCTCGGCGAACTGCTCGATCATGTCCTCGGTGACCACCCGGTCATAGACCGATGTCATGCCGACACTGAGGTCTTCGAGGAAGTACTGGCCAACCTCTTGGGGGCCCACTTCCCCGTCCTTGCTCTCACTCATGCCGCCCCTCTCCCGGGATGTCGGCCGCATTTGCTGCAGCGCGAAATTTTCCGCGCGGACTATACAGGCCGTACCCGGCACCCTCAAGCGAGGGCGATCCGGCTTGATCGGGGGCGCCGGCCGTGCGATCCGGCGGCCATGAACGCACCGAGCCCATCCATCATCGATCTCGACACCGTCGACAGCACCAACCTGGAAGCCCGCCGGCGGATCGCCGACGGACGCATCGCCGACGGCACCATCGTCACCGCCCGCGAGCAGACCGGCGGACGGGCGCGGCGCGGCCGGAGCTGGACCAGCCCGAAAGGCAATCTCTACTGGACGCGCGTCGCCTTTCCGCAGCCCGGCTGGCCGCCGGTCTGGGGCCTGTCCATGGTCTGCGGGCTGGCGGTGCTCGACCTCGCCCGCGCCGCATTGCCGGCCGACGTGCCGGTCGCCCTGAAATGGCCGAACGACGTGCTGGTGGCCGGCGGCAAGCTGGCCGGCATCCTGCTGGAGAGCGGCGACGGGGACGGCCGCCCCTGGGTGATCTGCGGGATCGGCGTCAATCTGGTCTTCTCGCCCCCCACCGGGCAGCTCTACGCCGCCGCCGACCTGCTGTCCCAAGGGGCGGTGGAGATCGACCGGGACCGGGCGGTGCACGATCTGGCGGGGCATTTCGACCGCCGGCTGTCGGCCTATCTGGACGGCGGGCTGCCGGCGATCCGGGCAGCAGTCATGGAACATCTGGCCGGGATCGGCGGTCCCATCATTGCGCGCATCACCGACGACCCGGCGGACGACGTGACCGGCACCCTGCGCGGCCTCGACGACCAGTGCCGGGCCGAGATCGTCACCGCCGACGGCACGGTACGGGCGATTTCCGCCGGCGACCTGTTTTTCGGAGCGCCGTCTCCGTCGCCCGACCGTCAGCAGCCGGGGTGACATCGCCGCCGACGCGTCGTACGTAAGCAGAACAACAATCCAAGGGAGTGCCGAGATGCCGATGCCCGAAGACATGGTGAAAGCCGCCGCCGCCACGCTCCAGGACCACCGGGCCCGCCAGGCAACCCTGGACGCCCTGCCCGACGGCCAGAAGCCGGAGGCGCTGGAGGACGGCTACGCCATCCAGGCCGAGCTGATCGAGATGCGCGCCGCCGACGGCGCCACCGCCATCGGCTACAAGATCGGCGCCACCAATGCCGGCGCCCGCGAACTGCTCGGCCTTCCGGACATGTTCTGGGGCGTCCTGCTCTCCACCATGACCACCGAGAGCCCGGCCGCCTTCCCGAGCAAGGACATGTATATCCGGGTCATCGAGCCGGAGATCGCCCTGCGCTTCGGCAAGCCGCTGGACGGGCTGAAGAAGACCATCACCGAGGAAGACGTGATCGACGCGGTGGACGCGGTGCTGCCGGCCATCGAGATCGTCGACACCCCGTTCGGCGCCGGCTGGACCAAGGCGGGCGGCGCCTCGCTGATCGCCGATGACGGCGCCCACGGCTTCTGGATCATGGGCGCGCCGGTGGACGGCGCGAAGGACATGAACCTGCTCGACCTCGCCGTGACCCTGACCGCCGACGGCCAGTCCGTGCGCGAGGGCAAGGGCGGCAACGTGGAGAACGGCCCCTACGCGGTGACCGCCTGGCTGGTGAACGAGCTGGCCAAGCACGGCAAGTCGATCGCGGCGGGCGAATACGTGACCACGGGCTCCACCACCCCGCCCTACCCGGCCCAGCCGAACGAGACGATCGTGGCCGATTACGGGCCGCTGGGCAAAGTGACGGTGGATTTCACCTGAGCTGAGGGTCTGGGGGTGGGATACTCGCCTACCCCCTCCCACACTCCCCGGCCCCGTGCCGCGGCCCACGGTTCATCGGCACGAACGCCGGGTTGGACATCCCATAGGCTGAACCGCCTTCCTACGTAGGCCCGGACCACGTCCGGGGAGGGCGTTCGGGTTTTGGGTGTGGAGGCAACCGGCCCTTCGACACGCTCCCTGCGGGAGCTGCTCAGGGCGAGGTCATTCCTCATAGTCTTCCTTTCGACCACACCCTGAGCCCATTCCAACTTTCGACCTCATCCTGAGAGGCCTCGGCCCGAGCCGGGGCGTGTCGAACGGTCGGCTGCTTCATTTCGACCTCATCCTGAGCAGCCCCGTCCCGGACTTGATCCGGGACGGGGCGTGTCGAAGGGCGGGGCGTGTCGAAGGGCGGGGCGTGTCGAAGGGTCGGCGAGAAGATCTCAGCTTCCCACGCGGGGATCGATGGGGATGCCGGACTTGATCGCCGCCGCCGTCTCGTAGAGCGCCGCCGCACTCAGCAGGTCGGCCTCGCCGCGCGGCTTGCCGGCGATCTGCAGGCCCACCGGCAGGCCGCCTTCGGTGAAGCCCGCCGGGACCGACAGCGCCGGGCAGGCGGCACAGGTGAAGGCATAGGCCACCGTGCACCACTCGATATAGTTCGAGAAGGTGACCCCGTTGCATGCCTCCACGTAGCGGTGCTCGACCGGATAGGGCGGCACGATGGTGGCCGGCGACAGCACCAGGTCGTAGGTCCGGAAGAACTGCTCCACCCGATGATACAGACGGCCGCGGGCGAGTTCCGCCTTGGCGATCTCGTCCATGGTGAGCTCGAGACCCTTCTCGATGTTCCAGATCACCTCCGGCTTCAGCAGGTCGCGGTGCTTCTCCAGCAGGGTCTTCTTGCCGGCGGCGAACTGCATGGCGCGCAGGGTCTGGAACACGAGCTGGACGTCGCTGAAATCCGGGCTCGCCTCCTCGACGATGCAGCCCATGTCCTCGAACACCTTGGCCGCCTTCTCGACGATCGCGGCGACCTCCTTGTCCACCGGGGTGATGCCGCCGAGATCGACGCTCAGCGCCACCCGCTTCGGCATGCGCTTCGCCTTGACCGCGTCGGTGAAGGACTCCGCCGGTCGGGCGAGCGAGATCGGGTCGACCGGGTGCTGACCCGCCATGGCGTCGAGCATCAGGGCCACATCCGGCACGTTGCGCGCCATCGGCCCGTCCACCGACATCATGCCGAAAGGCAGGTCGGAGGGGCCGTGGGCGACCCGGCCGGGGGTCGGCCGGAAGCCGACGATGCCGCAGAAGCTGGCCGGATTGCGCAGGCTGCCGCCGAGATCGGAGCCCG
Organism: Thalassobaculum sp. OXR-137; assembly: GCF_034377285.1. Classification (NCBI taxonomy): domain Bacteria; kingdom Pseudomonadati; phylum Pseudomonadota; class Alphaproteobacteria; order Rhodospirillales; family Thalassobaculaceae; genus Thalassobaculum; species Thalassobaculum sp. OXR-137. The sequence goes on along the minus strand of NZ_CP139715.1, from coordinate 1,224,145 downwards.
AGGCCAGCCACGCCGTGCCCGACGCCAGGGCCGCCGCCGAGCCGCCGGAGGATCCGGCCACGCTGCGCGAGGTGTTCCAGGGGTTCACCGTGCGGCCGAACACCTCGTTGAAGGTATTGGCGCCGGCGCCGAATTCCGGGGTGTTGGACTTGGCGTAGACCACCCCGCCCTCGGCCTCCAGCATCTGCACCAGGATGTCGGAGCTTTCCGGCACGTTGTCCTTGTAGATCGGCGAGCCGTAGGTGGTCAGCACGCCTTCCGTCGCCGTCAGGTCCTTGATCGCCACCGGCAGGCCGGCCAGCACGCTGTCCTTGGAGGCAGCCGACGCGTGCTCGCGGGCTCGGTCGAAGCACAGGGTCGGCAGGGCGTTGATCGTGCCGTCGACCGCCTCGATGCGCTGCTCCAGCGCGTCCAGAAGGTCGCCGGTGGTGACCTCGCCCTTCTTCAGCAGGCCGACGATTTCGGTGGCGGTCTTCGGGATCAGGTCGGCGACGGACATGGATATGAGCTCCGATTCGGTGGGGCCGCTATCGGACATCGCCCGTCCCGGAATGGCAACCGCCGGAATCGTCAGGCGGCGGTTCTGGGATCGACGAAGGGCAGGCCGACGTAGTTTTCCGCCAACGTCTTCTGCGCGCTCTCCGATTCCATCAGGTACTCCAGCTCCGCCCGGTGCACCCGGCGCTCGAAGGCCGGCTCGTTGTCGAAACTGTGGAGCTGGGTGGAGAACCACCAGGAGAAGCGCTGCACCTTCCAAACCCGCGCCAGGCAGGCGGCACTGTAGCCGTCGATCCCGACGGTCGAGCCGGACTTGAACAGGTCGATCAGCGCCCAGGACAGGATGCGCACATCGGCGGCGGCGAGGTTCAGACCCTTGGCGCCGGTCGGCGGCACGATATGGGCGGCGTCTCCCGCCAGGAACAGCCTTCCATGGCGCATCGGCTCGGCGACGAAGCTGCGCAGCGGCGCCACACTCTTCTCGATCGACGGACCGGTATGCAGCGCCGCCCCGGCCGCATCCCCGAACCGGGTCTTCAGCGCGTCCCAGAGCCGCTCGTCCGGCCAGTCGGCCACGTCGGTGTCGAGCGGGCACTGGATGTAGTAGCGGCTACGGGTCTCGCTGCGCATGGAGGCGAGCGCGAACCCGTCGCGATGGGTGGCGTAGATCAGCTCGTGGCTGACCGGCGGCACGTCGGCCAGGATGCCGAGCCAGCCGAACGGATAGGCCCGCTCGTAGGTCCGCAGCACACCATCGGGCATGCTCTTGCGCGACACCCCGTGGAACCCGTCGCAGCCGGCGATGGCCTCGCACTCGAGGGTATGGATCTCGCCGTCCGTCTCGTAGGTGACCCGGGGCCGGTCGGTGTCGATGTCGTGCAGGGCGACATGCGCCGCCTCGAAGATCAGCGGCGCCCCCTGAGCCAGCCTGGCGTTGATCAGGTCCTTGGTCACCTCGGTCTGGCCGTAGACCGTGACCGTCTTGCCGCCGGTCAGCCCCTCCAGGTCGATGCGGTGGCGGCTGCCGTCGATGCAGATGTCGAATCCGGTATGGACCAACCCCTCGGCCTTCAGGCGGCTGCCGACTCCGGCCTCCACCAGCAGGTCGACGGTCCCCTGCTCCAGCACCCCGGCACGGATCCGGCCCTCCACATGGTCGCGGGACTGGCGCTCCAGGATGACCGTGTCGATGCCGGCCAGGTGGAGAAGCTGGCCGAGCAGCAGCCCGGCCGGCCCGCTGCCGATGATCGCAACCTGTGTCCGCATCCGCACATCCCTCTCGTCCCCGTTCCAGATCCGCCGCTCCCCAGCCCGCATCGTGGCCGGCAAGGGGGGCGCGGCGGGGGCAGCTAACGCTCCAGATTGAGCCCGATCTTCGCCGCCGTGGCCATCACCATCTCGGCCAGCACTGGCAGCCTTGCGTCGGGGAAGCGCGCCGCCGGGCCGGTCACGCTGATCGCCCCGACCACCCGGCCATGGCGGCGGATCGGCGCGCCGACGCAGCGCACCCCCGGATTGCGCTCCTCGTCGTCGACCGCATAGCCGCGCGCCCGGCAGACGGCGAGGTCGCGCCGCAGCCGTCCCCGGTCGGCGATCGTGTTCGGCCCGAAGCGGGGCAGCGCGCCGTCGGCATGCAGGTCGGCGAGCAGCCGGTCGGCCTCCGCCTCGCCGAGGGCGGAGAGGATGGCCTTGCCGGTGCTGGTGCAGTGGGGAGGCTCGCGCTCGATGCGGACGATCTCGTTGCGCGCCCCCTCCATCTCCCGGCGCTCGATGGACACCACGTTGTGGCCGTCGAACACGCAGATATGGACCGCCTCGCCGCTCTGGTTGGCGAGGGTCTCCGCCGGGACGCGGGCGTGGCCCATGAGGTCGATGTCGGCCAGCACCACCCCGCCCAGGGCCAGCAGCCGGAAGCCCAGCCGGTAGGCGTCGCGCCGGCCGTCCTGGACCAGGAAGCCGATCTCGCGCAGGGCGGCGAGTTGGCGGTGCACCGTCGTCTTGGGCAGGCCGGTGCGCTCGGCGATCTCGGCCAGGGTCAGCCGGCGGTCCTCCCGGGTGAAGCAGTCGAGCACGGCGGAGGTCTTGCGCAGGGACTTCATCTCTCGCCGGGCTCGCAGGCTGTTCCGGATATCGGAATTGATGGAACGCCACCGTTCTCCGCGACGCAAGAGGCGGCGAAGATCCGGTCGATCAACCCCGGTACCGGCCGCCCCATTCCGCAATGAAGAACGCGCCGGACCCTTTCAGGAGGACACACCCATGGCCGAGCTCGCCGGCGTCATTCCGCCATCCACCACTCCGTTCGACGCCGCGGGCGCCATCGATTTCGAGGCCGCGGGCAAGCAGATCGACTGGCTGATCAAGGAGGGAGCGGCCGGCGTGGCGGTGGGCGGCTCGACCGGCGAGGGCCATACGCTGGATGCCGAGGAGACCCGCGACCTGGTCGCCGCCGCCACCGAGGCCGCCGCCGGCCGGGTGCCGGTGGTCGCCGGCATCATCTGCGACAGCACCCGCGAGGCGGTGCGCCGGGGCAGGCTGGTGGCCGACCTGAACCCCGCCGCCCTGCAGGTGACGCCGGTGCACTACCTGTTCCGGCCCTCCGACGACGACATGGTGGAGCATTTCCGCACCATGGCCGGCGAAACCGGGCAGAAGATCATCATCTACAACGTGGTGCCCTGGACCTATCTCTCCCCGGCCCTGCTGCTGCGGATCTTCGACGAGGTGCCGGAGGTGATCGGGGTAAAGCAGTCGGCCGGCGACCTGAAGCTGTTCGCCGACCTGATGCTGGACGTGAAGCCGGGCAAGTCGATCTTCAGCGCGGTCGATGCGCTGATGTATCCGTCCTACGCCCTGGGCGCCCACGGCTCGATCGCCGCGATCCTGGCGGCCGCCCCCGGTGCCTCGGTGAAGCTGTGGGATCTGGTGAAGGCGGGCGACCACGCCGCGGCGCTGGAGCTGCACGGCAAGCTGCTGCGCACCTGGAACGCGCTGCTGCCGCACGACAACCTGCCGGCGGCGACGAAATACGCCCAGGCGCTGCAGGGTGTGCCGTCGGGCCAGCCCCGCCAGCCCATGGCGCCGGCGAGTGCGACGCAGAAGAAGGCGATCGAGGCGGCGCTGAAGGGGCTGGGGGCGATCTGAGGGGGGCGGAACTCAGCACCCTCCACCTCTCCTCACTCCCCGGATTTATTCCGGGGCGAGGCCCAGGATCGACGGGGCGCCCGAACAGGCTCTGCGAAGTCCTGACACGCGGATGGGATTGCCCCGGAACAAGTCCGGGGAGTGCCGTAGGGGTTGGAAAGAAAAGGGCCGGTGCTTGATCTGCACCGGCCCGTCATTTCTTTCACGGCCCCGAAACCCCTGGATCGGGTCCAGGGCCGGGCCGAAGTAGCGCGCCCGCGCGTTACTTCGGCTGCGGGACGTAGCGCAGGTAGGGCTTCTCGGCGCGCCAGCCGTCCGGGAACTTCGCCTTGGCGTCCTCGTCCTTCAGCGCGGGGACGATGATGACCTCGTCGCCATGCTTCCAGTTCACCGGCGTCGCCACCTGGTGCTTGGCGGTGAGCTGCATGGAGTCGATCACCCGCAGCACCTCGTCGAAGTTGCGGCCGGTGCTCATCGGATAGACCAGGATGAGCTTGACCTGCTTGTCCGGGCCGATGACGAAGACGTTGCGGACCGTCGCGTTGTCGACGGCGGTGCGGCCCTCGGAGGTCTCGCCCGCCCCTTCCGGCAGCATGCCGTAGAGCTTGGAGACGTTCAGGTCGGTGTCGCCGATCATCGGATAGTTCGGCTTCGCGCCCTGGGTCTCCTCGATGTCCATCGCCCACTTGGCGTGGTTGTCGACGTTGTCGACGCTGAGGCCGATGATCTTGACGCCGCGCTTGTCGAATTCCGGCTTCATGCGGGCCATGTAGCCGAGCTCGGTGGTGCAGACCGGGGTGAAATCCTTCGGATGCGAGAACAGCACGCACCAGCTATCGCCGATCCAGTCGTGGAATGAGATCTCACCCTCGGTGGTCTTCGCGGTGAAATCGGGAGCGGTCTGGCCGATCTTGAGAGTCATAGGGGTCACTCCATCGTTATCAGCATCACGCACGGGCGATCCGCGCGCGTCTCGTCAAAGCGATCGTCGTCGCCGAGGCGTCGCTGCCGGTGATAGCCGACCGGTCGGCGTCCTCCTCCAGGCTGTCCCGCCCCCCAAAACCGGACGGAACGCGCGCGGACGGCTATCCTTAACGGAGCCGTTCGCGTCTTGCTTTCTTGGCCCTGACGTATCACGGCTAAGTGATAAATGTTAGCGTCGTTTCAAGCCGGTTCCATGGCGTTTCCGCCATGCTTCCCCGATGTCAGAACAGGAGAACAGCCCCGTGGCGACCTTCGCTCCCGCCGATCTGCGCGCCCTCATGGCCGATGTCTTCATCAAGTCCAATGTGGCGCCGGATATCGCCGGCGTGGTCGCCGATGCCCTGCTGCGCGCCGAGGCCGACGGGATCTCCAGCCACGGGGTCGCCCGGGTCCCGCCCTATGCCGAGCAGGCGATGAACGGCAAGGTCGACGGCCATGCCCGGCCGACCGTCACCCGCAGCGCCCAGGCGGTGATCGACGTGGACAGCCAGATCGGCTTCGCCTTCCCCGCCATCCGGGCCGGGCTCGACGCGGCGGCCGAGATCGTCGGCGAGACCGGCATCGCCGCGGTCTCGATCCGGCACAGCCACCATTTCGGCGTCGCCGGCCACCATGTGGAGGATGCGGCGGCCCGGGGGCTGGTGGCGCTGGCCTTCTCCAACACACCGGCGGCGATCGCGCCCTGGGGCGGCAAGACCGCGCTGTACGGCACCAACCCGATCGCCTTCGCCTCGCCGCGCACCGACGGGCGGCCGCCGCTGGTGATCGACCTGTCGGTCTCCACCGTCGCCCGCGGCAAGGTGGTGCTGGCGGCGAAGAAGGGCGAGGCGATCCCCGACGACTGGGCGCTCGATGCCGAGGGCACCATCACCACCGACGCCGAGGCCGCCCTGGTCGGCTCCATGGCGCCACTCGGCGGGCGCAGCGCCGGCGCCAAGGGAGCCGCGCTCGGCCTGATGATCGAGCTGCTGTGCGGGGCGCTGACCGGCTCCAATTTCGGCTATCAGGGCTCCTCCTTCTTCGAGCCGACCGGCGCGCCGCCGTCGATCGGCCATCTGATCCTGCTCATGGACCCCAGGGCCTTCGGCGGCGGCGACGGTTTCGCCGCCCGTTCGGAGGAGATGTTCGCCGAAATCCTGAAGCAGCAGGGCACGCGCCTGCCGGGCGACAGCCGTCTGGCGAAGCGGGCGGCGGCCCCCGGCGGCATCACCATTCCCGACGCCCTCGCGGATGACTTGAAGTCGCGGGCCGGCGTATAAGAGATTGGCCGTCAGGTGGGACAGAACTCGGGACCGGCAGTCACGAGTGTTAGGAGTATTGCGTGAACGTAGACCTGATTGAACTCCGCGACCAGGTGACGGAGATCCTGACCACCTATGGGCTGGAGGTGCTCGGTGCCATCGCCATCCTGGTCGTCGGCTGGATCCTGTCGGGCTGGGCCAAGGCCGGCACCCGCCGGGCACTGAACCGGGTGCGCTGGATGGACGACACCGTCCGGCCGATCTTCGCCTCGGTGGTCGGCTATCTGGTCCTCGCCATCACCCTGATCGCGGTGCTGAACCAGTTCGGGGTGCAGACCGCCTCGATCATCGCCGTCCTCGGCGCCGCCGGCCTGGCGGTCGGCCTGGCGCTGCAGGGCACCCTGTCCAACGTTGCCGCCGGGGTGATGCTGCTGTTCCTGCGGCCGTTCAAGGTCGGCGATTATGTGGAGGCCGGCGGGGCCGCCGGCACGGTGAAGGAGGTCGGGCTGTTCAACACCGAGCTCGCCACGCCGGACAATGTCTACATCGTGGTGCCGAACTCGGCGATCTTCAGCCAGGACATCGCGAACTACTCGCGCTACGCCACGAGACGCCTGGATATCGCGGTCGGGGTCGCCTACGACGCCGACCTGACCAAGGCGATGGAGGTGCTGATGGCGACCCTGGAGGCCGATGGGCGGGCCCTGCCCGAGCCGGCGCCCCAGGTCATGGTGATGGAACTGGGCGACAGCGCGATCACGATCAACCTGCGCTTCTGGGTGAATGCCGCCGACCTGTGGCCCTGCAAATGGGCGATGAACAAGGCGGTCAAGGAAGCGCTCGACGCCGCCGGCATCGAGATCCCGTTCCCGCAGCGGGTTATGCACATGAAGACGGACGCGCCGGCCGCCTGAGCCGCGCTACGTCACCGGCACCGGGTCGCGCAGCAGGGCGACCCGGTAGGTGCCTGATGTGTCCCGATCCGTTGGGGCTAGTAGCTGCGTTCCAGCTTCAGCCAGCCGCGGCGGTCGCGGGAGGTGAGCAGCACGTCGCGCACGCCGTTTCCGCCCAACACCTTCAGCGGCACGGCGACGCCGGCCGGACCCAGGGCCCGGAGCTTGCGCCAGAGTTGCTCGATATCGCCGACCGGCTCGTCGCCGACGCCGAGGATGACGTCGCCCGGCCCGATGCCGGCGGTCTGCGCCGGTCCGCCCGGCGCCACCCGTCCGACCACCAGCGCGCCGTCCACCTCGTTCGGATACAGCCCGATCCAGGGCTGGGCCGGGGACGTTGCCTGGCCGAAGGCGAGCAGGTCACCCAGGATCGGCGGCAGAAGGTCGACCGGAACGTAGAGATTGCCCGGCAGGCCGCCGCCGATATCCCGCAGGATCAGCGAGCCCACCCCGACCAGCCGCCCGTCCTTGGCGAACAGGGCCGCGCCGCCGAAATCGGGGATCGGCGGCGAGGTATAGAGCGCGTCCTCGAGCAGGTATTCCCAGCCGCCGGCGAAGGGCCTGACGCCGATCAGCACCGTCGGCCGGGCGCTGTCCGGACCGGCGGCGAGCAGGGTGTCGCCGACCTCCAGATCCCTGAAGCTGCCCAGCGGCGCGGGGGTGGCCGTCAGCGGACCGAGCGCCCGGATCAGTCCGAATCCGGTCTCGTGATCGTAGCCCACGGTCTCCGCCGGCACCCGATTCGAGTCGGCATCCATCACCCAGACCTCGTCGGCCTCCATGATCAGATAGCCGATGGTGAGGATCAGGCCGCCGCCGTCGATCAGAATGCCGCCGCCGGCACGCTCGGTGCCCAGCGTATCGGCGGTCCGGGCATCTGCCGGCACGCCGCTGCGGATTTCGACGACCGCATTCAACGGGTTGAGGTCCGCACCCGAGGCGGGGGCGGAGAAGGCGAGAAAGACGATACACGTCAGGAAGGCCAGTCTGCGCATGGCGCACCTCCTTCGATCTGAACGAGTGAGGGTAGACCGGGTTGCGTGCCGGACCAGTCTGAACGTGTCGAATTCGCGAAAGATTGGTATCGTGCGGGGTCGAGGCGGTCCCGTGGGGTGACCCCAAGGGGGCCGGCCGGCGGCATGGAGGCGGGAGACGGCGATGGCACGCGGACAGGACTACGTGAAAGCCAAGGCGCTCGAAGCGATGGAAGCGGCCGGCGGCAACCGTCACGAGGCGGCATTGCTGCTGCGCGTCTGGGCCGATGCCGACGACAAGCTCTACCGGGCCTTGACGGCGCCGCTGATGGCGAACCTGACGGCGCTGGCGATCCAGCGGGCGACGGGCGCCTCCGACGGTCATTCGATCGGCGGCACCGGCGGGCGTAAGAAGGGACCGAAGGGCCGCAGGCCGCAGATCGCGGAAGCCGACCTGCTGGCGGCCATCGGCTCGCGCAGCGGCCAGACCATGTCCAGCTATCGGCAGTCGGCCGCCCCACCCGCCCAGGGCAGCGCGCGCCACAAACAGGCTGTCACGCTGCTCGCCTCGGCCTACCGGCGCAAGCCCTCGGGCTGACGGCGGGCGTCGCTGCGAAAACGCGCCGGGTCAGGCCGGGCGCGCCTTCACCATGTTCTCGTACAGACTGGCGATGTAGGTCGGATCGGCACCGATCTGCTGGTTGGTGCGCGAGCGGTGCTCGGCCGTTTCCGCCACGCCGGCGCTGATCATGTTCGGCGCGGCCTCGTCCGGGCAGATCGCCAGTCCGGTCTTCTCCAGGCTGGCCATGATGTCCTGGCTCTGCTTGCGGAAGCGCTGGAAGGACGAATCGAACTTCCCGGAATCCTTCTTGCCCAGGCTGGAGGCCCGCGACAGCGCCATGGAGAAGATGTCGAGGATCAGATTGGCGTTCCGGGTCTCGATCCACTCGGTGATCATCGCACCCCAGACCGAACTGACATAGGTGCGCGACGCCGAGGCCATCATGCCCTTCGACAGCGCCTGGTCCGCCGCCTGGACCATCGCGTCGGTCGGCGATCGCGGCACGATGACGAATCCGGCCAGGGTCAGGGACTCGACCACCTCTTCGGCGTCCTTGCGGTAATTTTCCCACTCGTTCTCGATGAGGAACGAGCCAAGGAAATCCACTTCGTTATTCTGGACATTATTGAGGAAGCGCGCGAATTCCTTCGCGAAATACTCGACGACGGAGGGCTGCTGATTGATCGGGGCTGCGTTCCTGCCACGCATCTCTATCATCCTAACGTTCCGGTGCGGGCGCTTTCGGCCGGAGTCGGCCGCCAATCCGTGACCGCACCTCAAATCTCTCTCATCATCATTGCCCCGGAAGTGAAACCCGTGATGGGGGCCGCACGCCAGTACCGGCAATGAAGATCCGGGCTAGTATCCCACAGATGGCGCCGGTTTGGCACGCAATTCGGCCATTCGGTCCCTCTCGTGGCAGCGAACTATAGTTTTGATGATCAAATTTTGAAGTCTGATCTGCCGAATATTGATCGGGACGCTCTACCCCAGGCTGTTCAGCGGGTAACCCGCGGCTTCAGGAATCTCGGCGGCGAGGGGATCACCACCCGCTCCTGCGCCTCGCGCAGATCCTGCCAGTCCCGCGCGCTGTCGCGGACGGTCTCGCGGACCGGCGTGCGCCGCGGCTCGGCCGGCTTGGCGCGCATGCGGCGGGCCCGGCGGGTCGCGTCGTCCCCGATGCTGGAGCGCTGCCAGGAGGGAAGCGCGTCGAACGCGGCCGACGCGGTGCGCAGATCGGCGCTGCGCCCGGACCGGTAGGCCCGGTTGACCTCGCGGGCCACGATGCTTCCCGCACCGAGCTCGGCATTCACGGTTTCCGACAGCACGCCGAGTGCACGGCGATCCAGCGGGTCGATCTCAGCCATCCCTTTCCCCACCCAGCGGTTTGCGCCCGAGCCGCGCGTTCCGAGTCGCGCGTCCCGAGTGGCTCGGAGCGTCAGACTATTCCACGGAAATGCGATTGTCAGCAATCATGGGCGGGCGTTCAGCCGTCGCGGAACTTCTGATGCAGCGCCGAAAACGCCCGGAGCACGGCGGCTTCGGTCGGCCCGCCGCGGCCGGTGATGTTGTCCGCCAAAACCACGTAGAGCGCGTCGATATGCAGGTTGATGATGTCGACCCGCCGCCGGTCCAGCGTCTCCAGGCCTGTCACGAAGTCGTTGAGCGATTTGCCGATCGCCGTCAGCAGATCGAAGCCGATGGTGCCGCCGGCTCCCTTGATCTCCAGGGAGTCGGCGTAGATGGCGCTCAGGACGCCGCGGTCCTTCTCGTCGGTCTCGCTCTCCGCCGCCTCGCGCAGGGCGGCGCGCATGGCGACCAGCCGGGCGGCGATGTCGGCGGTGAAATTGTCCCGAGCCTTGTGCACGACCTGCTCGAGCTTCTCCACCATCGCCGGGGTCAGCTTGAGATCGAAGCCCTTGGAATAATTCACCGCCTTGCGCCGAAGATCCGGCCGCGGCGGAATGATCTGGGCGCGGCGCGCCATCAGTCGTTGCGCCGCCTGTCCGGACCGCCGAACTCGACCTGCCGCCGTCGGCGGTCGGGTCCGAAATAATTGTCGATGTTGACGAAGGCCCGGGGCCGGGCGATCACCGAGACCAGCCGGCGGTACAGGCCCTCCACGTTGAACGGCTTGGCCAGGAACTCCGTCACCCCGCGGTCGCGGGCGCGCATGACGTATTCCTCTTCCGAATTGGCCGTCAGCATGATGATCGGGATCATCCGGTCGGGCGAATCCGTGCTGGTGCGCAGCCAGTCGATCAGGTCGATCCCGTTCTCCGGCTCCATGTGATACTCGGTGATGATGATATCCACCGGTTCGCCGCGCAGGACGTTGCGAGCACGGGCGACCGAGGTCACGCTGCGGACGCGCGTCACCTCCAGCATGGCCAGAATGTCTCGAATGAGCTGGGTCGACAGTTTGTTCTGGTCGACGATGAGGAAGCTCACCTTGGAAAAGTCGATTTTTTCGGGCATGCGCGCGCCGTTCTCGGCCTCTCCGGTGGGTCCCAGCAATCGGCCAAAACATAAGCGGCACCGGCGCGTCTGTAAATCTGCGCAGGGCGTCCGGCGGGCGATTCGGCGTGTTTACTTCCGTTAACCACGCCGCCAGGATCGCCGCCATGAACGATGCCTCCATTCCGGTCTGCCAAGCGGCCGACCCCGCCCCCCGCGCACCCGGCTTCGCCGTGCCGGCAGGGGCGACCGATTGCCATTTCCACGTCTTCGGTCCCGCCGACCGGTTTCCCTATACCCCCAACCGCAGCTACACCCCGCCGGACCATCCGGCCGACGCGTATCGCCACCTGATCGACACCCTGGGCGTGACCCGCTGCGTCACCATCCATCCCAGCGTCTACGGCACCGACAACGCCATCACCGAGTGGCTGCTGCAGGAGGCCGCCGGCTGGGACGGGATCGAAATGCGGGGCATCGCGGTGCTCGACGCCAACATCGACGACGCCTCGCTGCGCCGGCTCGACGCGCTGGGCGTGCGCGGCGTGCGGTATAACCTGCTGTTCAAGGGCGGCCCGCCGGCCGACGAGATCCGCACCATGGCCGACCGGATCGCCGAGCTGGGCTGGCACATCCAGTTCCTGGTCGACGTCTCGACCTTCGACCTGGCGACCTATGCCGACCTGCCCGTCGAGATCGTGGTCGACCATATGGGCCACATGGATCCGGCCAAGGGGGTGGACGCGCCCGGCTTCGCCACCCTGCTCGACCTGCTGAAGGGCGGGCGCACCTGGGTGAAGCTGTCCGGGGCCTACCGCAGCACCAACCTGCAGCACACCCCCTATACGGACGTGGTGCCGGTCGCCCAGGCCCTGGCGCAGACCGCGCCGGAGCGTTGCGTGTGGGGCACGGACTGGCCGCATCCCTCGGTCACGATCCCGATGGCCAATGACGGCGACCTGATGGACGAACTGGCGGTCTGGGTCCCCGACGCGGCCCGGCGCAAGGCCATCCTGGTCGACAACCCGGCGAAACTGTACGGCTTCTGAGCCTCAGTAGACGCGGGTCGCGGTCACCGAGATCGCGATCCGCACCTCGTCCCCCACCGCGGCGTTGGTCGCCCATTCGCCGGTGCCGATGGCGAAGTCCTGCCGGTTCACCACCAGCGACCCCTGGGCATGGGCGGTATCGCCGTCCACGGTCAGGGTGAAGGGCAGGGAGAGCGGCCGGGTCTGGCCCTTCAGGGTCAGGGTGCCGACAGCCAGATACCCGTCCCCGTCCCGGCGAATGTCGGTGGCGTCGAACACCGCCTCCGGAAACGCCGCCACCGAGAAGAAGTCGGGACTGCGGGCCTGGACATCGCGGTCGTCGTCGCCGGTGTCGATGGACGCGGTCTCGATCACCACCCGGACCTCGCCGGCGGGGTCTTCCGGATTGAACCGGATCTCCACGTCGTACTCCTTGAACTCCCCTTCGATCGGCGAGCCGAGCTGGGTGAAGGTGAAGGCGATCCGGCTGCGCGCGGGATCGGCACTCCAGGGCGGCATCTCCTCCGACGGCGCCGCCGTAGCGGTGGCCATGCCGAAGGCGGAAACGATCAGCAGCACCGTCAGCATCCGGCGCAGGGTACCGTCGCGGTCGATCAGGTGGTGCTTGAGGGCCGCCGCCGCATGCAGCGCCACCAGGGCGAGCAGGCCGTAGGCCAGGGTCTCGTGCGCCTCCTCCAGCAGCTGCGCCAGCGCGCGGTCGGGGGCGATCGGGTTGGGCAGCACCATCAGCCCGAACAGGTTCACCGGCGTGTTCGCCGCCGCCGACATCAGCCAGCCGAGGATCGGCAGGGCGATCAGGCAGGCGTAGAGCAGCCAGTGAGCGACCGTCGACGCCCGGCGCTGCCAGGTACTGTCGCCGAGATAGCGGGGCTGCGGATTGGCCAGCCGCCAGAGCAGGCGCAGCACCGTCACCGCCAGGATCGTCAGGCCGATCGACTTGTGCCAGCCATAAGCCTGGAGCTTGGCGAGACCGACCGGGAGGGCGTCCATCGTCCAGGCGATGGCGAACATCGCGGCGACGGCCACGGCGGTGAGCCAGTGGAACACCTTGGCCGCCCAGCCGAACCGGTCGGGGGAATTGCGCCATGCCATCGGATGCTTCCTCGCCAGACCTCGGGACACGGTTCCTAGAAGAGATGGGCCGATGCGGCGCCCCGCCCAGGCCGGGCGGCCTTCACATTCCGGAGACCGGTATCCGGGCGCGCCGCTGGGCGACATGCTCGCGCCAGGACAGATAGACGCCGCTGGCGATCAGGATGGCGATGCCGGTCCAGGTGAAGGCGTCCGGGAAATCGCCGAACCACAGATAGCCGATCGTCGTCGCCATGACGATCTCCGCATAGATGAAGGGCGAGATCACCGAGGCGGGCGCCTGCTCGAAGGCGCGGATCATGAAGTAGTGGCCGAACGCCCCGACCGACCCCATCACCGCCATGCGCAGCCAGTCGCCCGCATCCGGGGTGTTCCACACGAAGGGCAGCAGGATGGCGGTGCAGAGCGCGCCGACCAGGGAGGTATAGGCCAGGGTCACCAGCGGCGGGGCGGCGGTGCTGAGATGCCGGGTCAGCAGGGCGTAGGTCGCTATGCAGCAGCCCGCCGCAAGAGCCAGCACCGCGCCGGGCTGGAACACGCCGAGACCCGGTCGCAGGATCACCAGCACGCCGAGGAAGCCGACCAGCACCGCGGCCCAGCGCCGCGCGCCGACCTGTTCGCCCAGGAACAGCGCGGAGATCGCGGTGACGATCAGCGGGGCGACGAACATCAGCGCCAGCCCGTCGGCCAGCGGCAGGGTGCGCAGCGACCAGTAGAAGAAACCGGTGCCGGCGAGGATCGACAGGCCGCGGGCGATCTGCAGCGCCAGCCGGTTGCCCCGCCTCAGTTCCCGTCCGTGGCGCAGGGCGGCGATCGGCACGATGAACAGCGACTGGAAGGCGAAGCGGGCGAACACGAGCTGAACCACCACGTAGCGGTCGCTCATCGACTTCGCCAATCCCTCCATGATCGGCAGGAGCGCCACCGACAGGAGCATCAGTCCGATCCCGAGCAGCACCCGGTCCTGCGGGGCGGACGGGGGGGTCGGGTCGGTAACGGGCACGGCGGTCGGTTCGGTCATGGATCGGCCTGCGGAAGAGCGGAAGGGATGGGGCGCAGGAGGGGCGCGGCGGATGGGCGCGGGCGGCAGGACGGCCTACGATAGCGACCCGGGCCCGGGAGGCCAACCGGGCGACGGCGGGCTTTCGCCCTTTCTCGACCCGTGGATCTCGCCGCGACCGGCGGGGCGCTCTATCTTGAAGAGACCGGCCTTGTGGAGACCGGCCTTGTATTGGCCGGCTCCGGGACTCCGGTGCCCGCGCTCGACCCGTTCGGAGGTGTCCGCATGCTCCGCCTGCTGTCCGCCGCCCTGCTCGGGCTCCTTCTGTCCGGCCGGGCCGAAGCCCAGACTGCGGTCGATCTCCAGCTCGTCCTCGCCGTGGACATCTCCCGTTCCATGGACCAGGACGAGCAGAGCCTGCAACGCGCCGGCTATGTCGCGGCCCTGCGCGACCCGGAGGTCATCCGCGCCATCGAGGGCGGGCCGCTCGGCCGGATCGCCCTGACCTATGTGGAATGGGCCGGCCACGGACTGCAGACGGTGCTGGTCCCCTGGACCCTGGTCGACGGTGCGGCCTCCGCCGGCCGGGTCGCCGATACTCTGGCGTCGGCCCCCCTCCAGCGCCTGAGCCGCACCTCGATCAGCAACGCCCTGACCTTCTCCGCCGGCCTCTTCGAGACCTCCGGCGTCGCCAGCCCCCGGCGGGTGATCGACATCTCCGGCGACGGCCCGAACAACCAGGGCTTCCGCGTGACGGACGCCCGCGATGCCGTCATCGATCGGGGCATCACCATCAACGGCCTGCCGATCATGCTGAAAACCGGCTTCCCCAGCGGGTTCTTCGACGTGCAGAACCTCGACCTCTACTACGAGGACTGCGTGATCGGCGGCTTCGGGGCGTTTCTGGTCACCGTTCAGGACCCGCGCGAATTCGCCGACGCCATCCGCCGCAAGCTGATCCTGGAGATCGCCGGCCGCATGCCGCCACCCCGGGCGGTACCGGCGCGTTGGATGCCCGCCCAGATGGCCGAGCTCAGCGACTGCCAGATCGGCGAGAAGCTCTGGGACAATTGGATGCGGAACGCCGAGTAACCGACGCCGACCACATATCGGCATCATACTGCGCCGAAATCGCACGAATGCCGTTCCAGACAGGCCCCTGGGAACCGGGCCGGCGCCAAGTATATGGAACGACCATGGCGGATTCATCCAGCACGGCATCCCGAACCCCTCCCGAAACCTCAGAGTCGGCGACCCCACAGACCGTCGCCCTGACGCGGGAGCGGCTGCGCTCGGGCGAGATCCGCGCCCTGCTGCACAAGCACGAACCCACCCTGAAGACCCTGACCGACGAAGAACTGGCGGCGTCCCGGGCGTCGATGTTTCCGCAGACCGGCCAGCCGGAGGAGGATGTCTGGCTGTTCGGCTACGGCTCGCTGATCTGGAATCCGGCCATCGAATTCAGCGAGCAGCGCTGCGCCACGGTGCGCGGGCTGCACCGCCGCTTCTGCCTGCGCACCGAACTGGGCCGCGGCACCCCCGACCGGCCGGGTCTGGTGCTGGGGCTGGATCGCGGCGGGGTCTGCCGGGGCGTGGCCTTCCGCATCCCCAAGGACCATGCCGAGGCGGAGCTCGAGCTGGTCTGGCGCCGCGAGATGGTCACCCACGCCTACCGGCCGCGCTGGCTGAAGGCGCAGACCGACCAGGGCCCGATCAGCGTGCTCGGCTTCGTCATCAACCGCGCCAACGAACGCTATTGCGGGCGATTGCCGGAGGAGGAAGCGGCGGAAACCATCGCCCGTGCCTGCGGGTTCCTGGGGCCCTGCTGCGAGTATCTGTTCAACACGGTGACCCATCTGCGCGAACTCGGGATGCCCGATGCCGGGCTGGAGCGCCTGGCGCGCAAGGTGGCGGCGAAGCAGGCGGCCGGCACCTCCTAAGCCCGGCCTCGACGCGCGGCGGCGGAGCGCGTAAGACGGGAGGAACTCACTCCCGAGGGCATCGTGGTCGCGCCGAATACGCCGAACTATCTGGACGACGGACATGTGGGCCGGGGCATCCTGCTGATCTGCGGCGCCTTCCTGCTCTTCGCCTGTCTCGACACCTCGGCCAAGGTGCTGAGCCGCGACCTCGACACCCTGCAGATCGTCTGGTCCCGCTTCGTCGGCCATGCGGTGCTGGTGATCCTGGTGCTGATGCCGCGCAAGGGCACGCGGGTCTTCGCCACCAGCAACCTGCGGCTGCAGATCGCCCGCTCCATGCTGCTGGTGATGTCGACGCTGCTGAACTTCACCGCCGTCAGCTATCTGCCGCTGACCACCACGGCGTCGATCTTCTTCACCGCCCCCCTGCTGGTCGCCGCCCTGTCGGTGCCGCTGCTGGGCGAGACCGTCGGCTGGCGGCGCTGGTCGGCCATCGCCGTCGGCTTCATCGGCGTGCTGGTGATCATCCGGCCGGGTGCGGCCGAGGTGCACTGGGCGATCGGCCTGTGCCTGGGCAACGCGCTGGTCGCCGCCCTGTACAACATCGCCACCCGCAAGCTCGCCGCCCGGGACCATTCCGACACCACCTCGCTGTACTCGCCGCTGGTCGGCGCGGTGATCTTCCTGCCGGTCCTGCCTTTCGTCTGGAGCACGCCGGAGACGGCGACCCAGTGGCTGCTGCTCCTCGGACTCGGGGTGTTCGGCGGGGTCGGTCACTGGCTGGTGATCATCGCCCACCGTTATGCCGGCGCCTCGGTGCTCGCCCCCTTCACCTACAGCGCGATCCTGTGGATGACGATCTCCGGCTATCTGGTCTTCGGCGACCTGCCGGACCAGTGGACCGTCGTCGGCGCGGCGATCGTGATTGCCAGCGGGCTCTACGTCTTCCACCGTGAGCAGGTCCGCAAGGCGGGACGCTGACACCCAAGAGCAAGAACCTTCCAGGGAGAGACCGACCGATGACCGTCGCCACCCAGCTATTCGATCTCACCGGACGGGTGATCCTGATCACCGGCGCCTCGCGCGGCATCGGCCTCGCCATGGCGCGGGCCTGCGGTGCCCACGGCGCGACCGTCGTCCTGAACGGCCGCAACGCCGAGGCGCTGAAGGGCCGGGTGGACGAGCTGGCGGCCGAAGGCATCGCGGCGGAGGCGGAAGCCTTCGACGTGACCGACGAGGTGGCCGGCCGCGCCGCGCTGGACCGGATCGTCGGCCGTCACGGCCGGCTCTGGGGCCTGATCGCCAATGCCGGGGTGCAGCACCGGGTGCCGGTGCTCGACTTCCCGACCGAGGATTTCCGCCGGGTGGTGGACACCAACCTGACCGCCTGCTTCACGCTCGGCCGCGACGCCGCCCGGCACATGGCCGAGGCCGGCGGCGGCCGGATCGTCAACACCGTCTCCATGCTCGGCCCCCAGGCGCGGCCGACGGTCCCGGCCTATATCGCCGCCAAGGAAGGCCTGCGCGCGCTGACCCGGGCGATGGCGGTGGAGCTGGGGGCGAAGGGCATCACGGTGAACGCGGTCGCCCCCGGCTATGTCGCCACCGAGATGAACACCGCGCTGATCGAGAACCAGGAGTTCAACAGCTGGGTGGTGGGCAAGACCCCGCTCGGCCGCTGGGCCGATCCGGCGGAGCTGGGCGGGGCGGCGGTCTACCTGATGGCCGATGCCGGCAGCTTCGTCAGCGGCCAGATACTCGGCGTCGACGGCGGGATGAGCGTGCAGGTCTGACCCGGCCGTCATTCAGTCCGGCCGTCATCCTGACGAAAGTCAGGACCAAGCTACCGGCGCCGGTGCACCGCAGATCCTGATTTGCATCAGCGACTGTGATCTTGGTCAAGCGACTTGCCATGGCTTTTGATCTCTGACGATGGCGTTGAGGATGGTAAGCAGCTTTCTGGCGACGGCGATGAGGGCGACCATCTTGGGCTTTCCTGCAGCGATCAGTCTGGCGTGGAAGGCCTTGAGGGTAGGGTTGTAGCGCGCGCCGACCATGGCTGCGACGAACAGGGCGGTGCGTACGCTCGCGCGTCCGCCGCCGATGAAGGCTTTGCCGCGCCAAGTTCCCGATTGGCGCGTCCACGGTGCCAGCCCCGCCAGGGAGGCGATCTGGCGCCGGTCCAGTCGGCCGAGTTCGGGCAGATCGGCGAGCAGGGTGCGGGCGGTGGCCGGACCGATGCCGGGCACGCTGCGCAGCAGATCCTCCTGTGCCTGCCAGACCGGCGAGCCGCGGACCTGGTCGTCGATCTCGCGGTCGACCTCGTTCAGTTCCTTCTCCAGGGCCGTGATCAGACGCAGGATCGAGCGCCGCACCCGCGGTTCCGTGAGGCGGCTCTGACGCTGGCGCTCGGCGGCGATCATCGACACGATCTGCCGTCGCCGGGCCACCAGATCGGCCAGCAGGCGGCCGGACGCATCGGGCAATGCGCGCGGCTCAGGCCGGGTCGCCGCCAGGAACCGGGCGATCATCTCCGCATCGATCGGATCGGTCTTCGCCCGACGTCCCAGCGCCTGGGCGAAGGCCCGGATCTGGCGCGGATTGACCACGACGACCGGCAAGCCCGCCCCGGCCAGACCCGCCGCCACCACCGTCTCGAAGCCGCCCGTCGCCTCGACCCCCACCAGCGTTGCTCCCAGCGCTCCAAGACGCTCGGCCAACGCTGCAATCCCAGCGCCGTCACGCGGCACCGCCTCACATTCGCCCGGCCCTTGCGCGCCGAGCAGGATATGAACATCCAGACGGCTCTTGGAGACGTCGATACCCACGATCACCTGGTCCATCGCTACCCTGCCTTGCCTAAACGGGCTCGCCATATGGCGGCCCCGGCGACTGTTCGGGTTCGAGGGATGAACGGTGGATGGGCAACCTTGCTGACGTTCGGGCTCGCACGCTCCAGGACGACTCGGCGTCCCATCCACCACCGCTTCCGAAACTCTACCAGAAGCGGAAGACGATAAGTTACAAGGATGACGAAGTAGGGAAAAGCCGGTGGTGTCACGCCCCTGCCAGCGCCTTCACCCGGCCGAGCATCTTCTGGATCGACGCCTCCGGGTCGCCGAGATCGACGCTGCCCGCCGCCGCCAGGGCCTTCTCGGCGATACCGTCGTCCGAGGCCAGGTTGGAGATGGCGTTGCGCAGGCTGGTCTCGTTCTCGTGGTCCTTGGACAGCACCACCGTGCCGCCGGTCGCCGCCACGCCGCGGGCGGTCACCGAATGCTCCAGGTTCCAGGGCAGGATGAACTGCGGCGTCCCCGCCAGCAGGGCCGCCACCGCCGTCGACAGGCCGCCATGGTGCACGATCAGCCGCACCGAGGGCAGGGCCGTGGCGAAGTCCTGCGGATCCGGATGGATCGTCAGGCCCGGGCCGCTCTCCGCGCGCGCCCCCTCCGGCGCCAGGTCTGAGATGTAGCCGCTGCCGCGCACCTTCGCCGCCTTGGTCGCCGCCACCGCCATCTGCGTCAGCTTGTGGCTGCGCGGCAGGTAGAGGAACACACCGCGCTCCTCGCGCTCGGCCAGCGGCTTCGGCGTGATGCCCCGCGGCATGTTGAACGGCGGCAGGGTCGGCTCGGTGCGGTAGGCGGCATAGGGGTCGACCAGCGGCAGGGAGAAGACGAAGGTCTCGTCGCCGTGCAGGGCGTCGGCCACGTAGTCGATCGGCCGGTCGCCGAGGGCCGCCAGCGCGGCATTGATCGAGCGGTGCAGCGCCTGCTCGTTCTCGACGCTGAACGCCTCCAGCTCCTGCTGCCAGGGGCGGATCGGCGGCATCGGCCGGCCGGCGGGCGGCGTGGTGTAGCCGTTGCCGACGCCGATATGCGGCACCCGGCCGCGCGCCGCCAGGTTCAGGGTCGGCGAGAAGTCGCCCACCACCACGTCCGGCTTCACCACCTCGATCAGGTCGCGCCAGGCCGAGATCCGCTGGCGAAGCGCCTCCACATTGCCGTAGCCGATGATCCGCAGCACGTCGGCGAAGATATGGGTCGGGATCTGCCGGATCTTGGGACCGCTTGGGATGTTCCAGCGCGGCGCCTGGACGACCCGCACGCCCGGCAGCCGCCGGCCCGTCGCCCGGTCGATCAGAGCGTCGCCGCGCTCGATCTCCTGCAGCGCGCAGACGATCTCCCAGCCCTCGGCGGACAGACGTTCGGCGATCGGCCGGAACCGCGTGACGTGACCGAGACCGGCCCCGAATTCCCAACCAAAAAGTACGCGCACTTCGGCAGATCCCGTGCTTCGATAGGCAGACCCCACCTCCATAGCGCGCCCGGCGGTGCAACACCACTCCGGCCCGCGCTCGCAGCAGATCGAACCGGAGTTAACCCGATGACCTTCTCCATCGCGGCGCGCGATCCCGAAACCGGTGCCTTCGGCCTGGCCGTCACCACCTCCGGCCTCGCCGTGGGCAGCCGCTGCCCGCACGCCCGCGCCGGTATCGGCGCGGTGATGACCCAGCACCGCACCGACCCGCGCCTCGGCGCACTCGGCCTCGACCTGCTCGCCAGCGGGCTGAGCGCGGAGGAGACGGTCGCCGCCCTGGTCGCCGGACGGGCCGACGCTCCCTGGCGGGAGATCGCGGTGGTGGACAATGCCGGGCGCACGGCGGCCTTCCACGGCACCGAGATCTACTCGCTGCACGGCAACGCGACCCGCGACGGCGCGATCGCGCTGGGCAACATCCTGGCGGACGAAGCGGTGCCCGGCGCAATGCTGGACGGCTTCTTCGCCGCGACAGGCGATCCGCTGGAACTGCGGCTGGTGGCCGCGCTCGAGGCCGGACTGGCGGCGGGCGGCGAATTGGGAGCGCTGCAGACCGCCGCCCTGCTGATCGTGCGCGACGATCCGTTCCCCTGGATGGATCTGCGCATCGACCGGTCCGCCGACCCGCTGGCCGATCTGCGGGCGCTGGCCCTGGCCTACGCGCCGGCCGCCGAGGGCATCCGGCAGACCGCCGTGGCGCCGGAGACGATCCCGAACAACGCCGAGATGGTGCGCAAGCACGAGGCCCTGATGGCCAGCCGCTCTTGAGCCCGGGCCGGCCGGACTCTATGACATCCGCCATGACGCTGCTGACCGATACCGATCCGCCCGCCTTCGAGGTCGTGAACCCCGACTCCACCGCCCCGGTGGTGTTCGTCTCCGACCACAACGCCAATGCGGTGCCCGCCGCGCTGAAGGCGCTCGGCCTGCCGGAGCGCGAGTTGGCGCGGCATATCGGCTACGACATCGGCATCGACCGGGTCGCGCGCCGCCTCGCCGACCGGTTCTCGGCACCCCTCGTTGTGAGCGGCTATTCGCGCCTGGCCTGCGACGTGAACCGGGTGCCGTTTTCCGCCGGCTCGATGCCGGAGATCTCCGACGGCACGCCGGTGCCGGCCAACCAGGGGCTCGCCCAGGCGGACCGGCAGGCACGCTACGATGCCCTGTTCCATCCCTACCACGACGCCATCGCCGCTCTGCTGGACCGGCGGATGGCGGGGGGCGAGCGTCCGCTCTTCGTCGCCCTGCACAGCTTCACCCCGGCCCTGGTCAGCGCACCGGCGGAGCGCCCGTGGGAGATCGGCTTCCTGTGGGACGAGGACTCGGCGACCTCGGCGCTCGCCATGCGGATCTTCCGCAGCCTGTTTCCGGACGTCTGCGTGGGCGACAACCAGCCCTATTCCGGGGCGACGCCTGAGGGCTATTCGATTCCGGTCCATGCCGAGCGGCGCGGGCTGAAGAACCTGTGTCTGGAATTCCGCCAGGACCTGATCGCCGACCCGGCGGGCGGCGACCTGTGGGCCGACCGGTTCGGCGATGCGCTGGCGGAACTTCTGCGCACCGCCGGCAAGGGCTAGCAACGCCCCGCGGCCGGACCGATATTCCCTGGAATAGAAGACGACAAACCACCGGAGGATCGACCATGGCCGACCAACCGAAACTCGACGACGCGACCCGCACCGAGCTGGAGGCCGCCGCCTTCCGCACGCTGGTGGAGCATCTGCGCGCGCGCACCGACGTGCAGAACATCGACCTGATGAACCTGGCCGGCTTCTGCCGCAACTGCCTGTCCAAGTGGTACCGGGCCGCCGCCGAGGACAAGGGCGTCGACCTCGACTACGAGCAGGCGCGCGAGATCGTCTACGGCATGCCCTATGGCGAGTGGAAGGCCAAGCATCAGGCGGAAGCCACGCCCGAGCAGAAGGCCGCCTTCGACGCCCAGGCCAAGCACTGACGGGCCAAGCACTGACGGGCGCGGTCCCGGTCGGACATATTTTGAGACAACGAAGTGTGGGACAGACCGATCCGGAATCGGGCACCATGCGCCTCGCCGACCGGTTTCGCCGCACTCATGTCCAACACCTGTCATGATTGCCGGCGCATGATGCCGGCGCGGACGAAACGGCCGCCTTGCGAGGAATAGAGACCATGCCGGATCAGTTGCGTATCGCCGCCCTTCTCCTGAGCGCCGTCGTCGTGGCCGTGGGTGTCGCGGTCGCCGGCAAGTTCGTCGGCGACGGGTTCCGCGACGGCCGCGCGTCCGACCGCTACGTCACCGTCAAGGGCGTGTCCGAGCGGGCCGTCGTGGCCGATCTGGCCGTCTGGCCGGTGCGGATCACCGAGACCGGCGACGATCTCGGCGCCACCCAGTCCCGGCTGGAGCAGGATGTGGACGCCCTGGTCGTGTTCCTGGTCGGCGAAGGACTGCCGCAGGAGAGCATCATCCGCGGCCGGGTCGAGGTCCAGGATCTGCTGGCCCAGGCCTATCGGCCCGAGGGCGTCGAGAAGGGCCGCTACATCCTGGCCCAGGCGGTCACTGTGCGGACCGACAACGTCCAGCTGGTCGACAGCGCCGCCTCGCGGATCGGCGAGCTGGTGAAGATGGGCGTGGTCTTCGCCGAGACCGGGGGGCCGACCTATGTCTTCACCGGCCTGAACGACATCAAGCCGGAGATGATCGCCGAAGCCACCCAGGAAGCCCGCGCCGGCGCCCAGCAGTTCGCCGACGACAGCGGCAGCACCGTCGGCGCCATCCGTCAGGCGAATCAGGGCGTCTTCACCATCGGCCCGCCCCTGGGCTGGGCCGAGTACAACGCCGACGGCGCCATCGAAAAGCGGGTGCGCGTGGTGTCCACGATCGACTTCTTCCTGCGGGACTGATTTCGGCGGGACTGATTTCGGCGGGACTGGCGAAGCCGCGGGGCATGAAGAGGCGGATGGCTGGAGAACGGCCGACGCCCGTCATTTTCCCGTCATCTCCCTTGCGCTATTGTCCGCCGGCCCCTGATCCGGAGATCCCCCATGCCTGCCCGCCCCTTCACTCCACCCCGCCTGATCGGCCACCGTGGCGCGAAGGCGCTCGCCCCGGAGAACACCCTCGGCTCGATCCGAGCGGCCAAGGCGGCGGGCGCGCCCTGGGTTGAAATCGACGCCAAGCTCGCCCGCGACGGCGTGCCGGTGCTGATGCACGACGCCACCCTCGACCGGACCACGACCGGCAAGGGCCCCGTCGTCGCGCTCTCGGCGCAGGAACTGGCGCAGGTCGATGCCGGCAACGGCGAGGGTGTGCCGACCCTGGCCCAGTGCCTCGCCCTGTGCCGCGAGATCGGCCTCGGCCTGGACCTGGAGATCAAGCCGGACCCGGGCACCGGCCCGCAGACCGCCCGCGCCGTGCTCGAGGTTCTCGACGCGGAGGGCTGGGCTGCGACGGACGATATCGTCATCACCTCCTTCGACCGGGCGGCCCTGGCGGTGGTGCGGGACGCCGCACCCGGCTACATCCGCGGCCTCCTGCTCAGCGACCGGCCGGCGGACTGGCGCGAGGCGGCCGAGGCTCTCGCCGTCGACGCGGTGATCCCGGGGACGAGGGACATTCTCGGGCCGGAAGACGTCACCGCGATCCTCGACGGGGGCTGGGTGCCGATGGTCTATACCGTTAACGATGCGGAACGGGCGAAGGAACTGTACGACTGGGGCATGGCCTCCATCGTCACCGACGACCCGCCGGCGCTGCTGGGTCTGTAGCGCCTCCCTATATATTCCGACTTCCTGGACGACCGCCGAGGGCGATCCAGGACCCTGTGATCGTCGCCGGATCATGATCCTGGATCGCTCCTGCGGAGCGTCCAGGAAGTCGGGGTTGGGAGTAGGGCTGCAACACTCCGGCGCCACTCCAGCGCCGCGCTACCGGCCCCGTGCGGTCAGCCGAGCGGCAGAACCTCGGCCGGGGCCGCCCGGGTGATCGCATCGAGATTGGCGATCAGCGCCAGGTCGACCGATCCCGCGGCCTTGGTCGCCGCCGTCGCCACCTCGAGCCCCGCCACGGTGCGGGCGAGCGCCGGCGCGGCGCTGCGGTGCTCCAGCCAATGGGACAGGAACAGCCCGGCGAACAGGTCGCCGGTGCCGAAGAACGGCCGGTCGTGCCAGGGCGAGCGGGCGACCCAGTTCTCGGTCGCCGTCACCGCCACCACGGCGAGCCGGTCGCCGTCCGGGACGCCGGTGGCGATCACCACCTCCGGACCCCATTCCAGCAGGGTGACCGCCGCGTCATGGGCGTCGGCCACGCTCTCCACCCGGTGCCCGGAGAGCAGCGCCAGCTCGAAGGCGTTCGGCGTGATGATCGTGGCCCGCGGCACCAGCCGGTCGCGGAAGGCGTTCTCGATGCCCTCGCGCACGAACACCCGTCCGTGGTCGCCGATCACCGGGTCGCAGAGATAGACCGCGTCGGGGCTCGCCTCCTTGATGGCGTCGAGCACCTCGGGAAAGGCGCGGCCGGTCTCCGCCGTGCCCAGATAGCCGGAATAGATCCCCTCCACCCCATGCCAGCCGGTGTGGTTGGCGATGCCGCGCAGCAGCTCGGCGATCTCGTGGCCCTCGCGCACCGTGCCGGTGAACTTGCGGTGGCCCGGGTGGTTGGAGAAGCTGACCGTGTCGACGCGCCAGACCTCATGGCCCCGGCGCTCCAGGGCCGGGACGGCGGCGGCGTTGCCCACATGGCCGACGGCGACATGGGAGGAAAGGGCGAGGATCGGCATGGCTCCCTCATACCCGGTTCGGGCCGTCCCGTCAGCGGGACAAATCCGGTGCGTTGTCGAGTTCCGCGCCGGCCGCTACCCTCGCCTCCAAAGACCCCCGGAACCCTCTCACCGTTGGAAACGCCCGCCCATGACCGCCGTGATCCGTCCCCGCCGCTCCGTCCTCTACATGCCGGGATCGAACCCCCGCGCCCTCGACAAGGGCCGCGCCCTGCCCTGCGACGGAATCGTCATGGATCTGGAGGACGCGGTCGCCCCCGAGGCCAAGCAGGCGGCGCGCGACGCCATCGCCGAGGCGCTGTCCCAGGGCGGCTATGGCAGCCGGGAGATCCTGATCCGGGTCAACGGTCTGGACACGCCCTGGGGCCATGACGACCTGCTCTTCGCCGCCGCCCAGCCGGCCCACGGCATCATCCTGTCCAAGGTGGAGAGTGGCGGCACGGTCCGCCAGGCGGAGTCGTTGCTGATTCGCAACGGTGCGCCGGAGACGATGGGCATCTGGTGCATGGTGGAGACGCCCCGCGGCGTGCTCGCGGCCCAGGAGATCGCGTCGGCGACCCCGCGCATGGCCGGGCTGATGCTCGGCACCAACGACCTGGCCAAGGACCTGCAGTGCCTGCACACGCCCGACCGCATGCCGCTGATGACCTCCTTCGGGCTCTGCCTGCTGGCGGCGCGGGCCTATGGGATCGCCATCCTGGACGGGGTGCATGCCGACCTGAACGACGACGAGGGCTTCGCCGCCGTCTGCCGCCAGGGACGCGAACTGGGCTTCGACGGTAAGACTCTGATCCATCCCAAGACCATCGCCGCCGCCAATGCCGCCTTCTCGCCGCGCGAGGAGGACATCGCCTGGGCCCGCAAGATCGCGCAGGCCCATGCCGCCGCTATGGCCGAGGGCAAGGGTGTGCTGCAGGTCGACGGCAAGCTGGTGGAGGGCCTGCACGTTGCCGAAGCGCAACGGCTGGTCGCCATGGCGGACATGATCGCGGAGATCGAGGGGGCGAGTGCATAACTCCCCATCTCCGTCATCCTGACGCAAGTCAGGATCAAAACCCCGGCGCCCGTGCACCGCAGATCCTGACGTGCGTCAGGATGACGGTTGAGCGGAGGGGGCGACGGTTAAACCTTCGTCTCCGCCATCTTCAGGATCAGGCGCCACTGGGCGTCGGTCACCGGGACGACGGAGAGGCGGGACTGGCGGACCAGGGCGAAATCCTCCAACTCCGGCTCGGCCTTGATGTCGGCCAGGGTCACCGGCTTCTCGACCGGCTGGATCGCCTTAATCGTTACCATACCGAAACGCTCCGACTTGTCGGTCGGGTCCGGATGGTATTCCTCGATCACCTCGACGATGCCGACGATCTGCTTCTCGTTGACCGAGTGGTAGAAGAAGCCGCGGTCGCCGACCTTCATGGCCTTCATGTTGTTGGCGGCCTGATAGTTCCGCACGCCGTCCCAGCCCTCGCCCTCATCGCCCTTCCTGACCTGATCGTCCCAGGACCAGGTGCCGGGCTCGGATTTGAACAGCCAGTACGCCATGAGGGGTGCCTCTCGTCTCGATATCGGAGGGAGGATTTAGCCCGAGTTTGCGGTGGTGCGCACCCCTGGAGTGCGGAATACCCACACAACCACCTCACTCCCCGGATTTATTCCGGGGCAAGGCCGGCCAACGCTTTGTCGTCCAACGTTGCGCCCGATGACGGCTCACCCCGGAACAAGTCCGGGGAGTGTAAAAAATTGGAAGAAGTTCAGTTTCCCTAAGCCTTCACCCGTCCGGCGCCGATGGAGGGAGAGGCGTCCGGATCCAGGGGCCAGCGCGGTCGGGGGCGGAAGTCCATGCCGTCGACCAGGCCCAGGCTCAGCCGCTCCTGCCCCGCCCAGGCGATCATCGCGCCGTTGTCGCCGCACAGTGCCAGGGGCGGCGCGACGAACCGCATTCCCCGGCTGTCCGACAACCCGGCCAGGGCGGTGCGGATCGTGCCGTTGGCGGCCACGCCGCCGGCCACGACCAGCGGCCGGCCGACGATGCCCTCGCTCTCCAGCAGGTCGACCGCCCGCCGGGTCCGGTCGACCAGGGAGGCGGCTACCGCCTTTTGAAAGGCGGCGGCGATGTCGGCGATGCGGCCCGCGTCCAGCCCGTCCCCCGCCTCCTCCACCCGCCGGCGCACCGCCGTCTTCAGGCCGGAGAAGGAGAAGTCGCATCCGGGCTTGCCGACCATCGGGCGCGGCAGGTCAACCGCGTCGGGATCGCCCTGCGCCGCCGCGCGCTCCACGGCGGGACCGCCCGGATAGCCCAGGCCCAGCAGCTTCGCGGTCTTATCGAACGCCTCGCCCACCGCGTCGTCGATGGTGGTGCCGAGCCGGCGGTAGCGGCCGACGCCCTGCACCAGCAGAAGCTGGCAATGGCCGCCGGAGACCAGCAGCAGCAGATACGGAAAGTCGATGCCGTCGGTCAGCCGCGCGGTCAGAGCATGGCCTTCCAGATGGTTCACCGCCAGGAACGGCTTGCCATGGGCGCTGGCGACCGCCTTCGCCAGGGTGGCACCCACCAGCACGCCGCCGATCAGCCCGGGCCCGGCCGTCGCCGCCACGCCGGCCAGATCGGCGAAATCGAGCCCCGCCTCCGCCATCGCCCGGGCGACGATGGCGTCCAGATGGTCGAGATGGGCTCGGGCCGCGATCTCCGGAACGACGCCGCCATAGACCCGGTGATCGTCGAGCTGGCTGAGCACCACATTGGACAGAATCCGCCGGTCGCCGTCGACGACCGCCGCGGCGGTTTCATCACAGCTCGTTTCTATGCCTAGAATAGGGCCTAAACTGGCGTGCGGGCCGGAAGGCACGGTGCGGTCTCCCTTAGGATCGTGCCTTCGTCTACACGAAACCCGCCGCGATGGCACTCCGCTAGACAGAGGCGAGACGACAGCTCCATGACCGCCAAAATCATCCTCGGCTCGCGCGGATCGGCGCTGGCCCTCGCCCAGACCCGAGAAACCCGCGAGCGGCTGCTGGCCGCCTGGCCCGAGCTGCGGGAGGACGGCGCGATCGAGATCCGGACGGTGAAGACCACCGGCGACGTCGTGCGCGACCGGCCCCTGGCCGAGCTCGGCGGCAAGGGGCTGTTCATCAAGGAGGTCGAGGGGGAGCTGCTCTCCGGCGCGATCGACGCCGCCGTCCATTCCATGAAGGACATGGAGACCACCATCGCCGACGGCACGATCCTGGCCGCCGTCCTGCCGCGGGAGGATCCGCGCGACGCCTTCATCTCGCCCCATGCGGACAGCTTCGAGGCGCTGCCCGAGGGCGCACGGATCGGCACCGCCTCGGTGCGCCGCGCCGCCCTGGTGCTGAACCGCCGGCCGGACCTGAAGGTGGTGATGTTCCGCGGCAACGTGGACACCCGCCTGCGCAAGCTGCACGACGGCGAGGCGGACGCCACCTTCCTGGCGGTCTGCGGCCTTAAGCGGCTGGAGATGGAACACGCCATCACCCGGATCATGGAGCCGGACGCCTTTCCGCCGCCGGTCAGCCAGGGGGCGATCGGCATCCAGTGCCGCGACGGCAACGCGTCGGCCCGCGATGCCGATATCGCCCGCTGGCTGAGCGCCCTCGACGATGCGCCGAGCCGGGCGCGGGTCACGGCGGAACGGGCGATGCTCTCGGCGCTGGACGGCTCCTGCCGCACGCCGATCTCCGGCCACGCCGTGCTCGACGGCGGCCGGCTGACCCTGAACGGACTGGTGCTGTCGCTCGACGGCACGCAGAGCCACGCCGGGTCCGCCAGCGCCGACGCGGGCGATGCCGAGGCGCTGGGCTTCGGGGTGGGCGAGGACATCCTGTCGCGCTGCGGGCGCGATTTCCTGGCCTGAGGGCCGGGATGACGGCCGGGAGGGCGGATCGACGGGTCATCGTTACCCGCCCGGCGGATGCTACCGCCGATCTTGCCGACGAGCTGGCGGCCCACGGGATCGAGACCCTGGCGGCGCCCATGCTGACGGTCGAACCGCTCGAGCCGTCCGGCGATCTGCCGGCGCCGCTTCAGGCGCTCCTGGTGACCAGCGCGAACGGCGCGCAGGGCGCCGGGCGGATGGGCCTGGGGCGGGATCTGCCGGTGCTGGCTGTGGGCGAGGCGACGGCGCGGGCGGCGGCCGAGGCGGGCTTCGCCACCATCGCCACCGCCTCCGGCGATGCCGCCTCGCTGACGGATCTGGTGGCCCGCACCTGCCGTCCCGAGGCCGGGGCCCTGCTGTGGGTCAGCGGCGAGGCGATCAGCACCGACCTGACCGAAATCCTCGCCGCCCGCGGCTATGCGGTGATCCGGCGGGTCGCCTACCGCACGGCGATGGCCGACGCGCTACCCGCGGCGGTCGCAGAAGCGCTGCGCGACGGATCGGTGGAGGGTGTCCTGTTTTTCTCTCCCCGCAGCGCGGAAGCCTTTGCTAGGCTTGTGGCCGGACGGGAGCTTGAAACCGCCTGTGCGACCGTTTCGGCCTATTGCCTCAGCGACCAGATCGCGCGCATGGCCTCGAAACTCGCGTGGCACGTCATACATGTAGCTAAGTCCCCGACAAAGGCGGCGCTGATTGCGGCGGTGGTCGAGGGCGGGTCCGATCGGAACGTGGAAAAGGATTGATCCATGGCGGAGACGCCTAAGGCCGAGAACGAGACCGGTGCTACCGTGACTGGAGGAGAAGGCGCGGACACGCTCAGCGCGCCTTCCTCCGGCCTGACGGCAGCATCGGCGGAAGATCGCGCAGCCGGCGCTGGCGCCGACACCCTGGCCGGCGGATCGGCCGGGGGATCCGCCGCCGGCGGATCCGACAGCGTCTCGGGCGCGGCGGCATCCAACGTACCGGATCCCGGCATGGGCGAGGATTCGCTGTCCGACGACGACTCGCGCTCCGAGGCTCGGTCGTCGGCGTCCGCCTCCGCCGCAAATCTGGCCGGCAAACCCGCCGACCGACCTTGGGGCGCCTCGAGCGAAACCGTCTCCTCCTCCGAGAGCCGGTCTTCCTCCGACACAGCGAAAGCCGGCAGCGACACCGGATCGTCCACAACCGCGACGCCCCGCAGTTCCGGATCGAGCGGCGGCGCCGGCCGGCTTGTGGTCTTTCTCATTTTGATCGTCCTGGTCGGCGGGATCGGCTACGCGACCTATCCCGAATGGCGCGACGAAGCGGCCCCCTATGCCGAGATGGTCGGGGTGACCCTGCCGGTGGTGCCGGCCGAGACCGATCCCGACGCCCCGAAGGACCCCGCGCCGGCGGCCTCCTCCTCGACATCGGACACCGCACCGGCGGTCTCCGCTCCCGTCTCCGCCGATGCCTCCGACGCAACCGGACCCGCCTCCCAGCCCGGGACCGACACCGGCGCCGATACCGGGGCCGTGACCGCCGCCGCCTTCGAGGCGCTGTCCGAGCGGGTCTCCGCCCTGGAGAGCGAGATCAAGCGTCTTGCCGACGCTCCGGCCGCCGACACGAGCGCGGGTACGAATGCCGACACCACCGCCGCGAGCGATCTGGCCGAGCGCATCGCCTCGCTGGAGAACCGGTTCACGGCGCTGGCCGACGAGATGTCCATCGTGCGCCAGGGCCTCGGCTCGGCCGAGGATACCGACGGCGTCGCGGCGGTGACCTCCAACCTGTCTGGCCGGCTGTCCGAGATGGATGCCCGATTGTCCGAACTGGAAACGCAAGATTCCGCACCGCCGGCAGTCTCTCCGGAAGATCTGGCCGCCCTGCGCGAGCGGGTCGACGGTCTGCAGGACACCTCCGAAGGCGGCGATGCCGACCTGGTGGCCCGTCTCGATTCCATCGCCGCCACCCAGAAGGATCTGGCCGACCGGCTGGCCCAGGGCCGCAACAGACAGGAACAGGCCGGCGCCTTCCTGCTGGCGACCAACCTGCTCGCCGCGGCCAGCAGCGACAGCGGCGATTTCGCCGCCGAGCTCGATGCGGTGGAGACCGCGGCCCTCGACCAGCCCCAGGTCGGCGAAGCCGTCGCCACCCTGAAGAGCCACGCCGCCGGGGTGCCCTCGGAAGCCGATCTACGGGCCCGGTTCCCGGCCGTGGCCGCCTCGGTCATCGACGCGTCCATCGTCGGCGCCGATGACGGCGTCGTCGGCACGGCGCTCACCCGCATCGCCTCGCTCGTCACCCTGCGGCGCACCGAGACCGAGGAAGGCGACGATATCGACGCCATCGTGAACCGCGCCGAGGCGGCGGCCAATGCCGGCGATCTGCCGGGGGCGGTCCAGGCGCTCGGCGCCCTCGACGGCGATCCGGCCAAGGTAGCGGCGCCGTGGATCGCGGAGGCCAACGCCCGGATCGCGGTCGATCGCGCGGTCCGCACCCTGCAGTCGCGCGCCCTTGCCACGCTGTCGGGGGGCTGATCCATGCGCCGGTCCCTGATCTATCTCGTCCAGCTCGCCCTCTTCGTCGCCGTCGCCGTCTGGCTGGTCCAGAATCCCGGCGGGGTTCGGGTCGACTGGCTCGGCTGGCGGCTGGAGACGCCGTTCGCGCTGTTCCTGTTGGTGCTCGGCATCGCCTTGTGGATCGCCGCCGTCGGCTGGCGCGCCGCGCTCGCGACCGTGCGGGCGCCGATCTCGTTCCTGCGCGGCCGCAGCGCCCATCGGCACGAGGAAGGCTACAAGGCCCTCGTCCAGGGTATGGCCGCGGTCGCCGTCGGTGACGGCGAGGAGGCCAAGCGTCTGGCGCGCGAGGCCGACCGTCTGCTGCGCGAGCCGAGCCTGACCCGGCTGCTCTCCGCCCAGGCCGCCGCCCTGAGCGGCGATGCGGCCGCCGCGGCCCGGTATTTCGCCGCCCTGCGCGACGACAAGGAAACCGCCTTCATCGGCCTGGTCGGACTGATGCGTCTGGCCGACGCCCGCGGCGACGACGCCCATGTGCTGGAGCTGGCGGAGGAGGCGCACAAGCTGCGTCCGAACTCGGTGCAGGTGGCGACCACCCGGGTGTTCGGCCTAGCCCGGGCCGGCCGTTGGCTGGAGGCCCAGTCGGCCCTGTACGATGCGGTCAAGCGCGGCCTGATCCCGCGTCCGGAGGGGCGCAAGCACCGCGCCGCCCTGCTGATCGAACGCTCGCGGCTGGCCGAGACCCAGACGGACTCCCTCGATCTCGCTGCCAAGGCACGGGAGAGTCAGCCCGACTTCGTGCCGGCCATCGTGGCCGAGGCCGCCCTGCTCGGCGCGACCGGCCGCAAGGACAAGGGGCGCAAGCTGGTGGCCGATCAGTGGAAGACCGCCCCCCATCCGGATCTGGCCGCAACCATGCGCACCCTGTGGGACGGCGAGTCCGCCTCCATGCTGTTGCGCAAGATCCAGTCGATGGTGGAGAAGCTGCCGGATCACCCGGAAAGCCGGCTGGCCGTCGCGGAGACGGCGCTCGACGGCGATTTCTGGGGCGAGGCCCGCGCCCAGCTCTCCGCCCTGGACCCGGAAGATGTCGGTCCGCGGGCCTGCGCGCTCTGGGCGCGGCTGGAAGAGGGCGAGCACGGCAATATGGCCGCCGCCCGGCAATGGCTGGAACGGGCGGCCTATGCGCCCAGCGATCCGGCCTGGACCTGCGACTCCTGCGGCGCGGTGGCGGCCAAGTGGACGGCGACCTGCGGCAATTGCGGGGCGTTCGATACGGTCGGCTGGTCCCGGCCGCCCCGGGTTTCGGTCGTGCCCCCCGCCCTGGTCACCCAGGACGGCGATGCATCCGGCCCGATCGTCGAACTCACCGCCGAGGAGACCGTGGACTCCGGCCCGAAGCCTTCGCAACCCGGTGCCGCAAGCGCGGCCTGAGATCGCCTGCCACAGCCCAGGTGACCGCTCTGCCGGTGCCCCGGCTGTGGATAATTTGCGCGAATCGGCGGAAAGCTTGACTCGGAGGTTAAGGGCGCTTTAATTATTAGCTGGAACTTTGCTGCGGATTAGATAGAATTCAGACTATCCGGCGAGAATGCCGGTCGACGAAGGCTGCGGAGGCGCTCACGGGAGACGCCTGGGCCGTCCAGAAAGGACATAGTCATGGTCGCGACGATCGATAGCGCGGCCGGCGTTGCGAACGCCGCCGGCGGATCTTCTCAGACAGCATTTCTGACGGCGTCCACGCGTCAGCAGCAGACCGCCCCCCGCTCGGAAACGACGAGCGAGGCGCCGAAAAGCCGTCCCTTCCTGCCCAACGATCCCGGTTACATCACGGTCGAGCCCGATGGCCGCGACGATGTGAGCTTCCGCGACCGCCTACGTCAGGCGATCGAGGCGGTGGCCAGTGCCTTCGCCTCCGGCGACGGCGTGACGGCCATCGTGGACCGGGTGATCGGCGAAATCTCCCAGACGCTCGACAGCGCCGAAGCCAAGGGCGAGCAGGTGGCGGTCCAGTTCCGCATCGCCGCCCTGGATGTGTCCGTGGCCGATGGCGGCAGCGCCTTCGCCTCGATCCGACAGTTCGCGCTCGAGGTGGGGGTCGCCCGCGACGGCAGGGTTGCCGCAGAGGACACCCGCGTGCTCGCCACCGACGGTCGCAGCCTCGGTCTTTCGCAGGAACAGGTCCGCGCCGGCCTCACCACGGGGACCTTCGCCCGGACCGACACCGCCAGCTCCGACGGCAATCTCAGCGAGGCGGCCCGCGAGCGGCTGGCCGCCGCACGGTCCGGCCTGGAGCGGGTCAAGGCCGTGCAGGATGCCCTGGCGGCGTTCCGGAGCGGCGACGAGACACCCCTGCGCGACCTGTTCGAAGGCCGGGGCCTGGGCGGCTCGGGCGACGCCGGGTCGCTCGGTCAGGTCTTCCCGGGGATCGGGGCGCTCTCTTTCCGTTGATCCACACCGGAAATGGGATTGGCGACGACGCAACGCTTGCATCGTCGGCACTTCCTCCGTATCTAGGACGCCGAATTCCGATGGCACTCCGGTGCCCTTGGGGCCGCAATAGCTCAGCTGGTAGAGCATCGCATTCGTAATGCGGGGGTCGGGGGTTCAAGTCCCTCTTGCGGCACCACTTCCCCGAACATGTGATTTTCCGGAACCTCCGATCGGCTGACCGGCCGGTGCATCGCCCTCGGCCTGTGGGCGGTTCAGGTTCCGGCGTTGCCCGGCAGGGGCAGGATCATGGCGTAGTCGCCGCCGTCGCGCAGCGCCTCGCGGATCCGCATCAGGTCGTCGTCGTCGTGACCGACGCCGGCGAACAGCCGGACATAAGCGCCGGCCACGGTCCGGACCTCGACCAGGGTCGGGGTCTCGCCCGTCAGAACGTCCCGGTACCGGTTCAGCAGGACCTCCCAGCCGGCCAGCGCCGCCTCATGGGTCCGGTAGCTGGCAAGGTGCACCGCCCGCACGGCGCTGCTGGGCGTGGGCCAGGCGATCCGGCTGGTCCGCAGCTCCAGCCGCTCCAGCCGGGCCCGCAGCACTGCCTCGCTGTCGGAATCGCCGTCGGCGAGACGGCCGATCGCCGCCGTCAGCGCGGCGACATCGTGCTGAAGCGAGTCGATCTCGGCGGTCAGGGCGGGCGCATCGGCGGGACCATAGGCGGCCCGGTCCATCGCCGGGAACGACTGGCCCGCAGTGCCCTCGATCGCCTCCAGCCGGGCGGCGATCGCCGTCGTCATGCGCTCCAGCGCCTCTAGGCGGGCCTCGGCGACCTGCCGGTCCGCGGGGGGCATCGGATTGTGCCGAGAGAGCCCGGCCAGAAGCCCACCCTGCCGCTCCCGCGCCAGGGCCTGCTGCACCGCCGCATCGACCCGGGCCTGGCGCTGCTGCTCCGTCTCGAACACGGCCAGAGAGCTGCATCCGCTCAGCAGGACGAAACAGCCGATCATCAACCCGTGGCGCACGAGGCTCATGAAGCCCTCCTTTTGCCGCAGTCTACCAAGCGGCCGGCCCGGCGGCGAGGACGGACGCGAAAGTAGGCGACGTTGTCCCCACAACTGAGGACCGAAGCGATGCTGTGTTCATATGCGCCGGGTCCGGGATCTCATCTGATTTTCCAGACCTGTTCAAACAACCGGGCAAATGCCGGATCCACTCTGTCGGCTAGTTTTGTCCAGTCACGGGGGATCGGATAATCGTCCTTCGTAAGTTGGATTTGATCTTGCAAATTATTTTGGTGTGTCCATTGCTTAGTATAGAAATATCCAGTTGTCGTTCTCCCAATCTGTTTTAAGTAATAGTCAATTGTCTCCATTTTCATTTCCATGAGCGAACAAACATTTATCGCAAGATCAAAATACTTGTCGGGAAGAAGCGATATCTGATCAGCGCTCATGAAACAAACATCGGCCTGTTCAAATTCCTGTTGGACAGATTCAAAATTATCGATCGGGCGGAAGTCGAAATATTTAAGATTGGGCATAATGTTATGCATGTAATTCTGGGCGACGATGATCGCAGGGCTGATATCGACCATCACATATTTTTTTGCGCCCAGAAATTTATAAAGATGGGCGAGGCGCCCGTAGCCGCTGCCGATCTCCAGAACGCGGATATTGTCTTGGATCCCAGTCTTGCTTTTGATGAGACTGTACTCGGAGACGGAATGACTGAGGTCCTGGGTAATCAGCCGGGGTCCTCTTCGGATCCTAAGTGGATTGCCGTAGAGCGGCTCCAACAGTCGCGGTAGGACCTTATGCTCGTCTATTAAAATTGTATATTCCCACATCAGACTCACCAGAAACTGGTAGACATTCCAGGTGTCCGGATCGTCAATTTTGGCAGTATTAAAATGCTCAAGGTCAGCTTTGAGGCCAATTGAGCCCGGAGCATCGGAGTCTATCTGAAACACATCCGTCGAACCGTGGATTTTCCATAGGTCCAGCTGACTCTTAAAATGAATGCTGGCCGGTGATTTGTTCAGAAAATTGATGTAATTATGGCCAAGAGTTCTTTTGAAGTTATCTACCCCATCCTTAACAAGCATATTGACATGGGAAGTTAAGTGTTTTTTCCAGAAAATACTCGGCGCTACTATTTTGTTTCTATCTATTGTTTTTGCAATAATTTTATGTTGATTTAGAATAAAATCTATTGTGATAGGAGATTTTTTTTGTCTAAATCGACATAGTTTCTAGAATTCGGATTTTGTTTTTCAGAATTATTCTCAATAACCTTATTGGCATCTCGTGCAGCCCTCGAAAGATGCTTTAGAAAAAGCTCGATACCATCAGTCCTTTCGTAGCCGCTGACTATAATATCATTTAAATTCAGGCCGGTTTTCGTAAAAATACGGCGGTAGATTTTTTCAGCTTCTACAGGATCGGTTCGGACAAGTTCCTGAGCATATTTGTACGTATCCATAGGTTTTTCCGCTTTTTTAAGTTTGCAGTGTTTGGAAAATCAGAAACGCCGCAGAACGTCAGGTGTCATACTATGTCGCGAAGTATAGCGGCGATTTCTCCTTGTCAATGACGATTGCGAAACAGAAAATCGGTTTCATCAAACACAAGGCTAGTCTGTGGACCAAGCAGTAGAAAAACAAAGAAGTTCAACCTTTTTGATTGAGGGGGCCGATTGAGGCACTGGAGAGAATTCCTATGCAGCGTCTTCAGGGCGACCCGATATGCCGGCCCCCCCCCAACCGAAGGCTATCGGCCCGCCAATCCCGACCGGAACGCCTCGACATCGGCCTGCATGCCGGCGCGCAGCAGATAGGCGTCGGCGAGACCGGCGACGAAGGAATATCCCTCGGCGACCAGATCGGTGAGGCTGTGCCCGGGGCGCGGGATCGTGCCCATGGGCTTGCCGGCCTTGCGGATGGCGGCCTCGGCGGCGTTGATCTGCTCGGTGACCTTCGCCTCTCCCGGCTGCTCCAGCAGGCCCAGCGAACCGGACAGGTCGGCGACCCCGATGAAGACCAGGTCGACGCCCTCCACCGACGCGATGGCCTCGGCCTGGGCGACGGCGGTGTGGGATTCGAGCTGGACGCAGATCAGCAGGTTCTCGTTCGCCCGCTTGGCGTAGTCCGGCGCGGCTCCGTAGCCGGACGCGCGCACGGTCGGGGCCGAATAGCCGCGCCGGCCCTGGGGCGGGTAGCGGCAGGCATCGACGATCGAGCGCGCTTCCTCCGCACTCTCGACCATCGGTATCATCAGCGCCTGGGCGCCGGCATCCAGCACCCGCTTCATATAGTCGCCGTCGGAGCCCGGGCAGCGGACCATGCAGGTGGCGTCTCCGGCCTGGGCGGCGCGCATCATATGAACCGTCGTGTCGAGCGAGGCGAAGCCGTGCTCGTTGTCCAGGATCAGGCAGTCGTAGCCGACCAGGCTGGCGATCTCGGCGATCGACGGCTCGGACATCTGAAGCCACACACCCAGGGTCGGCTCGCCACGGGCAATCTTCGCCTTCAAGGCGTTCTCACGGAACATGCGTCGGTTTCCTCCCTTGGATCCTTGTTGCCCGGGTTCTCGTTGCGGAAGGATCCCAGGCGAAGCGAAGCACGCGGCGGGGCGGCCCGCAACGCAGAGAATGGCGAATTCCGCCATGCGGGCGCCGCACGGAAACCGTCACGAAATGCGGGTATAGAAGGCCCATGCGCCTGCTCACCTGGAACACCTGGAAGAATTCACCGCCCTATCGCGACCGGCTGGCCGCCCTCGCCCAGGCGGCGGCGGAGGTGCGGCCGGATATCGTGCTGCTGCAGGAGGCGTTCGTCGGCGGCGGCGAGGATACCGCCGCGTTTCTGGCCAGTTCGCTCGACCTCCAGTGCCTCGCCGCCCCGGCGCGGCCGAAACCCCGGAAGCATGACGGCACGATGGTCGACAGCACCAACGGGCTGGCGATCCTCTCCCGCCAGGAGCCCTCGGAACATCGGGTGATTGCCCTGCCGCCGCATCCCGACGACCCGGACCGTATCGCCCAGATCGCTCGGTTCGAGGGTTTCACGGTGGTGAACCTGCACCTGACCCACCTGGTCGATGGCGATGTCCTGCGCCGGGACCAGATCCATCATCTCCTGGAGCAGCTGGATCCCAAGGCGCCCACGATCCTCGGCGGCGACCTGAATGCGGAGCCGGGCGATCCGGCCCTGGCGGCGCTGCTGACGGCCGGTTTCCGGGATCTGGCAGCGGATCGGCCCCAGGATACGGTGCCGGGACGGCGGATCGACTTCCTGATGATCCGCGCCCTGCCGATGACATCGGCGACGACCGGGCTGATCGGTGCGGCGCCCGTGAAGGGCGTGGCCGGCAGCGACCATATGGGGGTATTCGCTTCCCTGATCATGGCCTGATCACGGCCGGATCACGTGTGGTCCGCAACCGTCACGGTTGCAGGAGGTCCGGGGATTGCGCTTGACCCGACCCGCCCCCGCTTCTAGAGCCGGGGTCCGGTGCGCCCCCCGTGCACCCCATGGAGCAGCTTATGGTCTCCCCCGACCCCGTCTTGTCCGAGCGGCGGGCGCCCAGCGCCTACGCGACAGAAGTCCGCACCACCCTGGCCCTGGCGGTTCCGATCGCCGCGACCCAGCTCGCCCAGATGGGGCTGCAGACGACGGACGTGCTGATGACGGGCTATCTCGGCCCGGAGGCGCTGGCCGCCGCGCAGCTCGGTCACAGCTTCTACTTTCCGGTCTTCGTCACCCTGCTCGGCGTGCTGTTCGCCAGCTCGGCCATGTTCGCCCAGGAACTCGGCGCGCGCCGCTACAAGGGCGTGCGTCGCACCTTCCGTCAGGCCATGTGGCTGGTCCTGTCGGTGACGCCGGCGGCCTGGCTGTATTTCGGCCATGCCGAGGAACTGCTGCTGGCCATGGGGCAGGACCCGGTCCTGGCCGCCCGGGCGCAGACCTATTGCGACGGGGTGATGTGGGGTCTGCCCTTCATGGCCGGCTTCGCCCTGCTGCGGAACTTCATCGCCGCCCATGGCCGCCCGCGTCCGGCCATGTGGATTCTGGCGGTCGGCATTCCGGTGAACGCCGCGGCCGATTACGCGCTGATGTTCGGCGAGTTCGGCCTGCCGCGGCTGGAGCTGTACGGCCTCGGTCTGGCGACCACCGTCGTGCAGGCGACCATGTTCTTCGTGATGCTGGCCTATATCCTGCGCGACCGGCGCTATCGCCGGTACATGCTGCTGGTGCGGTTCTGGCGCTCCGACTGGGGACGGTTCTGCGAGCTCTGGACGCTCGGGCTGCCGATCGGCCTGACCAAGCTGGCCGAGGCCGGGCTGTTTGCCGCCACCGGCTTCCTGATCGGGCTGATCGGCGTGGCGGAGCTTGCCGGCCATGCGGTCGCCCTGCAGTTCGCCGCCATCGCCTTCATGATCCCGTTCGGCGTCGCCCAGGCGGCGACGGTTCGGGTCGGGCTGGCGGTCGGCCGCCGCGATCCGGAAGCTGCGGTGCTGGCCGGGCGGATCGCGACCCTGGTCGGCGTGCTGGTGATGGTGCCCTCGGCCCTGCTCTATGTCTTCTGGGGCGAGCCGCTGGTCTCGCTGTTCCTCGATATCGACGATCCGGCGGAATACGCCGCCGTGGCGCATGCGGTGACCTATCTGGCGATCGCCGGGCTGTTTCAGTTCGCCGATGGCGGCCAGTCGGTGGCGGCGGGCGCCCTGCGCGGATTCAAGGACACCCGCATGCCGATGATCATCGCCCTGGTCGGCTACTGGCCGATCGGGATCGGCTCGGCGGTCCTGTTCGCCTTTCCCATGGGGTACGGCGGCGCGGGCGTGTGGGCCGGGCTGGCGCTCGGGCTGTTCGTGGTGTGGGGGCTGCTGGCGCTTCGGCTGCGCCTTGTGGCGGGACGGCAGGCGGTCTCCGCCGTCCCTGTCGCGGTCAGTGGCTGATCTTCTCGACCCGCCAGCGGGAATGGGCGTCGTCGACGGTCTCCCACGCCTTCTGCGACCAGACCTTTTTGGCCTCTTCGTAATCGTCGAACGGGCCGAATTTCTGCTCCGGCGATCCGTCGGCCGTCTCGGTGAAGTCGGTCGACTTGTAGACCCCGCCGACCACCCAGAACTCCGTGGCTTCCTCGTTCAGGATCCGGTAGCGCACATGGGCGTCGTCCACATGCTGCCAGGC
Organism: Thalassobaculum sp. OXR-137; assembly: GCF_034377285.1. Lineage (NCBI taxonomy): Bacteria > Pseudomonadati > Pseudomonadota > Alphaproteobacteria > Rhodospirillales > Thalassobaculaceae > Thalassobaculum > Thalassobaculum sp. OXR-137. Next base: position 1,184,193 of record NZ_CP139715.1, on the reverse strand, counting down.
GAGCTTGCCCCAGACCGACTTCGCGGTCTCGTAATCGTCGAACGGGCCGATCTTCTTTTCGGCGTCCCCGCCGACGATGGTGGTGAAGCTGGTGTCGGTGTATTCGCCGCCGATAACCCAATAGACCATGGCACCCTCCGCCGTGTGTTCGGCCCCCTATACCGAAGCCGGCGACGGGCATCAATCGCGCGGTCCGTCGCGCGTCGGTGGCGCCGCGCGCCATCCGTCATCGTACCAGCCCGATGCAGCCCTATCTATGCAGTGGGATAAACCGGCCGACCTGAGTAGATTGCGCCCGCAATGACCGAGCCAGACACATTCGTGCCTCCGCCCTCCGACCTCGCGCCGGCCGAGTTCGGACGGCTGCGCCGCGGCCTGATTCTGGCGACGACCGTGCTCGGCTCCAGCCTCGCCTTCATCGACGGCTCGGTGGTCAACGTGGCGCTCGCCGACATCCAGAGCGATCTCGGCGCGTCGGTCGGCGATCTGCAGTGGATCGCCAACAGCTACATGCTGACCCTGGCCGCCCTGCTGCTGCTCGGCGGCGCCTTCGGCGACCGGATCGGCCGGCGGCGGATCTTCATCCTCGGCCTGGTGATCTTCGCCGTCACCAGCATCGCCTGCGCGATGGCGACGGACGCCGCCATGCTGATCGTCGCCCGGGCGTTCCAGGGCGTGGGGGCGGCGCTGCTGGTGCCCAACAGCCTGGCGATCCTGTCCGCCTCCTATCCGAGGGACAAGCGCGGCCGGGCGATCGGGGCGTGGTCGGCCTTCGCCGCCGTGACCTCGGCCGGGGGACCGGTGCTGGGCGGCTGGCTGGTCGACAGTTTCGGCTGGGCCTCGGTGTTCTGGATCAACCCGCCCATCGCCGCGCTGGCCCTGGTGCTGGCGCTGGTCTCGGTGAAGGAGAACCGCAACCCGCAGGCACGGGGCGATCCCGACTGGCTGGGCGGCCTGCTGGCCATGGCCGGTCTGGGGCTGGTGTCCTATGCGCTGATCCAGGCGGGAGAGGCGAGTTTCGACTCCCGGATCGGCATCGCCGCGGGCGTGGTCGGCGTGCTGGCCCTGGTCCTCTTCGTGCGGGTCGAGGCGCGCTGTTCCATGCCGCTGATGCCGCTGCGCCTGTTCGCCAACCGGGAATTCGCCGCCGCCAACGTGCTGACCCTGCTGCTCTACGGGGCGCTGGGCGCGGCGGTGTTCCTGTTCCCCTTCGGCCTGATCCGGCTCTACGGCTATACCGCGACCGAGTCCGGCGCGGCCTTCCTGCCCTTCGCCCTCATGCTGTTCCTGCTGGCGCGCTGGGGCGGCACGCTGATCGACCGGTACGGCGCCCGCATGCCGCTGGTGGCCGGCTCGATGATCACCGCGCTGGGGCTGGGCATGCTGGCGATCCCGACCACGGGCACACCCTACTGGTCGACCTTCCTGCCGGGGGTTCTGGTGCTGGGGATCGGGATGGCGATCTCCATTCCGCCGCTGACCACCGGCGTGATGAACGCGGTCGACGACCGGCATGCAGGGATCGCGTCGGCCGTGAACAACGCCGCCAGCCGGGTGGCCTTTCTCATTGCGGTGGCGGCGGTCGGGCCGCTGCTGCTGATCGCCTTCAACTGGCTGCAGGCGCCGCTGATGGCCGAGATCGAGATGCCGGCCGAGATACGCGAGGCGATCCGTCGCGACCCCGGCAGCCTTGCCAGCCTGACCGCGCCGGAGGGGGCCGGGTCGGCGGGACCGCTGATCGTGGCCACCGCCCGCCTGGCCTTGATCGACGCCTTCCGCGTGGCCACGCTCGGCCTCGCCGTGCTGGCGGCGGCGTCCGGGGTGGCGGCCTGGGTGATGTATCCCAAGACGAGCCGCCGCAAGGGGTGAGGCCCTACCATCCCTTCGCCACTCCCTCCCGCACTTCCCGGACTCGTTCCGGGATAATCCCGTCTGCGTGGGTGGGCTCATCCCGGAGGTGAGCGCCGCCTGACCCGATTACCCCGGAACAAGTCCGGGGAGTGCGCGTGGTGGATTGGGGGAGCGTCACCCCAGCACGTTCTTCTCCGGCCCCACCGGGAAGCCGGTGATGTTCTCCGCCCCGTCCTCGGTGATGATAAGGATGTCGTGCTCGCGGTAGCCGCCGGCCCCCGGCTGTCCCTCGGGAATCGTGATCATCGGCTCCATCGACACCACCATGCCCGGCTCCAGCACCGTCTCCACGTCCTCGCGCAGCTCCAGCCCGGCCTCGCGGCCGTAATAGTGGGAGAGCACGCCAAAGGAATGACCGTAGCCGAAGGTCCGGTTCTCCAGCACCCCGTGGCGGGCGTAGATCTCGTTGAGCGCGTTGGCGATGTCGCAGCAGCGGTTGCCTGGCCGCATCAGCTCCAGCCCGGCGTAATAGACCTCCAGATTGATGTCCCAGTAGCGCCGGTGGGCGTCGGAGACGGTCTTGCAGAACAGCGTCCGCTCCAGCGCGGTGTAGTAGCCGGCGATCATCGGGAAGCAGTTCAGCGACAGGATGTCGCCCGCCTGGATGCGCCGGGAGGTGACCGGGTTGTGGGCGCCGTCGGTGTTGATGCCGGACTGGAACCAGGTCCAGGTGTCCATCAGCTCCGCATGAGGCATGGACTTCGCGATCTCGCGCACCATCGCCTGGGTCGAATGCAGGGCGACCTCGTGCTCCGGCACGCCGACGCCGACCGCTTCGGCACAGGCGGCCCCGCCCACATCGGCGATCCGCGCCCCTTCGCGGATCAGGGCGATCTCCTCCGCCGACTTGGTCATGCGCTGGCGCATGGACGCCGACGCGATATCGGAGAACTCCGCCGCCGGAAACGCCTCGCCGAGCAGCCGGCGGGTGTCCAGGTCCACATGGTCGTATTCGATGCCGATGCGCCTGGCGTCCGGCAGCAGGGTCTGCAGCGCGTGGAACCAGTTGTCCCGGCGCCAGTCGGTATAGACCACGTTCTGGCCCACGGTGCGCCGCCAGGGCTGGCCGGCGTCGATATTGGCGCTGACGGTGGTCACCGCATCCGGCGTGACGACGCAGGCATAGCGCCGGCCGAACCGGGTGTAGAGGAAGTCGGTGTAGTAGTTGATGCCGTGATAGGAGGTCAGGATCGCCGCATCGAGCCCGTGCTCCGACAGGATCGCCCGCAATCCGGCCTGCCGCCGGGTCATTTCGGCTTCCGAGAAGGTCCCCTGAACCTTCTCCCCATTCTCAATCCGCTTCAGGCGCTCCATATCCAACCCCATCGACCCCTCCTTGGGTAAAAGCCGTCGGATGGTTGCACCATCCCTCTCAGCCCTCTAATTGGTCGGACGACCCGACGCCAGCCTGAATAGGAAGCCTCCATGACCGATCTTTCGCCGCATGATCTGCTCGACGATCTCCTGACCCGGGCGAAGCGGGCCGGAGCGGATGCCGCGGACGCGATCTTCGCCCAGGGCGTGTCGCAGTCGGTGTCGCAGCGCCTCGGCAAGCCGGAGGCGGTGGAGCGCTCCGAAGGCAAGGATCTCGGCCTGCGGGTCTTCGTCGGGCAGCGCCAGGCGGTGGTCTCCACCACCGACCTCAAGGGCGATGCCCTGGACGACATGATCGAGCGCGCCATCGCCATGGCCAGGGTGGCACCGGAGGATCCGTATGCCGGCCTCGCCGATCCGGCGCAGATCGCCAAAGACTGGCCGCAGATCGAGATGTTCGACCCGACCGAGCCGAGCGCCGACACCCTGGTCGAACGCGCCCGCATGGCCGAGGACGCCGCCCGGGCCGTCGCCGGCGTGACCAATTCCGAAGGGGCCGAGGCCGGGTTCGGCGTGACCGACGTCACCCTGGCCGCGACCAACGGCTTCACCGGCGCCTACAAACGGTCGAGTTATTCGTTGAGCGTGTCGGTCATCGCCGGCACCGGCCAGAAGATGGAGCGCGACTACGACTACAGCGCCAAGGTGTTCGACGCCGACCTGGACGACCCGGAAGAGGTCGGCCGCCGGGCCGGCGAGCGCGCCGTGCGCCGCCTGAACCCGCGCCGGCCGAAGACCTGCCGCGTGCCGGTGATCATGGAGCCGCGGGCCGCCCGCTCGATGCTCGGCTATCTCGCCTCCGCCATCAGCGGCTCGGCGATCGCCCGGGGCACCAGCTTCCTGAAGGACTCCATGGGCGCCCAGCTGTTCCGCCCGGAGATCCAGATCCACGACGACCCGCACCGGCCGCGCGGCTTTCGCTCCAAGCCGTTCGACGCCGAGGGCCTGGCGACCCGCCCGCGGGCGGTGATCGACAACGGCCGGCTGACGAGCTGGACTCTGGACCTCGCCACCGCCCGCCAGCTCGGGCTGGAGAGCACCGCCAGCGCCTCGCGCAGCACCGGCGGAACACCCGGGCCGAGCGTCAGCAACCTGTATCTGGCCGCCGGCACGGTCTCGCCGGAAGACATGATCAAGGACATCGAGAGCGGGTTTCTCGTCACCGAGATGATGGGCACCAGCGTCAATCTGGTCACCGGCGATTACAGCCGGGGGGCGGCCGGTTACTGGATCGAGAACGGCGAGATCACCTTCCCGGTCTCCGAGATGACCATCGGCGGTCACCTGAAGGAGATGTTCGCCTCCCTGCTCCCGGCGGACGACCTGGAATTCAAATACGGCATGGACAGCCCGACCATCCGGATCGAGGGGCTGCTGGTGGGCGGCGGCGAGGGCTGACGGGAGAGGGCTCGCGGGGCCGCTCACCGGTCCCTCTCCGGAATGTGACACTTTTTCTCTGGCGATGCCCGAGACCGCTCCCTATATGCGGGCTCGGGCGGGGGGCCGGCCGAGCGCCGGAGCCTGGAGAAAGTGACATGAGAAACCTGCCCGCCCTAATGCGTGTATCCGCCGTGCTGGGCCTTGCCGCCGTCGGCGGCATCTTCGTGGCCTGCGGCGCCGGCATGCCGGCCAACGGGGCCGCAACCGCCGGACCGGCACCGGTGTTCGAGCGCGACGGCGTCGCCCTCGGCGGCTACGACCCGGTGTCCTATTTCGTCGATCCGGAACCCGCGTCCGGCTCGCCCGACCATCGGGTCGAGTGGCGCGGCGCTGTCTGGTATTTCACCACCGCCGAAAACGCCCAGCTGTTCCGCGAGAACCCGGAGCATTACGCGCCGCAATACGGCGGCTACAGCCTGTACGGCATGTCGCGCGGCAAGGCCTACACCACGGACCCGCGGGTCTTCGACATCATCGACGGCAAGCTCTACCTGTCGCGCAACGACGCCGTGCGCGAAATCTGGCAGCGCAATCCCGCCGGCTACATCGCCACCGCCGACCGCAAGTGGAACCAGGCGGTCTGGTCCGAACCGCCGAACCAGCTCGCCCGCTGAGTTACTCTCCACCTCCCATTCCGACTTCCCGGACCTGATCCGGGATCCTGCTGCCGTTGTGCGGAGGTCCCGGATCGAGTCCGGGAAGTCGGTTGGAGGGGAGGAAGGCGGGGATCTACGAGGAAAGCGGGGATCTACCCCCGCGGCATCAGGATCCGCACCGTCTCCGGCGCGACCCCGATGGTGAGCGGAAGCTGGGTGATGATGTCGCCGTCGCCCTGCACCGGCCCGTCGCGGTCGTCGGCGATGTGGATGTCGCGGCCGGGGATCACCTTGTAGGTGTTCAGCCGGTCCAGGAACCCGCCGAACAGCGCCATCATGTAGTAGATCGCCTGCCACCGCCCCGGCTTCTGGAACAGGCAGACATGCAGGCCGGGCTCGGTGATCCGGGCATTCTCGGCGCAGACGAAGCGGCCGCCGTAGTAGTGGCCGTTGGCGACGATGACGCCGGCGGCCCGGTGCTCCATCCCGTCGACCGTCACCCGGAAATGGTGGTCGCGGTAGACCGACCAGCGCTTGAGGGTGGCGAGCCCGTAGGCCAGCTTGCCGGTCTTGCGCTTCAGTTTGCGGTCGACGCTGGCGACGACCTCCGCGTCCAGACCCACCCCGGTCATCAGGGTGAAGTAGCGCCCGTTCGCCATGCCCAGGTGGACCGGCACCGGCCGGCCGTGGAAGATCGTGTCGACGACCGTATCGATATCGGTGGCGAGGCCGATCTCGGCCGCCAGCACGTTCGCCGTGCCGATCGGCAGCAGCGCCAGCGGCGTGTCGCCGCCGGCCAGACCGTTCACCACCTCGTTCAGCGTGCCGTCGCCGCCGGCGCAGATCACCACATCGGGTCCGCTGCCCAGGAACCGGGCGGCATGGGCGGTCTGCTCGGCATCGCCGGCAAAGGAGGTGAGGTGGATCTCGACCTCGACCCCGGCCTCCGTCAGCCGGGTGACCGTCTCGTCGAGCCGGGCGACCTTGCGTCCGCCGCCGGCGTTCCGATTGAAGATGATCAGCGCGCGCCGCACCGTCCTGACCGCGGGATCGCCGTCGCCCTCCGGCCGGGCCGCCGGCGGGACGACCGGTTCCGTGGACGCGGTCGCGGGGTCGGTATGCATGTCCATATATCCTCTCGGCCTGTTTTGGCCCTACGGCTGATGGGCCGAGCGCGGTCGGCGAGTGAAAGCCCTGCTCTGGCGAGTATTGTTAAGGTTTTGTGACGAGCCGGCGCAAGCGTTCATATCGCAAATCGAAGAGCAGACCGGCGCTAAATGTCATAGATATTTAATTTTACCAGATATGGAGTGTCATCTAACGGAGCTATCAACTTGTAGAACTTTTACTGGTCGATGCGGTTGCGGCGGGGTGCGGCATGAACGCGGAACGGGGTATCACCCGATACCGGGCGATCTGGATATCCGACATTCACCTGGGTACCCGCGGGTGTCAGGCAGAATACCTGCTGGATTTCCTGAAGCATACCGATTCCGAATATCTGTACCTGGTCGGGGACATCCTCGACATCTGGCGGATGAAGCGGAGCTGGGGCTGGCGGCAGGCCCATAACGACGTGGTGCAGAAGCTGCTGCGCAAGGCGCGCAAGGGCACCAAGGTCATCTTCATCCCCGGCAACCACGACGACCTGTTCCGGGAATACCTGAACTCCGATTTCGGCCAGATCGAGATCCGGCCGGAGCACATCCACGTCACCAAGACCGGCAAGCGGTTCCTGGTCATCCACGGTGACGAGTTCGACGTGGTCGTGACCTACGCCAAGTGGCTGGCGGTGCTGGGCGACTGGTCCTACGCCACCCTGCTGTCGCTGAACGTCGCCTTCAACGAGGTGCGCCGCCGGCTCGGCTATCCGTACTGGTCGCTGTCCGCCTATCTGAAGCAGAAGGCCAAGCGCGCGGTCGAGTTCATCGGCGCCTTCGAGGACGCGCTGGCCGACGAGGCGCGGCGGCGCGGGGTCGATGGGGTGGTCTGCGGCCACATCCACAAGGCCGAGATGCGGATGATCGGCGACATCCTGTACTGCAACGACGGCGACTGGGTGGAGAGCTGCACCGCCCTGGTGGAGGACCTGAACGGCGAGATGGAGATCGTTCACTGGGTCGAAACCCGACAGATGTCCTTCGCCGCCTGAGGTGACGGTCATGGTCCCCGCCCTCGCGCGGACGGAGGTCTTGCCCGAGGCTGTCGGGCCGGCTCCGCCGCTGCATGTGACGGTGGTCTCCGACGCCTGGTATCCCCAGGTCAACGGCGTCGTCCGCACCCTGGCGACCACCGCCGAGCATCTCCGCGCGCGCGGGCATCGGGTGACTTTCGTGACGCCGGACCGGTTCCGCACGGTGCCCTGCCCGACCTATCCGGAAATCCGCCTGGCCCTGTTCCCCGACCGCCGCGTGGCCGACCTGCTGGACGCCGCCCATCCCTGCGCCATCCACATCGCCACCGAGGGGCCGCTCGGCCATGCCGCCCGGCGCTACTGCCTGGCGCGCGGCCTGCCCTTCACCACGGCCTACCACACCAAGTTTCCGGAGTACCTGCAGGCCCGGGCCGGGATTCCGCTGGCCTGGACCTACCGGATGATGCGCCGGTTCCACGCGCCCTCCAGCGGGGTTATGGTGGCGACCGCCTCGCTGCGCCGTGAGCTGGAGGCGCACGGATTTGCCAACCTGCGCGACTGGACCCGGGGCGTGGACGTGCGGTTGTTCCATCCGCGCCCGTCCATTCTCGACCTGCCCGGGCCGATCCTGATGTATGTCGGCCGCGTTGCCGTGGAGAAGAATATCGGCGCCTTCCTCGCGCTGGACCATCCGGGGACCAAGGTCGTGGTCGGCGACGGCCCGCAGCGCGCGGAGCTGATGCGCCAGCATCCCGATGTGGTGTTCGTCGGCGCGAAATCGGGCGAGGACCTGGCCGCGCACTATGCCTCGGCCGACGTGTTCGTCTTCCCGAGCCGCACGGATACCTTCGGCCTGGTGCTGATCGAGGCGCTGGCCAGCGGCGTACCGGTCGCGGCCTATCCGGTGCCGGGACCGCTGGACGTGATCGCCGACAGCGGCGCGGGCGTGCTGGACGAGGATCTGGCGCGCGCGGTGGCCGGGGCGTTGACGATCGACCGGAGCGTGGCCCGGACGCGGGGACTGCAGTTCACCTGGGCGCGCTGCGCCGAGATGTTCCTCGACAACCTGCAGCCGTTCGACCCGGCGGAAGGTCAGGTCCGCGCGGCATAGCCCCGGAAACGGAAACGGCGCGGCAACCGAGGCTGCCGCGCCGCTATTTCTCTATAAGTCGAAGTAGAAGCCGATTACTCGGCAGCGGCTTCCAGATCTTCGCCGGTCTCCTGATCGACGACCTTCATCGACAGCTTGACCTTGCCGCGATCGTCGAAGCCGATGACCTTCACCTTCACCTTGTCGCCTTCCTTGACGACCTCGGTGACCGCTTCCGGACGCTTGGCCGAGGTCAGCTGGCTGATATGCACCAGACCGTCCTTCGGGCCGAGGAAGTTCACAAAGGCGCCGAAGTCGAGGGTCTTCACGACCTTGCCGTCGTAGATCTTGCCCACTTCCGGCTCGGCCGTCAGCGAGTAGACCCAGTTATGGGCGGCGTCGAGAGAGGCCTGCTCGACGGCGGCGATCTTCACGGTGCCGTCGTCGTCGATATCGATCTTCGCACCGGTGACTTCGCAGATCTCGCGGATCACCTTGCCGCCCGAGCCGATCACGTCGCGGATCTTGTCGACCGGGATCTTGATCGAGATCATCTTCGGCGCGGTGTCGGAGACGCCGTCGCGGGCCGCGGACAGGGCCTTGCCCATCTCGCCCAGGATGTGCATCCGGCCGTCCTTCGCCTGCTCCAGCGCGACCTTCATGATCTCGCGGGTGATGGACGTGATCTTGATGTCCATCTGCAGGGCGGTGACGCCCTTGTCGGTGCCGGCGACCTTGAAGTCCATGTCGCCCAGGTGATCTTCGTCACCCAGGATGTCGGACAGGACGGCGAACTTCTCGCCTTCCTTGATCAGGCCCATGGCGATGCCCGCCACCGGACGGGCCAGCGGCACGCCGGCATCCATCAGCGACAGCGAGGTGCCGCAGACCGTCGCCATGGACGACGAGCCGTTGGACTCGGTGATCTCGGAGACCACGCGCAGGGTGTAGGGGAAGGCTTCCTTGCTCGGCAGCAGCGGCTTCACCGCCCGCCAGGCCAGCTTGCCGTGGCCGATCTCGCGGCGGCCCGGGGAGCCGACGCGGCCCGCCTCGCCCACCGAGAACGGCGGGAAGTTGTAGTGCAGCAGGAAGTGCTCGCGGTACTCGCCCTCGAGCGCGTCGATGATCTGCTCGTCCTGGCCGGTGCCCAGGGTGGCGATGACCATCGCCTGGGTCTCGCCGCGGGTGAACAGGGCGGAGCCGTGGGTCCGGGGCAGCAGGCCGACCTCGGCCACGATCTGGCGCACGGTCTTGGTGTCGCGCTCGTCGATACGCTTGCCGGTCTCCAGGATGCGGCCGCGCACGATGTCGGCCTCAAGGCCCTTCATCAGGCCCTTGGCGGCTTCCTTCTCGGCGTCGTCCTCGATCGCGGCGAGCGCCTTCTCCTTGGCGGCCGCGAGCTTGTTCTGGCGCTCGGACTTGTTCGGCTCGTCATAGGCGGCTTCCAGGTCGGCCTTGCAGGCCGCCTCGAGCTTGCCGCGGATGGCGTCCAGGTCCAGCGGGCTCTCCGGCAGATCCATCGGATCCTTGGCGGCGGCCTCGGCCAGCTCGATGATCGCCTTGATCACCGGCTGGAAGCTGTCGTGACCGAAGTTGACGGCGCCGAGCATGATCTCTTCCGACAGCTCCGACGCCATCGACTCGACCATGAGCACGCCTTCTTCGGTGCCGGCCACGACCAGGTCGAGCTCGCTCTCGGTGCGGGTCACGTCCATGGTCGGGTTCAGGATGTACTCGCCATCCTTATAGCCGACGCGCGCGCCGCCGATCGGGCCCAGGAACGGGGCGCCGGACAGGCACAAGGCGGCGGAGGTGCCGACCATGGCGACGATGTCCGGATCGTTCTCCAGGTCGTGGGCGAGAACCGTGCAGATCACCTGCACCTCGTTCTTGAAGCCCTTGACGAAGAGCGGGCGGATCGGCCGGTCGATCAGGCGGGAGGTCAGGGTCTCCTTCTCGCTCGGACGGCCCTCGCGCTTGAAGAAGCCGCCGGGGATCTTACCCGCGGCGTAGGTCTTCTCCATGTAGTGGACCGAGAGCGGGAAGAAGTCGATGCCCGGGCGCGGCGTCTTGGCGGCGACCACGGTGCAGAGAACGGCGGTGTCGCCGTAGCGGGCGAGGACGGCGCCATCGGCCTGGCGGGCCATTTTGCCGGTCTCAAGGGTGAGCGTGCGCCCGCCCCATTCGATTTCCTTGCGGTAAACGTCGAACATACGTGTCAATCCTCAGTTTCGAACCGACAGACATGGCCCGTCGCTGTCCGCCTTCTCTTCCGGTCGGCCCGTGCCGCGGTGGATGCCCGCGTCCGGATGGACCAACACGACCAGCCCCCGGCAGCGCATAGCCGGCGGCGACCCGCGATCAAAAGTGCGATGAAGAAAAAATGGACGCTCCTTGCGTCATGGCGCCCCAATGGCGGCCTTCGGTTCTCATATTTCGTCTCTTTTTGCGCGCGGGTTCTTTGACACGGAAAGCCGCGCTGGTCAACGCGCACGTGCCCCGGGACCCGAATACGACAAACCCCGGAAAGCCTGAGGCCGACCGGGGTTCGTGTCTGTCCGTAGGGTCGGCGCGTACGAAGACCCGCCAGGCCGGAGCGCTTAGCGGCGCAGGCCCAGGCTGGTGATCAGCGCGGAGTAGCGGTCGTTGGACTTCCGCTTCAGGTAGTCCAGCAGACGGCGGCGCTGGCCGACCATCATCAGCAGACCCCGGCGCGAGTGGAAGTCGTGCTTGTGGGTCTTCATGTGTTCGGTGAGGTTGGAAATGCGCTCGCTCAGGATCGAGACCTGCACTTCCGGCGAACCGGTGTCGCCTTCCTTCTGGGCATATTGTTTGATGAGCTCTGCCTTGCGCTCTGCAGTAATCGACATCGTCCTCTCCTTATCTAGAGGTTCAGCACCCTTACCGGACGAATGGCGCCGCTTTCGATCCGCGCGATGGCGACCGGGACCGTGCCGTCCGTGGCATAGACCAGATCGCCTTCCTGCAGATCGCCGAACCGGTCCCGATCCATCGAGCGATAGACCGGAACGCCTTGTCCGTTGCGCAGCGTCGTCGCCTCCGGGCCTCTCAAGGCCAGCGCCGGGATGCCGTCCAGCGCGGTCTCAACAGGGCACAGGTGCTCCAAAGAGGCGGGGTTATGCATCAGCTTCGCCAGGGAATCCAGCGAAATCGCGCGATCCGCGCCGAACGGACCGACGCGCAGGCGCCGCAGATCGCGGATATGGCCGACCGTGCCCAGGGCGAGGGCGAGGTCGCGGGCGAGCGACCGCATATAGGCGCCCTTGCCCGAGGTGACGGTGAACCGGGCCTCGTCGCGGCTGGGCATGTCGACCATCCGCAGGTCCAGGATCTGGATGCGGCGGGAGTCGAGCTCGACGTCCTCGCCGGATCGCGCCAGGTCGTAGGCGCGCTCGCCGTCCACCTTGATGGCGGAAAACTTGGGCGGAACCTGCTCTATTTCGCCAACGAAACGATCTAGCACGCCGGCGATCGCCGCCGCGTCCGGCCGCGCGTCGCTGGTCGCCACCACCTCGCCCTCGGCGTCGTCGGTCGAGGTCGCCTCACCCCAGCGCACGGTGAAGGCATAGTCCTTGGTGGCGTCCATCACATAGGGAACGGTTTTGGTCGCCTCGCCCAGGGCGATCGGCAGGACCCCGGTGGCCAGCGGGTCCAGGGTGCCGGCATGGCCCGCCTTGGCGGCGTCGAACACCCGGCGCACCGTCGCGACAGCCTGGGTGGAGGTGATGTCGATCGGCTTGTCGAGAATGACCCAGCCGTGGACCGGGTTGCCCCGTTTCCTACGCGCCATGGGTGTCGGACCCGCCGTCTTCGGTGGAGTCCTCGTCCGAGGATTCGGGTGCGGCGGCGACGTCCTGGCGGATCACCGGGTCGTTCAGGATCGCGTTCATGCGCTGGGAGGCGTCGAAGGCGGTATCGCGCTTGAAGGTCAGGCGCGGCGCGAACTTCATGCGCACCTCGCGGGCGACCTGGCCGGACAGCCGTCCCGCCACCCGGCTCAGGATCGGCAGGATGTCGGCGATCTCCCCGTCGATCGGCGGGATCACCCAGACCGTGGCGTTGCGCAGGTCCGGAGACACGCTGACCTCGGACAGGGTGATGCGCACGCCCGACAGGGCAGGCTCATGCAGCTCGCCGCGCTCGAACACGCGGGCGAGAACGCGCCGGATCTCTTCCCCGACACGCAATTGTCGCTGGCTCGGGCCCTCGCGGGCCTCGTCGCGCTTCGCCATGATCGTAATCCCGTTCGGCGAGACGCCGCCGTCTTAGCCGGCGGACGCCTCCTGCTGAACCTGTTCGAGCGTCCGGGCAACTTCCTTCAGCTCGAAGCACTCGATCTGATCGCCGTCGCGGATGTCGTCGTAGTTCTCGAACGCCATACCGCACTCGTAACCCTCGCGGACCTCGCGGACCTCGTCCTTGAAGCGCTTCAGGGTCTTCAGGGAGCCCTCGTGGATCACCACGTTGTCGCGCAGCAGACGGACCTTGCAGCCCCGCTTGATGACGCCGTCGGTGACCATGCAGCCCGCCACCTTGCCGACCTTGGTGATGTTGAAAACCTGGCGGATCTGCGCGTAGCCCAGGAACTCTTCCTTGAGTTCCGGCGCCAGCATGCCGGTCAGCAGGGCTTTCACATCGTCGATCAGGTCGTAGATGATCGAGTAGTAGCGGATCTCCATCCCGTCGCGGCGCGCCATCTCGCGGGCCTGCGGGTTGGCGCGGACGTTGAAGCCCACGATGATGCCGCCCGAAGCGCCCGCCAGGGACACGTCGGACTCGCTGATGCCGCCGACCGCGGAGTGCAGGATGCGCGGCTTGACCACGCTGGTCTCCAGCTTCTCCAGGGTCGCCCGGATCGCTTCCAGGGAACCGTGCACGTCGGTCTTGATGACCAGCGGCAGTTCCTCGGCCTCGCCCGACTTGATGGCGGAGAGCATCTGCTCGACGGTGCCGCGGGCACCGGCGGTCGCACTCTTCTCGCGGATCAGGCGCTGACGGTAATCGGCGATCTCGCGGGCCCGGCTCTCGTTCTCGACGACGACGAAATCGTCACCGGCGGTCGGCGTGCCCTGGAGACCCAGGACCTCGATCGGCTCGCTCGGCCCGGCGCTCTCGGCCGGCTCGCCACGGTCGTTGACCAGGGCGCGCACCCGGCCCCATTCCGCACCCGCAACGAAAACGTCGCCGGTCCGGACGGTGCCGCGCTGGACCAGCACGGTGGCGACGGAGCCGCGGCCGCGCTCGACCTTGGCTTCGATGACCACGCCGGCGGCGGCCCGATCCGGGTTCGCCTTGAGCTCGAGCACTTCCGCCTGAAGCGCGATGGCCTCCAGCAGCGTGTCCAGGCCCTGCTTGGTCAGCGCCGAGACGTCGATCGCCTGGACGTCGCCGCCCATGTCCTCGACCACGATCTCGTGCTGCAGCAGCTCGGTGCGGACCCGCTGCGGGTCGGCATCCGGCTTGTCGATCTTGTTGACCGCGACGATGACCGGAACCTTGGCGGCCCGGGCGTGGCGGATGGCCTCGACCGTCTGCGCCATGATGCCGTCATCGGCCGCCACCACCAGGATGACGATGTCGGTGACGTTGGCGCCGCGCGCCCGCATCTCGGTGAAGGCCTCGTGGCCCGGGGTGTCGATGAAGGTGATCTTGTCGCCCGACGGCACCTCGATCTGGTAGGCGCCGATATGCTGGGTGATGCCACCGGCCTCGCCCGACGCCACGTCCGCCTGGCGGATCGCATCGAGCAGGGAGGTCTTGCCGTGGTCGACGTGACCCATGACCGTGACCACCGGGGGCCGCGGACGCAGATCGTCGTCCCGGTCCTCGTCGCCTGTCATGCCGAGCTCGACGTCGGACTCCGCGACGCGGCGGACCTTATGGCCGAACTCCTGGGCCACCAGTTCCGCGGTGTCGGCGTCGATGATCTGGTTGATGGTCGCCATGACGCCCATCTTCATCAGCGACTTGATGACCTCGCCGCCGCGCTCCGCCATACGGTTGGCGAGCTCCTGGACGGTGATGGTCTCGGGCACGACCACGTCGCGCGACTGCTTGACCGCATCGCCCTGATTGTCGCGACCGCGCTGACGCTCCCGCTCCCGGGCACGACGGACCGAGGCGAGCGAGCGCACGCGCCCGCTATCGCCGCTCAGCGCGTCGCTGATGGTGAGCTTGCCCTGACGGCGGCGCGGCTCGTTGGTGGTGCGGGTACGGGCCGGGCGCTTGGCCGGCACTTCCTTCGCACCGCCGCCGCCACCGCTGCGCTTGCGGCGGTCGTCTTCCTCGTTGTCGACCGGAACGCGCGCCGCCGGCGACGCGGCCGGGGAGGTGTTGGCCGGCTCGCGGTCCAGACGGGCGGTGGCGCGCTCGGCGGCGGCCTTCGCCTGACGGGCGGCCTCCTCCTCGGCGAGGCGCGCGGCTTCGGCGGCTTTCACCGCGGCCTCAGCGTCCTCGATCTTGCGCATCTCATCCAGTTCGGCCTGGCGGCGATCCACCGGGGCGGCCGGCTCGGGCGCGGCTTCCGGCTCGGCGGCCGTCGTCTCGGTCACCGGTGCCGTCGGCGCGGCGGCCTCGGCCACGGCTTCCGGCAGCTCCTCCGGGCGCTTGGCGGCGGCCTGCTCGAGGACGCGGGCCCGGGCCTCGCGCTCCTCGGCGGTCAGCTCGCGCCCGCCCTTTCCGCCACCGGCTTTCGCCGCGGCGATTGCAGCCTCGCGCGATCCGGGTACCGGCTGAGAGGGCCGTCGCCGGCGCACCTCGACCTGCACGGTCTTGGAACGGCCATGGGAGAAGCTCTGCTTGACCTGACCGGTTTCCACCGTCTTGCCAAGCGACAGCTTGCCCTTGCCGGACCCGAGGCTCAGCTTCTTGCGATCTTGTTCGTTGGTGCTCGACATATCGTCTTTGCCCACGTCATCCATCCGTCAACGGGCAGGCCATCAGTACTTGGCGCCCTGAATACACGTCCCGGCGAGGTTTTCCAAGCCGGGGCCCACATCTGATGCAGCCTTTTCCGGCCGCAAACCCTCTAGTCTCGCCGCTTCACGCAGCAACCGGTCCGCCAGACCGGCCCGCGGACCGGCGGATTCGACGAACGCGTGTACCGTATGGTCGCGCCCGAAAGCTTCGGCGATCTCCGCCGATGCCAGGCACGACACCACCGGTCGCGTCCCAGCCAGTGCGCGCAGACGGGCACGCCCGTCCTCGGCACCATCGCCCGCCTCGACCAGAACGCCGGGGCGCCCCGCTTCCAGGGCCTGGCGTACCTTGGTCTGACCGGCGACCGCGCCGCCGGCGCGACGCGCCAGCGACAAAGTCTCCACGCAACGCCGCGTGATCAGCTTCTCGACCCGATCGGTCAAGGTGGGATCCACCGTGACCGACCGCTTCGCCGCACGGGCGAACAGCCGTTTCGTCACCGCCTCGTCGAGCGTGGCCCGATCGGCGGAAACCCATAATCCCCGGCCCGGCAGCCGCTCGTCGACATCCGGGACGATCGAGCCGTCCGGACCCACGACGAAGCGGATCAGCCCGCCGCGCGGCTGAACCTCGCGGGTGACGAAACAGCGGCGTTCGCCGTCGTCGTCCCGGTTCTTCGGTTCATGCCTTCGGCTCAGGATCGCTCTCCTCGGCGTCCGCGTCCACCCCGGCATTCGCCTCGGCACCGTCTTCGCCGTCGAACCAATGGGCGCGGGCCGCCATGATGATCTGGTTCGCCGCATCCTCGTCGAAGCCGGCATCCGGCAGGATCTCGCGCAGCTCGTCGCTGGCAAGGTCGCCCAGGTCGTCCAGGGTCTTCACCCCGTTCTCGCCCAGCGTCACCAGCATCGACGGCGTGAACACTTCCAGCTCGGCCAACTCGTCGGTCACGCCCAGCTCGCGGCGGCGGTCGTCATGGCGCTGACGCTCGGCCTGCACGAAGTTGAACGCGCGGGTGCGCAGCTCTTCTGCGATGTCGGCGTCGAAGCCTTCGATCTCGGCCAGGTCGTCGATATCCGTGTAGGCGATCTCCTCCACCGAGGCGAAGCCCTCGGCGACCAGCAGGCCGGCGATGACGTCGTCGATGTCGAGGGCGCCGATGAAGGATTCGGAGCGCTGGCGGAATTCCTCGCGGCGACGGTCCGACTCCTCCTGCTCGGTCAGGATATCGATATCCCAGCCGGTCAGCATGGAGGCGAGGCGGACGTTCTGGCCGCGGCGGCCGATGGCCAGCGAGAGCTGCTCGTCCGGCACCACGACCTCGATGCGGCCCTGGTCCTCGTCGAGCACGACCTTCGACACCTCGGCCGGCGCCAGGGCGTTCACCACGAAGGTCGCCGGGTCGTCGGAGAACGGAATGATGTCGATCTTCTCGCCCTGCAGCTCGCCGACGACGGCCTGGACGCGGGAGCCGCGCATACCGACGCAGGCGCCGACCGGGTCGATCGAACTGTCGTAGGAGATCACCGCGATCTTGGCGCGGGAACCCGGGTCGCGGGCCACGGCCTTGATCTCGATGATGCCGTCATAGACCTCCGGCACTTCCTGGCGGAAGAGCTGGCGCATGAATTCCGGATGGGTCCGCGACAGGAAGATCTGCGGGCCGCGCTGCTCTTCGCGCACGTCCTCGATATAGGCGCGGATCCGGTCGCCCTGGCGGAACGTCTCGCGCGGCAGCAGCCGGTCGCGGCGCAGCACCGCTTCGGCGCGCGGGATTTCCACGGTGACGTTGCCGTACTCGACGCGCTTGACCACGCCGTTGATGATCTCGCCGGCCCGGCCGTCATATTCCTCGAACTGACGGCGCCGCTCGAACTCGCGGACCTTCTGGACGATGACCTGCTTGGCGGTCTGGGCGGCGATGCGGCCGAAATCGATCGGCGGCAGCGGCTCGTCGATGACCGAGCCGACCTCCAGCGCCGGGTCGATCTTCTTGGCCTGCGCCAGGGTGATCTCGGCGAACTCGTCCTCGACCTCCTCGACCACCGTCGTGCAGCGCTTCAGGCTGATATCGCCCGTGCGCCGGTCGATGGTCGCGCGGATATCGTGGTCGGGGCCGTATTTCGAACGCCCGGCCTTCTGGATCGCCTGCTCCATGGCGATCAGCACTTCTTCGCGATCGATCCCCTTGTCACGGGCGACCACATCGGCGACCTGGATCAGCTCCAGCTTCGGTGTCGTGGCGATATCCATCGGCTTGTTCGTCCTCTATCAACCCGGCGGGCGGACCCGCACTGGTTACTCCCTTAACCCTGTCCCGGCCTTTCGGCCGTCAGCCCTGCCCCTGGGGCCGGCTGGCGTCGAGCAGTGCATCGGTCAGCACGAGCTTGGCCCGCGAAATTCCCTCGAACGGCAGGTCCACCGTCCCCGCCTTGTCGTCGAGCTCGACCTGCACCCGGTCGTCCGCGACGCCTTTGATCCGACCGCTGAAGCGCTTGCGGCCGTCGATCGGCACGTCCATGTCGACCCGGGCCTCGAACCCGGCCCAGCGTTCGAAATCCTTCAGCCGCGTGAGCGGCCGGTCGATCCCGGGCGAGGAAACCTCCAGCGTGTATTCCCCGGAGATCGGGTCCTCCACGTCGAGCACGGCGGACACCGTCCGGCTGATCTCGGCGCAATCGTCGACCGAGATCATCGTTCCGTCGCTCCGGTCGGCCATGATCTGCAGCGTCGGCCGCTGACCACCGGTGATCATGACCCGCACGACCTCGAAGCCCATGGCTTCGATGGACGGGGTCACGATTCCTTCGATGCGCCGGATATGTGGGTCCACCCTTGTCCTCACCTGCGACCGGCGGCGGCACCAACAAAAAAGTGGGCCGTTGGCCCACCCCCGATCAATAGTCCGATTGAAGAGCCGTTGATATATAGCAGACCGCTTGCGGCTGCAAGTCCGGCGTGCGGTAGGGACCGCGACCGCACCTATCCTTGGCAGGTTTCCGCGGGCTTGCGGAACTCCATATAGGCCGGCATCCGGCCTTCGCGCTTGGCCTTGGCCTCGTAGCGGGTTTCCGGCCAGTCCTCGCGGCGCTCGGTGAAATCCGCCATGGACGTGCCGGTCCAGCGGAACTCCGGATGGGCGGTGATGCGCGCCAGGATCCAGACCAGGTAACCGGGATCGTCCGTCGCCATCCGCAGGATCCCGCCCGGCTTCAGCAGCTCGTAGAACCGGGCGATGGTGTCGTGCTGGATGATCCGGCGGTAATGGTGGCGGCGCTTCGGCCAGGGATCGGCATGCAGGACGAAGATCCGCTCCAGGCTTTCCGGCGCCAGCACGTCGAGCACGTCGCGCGCGTCGTCGGGATGGATCCGCACCCGGTCACCCTCGACCTCGTCCAGATGGCGCAGCAGCGAGGCGACGCCGTTGACGAAGGGCTCGCAGCCGATCAGGGCGACGTCCGGGTTCTGCTGCGCCTGCCAGGCCAGATGCTCGCCGCCGCCGAAGCCGATCTCCAGCCAGACCGCGCGCGGCGGCTCGGGAAACCAGGTCTTCGGATCGGTCGCGTTGTCCGGCGCGGTTTCCACCGGCACAAGCCGCGGCACGAGATCCTCGTCGATCCGGCGCTGCATGCCCGCGCGCAGGGGACGCCCCTTGCGCCGGCCGAAGAACAGCCGCTCTTCACCGTGGTCGGACATGGCTCTACTGGGTCGGTTTCGGTCCGGCGGCCGGATCGCCCGGCCGCCGTCAGTCACGGATCGCGTTTCTTAGAACGCGCCCTTCAGCTCGTCGACCAGATCAAGACGCTCCCAGGTGAAGCGGCCGGCATCGTCCGGCTTGCGGCCGAAATGGCCATAGGCCGAGCTCGGCGCGTAGATCGGGTTGGACAGGGCCAGGCGCTCGCGGATACCGCGGGGCGACAGGTCGACCATCTCGGCGATGACGCTGGAGAGCTTCGCCTCGTCCACCTTGTTGGTGCCGTAGGTATCGACGAAGATCGACAGCGGATGCGACACGCCGATGGCGTAGGAGACCTGCAGCACGCACTTCTCGGCGAGGCCGGCGGCGACCACGTTCTTGGCGACCCAGCGCGCGGCATAGGCGGCCGAGCGGTCGACCTTCGTCGGATCCTTGCCGGAGAACGCACCGCCGCCATGGGGGGCCGCACCGCCATAGGTGTCGACGATGATCTTGCGCCCGGTCAGGCCGCAATCGCCGTCCGGGCCGCCGATCACGAACCGGCCGGTCGGATTGATGTAGTACACGGTGTCGTCGTCCACCCAGCCCTCGGGCATCACGTCGCGCACGAAGGGCAGCACCAGCTCGTGCACCTGCTCCTGGGACAGGTCGGCGTCGTGCTGGGTCGAGACGACCACCGAGGTGCAGCGCACCGGCTTGCCGTTCTCGTACTGCAGGGTCACCTGGCTCTTGCTGTCCGGGCCGAGGCCCTTGGCGGTGCCGTTCTTCCGGGCGACCGCCATGCGGCGCAGGATCTCGTGGCTGAAATGGATCGGCGCCGGCATCAGCACGTCGGTCTCGGTGCAGGCGTAGCCGAACATGATTCCCTGGTCGCCGGCGCCCTCGTCCTTGTTGCCCGAGGCATCGACGCCCATGGCGATGTCGACCGACTGCTCGTGCAGGACGTTCTCCAGGCTGGCGGTCTTCCAGTGGAAGCCCTCCTGCTCGTAGCCGATGTCCTTCACGGCGGCGCGCACCGCCTCCTCGATCACCTCGTGGGTGACGCTGGACGGGCCGCGGACTTCGCCGGCGAGCACGATCTTGTTGGTCGTGGCCAGGGTCTCACAAGCGACGCGGCTGCCCGGGTCGGCGCCCAGGTACAGATCGACCACCGTGTCGGAGATCCGGTCGCATACCTTGTCAGGATGCCCCTCGGAGACGGATTCACTTGTGAAGAGGTAGCTGGCTTGACTCAACGGGGCCTCCGGGATGCTCGACTGTCGCGGGAATCAACGCTTGGCTGCCGCAGCGTTGAGCGCACGCAGCGGACTGTACCGGGCCGGCGTTTTTGCGCGAATGCCGGCCCGGGTCAAGGGGAAAGCCGAAAGCGGGGTCCCGGCCGACGACCGGGACCGCAGGCGGTATCGTGTCAGGGCTTCTCGCCGTCCATCGATCCCGCGATCGATCGCATCAGCTCGTAGAGCCGCCGCCGGGCGGTGTCGTCGGTGATCCGGTAGTACGCCCGCACGAGCTCGATGGTCTCGCGGCGGCGCATGGGATCCTCCTCCATCGGACCGACCGCGGGGGCCGACGGCTCGATCCCGTCCTCGCCCGGCATGTCGTCGAAGAAGTAGGACACCGGGACGCCGAGGGCCTTCGCCAGCTCGAACAGTCGGCTGGCGCCGACGCGGTTGGCGCCGCGCTCGTACTTCTGCACCTGCTGGAAGGTGAGGCCCAAGGCTTCACCCAGCCGCTCCTGGCTCATGCCCAGTAGCGTGCGGCGCAGGCGAACGCGGGCTCCGACGTGGATATCGATGGGGTTCGGATTCGTAGCCGTAGGCGGACGGCCGACCCGACGGCGCCCTGGGCGGTCGTTCGCCATGCGATCCTCTGATTTCGTTAACCAAATAACCCCACGACTAATAGACCATACAATTGTATTCAGTCAACGCACTCAAATCGGGCAAACTGATTTAATTCCAATCAATTCGCAGGAGTTCTTCGACCGTCTCGAAATCGCCCGTACGCTGAAACAGCCAGCAGCGATACGACCATAAGAATTAAGGGGATATCACCAAATACCCCGAAAAGCGGTACCGGTATGGCGGCGGGCAGAAGACTGTCCAGGCTGCCGGTCACGCCGATGCCGATGCTTGCGACGATTCGGCCCGCGGGATCGATTACGGTGGATACGCCGGTATTGGCCGCACGGATCATCGGCAGGCCCTGCTCGATGGAGCGGAGCCGGGCGATGGCTAGGTGCTGGTACGGCCCGCTCCAGCGGCCGAACCAGGCATCGTTGGTCGCGTTCAGGAGCCAGGCCGGCCGATCGGCCGGGTCCACCGCCCCGTCCGGGAAGATCGCCTCGTAGCAGACCAACAGGGACACCGGCGGCGCCCCCTTCATCTCCAGGGTCCGCGGGCCCGGACCGGGGGTGAAGTCGCGCCGGCTCTGCACGATGGGGTTGACCGGCAGGATGTTCCGCAGCGGCACGTATTCGCCGAACGGCACGAGATGGGCCTTGTCGAAGATCCAGTCGAGCCGCGCCCGGTCGTCGAGGGCGAAGACGCTGTTGTAGACCTCGGACTGGCCGTCGACCTGGGCCACGCGCGGCGCGCCGAAGACCAGACTGCCGCCCGGCGGCGCGACCCTGGCCAGTGCGGCCATCAGCTCCGGCGCATTGCCGATCAGGTGGGCCACCGCCGTTTCCGGCCAGGCGACCACGGTCGGTCGGTCGGCGGAGGCCGCCAATCCGGGCGCCCGGACATCCGCCGGCCGGCCGGGATCGCTGAGGGTGATGTAGCGCCCCAGATGTTCGGGCTTCAGCAGCGGGTTCCACTTGTCGCGCTGGGGCACATTGCCCTGGACCACCCGCACCACCACGCCGGGGACCGATCCGCCGGGTTCTGCGATCTGCGGGATCGTCGCCTCGCGCATCATCCCCCAGCCGGCCAGGACCAGGAACAGCGCGGCGGCCGAGCCCGAGGCGACCGTCCGGACCCGGTCCGACACGCTTCGGTCGAGCCACAGGGCCGGCGCCATGGTGACGACGAGCACCAGCAGGCTCAGCCCGTAACTGCCGACCAGCGCGGCCGGTTGCAGCAGGGCGACCCAGCCATCCACCGTGGCGGAGGGCAGGTTCCAGGGAAAGCCGGTGAAGGCATGGCCGCGGACCCATTCCGCCACCGTGTACAGGGCGGCCAGGCCGAGCCAGAGCGGCCAGCCGTTGCGGAACAGCCGGCGCGCCAGGCCCCCGGCCAGCGCGGCGTAAAGCGCCAGCACCGCCGGCAGACCAAGATTGGCGAAGGGGATCAGCCAGGCATGCTCGCCGGCATTGACCAGCATGGCGTTGGCGATCCAATGCAGCCCGGCGATGTGGTAGCCGAGCGCCCAGAGCCACGCCCGGAAGGCGGCCGAGCGTACGCTTGCCGCATCGGCCACCACGGCCAGCAGCGCGGCATGGCCGAGGGCGAAGGGGAGCAGATGCAGGGGAGCGAGGGACAGGGCGGTCGCCGCCCCGGCACCCAGGGCGACGAGGGGCACGACCCACCGGCGGCGCCCGCTCCTACTCGGCGGCACGATCGGCGGCGTTCGGCTGGACCATGCGCACTTTCAGGCGGCGCAGGCGGCGCGGATCGCCGTCCATCACCTCGAATTCGATGCCGCTGGGATGGCGGATGACCTCGCCCCGGGTGGCGACGCGGCCGGCCAGGCTGAATACCAGGCCGCCCAGGGTGTCGATCTCCTCGCGCTCGTCCTCGGTGAGGAACTGGCCGGCGATCTCCTCCAGCTCTTCCACCGTCGCCCGGGCGTCGGCGACGATGGTGCCGTCGGAGCGCTCGGAGAGCTTCGGGCCTTCCTCGGTGTCGTGCTCGTCGACGATGTCGCCGACGATCTCCTCGATCAGGTCCTCGATGGTGATCAGGCCGTCGATGCCGCCGTATTCGTCGACCACCAGCGCCATGTGGCGCCGGGTCATGCGCATCTCCTGCAGCAGGTCGAGGGCGCGCGAGGACGGGGCGACGATCAGGATCTCGCGGGCCAGAGCGCCGGCGGCCACGTCGTCGCCGCTGTTCAGATGGGCCAGCACGTCCTTGATGTGGACCATGCCGATCACGTCGTCCAGGGAGTCCCGGTAGACCGGGATCCGGCTGTGGGCGACTTCGCTCATCTGCCGCGACAGGTCGGTCAGCCGGGTGGCCTGATCGACCGCCACGATGTCGGCGCGCGGCACCATCACGTCGTAGGCGGTGATGTCGCGCAGGCCGAGCACGTTGCGGATGATCGCCCCTTCATGCGGATCGATCGGCGAGGAATCCTCGCCGTTCTCGTCGATCAGCTCCTCCAGCGAGGCGCGGACGGCGGAGGTGCCGTTGCGGCCGAGACCGACCGAACGCATCAGTGTGCGCCACGCCTCGACCAGCGGTCCCTTGTCGGAGCCGCCGTTGCCGTTGCCGTTCCCATTGCTGCCGTAGGCGGTATTCTCGCTCATGCCGCCGCTCCCCGCGCGTCGCCGGGCAGCGGTTCGCCGCCGGCATAGGGATCGGCGATCCCGAGACCGGCCAGGATCTCGCGCTCCAGCGCCTCCATCTCCTCGGCCTCGTCGTCGTCGCCGTGATCGTAGCCGAGCAGGTGCAGGGTGCCGTGGACCAGAAGGTGGCTGACATGGTCGGCCACGCTCTTGTCCTGCTCCGCCGCCTCGCGGACGACCGTCTCCAGCGCCAGCGAGATGTCGCCCAGCGGCCGGGGGCCGGCAGGCGGCACGAAGCCGGCCGGGAACGACAGCACGTTGGTGGAGGAATCCTTGCCGCGGTGGTCGCGGTTCAACGCCCGCTGCTCCGCATCGTCGGTCAGCAGCAGCGACACTTCCAGATCGCCGGTCGCCCCGGCGCCGTCCAGCGTCGCCACAACGGCGCGTTCGGCGAGCGCGGAAAGGTCTGCGGCAACCTCTTCCCAAGCGGGGGCCGTGAGGGAGATGTCCAGTTCGACCGACCGGCTCGCGCCGGAAGGCCGGGTGCTAGATCGAGGACGACTGTCGCCCTCGGCAGAAGATTCTTCGTCGGTCATCGACTCTTGTCGCCGGGTAAAAGTACTCCGTCACGCGCATTGTACGCATGAACGATGCGTGTAACCAGGGGATGACGGACAACGTCAGCCGCGGTGAACTCCACGAACCCGACACCCTGGACGTCATGTAGGTGATCGAGCGCGTCCCGCAAGCCGGATTTGTTGCCCAGGGGCAGGTCGACCTGGGACAGGTCGCCGGTCACCGCCATGCGCGAATTCTCGCCCAGGCGGGTCAGGAACATCTTCATCTGGGTCGGCGTGGTGTTCTGCGCCTCGTCCAGGATCACATAGGCATTGGCCAGGGTCCGGCCCCGCATGAAGGCCAGCGGCGCCACCTCGATCTCGCCGGCGGCCAGCCGCCGCTCGACCATCTCGCCCGGCATCATGTCGTAGAGCGCGTCGTAGAGCGGACGCAGGTACGGGTCGACCTTGTCCTTCATGTCGCCCGGCAGGAAGCCGAGCCGCTCGCCCGCCTCCACCGCCGGCCGCGACAGAATGATGCGGTCCACCCGTCTGGCCTTGAGCATGGCGCAGGCCATGGCGACCGCGAGATAGGTCTTGCCGGTGCCGGCCGGGCCGAGACCGAAGACCAGTTCGTGCTGCATCAGCTGGTTGAAGTAATGGGCCTGGTTCGGCGATCGGGCGCTGATCGGCCGCTTGAAGGTATCGAGCCCCGCATCCCCCGCGAACTCGCGCACACCGCCCGCCGCGTCGGCCGCCTGGGCGTATTTCACCGCCGCGTCCACGTCGCCGATCTCGAACGGGTAGGGATCCTGGCCCTTCTTCTTGGTCTTCTCCAGCCGCCGGTACAGCCCTTCCAGGGTACCGCGGGCGGTCTGCAACGAGTCCTCCGCGCCGAGAATGCGCACGATGTTGCCGAAGGCCTCCAGCTTGACGCCGAGCTTCTGTTCGATGCGGGCCAGGTTTCGGTCGTGATCGCCGAACAGCAGCGGAATCAGCGAGTGATCGTGAAACTCGAGCTGGACGGAAGCGTCGTCGGCCGTGCCTGTGCTCACGCAGAAACCCTTTCGGCAGGAGGAGGGGGGAGAGACGAAGGCGAAGGAAGATCGGCGTCGACCGTGACGACCCGACCGGACAGGCTGTTGGCGCCGCCGAGATCGATGGCGACGTCGACCAGCGTCCCGAGCAGGCGGTCCGACGCGTCGGCATGGACCGACTGCATCCAGGGGCCGCGCCCGACGAGCTGTCCGGCACGGCTGCCGCGGCGCTCGAACAGCACCGGCTGAACCGTGCCGACCGCGGCCTCGTTGAAGGCGCGCTGCTGGGCGTTGAGGATCTGGTGCAGCGCCTCCAGCCGGTCGGACTTCTGCTCCTCGGTGAGCTGGTCGGCGACCGAGGCGGCGGGCGTTCCCGGCCGGGCGCTGTACTTGAAGGAATAGGCCTGGGCGTAACCGACCTCGCGGACCAGCCGCAGGGTATCGGCGAAGTCGCGGTCGCTCTCGCCGGGGAAGCCGACGATGAAATCCGAACTCAGCGCCAGATCCGGCCGCGCGGCGCGCAGACGGTCGACGATGCGGCGGTAGTCGTCGGCGGTATGGCCCCGGTTCATGGTGTCGAGGATCCGGTCGGAGCCCGACTGAACCGGCAGATGCAGATACGGCATCAGCGCCGGGACGTCGCCATGGGCGGCGATCAGGTCGTCGTCCATGTCGCGCGGATGCGACGTCGTGTAGCGGATGCGCTCGATCCCGTCGATCTCGGCCAGGGCGCGGATCAGCCGGCCCAGGCCCCAGTCGCGGCCGTCCGGACCGACGCCGTGATAGGCGTTCACGTTCTGCCCGAGCAGGGTGATCTCAAGGGTGCCGGCGGCGGCCAGACGCCGCGCCTCGGCGATCACCGCTTCGGCCGGCCGGGAGAACTCCGCCCCTCGGGTATAGGGCACCACGCAGAAGGTGCAGAACTTGTCGCATCCCTCCTGCACCGAGAGATAGGCGGCCGGCCCCTGGGCAGCGCTCTCCTCGGGCAGATGGTCGAACTTGTCCTCGGCCGGGAACTCGGTGTCCACGACGCCCGCGCCGCGCCGGTTCTCGCTGCCGAGCGCCCGGGTGACCAGTTCCGGCAGCCGGTGATAGGTCTGCGGGCCGAACACCATGTCGACCATCGGCGCGCGGCGCACGATCTCCTCGCCCTCGGCCTGGGCGACGCAGCCGGCCACGGCGATCAGCATTCGGCGTCCCTCGCGGGCGGCCTCCTCCTTCATCACACGCAGGCGCCCGAGCTCGGAATAGACCTTCTCGGTCGCCTTCTCGCGGATATGGCAGGTGTTGAGGATCACCAGATCGGCGCCGTCCGCCTGGTCGCTGGACGCATAGCCGTGCGGCGCCATGACATCCGCCATCCGGGCGGAGTCGTAGACGTTCATCTGGCAGCCGTAAGTCTTGACGTGAAGTTTCTTGCTCAATGGGACCGTCTTGTTCAAAGCCGCCGACTTCCATGAATACGTTTCTCATGGAAGCGATCGGTGATCGCAGACCCGAGCATCCCTCGCCCCTTTCGGGGACAGCGCCAGATCACCTGATCCATCAAGGTCGCGGCTACTCCCGCTTGCTGATCGCGCCGGATGATATCGTCCGGGTCGGCCTCTTCCCGGACCCTACGAAATGCCACGTCCCTGTCAAGCGACACTCGCATGACCCGCGGCAGAAGATCTTCGGGGCGGCGCGTCTAGCGCCCGGCATTGGCCCGGGCCAAGCCCGCCGCCACCTGCTCCTGCACGCGGCTGGCCAGGGCCTTGCGCGAGCCGGCCTCGTCGACGGTCACCGGCTGGTGAAACTCGATCACCACCGTGAGCTTGCCCAAGGCGGCGACCGTCCACAGGTGCGGCGCTAGGTCCATGTCGCCATACCAGGCGAAGAACGGCCGCAATCCGCGCCCCAGCGGGACCTCGTTCAGCTTGGTATAGGCGATCGACACCGGCTGGACGGTGAGTGGCCGGCCGCCGGGGCGGCGCTCGGCGACGGCGAAGAAGGCACTCTTGAAGGGCAGAACGCGGGTCCCGTCGCCACTGGTGCCCTCGGGGAACAGGATCAGGTTGTCGCCCGCCTCCAGCCGCTCGGCGATCTCGTCGCCGTGCTTGGCGACCGCCGTGCGCTTGCGGGCGATGAAGACCGTGCGCTGCAGCTTGGCCAACAGACCGAACAGCGGCCAGCCGGCCACTTCCGACTTGGCGATGAAACATCCGGTCACGGCCGAGCCGAGCGCGGTGATGTCCAGATAGGAGACATGGTTCGAGACGAACAGCACCGGCCGCTCGCGGACCCGGCGGCCGCGCACGATCACCTGGATGCCGAGAATCCGGGTGCATAGGCGGTGATAAAACCGCGGCAGACGCTCGGCCAGCCGCAGCCGCAGCATCACCGCCACCGCCTGGACCGGCATCAGCGCGACGGTCAGGAGCAAGTAGGCGGTGAGCCGGATGGCCGCCCTGGTCTCGGAACGGATCATCCCCTGCCCGTGGTCGAGCAGACGCCGCTCCTCCGCCTCATCGACAAAGACCGGGCGGAGCCGGTGCGTCGTTGTCGAGCCACCCACTGCGTCCGCCATGGTCAGCCGCCACGCGCCTCGCGTTCGTAATGCTTGTAGTATTTGTCGGTCACCGCGCTGGTCTGCACGATCACGCAGACATCGGTGGTGTTGAACTGCGGATCGACCACGGCCCCATCGCCGACGAACCCGCCGAGCCGCAGGTATCCCTTGACCAGCGGCGGCAGCCCGGCGAGCGCGCGCTTGGCGTCGATGCCCTCGGCCGGAAGCCGGTTCATGTCCACATACAGATGGTCGAGGGCGCGCACCCGCAGGGAGTCCGGCGCCAGGTGGTGGTGGTAGAGATAGCTGAGATCGCCGCCGACCAGATCGGGATCGGTGCCGGGCAGGGACGCACAGCCGAACATCAGGGTGATCTCGTGCCGGAACACGTACGCCGCGATCCCGCGCCACAGGAGCTGCATGGTCGGCCGGTTACGGTGGTCCACGTCGACGCAGGACCGGCCCAGCTCCATGATCTCGCCGGGGAAGGCCAGGATCTTGGAGATGTCGTATTCCCCGGCGGTGTAGAACGTGCGGCCGGCGGGCAGGCGCGAGCGCCGGATCAGCCGGTAGGTGCCGACGACCGCCTTCGCTCCCTCGCCCTTGGCGTGGTTGAGCACCAGCAGGTGGTCGGCGATCGGATCGAAGGCGTCGAAATCGCGCTTGAGCGCCGCCATCTCGCCGATCGGCTTGGCCGAGCGCTCCTCGTAGAAGACGCGGTACCGCAGGGCCTGGGAGGCGTCGATCTCCTCCGCGTCGCGGGCGAGACGGACCTCCAACTCGCCGGAGACGATCGCCGGAAAGGCCGCATCCGGATCGGGGGAGATAATCGCTGGGCGTTCGGTCGTGTCGCTCATCTGCCGCTATCTGACATCGACGGGATGTCCTTGCGAGGCCATGTTCATCGGCCGCATCGGAGGCCGGCGGACCGGATCGCGCGACCGTACCGTCGCATCCGCATGACTACAAGTCGCAATGCAGGCGTCAGTCGGCCTTCACAAAACCTTCTAAATCGGCAGCTTTTTAACCATCACCAGGGCGTCCACGGGGTCGGCGCGGCCGGACGCGTAATACCGGTCGCGGCGCGCCACGGTCTCGTAGCCTCGACCGGTATAGAGGGCCAGGGCCGGGTCGTTGTCGGCGGCAACGTCCAGGATCACCCGATCCGCGCCGGAGGCCCGGGCCACCCGCTCGAACCCGGTCAGCAGCGCAGCACCCCACCCCGCCCGCCGGGCCGACGCCTCCACCGCGACCGCCAGCACCTCGGCGGTATCGACCACGCATTGACCGATGACGAAGCCGACCATCCGGCCGGCGCTCTCGGCCACCATCGACAGGTTGGCGGGACCGGACAGCAGCCGCGCCACGGACTCCGCCCCCCATCGGTCGTCGAAGGAGGCCTGCTGGATCGCCGCGATCGCGTCCGCGTCCGACTGTTCGGCGGCGCGCAGCGCTGCCAGAAGCGCCTCGCGGTCGCTCATGACGCCGGCAGGTTGACCGCCGGAGCCCGCAGATAGAGCGGACGCAAGGGTCCTTCCCCGCCGGCCGCGAGCCGGACGGCCGCGACCGCCGCGACCGACACCGCGTCGGGCACCTCGCAGTCTGCCTCGACGGTGACGGTCTTGCCGGCCGGGGCCGCGGCGTCGGTCACCGCGTCGGCCGCGTCTCCCGCCGACCGGAAGGCTGGAGCCGGCGCCAGCGCCACCGCGTCCGCTGCCAGACGCACCGACGGCACGTCCACCGGCCGGCCCGCGCCGTCGAACCACTGGCAGAACAGGTCGCCGCGCTTGCTGTCGAGGGCGGCGAGCAGCGGGGTGTCCGCCGGTCCCGCGGCATGGGCCAGGGCTTCCAGGGAGGTGACCGGCACCGTGCGGGCGCCGACCGCCAGCGCCAGCCCGCGCGCCGCCGCCAATCCGATTCGCAGGCCGGTGAAGCTGCCGGGGCCGACCGTGGCGGCAACGGCATCCAGCGAGTCCGCCGTGCAGCCGGCCTCCGCCAGCACCCGTTCAACCATGGGCAGGATCACCTCGGAATGCCCGCGGGTGAGCCGTAACCGCGCGGCGGCCCTGATCTCTCCCTCCTCGGCGAGAGCGACCGAGCAGGCCCCGGCGGAACAGTCGATGGCGAGCAATCGGCTCATCGCCCGGCCCCGTTACGCTTGCCCTGCTTGCGGCGATGCGCAGCATTTCGAATTGCGGCTGGCATGAAGTAGTCTACATCCCATGAAGTTACGTGTCCGAGCCCTCGCGTTCGCGCTGACCCTGACCGGCCTGCTGGCCGCCCCGTCCGCCGTCACCCTCGGTGTCGGGACGACGCCGGTATTCGCGGCCGAGTCGGCGGTGGTGTTCATGTACCACCGTTTCGGCGAAGCGGAGTATCCCAGCGCCAATATCCGCCTCGACCAGTTCGAGGAACAGCTCGGCGAACTGCGCACCGGCGGATACACCGTCCTGCCGCTGCCGGACATCCTGGAGAAGATGCGCACCGGGGCCGACCTGCCGGACCGCACCGTCGCCATCACCATCGACGACGCCTATGTCTCGGTCTACGCCGAAGCCTGGCCGCGACTCAAGAAGGCCGGCATTCCGTTCACGCTCTTCATCGCCACCGATCCGATCGACCGCGCCAGCCCGGGCTATATGACCTGGGACCAGATCCGCGAGCTTCATGCCGCCGGCGTGACCATCGGCAGCCAGACCGCCTCCCATCCGCATCTGCCGGACCTGGATGTGGATACGGTCAAACTGGAACTCGACCGGGCCGCTGGCCGGATGCTCGACGAGCTCGGCGAAAGGCCGACCCTGTTCGCCTATCCCTATGGCGAGTACGGCCTGCAGATCGAGAAGATCGTCGCCGAGCGCGGCTATGCCGCGGCCTTCGGCCAACAGTCCGGGGTGCTGCACGCCACCAGCGACCGGTTCGGCCTGCCGCGGTTCGCCCTGAACGAGACCTATGGCGGGATCGACCGCTTCCGGCTGACCGCCAACGCCCTGCCCCTGCCGATCCGCGACCGGGTCCCGGCCGACCTGATCGTCACCTCGAACAACCCGCCGCCCTTCGGCTTCACCGTGGCGCCGGAGATCGGCGATCCCAGCCGGATCGACTGCTACGCCTCCGGCCAGGGCCGCACCCAGACCGAAGTGCTGGGCGATCGGGTGGAGGTCAGGCTGTCCGAGCCGTTCCCGGCGGGCCGGGCCCGGGTCAACTGCACCATGCCGGGTCCGGACGGCCGCTGGCACTGGTACGGGATCCAGTTCTACATCCCGCGGTGACGGTCCGCGCCCGGCCGGCCTTGGGGCCGGTCAGCTTTGGCGCCGGTCAGCTTTGAGGAATATCCTCGAGCGAGTCCCAACCGACGCCGCGCCGGATATTCGTGGCGCCCAGCCGGGCATCGCGGAAGTCCTCCAGGTCGTTCTGCGCCATGAGCGCGACCAGTTCCTCGCCATAGACCGCCCCGCGCTCGCTGTAGCGGATCAGCGTCCGGGCCAGGGCCCGCGGCGAGGCGCCGTCGGCCCGTGCGGCCCGGAACTCCCGGTAGCTCGCATGGGTGTTGAGGTTGTGCATATAGCCCCGCACGGAGTCCAGGAGGCTGCCGAACGCCCGCACGGCATGGCCCGCCTCGGGCGCGCCGGAAGGCGCCAGACCCTGGGACTTGTCCCAGGTCCATTGGCCGAACAGGGCGTTGCCTTCGCGCGCGAAGCGGGACCGGCCCCAGCCGCTCTCGACGATCGCCTGGGCAAGCGCCAGGGGCACGGGCACGGCATCGACCCGGAGCAGCAGCGTGCGGCCCGCCGCCCCGGTGAGCGCCGTTTCGGGATTGGCGGCGTCGCCGTCGATCACGCCGTACTGGCGGGCGATCGAGATCAGCCATTCGGCGTCGCTCCGCCGCAGCTTCTCGTCGTTGCGCAGACGCTCCAGCAGGGCGCTCACCCGGGTCCGGTCGATCTCGATCTCCGCGTTCACGCGCAGGATCAGGGGCAGCACGGTGCGGAGGAAGGCGTCCTTGCGCGGCCCGACATCCTCGACCCTGTCGAAATCCGCCGGCAGGGCGGTCAGGTACAGCCGCGGCACGTCGGTCTCGCCCGCCCGGACCGTACCGAGATCGTAGGACGCGCGGTCGTACAGGCCGAGCAGCGTCGCGGAGGATGCCACCGTGAACGGGTGCCCCGCGTCCGGCAGCGGGGCGGGGATCCCCAGGCGGGCGGAGGGTGCCGCCGTGCGCTCCGGGAGCGGCCAGTGCGGCGGGCCGAAGGTGAAAGCCGAGCCCTGGTACGCGACCAGGCACAGCGCGCCCACGATAAGGCCCACCCAGCGGGCGCGTCCGGATGTTATCGTTCTGGGAACCATACAGCCTCCCGGTCCCGACCTCGGCCGGCTGGCGGCTCGACCGGGATCGGA
The DNA here is from genome assembly GCF_034377285.1 of Thalassobaculum sp. OXR-137. Taxonomy (NCBI): domain Bacteria; kingdom Pseudomonadati; phylum Pseudomonadota; class Alphaproteobacteria; order Rhodospirillales; family Thalassobaculaceae; genus Thalassobaculum; species Thalassobaculum sp. OXR-137. The sequence continues at coordinate 1,152,022 of NZ_CP139715.1, read as the reverse complement.
GTCCTGATGAGATCAGTAGTAGTCGGCCATGCCGCCGGCGGCGCGGACTTCCCGGATTTCCGGGATGTAGTGGCGCAGCATGTTCTCGATGCCCATCTTGAGCGTGGCGGTCGAGCTCGGGCAGCCGGCACAGGCGCCCTGCATGGTCAGCGTGACAACGCCGTCTTGGTAGCCGTGGAAGACGATGTCGCCGCCGTCCATGGCAACGGCCGGGCGGACCCGCGTATCCAGAAGTTCCTTGATCTGCGAGACGACCTCTTCGTCCTCCGGGAGGACTTCCGCCTCGGAGGCCTCGGTCGCGCCGTCCGCCAGGATCGGCTTGCCGGCGACGAAATGCTCCATGATGACGCCCAGCACCGCCGGCTTCATCAGGTACCATTCCTTGTCGTCGCGCTTGCTGACGCTGATGAACTCGTTGGCGAGGAAAACCGTGGTCACGCCATCGACGTCGAAAAGCGCCGCGGCGAGGGGCGAGCCGGCAGCGGCCTCCTCCTCCGACTTGAACTCGGCGGTACCGCTCACCATAACGGTGCGTCCCGGCAGGAACTTCAGTGTCGCCGGATTCGGGGTCTCTTCGGTCTGAATGAACATGACTCATTTCTCCAGTCTGGCATCGGGGGCGCACGCGGTTCGCCCGCCGCGCCGATGCCGGCAGATGACGCATAGTTGGGGTGTGGGCCGATGACGTCAAGTCAGACCCCGGACGAGAACGCCCATACCGGCGACGCACGAGAGCCGACGGACGCCGGACCTGTTGGCTATGCGCCGGTCCTGCGGCGGATCGTCGGGCCGAGCAACGAGGAGGCCCGCCAGCTCGTCCGGTTCCTCGACGACGACGACGATTCCGATCTGCCCCCGGTCGATCCGACCCTGACCCCGCTGCATTGGATCCTGAAGGAGTCCGCCGTCTACTCCTCGCGCCGGTTTCTCGCCCGGGATCTCGGCCGCCTTCTGGTGGCGCGCGGCTACCCGCTGATGCGGATCACCTATTTCATCACCACCCTGCATCCCCAGGCGACGGGCACCTCCATCGTCTGGTACCGCGACATCGACGAGCCGCGGCAGATGCGCGTCATGCGCGGCATGCAGCAGACCACCGCCTATAAACAGAGCCCGATGCCGCTGATCTTCGAAGGCGCCCAGGGCATCCGGCGGCGCCTCGACATGCCAGGCGAGCAGAACGATTTCCCCATCCTGAACGATCTGCGCGAGGAGGGGGCGACCGACTATGTCGCCATGCCGCTGGTGTTCTCCGACGGCAACATCAACTTCACCACCTGGACGGCGGACCGCCCCGGCGGCTTCAACACCGAGGAACTGCGCGAGATCTGGGAGTTCATGCCCGCGCTCTCCCTACGCATGGAGGTGCTGGAGCGGCGCGACCTGACCCGCCAGCTTCTGACCACCTATCTCGGCCGGGCCACCGGGGAGCGCATTCTCGCCGGCGAGATCGTGCGGGGTGTGTCCGAAGGCATCCGGGCGGCGATCTGGTACACCGACATCCGCGACTTCACCACGCTGTCCGACCAGCTCAGCCGCGACGAGATCATCCACATGCTGGACGATTACTTCGAGCGCGCGGTCCAGGCGGTGGAGGAGCGCGGCGGCGAGGTGCTGAAGTTCCTCGGCGACGGCATGCTGGCCATCTTCCCGGCCGATCCGTCCCGGGGTCAGGCAGAGGGCGATGCCGAGGCGTGCCGGCTGGCGCTGGCGGCAGCCCGCGATACGGTGACGCTGGTCCAGACCCTGAACACCCTGCGCTTCCGCCAGGACAAGCCGGCGATCGGCTTCGGCATCGCCCTGCATCTGGGCGAGGTCGGCTACGGCAATATCGGCGGCGCCGAGCGGCTCGACTTCACGGTGATCGGCCCGGCGGTGAACCTGGCCAACCGGATCGAGGGGCTGACCCGGTCCCTGTCGGCGAAGATCCTGGCCTCGCGCGAGTTCGCCGACGCCGTCGGCGAGCCCCTGACGCCGCTGGGCGCACATCCCGTGAAGGGCCTCGCCCGGCCGATCGACGTCTTCACCCCCGCCGACCTGTCGTGAGCCCGGCCGATCAGGCACCGGCGGCCTCCGCCATGGACGACCGCGCCATCGCCCGGGCCGGGGCGACCATCGCGATCCTGTCCGTCGTCGCCAAATCCTCCGCCTTCCTGCGCGAGGCGGTGATCGCGATGATCTACGGCCGCGGCCCGGAGGTGGACGCGTTCTTCGTGGCGCTCGCCCTGCCGGTCTTCCTGGTGCAGATCGTCGCCGGCTCGTTCCAGATCGCCGCCATCCCCGCCCTGCTGGCGGCCCGGCGCGGCGGCGACCGGCAGCGGGCGGCCGCCCTGGCGACCTCCGGGGCCGGGATCGTGGCCGCGGTGATCGCAGGCGCGGCCCTGCTCTGCGCCGCCTTCGCCCCGCTCTACCTGCCCGCGGTCGCTCCCGACTACGCGCCCCGCACCATTGCCCTGGCCTCGGACATGCTGTGGATCATGACCCTGTTCGCGATCCTGGGCGGCCTGGCCTATGCCGGCGGCGCGGTGCTGACCGCCGAGCGGCGCTTCGCCCTGCCGGCCATCGCCCCGGTACTCACCCCACTCGCCATGGCCCTGCTGCTGATCGGATTCCGCGACAGTCTCGGCGTGTCGGCCCTGGCCTGGGGGGCGGTGGTCGGGACGGTGGCGGAGGCGGCCATCGTGCTGACCGCCGCCCGGCGGCTGGGCTACCGGCTGTCCTTCACCGCAAGCCGGGCGGATCTCGCCGCCCTGCTGCGGCGGTGGGGGCCGCTGTTCCTGGCGACTCTGCTGCTGTCCGGCGCAGGGCTGATCGACCAGCTCATGGCCGCGCGTCTCGGGGAAGGGGCCGCCTCGGCCCTGGGTTATGGCGCGAAACTGGTGCTGGCCGGGCTGCATGTGGTGACCACCGCCCTCGGCATCTCCGTCCTGCCGGCCTATGCGGAGAACGCGCTGGACGATCCGGCGGCCCTGTTCGCGCGCCTGAAGCGGCATCTGGTGGTGGTGATCCTGCTGGCGATACCGGGGGTCGCCGTCGCCTGGCTGCTGTCGGAGCCGGTGATCGCCCTGCTGTACCAGCGCGGCGCCTTCACGGCGGAGGACACGAAGCTGGTGGCCCATGTGCTGAGCGCCTATGCGACCCAGCTTCCGGCCTTCGCGGCGGTGGTGATCCTGGTGCGGGCCGCCGCCGTGCTCAATCTCGGCGGGGTGATCCCGGTGGCCGCGGCCGTGAACATCGTGCTGACGATCGCGCTGAACGCCCTGTTCATGCGGTACTGGGGGGTGGTCGGGATCGCGCTGGCGACCGCTCCCGCCTTCGCGATGACGGGAGCGGTGCTGTATCTCGGAATCCTGCGCGATCAGGCCCGAAGGAGTTAGGGGCGCAGGAAACCGACGGTGTCGTAGACCTCCTCGACGATCGGCTTGGCCAGGGCGCGGGCCCGGTCGCCACCCTTGGCCAGGACGCCGTCGATATAGTCCGTGTCGGCCATCAGCTTCTGCAGCTCCGCCCCGATCGGGCCGAGCACGTCGACCGCCAGGTCCGAAAGGGCCGGCTTGAACTTGCCGAAGCCCTGGCCGCCATATTCGGCCAGCACCTCGTCGACGCTCTTGTCCGAGAGCGCCGCATAGATGGTCACCAGGTTGCGCGCCTCGGCCCGCTCGGCCAGACCCGCCGCCTCGCTCGGCAGCGGCTCCGCATCGGTCTTCGCCTTCTTGATCTTATTGGCGATCGTGTCGGCGTCGTCGGTCATGTTGATGCGCGACATGTCGGAGGCGTCCGACTTGCTCATCTTCTTGGTGCCGTCGCGCAGGCTCATGACGCGGGTCGCCGCGCCCAGGATCTGCGGCTCCGGCAGCGGGAAGAACTCGACCCCGAACATGGAGTTGTAGGCCTGGGCGATGTCGCGAGCGAGCTCCAGGTGCTGCTTCTGGTCGTCACCAACCGGCACATGGGTGCCCTTGTACGCCAGGATGTCGGCGGCCATGAGCACCGGGTACCACCAGAGGCCGGTGGTCGCGTTGTCCCGGTCCTTGCCGGCCTTGTCCTTGAACTGGGTCATGCGGTTCAGCCAGCCGACCCGCGCCACGCAGCCGAGCACCCAGGCGAGCTTCATGTGCTCGTCCACCTGGGACTGGTTGAACAGGATGCTGTCCGTCGGATCGATGCCGGCGGCGATCAGGCTGGCCGCGACCTCGCGGGTCGCCTGCTTCAGCGCGGTCGGATCCTGCGGGACGGTGATCGCGTGCTGGTCGACCACGCAGAAGATGCACTCGTAGGATTTCTCGCCCTGGAGCGCCACCCAGTTCCGGATCGCACCGAGGTAGTTGCCCAGGGTCAGGTTACCGGTCGGCTGAATGCCGGAAAAGATGCGTCTCATGGATCAGGGACTCGCCATCGGCTAGGGTGCATCGGTGAAGTCTGTATGCGGGCGCCCACGGACGCCCGTGGCCGGTTTATCCCCGGCCAGCGCCTGCAAATCAAGCATCCGACGCAACCGGGAGCCGAAAGGAGCCCGCCGTGATCCGAGTGATCGAAAGCGTGAACGATCCCGGCAACGGCCGGGATTCCGAGGACCGGGTCGGCTGCGACCCGGCGCGGGGTCTCGCCTGGGTGATCGATGGCGCCACCGATGTCTGCGCCGCGCGGCTGTTTCCCGAGGCTCCCAGCGATGCGTTCTGGTTCGCCGGACAGGCCGACAGCCTGCTGCGCGACGGCACCGGCGGTGACGTGACCGAAACTGTGGCGGCGCTGATCGACGGCCTGCGCGCCGCGGTGGAAGGGCAGACCGGCGCGCCGATCTCCGCGATCCCGCCCGGCGACATGCCGAGTGCCGCCCTGACGCTCATGACGTGGAACGGTGCCGCCGGCACCCTCTCTTTCGGCGGCTTCGCCGATTGCACCGCCCTGATCCAACATCCCGGCCAGGGGGTCGTTTCGCCACCGAAACCGACGCGCGATCTCGACGAACAGGCCCAGGCCCGCCGCCTGCTCTCCGACGGCAGCGACATCGCCGCCACCCTGCGCCGGCAGCGGGCGGCGATGAACCGGCCGGGGGGATACTGGGTCCTCAGCGTGCATCCGGAGGCGATGGCGGGGCTCAACGCCCATGAGACCGCCGCCGAGCCCGGCACCCGTATCCTGCTCTGCACCGACGGGTTCTACCGGCTGGTCGATATGTACGGCCTGTACGACGATGCCGGCCTGTTCGCGGCGGCCGAGAGCGAGGGGCTGCCGGCGCTCATCGCCAAGCTGCGGGGGTTCGAGGCGGATGCGGCCGACGACATCCGGTTCGGCCGGTTCAAGACCTCCGACGATGCCGCCGCCCTGGTGGTGGAGCTGGCGTGAAGGTTTAGAGAGGACGATTCACGGTTCAGATCGTTTCGATCTGGACCGATCGTGCTCTATCCGGCCCGGCGCATGGCGGCGAAATCGCGCGGATGGGCGGCCTTCAGGATCAGGCAGGCGGCGGCATAGACCGCGAGGCCGGCAATCACCAGCCCGGCCAGAGCGCCGACCCGCTCGACCGTCGCACCGGCGAGCCAGGGGGCGAGCCACCCGGCCAGGAACCACAATGCCGCCGCCATCAGGCAAGCGGCCAGGACGATCTTCGGGGCGCGGACCAGCAGCCGCTTGTCCAGCGCCAGATGGCCGCGCCGATAGAGCAGGGTGGCGAGCAGGGCCGCGTTCAGCCAGGAAGAGATCACCGTCGACAGGGCGATGCCGACCTGGTCGAACATCGGCAGCAGGACCGCGTTGCAGGCGAGGTTGGCAACCACGGCGGCCGCGGCGACCTTGACCGGGGTGGCGGTGTCTTGGCGGGCGAAGAAGCCGGGTTGGAACACCTTGATCAGCACGAAGGCGGGCAGGCCGGCGGCATAGGCGGCCAGGGTTATCGCCGTCTCAAACCCGTCCGTGGCGGAGAAGGCGCCGCGCTGGAACAGCACGGTGATCAGCGGATCGGCGATCACCGAGATGGCGAAGGCGGCCGGCACCGTCAGCAGCAGGCCGATCTCCAGCGCCCGGTTCTGAGTCCAGATCGCCGCACCCTTCTCTCCCGCACGCACCTGGCGCGACAACATCGGCAGCAGCGCCGTGCCGATCGCCACGCCGACGACCCCCAGCGGCAGCTGCACCACCCGGTCGGCGTAATAGAGATAGGAGACAGAACCCGCCGGCAGCAGCGAGGCCAGCAGGATGCCGATGAAGGCGTTCACCTGCACCACCCCCGCGCCGAGGGCCGCCGGGCCGATCAGCACCAGCAGCCGCTTCACCTCCGGGGTCAGGCGCGGGCGCACCAGCGGCGGCAGCGCGCCCTCACGGCGACAGGCGACCGCCACGAACAGCGCCTGGGCGGCCCCGGCCACCGTCACGCCCCAGGCCAGCACGTGGCCGGGCGTCTCCAGCACGCCGGCGGCGAGGGTCAGGGCGGCGATCAGGATCAGATTGAGCAGGATCGGGGCGGCCGCCATCGCCCAGAACTTGCCCAGGCTGTTCAGCATCCCGCCCCACAGCGCCACCAGGGAGATCAGCGGCAGGTAGGGGAAGGTGATCCGGGTCAGCTCGACCGCCAGATCGTAGCGCGGATCGTCGCCGCCGAAGCCCGGGGCCAGCAGCAGGATCACCCCGGGCATGGCGATCTCGGCCACCGCCAGCAGGATCAGCAGCACCAGCAGCAGCACCGACTGCACCTGCCCGGCGAAGGCGACGGCGGCCTCCTGGCTCCTGGTCTCCACCATGCCGGCGAACATCGGCACGAAGGCGACGGTCAGCGCGCCCTCGCCGGTCAGCCGGCGGAAGAAGTTGGGGATCTGGAAGGCGACGAAGAACGCGTCAGCGATCGGCCCCGCCCCGACCACGGCGGCGATCAGCATGTCGCGCACGAACCCGGTCACCCGGCTGATCATGGTGTAGCCGCCGACGGTGGCGATGGCGCGGGCGAGGTTCATGGAGCCAGGATGTACGTGATTCGGCGCGCTAGGCCTATGGCCGGCTTGCGGCGGATTTAAGGCGGGTGGTGCGGCGGCCGGCCCTTCGACACGCTCCCTGCGGGAGCTGCTCAGGGCGAGGTATAAAAATATATTCCAATCGTCATCCCGAACTCGTTTCGGGATGACGAAAAGTGAAGGGTTGATAATGACCTCGCCCTGAGCAGGAGCCCGGCCCGGATCTGATCCGGGGCGGGCGACGTGTCGAAGGGCCGGGACGCGCGGTGTGGAAGGGCTACTTCGCTTTCCCCTCAGCCTTCACGCCCAGCGATTCCAGCAGCGCCGCACGGATCTCGTCGAGCTTGCGCGCGCTGTCGATCTTCAGGCCGAAGACGTCCTTCACATAGAACACGTCGACGAACCGCTCGCCATAGGTCGACACGGTAGCGGAATGAATCTGCACGCCAACCCGCGCCAGGGCCCGGGTCATGCGGTGGAGCACGCCGGGCTCGTCATGGGCGTTCACCTCGATCACCGTGTGGGTGACGCTGGCCTTCTGGTCGATCAGCACCCGCGGAGGCACCTTCAGTGCCCGGGTGCGGCGGGTGGTGAGCGCGCCCTTCTTCCCGAGCTGCTCCTCCAGCCGCAGGCTGCCGTCCAGGGTCCGCTCGATGGCCGACGCCAGCCGTGCCAGCCGGTCGGGGCGGTCGAACATCTGCCGCTTGTCGTCCTGGATCATGAAGGTGTCGATCGCCATGCCGTCGGCCAGGGTGACGATGCGGGCATCGACGATGTTGGCGCCGACCGAGGACATCGCGCCGGCGATCCGCGAGAACAGGCCCGGATGGTCGGCGGCATAGACCGTCACCTCGGTCACCTCGCGGTCCGGATCGAGCCGGTGCTCCACCACCAGACGGGCGTCGGAGGCCTGGGCCCGGCGCACCAGCCAGGCGTGGCGGACCAGCGTTTCGGTATCGAAACCGAGCCAGTAGGGCGCGTAGCCCAGCGCCAGATGGGCCTCGACCTCCGCCTCGGTCCAGCCGGCGAGCTGCTCGGCCACCTTGCGCTTGGCGGCGGCCACCCGCGCGCCGGTCTTGGTCGGCGAGGTGCCGCCGGTCAGCATCTCGTCGGTCGCGTAGTACAGGTCGCGCAGGAGCTGCGCCTTCCAGCCGTTCCAGACATGGGGGCCCACGCCGCGGATATCGGCCACGGTCATCACCAGCAGCAGGCGCAGCCGCTCCGGCGACTGCACGATGCGGGCGAAATCCTCCACCGTCTTGGGGTCATGGATGTCGCGCTTGAAGGCGGTGTCGGACATCAGCAGGTGCCAGCGCACCAGCCAGGCGACCGTGTCGGTCTCCTCCTCGGTCATGCCCAGGCGCGGGCAGACCCGGCGGGCGACCCGCTCGCCCAGGATCGAGTGGTTGCCGCCGCGCCCCTTGGCGATGTCGTGCAGGAACAGGGCCACGTAGAGCGCCCGGCGCGACAGGATCTTGTGCACCACATCGGTGGCGATCGGGGCCACGTCCTTCAGCTCGCCCTGCTCGATCGCATGCAGCACGCCGAGGCAGACCAGCGTGTGCTCGTCCACCGTGTAGGTGTGGTACATGTCGAACTGCATCTGGGCGACGACCCGGCCGAAATCCGGCACGAACTTGCCCAGCACCCGCGCCTCGCTCATGCGCCGCAGGATGCGCTCCGGCCCCTTCGGGCTGCTCAGGATCTCCACGAACAGCCGGTTCGCCTCCGGATCGCGCCGCAGGTCGGCGTTGATCAGCGCCTGGTTCTGGGTGATCACCCGCAGAGCATGGGGGTGGATCATCAGGTCGCGGAAATGGCTGTCGTGGAACAGCCGGATCAGGTTCACCGGATCGCGCTCGAAGGCGTCGTCATCGATCACGGTGATGCGGTCGCCCTCGACCCGGAAGTCGCCGAAGCGCTGCTCGCCGAACATCTTGGGCAGGCGGAAGCGACGGCGCCGGCGCTTGTACTCGGCCTCGATCGCCGCGCAGAAGATGCGGGTCAGGTCGCCCACATCCTTGGCGGTGAGGTAATAGTGCTTCATGAAGCGCTCGACCGCGATCGCCCCGGCCCGGTCGGTATAGCCCAGGCGCTCGGCGATAACCGGCTGCACGTCGAAGGTCAGCCGCTCCTCTGGCCGGCCGGTCAGGTAATGCAGATGGCAGCGGATGGTCCACAGCCGCTTCTGCGCCTGGGCGAAGCGGCGGGCTTCCGCCAGGTCCAGCACCCCGCGCGGCACCAGCTCGGCCACGTCGTCGATCCGGTAGACGTATTTCGAGATCCAGAACAACGTGTGCAGGTCGCGCAGCCCGCCCTTGCCGTCCTTGATATTCGGTTCGACAACGTAACGGCTGTCGCCCATGCGGCGGTGCCGGTTGTCCGATTCCTGCAGCTTCTGCTCCACGAACTCCAGCGGCGAGCCGGACGCGATATCGGCCATGAACTTCTCGCGCATCTCCTCGTAGAGCGCGTTGTCGCCCCACAGGAAGCGGGATTCCAGCATGGCCGTGCGGATGGTGATGTCGGCATGCGACTGGCGGATGCACTCGGCAACCGAGCGGGTCGAGTGGCCGACCTTCAGGCCGAGATCCCAGAGCAGGTAGAGCATGTACTCCACGATCTGCTCGCAGCGCGCGGTCTGCTTGTAGGGCAGCAGGAACAGCAGATCGATGTCGGATTGCGGCGCCAGCTCGCCGCGGCCGTAGCCGCCGACGGCGGTGACGGCGATCCGTTCGGAGGTGGTCGGGTTGGTGGCCGGAAACTCGCGCTCGGCGGCGTGGGTGGCGATGACGCCGATGATCTGGTCCATCAGCCAGGCCCGGCCGCGCACGCAGGCGGCCCCGTCATTCGTCGCCTCCAGCCGGCGGCGGATCTCGCCGGTGGCATCCGCCAGGGCGTCCTTCAGCAGGTCCAGAATGGCGCCGCGCCGGAACGCCGCGTCCTTCAGGTCGGCCGCCGCTTCCTCGATCTCGGCGGCCAGGGCCGGGACGTCGCAGATCGCCTTGCGGTTGGGGACCCGTTTGCCCAGGACGGCGAGCTCGACCGCCGGCGCGCCGCGCTCGCGGGATGGGTCCGTCCGGGTCTCGGCCTCGGCTGTAGCGGCCACGAAAGCCTCCTTTTCAGTCGCGCAGACTATACGCGCCCCTTGTCCGGCCGTCACGGATGCCTGAGGCTCCCGACACGGATCAGGCAAGGGAGCGATGCATGAACGGGACGGAGAACGGACAGGCGGATGTGGTCATTGTCGGCGGCGGGGCCGTCGGGTCCGCCACCGCCTATTTTCTGGCCGCGTCGCCGGACTTCAAGGGGCGCGTCGTGGTCGTGGAGCGCGACCCGACCTATGCGCGGGCCTCCACACCCCTCTCCGTCGGCGGCATCCGCCAGCAGTTCTCGATTCGCGAGAACGTCGAGATCGGCCTGTTCGCGCGCCGGTTCGTCGCCGAGGCGCCAGACCTGCTGGAGGTGGACGGCGAACGCCCCGACCTGACCTTCGTGGAGAACGGCTATCTGTTCCTCGCCTCGCCGGAGGGGCGCGCGATCCTGGCCGAGAACCACGCGGTCCAGACCGAAGCCGGGGCGTCGATCTCCTGGCTCGAGACCGACGAATTGGCCCGGCGCTTCCCCTACCTGAACACCGACGGGATCGCCGCCGCCACCTTCGGCGAGCGCGGCGAGGGCTGGATCGATCCCAATACCCTGCTCCAGGCGCTCAAGCGCAAGGCCCGGTCCCTGGGCGTCACCTACCTCACCGGCGAGGTCACAGGTATCGACCGCGGCACCGGCGGGGTTGAGCGGGTGACGCTGGCCGATGGGTCGACGATCGCCTGCGGGACCCTCGTCGTCGCGTCGGGCGCGAATTCCGGCACGGTCGCAGGCCTGCTCGGCATCGATCTGCCGGTGGGTCCCCGCATCCGCACGGTCTACCAGATCGCCTGCCGGGACGCGCTGGAGGGACCGCCCCTGCCGCTGACCATCGACACGACGGGCGTCTTCGTGCGGCCGGAAGGGGCGGGCTATGTCTGCGGCATCTCCCCGCCGGAGGAGGACGACCCGGAAAGCTGGGACATCCAGGTCGACTGGCGCTGGTGGGAGGAGGTGGTCTGGCCGGCCCTGGCCGAGCGCATCCCGGCCTTCGAGGCGGTGAAGCTGACCGGCGCCTGGGCGGGGCCCTACGACTACAACGCCCTCGACCAGAACGCCGTGATCGGCCGCCATCCGGAGATCGGCAACCTGATCTTCGCCACCGGCTTTTCCGGCCACGGGCTGCAGCAGTCGCCGGCGGCCGGGCGGGCGGTGAGCGAACTGATCACCGCCGGGACGTTCAGCACCCTCGACCTCACCCGCTTCGGGATCGAGCGGATTCTGGAAGGCCGCCCGTTGAAGGAGCGAAACGTCGTCTGACGCCCCCGGCGACACGTCGCCGTGTGACATTTTGTGACATCTTGCATATGTCAGATTGATTCCAGATCGGGACCGGGCTCACCCTGTGGCGTGGGCAGAGCCGGGACCGGTGCACCGTGCCCCGCCGAAGCCCCGGGCCGGCGCAGAACCATCATCATCCCTCCCGCGGGCTTCCCCGGTTCGCGGTTTTGATCGGTCGGCGCCGGCCCGGGGTCTTCACCGCGGGCAGGCCGGCACAGTCGGGCGGCCGCCGTCAGGCCGGAGGGGCGTCCGTCTTCTCGCAATTGATGATCCAGCTGATGCCGAACCGGTCGACCAGCATGGCGAACCGGCTGGCCCAGAAGGTTTCCTGCAGCTCCATCTTCACCGTGCCGCCCTGCTTGAAGGCGTCGTAGATCCGCTGCGCCTCGGCGCCGCTGTCCACATGCAGGGCCACGGAGACGCCCCGCGGCTTCTCGTACATCTGCGGCGGCGCGTCGGACCCCATCAGAACCAGGCCCGGGGCGGTGAACATGCTGTGCATGACCTTGTCGCGCCAGTCGTCGGTCACCCAGTCGCAGTCCGGCGCCTCGCCGAACCGCAGCACATCGTTGATCTTGCCGCCCAGCACCTCGGCATAGAAACCGAAGGCCTCTGCGCAGTCGCCGGCGAAGGTGAGATAGGGATTCGATTGCATGGCGGGTCCTCTGGGTGGGGGTCGTCAGGAAAGCGACAGAAGGTCGGCGCGAAGGCCGTCCAGATTGCGGGAGGCGACGAGGGCATCGACCTCGTCATGGGTTCGCCGCCAGATGGGGACGGCGGCGGCCAGGGCATCGCGGCCGGCCTCGGTGATCTCGATCCGTCGGCCGCGCCGGTCCTCGGGATCGACCAGCACCCGGACCAGACCGCGCCGCTCGAGCGGCTTGAAGGCGGCGGTCAGGGTGGTGCGGTCCATCGCCAGCAGCGGCACCAGGTCGCCGATGCGCGGCGGCGACGGCCGGTTCAGCGACATCAGCAGGGAGAACTGGCCGTTGGTCAGCCCGAACGGCCGCAGCACCTCGTCGAAGCGGCGGGCGACCGCCCGGGCCGCGCGCTGCAGGTGCAGACACAGGCAGCGGTCGCGGACTTCGAGGGTCACTTCGATGGGAAGATCGTCACGCATGGTCATGAGTCAATTATGTTGACATCAACATATTAGTCAACCAGCATCCGCCTCCATCGACCCGAAGGAGGATCCGATGGAACCCAAGATCGTTTCGAAGGAAGAATGGCTTGAGGCCCGCCGTGCCCTGCTGGCGCGCGAGCGGGAGGCGACCCATCTGCGCGACGCGGTCAGCGCCGAACGCCGGGCGCTGCCCTGGGTAAGGGTCGAGACGGATTACGTCTTCGATACGCCGGACGGCACGGCGAGTCTGGCCGACCTGTTCGACGGCCGCAGCCAGCTCGTCGTCAAGCATTTCATGCTGCCGCCGGGCGGCCCGATCTGCCCCGGATGCGCCGGTGACGCCGACATGGTGGATGCCGCCCGCCGGCACTTCGAGCAGGCCGATCTGTCCTACGTCGCCGTCTCCCGCGCGCCTGTCGCCGAGATCGAGGCGGCCCGCAAACGCCTGGGCTGGACCTTCCGCTGGGTGTCCTGTGGCGGCAACAGCTTCAACCACGATTACTGGACAGCCTTCACGCCGGAGCAGATCGCCGCCGGTGCCGTCTCCTACAACTACGGCACCACACCCTATGCCCATCCCGACCTGCCCGGCATCAGCGTCTTCGCCCGCGGCGCGGACGGATCGGTGTTCCACACCTATTCGACCTATTCCCGGGGGACGGAGCTGATCTTCACCCCCTTCTCCTATCTCGACATGACGCCCAAGGGCCGCAACGAGGGCGAGGGAATCATGAGTTGGCTGCGGTTGCATGACGAATACGAAACCGCATCAGCCAAGGCGTGCTGCCACGCCGCTGAATAACTGGACCCGAGGAGAAAGCGCCGTGAGTTATGTAGATGGATTCGTCATTCCCGTACCGAACGACAAGAAGGAAGCCTTCCGGAAGATGGCCGCCGACATGGCACCGATCTTTCTGAAATACGGGGCGCTCCACATCATGGAGTGTTGGGGCGATGACGTTCCCGAGGGCAAGGTGACCTCCTTCCCCATGGCGGTGAAGGTCACCGAAGACGAGACCGTCGTCTTCTCCTGGATCGTCTGGCCGTCCAAGGAGGTTCGCGATGCGGGCATGGCGAAGGTCATGGAAGATCCTGCCGCGGGCCCGCCCGACGACATGCCGTTCGACGGCAAGCGGATGATCTTCGGCGGGTTCGTGCCGATCGTGGACACCAGCGCGGACTGACCGGGGAGCGAGATTCGGCGGCTTTCCAGCCCCAGGTGGCGGGCCTACACTTCCTCTCAACCAATAAACGATCTTGGGAGGAAACCATGGCCGCGCCGCTGCCCTTCGCGCCGAGGGGCGTGATCCCCGCCTGCCTGCTGCCCTTCACCGCCGATCTGGAGATCGACGAGGGCGGATACCGCCGTCATCTGAACGACGTCGCCTCGGTGGAAGGGATCAGCGCGATCACCGTCAACGCCCATGCCAGCGAGGTCGCCACCTGCACCGTTTCGGAACAGGAACGGGTGATGGCGATCACCATGGAGGAGGTGGGCGGAAAGCTGCCGGTGGTGCATGGCGTCTATAGCGACGGCTCGCACCTGGCAGCATCCATCGCCCGGCGGGCGGAGCGCGACGGCGCCAGCGCCCTGCTGGTTTTCCCGTCGAACACCCTGCTCTCCGGCGGCGCGATGCGGCCGGAGATGGCGCTCGCCCATTTCGCCACGATCCGCGAGGCGACCGACCTGCCGCTGATCCTGTTCCAGTATCCGGCGACCACGCTCGGTTACCCGGTTGAGACGCTCGTGCGCATCTGCCGGGAGATCGACACGGTCGTCGCCATCAAGGACTGGTGCAACGACGCCAAGCAGCATGAGCGCCAGATCCGCGAGCTGCACGCCCTGCCCCGGCGGGTCAGCGTGCTGACGACCCATTCCTCCTGGCTGCTCTCCTCCCTGGTCTTGGGCTGCGACGGGCTGCTGTCGGGCGCCGGCAGCGTCATCGCCGCCCTTCAGGTCGCCCTGTTCCGGGCGGTCCAGGCCGGCGACCTGGAGGAGGCGCGGCGGCTGGCCGACCGGATCTACCCGACCACCGGCGCGTTCTACGACCCGCCCTTCCTCGACATGCACAACCGCATGAAGGAGGCGCTGGTCCATCTGGGGAGGATGGATGCGGCCCACGTCCGCCCGCCCCTGGTCAAGCTGAGCGACTCCGAGATCGACAAGATCGCCGCCGCCATGGATGCGGCCGGGCTGACGGGAGAGACGGTGTATTCGAAGGTGGCGTGAGGCGGAGGGTCAGGCGTCGGCGAGGCCGAGGCGCTTCTCGATGCGACCCAGATGTCCGTCGAACCGATCCATGCGATGGGTCAATTCGACAATGCGTTCCTCCAGATGCGTGACGCGGTGATTGACCAGGACGAGTCCTTCTTCCACACGGGTGATTCGCTGCTTCACTTGGATCATATCCTCCGCAAGCGCATCGACCTTGGTGTCGATCCGTCGAAGGTATTCCAGCACAAGGTTCGTCGGTTCCTTCGCCATGGCTCGATCCTATCAAAAATCCCGTGGTACGTCGTGCCTGCCATGGAAGAGACGGGCCGATTTCACGCCGGCACCGCATCCTCAACGTATTGCGCCAGAAACTCGGCGCTCGGCGGGATCGGTGTGATGACGTCGATCAGCACACCAGCGGGGTCCCGGGTGATGAAATGGCGCTGGCCGAAGGGCTCGTCGCGCAGGTCCAGCAGCATCGGCAGGCCGGCCGCCGTCGCCCGGGCGTATTCAGCATCCACGTCGGCCACCTCGAAATTGATCAGCAGGCCCGCCGCCCGGCCGCGCCCCGCTTCCGGGATGGTCTCGTGGTCGCCGGACAGGATCGCGATATTGACCCCGGGATCCTCGCTCGACTGCAGGTGTACGTACCAGTCGCTCTCGAAAGCCGGCGCGAAGCGGAAATGGTCGCAGTAGAACCGGGCGGTCTCGGCCACCCGGTCGGTCATGATCACCGGATAGAACTGGGTGCAGCGCATGGCTTGCCTCCTCTCCATCAAAAACATACACTCTGCATGTAAATACATCAATTAACATACAGGCTGTATGCATGCAAGGAACCGAGCGGCGGACCAACGAGGCGCGGCGGGCGGCCACCAGGGCGGCACTGATCGCCGCCGCCCGGGCCCTGTTCGTCGAGAAGGGTTACGGCGAGACCGGCACGCCGGAGATCGTCGCCGCCGCCGAGGTCACCCGCGGCGCGCTCTATCACCATTTCGCCGACAAGGCCGACCTGTTCCGCGCGGTGGTGACCGCCGAGGCGAAAGCGCTGGCCGAAGCCATCGACCGGGCCGCCGCCCCCGCCGCCTCGCCCCGCAAGGCGCTGATCGAGGGCACCGGCGCCTATTTCGCCGCGATGACGGTCCCGGGCCGCGCCCGGCTTCTGCTGCTGGACGGCCCCGCCGTGCTCGGCCCGCACGTCATGGCGGACCTGGACCGCAGCCAGGGCGGTGCCACCTTGCGCCAGGGGCTGGCGGAGGCGATGCGGCGGATCGACCGGGAGGAGCTGGACGCGCTCGCCGACTGCCTGTCCGCCGCCTTCGACCGGGCGGCCCTGGCCATCGCCGGCGGCGCCGACCCGGCGCCTTACTGCGCCGCGATCACCCGGCTGATCGACGCCACGATCAGGACGGGGCGGCCTTAGCCTTCAGCGCATATGAGGTTCGGTCACGATCACCTGTTAGACGGCCTTCTTGCATTGCTGATGACTCATATAGCATTTATCTAGAAAAAGTACTTTGTGTACGCGCAGTTTGATAGGAAGATTATCGGCTATCGTCGCAACAAGAAAGCCAGTGTTGCAAAGTGCGGTAAAGGACTGAAGGCGTGTTAATTAATGCACTAAATTCTTTGGCATCATTTATGTTTTGTACTTTTAATGTACTCAATAGAAATCGAGTTTTTATGTTTTATAATACTTATGTGTTTGGAATATTATCGATATTATTACATTTTATACTGCTACACACACCTGTTTTCGCGAGTGAAAAATATAATAGAGATATATGGACTCCCCTGAAATCTATTAGTTGCAATAAAAATGGAGGGGAACAGTTCCAAATTACGTTGATGGGAGTAATTGAAGATGAAGTTAGGCAAATCGCTTATGATAAAATGCATTTATATAACTGTGATTCGACATCAGATTATTTGGAAATAAAATATGATCAAACATCAAACAGACATTTAGAAATCAGTGAAGCAGGAGTTAAATTAGTTGGCCGGCCATGGAGTGGAAAATGGCGCGTTCCCGAAGATTCAAATGCATTAATTGTCACTGCGGACACTTTGCGGAAGGGAAAAAATATGGGACTCTATGTAACCCAAATATTTGATTTTATACATAACAACACCAAAAATGACGAAGAATTCAAAAAAACGGTGAAAGGAATAGGATATTTTAACGATTTGTGTTCCAGCTACATGGGTTATTATAATGAATATCCATTTTTTCTGATCCTAATAGATGCGGAACAAATTTCTAAAATTGATTCCTGTCTTTCAAATATGAGAAATTCAGATTGAAGATCAGATATTAGCCAGATTTTCAGAAACCTAATGCTTCTCAATGATACATGTCCCCTCAAATCTTAGCACGATCTCAACGTCACTGACATCACTCGCTTGATCGACGCCACCCTCAGGACGAACCGGCCTTAGCCTTCAGCGCATATAGGGCGTCGAGCGCTTCCCTGGGCGTCATCTCGTCCGGGTTCAGGCCCTTCAGCGCCTCCTCCACCGGGCTCGGGCCGGCGGGTTCTGCCGACGAAGCCTTCGGTTTCGCCAGCATGCTGAACAGCGGCAGATCGTCGATCAGATTGGTCGCGGCCTTGCCCTGCTCGCCCTTCTCCAGCCGGTCCAGCACCTCCTCCGCCCGGCCGATCACCGCGCCGGGCAGGCCGGCCAGCTTGGCCACATGGATGCCGTAGGACCGGTCGGCCGCCCCGGCGATCACCTCGTGCAGGAAGACAATGTCGTCCTTCCACTCCTTCACCGCCATGGTGTGGCAGGTCAGCGCCGGGAGCCGGTCGGCCAGCACCGTCAGCTCGTGATAATGGGTGGCGAACAGCGCGCGGCAGCGGTTGCTCTCGTGCAGATGCTCCACCGTGGCCCAGGCGATGGACAGGCCGTCGAAGGTCGCGGTGCCGCGGCCGATCTCGTCCAGGATCACCAGCGCCCGCTCGCCCGCCTGGTTCAGGATGGCGGCGGTCTCCACCATCTCCACCATGAAGGTGGAGCGGCCCCGCGCCAGGTCGTCGGCCGCTCCGACCCGGCTGAACAGCCGGTCGACCACGCCGATCCGGCAGGCGGTCGCCGGCACGAAGGAGCCGATCTGCGCCAGCACGGCAATCAGCGCGTTCTGCCGCAGGAAGGTGGACTTACCGGCCATGTTCGGGCCGGTCACCAGCCAGACCCGGTCCTCGGGCACCAGGGTGCAGCCGTTGGCGACGAAGGCGGCCGGCCCGTCCGGCAGGCTTGCCTCCACCACCGGGTGGCGGCCGGCGGTCACCTCGAAGCCGAGCCCGGCATCCACCACCGGCCGGCACCAGTCGCGGGCGGCGGCGAGATCGGCCAGGGCGGCCGACACGTCGAGCCGGGCGAGCGCCGCGGCGGCGATGGCGATGGTGTCGGCCACTTCCAGCACCTTGCCGATCAGATCGGCGAAGACTTCCAGCTCGACCGCCAGCGCCTTATCGGCGGCACTCGACAGTTCCTTCTCCAGCTCGCCCAGCTCCACGGTGGTGAAGCGCACCGCGTTGGCCATGGTCTGGCGGTGGATGAAGCCATCGCGGCCCATGATCTTGTCGCCGTTGGTGGCCGAGACCTCGATGAAATAGCCGAGCACGTTGTTGTGCTTGACCTTCAGGGCCGAAACGCCGGTCTCCCGCGCGTACTTCGCCTGCAAGGCGGCGATCATCCGCCGGCTCTCGTCGCGCAGGCCGCGCAGCCGGTCCAGCTCCGGCGCATAGCCCGGTGCGACCAGCCCGCCGTCGCGGGCCAGCAGCGGCAGCTCGGCGGCCAGGGCACGGCCCAACAGGTCGACCAGGCCGGAATGTTCGCCCAGATCCTCCAGGTCGCGGGCGATGGCGGCCGGCGGGGTGGAGAGCGGGGCGCGGGCGATGGCGGCGCGGATCGGTCCGGTCTCCGCCAGCGCGTCGCGGATCGCCGCCAGATCGCGCGGCCCGCCCCGATCCAGGGCCAGCCGCGACAGGGCCCGGTCGATATCGGGAATGCGGGACAGGATCGCCCGCAGATCCTGGCGGGCGCGCTCGGCATCCATGAAAAAGGACACGCCGTCCAGCCGGGCGTCGATCTCTCCCGGATCAGTCAGCGGCGCCGACAGCCGGGCGACCAGCAGACGGGCGCCGGCCCCGGTCAGGGTGCGGTCGATGGTGGCGAGCAGGCTGCCCCGGCGTTCCCCGGACAGGGTGCGTGTCAGTTCCAGATTGCGGCGGGTGGCGGCATCGATTTCCATCACCCCGCCCGGCGACCAGCGCCGGATCGCCGCCAGCCGCGGCTGCTTGCCCTTCTGCGTGAGGTCCAGATAGTCGACGATGGCCCCGGCCGCCGCCAGCTCGGGCCGCGAGAACGCACCGAAGGCGTCCAGCGCGGTCACCCCGTAGGCCGCTTCCAGACGGCGCCGCCCATTCTCGCTGTCGAACCGGGCCCCCGGCATCGGATGGCTGATCGGCCGCACCTCGGCCAGCCCCGCCTCCAGCGCCGGATCCGCATAAAGCTTCTCCGACAGGATCAGCTCCGAGGGGGCGAGCCGGGCGAGGGCCGCCTCCAGCCCGCGCGGCTCCACCGGCTGGGTCTGGAAATCGCCGGTGGAGAGATCGACCCAGGCGAGACCGAAGGTCCCGCCGGCCTCCGCGAGACAGGCCAGATAGTTCGGCCGGCGCGCGTCGAGCAGGGTGTCTTCGGTCAGCGTCCCCGGCGTGACCACGCGAATCACCTCGCGCCGGACCACCGACTTGCCGCCGCGTTTCTTCGCCTCGGACGGATCCTCGGTCTGCTCGCAGACCGCCACCCGGAAGCCCTGACGGATCAGCCGGGCGAGATAGCCTTCGGAACTGTGGTGCGGCACGCCGCACATCGGGATCGGCTCGCCCTGGTGCTGACCTCGTTGCGTCAGCGTAATGTCCAGCGCGCGGGCGGCGGCGACCGCATCCTCGAAGAACAGCTCGTAGAAATCGCCCATGCGATAGAACAGCAAGGCGTCCGGGTGGGCGCGCTTGACCTCGAAATACTGCTGAAACATCGGCGTCGCGCCCTCGGCGCGGGCCTGCAGAACGACGTCGGGGTCTTCGGTCTCGGAGGAGGACGGCTCGGCGGACACGGCTGGGTCGGGCTCCGGGATTCGGCATCGGGATGAACGAAAGCGGCGACCCTATCACGCGTGTCCGGCCCGCGGGAGGGCAAGGGCGCGAGGCCCGGAAGGCTCGGGTAACAAACTGTTTTTCCTGCGGCCTCTTCCCCCCATGCGCCGGCGACGTTAACGTCGATTCGACGAAATAGGGCGGAGCTACCGCCACAAGCGCCGATTCGGGCCAACCGAGGCCGGCAAGGGTTCAGGGAGCGAACAGAAAAATCATGGACACCGACAATCGGACCGACGCGGAAAACGAAGCGCTGCTGTTCCACTCGACCGGCCGTCCCGGCAAGATCGAGATCACGCCGACCAAGCCGCTGACCACCCAGCGCGAGCTGTCGCTGGCCTACTCGCCGGGCGTGGCCGTGCCGTGCCTGGAGATCGAGAAGGATCCGAACACGGCCTACGACTACACCTCACGCGGCAACATCGTGGCCGTGATCTCCAACGGCACCGCGGTGCTCGGCCTCGGCAATATCGGCGCGCTGGCCTCCAAGCCGGTGATGGAGGGCAAGGCGGTCCTGTTCAAGCGCTTCGCCGATGTGGACGGCATCGACCTGGAGGTCGACACCCAGGACGTGGACGAGTTCGTCAATTCGGTGCGCTATCTGGGCCCCAGCTTCGGCGGCATCAACCTGGAAGACATCAAGGCGCCGGAGTGCTTCATCATCGAGCAGCGCCTGAAGGAGCTGCTCGACATCCCGGTGTTCCATGACGACCAGCACGGCACGGCGATCATCTCCGCCGCCGGCCTGATCAACGCCATGCACCTGACCGGCCGCGACCTGAAGACCACCAAGCTGGTGGTTAACGGCGCCGGAGCGGCGTCCATCGCCGGTGTGGAGCTGCTCAAGGCCATGGGCATGCCGCACAACAACATCATCATCTGCGACACCCGCGGCGTGGTCTATCAGGGCCGCGAGCAGGGCATGAACCAGTGGAAATCGGCCCATGCCGCGGTGACCGACCGCCGGACCCTGGCCGAAGCGATGGAGGGCGCCGACGCGTTCTTCGGCCTGTCGGCCAAGGGCGCGGTCACCAAGGACATGGTCAAGTCCATGGCCGCCAATCCGATCATCTTCGCCATGGCCAATCCGGATCCGGAGATCACTCCGGAGGACGTGGCCTCGGTGCGCGACGACGCCATCATGGCGACCGGACGTTCCGACTATCCCAACCAGGTGAACAACGTCCTGGGCTTCCCCTACATCTTCCGCGGCGCGCTCGACGTGCGGGCATCGGAGATCAACCAGGATATGAAGATCGCCGCCGCCAACGCGCTGGCGGAGCTGGCGCGCGAGGACGTGCCGGACGAGGTGGACGCCGCCTATTCCGGGCGCCGCCTCAAGTTCGGCCGCGACTACATCATCCCCGCCCCGTTCGATCCGCGCCTGATCGTCCATGTCTCCGCCGCCGTCGCCCAGGCGGCGATGGATACCGGCGTGGCGCGCAAGCGCATCGACGACATGGACGCCTACCGCGCCCAGCTGAGCGCCCGCCTCGACCCGACGGCGGCCAGCCTGCAGAACATCCTCGACCGCATCCGCAAGTCCAACAAGCGGGTGGTCTTCGCCGAGGGCGAGGAGGAGAAGACGATCCGCGCGGCCCTGTCCTTCCAGGCCGGCGGCTACGGCCACGCCATCCTCATCGGCCGCGAGGACCGCATCAAGCGCAAGATCGGGGATATGGGCATCGCCGGCGCGGAGACCCTGGAGATCCAGAACGCGAAAGTGTCGCCGTTCAACGAAAAGTACATAGAGTTTCTGTATAAGCGTCTTCAGAGGAAGGGCGCGATGCATCGGGACTGCCAACGCATGGTCAACCAGGACCGCAACATCTTCGCCGCCTGCATGGTGGCGATGGGGGATGCGGACGGCATGGTCACGGGCCTGACACGCAGCTTCGGCGTGGCGGCCGACGACGTCACCCGGGTGATCGACTGCAAGCCGAACGAGCTGCTGATGGCGGTCACCATGGTGATCTCGCGCGGCCGCACGATCTTCATCGCCGACACCAACGTGCACGAACTGCCGGAACCGGCCCAGCTCGCCGACATCACCTGCCAGACCGCCGCGGTCGCCCGGGCCTTCGGGCACGAGCCGCGGGTGGCGCTGCTGTCCTTCTCCAATTTCGGCAACCCGATGCGCGAGAAGGCGCTGCGGATCCGCGAGGCGGTGGACATTCTGGACAGCCGCGAGCTCGACTTCGAATACGACGGCGAGATGTCGGCCGATGTCGCCCTGGATCCTGAGGTTCAGCGCCTCTACCCGTTCTGCCGCCTGTCCGGCCCGGCCAACGTTCTGGTCATGCCGGCCCTGCACTCGGCCAACATCTCTTACAAGCTGCTTCAGCGGTTTGCCGGGGGGTCGGTGATCGGACCGATGCTGATGGGCCTGGAGAAACCGGCGCAGATCGTCCAGATGGGCGCCAGCGTGACCGACATCGTGAATGCCGCGGCGATCGCGGCGCACGAGGCGACGATCGGCTGATCGAAACGGCGGTCGGTCCGCCGTCGTCGGCCTGGATGATGCCGGTGGGGCATCGGAGGAAAGATGGCGGACGTCCGCACGACGCATGAGGATCGCAGCCGGCCGATGGCGTCGCCGGCCTGGAGCACGGTTTGGCGCATCTCCGGCGTGCTGGCGACGGTACCCGGCGTACTCTTCGTCGGCCTGGCCGCGGCCGGCGAGATGGGCGTGCCGGCGGCGATCGGCTCGGTGGCCGCGACCTATCTGGCGATGATCCTCATCGTGCGCCGGCACCTGCGCGAGCTGGCGATCCTGCGCCAGCACCTGGACGAACGCGCCCATGCGGGCGACCTGGACACCGCGCTGGCCGACCGTCGGGGCGCAATTTCCCACATCGGAGATACCGGCCCGGCCGCCGACCTTGCCCTGTCGCTGGAGCGGGCCGACCGTCAGGTCTCCGCCTGGATCAAGGCCGCCCATCGCCAGGCCGAGACCCCGAGCCGGGTGATCCAGGCGATCCCCGACCCGCTGCTGGTGGTCGACGGCCGCTCACGGATCATCGGCGCCAACCGCGCCGCCCAGGGCCAGTTCGGCCAGCATATCGAAGGCCGCGACCTGTCCGCGGTCATCCGCCACCCGGCCGTGCTCGCCGCCGTGCGCGATGCCCAGGCGGGCAAGCCGACCACGACGGTGGAGTTCGAGATCGCGGCCCCGACGGAGCGCACCTTCACCGTTCAGGTGGAATCCCTGCCCGACATCGCCGACCACGCCAGGGCGGCGCTGCTGCTGTTCGTGGACCTGACGGCGGTGCGGCGGTCGGAGCAGATGCGGGTCGATTTCGTCGCCAATGTCAGCCACGAGCTGCGCACGCCGCTGTCCACGCTGATGGGCTTCATCGAGACCCTGCAGGGGCCCGCCCGGGACGACGACGACGCCCGCGACCGGTTCCTGGAGATCATGCGCCTGCAGTCCCACCGCATGAGCCGGCTGGTGAACGATCTGCTGTCGCTGTCGCGGATCGAGACCAACGAGCACAGCGCCCCGACCCGGAAGATCGAGCTGAAACCGATCCTGGAAGGGGTCAAGGCGACCCTGGATCTGGAGGCGCGGCGCAAGGACATGCGGGTGTCGCTGGATATCGCGCCCGACCTGCCGCCCGTATTCGGCGAATCCGACGAGCTCACCCAGGTGCTCCAGAACCTGATGGACAACGCCATCAAGTACGGGCGCAGCGGCACCGTGGTGGAGGTCTCGGCCCAATTCGCCGACAAGGTGCCGGCGGCCTATCCGGGCAAGCGGGACGGCGTCCTCGCGATCCGTGTCCGCGACCGCGGCGAGGGGATCGATGCCGGGCACATCCCGCGGCTCACCGAACGGTTCTACCGGGTCGATACCGCCCGCTCCCGCGAGCTGGGCGGCACCGGGCTGGGCCTTGCCATCGTCAAGCATATCGTCGGTCGCCACCGGGGGGCCCTGACCATCGAGTCCACGAAGGGCGAGGGAACCACCGTGACCGTCTACCTGCCCAGGGCGTCCCAGGCCGGCAAGGGGGCCCAGGGTTCGGGCGGAGACTCCGGCGATGTTTCGGCCGTTCGCGGCGGCGTGCGGGCCATTACCGCTGCGTGAATCTTTCATGACCGATTAATTGCAACGGCCTCTGTAATCAAAGTTTCACAGAGCTGTCTTAAAAGATTTCCATCCGACCGGTACTTGTCGGGCCAGCCAACGCGGGGGAAGACGGCGCGGCCAGATCGCGCTGATCCCTTCCTGTCGACGCTGGTGGATATGCAACCTCCCAAGCAAATGACTGGAGGATTCCCATGACTTTCTCGTTCGGCAAGGCGGTCGCCATCGCCGCGCTCGGCGTCGTCGCCATGACGGCCCAGGCCGAGGCCCGTGATCAAATTCGCATCGTCGGCTCGTCGACCGTGTTCCCGTTCGCCACTGTGGTTGCGGAGAACTTCGGTAAGACGACCGGCTTCAAGACCCCGGTCATCGAGTCGACCGGTTCCGGCGGCGGCCTGAAGCTGTTCTGCCAGGGTGTCGGCACCGAGCATCCGGATATCACCAACGCCTCGCGCCGGATCAAGAAGTCCGAGGTCGAGCTCTGCGCCTCCAACGGCGTGACCGACATCACCGAGATCAAGATCGGCTTCGACGGCATCGTGCTGGCCAACGCCAAGGCCTCCGAGACTTACAAGCTGAGCCGCAAGGACATCTTCCTGGCCCTGGCCAAGGAAGTTCCGGTCGACGGCAAGCTGGTCGCCAACCCCTACACCAAGTGGTCCGAGATCAACGCCGACCTGCCGGACACCGAGATCGAAGTGCTCGGCCCGCCGCCGACCTCCGGCACCCGCGACGCCTTCGTCGAGCTGGTGATGGAAGTTGGTGCCGAGGAGATCCCGTTCCTGAAGGACCTGGCGAAGTCGGACAAGTCCAAGTTCAAGCAGGTCTTCGGCTCCATGCGTGAAGACGGCAAGTTCATCGAGGCCGGCGAGAACGACAACCTGATCGTCCAGAAGCTGGAAGCCAACCCGAGCGCGCTCGGCATCTTCGGCTTCTCCTTCCTCGACCAGAACGCCGACAAGGTCCATGGCTCGGTGATCGAGGGCAACGCCCCGACCTTCGACGCCATCGCCGACGGCTCCTACCCGGTCTCCCGTTCCCTGTTCTTCTACATGAAGAACGCCCATGTCGGCGTGATCCCCGGCATGAAGGAATATGTGGCCGAGTTCACCAGCGAGAAGGCTGCCGGCCAGGAAGGCTACCTGACCGACAAGGGCCTGATCCCGCTGCCGGAGGCGGATCTGGAGAAGTATCGCACCGCGGGCGAGAACCTCACCAATCTGAGCCTCTGATCGGCATTCCATACCAGCGGCCGACCCCCCGGGGTCGGCCGCTTCCTTCCGGTCCGCGCACCGCCGACCCATCCGATATTCTCCTACATCTCGTTCGTTAGACCCTTTATCTACTGCCGACCGCATGCCGGTCGGGGATCGCTCTCAGGGAGCCGGGATCAATGCAGACTTTCATCGTGGTTCTCGCGCTGCTCGGCTTCGCCGCCGTCGGCTACACCATGGGCCGCGCCCGCGCTGTGATGACCGCGGGCGGAATGCCCAAGGACCTTCACTCCCTGCCGAGCTACTACGGCTCCTACACCGCAATCTGGATCGGCATTCCGTCGCTCCTGCTGCTGGCGGTCTGGCTGATCATTCAGCCGCAAATCATTGAGAGCGTGGTGATGGGCGGACTGCCGGCCGCCATGACCGAGGGTCTGTCCTCTTCGGAATACGGCCTGCTGCTCAACGACATCCGGAACGTCGCGTCCGGCAATATCTCCTCGCGGGCCAACGATCCGGCGATCGAGGCCGCGGCAAGCCAGCTGACGAGCCTGCGCGATACCAGCTTCATCCTGATGATCGTCGCCACCTTCGGCATCGGCGCCGGCGGCCTGGCCTATGCCCGCAACCGGATCAACCCGTCCCTGCGCGCCCGGAACACCGTGGAGAAGGTGGTCAACGTGGTGCTGATCATCAGCTCCCTGATCGCCATCCTGACCACCGTCGGGATCGTGCTGTCGCTGCTGTTCGAGAGCTTCATCTTCTTCACCAAGGTGCCGTTCTACGAGTTCCTGTTCGGCCTGAACTGGAGCCCGCAGACCGCGCTGCGCGCGGATCAGGTCGGCTCCTCCGGCGCGTTCGGCGCGGTGCCGCTGTTCGTCGGCACGCTGCTCATCACCTTCATCGCCATGGTCGTCGCAGCACCCATCGGCCTGATGTCGGCGATCTACATGGCCGAATATGCCGACCCGCGCTTCCGCGCCTTCGCCAAGCCGATGCTGGAGGTGCTGGCCGGCATCCCGACCGTGGTCTACGGCTTCTTCGCCGCCCTGACCGTCGCCCCGTTCTTCCGCAACGTCGGCGAGGGCATCGGTCTGGACGTCTCCTCGGAGAGCGCGCTCGCCGCCGGTGTGGTGATGGGGATCATGATCATCCCCTTCGTCTCCTCCCTGTCCGACGACGTGATCAACGCCGTGCCGCAATCTCTGCGCGACGGCTCCTACGGCCTGGGCGCCACGAAGTCGGAGACCATCCGCTCGGTCATCGTGCCCGCCGCCCTGCCCGGCATCGTCGGCGCCCTGCTGCTGGCCGTCAGCCGCGCCATCGGCGAGACAATGATCGTGGTCATGGCCGCCGGCCTTGCCGCCAATCTGACCGTCAATCCGCTGGAAGCCGTCACCACCGTCACGGTGCAGATCGTCACCCTGCTGGTCGGCGACCAGGAATTTGACAGCGCCAAGACCCTGTCCGCCTTCGCCCTGGGACTGGTGCTGTTCTTCATCACGCTTGCCCTCAACGTGATCGCGCTCAGCGTGGTCCGCAAATACCGAGAGAAGTATGACTGATACAATCTCGACTTCCCCGGGCTCACCTCCTCCCTCGGGCACCCCCCCGCAGGGCAGACCGGCAAGCCGCCCGCTGCTCGTCAGCCCGCATCTCGCCAAGCGATACTCGCGCGAACGCACGTTCCGGCTTCTGGGCCTTGCCAGTGTCGGGGCGGCCGGGATCATCCTGCTGATCCTGCTCGGCAGCATCGTGTCCAAGGGTTATTCGGCGTTCTGGCAGCACGAGGTCGATCTCCAGGTGACCTTCAGCGCCGAGGAACTGAATCCCGATGGCGGACCGGTTGAAATCGAGACGCTGCAGCGCGCCAACTATCTGGACATGGTCCGCGACGGCCTCCGGCGCGAGTTCCCCGACGCCGCCCAGGACCGGCGTGAGCGCCGCATGCTCTATGGCCTGATCTCGCCGAACGCCGATATCCGGCTGCGGTCGATGGTTCTCGAAGATCCGTCGCTGATCGGCACGACCCAGACCGTGCGGGTCAAGATGTCCGACGACATGGACACCTTCGCCAAGGGGTTCATCGATCGCGATCTTCCCGAAGGCGATCGGCGGGTCAAGGACCGCGAGATCGGCTGGTTCGACCAGCTCGACTCCAAAGGCCTGGTGCACGCCACGTTCAACGTCGACTTCTTCACCACCGGCGACAGCCGCGAGCCCGAGGAAGCCGGTATCTACGGCGCGCTGATCGGCTCGATCCTGACCCTGACGGTGACCCTGCTGGTCTCCTTCCCGGTCGGCGTGATGGCGGCCGCCTATCTGGAGGAATTCGCGCCGAAGAACCGGTTCACCGACCTGATCGAGGTGAACATCAACAACCTGGCGGCGGTCCCCTCGATCGTCTTCGGTCTGCTCGGTCTGGCGGTCTTCCTGAACTTCTTCGGCCTGCCGCGCTCCGCCCCGCTGGCCGGCGGTCTGGTGCTGGCGCTGATGACCCTGCCAACGATCATCATCGCCTCCCGCTCCGCCCTGAAGGCGGTGCCCCCCTCGATCCGCGAGGCCGCCCTCGGCCTCGGCGCCTCGCCGCTGCAGGTGGTCACCCACCACGTGCTGCCGCTGGCGATGCCGGGCATCCTGACCGGCACGATCATCGGCATGGCCCAGGCGCTCGGCGAGACCGCGCCGCTGCTGATGATCGGCATGGTCGCCTTCATCGTCGACGTGCCCCAAGGCTTCACCGATCCGGCAACGGTCCTGCCGGTTCAGGTCTATATCTGGGCCGACAGCCCCGAGCGTGCCTTCGTGGAGAAGACCTCGGCGGCGATCATGGTTCTGCTTGGCTTCCTGGTTCTGATGAATGCGGTCGCCGTCCTGTTGCGCAAACGCTTCGAGCGACGGTGGTAAGGAGATAAAATGATGAGCACCACATCCCGGACGACGCCCGAAGTCGACGTCGCATCCAAGCCGCCGAGCCCGGAGCAGATGGCCAACCGGTACACCAAGGTCCAGTCCCGCGACGTCAACGTCTATTATGGCGAGAAACATGCCCTGAAGCATGTGGACCTGGACGTCTACGAGAACGAAGTGACCGCGCTGATCGGCCCGTCGGGCTGCGGCAAGTCCACGTTCCTGCGCTGTCTGAACCGCATGAACGACGTGATCGACATCTGCCGGGTCACCGGCAGGATCTCGCTGGACGAGCACGACATCTACGACCCGTCCCTGGACGTGGTGCAGCTCCGCGCCCGGGTCGGCATGGTGTTCCAGAAGCCGAATCCGTTTCCGAAGTCGATCTACGACAACATCGCCTACGGCCCGCGGATCCACGGCATCGCCCACGGCAAGGCGGAACTGGACGAGATCGTTCAGAAGAGCCTGGAGCGTGCCGGTCTCTGGAAAGAGGTCAGCGACCGCCTGGACCAGCCGGGAACCGGTCTGTCCGGCGGCCAGCAGCAGCGCCTGTGCATCGCCCGGGCGATCGCGGTGAATCCGGAAGTGATCCTGATGGACGAGCCGTGCTCGGCCCTCGACCCGATCGCCACGGCCCGCATCGAGGAGCTGATCGACGAGCTGCGGGAGAACTTCACCATCGTCATCGTGACCCACTCGATGCAGCAGGCCGCCCGCGTGTCCCAGCGCACCGCGTTCTTCCACCTGGGCGACCTGGTGGAGGTCGGAGAGACCGAGGCGATCTTCACCAACCCCGTCGACAGCCGGACCCAAGGGTACATCACCGGACGTTTCGGATAGGCTCGAAGGCTAATCCGCGGCCCGATCGGCGGCCGCGGCACGTCACCCGTTACCGGAGGTCTGAACCATGTCCGACAGCCACATCGTATCCTCGTTCGACGAGGAACTGGACGGCTTGCGGTCGGCAATTTCCCGCATGGGCGGGCTCGTCGAAGCCCAGTTGTCAAACGCCATCCAGGCGATCGCCAAACGCGACGACGCGCTGGCCGCCCAGTGCGTCGAGGCCGACAAGGCGATCGACGATCTGGAGGATCAGGTCGAGGCGCTGACCCTGCGGATGCTGGCCCTGCGCCAGCCCGTCGCCCACGACCTGCGCCAGATCCTGTCGGCGCTGAAGATCTCCCACGACCTGGAGCGCATGGGCGACTACGCCACCAACGTGGCCAAGCGGGCCTCGGCCCTGTCGCAGCTTCCGGAGGTCGGGCCGATCAACGGCATCGCCCGCATGGGCCGGCTGACCCACCGGGTGATCACCGACGTGCTGGACGCCTATACCCAGCGCGACGTGGAGCGCGCGATGGTCGCCTGGCAGCGCGACGAAGAGATCGACCAGATGTACACCAGCCTCTTTCGGGAGCTGCTGACGTACATGATGGAGGATCCGCGCAACATCACCGCCTGCGCGCATCTGCTCTTCGTGGCCAAGAACATCGAGCGGATCGGCGACCACGCCACCAACATCGCCGAAACCGTCTATTTCGAGGAGACCGGCCGCCGCCTGGAAGGCAATCGGCCGAAGGGGGACAACAGCAGCTTCGCCGTCGTCAAGCCGGAGGAGCTTTCCGATGGATCGTCCGAGTAAAGAGTGACCGACCCCATGAAACCACTGATCCTGATCGTCGAGGATGAAGCGCCGATCGTCACCCTGCTGCGCTACAACCTGGAACGCGAAGGCTTCCGCGTCATCGACGCGGGGGACGGCGAGGAGGCCATGCTGGTCGCCGCGGAACGCCGCCCCGACCTGATCCTGCTGGACTGGATGCTGCCCCTGCTCTCGGGCATCGAGGCCTGCAGGCGGCTGCGCCGGGCACCGGACCTGAAGAACATCCCGATCATCATGCTCACCGCCCGCGGCGAGGAAGGCGATCGGATCCGGGGCCTGAATTCCGGGGCCGACGACTACATCACCAAGCCGTTCAGTCCGGCCGAGCTGATCGCCCGGGTCCGCGCGGTGATGCGCCGGGCGCGCCCCTCCACCGAGGACGAGATCCTGCGCTTCGCCGACCTGACCATGGATCTGGCGGCGCACCGGGTGAAGCGCAGCGAGCGCGACATCCATCTCGGCCCCACCGAGTTCCGCCTGCTGCGCCATTTCCTGGAGCATCCGGGCCGGGTGTTCTCGCGCGAGCAGCTGCTCGACACGGTCTGGGGTCCGGACGTCTATGTCGAGCCGCGCACGGTGGACGTCCATATCCGCCGGCTGCGCAAGGCGCTGAACAGCGAGAACGACGACGACGTGATCCGCACGGTGCGCTCCGCCGGCTACGCACTGGACGCCAACGCCGCCGCCTGATCCGGCACCATCCGTCGCCGCGCCGCCTGCCCGGCGCTATTACCTATGGGCAAGCCGCGGCGACTCAGATACCTGATCGGTATGGCGGCTGAACGCACCTCCTGGACCGACGGCATCCGGGTCTATCTCGACCGCCGGATGCTCATCATCCTGATCTTCGGCTTCGCCTCGGGCCTGCCGGCGCCGCTGGTGTATTCCAACCTGTCGATCTGGCTGACCGATGCCGGGTTCTCGCGCTCCAGCGTCGGCCTGTTCAGCCTCGCCACCACCGCCTACGCGATCAACTTCCTGTGGGCGCCGCTGGTCGACCGGCTGCGCCTGCCGGGCCTGACCGACCGGCTGGGCCGGCGGCGGGGATGGGCGCTGCTGACCCAGCTCCTGCTGATCGCCGCCATCGTCTTTCTCGGCCTGACCGATCCGACATCCGACGTCTCGATGGTGGCGCTGGCCTGCGTCTTCGTCGCCTTCGTCTCCGCCACCCAGGACATCGTCATCGACGCCTACCGGGTGGACATCCTGAAGCCCGACGAGTTCGGTGCCGGATCCGCGGTCGCGATCTGGGGCTGGCATCTGGGCGGCACCCTGGTTGGCGGGGCCGGCGGGCTGTATCTGGCCGCCAGCCTGGGCTGGAACGCGACCTACCTGATCCTGGCCTGCACCCTGCTGATCGCCGTCGCCGCGACCCTCATGGCGCCCGAACCGGAGCGCCGCGACCCCCTGCCGAGGGCCGAACCGGATGCCGGGACGTCGGCGCTCGGCCGCGCCTGGATCTGGCTGCGAGAGGCGGTGTTCGACCCGCTCGCCGACTTCGCGACCCGGGACTGGTGGCTGCTGATCCTGGTCTTCATCTTCGTCTTCAAGTTCGGCGACGCCCTGCTCGGCCGGATGTCCGGCGTGTTCTACCGGGAGCTGGGCTTCGAGCTGACCCAGATCGCCGACGTGACCAAGGTCTTCGGACTGGCCGCCGTCTGCCTCGGGGTCTTCGCCGGCGGCGTGCTGGTCCGCGTGGCAGGCGTGTTCCGCGCGCTGTTGGTGGGCGGCCTGGCCGCCGCCGCAACCAACCTCGCCTACGCCTATCTGGCCGGAGCCGGACAGGACATGGAGGTTTTCGCCCTGGCGGTGGTCGCCGACAACTTCACCGGCGGTCTGGCGACCGTGGCCTTCGTCGCCTATCTGGCCGGGCTCTGCAACACCGCCTTCTCGGCGACCCAATATGCGCTGCTGAACTCCCTGGGGAACCTGGCGCGGATCTGGTTCGCGTCCTCCGCCGGAATGATCGTCGACAGTCTGGGCGGCGATTGGGCCCTGTTCTTCACCATCACCGCCGGTCTCGCCCTGCTGGGCCTGCCGCTGCTGCTGGTGCTGATGTGGGTGATGCCCGATCCGGGAACGGCCGCATCCCAGCGGTCCCCGGACCAACCCAATCCGAACTAACTCGATCCGAACGAACTCTACCCGAACGAACTCAACCCAACTTCCTGGACGGACCCGGCACCGCCGGGGGCGATCCAGGATCGTGGTCCCGGCGTCCCTCACGAGGTCCTGGACAGCCCCCCGGATCAAGTCCGGGCGGCTTCCAGGAAGTCGGTTGAGGTTGTTTGGAAGTAAGAGAGTTTGGCCGACTTGC
Source organism: Thalassobaculum sp. OXR-137 (assembly GCF_034377285.1). NCBI lineage: Bacteria > Pseudomonadati > Pseudomonadota > Alphaproteobacteria > Rhodospirillales > Thalassobaculaceae > Thalassobaculum > Thalassobaculum sp. OXR-137. Next base: position 1,119,962 of record NZ_CP139715.1, on the reverse strand, counting down.
TGGCGGCTGCCCCTTCAAAATCGAAATATTCCGACTTCCTGGACGGGCCCGGCACCGCCGGAGACGATCCAGGATCGTGGTCCCGGCGTCCCTCATAGGGTCCTGGACAGCCCCCCGGATCAAGTCCGGGCGGCTTCCAGGAAGTCGTTTGAAGGTTGTTAGAGGTCAGAGACTTCCGCCCGCTTGCTGCCGGCTGCCGCTTCAAAACCAACCCAACCCGACTTCCTGGACGGACCCGGCACCGCCGGGGACGATCCGGGACCGTGTTCCCGGCGTCCCTCACAAGGTCCTGGACAGCCTCCCGGATCAGGTCCGGGCGGCTTCCAGGAAGTCGTTTGAAGGTTGTTAGAGGTCAGAGACTTCCGCCCGCTTGCTGCCGGCTGCCGCTTCAAAACCAACCCAACCCGACTTCCTGGACGGACCCGGCACCGCCGGGGACGATCCAGGACCGTGGTCCCGGCGTCCCTCACGAGGTCCTGGACAGCCTCCCGGATCAAGTCCGGGCGGCTTCCAGGAAGTCGTTTTTGGTGGAGTAAGAAAGATCAGCCGAGCTTGTCGGCCACCAGCTTCTTCAGGTCGGCCTCCGGCCGTGCACCCACATGGCTGATGATCTCCGAGGCACAGATCGCCCCGATCCGGCCGCAGGTGACCGCATCCTTGCCGGCGGTGTAGCCGTGCAGGAACCCGGCGGCATAGAGGTCGCCCGCTCCCGTGGTGTCGACCACCCGCTCGACCGGCTCGGCGTCCAGCACATGGACCTCGTCGCGATGGACGACGACCGCGCCCTTCTCGCTGCGGGTCAGCGCCGCCGTCTCGACTTCGAAACGAACCGCCTGAAGCACGTCGTCGAACCTGTCGGTCTCGAACAGGGACAGGGCCTCCGCCTCGTTGGCGAACAGGATGTCCACGTGGTGCTTCACCAGCTCCTTGAAATCGGCCCGGTGGCGGTCGACGCAGAACGAGTCCGACAGGGACAGGGCGACCTTGCCGCCGGAGCGGTGGGCGATCTCGGCCGCCTTCACAAAGGCCTTCTTCGCCTCGGGCTGATCCCAGAGATAGCCTTCCAGATAGACCACCTGGGCATCGGCGATCAGATCCTCCGAGATATCGTCCGGCGTCAGGTTCACGCAGGCGCCCAGAAAGGTGCTCATGGACCGCTGCGCGTCCGGCGTCACCAGGACGAGGCAGCGGGCGGTCGGCGGGCCGTCCGGCGCCGCCGGCGTGTCGAAGCGCACGCCCTGGGCGGTGATGTCGTGGCGGAACACCTTGCCCAGCCCGTCGTCGCGGACCTTGCCTATATAGCCGGTCCGGCTGCCGAGCGCAGCCAGGCCGGCGGCGGTGTTGCCGGCCGAGCCGCCGGACATCTCCACGCCCGGCCCCATGGCGGCATAGAGGGATTCCGAACGCTCGGCGTCGATCAGGGTCATCGCGCCTTTCTCCACCTTCTCCGTCGCCAGGAAGGCGTCGTCGCAGCGGGAAATGACGTCGACGATGGCGTTGCCGATGGCGACGACATCCAGGCTCTTGGTCATTCAGATCTCCAGGAGTTCTTCGAAACGGCCTCGCCAGCACACTAGTGGTCTGGCCGAAGCGATCAACCCCGACGATCGCGGGGCGCCGATCGCCGACCGCCAAACGGTCATATGACCGCACTATGAAGATCGCACGACCGAGGGCACCGCACGCCGGCCGCAGCGTTGCCCCGGTGATGCCTGCTCGGGCGGACCGTCGACGCGTGCGCTGGGGCAGCCGCACAGAAGAGGTGACGATGTCCACTCCATCCAGAGCGTCCCATGCGGGTGACGTCCAGGGTCCAGCGCAACGCCCCGAGCTGCTGCTGGCCTGTGGCCTGATGGCCTTCGCCGGAATCCTGCTGTCACTGATGCTGATGGGCGTGGCGGCCGTGCTGGTGCGGCACGATTTCATCGCCGACACGATCAGCGACCTCGCCCGGGGCCCGATGAAATGGATCATGGATCTCGGGTTCTACCTGAATGCGGGGGCGCTTCTGGCGCTGGCGATCGGCACCGCGCATTTCCATCTGGGACGCGTCGCCTGGTCGCTCGGACTCTTCTGTCTGGCGTTCGCCGCGCTGGTGGTCGTTCTTCTGGGGCTGTGGGACGAATTCCATACGGCCGCCGGGCCGGACCAGGACATGACGGTGCACACCAAGCTGACCTTCGCGCTCGGCCCGCTCTATCTCGCCGGACCGCTTCTGATGGCGTCGGGGGCGTCGAGTATGGGGCGTCGCTATGGCTACATGTTCTGCGCCGCGGCGGCGCTTTGGCTGGTCCTGGCGACCGGGTTCAAGCTCGTGCCGACCGCCTACGACGGCATTCTGGAGAAGGCCGCGATGACCGCGACGCTTCTATGGACGCTGTCGCTCGCGTGGATCCTCACGACGCGCGGCTACCACAGGCTGAAGGATCGTGCCGTCGCCGGGTAAAGTGCACCGCCGGCGCAGACGACTTTCTCCCCGCCCGAGCGACACGCTTGAATACGGCGCGGCTTCGTGGTTTCAACCGCCGGGGCGACGCATCCACATGAGACGGCCATGTTCAGATCCATATCCCTGACCCTGGGTCAGCTCGGCGATCCCCGCCTGCGCTCGGTCCTGCTGATGGCGATCGCCGCCAGTCTCCTGCTGATCGTCGGTCTCGCGGTCGGCACGGGATACGCCCTGTCCGCCCTGGCCCAGACCGGCACCGAGTGGCTGGACAGCCTGCTGGTCTGGCTCGGCGCGGTCGGCACCTTCGTTTTCGCCCTGATCTTCTTCCCCGGCTCGGTCCAGCTGGTCAGCGGCCTGTTCGCCGACACGGTCGCCGACACGGTGATGTCGACCCACTATCCGAACGCGCCGCAGCCGCGCCACATCCCCCTGGGCGAGGTGATCGGCGACGGCCTGCGCTTCGCCGTCCTGAGCATCGGCCTGAACATTCTGGCGCTGCCGCTGTATTTCGTGCTGCCCGGCCTGAACCTGATCGTGTTCTACGGGCTGAACGGCTACCTGCTGGGCCGCGAATATGCCGAGATGGTCGGCCAGCGCACCCTCGACCGGATGGCGCTGCGGGAGTTCCGGCGCGCGAATCAGGGATCGCTTTTTCTCGGCGGAGTGCTGATCGCCGCGCTGTCGACCATCCCTGTGGTGAACCTCACAACCCCCGTCGTGGCAACCGCTTTTGCAGTCCACGAACATGAACGGTTGCGGCGCCGAACCGTTCCGCGATAATAGCGATAAGGCAACTGGTTAGCCGAAAGCGCTCAGTTAGGAGATCAGCCATGTTCCGGCGTCGCAGAGCATCAGAATTGCCGCGAGACGGAAATATCGACCCGGTGATGGACAAGAGCGGATCGAAAGAGTCCGGCTCTGCAGACGACGTCCGCTCGATATCCCCCTCCCTCGGCAGCCCTTCGGAGCGCCCGGATGGCGGCTCGGGGTCGCCGGACTCCGACACCACGCGCCCGGACACCTCGACGTCCTCCCCCTCGTCCGCCGCTTCCGACTCGAAAGGTTCGGCCATGTCCGCTTCGACCCCCCCGCGTACCCCCGGCCAGGGCTTCGTGCCCGAGATTCCCAGGCGGTCGGCCGCCGACATTCCCGGCGCCCCGCCGCGCCGCCCCTCCATGCCCCGCGGCAACGAGGAGAGCAAGCGGCTGCTGGTCGGCAAGGACATCTCCCTGTCCGGCGAGATCACGGCCTGCGACAGCCTGGTCGTGGAAGGCACGGTGCAGGCGACGCTCGAACACAGCCAGTCCCTGGAGGTCACCGAGACCGGCCTGTTCCGGGGAAAGGTCACAATAGAAGAAGCCATCATCGCCGGCCGCTTCGAAGGCGAGCTGTCGGTGCGCGGCACCCTGTCGATCCGGTCGACCGGCGTGCTGGAAGGCAAGGTCCGTTTCAACAAGCTCGAAGTCGAGCTCGGCGGCGTGATCAAGGGCGACATCAGCCCCCTGACCGAAGAGTAAACACCGAATGGACCCTGTCGCCGGGCGCCGCGTTTGCGCCCTCGTCCTGACTGCCGCCTTCGCCCTTTCCGGCTGTGCAACGACGCAGCCGGCACCCTCCGCGTCCCTGGCCGGCGCTCCGATCGCCCGGGGTGCTGCCCCCGTGCCGGTGGCCACCGGCCGCGCGATGCGCCCCCGGCCGGTCGCCCTGCGGGACGAGCGGTCGCTGCGCGCGCTGGATCCGGTGGGGATCGAGCAGCTCATCGGCCGGCCCACCTTCGTGCGTCAGGACGGCGGCGCCACGGTGTGGCAGTACGCCGCCCGATCCTGCGTCCTCGATCTGTTCTGGTATCGAACCGATATCGGCCCGGCGCTGGTGCATATGGAGGCGCGCACCATTCACAGCCCGCGCTCGGCAGACATGCAGGGCTGCCTGGACGAGCTGTGGAAGCAGCACACGGTCGAAGCCGAAAGCTGATCCCGGCAGGCCGCCTCACGGGGCCGGCGTCTTGTCCTTGAAATTGCACACCGCGGCGACCTTGCAGTCGGGACAGCGGGGCTTGCGCGCCTTGCAGATGTAGCGGCCGTGCAGGATCAGCCAGTGATGGGCGTGCCGCAGATAGGCCGGCGGCACCTTCTTCAGCAGCGCCTTCTCCACCGCCAGCGGAGTCTTGCCGGCGGCCAGTCCGGTGCGGTTGGCCACCCGGAACAGGTGGGTGTCGACGGCGATGGTCGGCTCCCCGAAGGCGATGTTCAGCACCACGTTGGCGGTCTTGCGGCCGACCCCCGGCAGGGCCTCCAAAGCCTCGCGGTCGCGCGGCACCTCGCTGCCATGCTTCCCGATGAGCTGTTCGCAGAGCGCGATGACGTTCTTGGCCTTGGCGTTGAACAGGCCGATCGTCTTGATGTGCTCCTTCACCCCGGCCTCGCCCAGCGCCAGCATCTTCTCCGGCGTGTCGGCGATCGGGAACAGGTTCTTCGTGGCCTTGTTTACGCCGATATCGGTCGCCTGCGCCGACAGCACGACGGCGACCAGCAGGGTGAAGGGATTGACCCAGTCGAGCTCGCCCTGCGGCTCCGGGTTTTCCGCCTGGAGCGTGGCGAAGAAGGTCTCGATCTGAGCTTTGGTCATGGCGCGGGGCATGATCCTGTTTACCGCCCGCGACACAGAGCCGCAATCGCCCTCGTCGCCTTGCCCGATTGACCGCGGCGGGGGGAGCGGCGCTAATCTGGCGCCATGGAAGCGCACGCCGCCATCGCAGGATCGCCGCCGGAGGAGAAGCCGGTGCTGGATCTCGTTCTGTATCCGCACCGATCCCTGTCGCCGCAGGGTTTCCTGCTGCTGATGGGCGGGATCGCCGGACTTTCCTTCATGATCGGGCTGATCTTCTTCCTGGTCGGCGCCTGGCCCATCGTCGGCTTTCTCGGCCTCGACGTGGCGGTGATCTATGGGGCGTTCCGGCTGAATTATCGGGCGGCGCGCGCCTACGAGACCATCCGGCTGTGCGGCAACGAGCTCGAGGTGGTGAAGATCGACGCCCGCGGCCGCCGCCGGCGCTATGTCATGCCCTCGGCCTGGCTGCGGGTCGATCTGGAAGCCCGGCCACGCCGGACCAGCCGGCTGACCCTGTGGTCGCGGGGCCGGGCGCTGGAGATCGGCGTGTTTCTCGGACAGGAGGAGAAGGATGGGCTGGCGGACGTGCTGCGCGACGGCCTGCGCCGCGCGACCCTACCCGCGCACCTGACCGTTCCGGACTCGAACTGACGCCGTCAGACGAGACCGAGCACGTCCCGCATCGTATAGAGACCGGGAGCCCGGCCGGCGACCCATCGGCTGGCGCGGACGGCGCCGGCGGCAAAGACGTCCCGGCCACTGGCTTTGTGACCGATCTCCACCCGCTCGCCGGCGCCGGCGAAGATCACCGTGTGATCGCCGATCACGTCGCCGCCCCTTAACGTTGCGAAACCGATTTGACCTTGCTCCCGGGGACCGGTATGGCCTTCGCGGGAGAGCACGGCGACATCGTCGAATGTCCGGCCCCGTCCCTTGGCGGCGGCGCGGCCGAGGCCGAGGGCCGTGCCGGAGGGGGCATCCACCTTGCGGTTGTGGTGCATCTCGACGATCTCGATGTCCCAGGCCTCGTCGAGGGCGGCGGAGACCTGTTCGACCACCGCCAGAAGCAGATTCACGCCCAGGCTCATGTTCGGCGCATAGACGATGGCGGTGTTCCGGGCGTGCTCGGCCAGGATCGCCTCCTGCTCGTTCGACAGACCGGTCGTCCCGATCACCAGCGGGGTGCCACTGGCGGCCGCCCGGGCGGCATGGGCGAGGGTCGCCTCGGGCAGGGTGAAGTCGATGGCCACATCGACGCCCAAAACCGCGTCCACATCGTCGGTGACGGTCACCCCGAGGGAGCCCACGCCGGCCAGGTCGCCGATATCGGCGCCGAGATGGGCACTACCGGGTCGATCGGCGGCTTTTTTCACGGTCATCCCGTCGGCTTCCGTGACCGCCCGGGTGACCATCCGTCCCATCCGTCCGGTGCTCCCGAACACGCCCACTGCCAGTGCCATCGATCGTCTCCCTTCCAGCCGTTCGGCCGTCGAGAATACGGCCTCCGCCGCGATTGTCAGCCCTTGTCGAGAGTCGAACTATCGCATTTGTATTTATATGGTGTTAAACATAAATTCTGGTTGATAGTCCAGCTAAATGGAGAATTTCGGTGGATGTGCGCACCCTCTGCCTCGGCGTGCTGAGTTTCGGAGAGACCAGCGGCTACGGCATCCGCAAGGCGGTCGCCGATTGGTTCGGCCATTTCGCCCATGCCAGCCTCGGAGCGATCTATCCGGCCCTCGCCAAGGCGGTAGCAAAGGGTGAAATCGAGGTCGTGGGGCCGGGAGACGTCTCGCTGGAGAAGCGGGTCTTCCGTCTCACCGAAACCGGGCGTGCGGCGCTCGTGACCTCGGTCTCCGGAGCAGCCGGCGAAGAGGTTCTGCGCTCGCCTTTCCTCACGGCGATGTTCTTCGCCCACCTGCTGGAAATGGACGACGTGCACCGGGTCGTGGACGAGCGTCTTGCCGGACTCCGCAAGGAACAGCGGCGTCTGCGCGGCCTGCCGAGTGCGGAGATGACCGACGGACAGCGCTTCACCATCCGCTACGCCATGGCCATGACGAGCGCGGCCATCGATTTCATGGAGCGCGAAGGCAGGGCAATGGTCACCGCCATCGCCCGCGAGAAATCCGGCGGCTATTGATCCACAAAAGGCACTACCCCTGAAAGCCGCGGTTTTCCTGGGGTAGTGCCTAGAACTCTGATCAGCGGAGAAGCCGGAAAGCCTGAAATCAACCGGCCCAGACGAGCCGGGCCGGGCGGACGCGGCGTTAGTCGCGCAGGTCTTCCCAGAGCTCCTTGACCTTGTCGAAGAAGCCGTGGCTCTGGGGAGAGGTCTTCTCCACGCCGCTGTCCTTCTGGAATTCCTCCAGCAGCTCGCGCTGACGGTCGGTCAGATTGACCGGCGTCTCGACCGCCACCTCCACATACATGTCGCCGCGTGAGGGCGAGCGCAGGACCGACATGCCCTTGCCGCGCAGGCGGAACTGCCGCCCGGTCTGGGTGCCCGACGGCACGGAGACCTTCGCCCGCCTACCCTCGATGGTCGGCACCTCGATGGCGCCGCCCAGGGCCGCCGTCACCATTTCCAGCGGAACCCTGCAGTAAATGTCGGCGCCTTCGCGCTGGAAGATCGGGTGCGGCTGGATGTTCAGGAAGAGATACAGGTCGCCCGCCGGCGCCCCGCGCATGCCGGCCTCGCCCTCGCCCTGCAGGCGAATGCGGGTGCCGTCCTCGACCCCGGCCGGTATGTTGACCGACAGGGTCTTCTCCTTGCGCTGGCGCCCGGCGCCGTTGCAGGCCTTGCAGGGGTTCTCGATCACCTGGCCGACGCCGCCGCACGACGCGCAGGTCCGCTCGATGGTGAAGAAACCCTGCTGGGTGCGGGTCTTGCCGCGGCCGCCGCAGGTCGGGCAGGCCACCGGCTTGGAGCCCTTCGCCGCCCCGGCGCCGTCGCAGACGTCGCAGGTGACCGACGTGGGCACGCGGATCTCGGCCTGCTTGCCCTGGAACGCGTCTTCCAGACTGACCGACATGTTGTAGCGCAGATCGGCGCCCCGGCCCGGGCTCGCGCCCCGCCGGCCGCCACCGCCGCCGCCCATGAAATCGCCGAACATCTCTTCGAAGATATCGGCGAACCCGCCGGAGAAACCCTCGAAGCCGCCGGCGCCGCCCGGTCGCGGGCCGCCGCCCTCGAACGCTGCGTGACCGAAACGATCATAGGCAGCCTTCTTCTCGTCGTCCTTCAGGACGTCGTAGGCTTCGTTGACTTCCTTGAACTTGCGTTCCGCCTCCTCGTTGCCGTGATTACGGTCGGGATGGAACTGCATCGCAAGCTTGCGATAGGCCTTCTTCAGGGTGTCCTTGTCGGCGTTTCTGTCTACGCCCAAGACCTCGTAATAGTCGCGCTTCGCCATCGATCGTCACCGCCCCCGGTATCGCCGCTCGTGTCGTTGTTGCACGTGTCGCTGGGACGCCTCGGTCCGACCGGACCGCGACGCCCGGCCCCGATCCGCGACGGGATGGAGCCGGGCCACGCGTTTCCGCCTGATCGGGATCAGGCCGACTTGTTGCGATCCTGGTCGTCGACTTCCTCGAAGTCCGCATCGACCACATCGTCGGCACCGGAGGACTCGGACTTGCCGCCCGCTCCCCCCTCGGCGCCGCCCTCGGCCGGTCCGGCCTCCTGCTGCGCCTTGTACATCGCCTCGCCGAGCTTCATGGACGACTGCTGCAGCGCCTGAAGCTTGTTCTGGATGTCCTCGACGTCTTCGCCGTCCATCGCGGTCTTCAGAGCCGCCAAGTCGGACTCGACCGCCGCCTTGTCCGCCGGATCGACCTTGTCGCCGAAATCGGCGAGGGTCTTCTCGGTGGCATGGATGGCGTTATCCGCCTGGTTGCGCGCCTCGATCAGCTCGCGACGCTTCTTGTCGCCCGCGGCATTCGCCTCGGCATCCTTGATCATCTGCTCGATGTCGTTGTCGGACAGACCGCCGGAGGCCTGGATGCGGATCTGCTGCTCCTTGCCCGTGGCCTTGTCCTTGGCGGACACGTTGACGATGCCGTTGGCGTCGATGTCGAAGGTCACCTCGACCTGCGGCACGCCGCGCGGCGCCGGCGGAATACCGACCAGATCGAACTGGCCGAGCATCTTGTTGTCGGCGGCCATCTCGCGCTCGCCCTGGAACACCCGGATCGTCACTGCGGTCTGGTTGTCCTCGGCGGTCGAGAAGGTCTGGCTCTTCTTGGTCGGGATCGTCGTGTTGCGGTCGATCAGTCGGGTGAACACGCCGCCCAGGGTCTCGATGCCGAGCGACAGCGGGGTCACGTCGAGCAGCAGGACGTCCTTGACCTCGCCCTTCAGCACGCCGGCCTGGATCGCCGCACCGGAGGCGACGACCTCGTCCGGGTTCACGCCGCGGTTCGGGTCCTTGCCGAAGAAGCTCTTCACCGTCTCGATGATCTTGGGCATGCGGGTCATGCCGCCGACCAGGATCACCTCGTCGATCTCGCCGGCGGACAGGCCGGCATCCTTCAGCGCGGCCTTGCACGGCGCGATCGTGCGCTGCACCAGGTCGTCCACCAGGGCTTCCAGCTTGGCGCGCGTGACCTTGATGTTCAGGTGCTTCGGACCGGACTGGTCGGCCGTGATGAACGGCAGGTTCACTTCGGTCTGCTGCGAGGAGGAGAGCTCGATCTTCGCCTTCTCCGCCGCTTCCTTCAGGCGCTGCAGCGCCAGACGGTCGCCGCGCAGGTCGATACCGTTCTCTTTCTTGAACTCGTCGGCCAGGTAGTCGATCAGCCGCTGGTCGAAGTCCTCACCGCCGAGGAACGTGTCGCCGTTGGTCGACTTCACCTCGAACACGCCGTCGCCGATCTCCAGCACGGACACGTCGAAGGTACCGCCGCCGAGGTCGTAGACCGCGATGGTGCCGGACGTCTTCTTGTCCAGGCCGTAGGCCAGGGAGGCCGCGGTCGGCTCGTTGATGATGCGCAGGACTTCCAGACCGGCGATCTTGCCGGCGTCCTTAGTGGCCTGACGCTGGGCGTCGTTGAAGTAGGCCGGGACGGTGATGACCGCCTGGGTCACGCTCTCGCCCAGATAGGCTTCGGCATCTTCCTTGAGCTTGCCCAGGATCATCGCCGAGATCTGCGCCGGGCTGTACTTGGCGCCGTCGATCTCGACCCACGCGTCGCCGTTGTCGCCCGGGACGACCTTGTAGGGGACGAGCTCGTTGAATTTCTTGGAGGCGGCGTCGTCCGCGCGGCGGCCCAACAGGCGCTTGATCGCGAACAGCGTCTTTTCCGGATTGGTCACCGCCTGGCGCTTGGCGGCCTGACCGACGAGACGCTCGCCGCCGTCGGCGAAGGCGACCATGGACGGCGTTGTGCGCGCGCCTTCGGCGTTCTCGATGACCTTGGACGTGGAGCCGTCCATGACGGCGACGCACGAGTTCGTCGTGCCGAGATCGATACCGATAACTTTGCTCATGCGATCCTCTCTTTAGCGGCAGGCGCCAGTGGCCTCGAAAGCGCCGTCGGCGCCCCCATCGGGGACAATTTCAGGATTGGACCGTATATAGTGGGGCCGTTCGCCGACGCAAGCGTTGCCGGAGCCTGATTCGCGCGGCAGGTTGACGACACCATGATCGTTTCCGCCAGTTACAAGACCGACATCCCCGCCTTCTACGGGTCCTGGTTCCGCAACCGGCTGGCCGCCGGCTTCGCCCAGGTCGCCAATCCCTATGGCGGCAGGCCCTTCACCGTGGACCTGCGGCCGGACGTGGCCGAGGCCTTCGTGTTCTGGACCCGCAACGCCGAGCCGTTCCTGGACACGCTGGACCTGCTGGCCGGGCAGCGCCGTCCCTTCATGGTGCAGATGACGGTGACCGGCTATCCCCGGGCGCTGGAGCGCTCGGTGATCGATACCGACCGGGCGGTGGCGCAGATCCGAGAGCTGGCGCGGCGCTTCGGACCACGGTCGGTGGTGTGGCGCTATGACCCGGTGCTTCTCACCGAGCTGACTCCGCCCGAGTTCCACCAGCAGCGCTTCGCGGCCCTGGCAGAGGCCCTCGCCGGATCGGTGGACGAGGCGGTGCTCTCCTTTGCGACGATCTACCGCAAGACCGGCGCCAACCTGAAACGACTGGAGCGCGAGGCGGGGATCGCCTGGCGCGACCCGGAGGAGGGTGAGAAACGGCGGCTGCTGGCCCGGCTGGCGGAGATCGCCCGGGACAGGGGACTCCGGCCGACTCTCTGCGCCCAACCGGACCTGCTGTCGGACGCGATCGAGCCCGCGGCCTGCATCGACATGCGCAGGCTGTCCGACATAGCGGGCAGGGAGATCGCCGGGCGGGAGAAGGGCAACCGGCCGGGCTGCGCCTGTGCGGAATCGCGGGATATCGGCGCCTACGACACCTGCCCGCATGGCTGTCTCTACTGCTACGCCGTCGGCCGCCCGGAAACCGCCAAGCGCAAGCTCAGGGCGCACGATCCCCAGGGCGAGTTCCTTTTTGCGCCGGGTGGCGCCGCCTGAGTTTTCACGCACTCCCTGAATAATCACGGGTGCGTTCCGCCGCGCGGGGTCTCCGACATCTCCCGCCACTCCCCGGATTTATTCCGGGGCAAGGCCAGCCGTCAGGGCGGGCGGCGCAGTCTCATGCCCGATCGTCGACGCCTGCTGACGGGATCGCCCCGGAATAAATCCGGGGAGTGATCAAGAGAAGGAGGAGTGATTGGGGAGGATCGTTGAAACCGCCCGAGAAAACGGGGGAGCCGGTCCGGCCCCCCTTCCCGTCACGCCGTGGTGTCGACCCGCTCGTGGTCGTCCGGCTTGCCGCCCTTCGCCACGCCGACCATCGCCGCGCGCAGCAGGCGGTCGTGCAGCACATAGCCCGGCGCCAGCACCTGAACCACCGTGCCCGGGGCCTTGCTCGGGTCCTCGACCTCGAACATCGCCTGATGCAGGTTGTAGTCGAACTTCTCGCCCAGCGGATTGATGCGCTGGATCTTGTGCTTGTCGAAGGCGGCCAGCACCTCCTTCTCGGTCATCTCCACGCCGACGATCACATTCTTCACCGCATCGTCGAGAGACTCCCGGTCGGCCGGCGCGGAATCCAGGGCGCGGCGCAGGTTGTCGACCGCGTTCAGCAGGTCCTTTGCCAGATCGGCGGAGGCGAACTTGCGCCACTGCTCCTTCTCGCGCTCGGTGCGGCGGCGCAGGTTTTCCGCATCGGCGAGCGCCCGCAGGGCTTGGTCCTTGAGGTGGGCCACCTGCTCTTCCAGTTCGGCGATCCGCACATCGCGCGCATCGGATCCGCCGGCCTCGGTGTCGAACAGACCCTCCTCCGACAGACCCAGGCTTTCGGCGAGCGAGGCCTCCGCCGCCGCATCGTATGAGGACTCGCCGGACGACGGCTGGTCGTTGACGGGCTGCGGGCCGGCGGGCTTCTTCTGGTCGTTCGCCATGATCGCTACTCGTGTCCTGCGGTTGGAAGGTCGGATGACTGTCTGAGACGCGTCTACATCGGTGTCCGCTATGTAAGGCGCAAGGGGTCGGATGAAAACCCGAATCGCCCTGGTCGACCGCAACCGCCGCCAGAAAAGCGCCGCACGCATTGGTTTGCGTCCGGATGCGCCGCAAGACCGGCAGGCCGGACGACCGCTCGGAACCGGGAACAGGAAGGCCGGCACGGGCCTGATCGGCGCCACTTTATGGGCAGTGCGAAAATCTGCGAATGAAAACAGATCACTACAATTGCCGGCCGGTTCGTGATGGCTAGCATGCCAAGTCTGTAGGTGGGGACGTGCGGTTCAGCAATACATGGAGTTAAAAGTGCCCGGCAAACCCAAGACCGTAAAGCTGTTGTGGATCTTTTCGGCCATCTTCAGTCTCTTGGCACCGACCCTGGCAATGGCCGGCGAAGTGACGGTGTTTAATTGTTCCAAGCAGGACGTGCCCTTTACTGTCAAATCCTACAATTCGAACGACACCATTCGGTTCACTCCCTCCGGTAGAGCGACTGTTCGCGCAGGAAATGGTGTTCGCTTCAGCTGTGCGACCGAAGAATGTGTGGCTTATATCCATTATCCTTCGCAAATAATTCCGAATAACCCCCTCGGTATGGGCCATATAGACATTGAGGCCACGAGCACGAGGCTGGAATCAAGACCGAACAAGCGGGCCTTCTGCATGAGGTATGTCTATAATGACAACGGAAAAGTAAAAAGCATTCAATATCTGAATACTGGTGCCAATACCTGTAGCTGTCCGTGACCGTACCGGTCTTCAGGGGGCCCTACCGGTGCTGAAGGGATAACCACTCAGCACGGCAAGGAGGCGGTGGTTGGCGGACCGCCTCCGAATTCCTGCAAGAAAATACGAAAAAATATAAATCATTGCGTTTGATGGTCGGCGGCACTGCCTTCATGGTTCTTCGGGGTCGGGGAAACCCAGTCTTCAGGAGGCCATTTTGAAGCCGATCATACGGGTCCTCGCCCTGGCGGCTCTCGTCGCATCCAGCCCTGCCCATGCAGGAAATTTCACCGTCACCAACTGCACCAAGCACATCGTCGGAAAATTCGACATCAAGGTCTACAACAGCACGGATCTGGTGAGGATTTCCCCGGTGCAGACGGCGATCGTTCCGCGCGGCGAGACCGCGTATTTGAGCTGCGCATCGCCGGATTGCACCTTCAGCATCACGGTTCCGCGAAACGGCTCCTCGTCCGACTCAAACACAAATGGCGGCGCAGCGGGAGTGTTCAGCATGACCTCCAGCGGGACGTCGACCCAGACGTTCACAACGGATATTTCCAACCGGGCCACTCCGCGATCGGCATACTGTATCGAACGTAGATACGACCGCGATGGCGTCCTGATGAACACGTACAACAGCATGGTCGGCAGCCAATGCGGTTGCTAGAGCAGGATCGGAATGATCTGCGCCGGAGATCCGTAGCATTTTTTTGGACTAATGAATTCCGGTTCGCCATGGGGAGGAACAGGTCATGACGGAGTCACCGGCTTTCTTGAAAGCCATCAAACTGCTGCCCGCGCTCATTGTCCTGGTCATGCCGAAATTGGGCGAGGCTGGTGAGTTTGCCGTTCGCAACTGTGCCAATCGCGACGTCCCCTTGAAGGTTAAGAGCTTCAATTCAACAGACACGGTTCGATTTGTGCCCGCCGGCAGTTCCACCATTCGGCAAGGGAGCATCGCTTATCTGCGATGCGCAACACCAGAATGCAGAATAGAAGTTGAATACACCGAACAGATTTCTCCACAATCACAATCAAATCTCCCTACAAATAGTTTTATTGTGGATTTTGATTGGGTGTCTGCGAATTATATTACAACTCCAAGCAAGCGTTATTTCTGTCTAAACTTGAAATACAAAGAAAATGGCGCGATAGCCAGCTCCTGGCGCTATACCACAGGCACGACATCATGTAGCTGCAGTTGACCGACCGCCCCAGGCGCGAGAGATGGCGGTTGAAGCCATGGCGGCGTCGGCCTGACCCAAGCGCAGGTGCCTATCCCAGCAGCCGGCCGATCAGCTTCGCGGTGTAGTCCACCATCGGAATGATCCGGGCGTAGTTCATCCGGGTCGGACCGATCACGCCGATCGCCCCCACGACCGAGCGTTTCTGGTCGTGATACGGCGCGATGATCATCGAGCAGCCGGTGTTGCGGAACAGCTGGTTCTCCGCACCGATGAAGATCTGTACGCCATCGGCCGCCCCGGTGGTCTCCAGCAGGCGCAGGGTGCTCTCCTTCTCCTCGAGCTGCTCGAACAGCCCGCGGATGCGCTCCAGGTCCTCCAGCGCAGTCACGTCGTGCAGCAGCGCCGACTGGCCGCGCAGGATCAGGGTGGAAGCGCCGGGTCCGCCGCCCCAGGTCGCCAGACCCGCCTGCACCACCCGGGAGGTCAGGTCGTCCAGCTCGGCCTTGCGCTGGACGATCTCCTCCTCGATCCGGGCCATCGCCTCGCTCAGCGTCCGGCCGCTGAGGCGCGTGTTGAGATAGTTGGATGCCTCCACCAGGGCCGAGGGCGGCAGGCCGGCGGGCAGTTCCACCACCCGGTTCTCCACCAGGCCGGTCTCGCTGACCAGCACCACCAGGGCGCGCTGGTTGCCCAGGGGCACGAACTCGATATGGCGCAGCGAGCCCTCGTTCTTGGGCGAGACCACCAGCCCGGCGCAGCGGGTCAGCCCGGCGAGGGTGGACGACACCTCTTCCAGCATCTCCGACATGCTGCGGCCGGCGGCGGCGCACTGGCCGTCGATGCTCTCCCGCTCCTCCGGGCCGAGATCGCCGCCGACCTCCAGCAGCCCGTCGACGAACATGCGCAGACCGGCATCGGTCGGCAGCCGGCCGGCCGAGGTATGGGGCGAGAACAGCAGCCCCGCCTCCTCCAGATCGGCCATCACATTGCGGATCGTGGCAGGCGACAGCACCAGGCCCTGCTTGCGGGACAGGGTGCGCGAGCCCACCGGCTCGCCGGTCTCAACATAGGCATCCACCACATGCATGAAGATGCGGCGCGACCGCTCGTTCAGCTGCGCGAGGGTGGTGGACGGCATCATCGTGCCGTCGAAGGAATCTCTCTGCATACCGGCCATGGTAGACCAAAATCTAGGAAGCGCCATGCACCCGGTCAATCCGCCTCGCCACCGGTCCGCGGCACTGGACGTCGAAGGCTCGGATCGCTAGCTTCCGCCCAGATTTCGACCCTGGCCCTCCGCACTGGCCGTCCGCAACGAAAGGCGCCCCCTATGGCATCCGCTCCGACCTCCGGCCAGACCAAGACCGGCTCCCGGCCTTCCGGCCGCGCCGTCGACGAACTGCGCAAGGTGGTTCTGGAACCCGGCTTCGCCAAGCACGCCGAGGGATCCTGCCTCGCCCGCTTCGGCGACACCCATGTGCTCTGCACCGCCACCGTGGAAGAGCGGGTCCCGTCCTGGCTCAAGGGCGGCGGCAAGGGCTGGGTCACCGCCGAATACGGCATGCTGCCCCGCTCCACCCATACCCGCACCGACCGCGAGGCCGCCCGCGGCAAGCAGTCGGGCCGCACCCAGGAGATCCAGCGCCTGATCGGCCGCTCCCTGCGGGCGGTCACCGACCTCGCCGCCCTCGGCGAGCGCCAGATCCGCATCGACTGCGACGTGCTGCAGGCCGATGGCGGCACGCGCACCGCGGCGATCACCGGCTCCTGGGTCGCCCTGCACCAGGCGATCGCCACCCTGAAGCGCTTCGGCGCGGTGAAGAGCGATCCGCTCGTCGACCGGGTGACGGCGATCTCCTGCGGGATCTACAAGGGCGTGCCGGTGCTCGACCTGGATTACGCCGAGGACAGCGACTGCGACGCCGACGCCAATTTCGTGCTGACCGCCGGCGGCGGGCTGGTGGAAGTGCAAGCGACCGCCGAGGGCGATCCGTTCCAGGAAGAGGCCTTCATGGAGCTGCTCCGGCTGGCCCGCAAGGGCACCGACGAGCTCGCCTCGCTGCAGCTCGCCGCGGTGGGCTGAGGAGGCCGATCCCATGGCGCCCCGCAAGCTCGCCGGCGAGACCCTGGTCCTGGCCACCCACAATCCGGGAAAGGTCCGCGAGATCGGCGAGCTGCTGGAACCTTATGGCATGACCGTGGTCTCCGCCGGAGAGCTCGGCCTTCCGGAGCCGGAGGAAACCGGCACCACGTTCATTGCGAATGCGGAACTGAAGGCGCTGGCGGCGGCAACCGCCTCGGGCAAGCCGGCGCTGGCCGACGATTCCGGGTTCTGCGTGGCCGCCTTGGGAGGCGATCCGGGGATCTACTCCGCCCGCTGGGCCGGGCCGTCCAAGGATTTCTCGGTCGCCATGGCGCTGGTCCACGACAAGATGGTGGAGAGCGGCTCCGACGACACGAGAGCCTGGTTTACCTGCGCGCTGACACTCGCCTGGCCGGACGGCCATTGCGAAAGCGTGGAGGGCTATGTTCACGGCACCGCCGTCTGGCCGCCGCGCGGCGGCAAGGGCTTCGGCTACGACCCGATGTTCGTGCCCGAGGGCGACACCAAGACCTTCGGCGAGGGCGACGCCGACTGGAAACACTCGGTGAGCCACCGGGCCGATGCCTTCGCCCAGCTCGTGGCGCGGTGCTTCGATGGCGGATCCGCTGACGACTGACCCCCTCGGACTCTACGTCCACTGGCCGTTCTGCCGGGCGAAATGCCCGTATTGCGACTTCAACAGCCATGTCTCGGACCGCGTCGACCACGCCCTCTGGCGCGACCTGCTCGTGCGCGAGCTGGAAACCCTGGCGCCCCGGGTCGGCGGCGGGCCGGACGGCACCCGGCGGCTGACCAGCATCTTCTTCGGCGGCGGCACGCCGTCCCTGATGGAGCCGGAGACGGCGGCCGCGGTGATCGAGGCGGCACGGGGCCTGTTCAGGTTCAACAACGACGTCGAGATCACCCTGGAGGCCAACCCCACGTCGGTGGAGGCGGCGAAGATGGCGGCGTTCCGGCAGGCCGGGATCACCCGCGTCTCGCTCGGGGTGCAGGCGCTGGACGACGCCTCGCTGCGCTTCCTCGGCCGCGAGCACACGGCGGCCGAGGCGCTGGGGGCCCTGGACTCCGTGCGTTCCCATTTCGACAACGTATCGTTCGACCTGATCTATGCCCGCCCTGAGCAGGACCTCGCGGCCTGGGAAGCGGAGCTGGCCCGGGCGATCGCGCTGGAGCCGGCGCATCTGTCGCTGTACCAGCTCACCATCGAGCCGACGACGCCGTTCTATGCCCGCCACGCCCGCGGCGAGTTCGCGCTGCCCGACGACGACGGCGCCGCCGACCTGTACGACGCGACCCAGGAAATCCTGGGGGCCGCCGGGCTGCCGGCCTATGAGGTGTCGAACCACGCCCGCCCCGGCCATGAATGCCGCCACAACCTGGTCTACTGGCGTTATCAGGATTATCTGGGCATCGGGCCCGGCGCCCATGGCCGGCTGTCGACCGGCGCCCCCGGCGCGCCGAAGACCGGAACACGGATCCATCGGGCGCCGAAGATCTGGCTGGAGCGGGTCGCCCGCGACGGTCACGCCCTGGTGGACGACATACCCATCCCGCGCGACGAGGCGGTGATGGAGGCGGTGCTCATGGGGTTGCGGATCGACGAGGGCCTGACGGCGGACCGGTTCCGCCATCTCTTCGGCGCCGCGCCGACATCCCTGTTCGAGCGGCAGGCGCTGGATACCCTGGCCGATGCCGGCTTCCTGGAGATCGACGGTGGCGGCATCCGCGCCACCGCCGAGGGCCGCGCCCGTCTGGACGCGGTCACCTCACGGCTGCTGCAGCACGCCCTCTAACCTATTGACGATAGAATAAACACGAGCGGATGTTCCCATCCGACCGTGATTCGCCCTAGTTGATCGCGCCCGAGAAGCTGGTCGGGGCCGGATCCACCCGCTCGAATCCGCTGGCGGTCAGCCGCAGGATCGCCAGGCCGCGCTGATTGGTGCCGTCCGCCAGCAGGCGGAACAGCCCGTCGGCGCCGTTGAACCCGGAAGGCTGGGTCAGGCTCTCGATCGCGAACTTCTCCTGCTCCGGCTGCCGCGCCAGCACCGCCGCGAGGCCCACCGCGTCGTAGGCGAGCGAGGCGAGCCCATGGGGCGCGCTGCCGTGGACCGAGCGGTAGCGGTCGATGAACGGCTTGCGACCCGCCGGATCGGGGGCGGCGAACCAGCCGCCGACCAAGGTCGGTTCCCGGCCCAGGGACGGGTCGGCCCACAGCGCCGTGCCGAGATACTTCACCGTGTTCGGATCGATATCGTAATAGGCCATCAGCGGCGCGAGATTCAGAATTGCCTGCCCGCCCTCGGGAACGAGCACCGCGTCGTAGCCGGAGGAACCGCTGTTGGAGGCGGCAAAGCTCTTCACCGTGTCCGACAGGGAGGTGGAGGAGCCCGGCGTATAGGAGCGCATGCGGCTGATGGTGGCGCCGGTCATGGCGGCGGTGTCGCGGGCCGCCTGCATGGCCTCGAAGCCATAGGCGTTGGACGGGGCCAGCACGCCGATGCGGCTGTAGCCGTTGGTGGCGGCGTAGCGGACCACGCGCTCCACCTGCTCGCCCGGCAGCATGCCGAGCACCCAGACCCCGTTCCCGGCGGCCGACCGATCGTTCGAGAAGGACAGGACCGGCACGTTCGCCGCCACCGCCACCGGGCCGACCGCCCGGGCGGAGTCGGAGAACAGCGGGCCGATGATCATGTCGGCGCCTTCGTTGATGGCGGTGCGGGCGACGGCGGCCGCCGTCTGCGGGCTCGAGGCGGTGTCGTAGAAGGCGAGGACGAAGTCGTCGGAGGCCACGTCGAACAGGGCCAGCTCGGCCGCGTTGCGCAGCGCCTTGCCCACCGCCGCCGCGCGGCCGCTCAGCGGCAGCAGGAGCGCGACCTTCGGCGGGCCGGCCTGATCGGGGATGCCCACGGTGCCCGGCACGGGCTCGGTCGGCTTCAGATCCAGGCTGGACGGCGGCTTCACCTCCGCGGTCTTCGGCGGCGGGGCGGTTTCCACCCGCTCGCTCGGTGCCATCGGCTGCTTTGCGCTTGAACATGCCGCCAGAACTGCAACCATGACGGCCAGCGTCGCGCAGAGACCGATCTGCCGTGTCCGGAACCTCATCATGCAGCTTTCCTTCGCTCTGGTCGAAACCCGCAGGTTCCCGTTGTCTGGCCCGTCGGCCCAAGGACCGTCAGATCGTGGCAGACGCTAATCGACACACGCCCCCAAGTAAACGTAACGAGGGGACCGCCAGTTCCGTCAAACAAGCACAGGAAGATGACAGCATCGCGGCAGACCGGCTCCGGCGGCGCCGCCGCGCGCAGAATTGGGGGCTGGCGGCGGAGACCTGGGCCTCCCTCTGGCTGCGCCTGAAGGGCTACCGGATCCTCGCCCGGCGCGCGCGCACCCCGGCCGGAGAGATCGACCTGGTCGCCCGCCGCGGCGACGTGCTGGTGGCCGTGGAGGTCAAGGCCCGCCCGAGCCTGGACGCCGCCGTCGATGCGGTCTCCCTGCGCCAGCGCCTGCGCATCGCCCGGGCGCTCGATCTGGTGGCGGCGCGGGATCCCGACCTCGCCGGTCTCGGCCGCCGTCTCGACCTGATCGCCATGCGTCCCTGGCGCCTGCCGCTCCATCTGGAGGACCTGCACCGCGACCACCGGCCTTACAACCGATGACGGATGGGCGCGAACCCCCTACATATGAAGCCGACGTCACTGGAGTACCGACCGATGCCGCAGCAGTTCCCGTCCCGTCCCACCGATCCGTCGCGAGCCCTGCCGCAGCGCACGCCCGGCGCACGCCCCAGGCGCATGACGCTCGCCCTGGCCGTGCTGGCCGCGCTGGCGGTGCCGCTGGCCGGGTGCACGCCGGTCGGCATGGCGGTCGGTGCCGGAGCCGCGGGCGCCACCGCCGCCCAGACGGAGAAGGGGTTCACCCGCTCTGTCGACGACAGCCGCATCCGGCTCCAGCTCAATGCCAAGTTCTTCGAGACCAATTACGACCTGTTCGCCGACGTCTCCTTCACGGTCGACCAGGGCCGGGTCCTGCTGACCGGCACCGTGACCAATCCCGACGACCGGGTGACCGCCACCCGGCTGGCCTGGAGCGCCGACGGCGTGGTGGAGGTGATCAACGAGCTGCAGGTCACCGACCAATCCTCGCTGACCGATTTCGGCCGCGATACCCGGATCGGCACCGAGCTGCGGGTCAAGCTGCTCGCCGACGACAAGGTCGCCTCCATCAATTACTCGATCGAGGTGGTCAACCAGACCGTCTACATCATGGGCATCGCGCGCTCGCAGAAGGAGCTCGCCCGGGCGATCGGCCATGCCCGCAACATCCCCTATGTCCGTGGCGTCGTGGACTACGTGACGGTGCGCCCGTGACCCCTGGCCCGCAGGCCGGCATGAGCGAAGAGGCGGCGGGGTCGCTCCTGGACGAGGCCGGGAGGGTCTGCGCGGCGGATCCCACCGCGCGGCTCGACCTGGCGCGGCTGGCGCTGGCTCTGTCGGTCCTGGCCCGGCCGGAGGCCGATGTCGGCCCCCAGCTCGCCCATCTTCAGGAGATCGCCGAGCAGGCGGCCGGAAAGGCCCGGAGCGATCCCAGCGAGGTGCTGCCGGCGCTCATGGCGGAAGATCTCGGCTATGCCGGCGACACCGACAGCTACGACGACATGGTCAACGCCGACTTGGCCGCGGTCATCGATCGCCGGCGCGGCCTGCCGGTGGCCCTGGGCATCCTGTACTGCCACGCTGCCCGCGCCGCCGGCTGGGATGCGGCGGGACTGAGCTTTCCCGCCCATTTCCTGATCCGGGTCGACGGCCCCGCGGGCCGGCGCATCCTCGATCCGTTCCATGGCGGGCGGTCGATGGATGCCGGCTCCATGCGGACCCTGCTGCGGCATATGGGGGCGGGCGACGATCTGGCCGCCGAGCACCATCAGGACGTGGCCGACCGGCTGGTTCTGTTACGGTTGCAGAACAACATAAAGCTGCGCCGGCTCCAGAGCAACGACATCGCCGGAGGCCTGGCGGTCCTGGCCCGCATGCGCCGGCTGGCGCCGGACATGGCGCCGCTGGTGATGGAGGAGGCCTCGATCCTGGCGGAGGGCGGGGCGATCGTCGGCGCGACCAAGTCGGTGCGCAGCTACCTCGACGCCGGCTATGGCGCGATTGAAGACCGCACGGAGATGGAGCGGTTCCTCGCCTCCATACAAACCCGCTTGAACTGACCGTCGCGCCGGACGATTGTCGCCCGACGCATTGAACGCACCCACCGAGAGCGAGACGGGGAGAGAACCATGGGCCTTGAGGTCGCGATCCAGATGGACCCGATGGAAACGGTCAGCATCGACGGCGACAGCACCTTCGCCTTGGCGCTGGAAGCCAAGAAGCGCGGGCACAAGCTCTACCATTATCTCCCCAAGCACCTGAGCTTCCGCGATCGCAAGGTCACCGCCCGGGTGGCCGAGTTGGACGTGCGCCGGGTGAAGGGCGACCACTTCACCCTGGGCGAGCGCGGCGTGATGAATCTGGCCGATGTTGACGTGGTGCTCATGCGCCAGGACCCGCCTTTCGACATGTCCTACATCACCGCCACCCATGTGCTCGAGCACATCCACCCCAAGACCCTGGTGGTGAACGACCCGGCCCATGTGCGCAACGCCCCGGAGAAGCTCTTCGTCACCCATTTCGAAGACGTGATGCCGCCGACCCTGATCACCCACGACCCCGAGGAGATCAAGGCGTTCCGGGCGGAGCACAAGGACATCATCGTCAAACCGCTGTTCGGCAACGGCGGCGCCGGCGTGTTCCACATCAAGCCGGACGACGAGAACCTGAACTCGCTGCTGGAGATCTTCACCCAGATGTTCCGCGAGCCGATCATCGTGCAGACCTACCTGCCGGAGGTCCGCCAGGGCGACAAGCGGGTGATCCTGGTCGACGGCAAGGGTGTCGGCGCCATCAACCGCATCCCGGCCGACGGCGAGGCGCGCTCCAACATGCATGTCGGCGGCCGCGCGGTGAAATGCGAGATGACCAAGCGCGACCACGAGATCTGCGAGATCATCGGCCCGGAACTGAAGAAGCGCGGCCAGATCTTCGTCGGCATCGACGTGATCGGTCGTTACCTGACCGAAATCAACGTGACCTCCCCCACCGGCATCCAGGAGCTCAGCCGCTTCGACGGCATCGACGTGCCCGCGATGCTGTGGGACGCGATCGAGGAGAAGCTCTAGGCTTCGCTCCGACGTCAGCACCCCAGCGCGGCAAAGGCCTCGGCCGGGTCGCCGATGGCCTCGCGGCCGGCGAAGAAGTGCAGGCGGACGCGGACTTCCAACTCGTATATCGGCACCCGGGTGGCGCAGAAATCCGCCGCCCGGTCCAGATCCTGGTCCATCGTGAAGGCCACGACCGACCGCCCCCGGCCGATCGCCACGATCTTGAAGTAGCCCGATGGGACCACATGCGGCTCGTCGGCCCCGGGCAACGACGGCATCGGGCGCTCGTAGAGCGGCCCGGTCACCACATGGACCGTTCCGCCCATACCGGTGGCCAGCGCCCGCACCGCCGTCTCCAGCCGGACCCACGGCCCCTGGTTCAGCGCGCTCGCCTGCGGGGTGATGTTCGACAGGTAGTTGGTGGTCGCCCAGCTCTCCATTCCGGCAAAGGAAGCGAGCGGTGCCTGATGGCCGCGGTCCGTCTTCAGGATGGCTGCCGCATCCCGGTAATCCTCGGGCTCCAGGGTCGCACTCTCCGGCAGATCCGGATCGGCTTTCCATGTCCGGGTGCGGCTGGGACCGAAATTGCGGGCGTCGACCGTATAGGCAATCCAGTCGGCGAATTTGGTGACCGGGTTGTTGGACAGGGTATAGGCCGGCCGGACGATCACTTGGTTCGCCAGGGTTCCGGACCCCTGCGGGCAGGCGCCCATGCAGGCCTCGGTGACCAGCATCTGCCCGGCGGCCGGAAGGCAGAGCGGCAGTGTCGCGCAGAGGACCGTCAGCCAAACGGCGATCCGATGCATGACTCCCTCCCGATCGCTGAAACCGGGAGGGAGTATGAGTAATTTAATACTCAGAGTCGAGTAATATGATACTCAATCAGGCCGTGTCTGCGGGTCACTCGGCGGTGATCACCGTCATGACCAGCTTGCCGTCCGGCTTGATCGGACCGTCTTCCTTGGCGCCGAGGGTGTATTCGAAGATGCCGGTCTTCGACCCGCCGGCCTCGCTGTGGACCATGAGCATCAGCATCTCGCCGGATTTCACCGGCTCCGACAGCAGAGCGGTGACATGGGCGTTCTCGCCCTTCTTCAGGGGCGCGTAACCGACGACCGGGCCGGGCTTGTGGTCGGCGCCCGTGCGGTGAACCACGAGCCAGCCGTTCTCCGGCGCCATGACCTGCATGGCGGTCACCGAGCCTTCGGCCACCGACTGGTTCGACACCTTGACGTCGGCGTGGTCCATGGCCTGGACCGTGCCGCCGAAGGCGAGGCCGCTGAAGAGGACGGAGGCGATCAGGCTGTGTTTCGCGAAAGTGGCGGTCATGTCGTGAATCCTCGTTCGTCTGTTCTCGGGTGCGCCGGGTGTGGGGATCCGGCGCCGGCTCCCGTTGAAGCCGAGAGCAGATACGGAGGGTTTCGCGATAGGTTTCAGATCCGGACGCTTTTTTTCCGACCGCTCAGTCGCCGGCCGGGATCAGGGTCCCGTGCAGGGCCGGAC
Source organism: Thalassobaculum sp. OXR-137 (assembly GCF_034377285.1). Classification (NCBI taxonomy): domain Bacteria; kingdom Pseudomonadati; phylum Pseudomonadota; class Alphaproteobacteria; order Rhodospirillales; family Thalassobaculaceae; genus Thalassobaculum; species Thalassobaculum sp. OXR-137. The sequence continues at coordinate 1,095,647 of NZ_CP139715.1, read as the reverse complement.
CGGTAGGCCTGCCGGTGGGCGAGCCACCGGCGGGCTCGACGCTGATTCCGAAGGTCGCCCGGCGCAGCAGAGCCGGATCGTACTGCTCCAGCCGCTTGCGGGTCGCGCCGGAGACGTCCTCGACAAGGCCGAGCGAGCGCGGCACCGGCGAGATGCCCTCGCCGACGATCCAGAGCTGGTAGGTTCTGTTCTCCACCGGCTCCGCCGTGACCGGTCGGATGGTGAGTTCCCGGCTCTCCAGATCGACCGAGAGCAGGAACCGCGGCTGGGTGTCCCCGTCATGGAAGACCGCCACGAACGTCTGGGACTCCGGGGCCGGCGCCAGCACCGTCTCGCGCATCAGCAGCACTCCCGCCAGGCAGGCGGCGAGCGCCGCGGAAGCGACGGCGGCGGCCCGCCAGCGCCCGAGCCGCCGACGCACCCGGTCGAGTTCGCTCCCGTCCGGCCCCGGCGCATCGAGCGCGGCGTCGATCGCCGGGAACAGCCGGGCCGGCGGTGCCACCGGCGTGACCTCGTCGAGCATCGGCGCCAGCCGCGCCTCCCAGGCGGAGATCGCCGCGTCCAGAGCCGGCTCGCGCTGGCGGCGTGCGGCCACCGCGGCGCGCTCGGCGGCGTCCAGCGTGCCGAGCGCGTATTCGGCGGCCAACAGGTCGATGTCCTCGCCCTCGGTCATGGTGCCAGGCAGTCCTTGAGCTGCTTCAGGCTGCGGTGCAGCCAGGTCTTCACGGTGCCCACCGGCTGGCCGAACCGATCCGCCAGTTCCTGCCGGGACAGGCCGTCGAGATAGGCGAGCCGCACCAGGCGGGCCCGGTCCCCCTCCAGCAGATCCAGGCACCGGTCCAGCCGGGCACGGTCTTCGCCGGCCTCGGCGGCGGCCAGGGCCGAGGGCGCCGGATCGGCCGCGCGCTCCAGGGCGATGTCGTCGGAGACCGTCACCGGGCGGGCGCGCCGGACCTCGTCCAGGGCCCGGTTCCGCGCAATGGTCGCCATCCAGGTGATGGGGGACGCCCGGCTCGGATCGAAATCCCCCGCGCGCTGCCAGATTTTCACATACACGTCCTGCGCCACCTCGTCGGCCTCGTCCCGCCGCCGCAAGATACGCAGGACGATGCCATAGAGTTTCGGCGCGGTCGCATCATAGAGGAGGGCGAAGGCCTTTCGGTCGCCGCCGGCCACCCGGGCCAGCAGTTCCGATATGTCCGAGCCCGATGCGAGCATCGCCCGTTTCGCCTCCCACGTGTTCCGATCGGGGCGTGCCGACCCGGACAGGGAGGTGGCGCGCGCGGGAGGAAGTCAAGGGGTGGCGCGTGGAACGGCCCGTCAGCCGCCGCGCCCGCGATAGGCCAGCGCCTCGGCCACGTGGATCCGGCTGACGGTTTCCGACCGGTCGAGATCGGCCAGGGTGCGGGCGACCTTGAGGACCCGGTGATATCCCCGCGCCGACAGGTGCAGCTTTTCCGCCGCCCGCCGCATCAGATCCCGGCCCGGGACGTCGGGCTCGGCCACGGCGGTCAGCAGCTCGCCATTGGCGTCGGCGTTGGTGCGCACCGCCCCGCTCGGATCGAGCCGGCGGTAACGTTCGGTCTGCACGGCGCGGGCCGCGGCCACCCGGGCGGCGACGGCGGCGGTGCCTTCCGCCGGCGGCGGCAGGGACAGATCCGCCGCGGACACCGCCTGGACGTCTATGACGAGATCGAAACGATCTAGAAGGGGACCGGAAAGCCGGCTCTGATAATCGCCGCCGCAGCGCGGGGCGCGCGAACAGGCGCGGGCCGGGTCGGCCAGATGGCCGCAGCGGCAGGGGTTCATCGCCGCGACGAGCTGGAAGCGGGCCGGATAGGTGACGTGATGGTTGGCCCGCGCGATCACCGCCTCGCCGGTCTCGATCGGCTGGCGCAGGGCATCCAGCACCGGGCGCGGAAATTCGGCCAGCTCGTCCAGGAACAGCACGCCGCGATGGGCAAGCGACACTTCCCCCGGTTTGGCCCGGATGCCGCCGCCGACCAGGGCGGGGGCGGAGCTGGAATGGTGCGGGTCGCGGAATGGGCGGCTGCGCTCGATCCGCCCTTCCTTCAGAATGCCGGCAACCGACCGGATCATCGAAACTTCCAGCGCCTCCGCCGGGGTGAGCGGCGGCAGCAGGCCGGGCAGGCGGGCGGCCATCATCGACTTGCCGGCCCCCGGCGGGCCGACCATGAGGATGTTGTAGTCAATTACAGAAATGATTATATTCTGAGTAAGGAGATTCGGCGATGACCTCACCCCAGCCTCGTGCCTATAGCTACGTCCGCTTTAGCCGCCCTGAGCAGCTTCGAGGTGACAGCCTCAGGCGCCAACTCGATGCTTCCCGCGAATACGCCGAGAAGCACGGCCTCGAACTCGACGACTCGCTCCGAGACCTTGGTGTGAGTGCATATCGAGGCGTGCACAGAGAGCGTGGTGCATTGGGCGCGTTTCTCGATCTTGTCGAGGCCGGAAAGGTGCCGCGCGGAAGTATTCTGATTGTCGAAAGTCTTGATCGCCTCAGTCGTCAAAATGTCTTCGACGCGCTCGATCAATTCTCCGGGCTAATCCGCGCTGGTATTGAGATCGTCACCTTAGCTGACCATCAGCGCTACAGCCGCGAATCTATAGTTAAGAACTGGTCGCAGCTTCTCATTTCCATTGGGGTGATGGCACGCGCTCACGAAGAGAGCCAGATGAAGTCGGACCGGCTGGGATCGGTCTGGAGAAAGAAGAAGGAACTTGCCGCTGAAGGGAGCATTGTCACGTCGCGGGCGCCAGCGTGGTTGCGTGTCGTGGATGGGAAATTCCAGCCCATCCCTGAGCGTGCTGCCGTCGTCAGGCGAATTTTTCAGGAGGCTGCGGACGGTGTCGGCGCGTACTCGATCACTGCCAGATTGAACCGCGAAGGGGTGCAGCCGTTTGGCCGGTCGCGCGGCTGGCAGCAGTCGTACGTGACAAAGATCCTAAATAACCCCGCGGTAACGGGCACATACCAGCCGCACAGCAAGCGGAGCGGGAAGCGCGTCCCGGAAGGCGCACCGGTCCTCGACTACTTCCCGGCGGTGGTTGATGAGGCACTGTTCTGGCGGGCACGAGCGGCGGCACGCGAGCGCAATGTCAGACCCGGCCGGGGAGCCGGTCGCAGAGGCAAGAACTTCGCTAACCTTTTTAGCGGGCTTGCAAAATGCGAGTGCGGCGGGACCATGATCTACCTCGATAAGGGCAACTCCGCGAAATCCGGTGGTCCGTACCTCACGTGCGATTCCCGCCAGCGCGGCCTAGGTTGTGGGCACGCGCGGCATTGGAAGTACGCGTCGACAGAGCGCAGCATCTTGACGGCGCTCCGTCGCGTCGACTGGTCACGCGTAGTCACGACGAACGACGCCAACGCAGCGGCTGAGTTGGCGCAGCGGGTCGAGGGCTTGCGGGCGCAGATCGCCGACACTGAGGACGGCCGGAAAGAATGGGCCGTTCTTGTAGAGAAGAAAGTTCAATTCGCAATCGACCGAGTCTTAGAGCTAACCGACACCCTCGACCGCCTCGATTCCGAACTCAAGGCGGCTGAGGAAGAGTGGCGGGCGGCAACGGCAACGGCGGCCGATGCACGAGAGAGGGTGGATCTGGTTGCCGAAATGTGGCGGCAGCAGGAAGAGCTTGAGGGCGAGGACCGGTACCGGCTCCGTGCACGCATCAATCAGGAACTCAGGCGGGTCTTGGAACGGCTTGAGTTTGGAGATAGCGACGTACTCGCACTGTATCGTCGGCGGAAGAGGCCCCGTGCGGCAATGGTGGACTATGGGGCTTTCGGGTTTTCGCTGTTGAAAGGAGAGGGGCGGATTTTGAAAGCGTCGGCTGACGATATTGCGGCCGTCGAATATGCCGAATGGCTTGAACAACAAGAAGCCGCGAAATCGAATTCCTTGTGATCAGCGATACGGCATGCGCAAACTAGAAAAGGCCCGGATACAACGCCGGGCCTTTTCGTTGAACTCTTGTTCTTCGGAATCGTGGGATCGAGAAGGCGCCAACCTTCTGGATCGACAGTAACGCAGGGACGAACGATGACTGCCCTTCCTATTTGTATTGTATCTGCTGGCTTCGCCAACCGCAATCAGTCTTGGCGTCGGCGCGGAAGCATTCTGTCCGCTATGGATGATGTTCTGCCGCCCGACGAATGGCAGATGGCTCAGCGGGATATCCCGGCATATGACGTTCACCGAGCGGACGAGATCATCGCTGCCCGGCTAATCTTGGGCGGTATCGACCCGGCCGAGGTCTTCTACGAAGATGACCCACTCGTCGGTGAAACTGTGGTGGCGATGGACGGCTCCGGGCTGCGGCGAGTACGGGAGGGCGGTCGGCTGCGCAGGTGGCAGGGATTTCCGTCTCAGTCGCTCGCACGAAAAAAGGAGCAAGCGCGGCAGTACGGCGCCTTCACGAGAGTGACCGGGATCAACCGGACGGAACAGGTTCGTCTTACTCCGCCTCGGCATCAGATCCCTCTTCGTGAGATCCGCGCCGCGCACTCGTCGACAAGCCGTGACCTGAACAACCTTGTGCGTCTCGCTGTGCGGAAATCTAGCGTCGTCGTCGACATGGTTAGCGCGCATTTTGCGAAGGATGCACAAGCGACGGGCACGGCATATCAACACTTTCACCTAGTGGCGAGAACCGCAGCCGACGACCTAGACGACTTTAAGAGCGTCTTTATTGAAAATGGATGGGATATCTGGACTGCTGTCGACAACGAAGAAACAGATCATTCAATCTATGGCCTTCCGCAGTACCTATCGGGCGGTCTAGCGGCGACGGCTTCCGACGACTGGACGCACGCCGAACTTGCGGAGATCTATCGGCAGACCAAGGGGCTGGCGCTGTGCCGTGCCGTTGGCGAGTTCCGAAGGTTCCTTCATGAGCTTAACGCTTGTGATCAGGTCGTTGACCGGAACGGCGACATCCGCGCCCGTTGGCACCGTGGCAATCCTGTGCGCCGCCCTGACTGGCTTTTCCGGTCCGCGGGGTTTCGCGCCCTTTTCGTCACGGAGTGGGACTATGGCGATGGCGTGAAACGCCCGGCCATCGTCGTTTCCGGGCGGACAGGCGTATCAGCGCGAGAAATCGAGTCCGTGTACGATCTACGGAATAATACGGCTATCCCGAAACACGTTCATGACCAGCAGCGGCCCGAAGATCCGCCTCCGGAACCTACGCCGATGGAATCGGAGGACGAACAGGTACCGTTCTGACCCCTCCGCCTACTGAGTAGCCCTCCAAACAGTCGACCGATCAACGCCGAGAATAGCGGCGACCGAAGCGCATGAGTGGCCTTCTGCTCTGAGGTTCTTCGCGTGCTCGCGCTGATGAGAGGTCAGCGCCGGGCGCCGACCGAGGCCGACACCTCGCTTCTTGGCGGCGGCCATCCCGGCCTTCACTCGCTCTCGAATCGTCTCACGTTCGAACTCCGCCAACGACGACAAGATCGAGTAGACAAGCCTGCCCGTCGCCGTGGAAGTATCCACACCGTCCGACAGTGACCGCAGACCAACACCGCGTTGACTGAGGTCTTCTGCCATGTTCGCGAGGTGAACGACCGATCGTCCGAGCCGGTCGAGGCGCCAGATCACAATCACGTCGCCGCGTTCGACGGTAGCAAGCAGCCGGTCTAGCCCCGGCCGGTCGGAACATGACCCGCTGATGCCCTGATCAGTGAAGATATCCCCATCGGCAACACCGGCGGCAAGAAGCGCATCAGTTTGTAGGCCGAGGTCCTGATCGTCGGTCGAAACACGTCCGTACCCGTAAATTCTTCCCATCTTGCAGTCTCCATTGTGCAACAGCCTTATGCAACATTGTAGTCTGCAGAAATTCTAGATTCTAGTTTTGTTGCAAAAGGAAATCCTTCTGCATCAATTCTATTACCGACTGTTAGGTTACTTCGACTTCCTTGCTTTATTGCATGACGATCCCGGATATTGGTGAGGAGCAAGCTATGTTCTTGTCTGCCGACAGGAACTCCTGACCACTCCCTTCGGTCGCGTTCAGGCTTGCGGGGGCTTTGCCCCTCGACCCCTTGGAGACGCTGTACGTGCCGCAGGACGCCATCGCCACCGCCGCCCCCCGACGCTGCCATCTTGGCGGCCGTCCTCGTTCGCTTGCCCCTCGGGAGGCACGCGTAACGGTGCGGTTCTCGGCGTCTGAGCTTGCCCTCGTGGCCGATGCAACGGACGGCATCCCGCTTTCCGAGGTGATCCGTGATGCGGCGCTCAGGCGTCGAGGGCGTCGGCGCGTCGTCGTGCCTGCGGTGAATGGTGCGGCCTGGCAGGCGTTGGCGCGATCGGCTGGCAATCTCAACCAGCTTGCCCGCGCAGTCAACGGAGGTGCCGTCCTCGACGCGGCCGAGATCGAACCTCTTCTCATTCGCATGCGAGAAGAGGTTCAGGCCCTCCGTCGCGGTCTGATCGGCCTTCCTGCCGAGGAGGATTCTGGATGATCGGGAAGCTCATCAAAGGCAGCGGCTCGCGCGGCCTCATTAACTATCTGCTCGCAGACCGCGACCACAACGGCGACGATCGCCCGCGCGTCGAGATCATCGGCGGCACTCTCACTGGCCGCGACACTCGCTCGCTGGCCGCCGAGTTCGGTCAGCTTCACCGGCTCCGGCCCGGACTTGGTCAGCACGTCGCCCACCAGAGTCTTCGCCTTCACCCCGACGACCCGCGCCTCACAGACGCCGAGTGGTCGGACCTTGCTTCTCAGTGGGCCGACGGGATGGGCTTTGAGGCATTCGTCGTCGTCGGCCACGGCGACGATCACGTGCACGTCGCCGCCAGCCGGATCAGGCTGGATGGCTCCGTCGTGTCGGACACCCACGATTTTCGCCGGTCGGAGGCGCTTGTTCGGCAGCTTGAAGTGCGGTTCGGGCTGATCCGCGTCGAGGCCTCACACCTTCTGGAACCCGAGCGCACCGAAGGGCATAGGAAGGCGCCAACGATGGCGAGGATCGCTTTGTCCGAGAAGGGCATCGCGGTTCCGAGCGAACAGGTCGCCGACATCATCGACGCCACTCTCAGCCGGTCCGTGACCGTCACCGAGTTTATCTCGACCTTGGAGGCGGCGGGCATTGAGGTTCGGCCGAATCTCGCATCGACGGGCAAGCTCAGCGGTTTCGCCTACTCCCTTGACGGCACGGTGCTCACAGCTAAGGCGTTGGGCCGGGGCTACACGCTCAGGAACCTCGTCAAGAAGGGGTTGGACTATGAGCAGGACAGAGACCTACCGGCGCTCACAGCGGCACGCCAACGAGCAGCGGATGGACAGCTTGAAAGAACGGATGACCACTCTGACAGCACTGCACCGGGAAGTGCAGGAGCAGACGGAGGCGTTGGCCGACGCGCCGGAGAGCTTGGCCGGGGCCTTGATGCCACTCGCGGAAGCGCTGGCCAAGCTGACAGAGGAGACGGGGGAAACGCTCCGTCAGGTCGTTCAGCAGGCCAAGAGGGGGCACCAGGCGGCCTTGAAAGAAGTAAGGAACTCCACGGAGCAAGCCACGGCGGCGGCGAAAGCTCTGCAATCCCGGCTTCACCGGCTGGAAGCGGTGGCGGCGCGCCTGGAGGAGATAACAGCGGAACCGCCACCGCCGCCCCCGAGTCCGTGGCCACCGGCAATAACATCAGGGGCGATGGCGATTCTGGCGGTGACGGCGTTAGCGTGGCGGGCGGGACTGCTGTAGCCGAGATCCGCCCCGCGAAGGCCGCCGCCGACATCAAGGGCGCCATCTGGCGGACGGCCTACGGCGCCGACCTCGACGAGCGGCTGAAGGCTCACCTACGGTTCGTCGACCGGCAGGCTGCCGCCGTTTATCTCCACGACGGCTCCGTCGTCCGCGACCTCGGCAACCGGATTACGACCTCTCGCTCTACACCAGCCGCAATCGACATCATGATCGCTGAGGCCAAGGCGAAGGGCTGGACGAGCGTCGAGTTTACCGGCTCCGACGAGTTCAAAAAGGCCGCCGCCGTCGCCGCCATCGCCGCCGGGCTGGACGTATCCAACCCGGAGTTGGCCGATATCGTTGCGGCCGAGAAGGCGAAGCTCGCCGAGGCCAAGCTGACGCCCGGTCCGAGCGTACAGGAGCTCCGCGACATCGCCGCATTGCCGCCGGGCGGGAAGACCGAGGCCGCCGTTCGCCAGCAGCTTGCCGCTCTTGGCGTCGGCCGGTTCGAAGTCGGCGTCATTCCGTATCGCGGCGCGCCCAAGGAAATGAAGCCGCACCGGACGCGAACCTTCGATGCCGAGACTGCCGTCAAATCCCTGGGCTGGCTCCGGCGGCAGAATCAGGCGGGATACGACATCTACATCCGTCCGGCGCCGCTCGATGATGACCGGTGCCATCCGCTGATCTTCATCGACGATATCACGGCCGAGGCCCTCGGTCGGATGCGCACCGATGGCTACGAGCCCGCCCTCGTTGTCGAGTCGTCGCCCCGCAACTTCCAAGCATGGGTTCGGATCGGCACGGAACCCATCGGCCGCGACGAGGCAACCGAGGTAGCGAGACAGCTAGCGAAGCGCTACGGCGGCGACCCCGGCGCGGCGGATTGGCGGCATTATTCGAGATTGTCCGGCTTCACCAACCGGAAGCCGTCGCGGTTGCAGTCGTCGGGCCTGCCTCCCTTCTGCCGCCTCCATTCTGCCGATGGCGTCACGGCGACCAAGGGCGCCGAGTTCCTGACTTGGATTCGGGCCGCCATGTTCGAGCGGCAGCAGCAGGAAGAACGCGTTGCCGCCCGCGCCCGCCAGCTACAGCGCGACCAAGCGCAATTTCGGCGGCCGGATGGTTTGAAGGACGCCGTTTCGTCGTTCCTCGAGATCCGGCAGCGCATCGCGACGACGAAACCGGATGGCAGCCCTGACGAGAGCCGCCGCGACTTCGGGGCCGCCGTCCGTCTCCTCGAGCACTATCACCCCGACCAGATCGCCGCCGCGCTCCGCAACTCGCCCGACATTGCGAAGAGGAAGAGGAATATCGAAGAGTACATCCGCCGCACGATCGAGGCCGCCGAACGTGAGTACGAGCGGCAGCAGCAGGCCCGCGCAGCGCAGGCGGTAGCGTACCGCCCACGGCCTCGACCGGCTCCCGGACGGGAGGTGCGGCGATGACCGAGGCGTTCACCGACTACGTTCCGGATTGCGACCACAAGGTTGCGGACGTTTTGACTGACCTGCTGGCAGAGCCTTGTCCTGCCTGCGGCCGAGAACTGGATTACGAAACTGAGGACGCACCGAGCATCCGCACCGTCGCCGTCTGCTGTGGGTGCGGATGGCGAGAGGCAGGCCGCGCCGCCGAGGACGTGCTGGCCGACCTATTGGCCGAGATCGAGGTAGTCAACGCCGACTTGGCCGAGATCGTCGCCGAGGGCGAGGGGGTGGGCTATGTCTAAGCGCCCTCCTAAGAGCCGGATTCCGGGATGGCTGTACGTTCTAGCGTCGCCTGCCATGCCCGGCCTTCTCAAGGTCGGATACACCAACAGAGATCCGCGTGTCCGGGCCATTGAGATCGCCGACGCGACGGGCGTTCCCTGCGCTTACGTCCTTCTCCATAAGCAGGCTGTCGAGGGCAACGCTGAGAAGTTAGAGGGCATCGTTCACGCCCTCTTAGGCGACCGGCGGCCGTCGCCTAATCGGGAGTTTTTCTACTGCACCTTGGACGAAGCCAAGGCGGCGATCGACGCGGCCGTGGCGGGCCGGAAACCGCCCAAGGAGCCGCTGGCATTGGCGATCACCCTTCCGGACGGCTGGCATGCTCCGGTGGCCCCAGCGCAGCGCCTGGCGTCATCTAGGGCCGGTCAGAAGCAGGGCCGGGACTTCGGTGATGTCGGCAGCATCGCGGACATGGTGGCGTTCGCGGGCGGTGCATCATGACTGGCCTGCCAACCACTGATCGCGTCTGGTGCATCCGGGATTGCCGGGTTGGCCTCGGAACCATCCGGAGCAAGCTGCCGCACACGGATCTAGAGTTCTCCGCTGGACGGGCGCGCCTGCACGAACGCGAGGCCGTGGAAGCCGTCCGCGACATCATCGAAAGAGTGGCCCCGTGGGTGACGGCGTACCTTGGGCCGCAGCTTTGGAGCAATCCGAAAACCGACAACGCGGATGACTATGAGCTAATGAATAAAAAGCGATATGGCCGGATTAATGGCGCTGCATCATATAAAGATCCTGTAATTTACATTAGACTTAGTCAGTCTATGCCCGATGTTCTTGCTACTGCCTACCATGAGTTATTTCATATCATTGATCTGTTGCTTTCCAAGGAGCAAAGGAAAATGGTTGCCCGCGACGTAATACGTGGTCGTGACTATCCTGGCGGATACTATCAGGAAATAATGGAAAGACGGGCTAGGGCTTTTGAGTATTTCGCTCTTTCCATCGAAGAGGGGCGGAGAAATATAATAAGAGGAACAGCGGAAGAAGTTTTTGAAGAGATATATTGTGGTGCATTCGCTGCACAGCTAGCGGCAGCTTAGGAGGATATTGTGCATTCATTACTTAATCTGTCAGCACGCGGATTGATGCAATGGTTTGGATCAAGTGTTGAGCGCTGGCCGACAGTGAACGAACTCGCGACCTTGCTTTCTGAAATTTTCTGGTTTCAGAAATATCTTGATGACAGACGGGCGCGTGAAATCTTCATTGCCGAATTGATCGAGCAAAATGAATATAAGCGGTTTCTACTGCAATTGGAAAACCACAAGCGGAGCGCCAAAATTATTAGCCGGAAGCTAAAATCGAAGCGCAAGGAGAATATCATGACCGATTTACTTACCTCTCCGGAAATGCTTTTCCCGATTGTTGCCCTGTGGGTCGTCTGCCAGCAGGTCATTCAGTGGCGGTCAGCCGCTCCGTCCCCCGACCCCCTGCCCGCGTTCACCTTGCGCGGCGCAGCGGCGATCCCCGTTGAGCAGCTGGTGACCGACGAGGAGGGGATGGACTGGCTGTACAAGGATCAGGAGCGCCGGGCCGACGCCTTCGCGCGGCACTGGGGAGGCCCTGAATACCCCAAGGCCCTATGGTCCGTTATCAAGGGCGCCGGGGTTCCTCGCTCTCAGATCGGCGGCCGGTCGCCATGGGCCATCATTGAGGACCGCGATCCCGACGTTGCGGAATACCTGCGCTCGCTGGGCGACGACCGGTCGCACTGGAACGAGATCCGGCGCGAGGTCGAGAAGGTGCGCGGCCAGATCAACGGCCAGATTTTCTGCGTCGGCGCTTCCGCCAAGAAGCTGGAAGACGAGGCCGAGGGACTGCGGCGCCAGGCAGCGGCGTTGAAGAAAGAGTACGTCACGGCCGTTAAGGAGGAGCGACCTGACGAGGCTGACGCGCTGGCGGCACAGGCCACGATCAAGACGGACGACGCCAAGGCGAAGATGGCTGAGGCCAAGACCGCCCATAAAGAAGAACGCGCACTAAATAATAAAATCGGCTGGATCAGTACAGGGCCGGGGGCCGCCGGATACTGCGCCGAGAGGGTCTGGAAGCAGCGCGGACAGGAACTCGCGGCGGCAGAGGAAGCCCCGGCTCCGACGCTGGAGCCGACACCGGAACCCGAGAACGAGAACGAAAGGGTGGCGCCATGATCGATACCTACCTTCGATGGTCTGGCGACCGCTGGATCGAGCACAAGATCGCTGACGGCACCCCTTCGCTGATCGCGGGCCGCATCATCGCTGGCATACCGAGCGAATGGCCGCTGTGGTCCGATTTCGACGACCGCGAAGCGCTAGCCGAGGCGGCGGCTGAGATCCAGCGGCTCAGGCCGACAGCGAAGATCGTGATCGCACCGCAGATCACGGGGCGCGGCGGCCTATGCGATGGTCGGAATATCTATATCGGCGCTTCCGGTGACCGGCCGGTCATGTCGACCTTTCATCACGAGGTCCATCACCTGCTTGCGAACAAGCTCCCGAACGCCGACCGGCTAGCTCTAGCGCGGCACGGCGGCCAGATCCGGCAAGCGTGGGCTGTCATCGGGCGCGAAGGCGCGTGGGAGGCGAAGCCGGGCGAGGCGGAGGCCGAGGCCTATTCCGCGTGGAGATGCTTGGGGCCGACTGCCGCGCCGGAGTTCGAGGGGCGCCAAGGTGTATCGCCGAGTGAGGAGGTGATCGAGACTTGGCTCAGGATGTTGCATCGATCCGAGCCACCGGCGCCCGTCTGGAAGCGGGAGGCGGCCCCGGCTTCCGTTTCTTGGGTATGCGACGAGGACGGCACCACACCGCTGCGGCCGTTCGTCTTCCCCGACGACGACTGACGCTGGGGAACCGTGGGCACACTCCTCCCCCCTCAGGGGGAGGGGAAAAAGAGGGTGAAATCCGCCGCTAAGGATTTCTCAGCCGTCAAGGATATCGCTCAAGGATTCAGTCGCCAGAAATTCTTCTGCAGTGCTCTCGTAAAAAATTCGCGCCGAACAATCCTTGGAAACAATAGAAAATCACAGAGGAAAAGTATTTTTGTTGACAAGCATAATTATTGTTGAAGCACACTCCCTGTCTGGCGTCATATTTATTTTCACTCAATGTCACCTACAACACGGGAACCAGAACGATGCGGACAAATACTATTAACAACGCCGCCCGACGCTTGGCGGAGATGGGCTTGCCAACTATTTTCAATTCTGCGGCCGAGGCGCTGCAGTACCTCCGCCGCGAGCCGACCGAACCGGCGGACGATCCGCTTGAACGGACCGCGCGGGCGCTCGTGAAGTTGCGGGCGTTGCAGGTGGCGGGGGTCATGTGATGTCAGCAGTGGTTCTTAGCTACCCGCCCCGCGTGATCTGGGTCGATCCGGATGGGCAGCGCTTCGACGTCACGGCTGCGCCGGTCGGTTGCGCAGTCCGCCGGGCCGCCGCGGAGTACCGAGCGAACGGCGGCGATGACCCGGAAGCGTTTCTCGACTGGATATTGCCTGACGGTCAGACCGGCACTCCCGGCGCGGTGGCAGGGCTCCGCTGGGCCGACGGTGGCCGGGTGGTCGGAGATTGGCAGCGGATTGAGGTTGACGAAGTCGACGAACGCCCCGGCATCGCGTGGCGGAAGCCGTCCGCATAAACCTAACCTCAAGATCCAGAGCCAACGGTCTGCGCTCTGGGTCTTGAGGATTCCCTTCTCCGGCCTCAGTCCAAGAGAACCTCAGGTAGGGTCACTCGGCGGGGCTAACTTACTCGGCTGCAACCGCTATTCCCGGCAGCACGGCTTGGACGGGCGGAAGTCCGCTACGAAGGTCGCCTTCGATCGCCGCTAGAACCTGTTGCGCCATACGAGCAACTGCGTACCCGAGAAGAGGAGGGACAGCGTTCCCAATCTGCTTGAGTTGTTGCCACTCGCTGCCGACGAAAACGAAGCCGTCGTGGAACGATTGAAGGCGCGCAGCCTCGCGAACTGTGATCCAGCGGTTCAGATGCGGGTGGACCCACTCGCTCAGGTCACGATGCATCTGGGCTAGGATCGTATAGCTAGGGGCAGTTGGATCGAGGCGGCGCCACTTCTCGGGCCGTTTTCCATTCCAGATTTCCTTCGGCAGGCTGTCTGCCTTCGCCCCGGGTTTCAGGAAAGAGATTAGGTGCGCTCGGCGCTCTTGGATCTCCTTCGTATGGTGATTGTGCAGCGCAAGTGATCCACCGCCAATTCCGCGCCGCCGTTTCAACACCTTGGTATATGGACCCGCTGAGTAGTCCAGTCGCATCATTCGTTGGAACCGGGAGGGTTCCTTGCAAGATGGGTACGGAAGAACCTCTCCGCTGGCAACAACGTCAGATGGAAGGTCGCTTATCGCCTCCCACACAGTGTAAGGCCGTTTCACCTGAAGCTGTGAGAATACATTTTCAGCAAAGCCGCGAAGGTCCAGGGAAAACTCAAGGTCGTCTCGTGTGCCAAAGAAAAACACGCGCTCACGAGTTTGAGGTACACCAAAATCAGCAGAGGAAACCTTCAGAAATGTAGTGTTGCCGTAACCCAGTGATGCAAAGTGCTTAATGATTAGGTCGCGAAAATGTCCCTTCTGCATAAGAAGAAGATTAGGCACATTCTCCATAAGGAACATTCGTGGCTTTAGCGTATCAACAATGCGAGCGTATTGTTTGTACAGGAGGTTGCGCTCGTCCTCTACGTTGCGTGTGCCGATTTGTGAGTACCCTTGGCAGGGTGGTCCACCAAACACCAAGTCGACACTTGTCAGCCCATACTTTGCACGATGTTCTTCTCCGCTTCCGACGAGGAACTCGGATACGTCACCTTCGAACAGGCGAGTCCGTGGAAAGTTATGGCGGTAGGTCTCCGCCGCAAAGCGGTCGAGTTCGACACCACACTGGAGGTCAAATCCAGCGAGTTCGACGCCCTCGCAGAAGCCACCGCACCCTGAGAACAGCGATACAGCCGTAAGGTTCGACACCCGGTCCCCTCCTTATACACCGGCGGATCTGCGAGACTCATGAGTCTTTGGCAGACAGGTGTCCGCAGGATACGCAGTCCAATTGGGAAGCACAACTGGTTGCGGTGCTAATCCACAGGATATCGACGTACGGCGGTGGTCGGCGACACTCGTCTCATGGGCCGATCCCAGAATGTGACTCATCGTCCGTGGTGAACTACCGCAATCAGGCGTAGCGGTTTCAAGCCGATACAACTGGCGATGTAGGCGTGGACCTGGCGAAACATTTTGGCGCGGCAGTTCGGACTCACCGGAAGCTTCTCCGACTTTCACAGGAAGAGCTAGCAGACCGGGCCGAGATGGACCGCACCTATGTCAGCGGGATTGAGCGCGGTACCCGCAATCCGACCCTGGATGTGCTCCAGCGTGTCGCAGACGCGCTGGGCTCGGATCTGGACGTGATCTTCGCGACGGCCCGAGAGATCGCGCTTAACTCTAAGGGCAAGCCGTAATGCCATTCGAGTTCGATGATCAGGAAGCCGTCTGCCGGGCGTGCCATGCGGCAGGTACGGGTTGCCTCACTGACCATCGGATTGATCGGATCCACGGTCGCGGAACAGATTTTCGGATTTCCCAGCACCGGCTAATGGATTGCGCCTTCGAGGCGTTCACACCAGGTACAGACACCGACCCGGACCCCGGTCGGACATTTCGAGCCTACCGAAGTCAGGCGACAGAGAACGTTTCGGAAGCCGGGCGAATCAACTTTGGCGCCGACTTCCATCTGACCAAGCAGCAACTTGGTAAGGTGGATGGCGACGTTTTCGAAATCCTTTCGGCCGCGGCGATGTGGAATGCTGTAGCGGCGTGGAACCGCTTCATGGACGGAGGGGCGTGGGACTCGACCGTGTTCAACTGTCCTCCGAACGCTGTACCTACTCCAGCGCGCAAAGTAGCGGTGGTGAAGCTTCCGAGAAACTTCGATACGACACGGTTGTTCAAGGAAGAAGTTCGGCGAGATATCGAGGCCTTTCAGGGTGCTCTTCACGCGCGGGATCTTCAACTTGGACTTTCGTCTCCCGACATTGTCGGAGTCAGGCTCCCGCATCCACTACCCGAGGATTGTGGGATATTCCTTCAGTCATTGCCTAATCTTCGAAATGAGAATCGTGGACTCTTGGAGTCGGCGCACGAACGGATCATAGGTAAACTCGAAGGCAGATCATTCCTGTTTGCTATCGCGGTGAAGACGTCGACGAGAAGTGACAGGCTTTATCAACCTCTGTTCGAAGCCAACGTCCTTAAGTTCCTAATCGGAGTCGTACTGCGAGGCGCGGCGTTCCGATTCCACGTGCATATGGAGACCTTTGACGGCGCGAATGTCATTGAGCGATACAAGGCGGCGGGACTGGTGTCGCTGTTGACCGGAGCCGAACCGAGGAGGGCTGTCGACAAGGTGTATCAGGCGCTTCAGCCGACGGACACGGCACAGGTCATCCTGGACGACCTTCCACTGTTCCCACTCTAGCTGGTCCTAGAAAGCCAGTCAGCGTACTGGCAAGTACAGTGGTGTTCTTGATCTCGCATTCCCATACGACCAGCACCTCCCACCCCATCGCCTCAAGGGTGGCTCGGTTCCTTTCGTCCCGTTCTCGGTTCCCTTGGATCTTCGACAGCCAGTACTCCTCCCGCGACTTTGGCATCCGATCTAGGCAATCGTGTCCATGCCAGAAGCATCCGTGAACCTGCACGATCTTCTTCCGTGCGGTGAAGACAATGTCAGGTCGCCCGGGTAGATCGGTGCGGTGCACACGATAGCGGTATCCGAGAGCATGCAGGAGACGACGAACAGCCATCTCCGGTTTGGTGTTCTTCTGCCGGATCGCTTGCATGTTGCGCGACCGCCGCTGCGGAGTGAGCTTGTCCACCATACCTCAGCCATATCAAGGAACTCGTGGACGACCTAGTGATTAGTCAGTTCAGTAATTGACCATATCATTAGCAGGTTGTGATTGCCCGCCGCCACCACTTCCAGGGCACGCTTGGCCGTCTCCTGGCCCTTGACGTCCTTCAGGTCGGGATAGTGCGGCTCAGCCTCGACCACGCCTTCGGCCGCCTCGGGCAGCACCTGCACGCCGCGCAGATGGTTCAGCAGGGAGAGCAGGTCGGGGGCGGCGATCACCTCGATTCCGTCGGCCCACCGCGCCTCGGGGCCGCAGGCGCGCGGGCAGATCACCCCACGCCGCCCGCCCGCCGCGGCCGCCACCGCCGCCGGCAGGACGCCCGCCACCGGCGAGATGCGGCCGTCCAGCGCCAGCTCCCCCAGCACGATGCGGTCGCCCACATCCTCCACCGACAGGGCTCCCATCGCCACCAGGATGCCGAGCGCGACGGGCAGGTCGAAATGCCCGCCTTCCTTGGGCAGATCGGCCGGCGCCAGGTTCACGGTGATGCGCTTGTAGGGCAGGGCGAGGCCCAGGGCCGAGAGGGCCGCGACCACCCGCTCGCGGCTTTCGGTCACCGCCTTGTCGGCCAGGCCGACCAGGCAGACCCCCGGCCAGCCGCCGCCGCCCACATGGACCTGGACGTCGACCTCCACCGTCTCGATGCCGCGGAACGCCACCGTCGTCACCCGCGCCCCCATGGGCAGACCTCCCTCGCATCGGCGCACCGTCATGTGCGCCCCGGAGGGCTATGGGAGAGCCGGCGGTGTTTCCGGTCGCCGGCAGAGGCCGTCGGCTATTCGGCGGCGCTCAGCGTCGGGCGGGAGAGGCCGACGGCACCTTCCATATCGGCGACCTTGTACGCCCCCCGATCGAAGCGGGAGCCGGCCAGGTCGGCGTGATGGAACACCGTGCCGGCGAGGACGGC
This sequence comes from Thalassobaculum sp. OXR-137, assembly GCF_034377285.1. Lineage (NCBI taxonomy): Bacteria > Pseudomonadati > Pseudomonadota > Alphaproteobacteria > Rhodospirillales > Thalassobaculaceae > Thalassobaculum > Thalassobaculum sp. OXR-137. The sequence continues at coordinate 1,078,349 of NZ_CP139715.1, read as the reverse complement.
ATGGGTGAAATCGGCCTTGTGGGCCACCGCGCCGGCCAGGGAGGCGCCCGACAGATCGGCCGGCCATTCGCGCATCAGTTCCAGCGTCGCCGGCTTCAGGATCTGCATCGGCGTCAGCCGGGCATGGGACAGGGTGGCCCCGTCCAGCACCGCGCCCTTCAGCCCCACGCCCCGCAGGTCGGCGCCGGTCAGGTCGGCCCGCGGCAGCTTCGCCCCGGCCATCTGGGCGAAGCGGAAGGAGCATTGCTTCATGTTGGCGCCGGCCAGGTTGGCGCCCTCGAAATCGGCGGCCGACAGGTCGGCGCCGGAGAAATCGACGCCGGCCAGGTCCATGCTCCGGAACACGCCGCGCTCGCCCTTCTTGCCGCCGGAGCTGATCCACAGGAAATGCTGCACCACCTTGTGCTGCACGTCCGGCGCCATGGTCTCCAGGCCGGTGGCGATCTTGCAGTCGGTCAGGTTGGCGCCACCCAGATCGGCGCCGTCCAGGTTGCAGGACCGCAGGTCCGAACCGGTGAGGTCGGTATCGGTGAGCACGGAATCGGCGAAGTTGACGCCGCGCAGGTTGGAGCCGCGCAGGTCGGTGCCCTGGAACGAACTCTTCGACAGGTCCGCCTTGTTCAGGTTCACGTTGCGCATCACCGCGCTCTCGAACGCGGTGTTGACGGCGGTCACGCCGGACATGTTGGCGCCGGTCAGGTCGGTGCGCACGACCGTGGCGTCGGACAGGTCCGCCCGGGTCAGGTTGGCGTTCTGCTCGATGCTGCGGTTCATGTCCTGGATGCGGGCCGGGCGCAGGTCGGCGTCCGTCAGGTCCGCCGTCATCAGCTTGGCGCCCTTCAGGTTGGCGCCGCGCAGATCGGCCTTCACCAGCTTGGCCCCGGCGAAATCGCACTGTTCAAGCTTGGCGGTGGAGAACTGGGTGGCGGTGAGATTGGAGCCGGCGAAGCTCGCCCCACGCAGGTCGGTGCCGTGGAACAGCCCCTGGCGCAGGTCGCTGCCGGCGAGCATGGCGCCGCGCAGGGTCTTATGGCGGAAATCGGCCTGCACGCCGCCCGAATTGTGCTTCAGGAACAGCCCGTGCTTGCGGATCGATTCCGCGACATCCCAATCGAGATCGTTCGCCCGCTGCATGCACCCTCGCCCTGAGAGCGACGCGATCCCGCCCTCAACGACACCTACGTCTGATTGATTCTTGTCTTTGCGATAACGCAGAATAATCCCCACGCTCGAGGGATTATGCCGGTTCAGGCTAAATCTGTCAAAGTTTTCAATTTGTTAAGCTGAGCAGGGGAGGCTGGTCACAAGATGGTCAGCCTCGGCGACGGCGAACCCCCATATGCGGTGCCGCCATCGGCGCCCGGCGGCCGGTCTCAAACCGGCTTGATGATCCGCCCGAGATTCTGGCCGGCGAACAGGTGCACATGGAAGTGGGGCACCTCCTGGTTCGCGTCCCGGCCGTGGTTGGACAGGATGCGGTAGCCGTCCTCCACGACGCCCAGATCCCGCGCGATCTTGCCGGTGGCGCGTACGAAAGCGGCAATTTCCGCGTCGCTGGCCTTCTCGGAGAAATCGGCGAAGGAGACATAGGCGCCCTTGGGGATGACCAGGACGTGGGTCGGCGTCTGCGGCTGGATGTCCCGGAACGCCAGGACGTGCTCGTCCTCGTAGACCGTATCGTTCGGGATCTCGCCGCGCAGGATCTTGGCGAAGATATTGTTCGGATCGTAGCTCATGCACCGTCTCCCTTCGTCTGACCGCGGGCCGCCTTCTCGGCCAGGCCGGAGGTCCCTTCCCGCGCCTCGAGCTTGGCCCAGACCTGGTCCGGGGTCACCCCGGCCGCCGTCCATAGCACCAGCAGGTGATACAGCAGGTCCGCACTCTCCGAGGCCAGGGCCTCGGCATCACCGCGGGCGGCCTCGATCGCCACCTCGACCGCTTCCTCGCCGACCTTCTGGGCCGATTTCACCGGCCCCTTGGCCAGCAGCTTGGCGGTGTAGCTGCTCTCCGGGTCGCCGCCCCGGCGCGAGGCGATCGTCGCGGCGAGACGGTCGAGGATATGGTCGCTCATCGCTGCCTCAGTCGCCCTGGCGCATGGCGAGACCGGCGGCGGCCATGGCCGCCTTCGCCTCGCCGATGCGGTAGGTGCCGAAATGGAAGATGGAGGCGGCGAGCACCGCGCTGGCATGGCCGTCGCGCACGCCTTCGACCAGATGATCCAGGGTTCCGACTCCGCCGGACGCGATCACCGGCACCGGCACCGCGTCCGAGATCGCCCGGGTCAGCGGAATGTTGAAGCCCTGCTTGGTGCCGTCCCGGTCCATGGAGGTCAGCAGAATCTCGCCCGCCCCGTATTCGGCCATTTGTTGCGACCACGCAACGGCATCCAGGCCGGTGGCGTTGCGGCCGCCATGGGTGAAGACCTCGAACCGCCCGTCGCCCACGCTCTTGGCGTCGACCGCGACGGTGATGCACTGGCTGCCGAACTTGTGGGCGGCCTGGCGCACGAACTCCGGATTGGTCACCGCGGCGGTGTTGATCGAGACCTTGTCGGCCCCGGCCAGCAGCAGCTTGCGGATGTCCTCGACCGTGCGCACCCCGCCGCCGACGGTCAGCGGCATGAAGCACTGCTCGGCGGTGCGGGCGATCACGTCGAAGATGGTGTCCCGGTTCTCATGGCTGGCGGTGATGTCGAGGAAGCAGAGCTCGTCCGCCCCTTCGGCGTCGTAGAGCTTGGCCTGCTCCACCGGATCGCCGGCATCGATCAGGTCGACGAAGTTGACGCCCTTGACCACCCGGCCGTCCTTCACGTCAAGGCAGGGGATGACGCGGACCTTGAGCATCACGCGGCCTCCCCGGCAAGGGCGCGGACGGCACCGACCACATCCACCCGGCCGTCATACAGCGCCCGGCCGACGATGGCGCCGGCCACCCCGTCGCCGTCCAGCTTGGCGATGGCCCGCAGGTCGTCGAGAGACGACACGCCGCCCGAGGCGATCACCGGGGTCGAGAGCGCCCGGGCCAATGCGCCCGTCGCCTCCAGGTTCGGGCCCTGCAGGGCACCGTCCCGGTCGATATCGGTGAAGATGATGGCGGCCACGCCGGCATCCTCGAATTTCAGCGCCAGGTCCGTGGCCGTGATTTCGGAGGTCTCGGCCCAGCCTTCCACCGCGACCTTGCCGCCGCGGGCGTCGATGCCGACGGCGATCTTGCCCGGGTGATCGCGGCAGGCGGCGATCACCAGTTCCGGATCGCGCAGAGCCACGGTGCCGAGGATCACCCGGCTGATCCCGGCCTCGAGCCAGGTATCCATATGGGCGCGGGAGCGGATGCCGCCGCCGAGCTGCACCGGCACGTCCACCGCCGAGAGGATCGAGCGCACGGCCTCGCCGTTGACCGCCTCGCCGGCGAAGGCGCCGTCGAGATCGACCACATGGATCCAGGCGCAGCCGGCATCCTGGAACGCCCTGGCCTGGCTGGCCGGGTCCGGATTGTAGACGGTCGCGGCATCCATTTCGCCGCGCAGCAGGCGGACGCACTGACCGCCCTTCAGGTCGATGGCCGGATAGAGGATCACGACGCACCCCCTTGCGCATCCCCCTCCGGCGCGGTCGCCGTGAGGTTCTTGAAGTAGTAGAGACCGCGCACGAAGCCGTCGCGGGTCCGGGCGTAGTAGGGATGCTCGCCGAACTTCTGGAAGCCGAGGGCCTCGTACAGCCGGATCGCCGCCCGCTGGGTCTCGCGCACGTCCAGGTTCATCACCTCGAAGGCGAGCTTGCGGGCGTGGTTCTCGGCGATCTGGGTGAGGTCGCGCGCCAGCCCGTGCCCGCGCGCCCACGGGGCGACGAAGGAGGTGGTGAAGTTGCAGGCGAAGCTCTGCGCCTCGTTGTTGCGCGGCGGCCGGTGAAGCTGCGAGGAGCCCGCGATCACCCCGTCGAGCCGGCCGACGAACAGGTCGCGGTCGGGGATCAGCAGGGTGCCGCGCCAATAGGCCTCCAGGGTCTCGCGCGGCGGCGGGGTCAGCCAGCCGAAGCCGCCGCCGTCGATGATCGCCGCTTCCGCCGCGTCGCACAGGTCGTTGAGGTCGCCGGCCGACAGTTCGGTGACGTGCTCGACCAGGGTGACCGGCTGCGGGGCAAACTGAGTCTGATCGCCGGTCATGGCGTCCATCCGATGAAATTGGCGATGAGACGCAGGCCGGTGGCCTGGCTCTTCTCGGGGTGGAACTGGGTCCCGACCATGTTGTCACGGCCGACCATGGCGCAGATAGGGCCGCCGTAATCGACGGTGGCGAGCTGCTGGTCGGCGCTGTCGAGGCGCATGGCGTAGGAATGGACGAAATAGGCGTGGTGCCCGTCCTCCAGACCGGCCAGCACCGGATGGTGGCCGCCCTGCACGCTGAGCACGTTCCAGCCCATATGCGGCACCTTGCGCGGCCGTCCGTCCTCCTCGTCCGCCGGCTCGATGCGATGCACCTCGCCGTCGATCCAGCCGAAGCCCTCGGTGGTCAGGTGCTCGAATCCGGCCTTGGCCATGAGCTGCATGCCGACGCAGATGCCGAGGAACGGCACCGCCTCGCGGATCACCCGCGTCTCCAGCGTGTCGCGCAGCCCCTGGACCCGCTCCACACCCTGTCGGCAGTCGGCGAAGGCACCCACGCCCGGCAGGACGATGCGGTCAGCCTTTGCGATCGTGGCGAGATCGTCGGTCACCTTGATGTCGGCGGCGATGCCGGCTTCCCGGGACGACCGCTCGAAAGCCTTCGCCGCCGAGCGGAGGTTGCCCGACCCGTAGTCGATAATCGCGATGGTCTGCATGGTCGCCTCAGTCGCTCCGCAGCGCGCCCTTGGTCGACGGCACGGCGTCGGCCTTGCGCGGGTCGATCTCCACCGCCGCGCGCAGGGCGCGGGCGAGACCCTTGAAACAGGTCTCCACGATATGGTGGCTGTTCTCGCCTTTGAGGGTGTCCACATGCAGGGTGGCGCCAGACGCCTGGGCAAAGGCGCGGAACCACTCCTTGAACAGTTCGGTGTCGAAGGTGCCGACCTTCTGGGTCGGGAACACCACGCCCCAGGACAGGAACGGGCGGCCCGACAGGTCGATCGCCACCCGGGTCAGGGCCTCGTCCATCGGCAGCAGGCACGAGCCGTAGCGGGTGATGCCGCGCCGCTCGCCCAGCGCCTGGGCGATGGCGGAGCCGACCGCATAGCCGGAATCCTCCACGGTGTGGTGATCGTCGATATGCAGATCGCCCTCGGCCTTCACGGTCAGGTCGATCAGGGAATGTCGGGAGAGCTGCTCCAGCATATGGTCGAGGAACCCGATGCCGGTCGCCACGTCATAGGCGCCCGATCCGTCCAGATCGACGGAGGCGGAAATACGGGTCTCATTGGTGTTGCGCTCGACGCGCGCCGTGCGGGCCATGCCACCCTCCCTGGAGAATGGCGGCTGTTTAGCAGGAAGGCCGCCCAGGTGCCAGCCCAAGGCGCCCCCTAAGGCGCCCCGGCACACCGCCCGTCCGACTTGCCCTGGCAACTTGCTTGAACCGCACGCGCCGGACATTACATTCGCCTGACCATCGGAATAAGGCAGAACCCCATGAGTGACGATCCGACCCAGTGGCACGGCACGACGATCCTGGCCGTGCGGAAGGGAGATCGCGTCGTCGTCGCCGGCGACGGGCAGGTGACCTTCGGCAACACGGTGATGAAGGCGACCGCCCGCAAGGTGCGGCGGCTGTCCGGCGGCAACGTGATCGCCGGGTTCGCCGGGGCCACCGCCGACGCCTTCACCCTGTTCGAGCGGCTGGAAGCCAAGCTGGAGCAGCATCCGGGCCAGCTCACGCGCGCCTGCGTCGAGCTTGCCAAGGACTGGCGCACCGACCGCTACCTGCGCCGCCTGGAGGCGATGATGGCCGTGGTCGATGCCGACGTCTCCCTGGTGCTGACCGGCACCGGCGACGTGCTGGAGCCCGAGGACGGGCTGATCGGCATCGGCTCCGGCGGGTCCTTCGCGCTCGCCGCCGCCCGCGCGCTGGCCGACCGCGACGACATGGATGCCGAGACCATCGCCCGGCGCGCCATGGCGATCGCCGCCGATATCTGCATCTACACCAATGACAACGTGACCGTCGAAAGCCTATGACCGACTTTTCCCCCAGAGAGATCGTCTCCGAGCTCGACCGGTTCATCATCGGCCAGCATGACGCCAAGCGCGCGGTCGCCATCGCCCTGCGCAACCGCTGGCGCCGCCGGCAGCTCGACGAAGGGCTGCGCGAGGAGATCCTGCCGAAGAACATCCTGATGATCGGCCCGACCGGCGTCGGCAAGACCGAGATCGCCCGCCGCCTCGCCAAGCTGGCCAACGCGCCGTTCCTGAAAGTGGAAGCGACGAAGTTCACGGAGGTCGGCTATGTCGGCCGCGACGTGGAGTCGATCATCCGCGACCTGTTGGAATCCGCCATCGCCATGACCCGCGAGCGGATGCGCAAGGAGGTCCATGCCAAGGCGGAGCTGCAGGCCGAGGAACGGGTGATCGACGCCCTGGTCGGCGACAGCGCCAGCACCGAGACCCGGCAGAAGTTCCGCAAGATGCTGCGCGAGGGCCAGCTCGCCGAGCGCGAGATCGAGATCGACGTGACCAGCACCGGCGGTCCCGCCGGCATGCCGACCTTCGACATTCCCGGCATGCCCGGCGGCCAGCTCGGGGTGATGAACCTCAACGACATGCTGGGCAAGGCCTTCGGCGGCCAGAGCAAGCGCAAGCGGATGAGCGTGCCGGAGAGCTACGAGGTCCTGGTGCGCCAGGAGGCCGACAAGCTGCTCGACGAGGAGGCGGTCACCCGCGAGGCGATCGATCTGGTCGAGCAGAACGGCATCGTCTTCCTGGACGAGGTCGACAAGATTGCCCGCTCGGAGGAAGGCCGCAGCGGCGACGTGTCCCGCGAGGGTGTGCAGCGCGACCTGCTGCCGCTGATCGAGGGCACCACGGTCGCCACCAAGCACGGGCCGGTGAAGACCGACTTCATCCTGTTCATCGCGTCCGGCGCCTTCCACCTGGCGAAACCGTCGGACCTGCTGCCGGAGCTGCAGGGCCGCCTGCCGATCCGGGTGGAGCTGAAGGCGCTCACCCGCGACGATTTCCGCCGCATCCTGACCGAGCCGGAAGCCAGCCTGGTGACCCAGTACAAGGCGCTGATGGGCACCGAGGACCTGACCCTCGACTTCACCGACGACGCCATCGAGGCGCTCGCCGACATGGCGGTGGAGATCAACCGCACGGTGGAGAATCTCGGCGCGCGGCGGCTGCACACGGTGCTGGAGAAGCTGCTGGAGGAGGTGAGCTTCACCGCCTCGGACCGCAGCGGCCAGACGGTGACGGTGGACGCCGCCATGGTGAAGGAACGGGTCGGCGAACTGGCCAAGAACGCCGATCTGAGCCGGTTCATCCTGTAGGCGTAGGCAAGACGTCATCGAGAACGCCTAGAGCCAATATTTTGGGCTAGGAGCACCGCCTACTACTATATATACGACATTGGAGAGAATCTTATTGCGTCTACGAGGGTAATTTTGAATCTAAAGACTCACAAATGGACGCAAGAAGAATCCATATTACACCCAATCTTTGTTATAAGATTCCTGGCGTGAGCGACACGGTGCTATTCCCCAGGCCGTAGCACGCCGGGCGACCGGCGGAGCGCTATGTGGGGTTCTTTGGGGGCCCCACCTCACGCCCACTTGCTTCGTGAGTAGCAAGCGATTTTGAGCGGCTATATGCTGCGCGAACACCGCTTCTGTCGACTCTATGTATCGACACCAGATACAATTCGGCTCCATCCTTCGTTGCTTTGACTACGGCCTTATAGGATTTTATTTGTGGGCCATCTTTGTAGTGATAAATGAATATAGCGTGGTGCGGTGCTTCAATGCGCACAAATCCTTGGCCGATAGTCAAGGGAGCCATTCTATATGGATGCTGTGTTTCGCTATAGTGCTTCGATTCTTGTTTTTCGATGGTATATCGGGACAACCAAACAGCCGTCGTGATTGCGCCAATCGCTATCGCGACGCGATCCGAAATGCGGCACACAAAAATTGGCTCGGTTCTTTCGCCTGTGAGAAGGCGAATAAGTTCTGCTTCGTCCACCGCACCTATATAAGCGCGCCATAAATAGTTGAAATTAATTTTCTTAATTCACTAAGCGGAACGGCTTCATATCGGATTGATAATGAAAATACCGACGGCCCAGTTCTGTATAAAAGCAAAGTATCTTCAAAACCACTCCCGGTTAATTCCATCTCCGCTTGAAATGAATTTACGGATCCCGCAGCTCTGCCAGCAGGGTATCGATCCGGCTGTCGTCCAGCTCCCGGATCCGCACCGCCAGCAGGTTCGCCAGCTCCGTCGCCTTGGGACTCAGGCCGCCGGTATCCAGCACCACTCGGGGGCGGGAGATCTCCGACAGGCGGCGCAGTTCCTCCGCCTCTTCCCAGTCCAGGTTCAGGCAGGCATTCACCAGCTCCAGAAAGCCGGATCGGGGCCGCGCCCGCTTGCCGTGCTCGACGGCGGAGAGATAGGCGGCCGACACTCCAAGCCCCTCGGCCATGACCGCCAGGGTCAGGCCCCGGGCCTCGCGCAGATCCCGCAGCCGTCGGCCGAGCGGGGTCACAGCTCGTCCATCCCGTCGAAATCGGGTCTGGGGCGGGTCCGGTCCCGGCGCCGGCGCAGCAGCACGTACCATGCACCCTTGCCGCCGTCCTGCGGCTGGGCCGGGGTGAAGGCGAGGATGCGTTCCTTGTTCGGATAATCGCCGAGCCAGCCGGGCAGGGCGCGGCGGATCACGCCGATCTCGCGGGCGTCCCGTCCCCAAGGCACGTCGTATCCCGGCGCCTGCCAGTCCGGCCGCCCCTTGCCGGTGATCACCAGAACGCAGCGCCGCCCCAGCGCTTCCTGCCGGGCGAGGAAACCGTTCAGCGCCACATGCGCCTTCTCCCGGGTGAGCCCGTGCAGGTCGATCCGTGCCTCGATCGGCAACTGGCCGCGCTTCAGGCGAAGCTGCAGCCGCCGGTCCATCCCCGGCGCGCCGCCATGGATGTGATCCTGAAGGTCGGACGGCACGATTTCCGGCACCGGCTGCGGCGCCGGCGGTGTTCCCCTCACCCGCTTGTGTCCCGCAGGTTTCTGCAGGGTTGCGGGTTTTTCGGGAACCGGTTCGGGCAGGGGTTCCGGGGTCACCGCATGCTCGGCATGGCGGTCGCTCTCGATCCGGGTGGCGTCCTTGAGGACCTTGCCGAACAGATCCAGTTCTTCCGTGCTGGGTCGCCGGGGTTTGCGCACGCCGGCCCTCCCGCGCCTCAATCGGCGACGAGGATGACGTGCAGGCGGCGCGGGCCGTGGGCGCCCATCTGGATCTTCTGCTCGATATCGCCGGTGCGCGACGGGCCGGTGATCAGGTTCACCGTCCGCGGCATGGTGAACCCGTCGCTATCCGCCTTCGCCCGCGCGGCGCGGAACCGGGCCCAGGCATCCTCCAGCGGGCCGACCATCTGGCTGCGGCGGACCACGGCGATGTGATTTTCCGGCAGGAAATTCAGGCCCGTCGGCGTGCTCGCATCGGAGGTCAGCATCAGGGTGCCGGTCTCGGCCACGGCGGCGAAGACCGGGGTGACGCTGGTATCCTCCGAGCCGTCGGAGGTGCCGGTCTTGATCTCCAGGGTCGGCGTCTTCGACCAGTCCAGACCATCGGAAAGCGCAGGCGCCTGCACGATTCGGGCCGGCAGGTTCTCGCGGGACAGATAGGCGCGTACCGCCTCCGGCACGGCATCCAGGCTGTCCACCTCGTCCACCGTGCAGGCGAATTCCCGCGCCTTGTCGGCGAACAGGGCGGTCAGGCCGGCGGTGTCGCGACCGGCCGTGCGGTCGGGGATCAGATTGCGTTTCGGCTGGGCCAGGCGCTGGCGGAGCTGGGCCGCCGGCTCGCCGGACAGCGCTTCGCGGCCGAGAGACTTGCGGATCGAGCCGAGAATATCGTCGCGCGCGCTCATGCCCGGCCTCCCTTCGCCTGGCGTTCGCGGTAGAGGTCGTGGAAGGTCTTGCCCTCGGGGGCGGGCATGTCGCGGACGGAGGTCCAGCCGCCGGCCAGCGGCAGACTGGTAAACCTCCCGTTAACCTTTCCGAGCTTGCCCAGCAGGCCAGAAGCCAGCCGCGTGGCCAGGCGATACAGCTTCGGCCGGGTAGCGAAGTAGGACCATAGCGACAGTCCCGCCCTAGCCTTTTGGGGAGAAAGGCCTTTTTCGAATTCGCGCTGGCGGTAGTGACGCATCATTTTCGGTAGCGGGATGCACATCGGGCAGACGCTCTCGCAGCGCCCGCAGAAGGTCGAGGCGTTCGGCAGGTGGCCGGCCTCCTCCACGCCGATCAGCGACGGGGTCAGCACCGAACCCATCGGTCCCGGATAGACCCAGCCATAGGCGTGTCCTCCCACCGCGGCATAGACCGGGCAGTGGTTCATGCAGGCCGCACAGCGGATGCAGCGCAGCATGTCCTGGAACTCGGTGCCCAACATGGCGCTGCGGCCGTTGTCCAGCAGGACCACGTGGAATTCCTCCGGCCCGTCCATATCCTCCGAGCGGCGCGGGCCGGTGGAGAAGGAGGTGTAGACCGACATTTCCTGCCCCGTCGCCGAGCGGGCCAGCAGGCGCAGGATGGTGGAAGCGTCCTCCAGGGTCGGGACGATCTTCTCCAGGCTGGCGATGACCACATGCGCCTTGCCCAGGAGCTGGGTCATGTCGCCGTTGCCCTCGTTGGTCACGATGACCGTGGAGCCGGTCTCGGCAATGAGGAAGTTCGCGCCGGTGATGCCGACATCGGCGGCGAAATAGCGCTCGCGCAGCTTGGCTCGCGCCTCGTCGGTGAAGTCCTGCGGGATCTCCAGCCGGCGGTTCGGGTCGAGGTCCTTGTGTTCCCGCCGGAAATCCTCGGCGATCTGCTCGCGGGTCACGTGGATCGCCGGCGCGATGATGTGGCTCGGCGGCTCGTGGCGGAGCTGGATGATGTACTCGCCCAGATCCGTCTCGATCGGCTCGACGCCGTTCTTCTCCAGGTAGTCGTTGAGGCCGATCTCCTCGGCCACCATGGACTTGCCCTTAGTGACGGTCTTCGCCTCGCGGCGCTTGCAGATCTCCAGGATCGTCTCGCGCGCCTCGGCCGGGGTCCGGCACCAGTGCACGTGGCCGCCATTGGCGGTGACGTTCTCCTCGAACCGCTCCAGGTAGAAGTCCAGGTTGGCCAGCACGTGATTCTTGATGTCGCGGCCGGCATCGCGGAGCTGCTCGAATTCCGGCAGACCGGCGACCGTGCGGGCCCGGTTCTCCTGGAAGCCGGACTTCACGTTCAGCAGCGCGCGCTGCAGGGTCGCGTCGTTCAGCGCCTTGTGGGCGTTGTCCTTGAAGTTCCTGGATGTGGACTGCATGGCTCAGCGCTCCTTGGTGGACAGGGAGGCGGCAGGGTCGCCGATGGCGGGCGTGTCGGTCATGCCGGCCAGCACCTCGGCCACGTGGCGCACCTTGGTCTCGGCCCCCAGGCGCTTCAGTTTGCCGGCCATGTTCAGCAGGCAGCCGAGATCGCCGGCCAGCAGGGTATCCGCACCGGTGGCGACGATCTCCTCGGCCTTGTTGGTGACCATCTTGTCGGAGATCTCCGGATACTTGACGCAGAAGGTACCGCCGAAGCCGCAGCACACCTCCGCCCCCGGCAGTTCGGTGACGCTCAGCCCCTTCACCCCGGCGAGCAGCCGGCGCGGCTGGGCCTTCACCTCCAGCTCGCGCAGGCCGGAGCAGCTGTCGTGATAGGTGACGGTGCCGGCCATCTCGGCATCGACCGAGGTGACGCCGAGCACGTCGACCAGGAAGGAGGTCAGCTCGTAGGTCCGCTTGGCCACATGCTGGGCGCGCTGGGCCATGGCCGGGTCGTCGGCGAACAGCTCCGGGTAATGCTCGCGGATCATCCCGGCGCAGGAGCCGGACGGGGCGACCACGTAGTCCAGCCCTTCGAAGGCCTCAATCACCTGGGCGGCGACGGCGCGGGTGTCCTTGTTGTCGCCGGAATTGAAGGCCGGCTGGCCGCAGCAGGTCTGCTCCGCCGGCACGATGACGGTGCAGCCGGCATCCTCCAGCAGCTTCAGCGCGGCGAAGCCGATGGACGGCCGGAACATGTCGACCAGGCAGGTGACGAACAGCCCGACCTTTGGGGACTTGGCGGCAGCGGCGGCCTGCGAGCCGGATTGTGAAGCATCACCCTGGGCCATCGACGCCCCTTCGCACGGTAAATGGTCAGACATTTGAGCTATCACGCGGGCGGGGGAGCGGCAAGGTGCGGCGGGTCCAGTGGGGCGATGTGCGCCATGCTTGCCCGGCACCTTTCCCCTTCTCCCTTCACGCACTCGCCGGACTTGTTCCGGGATAATCCGATCCGCGCGGTCGAGGTTCGAGATTATCCTGTGGCGCCCGCCCTAGCTCACCGGGTTGCCCCGGCACAAGGTGTTCAGCCCGGAGAGATGGTTGACGCCTGTTCGGAGACATAGCTGACGGTTTCCGGGATTATGTTTTTGTCGATGTTGACGTCAATGGTTGCGATGCGCTTGGCGCCGAAGAAGACGCCGAACGGGCCGTCGCGGTCGCGTGGCCGGATGGCGACGCGTTCGCCGCGGAAGGCCTTGGGCACGCGCCAGCGGCGGTTTCGGAAGCTGATGGTGGCGGACTGGTTGACGGTGCGCAGCGTCTCGCCGTCGTCATAGACGATCGCGGGCGGCGGATCGATGAGGGGACGCGGCGAGACGGTGTATCGGGTCGCCGGCACCTCCTGACCGAGAGCCTCGTGCGGCCTGCGGGTATTGTAGACGGTGCGCCAGGCATCGAAGGCGCTCTGGGCGCAGGCGAGATCGCGGAACCGGTTGCCGGCCAGCAGCTCGGCATTGAGGGTGCGGTGGAAGCGCTCGTTCTTGCCGCGCGACTGGGGATGGTAGGGGCGGCTGTGGATGACCTCCACGCCGAGCTTGAGCAGCCACACGCCGAGCGGCGTCCACTGTCCCGGCACGCCACCGCCCCAGGGCGAGCCGTTGTCGAGGAAGAACGCCTCGGGCAGGCCATAGCGGCAAAAGGCCCCTTCCAGAGCGCTGCGCACCGTCGCCGTGCGCTGGTCACCGCAGGCGGCAAGGCAAAGCGCGTAGCGCGAGTGATCGTCGATCACCGTCAGCGGATGGCACCAGCCGGCCCCGGCCAGCGGCACCCGGCCCTTGAAGTCCATCTGCCACAGCAGGTTCGGCAGCGGCTTCTCGAAGCGCTGGTAGTGATGGTTGTCGCCGCCGCTCCCGCCACCGATCCGCCCATGACGCTGCAGCACCGCATGCACCGTCGACGGTGCGGGTGCGGCAAGACCGTCGCGGCTCAAACAGCGCGCGATCTTGCGCGCCCCCCACGCCGGGTGCGCATCGCGCACCGCCAGGATCGCCGCCTCCACATCCGCCGCCGTCCGCGCCGGGCTCCTATGCGGCCGCCGAGACCGCTCACACAGCCCGTCTGCGCCATCCAGCCACCGCCGTAGCCACTTGTAGCCCGTCTGCGCACTGATCCCAAAACGCCGGCACAACTCCCGACGGTTCGCCCCTTCAGACAACGCCAGCGTCACGAACTCAACCCGCTGTTCCATGGCAGACACCTCTCTCCACGGCATGCCCAGCCTCCTGCGCTGATCACATGCCTAAAGTGTCAACCATCTCCCCGAACACCTGTCCGCTATCTCTCCGGGCTGAACACACAAGGCCGGGGAGTGTCGGAGGGGATGTGGTGAGGCTCCGTGCTTGCCCGGCAGAAGGGGTTCCCCATAGATTGCAGGGATGGATGCTTCCACACCACGCGACGGCGAGACCGACCCGTTCATACTGGCGGAACAGAAGCGCTGGCTCGATCTTGCTCGTCTGGGCAAGGAGGCGTGGAACACTTGGGCTGAAGCCGAGCTAAAGAAACCGCTGGAAGATCGTGTCGAGGTCGATTTCTCGGGTCAGGAGATCGAGATTTCAGGTTTTGGCGACTTCATTTTTCCGGCCGAAGTCGATTTCAGCGACGCAAGATTCTCGGTTAAGGCTGACTTCAGAGCGGCCACATTCTCTGCCGGTGCTGACTTTATCCAGGCCACATTCTCAGGATACGCTGATTTCAGAGAGGCCACTTTCGCCGTCTACGCCGACTTCAGCCAGACCACATTCTCTGCCGATGCCGACTTCAGAGAGACCACATTCTCAAATTACGCCTTCTTCACCCAGGCTACATTCTCTGCCGACGCCGACTTCAGAGAGACCACATTCTCAAATTACGCCTTCTTCACCCAGGCCATATTCTCTGCCGACGCCGACTTCAGAGAGACCACATTCGCCGACGCCTGCTCCTTCAACAGTGCGAGGATGAAATCCGTTTGGCAGCTTAATGGAGCAAGGGTTGCCGGCTCACTTTTCGCTCATAGTGCAGAGATTGAGGGTCATGCCTATTTCACCGCTATCGATTTCAATTTTCCGCCGAACCTGACCTCAACATCGTTTTCGCAACCACCCTCGTTTCTGGGGTCGACCTTCCGATACCCGTGCTCGAACTGGATTTCGGGGAAATGTGACGTCGGCGACGGCGAAGCGCGGTTCCGGCGGTTGAAGCAGCTCGCCGCCGACACCCATGATCACGAACTGGAACTACGCCTCTTCGCCCTCGAGACGAAGGCAAAGCGGTTCCATACGCTCAAGCTGGCAAACCCGCTCCACTGGCCGGGTCTCGTCCTGAACTTTGGATATGGCTGGGTCTCGGACTTCGGGCAGAGCGTGCTCCGCCCCTTGGGATGGCTCATGGTGACGATCCTCTTCGCGCTCTTCGCCTTCGAGGCGATGACGGATCTTCCCGACATGCTCGCCAGAGGCCTCATCGACTTCAGTACTGCGGCAAAGGTGGCCGCCTTCGTGAATGTGGTTCCCTTCGCCGGCCAGGCCGTTCTTGGGCGGGAGATCATGACCAAGGGCTTGTGCCCGATGGACGAGGGAGCACCTGAATATCTCGACTGCCTCACCACCCTCTACACCATCAGCGCGGTGGAAGGGGTCTTCGGGCTGATCTTCCTGTTTCTGATCGGTCTCGGGCTGCGGAACCGGTTCCGGATCAAGTGAGGGCCGGGGAGGCTACGCTCAAGCTCCCTCTATCTCTCCCACTCCCCGGACCTGTTCCGGGGTGATCCCATCCGCGTGGCGGGCTTCAGAGCTCCTGTGATGACGCCCGTCCCAGCCCACAGGTTTGCCCCGGCACAAGGCCGGGGAGTGTCGGGGAGGAGGGGGAGGGAAGCGTTGTCCCCACGAAAAAGGCCGACCCCGAAGGCCGGCCCATTCCATCTGAAACTAGATCCTGACTTTCGTCAGGACGAGACGTCAGGAATTCATCTGGTCGAAGAAATCCTGGTTGGTCTTGGAGTGCTTGAGCTTGTCGAGCAGGAACTCCATGCCGTCGACCGTGCCCATCTGCATGAGGATCCGGCGCAGGACCCACATCTTCGACAGGGTGGCCTTATCGACCAGCAGCTCTTCCTTACGGGTACCCGACTTGGTGATGTCGATCGCCGGGAAGGTACGCTTGTCGGAGAGCTTGCGGTCGAGGATGACTTCGGAGTTACCGGTCCCCTTGAACTCCTCGAAGATCACCTCGTCCATGCGCGAGCCGGTATCGATCAGCGCGGTCGCGATGATCGTCAGCGAGCCGCCCTCCTCGATATTCCGGGCCGCACCGAAGAAGCGCTTCGGGCGCTGCAGGGCGTTGGCGTCGACACCGCCGGTCAGCACCTTGCCCGAGGACGGCACCACGGTGTTGTAGGCGCGGGCCAGGCGGGTGATGGAGTCCAGCAGGATCACCACGTCGCGCTTGTGCTCGACCAGGCGCTTGGCCTTCTCGATCACCATCTCGGTGACCTGCACGTGGCGCGAGGCCGGCTCGTCGAAGGTGGAGGAGATCACCTCGCCCTTCACCGAGCGCACCATGTCGGTCACTTCCTCCGGCCGCTCGTCGATGAGCAGGACGATGAGGTAGACCTCCGGGTTGCCCTGGGAGATGGCGTGGGCGACGTTCTGCAGCATCACCGTCTTACCGGTGCGCGGCGGCGCCACCATCAGCGCGCGCTGGCCCTTGCCGAGCGGCGAGATCAGGTCGATGACCCGGGCGGTGAAATCCTTGTTCTCCGGCTTGAACTCGGTCTCGAGCTTCAGCTTCTCGTTCGGGAACAGCGGGGTGAGGTTGTCGAAGTTGATCCGGTGACGGACCGCCTCGGGATCCTCGAAGTTGATCTGGTTCACCTTCAGGAGGGCGAAGTACCGCTCGCCGTCCTTCGGCGCGCGGATCTGGCCCTCGACCGTGTCGCCCGTGCGCAGGCCGAAGCGGCGCACCTGGCTCGGCGAGACGTAGATGTCGTCCGGACCCGGCAGGTAGTTGGATTCCGGCGCCCGCAGGAAGCCGAAACCGTCCGGCAGGATCTCCAGCACGCCCTGACCCGAGATCGGGACGTCGTTCTCCGCGAGTTGCTTGAGGATCGCGAACATCATGTCCTGCTTGCGCAGCGTGCTCGCGTTCTCAACTTCAAGCTCCTCGGCGTAGGAGAGGAGATCGGCGGGGGTTTTCGCTTTGAGTTCTTGAAGATTCATCTGCTGTGGATTGCCTTCAGGGAAGGGACCGGAACACGCCCGACACAAAGGGTTATCGTTTTACCCATGGGCCCGTCCGAATGGGGGCCGTCTGCAACACATGCAATGTTCCGGAGAAAAGCGGTCGCGCCCGGCGACCGGAAACAGGCCTTACCCGACCCACCGGGCGGTGTCAACGGCGTTCACCGTACGACAGATCTTAAAACGGCTTCGTGATCACCAGGAATACAACCACGACCATCACTAACGTAGGGACTTCGTTGGCGATTCGGTAGTAGCGGGTCGAATTCTTATTCTCGTCTGCCGCGAAAGCCTTACGCCAGCGTCCCATCATGTGATGCGCCGCGGTCATGACCAGCACCAGGAATAGCTTTGCGTGCATCCAGCCGTCCTCGAGCCATCCGGGGGTCAGCCAGAGCAGGCCGAGGCCGAAGATCCAGGTGGCGATCATCGCCGGGTTCATGATCGCCCGGTACAGTCGGCGCTCCATGACCTTGAAGGTCTCCGACGTAGCCGAGCCCGGGGCTTCCGCGGCGTGGTAGACGAACAGCCGCGGCAGGTAGAGCAGACCGGCCATCCACGAGATCACGCTGATCACGTGCAGCGCCTTGACGATGCCGTAGGCGTCCATCGCCGCTCAGCCCCGGATATGCTTGAGCAGGGCGGCGACATTCTCCGGCGGGGTCTGCGGTACGATGCCGTGGCCCAGGTTGAAGATGAACGGCCCGCCCGACAGGGCTTCCAGGATGCGGTCGGTCTCCGCCTTCAGCGCATCGCCGCCGGTGACCAGGGCGATCGGGTCGAGATTGCCCTGGACCGGAATATCGGCCTGCAGCGCGCAGGCCATGGCCAAGGGGATGGTGCTGTCGAGCGCCAGGCCGTCGATCCCGGTCGCCGCGGCATAGCCCCGTGTCATCGCCCCCGCACCCCGGGCGAAGCCGATGACCTTCACCTCCGGATGCAGCGCCTTCAGCCGGCGCACGATCTCCGCCGTCGGCTCGATCACGGCGCGCTGGAAGACGCTTTCCGGCGCGGCCCCCGCCCAACTGTCGAACAGCTTCACCACCTGGGCGCCGGCGGCCACCTGGCGGTCCAGATAGGCCACCGTGGCGTCGACCAGCAGATCCATCAGCTTGGCGAAGCCCTGGGGCCGCCCATAGGCCCAGCCCTTGAGCTTGGCGTAGTCCCGGCTGCTGCCGCCCTCGACCATGTAGGAGGCGACGGTCCAGGGGCTGCCGGCGAACCCGATCAGCGCCACGTCCTTCGGCAGCGCCTCGCGCAGGCGCGCCACGGTTTCGTAGACGTTGCCGACCTTGGCATGGAAGGCGTCCGCATCGAAGGGCGGGATCTCCTCCTCGCGTTCGATCGGATCGAGGACCGGGCCGCGCCCTTCCACGAACTCGAGCCGACGGCCGACGCCGTAGGGCACGATCAGGATGTCGGAGAACAGGATCGCCGCGTCGAAGCCGAAGCGCCGGATCGGCTGCATCGTCACTTCGCAGGCCAGCTCCGGGTTCAGGCACAGGTCGACGAAACCGCCGGCCAGTTTCCGCGTTTCCTTGTACTCGGGCAGATAGCGCCCGGCCTGGCGCATCAGCCAGACCGGCGGCGGCGACCCGACTCGGCCGTTCAGCGTGTCTAACAACGGGATGCCCGACATGCCTTGCTCCCTGTTTTTCTGCACAACTTCTCTACCTCATTACTCTTTTTAAAAGATAGGGAGTTGAAGTGGTTGGGGGGTGGAATCCTGGGGATCAAATCCGGTCCACCGGTTGTCCACAGACTTGTCGGTTTCGTGAATCGGGTCGCGTCGACGGGGAGCGATCGCCGAACAACTCCTTCAACGGCCGCAGGAATGCTGGCGGTTACGGCGGAATTGAAACATGGGGATAACGGGGACAGTCTGGACAAGTGCGCGGCCGGTGACGTTGTCCCGCCGGGCCGGTAAACTTGTCCACCCTCGGACAGACGGGGGTAGTGAATCGAGGTGACCCTTGAGCAATTTCGACGCCACCGGCTTCTGCACGACTTATCCCGGGTTTCACGGGAGTTCTCCCCAGGGCGTCGGTGGATGAGCGCGACCGACCTTCTCCACCTGCATCTGGTGTCCGACGCGACCGGCGAGACCAATCACCAGATCGCCCGGGCCTGCCTGGTGCAGTTCGAGGATGTGCGGGCGAAAGAGCATGTCTGGTCGCTGGTCCGCACCGGCAGCTATCTGGACAAGGTGATCGCCGGGGTGGAGGCCAATCCGGGCCCGGTGCTGTTCACCCTGGTCGATCCCGAGCTGCGCCGCCGGCTGGAGGAGGCGTGCCGGCGCATCGAGGTGCCGTGCCTGCCGGTGCTCGATCCGATCGTGATGACCCTGGCCAACTACATGGGCCGGGAATCTCATCCCCGGCCGGGCCGCCAGCACGAGATGGACGCGGCCTATTTCAACCGCATCGAGGCGATGGACTTCACCCTGGCCCATGACGACGGCCAGCAGGTCCACGATCTGGAGGAGGCGGACATCGTCATCGTCGGCGTGTCGCGGACGTCGAAGACGCCGACCTCGCTCTATCTGGCCAACCGCGGATACAAGACCGCCAATGTGCCGATCGTCCCCGACGTCCCGCCGCCGGACGAGATCTTCCACCTGAAGCGGCCGCTGGTGGTCGCCTTCACCACCGACCCGGCCCGGCTGATCCAGGTCCGGCGCAACCGGGTGCTAATGCTCAAGCAGCGCGAGGAGACCGACTACGTGGCCATGGAACAGGTGCGCAAGGAAGTGGCGGAAGCCCGCCGCATGTTCACCAAGAACGGCTGGCCGGTGATCGACGTCACCCGGCGCTCCATCGAGGAGACCTCGGCCGCGGTTCTGCAGCATTTCGAAGCGCGCGAGGCCGGCAATGACTGAGACCAAGGCTCCCCGCTTGCTGGGCGAGGCCGGCGGCACCCTTCCGGTGGTGCTCGCCTCGGGCAGCCGGTTCCGCGCCGAGTTGCTGCGCAACGCAGGCGTGCCCTTCACCATCGACGTCCCCGGCGTGGACGAGGGGTCGGTGCGGGACAGCCTGCGCGCGGAGAATGCGACGACCGAGGATGTGGCCACCGTGCTCGCCGAGCTGAAGGCCATTGCGATCTCGCGCAAGCACCCGGACGCCCTGGTCATCGGTTCCGACCAGATGCTGGATTGCGGCGGGGTCTGGTTCGAGAAGCCGGTCGACCGCGACCATGCCCAGGCCACGCTGAAGGCCCTGTCCGGCAAGACCCACCGGCTCGTGACCGCCGTGGTGGTCGCCCGTGCCGGCAGCCGGATCTGGCATGCGATGGACAGCGTGACCATGCGCGTCCGGCCGCTCTCGGACGAATTCATCGAAAGATATCTGGATGTTGTCGGGGAAGACGTGTTCGCTTCGGTCGGCGCCTATCAGCTCGAAGGCCTCGGCGCGCAGCTCTTCACCGGGGTGGAGGGGGACTATTTCACGGTCCTCGGCCTGCCCCTGCTGCAGCTTCTGGAGTTCCTGCGGACCCATGGTGTGCTCGCCCGATGATCGTCGTCGGTCTGACCGGCTCCATCGGCATGGGCAAGAGCACGACGGCCAACATGTTCCGACGGCTCGGCATTCCGCTGCATGATTCCGACGCGGTCGTTCATGCGATGATGCGGCCTGGCGGCGAGGCGGTCGCTCCGATCGCCGCGGCGTTTCCCGAGGCGGTGCGCGAGGGCGCGGTGGACCGGCCGGCCCTGGGCGCCCGGGTGTTCGGGGATCCGGTCGCCCTGAGGCGGCTTGAATCGATCGTCCATCCGCTGGTCGGCGCCCGCACCCGCCGGTTTCTCAGACAGTCCCGCCGGCACCGCCGGCCCATCGTGGTTCTCGACGTCCCGCTTCTGCTGGAGGGCAGCAGCCATCTCCTGTGCGACCTTGTCGCCGTGGTCAGCGCCCCGGGCTTCATCCAGCGCCAGCGGGTGATGGCCCGACCCGGGATGACGGCACAGCGCCTGGCAAGTATCCTGGCGAAACAGATGCCGGACGCGGAGAAGCGCCGCCGGGCCGACCGGGTGATTCACACGGGGCTCGGCCGGGCCTATACCATGCGGTCGGTGAAACGGCTGGTGACCGGGCTCCGGCGCGGGCTCGGGGACGGAAAGAGGGCTGCATGCGGGAAATCGTGCTCGATACGGAGACGACGGGTCTCGACCCTGAGACCGGCGACCGGGTCGTAGAAATCGGCTGTCTGGAGCTGATCAATCACGTCCCCACCGGACGCACGCTGCATCACTACTTCAACCCCGAGCGCGACATGCCGGAGGAGGCCTTCCGGGTCCACGGCCTGTCGGCGGAGTTCCTGTCCGGCTATCCGGTCTTCGCCGCGTTGGCGGACGAGGTGATGGAGTTCCTGGGCGACGCGACCCTGGTGATCCACAACGCCAGCTTCGACATGAAGTTCCTCAACAAGGAACTCCAGCTGCTGGGTCGTCCGCCGATCCCGATGGCCCGGGCCTTGGACACGGTCGCCATGGCCCGCCGCAAATATCCGGGTGCTCAGGTGAGCCTGGACGCCCTGTGCCGGCGTTTCGAGATCGACAATTCCAACCGGTCGCTTCACGGCGCGCTGATCGACGCCGATCTGCTGGCGTCGGTCTATCTTGAGCTGATCGGCGGGCGGCAGCCCGACCTGATGGCGCCGCCGGCCGAGGAGAACCGGGGGGCGGCCGCGACCGGAGACGGGCCGAAGACGATCGAGCGGATCGACCGGGTGTACCGCGAGCCGAGACCCCATGCGCCGAGCCCGGAGGAGGCGGCGGCCCATGCAGCCTTCCTGGAGAAGCTGAAAAGCCCGCTCTGGCTCAACGGCGCCGGGTCCTGAAAAAAGCCCGGCAGGAGCGCTGTCCGACCGGGCTTTATATTTTAATTCAGATACTTATATCGCGGCTTAGGCCGAGGCGACCGGCGTGCCGATGGCGGAGTCCTTGCTCTGCCGGTACATCGACGCGAAGTCGACCGGCTGGATCAGCAGCGGTGGGAACCCGCCGTCGCGGGTGGCGTCGGCCACGATGGCGCGGGCGAACGGGAACAGCAGGCGCGGGCACTCGACCAGCAGGACGGCGTGCAGAGAGTTCTCGTCCATCGGCTGCAGGGTGAACAGACCGGCATAGGTCAGGTCCGCCAGAAACAGCGGATCGTTCTCGACCTTCGCGGTGGCGGTGATCTTCAGGACGACTTCGAACAGCTCTTCGTCCTTGGAGACCTTCGACGCCTGGACGTCCACGTTGACGTCGATCCGCGGCTGCGAGGACTGCGGGCGCAGGCTGGCCGGCGCGCGCGGGTTCTCGAAGGAGAAGTCCTTGATGTACTGCGCATTGATCTGCAGCGGCATCGACGTCGCCTGCATCGTATTCGGGTCGGTGGCGAGGTTTGTGTCGGACATGAAGGATCCCGGGTCTAGCGTCCGCTTGCGGACAGAATTAGCTGCGCTTCGCTAACACGACTGGGAAGTGTGGACAATAGTGGCGGCCAGCCCCCGGTGCAGGGCAAGCAGGGTACCATTCGGCACCGCCATGCCGGTCAATCCGCGGATGAAGGCCCAATGGCTGACGAAGACGGTGTCGTCCCAGTTGGTCTCGGCGCCCAGCTTCTCCCGGAAGGCGCTGCAGCGCAGGCCGAGCTCTTCCTCGTTCTCGCCGCCGTCGGGCCACCACCGCTCCGGCAGGTCGCCGAAGGAGAGGGACGGCCAGTCCTGGCGCAGTTTGGAGGTCGGCGTCCCCACATCGCAGACGAACCAGCAGCGCTCGCGGACCAGGGGCTCGATCTCGATGGCCAGGCCGAGCCGGCCGGCGACGATCTCGGCGGTCTGCAGGGTCCGCCGATAGGGGCTGGCCACGACCCGGCGGATCGGCAGGTCCCGAAGATGCTCCGCGGCCGCAGCGGCCTGGGCCCGGCCCGTCTCGGTCAGGGCGGGATCCTCGATGCCCGGATCGATGCGGGTCTTGGAGAAGTGGACGTTGAATTCGCTCTCGCCATGGCGCAGCAGGTACATGGGCGGTCAGTCCCTGGGTCGGTCGTGGGGGGGGCGGTCGAGGGAGGGCGGGGTGTCGCCGGCGTTCCGGTCTTCCGGTCTGCCGGTGCTGTCCCGGTCCGACAGGTCCTCGAACTCGCCGTCGATGATGTCGCCCGGCCCGCCCGGCGCGCGCGGCCCCGGGCCCTGCCCACCGCGCAGGTTCACGAAGATCGTCGAGCCGCCACGTGAAACGATATAGGCGATCAGCAGCGTGGCGAGCCATCGCCGCACCGGCGGAATGAACAGCAGGAACCCGAGCGCGTCCGTCGCGAAACCGGGGATCAGCAGCAGCAGACCGGCGAACAGCAGTCCGAACCCGGACACCACTTCGCCGACCGGCGTCTCTCCCCGGTCGATATGGGCGCGCAGCCGCTCCAGCGTCGCCAGACCCTGGACGCGGAACAGCAATGTCCCCAGCACCGCGGTCAGGATGATGAGGGCAATGGTCGGCCCGGCGCCGATCTCGCTGCCCACCTCAATGAGCAGCCATAACTCGACTGCGGGAATACCGATGAGAATGAAGAGAATGACTAAGCCCATGCTTGCCCTTCGGATATCGAGGCCCTATCTACACCACAGGCATCGAGAATTAGTCCCGATGTCAATCGAAGCGATGCCCGCACCATCTTGGATGCACCGGCGCCGCGACCGCCGTGGCAACGCTGTCCGGGGCGGGCACTCTAAACGGGAGGGTGCGGCTCGGTCCACCCGGAGGGCGCAACAGACATGGGATCCGGTTTTCCACTCTTCGAAATCATCCTCTATGCGATGATCGCAGGGTTTCTGATTTTGAAACTCCGCAGCGTGCTCGGTCGGCGGACCGGTCACGAGAAGCAGCGACCCGATCCGTTCAGTGCGCCCGAAGCGGCCAATGAGAGCGCGCAGGACAACATCATCTCCCTACCGGACCGGGCGACAGTGCCCGATGCCGACGATCTGGATGAGCGCGATCCCCTGACCGCTACGCTGATGCGGATCAAGCTGGCCGACCAGGATTTCGACGACAAGGACTTCGTCGTCGGTGCCCGCGGCGCCTTCGAGATGATCGTCCAGGCATATGCGGCCGGCGACGTGGACACCCTGAAGACGCTGATTTCCGGCCCGCTCTATGGCGGCTTCGTCCAGGCGATCGAAGAGCGCGAGCAGGCGAACGAGACCCAGGAGACCACCATCGTCAGCTTCCGCTCCACCGAGATCACCGGGGCGGAGCTGGAGGGCCATGAGGCCCGGGTGACGGTCGAATTCGTCACCGAGCAGGTGAAGGTCACCCGTGATGCCGACGGTAAGGTGGTCGACGGCGATCCCGACAAGATCGAGGTCCTTACCGATATCTGGACCTTCGAGCGGGATACCCGGTCCAGCGATCCGAATTGGGAACTGGTCGCCGCCCGTGTCCCCGAAGAATAAGAGCGGCCTCCGCGCACTCGCGGCCTCGCTGCTGCTGGGCGCGCTGGCGGCCTGTTCGGCCGATCAGCCGCCGGAAACCTCCGACGGCGGTACCCTCCAGCTGGCGCGGGCCGGCTTCGCCGATCTGCCCGGCTGGTCCGACGACGACGTCGCCGCCGCGGTCCCGGCCATGCGGCGCTCCTGCTCCCGGATGCTGCGCGGAGACGACTCCAAGCCGCTCGGCCCGGGCATCCGCTTCGGCACCGTCGGCGATTGGCGGGCGTCCTGTTCGGCAATGGAGACTGTCGCACCGGGCGACACCGCCGCCGCCCGCGCCGTGTTCGAGGAACAGTTCACCGTCTGGAAGGCCACGGATTCAGAGCCGGACAACGATCTGTTCACCGGCTATTACGAGCCGGAGCTGTCCGGCGCGCGGGTCGATACCGCGCCGTATTCCGTGCCGATCTTTCCGCGTCCCGACGATCTGATCCTGGTGGATCTGGGCGATTTCCGCGACAGCATGAAGGGCGAGCGCATCGCCGGCCGGATCGAAGGCTTTCGCCTGAAGCCCTATGACAGCCGGGCCGAGATCGAAGCCGGGTCCTTGTCCGGC
Source organism: Thalassobaculum sp. OXR-137 (assembly GCF_034377285.1). Classification (NCBI taxonomy): domain Bacteria; kingdom Pseudomonadati; phylum Pseudomonadota; class Alphaproteobacteria; order Rhodospirillales; family Thalassobaculaceae; genus Thalassobaculum; species Thalassobaculum sp. OXR-137. The sequence goes on along the minus strand of NZ_CP139715.1, from coordinate 1,053,594 downwards.
AAGGTGCAGCCGATCCTGTATCTGGCCGATCCGATCGACGCGTTCTTCCTGCATATTCAGGGCTCCGGCCTGATCCGCCTGCCGGACGGGAGCCGCACGCGGGTCGGCTATGACGGCCATAACGGCCACATCTATTTCCCCATCGGCCGCCATCTCATCAGCGAGGGGCTGGTGCCGAAGGAGGAGATGTCGATGCAGGCGATCCGGGCCTGGCTGGATGCCCATCCGGACCAGATGCACGCGGTGATGAACCTCAATCCGTCCTACATCTTCTTCCGGGAATTGACCGGCGAGGGGCCGATCGGCGCCCAGGGCGTGGCGCTGACGGCGCAGCGCTCCCTTGCGGTCGACCGCACGAAACATGCGCTCGGCGTGCCGATCTGGGTCGATATCGACTATGGGTCGGAGGGCGGATTGCGGCGGCTGATGGTGGCGCAGGATACCGGCGGCGCGATCCGCGGGCCGATCCGCGGCGATTTCTTCTGGGGATCGGGCGATGCAGCCGGCGAGAAGGCCGGCGCGATGGCCGCGCCCGGGCGGATGTGGCTGCTGCTGCCGGTGGGCGTCAATCCGAACGCCGTTCCGCCGGCCTCCGCCGCGCCGGCGAGCTGACCCTCGGGTTGGGCTCCGACTTTCCGAACTAATTACGGCAGGCCCAGCGCGATCCGCTGTTTCTTGGTGAGATTGCGCGCGGCCAGCCGGTGGGATTCCGCCAGATACGCTTTCAGATTCTCGTCGCTGAGCCCCGGGTCCGCGTATTGCTGGATCCATTTCATCCCGCGCGAGGCCAGATAGGGGGCCGGCCGCAATCCGGGTTCCTCCCGCAGCATCTCATAGGCAACCGGCGATACCTTGAACGTATAGGCCGGGCGGCTCCCGTCGCCCCAGCCGGCGATCGCGAAGACCTTCGATTGGTTACCGTCCCCGACCTTCCAGACCGTGGCGCCGCCCCACTGCACCACATGGAACGCGGCGGGGAGGGCGGCGCAGTAGGCGTCGAACATAGCTTTATCCACCGGTGACTCCCTCCGTGAACGGCGAAACGCCGCCACCCGGATCTCTCCTGGCGGCGGCGCATGACTGTCAGCGTGTCGGTACTCGGTGTTTCACGTGAAACACTTGGTCCTCATTACGGGATCAGAACAGTCGATCCCGTGGTCTTGCGGCCTTCCAGGTCGATATGCGCCTGCACCGCATCGGCCAGGGCGTATTCCTGATTGACCGCGACCTTCACCGCGCCCTTGCCGACCACGTCGAACAGGTCCGCCGCACAGGCGTCGAGCAACGGCTTTGTCGCCGTATAGGTCATCAGGGTCGGCCGGGTGAACTTCAGCGAGCCCTTGGCGGCGAAGATGCCGAGATCGACCGGCGGGATCGGACCCGAGGCCTGGCCGAAGCTCACCATCATGCCGGTGGGCGCGATGCAGTCGAGGCTCATCGGCCAGGTGTCCTTGCCGATGCTGTCATAGACGACCGGGACCTTCTTGCCGTCGGTGATCTCGATCACCCGGTCCACGAAGTTCTCGCGGGTGTAGATGATCGGATGATCGCAGCCGTTCTTCTTGGCGAGCTCGGCCTTCTCGTCGGAGCTGACCGTGCCGATGACCGTGGCACCCAGATGCTTCGCCCATTGGCACAGGATCAGGCCGACACCGCCGGCGGCGGCGTGGATCAGGATCGTGTCGCCCGGGCCGACCTTGTAGATCTGCCGGATCAGGTACTGCACGGTCATGCCCTGGAGCATCATCGCCGCGGCGAGCTTGTCGCTGACGCTGTCCGGGACCTTCACGACCTTGCTCGCGTCCTGGTTCCGCGCCTCGGCATAGGAGCCTGGCGGCGGGGCGGCATAGGCGACCCGGTCGCCGATGGCGAAGTCGGTGACGCCGTCGCCCACCGCCTCGATGGTGCCGGAGGCTTCCATGCCGATGCCCGAGGGCAGGGGCAGGGGGTACAGGCCCGAGCGGTGATAGGTGTCGATGTAGTTCAGGCCGATGACGCTGTGCTTGATCTGCACCTGGCCGGCGGCGGGCTTCGGCAGGTCGACGTCCTCGAGCTTCATCACCTCGGGGCCGCCCTGCTCATGCATGCGGATGGCTTTGACCATGGGATGTTCTCCCTCTTCCCTGTTCTTGTTTTGCTTGGCTACGCCAGAGCGAGATAGAGCAAATTCACACGCGCAGATCGAAAGATCCGAGCGTGATTTGCTCCAGGACCCGCGAGGCGTGAACCGTCCTCGCGGGCAGCAGTGCCGTGCCTGGAGGCACGGGAATTATGTGGCGAAACCGGTTAGGCCAGATGGGCCTTGAAGAATTCCGTCGTCCGGCCGTTGGCCAGGTCGGCCGAGGCCTTGTCGTAATGCTGGCCGCCGACCCGGGCGAAGGCGTGGTCCTGGCCCTTGTAGACATGCACGGTGGCGTGGCTGTTGGCTTCCAGCACCGGCACGAAGGTGGCCTGCGCCTCCGGCGGCACGAAGCCGTCCTTCTCGGCCACGTGGCAGAGATAGGGGCGGGTGATCTTGTCCGCCTCGCCGATCAGCTCGTCCAGGCCGACGCCGTAGAAGCTGACATTGGCATCCGCGTCGGAGCGCGTCGCCATCAGATAGGCCAGCTTGCCGCCCAGGCAGTAGCCGACGGAGCCGGCCTTGCCGTTGCAGCCGTCCATGCCGCGGACGTGGGCGAGGGTGGCGATCAGGTCCTTCACACCCATGTCGACGTCGAATTTGCCGAACAGGTCGAACGCCTTCTGCCATTCGGCCTCGGTCTTGTCGGTGATGTCGATCCCTGGCTCGATCCGCCAGAACAGGTCCGGGCAGATCGCCAGGTAGCCCTGGGCGGCATAGGCGTCGGTCAGGTCCCGCATGACCTGGTTCACGCCGAAGATCTCCTGAATGACGACCACGGCGGCGGTCGGCGTGCCGGAGGACGGCTTGGCGACATAGGCGCTGAAGCTGCCGCCATCGGCGGCGGTGACGGTAACGGTGGACATGGGGCGCTCCCTTAGTTCGCTGGTGGGTCCGGCGTGTCTGGGCGCGACCGTAGCAAAGCCGGGGCCCGATGAACAACGCGCCCCGAACAACGTGTCCGACGCGCCGAGGGGGTCGCTCAGAACAGGGACGCCTGTCCGCGCTCCAGATCCAGGAGCTGGCGCTTGCTTTCGACCCCATCGCCGCCGGAGAAGCCGACCAGCTTTCCGCTGGCGCCGACCACCCGGTGACAGGGAACGACGACGGGGATCGGATTGCGGCCGCAGGCGCCGCCGACGGCGCGGGCGACCCCGCCGATGCGCTCGGCCAGATCGCCGTAGGTCCAGGTCTCCCCATAGGGGATCGCGCGCATGGCCTGCCACACGTCCCGTTCGAAGGCGGAACCGCCCTGGAAGCGCAGGGGCAGATCGAACACGGTCAGCTCGCCGGCGAAATAGGCGGCGAGCTGGCGCACCGTTTCACGTGAAACGGCGTCGCCCTCGGGAGGGACGGTGCCGGCGTGGGGGATCCAGGTGACGCGGACCAGGGCCTCGCCGTCGCTCACGGCACGCAGGCGGCCCACGGGGGTGTCGAGATCGCTGGCAAGCATGGCGACGGGCCTGATAAAGACGGGCACAGGATCCACAGCATAAGGCTGAGACGGTGGAGCAGGATACCATCTTCGCTCCGGCGACCGCGCCCGGCCGGGCGGCGCTGGCGATCGTACGGATCTCCGGTCCGCACGCCTTCGAGGCCCTGCGCGACCTCGCGGGCAATGTGCCGCCGGCGCGCCGGGTTTCGCTGCGAGTCCTGCAGGATTCCAGCAGGAACGAGGTGTTGGACGAGGCGATGGTCGCGGCCTTTCCGGGGCCTGCCAGTGCGACGGGCGAGGATCTGGTCGAGCTCTATCTGCATGGCGGGCGGGCGGTGCTGGCGGCAGTCTGCGGCCGACTGGGCGCGCTGCCGGGATTGCGCCTCGCCGATCCGGGCGAGTTCACCCGCCGGGCCTTTCTGAACGACCGGATCGACCTGACCCGGGCCGAAGGCATTCTCGATCTGGTCGATGCGGAGACCGACGCGCAGCGGCGCCAGGCGATCGCCCAGGCGACGGGCGGTCTGGAGGCGGCCCTGGACGGTTGGCGGGAGGTTCTGGTCGCCGCCATGGCCCGGCTGGAGGCCTTCATCGATTTTCCGGACGAGGATCTGCCCGAAACCCTGCAGCAGCAGATCCGCGACTCGCTCTCCTCTCTGGAAGCGGAGATGGACGCAGCTCTGGTCGATGGTAGTCGGGCCGAACGGATCCGTGAGGGGCTCCGAATCGCCATCGTGGGAGTGCCGAATGCGGGCAAGTCTTCCCTTCTTAACTGGTTGGCAAAACGTGATGTTGCGATCGTCAGCGCGACCGCCGGCACGACCCGTGACGTGTTGGAGGTTCACCTCGATATCGACGGGTATGCGGCCACGGTAGCGGATACCGCCGGACTGCGCGAAACCCCCGACGAGATCGAGGCGGAAGGAGTACGGCGGGCCCTGGCGCGGGCCGAAGCGGCCGACCTGACGCTTGTCCTGGCCGATGCCGGGGAGGGGGAGGCCGGTCGCGCGGCGATGCAACGGTATCTGGCCGAGGACACTGCGCTGGCCGTGGCCACCAAGATCGATCTGATCGACGGACTGGTCCCCGAACCGTGGATCGGCCTGTCGACCCGGACCGGGGCGGGGACCCAGGCCTTCATGGCCGCCCTGGCCGCGGCCTTGGCCGAACGGATGGATCGGGTGGGTTCGGTGGCGCTGAACCGGGCGCGTCATCGCGAGGCGGTGGCCGTTTCCCGCGATGCCGTACGGCGCTGTCGGGAGGGTCTCGCCTCTGGCGTGCCGCTGGAAATCGCGGCGGAGGATCTGCGTCTCGCCGCCGCCTCGCTGGGGCGGGTGTTGGGCCGCGTGGATGTGGAGGAGATTCTGGACCGGATCTTCGGGGAATTCTGTCTGGGCAAATAGCGTAAAAAGGGTGGCCTGTTTCACGTGAAACACCGCCGATCCGGGGCGAACGTCGCGCAGGCTTTGACAGCGGCGGTGGGGCTGCGTATCTCAGGGTCATGAGCTCCTTTGACATCATCGTCGTCGGCGGAGGGCACGCCGGCTCGGAAGCGGCGGCCGCCGCAGCGCGCATGGGCGCGCGCACGGCCCTCGTCACCCACCGGCGCGACACCATCGGCGTGATGTCCTGCAACCCGGCCATCGGCGGCCTGGGGAAGGGCCACCTCGTGCGCGAGATCGACGCGCTCGACGGCATCATGGGCCGGGCCATCGACCGGGCCGGCATCCAGTTCCGGATGCTGAACCGCTCCAAGGGGCCGGCGGTCCGCGGACCGCGCGCCCAGGCCGACCGCGCCCTGTACCGCGCGGCGATCCAGGAGATCCTGGCCGAGTTCGACACGCTCTCCATCGTCGAGGCGGCGGTCGAGGATCTGATCGTCACCGACGGACGCTGCCGCGGCGTTATCCTGGCGGATGGACGCGAACTGGCCGCCGCCGCTGTGGTGTTGACGACTGGCACCTTCCTGCGGGGCGAGATCCATCTCGGCGAAGAGCGCCGGCCCGCCGGCCGGGTGGGGGATGCGCCGGCCATCGGTCTGGCCCTGACCCTGGAGCGGCTGGGTCTGCCGCTGGGACGGCTGAAGACCGGCACGCCGCCGCGGCTCGACGTCACGACCATCGACTGGGCCAGCCTGGAGGTTCAGCCCGGCGACGACCCGCCGGAGCCGTTCTCCACCCTGACCGAGCGGATCACCGTGCCGCAGGTTCCCTGCCATATCACCTATACGAACGCGGCGGCCCATGCGGCGATCCGGGCCAACCTGCACCGTGCGCCCATGTATAGCGGCCAGATCGGCAGCTCCGGTCCGCGCTATTGCCCGTCGATCGAAGACAAGATCGTCCGGTTCGCCGACAAGGAGACGCATCAGATCTTCCTGGAGCCCGAGGGGCTGGACGATCCGACGATCTATCCGAACGGGATCTCGACCTCGCTGCCGCGCGACGTCCAGGACCAGGTGGTCGCCTCGATCCCGGGGCTCGAGCGCGCGCGGATCCTGCAATACGGCTATGCCATCGAATACGACTACGTGGACCCGCGCGCCCTGTCCCGCGGCCTGGAGGTGAGGGCGCTGCCGGGCCTGTATCTGGCCGGTCAGATCAACGGTACGACGGGGTACGAGGAGGCGGCGGCCCAGGGACTGGTCGCTGCTACCAACGCTACTCTGGCAGCCGGTAGCTCGGATGACACACTATATATAGACCGGGCTGACGGGTATATTGGGGTCATGATCGATGATCTTGTGTCCCGTGGCGCCCCTGAGCCCTACCGGATGTTCACCTCCCGGGCGGAGTACCGGCTGCGGCTGCGCGCCGATAACGCCGACCTGCGCCTGACGCCCCTGGGAGAGCGCGTCGGACTGGTCGGGTCTGTCCGACGCGAGGCCTTCGCGGCGCGGCAGACCCTGATGCGTGTTTCACGTGAAACATTGGAGAGGCTCGTCGGATCGCCTCAGACCCTGTCCAAACTCGGATTCGCGGTGAATCAGGACGGCAAGCGCCGCTCGGCCCTCGATCTCCTGTCCTATCCGGACGTCACGTGGAACAGATTGGTGGACGCCTGGCCCGAAGAGCTGGCGGGTATCCCGGAATCCACGGCCGAACAGATCGCGACCGAGGCCAAATATGCCGGATATCTCGATCGGCAGGAGGCGGATATCCGTGCCTATCGCCGTGACGAGACGTTGGAGCTGCCCGAGGACCTGGATCCGGCAACCATCGGATCGCTCTCGACGGAAATCCGGGCGCTGCTGACGCGCGAACGGCCCAAGACCCTCGGTCAGGCAAGCCGACTTCCCGGAATGACGCCGGCGGCGACGGTCGCTTTGCTGCGTCACGTGAAAAAATCCGACAAAAAGTCCGCGGCGTGACCCCTCAAGAGCTTCAACAGCGTCTCTCGCTGACCGATGCCCAGCGCGCGCACCTCGAAACCTATGCCGAGCTGCTTCAGAAGTGGCAGGCCCGGATCAATCTGGTGGCTCCGGCGACGCTGCCGGAGCTGTGGTCGCGCCATTTCCTCGATTCCGCCCAGCTGATGTCTCACATGAAAGACCTGCCGGGACCGGTTCTGGATTTCGGCTCGGGGGCGGGGTTTCCCGGGCTGGTGCTCTCCATCCTCGGCCGCGACGACGTGACCATGGTGGAATCCGACCGTCGGAAGGTCGCGTTCCTCCAGGAAGTGGCGAGGCTCACTGGTGTGAAACCGACCCTGGAAGCCTGTCGAATCGAATCACTACGTCCGATTCGCGCCGGTATTATCACCGCGCGCGCGCTGGCGCCGGTCGACAAACTGCTGCGCTACGCAGAGCGATATGCCGATGAGCAAACGGTATTTCTGTTCCTGAAGGGAGAGCAGGCAGACGCCGAGTTGACTACCGCCCAAAACACCTGGAAGATGGCCGTCACCAAGGCTCCCAGCATTTCTGACTCTCGGGGGGTCGTGCTGAAGCTGGAGGAGGTAAGCCGTGCTTGACGGACAGACCAACCAGGTAGTGGCACCGCGGATCCTGGCGATCGTGAACCAGAAAGGCGGCGTCGGAAAGACGACGACGGCGGTCAACCTGGCAACGGCCATGGCTGCCTGCAAGAAGAAGGTCCTGGTCATCGACCTCGACCCCCAGGGCAATGCCTCGACAGGCTTCGGCGTCCCGCGCAAGGGACGCGACGCGGATTCCTACGCCGTGCTGATCGGCGAGGCGACCATCGCCGAGGCGGCGATCGAGACGCCGGTCCCCGGCCTGGAGGTGGTTCCGGCCTCTACCGATCTCTCCGGTGCCGAGATCGAGCTGGTCGACATGGACCATCGCGAGTTCCGCCTGCGCGAGGCGGTGGTCCGGCACGCGGCGACCTCGCCCTACGACTACATCCTGATCGACTGTCCGCCGTCGCTCGGCCTGCTGACCCTGAACGCGCTGGTGGCGGCCGACGCCGTGCTGGTGCCGCTGCAGTGCGAGTTCTACGCGCTGGAGGGTCTCTCCCAACTCGTGCGGACCGTGGAGCGGGTGCGCAAGGCGCTGAACCCCGGCCTGGAGATCCAGGGCGTGGTGCTCACCATGTACGACCGCCGCAACAACCTGTCGGATCAGGTGGCGGCCGATGTGCGCGAGTATTTCGGCGACGTGGTCTACCGCACCATGATCCCGCGCAACGTCCGCGTCTCCGAGGCGCCGTCCTACGGCAAGCCGGTCATCGTCTACGACATGGCCTGCAGCGGCTCGAAGGCGTATATCTCCCTGGCGCGCGAGGTTCTGACGCGGGAATCCGCCCTCGCGGCCAACGCCGTCGCCGCCTAGCCACTCAGACCAGTCCGTCCGAGGTGAGATGAGCGAAGAAACCGGCAAACGTCGCAGCAACAAGCTGGGCCGCGGCCTGTCCGCCCTGCTGGGGGAGGACGAGGACGAGCAGGCCCAGCTCGAACGGCTGCGCCAGTCCCGGGCGCTCCCGGTCGAGCAGCTCACCCCGGGTCCGTTCCAGCCGCGCCGGCGGTTCGACCAGGAAGACTTGCGCGAGCTGGCCGAAAGCGTGCGCGAGCAGGGGGTGATCCAGCCGATCCTGGTGCGCCGCGCGCCCGATGGCGACAAGTACCAGATCATCGCCGGCGAACGGCGCTGGCGGGCCGCGCAGCTCGCCCAGCTCCACGAGGTTCCGGTCCTCATCCGCGAGTTCGACGACCAGACGGCGATGGAGATCGCCATCGTCGAAAACGTTCAGCGCCGCGACCTCACGCCGCTGGAAGAGGCCGAGGGTTATCGCCGCCTGATCGACGAATACAGCCATTCCCAGGACGATATCGCCCGCGCGGTCGGCAAGAGCCGCAGCCATGTGGCCAATACCCTGCGCCTGCTCAACCTGCCCGACGAGGTGCGGGTTCTAGTGGAGGACGGCCAGCTCACCGCCGGCCACGCCCGTGCCCTGCTGTCGGCCGAAGACCCGGCCGCACTCGCCCGCGAGGTGGTCACCCGCAAGCTGAACGTGCGCGATACCGAGCGTCTGGTCCAGCGCGAGAAGGCGCCGCCCCCGGCACCGGCGGCGCCGAAGCAGAAGGATGCGGATACCCGTATCTTGGAGCAGGACCTGTCCGACCGCACAGGTCTAGTGGTAGCGATCAATCATAACGCCAATAACGGGTCCGGTAGTGTCACGCTACGCTACCAGGATTTGGACCAGCTGGACCTGATCGTGGAACGTCTGTCGGCCCATCAGAACCGTCGTTCGGACACGTTCGGCGCCCTGGACGGTGGCCCGGCCGAGGCAGAGGCGGCCGACGAAGACGGCGAGTGGGACGCGCCGTTGCCCGATGAGGTGGATCTGACCGCCGGAATCGACCCGACCCGGCCCCGGCCGACCGCGCCCGACGAAGAGGGCATCGCGGAGCCGGCCGGAGAGGCAGCGGACGGATCCGACCTCGACGGCGACGACCCGACCGATACGCGCTGGGACTTCGATGACGACGACGAGGATGACGATCCCTTGATCCCGAAGACCTAGTCGAGGGTGCGATTCGGATCGGCCTCATGAGCCGAAAATCCAATTATCTCTAATATGTTGACGCGATCTTTGCGGGAGGCGAGCTCCGGAATGGAGCTTCCCGCCGCCGGATCGTCTCCGGTGGCCCCGGCCGCGCTCTCACGTGCCCGATCGGTCAGCGGCGGCCCGGTCATACCGCCGTCTGAGGGGAACAGACCCGCCGATTTTTGGGTCCGAGCCGTGCGCCGGGCGGTCGGCCGTTACCGTCTGGCGCCGGCGCGACGGCCGGCCATCACCGCCATCCGCGCCACGTCGATCATGGCCTGGCCGCATTCGGCCTCGTCCGGAAAGCCCGTGGTCTTGCAGCGGATCTCCGCTTCGCCCAGCCGGGCGAGGGCGGAGGCGAGGCTGCGCAGATCCCAGCGTTGAAGCTGCCGGGCCATCGCGTCGGCGGTCCGGAAGAAGATCGGCGGCCGAAGCGACTTCACCGCGTCCACCGGATTGCGCCCGTCGGCCATGCGCGCGCGGGCCAGATGCAGCCGCTGGAAATAGGTGATCGCCATCCGGATGATCCGGACCGACGCCTCGCCCTGGCGGAACGCCCGATCGAGCCCGGTCATGATCGCGTCGGGCCGTCCTTCGGCTGCGGCGGCAATCAGCGCGTCAATATCCAGTGCTGCGCTATCTCCGATGGCCGAAACAACCAGATTGAGATCGATCGTCTGCCCAGATCCCGCCAAAAGGGTGAGCTTTTCGACCTCCATTCGGCTCGCCATCCGGTCGCCGCCCAGGTGCTCGATGAGGAACCGTTCGGCGTCCGGATCTATTTTGACGGAGCCCGTGGACAGGGTTTCCCGCACCATGGTCGCCAGGTCGCGTCCGCTATCCGCATAGCAGGCAAGTCCGGCGATATCCTCGCGTTTGCCCTCAAACAGCTTGCGCAGACCGCCGGCGGGCTTCAGGTCGCCGGCCTCGACCACGAGAAGGGTGTCGCCGGTATCGCCGTCGAGCGCGTTGACGATCGCGTCGCTGCATTTGTCGCCGGCATTGCGCAGGCGGACGAGACGCCGGCCGCCCATCAGTGAGCGGGCCCGCATCTCGTCGGAGAGGCGGGCCGGGTCGCCCGTGGCGTCGTCGCCGTCGAGTTCGCAGACGTTGAACGGGTCGTCGAGATTGTCGACGGCGGTGCGGGCGATGCGCTTGGCGAATTCGAGAACCTTGCCGGTATCGGGACCGTAGACCAGCACGGCTCGGACCCCCGGCGGCGGATCCTTGACGAACCGCTCCACACCGTTGGCCGCCACCTTCATCGCCGTCTCACCCCTCGGTGCGGTTGAAATAGAGGGCGAGGCGCAGGCGGATATCCTCCGCCAGTTCGGTCGCCGCCCGCAGCCGCGCGTCCTTCTCCGCCTGAAGGATCGCGTATTCGGAGGAGCTGATGGAGAAGCTGGAGGTGCGTTGGTTCGATCCCTGGGTGACGACCGCGTTGCTCTGAAGGTCGACCAGGCGCCACTTCACCTCGACGATGAACTTCGCGAAGGTTGCGGTGGAATCCCGCAGGATCACGATGTCGGACCGGCGTTCCTTGGCGTCGACCTGCAGCCTGTAGGTCGGGTTCCGGGCGACGCCGCGGGGATTGATGCGGTCGGCCAGCTCGTTGCGCAGGATCTGGCCGAGCCGGTTGTCGATCTGACCGATATCGACCTGGGGGAAGCCCTGGTTATAGACCGTATTCTCCGAGGGATTCTTGGCGTAGAGCGGCTGGAAACCGCAGCCCGACAGCGCGCCCGTCGCCAGCAGCCCGGCGACGATGGCGGCGGCGGCGCGCAGGCGGGCGGCGCGCAGGGGGGCTGTCCGGATCCGCCGCGCCACGCTCAGGCCACCACGTTGACGATCTTGTTCGGCACCGCGATCACCTTGCGGGGCTGCTTGCCGTCCAGCAGCCTGATCACGTTCGGCTGGCTCATGGCCTGCTCGATCATCGCGTCCTTCGAGCTGTCCTTGGCCATCTCTATGGTCGCGCGCAGCTTGCCGTTTACCTGAATGGCGATGGTGACGGTGTCGTCTTCCGCCAGGCTCGCATCGGCCTCGGGCCAGGGCGCGGTCGCCAGCATCGTGTCGTGCCCCAGGTGCCGCCACAATTCCTCGCAGATATGCGGGGTCATCGGCGCCATCAGGCGAACCAGGGTCTCGAAGCCGAAGCGCAGGGCCCAGGCCTCGCCCGCGCCCTTGCCGGACAGGGCGAAGATCTGGTTCGACAGTTCGCGGACCTGAGCCACAGCGCTGTTGAAGCGGAAGCGCTCGATGCTGTCGGCCACCGCCAGAACGGTCTTGTGGCAGGCCCGGTAGACCGCTTCGGCCTCGGCGGACAGGTCGGCCGGCTTCTGCGTGCCGGTGGCGGGGAGGGCGGTCTCGCTCTCCGTGATCTCGCGCCAGACCCGGTTGATGAAGCGCCAGGCGCCGTCGACGCCGGCCTCGGTCCATTCCAGGTCGCGCTCCGGCGGGCTGTCGGAGAGCATGAAGAGCCGGGCGGTATCGGCGCCGTAGCTGCCGATGATGTTGGCCGGGTCCACGGTGTTGCGCTTCGACTTCGACATCTTCTCCACCCGGCCGACCGTCACCGGCTTGCCGCCGTCGAGGGTGACCCAGTCGCCGCCGTCGGTCTTGGTGATCTCGTCGGGGTACAGCCAGCGGCCGTCCGCCCGGTAGGTTTCGTGGCAGACCATGCCCTGGGTGACCAGGCCGGCAAAGGGCTCGGCGATGGAGAGGTAGCCGCAGTCGCGCAGGGCCCGGGTGAAGAACCGGGCATAGAGCAGGTGCAGCACCGCATGCTCGACGCCACCGATATACTGGTCCACCGGCAGCCAGTAGTCGGCCGCCTGGCGGTCGAAGGCGATCTCGCCCTGGGCATCGGTGAACCGCGCGAAATACCAGGAGGATTCGAAGAACGTATCGAACGTGTCGGTCTCGCGCCGGGCCTCGCCGCCGCAGGACGGGCAGGTCGTGTGCTTCCAAGTGGGGTGGCGGTCCAGCGGGTTGCCCGGATGGTCGAACTCAACATCCTCCGGCAGTTCGACCGGGAGCTGGTCCTCGGGCACCGGGACGACGCCGCAGCTTTCGCAATGGATCATCGGGATCGGGCAGCCCCAGTACCGCTGGCGCGACACGCCCCAGTCGCGCAGGCGCCAGGTGGTCGTGCGCTCGCCGCGGCCGAGCTCCTCGAGACGGCCGGCAACCGCCGATTTGGCGGCCTCGATGTCCATCCCGTCCAGGAAGTCGGAATTGAAGATCTTGCCCGGACCCGTATATGCCTCGGTGCCGACGGTGAATCCGGCGGCCTCGGCGTCCGACGGCAGAACCACAGGGAGAACCGGCAGATCGTATTTGCGGGCGAAATCCAGGTCGCGCTGGTCATGGGCCGGGCAGCCGAAGATGGCGCCGGTGCCGTATTCCATCAGCACGAAGTTCGCGACGTAGACCGGCAGGGTCTTGCCCGGCATCAGCGGGTGCTCGACCTCGAGCGTGGTGCGATAGCCGCGCTTCTCGGCGGTCTCGATATCCGCCTCGCTGGTGCCCATGCGGTTGCATTCGGCGATGAAGGCCTGCAGCTCGGCATTGCCCTCGGCCATCTCGGCCGCCAGCGGATGGTTCGCCGACACGGCGCAGAAGCTGGCGCCGAACAGGGTGTCCGGCCGGGTGGTGAAGATCTCCAGGCTGTCGTCGCGGCCGACGAGCTGGAAGCGGACCCGCGCTCCCTCGGAGCGGCCGATCCAGTTATGCTGCATCAGCCGGACCTTGTCCGGCCAGCGGCCTTCCAGACCGTCCAGCGCGCCGAGCAGGTCCTCGGCATATTCGGTGATCTTCAGGAACCACTGGTTCAGCTTGCGCTTCTCGACGGGCGCGCCGGAGCGCCAGCCCTTGCCGTCGATCACCTGCTCGTTGGCGAGCACGGTGTTCTCCACCGGATCCCAGTTGACCCAGCTCTCCTTGCGGTAGGCGAGCCCGGCCTTGACGAAATCCAGGAACATCTTCTGTTCGTGGCGATAGTAGCTCGGATCGCAGGTCGCGACCTCGCGCCGCCAGTCGTAGCTCAGGCCCATGCCCTTGAGCTGCTCGCGCATGGCGTCGATGTTCTCCCGGGTCCACTTGCCCGGGTGCACGCCACGCTCGATCGCCGCGTTCTCCGCCGGCAGACCGAAGGCGTCCCAGCCCATCGGATGCAGCACGTTGAAGCCGCGCGCGGTCTTGTAGCGCGCCACCACATCCCCGAGGGTGTAGTTGCGGACATGGCCCATATGGATGCGCCCCGACGGATAGGGGAACATCTCCAGCACGTAGTATTTCGGCTTGGAGGGATCGGCCTCGACCTCGAAGCACCCGTCCTGCGCCCAGCGCGACTGCCACCGGGCTTCGGTTTCCTTGACGTTGTAGCGCGCCATGACGTGCAGCTCTCTTAGTGATGGCTTTGGGGCCACGGGCACGCGCGGCACCGGCTTAGGCGTGTTTACTGCGCCGCCTGCTGAATGCGGATCTGACGGGCGCGGGTCAGGATCGTGTTCTCCAGATCCTTGCCGAGGCTTTCGTCCACCGCGGAATCGCGCCAATCACCGGAATTGGTGCGGGTCTGACGGAACACGTTCGCCCGGATGCCGTCGGACCGCAGGGCGCGGTCGAGAATATAGACCGTGACCTTGAACCGTTCGTTCGGGCTTTCCGGCGGATTGTACCAGTCGGAAATGATCACACCGCCGAACGGATCGGCCGAGGACAGCGGCAGGAAGGAGAGAGTGTCGAGCGATGCGCGCCACAGAAAGGCGTTGACCGCCACGCCGCCTCCGCCCTGACCGCCCTCGTCGCCCTTGCCGAGCGAGAAGAGGTCGAGCCCGTTCGGGCCGGTCAGGGTGTCCTGCTTCTTATAGGTCGGCAGACCGTTTGGTCCCGTCGTGGGGTACTCGTACTCCACGGGGACGTCCGAGCCGCAGGCGGAAAGCGCCAGAAGGCACAGAACGCCTGCACCGACACCGCTCACTAATTTCGATCGAGAACTGGCCATCACAATCTTGTCCAAAGTTCGCAGCCATCTGTTTACCCATGCAAAGGGCCCGGCGCAATGATCGCCGCACGATCCCGTCTTCCGGTGTGCGAAAGCCGTGCGAAAGCTGGGGGAAAACAGCCGATCTTGAGGGCGCGAGAGGCGCAAATCCGCCGATCTCCGTTGTGACATATCCGCCACATTGAGACAGTTTTGCACCCGGAGCGGCGTCAGCCGAGTTGACGGTGGTCCGTAGAGCCCTGTAGCAATTGGCCATCGGTCAGGGATGGCGGGCGTGCTGTTTCGCTTTTTCCAGATGGACCGAGGACCCTAAAACACCTCGAACTCGGGAGATGGGGAATGAAGAAGGTTCTTCTCGGCTCGACGGCCATCGTTGCCGCCGGCCTGATTGCCGCACCGTCCGCCATGGCCGCTGAAAAGCTGCAGGTTTCGGTTGGCGGTTACATGGAGCAGTGGTTCGGCTACACGTCGGTCGACGACTCCACCGGCCGCGACGTTGACGGCTTCGACGTCAGGTCCGACTCTGAAATTCACTTCAAGGGCTCCACGACCCTGGATAACGGTATCGAGTTCGGTATCAACGTCCAGCTCGAGGCCAACAGCAACAGCTCTGACCAGATCGACGAGTCGTATCTGATCATGAGGGGCTCGTTCGGTGAGATCAACCTGGGCTCCGAAAACTCGGCGATGTACAAGATGCATTACGCTCCGAGCGATTTCGGTATCGGCATCAACTCCGGCGACCAGGGCAACTGGGCGGCTCTCGTGGGCAGCAACGTCTCCAGGTCCGGCTACTACGGCGGCGTTCTGGGTTCGACCTATGTCGAGCCGGGCCGTACGAGCGACTCCGAGAAGCTGACCTACTACACCCCGCGTTTCGCCGGCTTCCAGCTGGGTGCGTCGTACTCCCCGGACAACCTCCAGGACGTGACATTCGCTCCGGTTGACCGCAACACCGGCCTCTCCGACATGGTGACGTTCGGCGCCAACTACTCCGGCGACTTCGGCGGCGTGTCCCTCGGCGTGTCCGGCGGTTACGGCACCTTCATGGAGTCCGCTTCGGGCACCGATGAGCCGGAGAGCTACAGCGCCGGTGTGACCCTCGGTGTTGGCGGCTTCGGCGTGGGCGCGTCCTACGCTGCTGAGGAAGGCGCGACCGAAGGTCAGTCCTACAACCTCGGCGTCTCCTACGAGACCGGCCCGTTCGGCGTCAGCCTGTCCTACTTCCATGGCGAAGTTGACAACAGCTCCGCGCAGGACACCGTGCATCTGTCGGGCAAGTATGCTCTGGGTCCGGGCGTCACCGCCGCTGCGACCCTGGGCTATGCTGAGTTCGAGGACGATGGTACTGCCGGCTCCGACGAGATCGAGGCCACCTACTTCGTCACCGGTATCCGTCTGTCCTTCTAATCCAGAAGACAGTCTGATTTGGGGAGCCGCCTTCGGGCGGCTCCCTTCTTTTTTGCGCCCGGATAGGCTATCGGTTGGCCAACACTTCTGACACGCGACCGACCCCAGGGCTCCGATGACCGACGTTTCCTTCGACCGGCTGTTCCGCGCGATCGACCGCGATCGCTTTCTCGACCAGTATTTCGACAAGGCGCCGTATTACGAGGCCGGGGCTGTCCGCAGCGTCGAGACGGTGTTCTCCTGGTCGCACATGAACGACCTGCTGGCCCGCCCGAAGCTCTGGGACGGGCATACGATCGAGATGGCGCTGGACGGCAAGGTGCTGCCTGCGGCCCAGTTCTGCCGGCCGGGACATGGGCGCCAGGGCGAGTCCGGCCTGCGGCCGGACCGGGGCAAGGTGACCGCCCTGCTGCAGAAGGGGGCGACCTTCGTCCTCGATTTCCTGGAAGGGATCGATCCTCGGATCGCGTCGGTTTCCCGGGCGCTCGAGCGGCTCACCGGGGCCAACACGTCCTGCAACGCCTATTGCTCCTGGAAGGCGGTGCGGGGCTACGCCTCCCATTTCGACTGCATGGACGTCTTCGCCCTGCAGATCGAAGGCGAGAAGACCTGGAACCTCTACGAAGGCCGGTTTCCGGAGGCGTCCTTCGTCCCGGGCAGCCGCCCCAGCGACTTCACCGCCGAGCAGCACGACCGCATGAAGGGCAAGCTGGCGCAGCAGGTGACCACGCGGCCGGGCGACATTCTCTACCTGCCGCGCGGCCTGTATCACGACGCGCTCGCCACCGACACGGCCTCGCTGCACCTGTCCTTCGGCTCGACGCCGGCGGTCGGGGTCGCGGTGCTGGAGATGCTCGCCCGCGAGATGCAGGGCCAGGAGTATTTCCGCAAGCGGCTGCCGCATTTCGAGGATCGCGCGGCGCTTGCCGCCTATCTCCAGGGTATCGGCCAGACCGTGAACAAGGTGCTTGCCGATCCGGCGTTCCATGACTTCGTGGCCGGCTTCCAGAAGGACCGCATCTTCGACAAGGTCGCGGACTATCGCTTCCCGGAGCGCGATACCGACGGATATTTCTTCGTCTCGCGCTATGCGCCCGTGGTTCAGGGCACCGGGGACGGCCTGACAGTCACCCATCGCGGCCAGACGTTCCAGCGCGCCGCCGCGGACCGCGAGATGCTCGCCTGGATCCTCGAGCGCGAGGAATTCTGGCTCTCCGAGCTCTCCGAAGCCCATGGCCAGCGGGGCGAGGCGGGCCGGACGCTGATCCAGGCCCTGATCCAGAACAAGGTCATCTTTCCGGTGCAGGTCTGACCGATGTCCGGCGGAATCCTCTGGCTGGCCTCCTACCCCAAATCGGGCAACACCTGGATCCGGATCTTCCTGGAGAACCTCTTCCGAAACGGCGCGGCGCCGGTGTCGATCAACGAGCTCAACGTGGTCTCCTTCGGCGACGCCCAGCGGGATCTCTACCAGTCGCTGACCCAGCGGCCGATCGACGAGATGACCGACCAGGAGCTCGATCAGCTGCGCCCCGTGCTGCAGCAGAAGCTCGCCTCCCGGCCAGAGACCTCGATCGTGAAGACCCATAACCGCATCGGTTTTGCCGGGGACATTCCGATCATCGGCCTCGAGCAGACCATGGGGGCGATCTACGTCGTGCGGAACGTGTTCGACGTCGCCGTGTCCTTCGCCGCCCACTACAACGGCACGATGGAACAGGTGGTGGACGGACTGTGCCGCGATACCATGCACACGCCGACCACCAAGGCGGCGATCGTCCAGTATCTCGGCCCCTGGGGGGAGCATTACCGGGGCTGGACCGGCGTGCCGGGCTTCGAGCCGCTGGTCCTGCGCTACGAGGACCTGCGGTCCAAGCCGTTCAAGGAATTCTCCCGCATCGTCAAGTTCCTGAACATCCCGGCCACTCCCGAGCGGATCAAGAAGGCGATCCGGTTCAGCAATTTCGAGGAGGTCTCCCGACAGGAGAAGCAGGCCGGCTTCCGCGAGCGGGTCCGCTCGGATCAGACCTTCTTCCGCGAAGGCAAGGTCGGCGGGTGGCGCAAGAGCCTGTCGGACGCCCATGTCGCCCAGCTGATCGACGTCCATGGCGACGTCCTGCGGGAGCTGCGGTATATCGACAAGAACGGCAAGCCGACGGTCTGATGCCATGGCCGGCCCGCTCCCGCCCAAGGCCAGAACCGCGCTGGAGAAATCCCTCTCCTCCGGAGATCCGGCGCCGGCCCGCCCGGTCCACGATCTTCTGCTGAAGCACCGGGCCGTCCCCGGCGCGGCCCTGTTCCGCCTGGCCATGCTGGAAGCGGGCGCCGGTGCCTTCGCCACGGCCGACCGGCTGCTGGTCGAGGCCGACCGCCGGCAACCCGGAGACGCGCAGATCCTGGTCAACAGAGCGCAGGTGCGCCTGGCGCTGGACGACCCCGAGGGTGCCCTCGGCCTGCTGTCCCGCCTGCCCGATCAGGTCCGCGCGAACCCCGCCGTGATCCGGCTGACGGCCGAGGCCGCCCTGTCCTGCGATCGGCTGGACGAGGCGATCGGCGCCTATGAGGCCCTGGCGGCCACGGGCGGCGGCACCGATCCGGCGGTGCTCGCCAACCATGGCACGGCCCTGCGGCGCCTCGGCCGGTTCGAGGAGGCGGCCGACAAACTCGGGCGGGCGATCGACCGGGGCGCCGGCAGCGAGGCCGTGGTCGGACTGGCGGGTCTGTACGGCCAGCTCGACCAGCATGACCGGGCGGTGGACCTGCTGTCGGCGCATCTCGGCCGCAGGCCGCTGGACAGCGTGCTGCTGCGCCAGTTGGCGGCCACCGAGCGGGCGGCCGGGGATGGCGGCCGGGCGCGCAAGGCGGCCGACCGGGCCCTTCTCGTCGCACCCGGACAGGCATCGGCCCTGGTTCTCCTTGCAGAATTCGCCGAGAACGCGGCCGATCTCGACGGCGCGGAGCGCTGGGCCCGCCGGGCTCTCGCGACCGCGCCCGACACCGCGGCGGCGGCGCTGGTGCTGGCTTCGGTGGCCCGCCGACGCGGCGATCCGGCGGGGTCCCTGTCGATCGTGGAAGCCGGGATCGACCGGTGCCCGGCGGCGATGCGCCATCTCTTTCTGTTCGAGCGGGCGCGGTCCCTGGAAACGGCGCGGCGCACGGATGAGGCCTTCGCCGCCTTCGCCGAGGCCAACGCCCGTCAGGTGGCCACTGCCCGCCCGCAGCGGGATCCGGGCCGCGCGCTGGCGCAGCTCGAGGCGCTGGCCGAGCTCCACCGCGCCGGACCGCCGGTCGGCGAGGGCGATGCCGGGTCGGATCTGCTGTTCGTCGTCGGCTTTCCGCGATCCGGCACCACCCTGATCGACCAGGTGCTGGACGCCCATTCCCGGATCGAGGTCGTCGAGGAGCGGCCCCTGGTCGCGGCGATGATCGCCGATCTGACCCTGTCGGCCCATCGCTACCCGGTGGATCTACCGGCCTTGAAAGAGCCGGAAATTGAAGAGTTGAGGCGGCACTACCGTGTCCGGCTGGCCCGTCATACCAGGCGCACCGATACCCGCTACACGGTCGACAAGATGCCGCTGAACATGGCGCATGTGGCGCTGATCCGGCGGGTGTTTCCGGGCGCCCGGTTCATTCTCGCCCTGCGCCACCCCTGCGATGTGGTTCTGTCCTGCTTCATGCAGAACTTCGTGCTCAACGACTGGATGGCGGCGTTCTCCTCGCTCGACGGGGCGGCGGCCCTGTACCGGGCGACCTTCACCGCCTGGGAGAGCTATTGCCGGGCGGTCGAGACGCCGGCCCTTGCCGTGCGCTACGAGGACGTGGTCGCGGATCTGGAGCGGGAGGCCCGCCGGATCACCGACTTCCTCGACCTGCCGTTCGAGCCTGGCATGCTGGCCTTTCACGACCATGCCCGCAGCCGCGGTGTCCTCGCGACCCCGAGCGCGGCGCAGGTCACCCAACCGATCTATCGAACCGCGCTGGCCCGCTGGCGGCGGTATGATAGCGTTATGGCGCCGATCGCCCAGGCGCTGTCGGCGGAAATCGAGCGATACGGATATGCGGAGGAAGAGACATGAGCGCGGCAACGGGACAGGCTGTCGGTGAGGATGGCGGCCCGGTCGCCGTCGATCCGCACCTGGTGCGGCAGATCTCCGACAATATCGACACCATCCGCCACGCCATCGAGAAGGCGGCGGGCGAAGCGGAGCGGGATCCCGCCGCGGTGACGCTGATCGCGGTCGGCAAGGTCCAGCCGGTGGAGCGGGTCGAGGCGGCGCTGCTCGCCGGCCAGCGGGTCTTCGGCGAGAACCGGGTCCAGGAAGCCAAGAGCAAATGGCCCGACTTCCGCAGCCGGTACGAGGGCGTGGAACTGCACCTCATCGGCCCGCTGCAGACCAACAAGGTCAAGGAGGCGGTCGAGCTCTTCGACGTGATCCAGACAGTGGACCGCCCCAAGCTCGCCCGCGAACTGGCCAAGGAGATGGAGAAACAGGGCCGAAAGCTCGCCTGTTACATCCAGGTCAATACGGGCGAGGAGGAGCAGAAGGCCGGCGTCTCGCCCGCCGAGGCCGATGCCTTCATCGCCGAGTGCCGCGACATGCTGGGGCTTACCGTGGTCGGGCTGATGTGTATCCCGCCGGTGGAGGACAATCCGGCGCTGCATTTCGCCATGCTGCGGGAGGTCGCCAAGCGCAATGGGTTGGCGAACCTGTCGATGGGGATGAGCGGGGATTTCGAGACCGCCGTCGAGATGGGCGCGACCCATGTCCGGGTCGGCACCGCGATCTTCGGCGCCCGCGACTACGACTGAGCGCGCGGCCGCACCTGCCCGGTCAGGACTGTTCCCTGGTCTTCATGGACTCGTAGCGGTCGAGCGCGCGCGACATCCAGTTGGCGACATCGGTATTGCCGCCCGTGGCCAGGGTCAGCGGTGCGCCGGCCGGAGCCTGGGCGCTGCGCGCCGGCGCCGTCTGAGCGGCCGCCGACGGGGTCACGTCCACGACGAGGCCCTTGCCGCCGGTGGGTTGGGCGCCTCGGCCCGGCGCGCTCTGGACTGCGTTCACCGCCGGATCGGCGGCCTGAGTCCGGGCGGGGGTGAGCGCCGGGGTGCGCACGGCGTTGGCCCGCTGGATGAAGGCGTCGAGGCGGCTGGCGGCGGATCCCGAGAATTCCTGCGAGCCCGCCGGCGTCGGACCGGCCTGGGCGGCGGCGAGCGCCATCGCGCCGGCCTGTGCGGCCGGGACGGAGCCCGGGGTCGCGGGTTGGGCCGCGTCGGCGAAGGCGGCGACGGAAGCCGGCACCGGGCCGGCCAGCGGGTCGCCCGATTCGGCGGCCTGCGATGCGTCGGCCAGCATGGCGGCCGGATCCTGGGCCGGCGTGCCGACCTCTTCGCCGCGCAGATAGGCCATGGCGGTTCCGCCGATATCCGAGCCGGTCTCGCCTTCGGTGATGGTGTTGGCGAGCGCGCCGATCACGCCGGCCGGACCGCCCCAGAGCGCGCCCCCGGCCATGCGGGCGGTTTCCGAGATCGTGTCGCCGGTCAGCTCCCGGTACAGGGTGCTGACCACCGGGATGTGCTGCAGCGGATTGATCACGTCCAGAAGGTCGGCAAAGCCGAAGGAGTCGTTCGTGCCGCCGGTGCCCGGCTCGCACGGATCTGCCTCGCCGCTCTGGCACTTCTGCGACCACCAGCTTGGATTTGCCTGGCCCGTTGCTTCTGTCACGCTCATCGCACACTCCTCCGTCATCCAGAGAGAAGCAAGCTGCGTGCCAAGCACCGTGGGAAATAAACTTTAGCGATTCCGGTCTGTTAGCGCGCCGGCGGTGGGAACCGACCCGGCATCCTCCGCCTCTGCGGCGCGGTCGGCGGCAGAGACTGCCGCCCTGCAGGGTCCGGGGCGGAATCTTTCGCCGCCGTCTGGAAGACGCTGTCTAGAAGAGGTGACCCGACCGCGACGCCTTGGTCGCGAGATAGCGTTCGTTGTGGCTGTTCGAGGCGAAGATATGGGGCACCCGCTCCACCACCTCCACGCCGCAGGCGGCGAGCTGTTCCATCTTGGAGGGGTTGTTGGTCATCAGCCGCACCCGGCCGACGCCGAGCTGGCGCAGCATCTCCGCCGCTGGGAAATACACCCGTTCGTCGTCGTCGAAGCCGAGGGTGGTGTTCGCGTCCACCGTGTCGGCCCCGAGATCCTGCAGGGTGTAGGCGCGCAGCTTGTTGATCAGGCCGATATCCCGGCCCTCCTGCGCCAGATACAGCAGGATGCCGCCGCCGGCCTGCTCGATCTCCCGGATCGCGCCGCGCAGCTGGTCGCCGCAGTCGCAGCGCAGACTGCCCAGAAGATCGCCCGTCAGGCAGGCGGAATGGATGCGGATCAGCACCGGGCCCACATCCGCGTCGGGCTCGCCGATGCGGATCGCCACATGTTCGGTGCCGCCGTCCATCGGCCGGAAGGCCGTCAGTTCGCAGAGCTCCGCATCGGCCAGCGGCACCCGGGCCGAGGCGGCACGGATCAGCCGGTGGGCGCTGGTCTCGGCATAGCGTTCGATTTCGCCGGCCTCGACCACCAGCAGGGCCCGTTCCCGCGCCCAGGCGGTCATGGTCGAGGCGGAGATCCCGTGCACCGTGGCGACAAGGGCGCTGGGTAGCAGGCGCGCCAGCTTCACCAGGGTCACCGCCGCCGCGGCCGCGGTATCCGCGCGCTCCGGCAGGGCGGTGAGACCGGCCGGAACGGCGGCCTGGCGGGTGGGGTCGGACAGATCGAGCACCGCATCCACGTCCAGGGCGGTCGACAGCGCGACCGAAACGGCCGGGGCGTCGGTCCCGGAGCCCAGCACGGCCGCCCGGTTGCGGGTCAGGACGAGGCGCGGCTCGGAGCCGGCGATGGCCGACATCTGGCCCATCAGTTCGCGGGTCGCCATCTCGCTGCCGGCGGCCACCGCCAGGCGGTCGAGGTCGCGTCCGGCGCGGATCGCCACCAGGCCGCCGCGCCGCAGCTCGGCGATGGCCCGATCGACCGCGAGCTGGCCGGTGGCGCGCACGAAGGGGCGCGGCCCGGCAGGGCGGTCTGAGGACGGTCGGGGCGTGGCGGGTGCGCCGTCGAGGGAACTGGCGGGGGCGCCGGCGGCGGGATCGCGGTCATCGGGCATGGCGCGCATATTGATCGCCGCGCCCGTCAGGTCAAGACGAATGGACCTCACGACGCAGGGGCGCTGGAATGCTAGAACGGGACGACCGGAAGAGTCGGGCCAGGAAAGTCGATACGGGAGAAAGCGATGACGGTCTTCGGGACCTACGATCAGGCGGCGCTCGACGCCCAGTACAACAACCAGGCCAAGGTGCCCGACGTGGCCGGTATCGGTCAGCGCTGGATGGCCCGGGGCGCCGAGGCGCGCAACGCGCTGTCCTGCGACCTGGACCTGGCCTACGGACCGCATGAGCGCCACCGGGTCGACGTGTTCCCGGCCGCCCGGCCCGACGCGCCGATCCTCGCCTTTATCCATGGCGGCTACTGGCACACGCGGGACAAGTCCCTGGTGCATTTCCTGGCGCCGACCTATGTGGCCGCCGACGTGACCCTGGTCTCGGTCGAGTACCGGCTGTGCCCGGAGGTGACGATCGCCGATATCGTCGCCGACGTGACCGCCGCCATCGAGTGGATCCACGCCAATGCCGAGCGGGTCGGCGGTCGCGCCGACAAGCTGCACGTGGCCGGGCATTCCGCCGGCGGCCATCTGGCGGCGATGCTCTGCGGCCCCAACGGCCGGCCGGATCTGCTGAAGGGCGGCTGCTCGGTCTCCGGCCTCCACGACCTGGAGCCGATCCGCCTGTGCTACCTCAACGAGAGCCTGCATCTGAAGCCCGAGGATGTGGCGCCGCTCAGCCCCATTTCCATTGCCCGCGACCTGAAGAAGGGCGATGGCCGCCTGCCGCCGCTGATCGCCACGGTCGGCCTGGAAGAGGGGCCGGAATACCTGCGCCAGCGCGACGAGCTGATTCAGGCGCTGCACGCCGCCGGTCAGCCGGCCCTGTCGGTGGATGTGGAGGGCGGCAATCACTTCACCGCTCTGGAGGCCTTCGGCGACCCGCACCACCCGCTATGTCTGGCCATGCTGCGCCAGATGCTCTCCCCCGGTTTTTGAGATCCGCGAGGGAGGAAAGATGCCGACCGCAAGCTTCAACGGCGAGGTGATCGCCGAGGCCGAGGAGGTGGTCACCATCGAGGGCGTGGCCTATTTCCCCCCCGAAGCCGTGCGCCTCGACTGCCTGGAGGAGACGGCCACCCGCACCGGCTGTCCGTGGCGCGGGGTCGCCACCTACTACACGGTGCGCGTGGGCGACCGGGAGGAGCGCGACGCCGCCTGGCGCTATCTGGAGCCCAAGCGCAAGGCGCGACGGATCGCCGGCTGGGTGGCGTTCTGGAAGGGCGTAACGGTGGAGGGCGTCGGCGACGGACTCGTCGAATGAGCGCGCCACGGTTATTTGAGGTAACCTGAGGCGGCCTGCGTGCATTGGCGCCCTGGTAATGCGATGCCGCAGCCTGACCGGGCCGCAGCTTAACCGGATGGGAATGACGATGACGACGGGACGCAAGGTTCTTCTGGTGGACGACGACGAGGCGCTGCGCGGGACTCTCGCCGAGCAGCTGCAGCTTCACGAGGAGTTCGACACCAGCGAGGCGGGGACCGGCGCCGAAGGGCTGGAGGCCGCCAAGGCCGCCACCTACGATCTGATCCTGCTCGATGTCGGTCTTCCGGACATGGATGGCCGCGACCTCTGCCGGCTGATGCGCAAGGCGGGGGTGAAGTCGCCTGTCATCATGCTCACCGCCCAGGACAGCGACGCCGACACGATCCTCGGTCTCGATGCCGGCGCCAACGATTATGTGACCAAGCCGTTCAAGGTGGCGGTGCTCCTGGCCCGGATGCGCGCCCAGCTCCGCCAACACGAGCAGAGCGACGACGCGGTGTTCTCCATCGGCCCCTACGCCTTCAAGCCGGCGGCGAAGCTGATGGTGGACGAAACCAAGAACCGCAAGATCCGCCTGACCGAGAAGGAAACCGCGATCCTCAAATACCTGTATCGGGCCGGCGACCGGATGGTCCGGCGCGAGACCCTGCTCAACGAGGTCTGGGGCTACAATGCCGGGGTCACAACCCACACGCTGGAAACCCACGTGTACCGGCTGCGCCAGAAGATCGAGCCCGACCCGTCCCGAGCCGAGATCCTGGTCACGGATACGGGCGGCTATCGGCTTGTTCCGTAAATCGGATTCCGGCCGGCATAGTTAATGAACCGTCATCCTGAACTTGCTTCAGGACCTTTGCCGGCCACCTCTTCCCACAATTTCCAGCCATAAAAAGACGCCGGAAACCCGTCGATACGATTCCGTATCAATCGGGCCGATACCGGCCCATGCGCGCCAGGCCGAGGCCGAGCAGCAAGGCGCCGAGGGCGCAGAGCGTGGTGAGGGCGGCGAAGACCCAGGTGACGTCGGCCCAGACCTGCATCACCAGCAGGATCTGCGGCAGCAGGATCGGTCCGATCAGCACGCCGAGATTGCGCCCGGTCATCAGCACCGCGAAGGCGCTCGGTCCCGCCCGGGACGAGCCCAGGATGGTGCTCGGCAGGGCGAACAGGCAGACCGGCGTCACCCCGATGCCGAGGCCGTAGGCGACCAGCGAGACGATCCCGGTGGTCAGCGTGGTCGTATAGGGGATGGTCCACCAAACCGCCGCCTGCAGCACGATGGAGGCGACGAACATCGGCGCCAGGGGCAGGCCGCGGCGGATCGCGATGGATGTCAGCAGGCCGACCACGATCAGGATCACCACCGGTACCGAATAGCCGATCGTCGCCCAGTCCTCCGACAGGCCGTGCGCCTCGACCAGGAACTGAGGCAGCCAGGTCATGTAGGCGAAATACTGGGTCGACCACAGGGTGAAGATCAGCGCCGCCAGACTGAGCGCCCAGCGTTCGTCGGTGGAGAAGGGCGCGTGGACCGTCCCGGCGGGCCGCCGCAGGTCGAGATCGGCCGCACCCCGCAAACGGATCGCCACCATCCAGCCGGCGAGCAGGACCGTCGCCACGCCGGTCGCGATCCAGGACAGCCGCCAGCCGCCCCAGGCCTCGCCCTCGGCCATATGGCCGAGCGGCACCAGCAGGTTCGCGCTGATCTGGCCGAGCGGGATCCAGATCGCCGACAGGGCAATCGCTAGCGGCAGGTGGCTCGGCCCGGCGCTGCGGTTGGTATAGACCGGCCCGGCGATGGCGAAGACCGCGAAGGCGAGCCCTTCCAGCCCGCGGGCGGCCAGCATGACCATCGCGCTCTCCGGATGGATCAGGGCCAGCACGTTGCCGCCGATCGCCGTGGCGAAGGCGGTGAGCAGGATCGGGACCGTCCCGATCCGCTGCAGCAGCCAGCCCAGGCCGAAGGAGACCGCTAGGCCGACCACCGCATAGATCGACATGAAGGCGCCGGCCATCACCTTGGGATAGGCGTACTCGGCCAGCAGCGCCGGCAGCAGCGGCGGCAGCTTGAACTGCTGAAAAGCGGCGAGGGTCGCCAGCAGGAAGCCGAACAGAATGCCGGTCCAGTTCGTGCGGCGCATGTCGGGTCGGACCATCGGCGAGCTTCGTGTCGGGAGCGGGGAGGGCAGAGCAGGCGGTGACGTCGGGCAGTCGTGTCGGGCCGTCACTCTGGGGCATCGATCGGCGGGCGACAACTGCGTACATGCAGGTGTTCTCCCCTGCATTTTTCCTGCAACATGCCTGTGGTAGGGGTTGCGGGCGGGCGTGAAGGCTGCAATGTCCGTAGCAGCAGGACGGGAGACGTCGGTTGGCGGATGACGCAATGGTCGTCAAGGTTTGGGGAGCCCGCGGCAGCGTGCCGTGCCCCGGACCGAGGACGGTTAAATACGGTGGCAATACGTCCTGCATAGAGGTGCGCTGCGCCGGCCGCCGGATCGTCCTCGACGGCGGCACGGGCATCCGCGAACTGGGCCGCGCCATGAGCGGCGAGCCCTGCGGGCCGACCGACGTGCTGCTGACTCACTTCCATCTCGACCACATCGCCGGCCTGCCGTTCTGGGGCCCGGCCTACACGCCGGGCAACAGCATCGTGTTCCGGGCCGCCCGGCTGCAGCAGACGTTCGGCCTGCGCGAGATCCTGCACAAGATGATGTCGCCGCCGTTGTTTCCGATCCCGCTGGACGAGTTCCGGGCGGATGTCCGGTTCGAGGATTTCTCCTGCGGTGCGGGCTTCGAGGTGGCGCCGGGGCTGCGCGTCGACACCCGTCCGCTGAACCATCCGGGCGGGGCCTGCGGCTACCGGATCAGCCATGGCGGCCGGTCGGTCGCCTATGTCACCGATACCGAGCACGTCCCCGGGCAGGACGACGGCAATGTGCTGGACCTGATGCGCGGGGCCGATCTGGTCTTCTACGACGCGACCTATACCGAAGAGGAACTCCCCGCCCATCGCGGCTGGGGCCATTCGACCTGGGAGGAGGCGGTGCGGCTGTCGGAGATCGCCGGGGTCGGGACCCTGGCCCTGTTCCACCACGATCCCAAGCACGAGGATGACGATCTCGACCGGATCGCCGACCTGGCAGCGGCCGCCCGTCCGGGCACGATCGTCACCCGCGAAGGCGCCGAATTCCGCTTGTGATGTCTCGTAGTCTTTTCGCCGGTAGTGAGATCTAACGCATTGAAAAAACGCCTGATAGCGATTGCTACGACGCTCGGTATTGCCGACGGGGGCGTGTTCGTGCCGCACCGGTACGCCGCCTCCCTGCGACCGCCGGCCACCTACAAGGCGCTCGAGCCCGTCTTCGCCGCCGCCGAACCGGCCATGGCCGAGGTGCTGTCGGCGATCGATCGGTTCGCCGAGATCGTCGACCGGTTTTCCGGCGCCAAGCCGCCGATGCCGCGCTGGGGCCAGGACTGGTTCCCCGGCCTGGACGGAGCGGCCGCCTATGCGATCGTGCGGGCCGGCCGGCCGCGGCGCATTCTCGAGGTCGGGTCGGGCCATTCCACCCGCTTCATGGCCCAGGCGGTGGCGGATGGCGGCCTGGAGACCGAGATCCATTGCGTCGATCCGGCGCCTCGGGCCGACATCTCCGCGCTGAACGTGCGCCTGCGCCGCCGAACCCTGCAGGAAACTGCGCTCGGAACCCTGCCCGAGCTGGAACCGGGCGACGTGCTCTTCATCGACTCCAGTCACCTGGCCCTGCCGGGCTCGGACGTGGACCTGCTGTTTTCCGAGATCGTCCCGGCGCTGGCGCCCGGCGTGCTCGTGCATGTCCACGACGTGCTTCTGCCGGACGGCTATCCGCGGGCCTGGGACTGGCGGGCCTATTCCGAGCATCAGGTCGTCAGCGCGTGGCTTGCCTCCGGCGGGCTGGAGCCGCTGTTCTCCAGCCACTACACCCGGACCCGTCTCGCGGACCGGGTCGCCCAGTCGGCGGCGGCGCGCATCCCGGTTTCGGCCGGCGCCCACGAGACGTCGCTGTGGTGCGTCAAGCGCTCGCCGCAGCGGGTCGCCGGGGCGCAGATCGGTGCGGGAGCCTGAGGGAGGCCGAACGGGATGACGCCGGAGCGGAGCGGGTGGCTGGGGCGCCAGGATTCGAACCTGGGAATGGCGGTACCAAAAACCGCTGCCTTACCGCTTGGCTACGCCCCATGCGAGGCGGAACATACGCAACACATGGCATTTCAAGCAAGCGTCAGGTTGCGGTACGATAACAACGCCGTCCGCCCCTAGCCGGAGACCGACCGTGGCAACGCGCAGCAAGGCCAAACTGCCCTGGAGTGTGAAGGGCGTCACCCCGGAATCCCGCGACCTCGCGAAGTCCGCGGCGGCGGACCACGAGGCGACGATGGGCGAGTGGTTGAGCCATGTGATCCGCCGCGTCGGCGCCGCCGAGGCTTCCGGCCGCCCGCTGGCCCCGGCCGACTCCCTGCGCGACTCGGCGCAGCAGCATGGTGAGTCGGGCGGCGCGCTGGTGCCGGGCGGCAGGGACGAGGTGGTGGACGACGCGGCCCTGATCGCCGGCGTGCATCAGCGGCTGGAACGCAGCGAAGCGCGGCTGCTCGACGTGCTCGACGGCCTGGAGGATGTGGTCGAGAAGCTGGCCGACCGGATCGGCCGGCTGGAGCGGCGCGGAATGGGGCGCGACTGACCCTGGAGATACGGGGATGACCGGCAACTGGATCCTCGTCAAATCTCTGCCGTTTTCCGCTGAATTCTGTATAGTAGGGGCGCAAAGTCTTACCGGGTAGTTTCCCGGCGCGCGGTCGCGCATGGGGTCGGTCAGGAACGGTGGCGGGTCGATGTCCGGTTCTACACCTTGGAGCATCAAGGGCGTCTCGCGGGAGGATCGCGAGATCGCAAAGAACGAAGCCCGCAAAAGCGGCGAGCCCATCGGCGTCTGGCTGTCCCGCCGGATCCGCGACGGCGGCGGCACTCCCGTGGATCGCCGCGCCGCGCCCGCCGCTCCGGCCGCACAGTCCGATCCGGAGACCCGCGCCCTTCCGCCGGAGGGCGACCGGCGCCAGGCCGGCCAGGCCTTGGGGCGGCGGGCCAGCGATCACCCCGATTTCGGCTTCGGCCCGGGCAACTGGCGACAGGCGCGCGAGACCATCCTCGCCCGCGAGGATAGCCGCCATACCGAAGGACTTGCCTCCCTGCGGGACCGGGTGCGGGTTCTGGAAACCAGGATGGAGACCGAGCCCGACGAGATCGCCGGGCTCGACACGCGGATCCAGGCGCTCTCCGGCCGCATCGCGGAGCTGACCGAGCGGTTGGAGATGCTCGAGGGACCGCGCGGACTCATCGGGGTCGAGCGCAAGGTCGAGCGGCTCGAGACCGAGCTACTGGAGACCGAGCGGTTCGTGCGCCGGATCCCCTCCGACACCTCCGACTCCCTGGACGGCCTGGCCCGCCGGATCGAACAGCTCGTCGACCGTATGCGGGTGGTGGAGACCTTCGTGCTTCCCGGCCGCGGCAAGCCTGGGTTCTTCGGACGGATCTTCCGGCGCAAACCTCGGTAATCCCACCGGCGTTTTCCTTGGGAATTCATACGGGTCGCGCTTGCTTCCCTGCCGAGCGCTACCACGTTATGATGCGGTATTGTTGGCGGTAGTGAGGGTAAGGTGTCCCGAGACACCACGGCCTGGAGCGTAAAGGGAGTCGACCAGGCGACGCGCGACATTGCGCGCCGGGCGGCTGCGGCTGCCGGCATGACGATCGGCGAATGGATCGATCACGCCATCAAGTCGGATTCCACCAACCGCGGCATCCCGGTGCCGGCCGACCGCGGCGGCGCCCAGCGTGGACCCGCCGCACCCCGCCCCGACGGGATCAGCGCCGATACGGTGGAGGCCATCTTCAGCCGGATCTCCGATGGCGAGCGGCTGTTCGAGGCGCGCCTGCGGCCGATCGGCTATGCGCTGAAGGACGTGGCCGAGCGGGTGGTGGCCCTGGAACGCGAGGCGGAGCGGCTGCCGCCGCCGACCGCGCATCCGGAGCCGGAAGAGGTCACGCCGCCACCGCCGCCGCAAATCGAGGCCGCCCCCCAACCGGAACCCGAGCCAGAACCCACCCCGCCGCCTGCTCCCCAGCCGATCCGGACGCCGATCGCCTTCCGGCCGATCCGGACGCCGGAACCACCGCCGGCCACCGAGCCGCGCCAGGAGGTGCCGCAACCGGCCGCCGACGAGGATATCTGGGACAGCGAGACCCCCGGTCCGACCGCCGACGAGGTGACGCGCGACCTTGTGGAGGTGCCGCCCCCGCCCGAACCGGAGCGCCCGAAACCGGCCCCGATCGTCCTGCGACCCGTTCCGCCTGCACCGCCGGAACCGGTTGAGGAAGAAGAAACTTTCGAGCCGATACAACAGGACACACGACCCGTTCCGCCGCTTCCGGGCGGTCCCCCGGCGGGTTGGGAGCCGGAAATAGAGATCGATCGCACGGCCCTGGCCTTCGCGGCCGAGGATCTGCGGGACCGCGACACGCCGAAGGCGGATCCGGAGCCCGAGGAGGCCGCCGGGCCCGATCTGGACGCCGCCGCCGTGCTGGCGGAGACGTGGGAGCCTGCCCGGCCGGACGAGATTCCGCCGCCGCCGGAGATGCCGCCGGAAACCGTATCGAAACCCCAACGACCTGAGCCGACCCCGCCCTCCTACGACTTCCCGGCCGATCCGATCGACACCCGGGCGCTCGGTCTGTCGGGCGAGCCCATCCGCGAGGGATTGCCGGCGCGGCGCCAGGGCGGCGGCGTTCGGCTGGCCATCGCAGCGGCAATCGTGCTGATGCTGATCGGCGGGGCGCTGTGGTCCGCCCATCGGCAGGGAACGCTCAACCTCGACGCGCTCGGCAATCGGCTCGCCGAGGCGCAGTCCAGCGTTCAGAACGCCTTGGCGGCGGCCACAGACTGGGTGCGGCAGGGGATCGGGTCGACCTCGGACGCGCCGCAGGACGTCGCTGCGCCGGCACCTGGGCCGGAGCCTCTGGGATCAGTCGCCTCCGCTCCACCGCCTCTTTCTCCGCCGCCTCATTCCACAGCACCGTCGCCTGTCACCGGGTCGTCGCCCACCGCCGACACGACACCGGCGCCGGCTGGTGAGACCGGCTCCGCTCCCGCCGAACCGGGTGCCGGCGCGCCGACCGAAACGGCGTCCGTCGCCGAGACCGCGATCCGTCCGGCGCCGCCGCTGCCGGACAAGCCTATCGCCGTTGACCCCCGGCCCGTCGCCCCCCCACCGGCCCCGGCCCTGGTCGAGCCGCCGCGTCGGGCCTCGGCCGCCGCTGCGCCGACCACCGAGGGGGCCGCGCCGCTCAGCCGGGCAGAGGCCGGCAATCCCGCTGCCCAGTTCGAGGTCGCCGCCGCCATGATGCGCGCGGCCGAGCCCCGGCCGGCGGAGGCCGCGACCTGGTTCCGGGAAGCGGCGATCAACGGCCTCGATGTGGCGCAGTTCAATCTCGGCGTGATGTACGAGAGGGGTCTCGGCGTACCCGAGGACGAGACGCGGGCGCTGCTCTGGTATCACAGCGCGGCCGAACAGGGCTTCCCCTTGGCCCAGTACAATCTCGGCAGGCTCTATGCCCTGGGGAAGGGCATTCCGCAATCCGATGCGGAAGCGAAACGGTGGTTCCAGCGGGCGGCGGAACGGGGTGTGTCTGAAGGCTTCTACGAGATCGCGCGGTTCGAGCCCGACGAGCTGGAGCGTGAGCGCAAGATGTATGACGCCGCCAAGGCCGGTGCCGAGGGCGCCCAGGAATGGCTGCGGACCAAGTCGGCGGGTGGCCTGCCGGAAGCGCCCCTGGGCCCGGCGGCGGGGCTGGTGCTCGATCCGCCGACCGGCGCCCCGGACATTGCCGAGATCCAGGAAGGGCTGACGTCGCTGGGCTATTACGACGGGCCGGTGGACGGTATCGCCGGTCCGATGACCCGGGCGGCGATCAGCAAGTTCCAGAGCGATAACGGCCTGCCCGCCACCGGCCTGCCGTCGCGCAGTCTGCGCCAACGGCTGAACTGAGCGAACCCTGCGGAGACGCTCAGGCCTGCAGCACGCCCGCCCGCACCCACCAGTGGGGGGCGCCCGCCGAGATCCGGTCGGCCGCCTCCGCCGCGGCATTCCCGTCGGCGAAATATCCGACCACGGTCGATCCGCTTCCCGACATCCGGACCAGCCTGCACCCTGCAGACTCCCGCAGGGCATCGGCCGCGTGACCGACCGCCGGCAGCAAGGCGCGGGCGGCCTCCTCCAGATCGTTGCGCAGATCGGCGATCGCGCCGAGCGGGTCTTGGGCGAGGGCGTCGATGGCGGTGGCGGGGATCGCATCGCGATCCTCGGCGGCGCGGGCCCGGAACACCGCGGGAGTCGACAGGCCTTCGCCAGGCCAGACCAGCACGACGGCCAGGGCGTGTGCGAGGGCGACCGGCGTCAGGCGCTCTCCGATACCCTGCACCCGTGTCGGCCGACCGGCCAGGCAGACCGGCAGGTCGGCGCCGAGCCGCACTGCCTGCGCCTGCAGGAAAGCCTCGTCGGTTGCGGTCTCGGTCAGCAGGAGGCGCAGCACCGCGGCCGCATCGCTCGACCCGCCGCCGATCCCCGCTCCTGAGGGCAGGCTCTTCTCCACCGTCAGGTCCCCGGCCAGGGGTGCCGCGCCGAGCCGCCCGGCCAGGGCCAGGGCGCGCCAGGCAAGGTTGGAGGTATCGACCGGCACCGGCTCCGGACGGAGCAGTCGGTCGTCGACGCTTAGCCGGCAGGCAGACCCGCCCGGCCGCCAGGTGACCCGGTCGCCGATATCGGCGAAGGCGACCAGCATGTCGAGCAGGTGATACCCGTCCGGCCGGCGGCCGGTAACGTGCAGGGCGAGGTTGACCTTGGCGGGGGCGAGGCGGTGCCGGGCGGCGCCGTCGGCGTCAGCCGTCCACATCCGCCTTGGTGTCCGCCGTCTTCACCGAGCCGGACTGCACCGCCGGCAGGCCGGCCTGCAGCTTGTGCTCGATGCTCTTGGCCAGGTCGGCGTCCGGATCGAAGCTGAGCGCCCGCTGCCACTGGAACCGGGCCTCCTGGCGCCGGCCGACCCGCCAATAGGCATCGCCCAGGTGGTCGTTGATGGTCGCGTCGGTGGGCAGCAGTTCCACGGCCCGCTCCAGATGCTCCACCGCCTCGGCGAACCGCTCCTGGCGGTACATCGCCCAGCCCAGGCTGTCGACGATGTAGCCGTCGTTCGGCCGCAGGGCGACTGCCTGCTCGATCATCTGCGTCGCCCTGGACAGGTTCCGTCCCTGATCGATCCAGGTATAGCCCAGGTAGTTCAGCACGTAGGGCTGTTCCGGCCGCAGTTCGAGCGCGGTCAGGAAGTCGGCCTCGGCGCGCTCCCACTGCTCGTCGCGCTCCAGGGCGATGCCGCGGGAATAGTACATCGACCAGGAGCCCGGATCGCCCGCCGGCAGCCGCGAGAAGGCCCGGTTATAGGCGGAGATCGCGCCCTTCCACTCCTCGGTCGAGCGATAGAGGTCGCCGAGCCGGACCAGCGGGTCGATCTGCTCCGGCCGCCGGTCGGCCAGCGCGTTCAGCCGGTCGACGGCCTCGTCCATGCGGTCCATGTCGACCAGGCTGCTCACCGCCCGCAGTTCGGCCATCAGCCGATAGGCGGAGGTTTCCGGCACGGTGTCGTACAGCGCCAGCGCCTCGCCGTATTGCTGTCGGTCGTCGAGGATCTCCGCGATCAGCAGCGTGGCGAGATCGAAATCCGGGTCGAGCCGCAGGGCGAGCCGGCTGAACACCATCCCCAGCTCCGAGCGGCGGTCGCGCTGCAGGGCGCTGCCCAGGTCGAAGAAGGCCTGGGCGAGCCCGTCGGCGGCACTCGGATGCAGGCCCTTGCGGGTTTCCGCCACGCGCCGCAGATAGGCTTCCACGTCGGACGGATCGGCGGCGGTGGCGTCGGTCACGATGGCCGTCGCCATGGCGGCTTCGACGCTCTCGAACCGGGCCTGGAAGTTGGCGGCAACCAGCCGCACCCGCAGCGGCGGATCCTGCAGGTTGGCGAGGGCGGCTTCGTAGCGTTCCGCCGCAAGCGCGGTCTCGCCGGCGGCATCGGCCAGCATGGCGCTGTGCAGGGCATGGAGCACGGCGAAGCCGTCGATCTCCAGAACCCCGTCGATCGCCTGCTCGGCCGTCTCGCGGTTGCCCTGGCCGAGCGCGATCCAGCCGTCCAGCAGCGGGCTGAGCACCCGGTTGAGCCGGTTGTCCGGCAGGCTGTCGATCAGTCGGGCAGCCCGGTCGAAATCGCCGACCCGCGCCGCCTCCACCGCCATGAAGATGTTGGCGATCGGAGCATTGGCGTCGAGGGTGTCGACGATCTCCGGCGCCAGAACGGCGGCGTCGTCGTAGCGGCCGGCTTCCAGACGGAGCAGGAAGGCGCGTCGTTTCAGCGCGATCCCGATATCGCCGCTCTCCACCACCCGGTCCATGAAGGTGCTGGCATTGCCGACATCGCGGATGCGGTCGGCGTAACGTCCGGCGAGAAAGGCTCCGGCCACCGACATCTCGTCGGGAGAAAGCGACGCGGCCGCCGCATCGGAGCGTTGCGGTCCGGCGGTCGCGCAGGCCGACAGGCCTAGCGCGACACAGAAGGCCGGGGCGAATGTGCGAAAGCCACTCAGGGCGCCGGTCCGTCGTCCGGCGGCGGAAGCGGGTCGCAGGGCGGTCTGGGGCAAAGGCAAAGCCTCACATGTTCGGGTAGACCGGACCTCCCCCTCCTTCCGGTACGACCCAGTGAATATTCTGCGTGGGATCCTTGATGTCGCACGTTTTGCAGTGAACGCAGTTCTGAGCGTTGATCTGCAGTCGCGGATTCCCACCATCGTCATCGCGTACGATCTCATAAACGCCTGCCGGACAATAGCGTTGTTCCGGGGCGTCGTAGAGCGGCAGATTGTGCTCCACCGGGATGGACGGATCCTTCAGCGTGAGATGCGCCGGCTGGTTCTCCTCATGGTTGGTGTTCGACAGGAACACCGAGGAGAGCTTGTCGAAGCTGATCTTGCCGTCCGGCTTCGGATAGGAGATCGGCTGCGCCTGAGAGGCCGGCATCAGGGTCTCGTGGTCCGGGTGGTGGTGCAGGGTCCACGGTGCCTTGCCGCGCAGGATATAGGTGTCGAGCGCGGAATAGGCGAGGCCCGGCAGCAGGCCGGCCCGGAACGCCGGGCGGATGTTGCGGACCTTGTAGAGCTCGTCGTAGACCCAGGTCTTCTTCAGCATGTCCGGATAGGCGGTCGGCTCCACACCCTGCTTGGCGTCGCCGCCCTTCAGCGCCTCGAAGATCGCCTCGGCCGCGGTCATGCCGGACTTCATGGCATTGTGGCTGCCCTTGATCTTCGGGACGTTGAGGAAGCCGGCGGCACAACCGATGAGCGCACCGCCCGGGAAGGTCAGCTTCGGGATGGACTGCCAGCCGCCCTCGTTGATGGCGCGGGCCCCGTAGGCCACCCGCCGGCCGCCTTCGAAGATCGGGCGAATCGAGGGATGCTGTTTGAAACGCTGGAATTCGTCGAACGGCGACAGGTGCGGGTTCTTGTAGTCGAGGCCGATCACGAACCCGACGGCGACCTGGTTTTCCTCCAGGTGATAGAGGAATGAGCCGCCATAGGTGTCGCTGGTCAGCGGCCAGCCGATCGTGTGGACGATCTTGCCCGGCGTGTGCTTTTCCGGCTCGATCTCCCAGAGTTCCTTGATGCCGATACCATAGGTCTGCGGGTCGCAGTCCTTGCGCAGGTCGAACCGCTCCATCAGGCCCTTGGTCAGGGAGCCGCGGACGCCCTCGGCGAACAGGGTCACCTTGGCGTGCAGTTCCATGCCCGGCTGGTAGTTGGCGGTCTTCTCGCCATCCTTGCCGATGCCCATGTCGCCGGTGGCCACGCCCTTGACGCTGCCGTCCTCGTGATACAGCACCTCGGCGGCGGCGAAGCCCGGATAGATTTCGACGCCCGCGGCTTCCGCCTGCTCGCCGAGCCAGCGCGCCACGTTGGCCAGACTGACGATGTAGTTGCCGTGGTTGTTCATCGACGGCGGGGTCGGCATCCGGAAGGACGAGCCCTTGGTCAGGAACAGGAACTGGTCCTCTGTCGCCGGCGTGTTCAGCGGCGCGCCCTTGTCCTTCCAGTCCGGGATCAGCTCGTCGAGCGCGCGGGTTTCCATGACCGCGCCCGACAGGATATGCGCACCGACCTCGACACCCTTCTCCAGGACGACGACCGAGAGATCGACATCATTTTCCTGACAGAGCTGCTTCAGCCGGATCGCCGCGGCAAGACCGGACGGTCCGCCCCCGACAATGACGACATCGCATTCCATCGACTCCCGTTCCATCCTGCACTCCCGCTTCGAAGCAATGGCTTATTCTATGTCTCTGACACCGTGCGGTGGCCGCCGGCCTTTCGACCTGTCATAACTCACCCATGAACACGAGACCAGGGGCGCCGGCCCCGATTCGGGCCAGGAGAAGACCGTGACGGCCGCCGATATCCAGTCGGCGGCCCGCGCGCTGCTTTCCTGGTATGTGGAGGCTGGCGTCGATGAGGCAATACTTGCCAGCCCGGTCAACCGGCTGCAGCCGCGCCAGCCCCAGGGCGCCGCGCCCGCCCGATCCGTCGCCGAAAGGGGCGATTACCGGCCCGCCGCCGGCCCCGCCCCCGCGGTGTCCCCCCAGCCGAATCGTCCCGTCTCCGCCCCGCCGGTCCGCCCGGCCGCCGTGCCGCGGGCCGCGCAGGCGGAACTCGACCGCCCGGCGGAAGCCGCCCGGGCCGCCGCCCGCGGCGCCGACTCCCTGGAGGGACTAAAGGCGGTGTTGGAGGGGTTCGAGGGCTGCGGACTGAAGGTGACCGCCACCAACACGGTCTTCGCCGACGGGGTCCCGGGCGCCGACGTGATGGTGGTCGGCGAGGCCCCCGGCGCCGACGAGGACCGTCAGGGCAAACCCTTCGTCGGGGTGAGCGGACAGCTCTTGGACAGGATGCTGGCCAGCATCGGCCTGTCGCGGGCAGAGTCAGTATATATAACCAACATCCTGCCCTGGCGGCCGCCGGGCAACCGGCAGCCCACGCCGGCCGAAATCGCCACCTGCATACCCTTCGTGGAGCGCCACATCGAACTGGCGGCGCCGAAGATCCTGCTGTTCGCCGGCGGCACGTCGGCCAAGTCGCTGATGGGCCGCAAGGAGGGTATCACCCGTCTTCGGGGAACCTGGATGGACTGGCGGCTGCCCAATTCGGCGGGCACGATCCCGGCGCTCGCGACCTACCATCCGGCGTATCTGCTCCGCACGCCGGGACAAAAGGCGAGTGCCTGGAAGGACTTGCTTGCATTGCGTCGCCGATTGGATGAAGTCGCGAAAACCGTATAATTTTTATAAAAAATTAGCCCTCTTCAAATTAACAAACTTGCTTACCGTAAATTAAATACGAAATTAAAAATCATTCCGCGTCCGTCGATGCATTTTTGGGTCAGTTATCCACAGGAATGGCTTCTTGCCGGAGGTAACTCACCTTGCCGTGTAGAGGGTTTCTGATTAACTGGGTCGCATGTCTCCGCCACATTCCCGCCACAAATCCCCGTCGTCTTTCCGGGGAGGCATTCTTCGACTGGTTGCCGGAGTCCTGGGTGCCGCCGTGATCTGCGGCGCAGCGTCCGGGGTGTTCGCTCAGGATCGGGTGCAGGTCCCGAACGCGGACCGGTTTCCGGACGAGGCGCAGGAGACGGCGCTGCTGCCCCCCGCCGTGCTGGACGGCTCCCGCCTGGAGGCGGCCCAGCCGCTGCCGCGGATCCTGACCCAGCGCGACGTCGAGCTGTACCGCAAGATCTTCGCCGAGCAGAGCGAGGGACACTGGAAGACGGCCGACAAGCTGTTGGCCCGCGTCCAGAACAAGATCCTTCTTGGCCATGTGAAGGCCCAGCGCTACTTGCATCCGACCGCCTACCGGTCGAGCTGGTCGGAGCTGCGGGCCTGGCTTGAGAATTATGCCGATCTGCCCGATGCCAAGCGGATCTACAGTCTCGCCGTTCTGCGCAAGCCGGCCTCGGCCAAGGCGCCGCGCGCGCCGGAACGCGGCTATCTCGGCGGCAACGGCGCGGATGCGGTTCGCGACGTCCATTTCTACGTCTCCCTGCGCGCCCGCAGCGCTGCCGAACAGACCCGGATCCGGGCGCTGTCGCGCGAAATCCGCACGCTGATCGGGAACGGGTCGCCGAGCGCCGCCCTGCGCAAGCTCGACACCAAGGCGGTGCGCGCGCTGCTCGATCCGGTGGAGTTCGCCGAGCAACGGGCCCAGATCGCCAAGGGCTTGTTCATCTTCGGCAAGGACGAGGACGCCCTGCGTCTGGCGGCGAAGAGCGCCGAGGAAGCCGGGTCCGACGTCCCCATGGCCTATTGGATCGCCGGCCTGGCGGCGTGGCGACTGGGCCGGATCGAGGATGCCGAGACGCATTTCTCCGCCCTCGCCATGTCGGAGAACGCCGCCCGCACCCAGCGTTCCGCCGGGGCCTACTGGGCCGCCCGGGCTGCGCTTCAGCTCCGCAAGCCGGCAGACTCAACCCGCTGGCTCGCCCGTGCCGCGCAGTACCCGCTGACCTTCTACGGCCTGCTCGGGCGCCGGGCGCTCGGCGTCGAAGTGCCGTTCGACTGGTCGCTGCCGGAGATCAGCGACCGCAAGGCCAAGCGCCTGCTGTCCCACGAGGGCGCGCGTCGGGCGATCGCCCTGATGCAGATCGGCGAAAGCAGCCGGGCCGAGCGCGAATGGCGCAAGCTGTTCCCGCGCCTGGACCGGTCCCTGCGCGAGCCCCTGATGACCATCGCCACCCGCCACAACATGCCGGGGCTGGCGATCCGTCTGGCCGGCATCATCCGGGTATCGACGGGCCGGATCTACCATGCGGCCCTGTATCCGGTGCCGAGCTGGGCGCCGGCGGACGGGTTCTCCATCGACCGCGCGCTGATCTACGGCATCATCCGTCAGGAATCCGGCTTCGACCCGAGGGCCCGGTCCGGCCGGGGTGCGCGCGGCCTGATGCAGCTCATGCCCCGGACCGCCAACTACATGGACTCCGACGACGACCTGGAGGGCCGCCACGAGCTGTACGATCCGGGTCTCAACATGCAGCTCGGCCAGCGCTACGTGGACCATCTGCTGCATCTGGACCGGGTGGACGGCGATCTGTTCCGCCTGCTGGTCGCCTACAATGCCGGGCCGGGCAATCTCGGCAAGTGGCGGCGCAGCACCGATTTCAAGGACGATCCGCTGCTGTTCATCGAGTCCATCCCGTCGAAGGAGACGCGGGAGTTCATCGAACGGGTCTTGTCAAACGTCTGGATCTACCGACATCGTCTGGGACAGACCGCACCGTCCCTCGACCGCGTGGCCGCGGGCGACTGGGCCTTCTACCGCGGCATCGACGACGAGACAGGATTCAAGATCCGCAATGCCCGATTCGGACAAGACTAGCCGTCCCGATTCCAACGCAACGGCGCCCGGTACCCGGCTCGACGAGAGCCGCCCCTTCATTCCCGTCAACATCGCCGTCCTGACCGTCTCCGACACCCGGACGGCGGAGACCGACCGGTCGGGTGACACCCTGGTGGAGCGCCTGACGGCGGCCGGTCATGTCCTGGCCGACCGGGCGATCGTGCGAGACGACGTGGGCGCCATCACCGAGCGGCTGAGTGCCTGGATCGCGGACGACGGCATAGACGTGGTGATCTCCACCGGCGGCACCGGCGTCACCGGCCGCGACGTCACCCCGGAGGCGTTCGAGAGCGTCTACGAGAAGCGGATCGAGGGGTTCGGCGAGGCCTTCCGCTGGATCAGCTTCCAGAAGATCGGCACCTCGGCCATGCAGAGCCGGGCGACGGCCGGGGTCGCCCATGGCACCTATCTCTTCGCCGTGCCGGGCTCGACCGGCGCCTGCCGCGATGCCTGGGACGAGATCTTCGCCTACCAGCTCGACTTCCGCTTCCGTCCCTGCAACTTCGTCGAGATCATGCCGCGCCTGCGCGAGCACGAGATGGCGCGGGAGAAGACGAAGGCCTAAGGCCCTTCGACACGCGCCTGCGGCGCTGCTCAGGGCGAGGTCCTTTTCAATATTCACTCTGACCTCATCCTGCGTCGGACCTGATCCGGGACGGGGCGTGTCGAAGGGTCAGTCCCCCAGCCGCTGCAGCCAGCGGGCGGGAACGTGGAGCCGGAACAGGATCAGCCGCAGCAGCCCGAGCAGCACCGCCCCCGCTCCCGTCGGCCAGTCCTCCGCATCGACCCGTACGGCGATGTCGAACAGCGCCATGCGCTTGCGCCCCAGGGTGCGCGCAAGGACCAGGTCTTCGCCGCGCTCCAGATCCGCCATCCCGCCGAGATGCACCAGGAACCGCCGCCGCATGATCGGCCCCTGGGCGCCGGTGGGCAGACCCATCCAGAGCTGCCGAAGCCGGATCGTTCGGCTGGCGCCGGGGGCGCCGACCACCTCCAGGGGGAAGTATCCCGCCCGTTCCCGGTTGCGGGCCTCGGCGGCGAAGACCATGACGGTGGCGTCCCAGCCCCTGTCGAGCCGGGTCTCCGACCGCAGCATCAGCATCCACTCGGCGGTCGCCGCCTTGGCGCCGGCGGCGAAGCGGGCGCCGCGTGAGGCCGCCAGGCGGATCAGCGCCGCCCCATGGGCCTCGGCGACGGCGTCCAGCCC
The DNA here is from genome assembly GCF_034377285.1 of Thalassobaculum sp. OXR-137. Taxonomy (NCBI): domain Bacteria; kingdom Pseudomonadati; phylum Pseudomonadota; class Alphaproteobacteria; order Rhodospirillales; family Thalassobaculaceae; genus Thalassobaculum; species Thalassobaculum sp. OXR-137. The sequence continues at coordinate 1,012,365 of NZ_CP139715.1, read as the reverse complement.
ATCGGGGCCGTCCGGGGCGACCACGATGATCTCCAGATCCAGCCCGCGCCGGTCGGCACCGGCCAGCGAGGCCAGACAGCGGCCGAGCTGCTCCGCGTCTCCGCGCGCGGCAATCACGACCGAGAGCGCCATGCGCCGCGTCCCCGGAGGGCCGACCTGGGCGGCGGGATCGGTGCGCATGGCGCGGGGACGGGGTAGGTGCATGGGGCGAGCCTATGGTAAGTCCGCGCCATGATAACCGAATCCGTACCCGCCGACCCTACCCGGGAGACCCTGGCCGCGGCGCTGGGCCTGCCCGACGACGCCATCGCCGCCGAACCGGTGGAGGGCAGGGTGCACCGCCACTGGCGGCTGGCAGGGGGGCAACTGGCCGGCGGGCGGCTGGTGCGCGTTCCGCGGATGAGCCATCTGGGCCTGTCTCCCCGGCGCAACCTGATCTATGCGGTCGAGGCGTTCCGGCGCATGACCCCGAGCGGAGCGGTGCCGGCGCTGCATGGCGTGCTGCGGGTGTCGCCCGCGCTGCCCTGGGGCGCGCTGGTGGTGGAGGACGTCCAGGGGACGGTGCCGGCGCTGCCGAGGGATCTGCCGGCGATCGGACGGGCCCTGGCGGCGATCCACCGCCTGCCGGTTCCGGACCGGCGGGCGCCCTTCGTCGATCCGGCCGATCCGCTTGCCTATCTGCTGTCGGTGGCGCGCGGGCAGTTGGCGCCGGTGCAGGACCGCTTGGACGGCGACGCCCGGCGCATCCTGGACGAGGAGATCGCCTGGGCCGAGGGGCTGATCGCCGCCGCCCCGACCCGGCCGAGACCGAGCCTGACGGCGGCCGATACCCATCCGGGCAATTTCCGCATCCGTCCGGACGGATCGGCCGTGCTGCTGGATGTGGAGCGGCCGGTCTACGACAGTGCGGCGGTGGACCTCGCCCATGCCTCGCTGCCGACCTCGCTGGCCTGGGATCCGGCGGTGGCCGGTGCGGCGGAACGGACCGATGTCGTCGGCTTCCATACCGCCTGGACGGCCGAGGTGCCGGTGGATCTGGCCGATGCGGTGCGGCCGTGGGTCCTGCCCTACCGGCGGCTGATCTGGCTGCGCACCACGAGCTGGGCCTGCGCCTGGGCGGCACGCAACGACCTGTCGGCGGCGCTCGCCTCGGCGGATGCGGCGACGTCCGGCCTGGCGCGCAGGCTTGCGCGGTTCGTGGATCCGGCGATGATGGAGCAGGCCCGGGCCGGCTGGATCGGCGCGCGGGCCTTCAGGGCGGAGGAACTGGTGCCGTGAGCGGGAAAATCGTCAACCTGCGCACCGAGCGCAAGCGGCGCGAGCGGGAAGAGGCGACCGACAAGGCGGCGCGCAACCGGGTGCTCCACGGCCGCACCAAGACGGAGCGGCTGCATGAGGAAACCCGGCGCGGCGCCGCCGATCGGGCCCATGAGGGCAGGCGGATCGAACCGGAGGATGACCGCTCCGATCCGGCCTGACATCAGACTCAGACGACGCTGAGCGTCACGTCGATATTGCCCTTGGTGGCATGGGAGTACGGGCAGACCACATGGGCCTTGTCGACCAGCGACTTGGCGGTCTCCTTGTCCACACCCGGGATCGACACGGCCAGCGCGGCCTCGATGCCGAAGCCGGTGCCGTCGTCGCGCGGACCGATGCCCACGGTGGCGGTGACCTTGGCGTCAGCCGGGATCTTCACCTTCTCCTTGCCGGCCACGAACTGCAGCGCGCCCAGGAAGCAGGCGGAATAGCCGGCGGCGAAGAGCTGCTCGGGATTGGTACCGGTGGCGCCGTCGCCGCCCAGTTCCTTCGGCTTGGTCAGGGTGACATCGAGGACGCCGTCTTCGGAACGGGCCTGGCCGGCGCGGCCGCCGGTGGCGCTGGCGGTGGTCTTGTAGAGGACGTTCATGATCGCTCTCCTGCTTGAGGGGGGAAGCTCGTCTGGTAAATAGATTGTGTGCGATTGAATTGATATCAAGGTAGAGCAGCTCATATAAGCTCTGCAATAAATTTTGTGCGATTGAATTGCCGCGCCCGTACACTGCGTGGATCGACCTGGAGCCTGCCGTGGATCATCCGACCGCCCCATTCCCGCCCTCTGCGCCGCCGAAGCTGGACGACCAGCTCTGCTTCGCGCTGTATTCGGCCGGGCTGGCGCTGACCAAGGTCTACCGCCCGATCCTGGAGGCACTGGGGCTGACCTATCCGCAGTATCTGGCGATGATGGCGCTGTGGGAGCGCGACGACATCCCGGTCAACGCGCTCGGCGCCCAGCTTCGGCTGGATTCCGGGACGCTGACCCCGCTGCTGAAGCGGCTGGAGGCCCGCGGCCTGATCGCCCGGCGGCGCGATGCGGAGGACGAGCGGCGGGTGCGCGTGGTGCTGACCGAAGCCGGCCGCGCCCTCGGCGCCCGGGCCGCCGACATTCCGCTGGCCATCGGCAAGGCCGCCGGGCTCAGCCGGGAGGACGCGGTGGAGGAACGCAAGCGGCTCACCGCCCTGCGCGACCGGCTGGAGGCCTTCCTGGAGGACAATTGAGACTTCGGCCTCGCTGGAAGTTCTTGATTTGTTCTCGCGCCGATCCTACTCTTCGGCCATGTCCCGTCGCCGGTCCATCGCGGTCGATCCGCTCGAGGTTTTCGCTGACGAGTTCGCCCAGGACCCGTCGAGCGATCCGTTCGCCGACGATTTCGGCCAGACCGGCGAGGCCGAGGAACCGGTCAAGCTGATCGAGGCGATCCTGCCCAGCGACGTGGTTCCGGCGGCGCCGCGCAAGGGCCGGGGCGCCGTCACCAATGCGGCCGGCCGCTACGAGCGCTTCGCCCAGGAACGGGTGGATGACGGCTGGCAGCGCGCCGAGGAGGACGAGCCGAAGCTGCGGACCACAGTCGCCATCGACGCCAGCCGCACGGTGATCGCCCGCAACCAGTCGCCCGACGTGCCCTTCGACCGCTCGATCAACCCCTATCGGGGCTGCGAGCATGGCTGCGTCTATTGCTTCGCCCGGCCGACCCATGCCTATCTCGGCCTGTCCCCCGGCCTGGATTTCGAGAGCAAGCTGTTCGCCAAGCCGGATGCGCCGGCGCTGCTGCGCAAGGAACTGGCCCGCAAGGGCTATACCTGCCAGCCGATCGCGCTCGGCACCAATACCGATCCCTACCAGCCGGTGGAGCGGGAGCGCAGGATCACCCGGGGCATCCTGGAAGTGCTGGCCGAGCACGAGCATCCGGTGACCATCGTCACCAAGTCCGACCTGATCGTCCGCGACCTGGACATTCTCGGGCCGATGGCGGCCAAGGGTCTGGCATCCCTGTCGATTTCGGTGACGACCCTGGACCGGGACCTGGCCCGGCTAATGGAACCGCGGGCGTCGACGCCGGAGAAGCGGATGGCGGCGATCCGGGCCTGCGCCGCCGCGGGCGTGCCGAGCGGGGTGCTGGTAGCGCCGATCATCCCCGCCGTGAACGACAGCGAGATCGAGGCGATCCTGAAACGCGCCCACAGTGAGGGCGCCCGCCACGCGGCCTGGGTGCTGCTGCGATTGCCGTTGGAAATCAAGGATCTGGTGGAGGAATGGCTGCGCGCCCACTTCCCCGACCGGGCCGAGCGGGTGCTGTCCCTGGTCCGGCAGAGCCGCGGCGGCGCGCTGTACCAGGCCGAATTCGGCAAGCGCATGTCCGGCGAGGGGCCGTATGCCCATATGATCTCCCAGCGCTTCCGCCGGGCCTGCCAGGACCTGGGCCTCGGGCGCCGCATGGGCGGGCTCGACACCACCCGCTTCGCCGTGCCGGGCGGCGTCAGCCGGCAGATGTCGCTGTTCGAGGGCTGAGCGCGGCCCGATCCACAGGGACGCCGATCCTAGGCCCTGGGTTAACGCGTTGGATTCGTGTATGAATTCCGGTAGCGCTCCGTAGCGAGCGATGAAACCGACATGTAAGTTGTCGTCGCAAGATATTGATATGGTGGACGGTTAGAGATGGCCCGTGCCCCGAGATATGGTGAAGAGGTCGCCGATCTCCTGATTCAACGGCCGACCGGCGATCTGGAACGGGCCGCCGGTGCCGGCGCGGCACGCGGGGCGGTGGTGTTCGGCGTCGACGAGGTCGGCCGCGGGCCGCTGGCCGGGCCGGTGGTGACCGGCGCCGCCTGGATCGATCTGGACCGCATGCCAGACGACGTCGCCTGCCTGATCGCCGACAGCAAGGCGCTGACCGCCGAGCGCCGGGCGGCGGCCCTGGAGGCGGCCCGTCCCTATGCGGTGATCGCGCTCGGCCGGGCCGAGGTCGAGGAGATCGACACCACCAACATCCTGGCCGCCGCCCTGACCGCCATGGGGCGGGCGGTGGAGTCGCTGGTCGCCACCTTGGGGCGGCGGCCCGACCATGTGCTGGTCGACGGCAACCGGCTGCCGCGCTGGTCGTGGCAGGCCCAGGCGGTGGTCAAGGGCGACTGCCTGTCCCTGTCCATCGCGCTCGCCGCCATCGCCGCCAAGCAGGCCCGCGACGCCGAGATGGCCGCCCTGGCCCGGCACCACCCGGGCTACGGCTGGGAGCGCAATGCCGGCTACGGCACCGCCGAGCACAAGGCCGGCCTCGCCGCCCTGGGCGCCACTCCTCACCATCGCCGCAGCTTCGCGCCCGTCCGCGCGGTGCTCGAGGCGCGCGAGCTGGGGTAGACCGGCCCATCCCCACCCTTTCCCACACTCCCCGTACCGGATTAAATCCCGGATTGTTCCTGGGCCCGCGATTGGAACAGCCCAGCTGTCCGACGCCAAGGATCACCCGACCCGTCGCGCTTCTCCGTAGCCCCGGAATAAATCCGGGGAGTGTGAAAGAGGGGGTGGGAAGATGAGGTGGGGTCGGGAAAAACAGATCCATGCCGACCCGGCCATCGCCCCATCACAAGCGTCTAGCGCCCACAGTTAGCACTATATCTTGGGTATGACTCATAACTCATTGAGTCTATTTAGTGATTCGTCCATGAGCGTTGACGGGAGTCCCGCTGCGTGAGAGTCTATGCGCCTCCTTCTTGGCACGGACGGGGACGAAAACGTGGGAGAGACCAAGCTTCCGGTCGGGCGAATCCTGACCGGCGATTGCGTAGAGATGCTGCGCACATTACCGGATGCAAGCGTCGACCTCGTCTTCGCCGATCCACCCTATAACCTGCAGCTCGGCGGCGAGCTCTACCGGCCCAACAACACGCGGGTCGCGGGGGTCGACGACGACTGGGACCGGTTCGTTGGCTTCGAGGCCTACGACGCCTTCACCCGCGCCTGGCTGGCGGAATGCCAGCGGGTGCTGAAGGATACCGGCACCCTGTGGGTCATCGGCAGCTATCACAACATCTTCCGGGTGGGCGCCACGCTCCAGGATCTGGGCTTCTGGATCCTGAACGACGTGGTCTGGCGCAAGGCCAACCCGATGCCGAACTTCCGCGGCAAGCGCTTCACCAACGCCCATGAGACCATGATCTGGGCGGCGCGCAGCGAGAACGCGCGGAAATATACGTTCAACTACGACGCCATGAAGGCGCTGAACGACGACCAGCAGATGCGCTCGGACTGGTTTCTGCCGATCTGCTCCGGCTCGGAGCGCCTGAAGGACGAGAACGGCGACAAGGCGCATCCGACCCAGAAGCCGGAGAGCCTGCTGGCCCGCGTGCTGCTGGCCTCCACCCGGCCCGACGACGTGGTGCTCGACCCGTTCTTCGGCACCGGCACGACGGGGGCGGTGGCCAAGCGGCTCGGCCGGCGCTGGATCGGCGTGGAGCGCGAGGCGAAATACATCGAGGTCGCCAAGCGCCGCATCGCCGAGACCGAGGCGGCGGAGGACCCGCTGGCCCTGGCGCTCGCCAACAAGCGCGACCAGCCCCGGGTGCCGTTCGGCCGCCTGATCGAAGAGGGGCTGATCCGTCCGGGCGAGGTGCTGTTCGACGCGCGCCGCCGCTGGACCGCCAAGGTGCGGGCCGACGGCCACCTGATCAGCGCCGAGCATCGCGGTTCCATCCATTCGGTGGGGGCGGCCGTGCAGGGCGCGCCAGCCTGCAACGGCTGGACCTTCTGGCACGCCGAACGCAAGGGCATGCCGATTCCAATCGACGCCTTCCGTTCCCAGATCCGCCAGGGGATGGGGGAGAAGGTGGGCGAGAGGGTCGGCGCGTAAGGCGGGCGGTTTGTGGCCTGACCCCTGGGGCGTCCGGTCACGGCTTCCCGTTTCCCCTCCACCAAATATCACTCCCCGGTCTTGTGCCGGGGCCCACGGGTGCGGGTGGCATGACCTGTCAGGAGCGGGTTGGGGCTTTGCGAACCCCGGCGTAGGCCCCGGCACGAGGCCGGGGAGTGCGATGAGGAGGGTGGGGAAGGTATCTCCTTCCATGCATCGCCGCCGCGCCGGACGGTTTCCCCGGATCCCAAGAAATTCTCTCCAGCCGCGACCCAACAGACCCACTCCCCGGTCTTGTGCCGGGGCCCACGGGTGCGGGTGGCATGACCTGTCGGGAGCGGGCTAGGGCGTTGCGAACCCTTTGGTAGGCCCCGGCACGACGCCGGGAGTGCGTGAGGTGTGGGAGCGTAGATAAGCGCTCCCCGCACCCATCGTCGCACCCTAGCGATTTCTTCCACATTGCCCGCCGCCCTCGGCGATACTGGTGCGGTTCAACCCGTCTGGGGGATCGCCGCATGATGTTCGACCTGTCGGATGCCCTGAACGGCCTGCTGGGCGGGCTGTCGATCGGGGTGGCCGCCGCCCTCTTCCTGCTCGGCAACGGCAGGATCGCCGGAATCAGCGGCATCGCCGTCTCCATCGCCAATGCCCCTGCCACCCGGCGGAGACTGGAATCCGCTGCCTTCATCGCCGGGCTCATAGCCGCGCCGCTGGCATATGCTGCGCTCGCCGGGCCGGTGGAGATCGGCGTGCCGGGATCAATCCCGCTGCTGCTCGTCGCCGGCCTGCTCGTCGGGATCGGCACCCGGACCGGCAACGGCTGCACCAGCGGCCACGGGGTCTGCGGGTTGTCGCGGCTGTCCAAGCGCTCGATGGCCGCCACCGCGACCTTCATGGTGGTGGCCGCCCTGGTCGCCGGGCTGGCGCCGCTGGTCATGGGAGGCTAGGGCGATGCGAATCCTCGTCTCCCTCGTCAGCGGACTGCTGTTCGGCCTCGGCCTGACCCTCTCCGACATGATCGACCCGGCCCGGGTTCTCGGCTTTCTGCGGGTGGCCGGCGGCGCCTGGGATCCGACCCTGGCCTTCGTCATGGGCGGCGCCCTGATCCCGATGGCGATCGCCTGGGCGGTGAGCCGCCGGCTGACGGCCCCGGCCTGCGGCGAGAGCTTCCCCGGCCCGGCCTCCCCGACCATCGATGCCCGCCTGCTGGCCGGCAGCGCGCTGTTCGGCGTCGGATGGGGGCTGGTCGGCTTCTGCCCGGGTCCGGCCTTCGCGGCACTCGGCCTGGGCGGGGTGCCGGTGCTGATCTTCGTGGCCGCGATGCTCGCCGGGTTCTGGATCGCCGGCCGGATCGCGCCGCGGCCGGGCTGACCGGCCACGCGCCAGCTTGCCAGGGGGCCGTCCGGCGTGGACAATATGGCTCTTATCCTTGGACGAGAGCCGGTTCCTTGGTCCTGACACTGTTTCCGCCGTCCCGGTCCGACCCGACCCTGCTGCTGCCGCGCATCTATATGCGCCAGCCGCAGCGCGGCGACTGGCAGGAATGGGCCGAGCTGCGCGCCCTGTCCCGCGACTTCCTGGTCCCGTGGGAGCCGACCTGGCCGGAGGACGCCCTGACCCGGGCCGCCTTCCGCCGCCGCCTCGCGCGCTATGTCGAGGACTGGAGCCGCGACCAGAGCTACTCCTTCTTCCTGTTCCGCCGCGACGACGACGCGCTGCTGGGCGGCATCACCATCGCCAATGTGCGCCGCGGCGTGGCCCAGAGCTGCACCTTCGGCTACTGGGTCGGCAAGCCCTTCGCCCGCCACGGCTTCATGACCGAGGCGGTGCACGGCGCCTGCTGCTTCGCCTTCGACCGCCTGTCCCTCCACCGGGTCGAGGCCGCCACCCTGCCGCACAACGTAGCGAGCCAGGGGGTGCTGAAGAAGTGCGGCTTCGAGGAGGAGGGCCTGGCCCGGCGCTACCTGAAGATCAACGGCACCTGGCAGGACCATGTCCTGTTCGCGCTGCTGCGCGAGGAATTCGACCCGAGCCTGCCCTCCGCCTGACCGCCTCCGCCCCATCCTTCTTTCAGCGATGCCCAGAACGCCCGTTCCCGATCGCGGCGCGGGCTGCTACCGACAGAAAAACAAGACCGACCCAAGGGAGAACCGCCATGTCCGAGCGCGAGCAGTACGAAGTCTTCGCCGTCAAATACGCCCATAAGGCCGACCGCATGGCCTCGCAGAACCTGATCTTCAGCGATCTGCACGACCGACCGATGCCGCTCGACTATTTCGTCTGGGTGATCCGCAACGAGAACCGCACCTATGTGGTCGATACCGGCTTCGGCGAGCGCGAGAGCAAGGAGCGCGGCGTGCCGCTGGAGCGCACCCCGGCGGAGGGCGTGAAGCTGCTCGGCATCGACGCGGACACGGTCGAGGACGTGATCATCACCCATCTGCACTACGACCATGCCGGCGGCCAGGACCAGTTCCCCAACGCCACCTTCCACCTGCAGGACGGCGAGATGTCCTATGCCACCGGCCGCTGCATGTGCTTCGAGCCGATCCGCCGGCCCTTCGACGTCGAGCACGTGACCGACATGGTCCGCAACGTCTATGGCGGGCGGGTGAAGTTCCACGACGGCGATGCCGAGCTGGCGCCGGGCGTGTCGATTCACAAGGTCGGCGGCCACTCCGCCGGGCTGATGGCGGTGCGGGTCTGGACCAAGCGCGGCTGGGTCGTTCTGGCCTCGGACTGCGCCCATTTCTACATGAACATCGAGCAGCGCACGCCCTTCATCATCTGCTACAATCTCGGCGAGATGATGAACGGTTTCAATACGTTGGAGATGCTGGCCGACAGCCCCGACCACGTGGTGCCGGGGCACGATCCGCTGGTGATGCAGTATTACCCCGCCCCGTCCGAGGATCTGAAGGGCGCGGTGGTGCGGCTCGACGAGATGCCGACCAAGGGGTAGGGGGCGGATAACGGGCTGGCCCTTCGACATGCCCCTGCGGGGCTGCTCAGGGCGAGGTCTCACGTCTTTTTCTCAACCTCGCCCTGAGCAGCCGCCCGCGTTAGCGGGGGGCGTGTCGAAGGGCCGCCAGCAGCGCCCCATCACATGAAGCTGTACGGATCCACATCCACCTGGAGGCGCACCGAGGTCTCCAGCTTGATCGGCGTCAGCCAGTCGCGCAGCACCTGCTGGATGTTCACCTGCCGGCCCGCCTTGACCAGCAGGCGGCGGCGGTGGCGGCCGCGCAGCATGGTGATCGGCGCTGGGGCCGGGCCCAGGATCGTCACCCCGCTCAGCCGCGGCGCCGCCCGCGCCACAGTCCGGGCCGCCGCGTCCGCCCGGTCGGCGTCCGGGGCCGAGATCACCAGCCCCGCCAGCCTTCCGTAGGGCGGCATGCCCGCCGCCTTGCGCTGGTCGATCTCCGACTGCAGGAATGCGTCCCGGTCGCCGGCGGCAAGCGCCTGCATCACCGGCGTTTCCGGCGCATGGGTCTGCAGCAGCACCTTGCCCGGCCGCTCGGCCCGCCCGGCTCGGCCCGAGACCTGGTGCAGGAGCTGGTAGGTCCGCTCCGAGGCCCGCAGGTCGCCGCCGGACAGCCCCAGATCCGCATCCACCACCCCCACCAGGGTCAACCAGGGGAAGTTGTGCCCCTTGGCCACCACCTGGGTCCCGATGATGATGTCGACCTCCCGGGCGCGCACCGAGCGTACGAACTCCGCCGCCTTGTCCGGCCCGGTCAGGGTGTCCGACGAGGCGAGCTGGAAGCGGGCGTCGGGGAAGCGGACCAGCACCTCCTCGGCCAGCCGTTCCACCCCGGGGCCGCTGGCGACGAAACTGTCCTCCGCCTCGCAGGACGGGCATTTCTTCGGCAGACGCGCCGACAGACCGCAATGGTGGCAGACCAGCCGGCCGAGCAGCCGGTGCTCCACCAGCCAGGCGGTGCAGTTCGGGCATTCCAGCCGGTGGCCGCAGCTCCGGCACAGGGTCAGCGGCGCATAGCCCCGGCGGTTCAGGAACAGCATCGCCTGCTCCCCTTCCTCCAGAGTCCGGTTCACGGCATCCACCAGGGGCGGGGAGAGGAAGGTGCCGCGATCCGGCGCGTGCTTGCGCAGGTCGATCAGCGAGACCTCGGGCAGGGTGGCGGAGCCGGGGCGGGCGGTCAGATGCACCGCGCCGTAGCGGCCCTGGCGCACGTTCTCCACCGTCTCCAGGCTCGGCGTGGCGCTGACCAAAGCGATCGGGATGCCCTCCAGCCGGGCGCGGACCACCGCCATGTCGCGGGCGTGATAGGCGACCCCGTCCTCCTGCTTGTAGGCGGATTCATGCTCCTCATCGACCACGATCAGGCCGAGCTCGGCGAAGGGCAGGAACAGGGCCGATCGGGCGCCGACCAGCACCCGCACCTTACCCTCGGCCACCGCGCGCCAGGTCTCTCGCCTGACTTTCGGCTTCAGATCAGAGTGCCAGACGGCCGGTTCGACACCGAAACGATCGGCGAACCGCTCCAGCCATTCCGCCGACAGGGCGATTTCCGGCAGCAGGACCAGGGCCTGCCGTCCGGCCTCCAGGGCGGCGGCGATCGCTTCGAAATACACCTCCGTCTTGCCCGACCCGGTGATGCCGTCCACCGCGGTGACGGAGAAGGCGTGGGCGTTGACTTTGTGGCACAGGGTGTCGGCCGCCTTCTGCTGCTCGCCGCTCAAGGTCGGGCCGTCGCGGGTGGGGTCCGGCACGTCGAAGGGCGGGCGCTGGGCGACGGTGTGGGCCTCGACCATGGCGCACTCGATCATGCCCTTGATCACCGAGGGGCCGACGCCCGCCTCCCGCGCCAGATCCTTCTGGTCCAGGGCCGGGCCGTCGGTGAGCACGGAGAGCACCCGGCGGCGGGACGGGGTGAGGCGGGCCTGGCCGGTCCAGTCCTCCTGCGGGCAGGCGGTGTGGACGACCACCGGCGCCGGCGGCTCGAAGGCCGAGGGGGTGCTGATCGCCATGCGCACCACCGATCCGCGCGGCGCCAGGGTCCAGGCGGCGGTCCATTCCACCAGGTCGATCACCGCCTTGGGCAGGCGCGGGATGTCGAGCCGGCGGAACACCGCGCGCAGCCGCTCCGACGCCACAGCCTCGTCGCCGCCGGGGCCGAGCACCACGCCGACCATGCGCCGCTGGCCCAGCGGCACCTCGACCACGTCGCCGCGCGCCAGCTCCAGCGCCGGGTCCGCCTTGTAGTCGTAGGCGACGTCGAGCGGCAGCGGCAGCAGCACGCTGACGCGGTCGAACGGGTCGTCGAGGGGCAGCATGTCGGTCACGGGCGGGTCATGCGGTTTTCGGGTGGGACGCGGGGTCGGCCATGCGATTCGCTCATACAGGAAATTCGCGCGAGTGTGGCCCCCCGCCGGCCGCGCCACAACGGATGCCTCTTTTGCGTATGCGAAACCCGGCTCGCCGGTGGCCGGTGGCTTGGCGATGGGGTAGACTCCGGCAAGCGACTCGCGTACGCCACCGGCCAACTGCCGAACACGGAGACGAGCCCCAATGAAGTTCTTTATCGACACTGCCGATGTCGCCGAGATTCGCGACCTGGCGTCGACCGGCATGGTCGACGGGGTCACCACCAATCCCTCGCTGATCGCCAAGTCCGGCCGGCCGATCGCCGAAGTGATCGCCGAGATCTGCGACGTGGTCGACGGACCGGTATCCGCCGAGGTCACCGCGACCGATCACGAGACCATGCTGCGCGAAGGCCGCTACCTGCGCGGCATCGCCGACAACATCGCCGTCAAGGTGCCGCTGACCGTCGACGGGCTGAAGACCTGCAAGGTGCTCGCCGACGAGGGCACGCCGGTCAACGTTACCCTGTGCTTCTCGCCCGCCCAGGCGCTGCTGGCCGCCAAGGCCGGTGCCGCCTTCATCTCGCCCTTCGTCGGCCGCCTGGACGACATCGGCGCCGAAGGCATGGGGCTGATCGGTGAGATCGTCGAGATCTACGGCGCCTACGACTTCGCCACCGAGATCCTGGTCGCCTCCGTGCGCGGCCCGCATCATGTGGTGGAAGCCGCCAAGATGGGCGCCGACGTGGCCACCCTGCCGCCGGCGGTGCTGCGTTCCCTGTACAATCACCCGCTGACCGACAAGGGTCTGGACGCGTTCATGGCCGATTGGGCCAAGACCGGCCAGTCCATCCTGACGGCGGAGAGCGACGCCGCATGACCGAGAAGGGACCCGTTCCGACCCCAGCAGCCGGCAAGCCCCGTTCGGGCGAGATGCGCGCGCTGACGGCCGACCGGGTCGCTGCGTATCTGCGGGAGAACCCGGAGTTCCTGAACGAACATCCGGATCTCCTCGCGGTGCTCGTGCCGCCGGGCCAGTCCCAGGGCAATGTGGTCGACTTCCAGCAGGCGATGGTCACCCGGCTGCGCGAGGACAACGACAAGCTTCGCACCGCCCAGGACTATCTGATCACCACGGCGCGCAACAACCAGTCGATCCAGGCCCGGGTGCATGACAGCGTGCTGGCGATCCTGCGGGCCTCCAGCTTCGAGACCATGATCCAGACGGTGACGGCCGATCTCGCCGTGCTGCTGGACGTGGACGCGGTGACCATCGGGGTGGAGACCGGCGACGTGCCGATCCCCAAGGCCTATGCCGCCGGCATCCGCGCCCTGCCGAACGGGGCGGTGGACGGCATGCTGGGCCCGACCCGCGACGTTCTGCTCTGCGCCGATATCCACGGCGATCCCCGGCTCTTCGCCTCGGCCGCCGGTCTGGTGCGCAGCCAGGCGATCTGTCGCCTGCGCGCCTCCAGCCAGGCCCCGGTCGGGTTGCTGGCCCTCGGCTCGCGCCGTCCGGACGCCTTCCAGCCGGGCCAGGGCACCGAGCTGCTCGGTTTCCTCGGCCGGTCGCTGGAATGCATGATCCGACAGTGGCTGCACCTGCCGAGCTAGGCCCCGGGTTGGACCCCGACGGGGTGCTCGCCACCCATAGCGACGCGCTGGCGCCGCTGATCGCGGCGTGGCGGGACTGGATGCGGGTCGAAAAACGCATGTCGCCCCACACGCTCGCCGCCTACGAGCACGATCTGGGCACCTTCCTTCAGTTTCTCTCCGGCCATCTGGGCGGTCCGGCCAGCCCGGGCGACCTGTCCCGGCTGGGCCCCGCCGATTTCCGCGCCTGGCTGGGCAAGCGGGCGATGGCCGGCCTGTCCAAGACCTCCACGGCGCGGGCGCTGTCGGTGATCCGCGGCTTCTTCCGCTTCCTGGAGCGGCGCGGGGCGGTGTCCAACGCCGCGATCGGCGGCGTGCGCGGGCCGCGGGTGCCGCGCTCGGTGCCCAAGGCACTGACCGTGGGCGAGGCGGCGGACGCGCTGGAGAGCGTCGGCGATCTGGAGGACGAGCCCTGGGTGGCGGCGCGGGACGCGGCGGTGGTGTCGCTGCTCTACGGCTGCGGGCTGCGGGTCGGCGAGGCGCTGGGACTGAATCGCTCGGTCGCCCCCCTGGCCGAGACCCTGTCGATCACCGGCAAGGGCAACAAGACCCGGCTGGTGCCGGTGCTGCCGGTGGTGCGCGCGGCCGTGGAGACGTATCTGAAGCAGGTGCCCTTCGTCCTGCCGCCGGACGGGCCGCTCTTCGTCGGGGTGAAGGGCGGGCGGCTCAGTTCGCGGCGGGTGCAGGAGCGGCTGCAGTTGCTGCGCGGCTATCTCGGCCTGCCGGAGAGTGCGACGCCCCATGCGCTGCGGCATTCCTTCGCCACCCATCTGCTGGCCGGCGGCGGCGACCTGCGGGCGATCCAGGAGCTGCTGGGCCACGCGTCCTTGTCGACGACCCAGCGTTATACGGATGTGGACTCCCGGCGCCTGATGGACATCCACCGTCTGGCCCATCCGCGCGACCGGCGGTAGTGCCACCCTTATACCTCCCAAAAACACTCCCCGGACTTGTTCCGGGGCAGGGCCCAGGATCGACGGAACCCGTATCGGCAAGAATCGGACACGCTGAGCGGATTGCCCCGGAATAAATCCGGGGAGTGTTTGAGGGGGAGACGGAGATAAAAAAGGGCGCCGAATCGCTCCGGCGCCCCTTTTAGTCGCTGAATCCGCCGATCTCAAATGTGGATCGGCCGGCCGTCCACTGCCAGGGCCGCTTCCTTGACCGCTTCGCTGAGCGTCGGGTGGCCGTGGCAGGTGCGGGCGACGTCTTCCGCCGAGCCGCCGAACTCCATGATCGCGCAGATCTCGTGGATCAGCGTGCCGGCATCCGCCCCCAGGATATGGGCGCCGAGCACCCGGTCGGTCTTCTTGTCGGCCAGGATCTTCACCTGACCCTCGCTGTCCGCATTGGCCCGCGCGCGGCTGTTGGCGGAGAACGGGAAGACGCCCTTGCGGTACTCGATCCCGGCTTCCTTCAGCTGCTCCTCGGTCTGGCCGACCGAGGCGACCTCCGGCCACGTGTAGACGATGCTCGGGACCAGGTTGTAGTCCACATGGGTGGACTGGCCCGCCATGATCTCCACGGCGGCGACCCCGTCCTCCTCGGCCTTGTGGGCGAGCATCGGACCCGGAATGGCGTCGCCGATGGCGAAGATGCCTTCCACGTTGGTCTGATAGTCCTCGTCCACCTGGATGAAGCCGCGCTTGTCGCGCTCGACGCCCAGATCGTCCAGCCCCAGGCTCTCGAAATACGGACGCCGGCCGATGGCGACCAGCACCACGTCGCCCTTCAGCTCCTCGGAATCGCCGCCGGCGGCGGGCTCCAGGGTCAGGGTGACGTCGCTCTTGCCCTTCTTGGCGCCGGTGACCTTGGTGGACATCTTGAACTCGATGCCCTGCTTCTCCAGCACCCGCTTGAAGCGCTTGCCGACATCCTGGTCCATGGTCGGGACGATCCGGTCCAGGAACTCGACGACGGTGACCTTGGCGCCGAAGCGCTTCCACACCGAGCCCAGCTCCAGGCCGATCACGCCGCCGCCGATGACGATCAGGTGCTTCGGCACCTTGGTCAGGTCCAGCGCGCCGGTGGAGGTGACGATCTGCTTCTCGTCGACCTCGACCCCCGGCAGCGGGGTCGGCTCGGAGCCGGTGGCGATCAGGATCCGGTCGCACTCGACCGTCTGCTTCTTGCCCTTGGACGGAGTCACCTCGACCTTGCCCGGGGCCGTGACCTTGCCGGTGCCCTGCAGCCAGTCGACCTTGTTCTTCTTGAACAGGAAGCCGATGCCGTCGGTCAGGCCGGTGACGATCTCGGTCTTCTTCTCCATCAGCTTCTTGACGTTCAGCTTCGGGGCCGAGACCTCGATGCCGAAATCGCCCAGGTGATGCTCCACCTCGGAATACTTCTCCGAGGCGTTCAGCAGCGCCTTGGACGGAATGCAGCCGATGTTCAGGCAGGTGCCGCCGAGCGCGTCGCGCATCTCGACGCAGGCGGTCTTCATGCCGAGCTGGGCGGCCCGGATGGCGGCGACATAGCCACCCGGCCCACCGCCGATGACCACGAGATCGTACTTGTCAGACATGGGAACTCCCCAAGGGTAATCGTGCCGCGCGTAACCGAGGCGGTGGCGTGGCTTACAGGTCCAGCAGCAGGCGGCGCGGATCCTCGATGGCGTCCTTCACCTTGACCAGGAAGGTCACCGCCTCGCGGCCGTCGACGATCCGGTGGTCGTAGCTCAGCGCCAGATACATCATCGGCCGGATCTCGACCGAATTGCCGACGGCCATCGGCCGCGGCTGGATCTTGTGCATGCCCAGGATGCCCGACTGCGGGGGATTGAGGATCGGGGTCGACATCAGCGAGCCGTAGACGCCGCCGTTCGAGATCGTGAAGGTGCCACCCTGCATCTCGGCCAGGGACAGCTTGCCGTCGCGCGCCTTCACGCCGAGGTCGTAGATCCCCTTCTCCACGCCGGCGAAGGAGAGCTGATCCGCATCGCGCAGGATCGGCACCACCAGGCCCGACGGAGTGCCGACGGCGACGCCGACATCGAAGAAGTTCTTGTAGACGATCTCGTCGCCGTAGATCTCGGCATTGACCGCCGGCAGCTCCTGCAGCGCGGCGATGCACGCCTTCACGAAGAAGCTCATGAAGCCGAGCTTCACGCCGTGCTTCTTCTCGAAGCCGTCCTTGTACTCGTTGCGCAGGGCCATGACGTTGGTCATGTCCACCTCGTTGAAGGTGGTCAGCATGGCCGCGGTGTTCTGAGCCTCCTTCAGGCGCCGGGCGATGGCCTGGCGCAGGCGGGTCATCTTCACCCGCTCTTCGCGCGGGTCTTCCGGGCGCGGCGGCAGCGGGCCGGAGGGGGCGGCACCGCCGGCGGGCGCGGCGCTGAACGAGCGCTTCGCGGTGCCGGCCTCGATCGCCTTCTGCACGTCTTCCTTCACAAGGCGGCCGTCCTTGCCGGTCGGCTTGATCTTGGTCGGGTCCAGGTTGTTCTCGTCGACCAGCTTGCGCACGGCCGGGGACATGGTCTTCAGATCGTGGCTGCCGGAAGAGGCGGCGGCGGCCGGCGCCGGCTTGGCGGCTTCCTTCTTCGGCTCCTCTTTCTTCGGCTCTTCCTTCGGAGCCTCGGACTTGGCCGCTTCCTTCTTGGGCTCTTCCTTCTTCGGCGCGGCGGTCGCGCTCTCGTCGATGGAGCCGAGCAGGGCGCCGACCTCGACCTCCGAGCCTTCCTTGGCCAGGATCTCGGTCAGGACGCCGGCGGCCGGCGCGTTGACCTCGAGAGTGACCTTGTCGGTCTCAAGCTCGACCAACGGCTCGTCGGCGGCGACGGCGTCGCCCGGGGACTTCATCCACTTCGCCACCGTCGCTTCGGAGACGGACTCCCCGAGTGTCGGAACCTTGATCTCCGTCGCCATACTCTTGGTCCTCTTCATCTTTCGTCATGCGTGGGCCGACCCGCCGGGGTGTCCGCCGTGTTGCGTTACATATGGTGTCAGCGTCTCGACGTGCTCAGGCCTATTCGGCCGCCATCCGTCCCTTGCTCGCCATGTCCACGGTGAGGGCCTCGTCGACCAGGGCGGCCTGCTCGCGCGCGTGGCGGCTCGCATTGCCGGTGGCGGGCGAGGCGGCCTCGCGGCGACCGACATAGCGCGGCCGCTTGCAGGCGCCGTCCAGCTCGATCAGCACGTCTTCCAGGCGGCGGTCGACGAAGGTCCAGGGACCCATGTTCGCCGGCTCCTCCTGGCACCACACGACCTCGGCCTGCGGGAACCGCGACAGCTCCTGCAGCAGCGCCTTGCGGGGGAACGGATACATCTGTTCCAGACGCAGGAAGAAGACGTCCTTGATGCCGCGCTTCTGACGCTCCTCGTACAGGTCGTAGTAGACCTTGCCCGAGCAGATCACGACGCGCTTTACGTCCTTGTCGTCGCACAGGGTCTCGTTGTCGTAGAGCACCCGGTGGAAGGTCGTGTCGCGGCCCATCTCCTCCAGCTTCGAGACCGCCAGCTTGTGGCGCAGCAGCGATTTCGGCGTGAAGATGATCAACGGCTTGCGGAAGTCGCGGTGCAGCTGCCGGCGCAGGACGTGGAAGTAGTTCGCCGGCGTGGTGCAGTTCACCACCTGCATGTTGTCCTCGCCGCAGAGCTGCAGGTAGCGCTCGATCCGGGCGGACGAGTGCTCCGGGCCCTGGCCCTCGTAGCCGTGGGGCAGGAGCATCACCAGACCGGACATGCGCAGCCACTTCGCCTCACCGGAGGAGACGAACTGGTCCATGATCACCTGGGCGCCGTTGGCGAAGTCGCCGAACTGGGCTTCCCAGCAGGTGAGCGCGTTCGGCTCGGCCTGGCTGTAGCCGTATTCGAAACCGAGCACCCCGGCCTCGGACAGCGGACTGTCGATGACCTCGTAATGGGCCTGCTTGTCCTGGATGTTGTTCAGCGGGACGTACCGCTCCTCCGTCTTCTGGTCGATATAGACCGAATGACGCTGGGAGAAGGTGCCGCGCTGGCTGTCCTGGCCCGACAGGCGGACCATGAAGCCTTCCGTCAGCAGGGTGGCGAAGCCGAGCGCCTCGCCGGTCGACCAGTCGATGCCCTCGCCGCTCTCGATCGCCTTCTGACGGGCCGAAATGAAGCGGTTGAGCTTGCTGTTCAGGTTGAAGCCTTCCGGCACCTCGCAGAGCTTGGCGCCGATGCGCTTCAGCTCCTTGATGTCGACGCCGGTGCTGCCGCGCCGCGCATCGCCGGAGGCGACCTTCAGCCCGGACCACTTGCCTTCCAGCCAGTCGGCCTTGTTCGGCTTGTAGGAGAGGCCGGCCTCGAACTCCTCGGCGAGATAGGCGTTCTCGTCCTCGAGGATCTTGTCGGCCTCTTCCTTGGTCAGCGTGCCGTCCTTGACGAGCTGCTCGGCATAAATCTCGCGCGTCGTCTTATGCTCGCCGATCTTCTCGTACATGAGCGGCTGGGTGAACCGCGGCTCGTCGCCCTCGTTATGGCCGAAGCGGCGGTAGCAGATCATGTCGATGACCACGTCGACGTTGAATTCCTGGCGGAATTCCGCGGCGATACGGGCGACATGGACGGTCGCCTCCGGATCGTCGCCGTTCACGTGGAAGATCGGCGCCATCACCATCTTCGCCACGTCCGTCGGATACGGGGACGAGCGCGAATAGTGCGGGCTGGTGGTGAAGCCGATCTGGTTGTTCACGATGATGTGGATCGTGCCGCCGGTCTTGTAGCCGCGCAGGCCGGAGAAATCGAAGGTCTCCGCCACCACGCCCTGGCCGGCGAAGGCCGCGTCGCCGTGCAGCAGGATGCCCATGACCTTCTTGTGGTCCTTGTCCTGGCGCTGCTGCTGCTTGGCGCGGACGCGGCCGAGCACGACCGGGTTGACGATCTCAAGGTGCGACGGGTTGGCGTTCAGGGTGAGGTGCACGTTGGCGCCGTCGAACTCGCGGTCGGCGGACACGCCCATGTGGTACTTCACGTCGCCCGAGCCGCCCGCATCCTCCGGGTTCGCCGGATTGCCCAGGAACTCCGAGATGATGGCGCGGAACGGCTTGCTCATGAAGTTGCAGAGCACGCTCAGGCGGCCGCGGTGCGGCATGCCCAGCACCACCTCTTCCAGGCCGAGCTGGCTGCCGCGCTTCAGGATCTGCTCCAGCGCGGGGATCAGCGTCTCGCCGCCGTCGAGGCCGAAGCGCTTGGTGCCGACATACTTCACGGCCAGGAACTTCTCGAAGCTCTCGGCCGCGGTCAGCCGCTCCAGGATGGTGCGCTTGCCCAGCGGGGTGAAGTCGGTCTGGTTGCGGATCTGCTCGATGCGCTCCTGGATCCAGGCTTTCTGGGCCGGGTCCTGGATGTGCATGAACTCGACACCGATGGAGCCGCAATAGGTGCCCTCCAGGACCTCCATGATCTCGCGCAGGGTCGGGGTCTCCATACCCAGCACGTTGTTGATGAAGATCGGCCGGTCCCAGTCGGCGTCGGTGAAACCGTAGGTCTCGGGATCGAGCTCCGGATGGGGCGTCGGCGCCTCCAGCCCGAGCGGATCCAGCTTGGCCTTGAGGTGGCCGCGGATCCGGTAGGCCCGGATGATCATGATCGCCCGGAGCGAATCGAGCGTGGCGGCGCGCACGTCGTCGGTCGACAGCGCGCTGGCGCCGGGCTTCTTTCCCGGTTTCGCCGGGGCGGCGTCCGGATCGGCCGCGCCGATGATCTTGGTGGTTCGGGCCGCGAAGCTCGGCCCCCGCACGTCCGTGGTTGCGGCGTCGACGTCGTCGCTCAGCGCATCGAAATACGATCGCCAGCTTTCGTCGACCGAGCCCGGATTCTCAAGGTATCGGGCGAAAAGTTCCGCCATGAACGGCGCGTTCGCACCGTTCAGAAAGGTGTAGTCCTGATAGTCCATGGACATCTGCGTTCACCGCCTCTGCGCTCGCTGCGGAGCCGGCCACCCGCGTCGGCGGCCCCACCTGCCGGGTCAACCCGGCGTCGTCCCTGCCACTACACCAAATGAATAGTTAACATTCAGTGATATTTCCATGGTCCTCCGATCTTCCCGACGGATCAAGGCCGCCGGGCCGGTATCGGGAGACCGGGACGGGGCTGTGGCCAGCCCCGTCCTCTGGATCTGTTGGTCGGCCGATCAGCCGCCCATCGCGGCGACCATCGTCTCCCCGAGCGCCGCCGGGCTGTCCGACACCTTGATGCCGGCCGACTTCATGGCCTCGATCTTGTCGCCGGCACCGCCCTTGCCGCCGGCGATGATGGCGCCCGCATGGCCCATGCGACGGCCCGGAGGGGCGGTCACACCGGCGATGAAGCCGGCGACCGGCTTCTTCTTCGAGTTCGACTTGAGGAACTCGGCCGCCTCTTCCTCGGCGGAGCCGCCGATTTCGCCGATCATGATGATGCCCTGGGTCTCGTCATCGGCCAGGAACATCTCCAGCACGTCGATGAAGCTGGTGCCGTTGACCGGGTCGCCGCCGATGCCGACGCAGGTCGACTGGCCGAGGCCCGCCGCCGTGGTCTGCGCCACCGCCTCGTAGGTCAGCGTGCCCGACTTCGACACGATGCCGATCTTGCCGCGCTTGTGGATGTGGCCCGGCATGATGCCGATCTTGCAGGCGTCCGGAGTGATCACGCCCGGGCAGTTCGGACCGATCAGGCGGGTCTTGGTGCCGGTGAGGGCGCGCTTGACCTTGATCATGTCCATCACCGGGATGCCTTCGGTGATGCAGATCACCAGCGGCAGCTCGGCGTCGATCGCCTCCAGGATGCTGTCGGCCGCGAACGGCGGCGGAACATAGATGACGCTGGCATTGGCGCCGGTCTTGTTCACCGCGTCCTCGACCGTGTCGAACACCGGCAGGTCGAGATGGGTCTGGCCGCCCTTACCGGGGGTCACACCGCCGACCATCTTGGTGCCGTACTTGATCGCCTGCTCGCTGTGGAAGGTGCCCTGGCTGCCGGTGAATCCCTGGCAGATGACCTTCGTGTTCTCGTCGATAAGAACGGCCATTACGCGGCCTCCTTCACGGCTTTGACGATTTTCGCTGCGGCGTCGCCCAGGTTGTCGGCCGACACGATCGGCAGGCCGCTATCGGCCAGGATCTGCTTGCCGAGCTCAACGTTGGTGCCCTCGAGGCGCACCACAAGGGGAACGTGCAGGCTGACTTCCTTGGCCGCGGCGACCACGCCCTCGGCGATCACGTCGCAGCGCATGATTCCGCCGAAGATGTTGACCAGGATGCCTTCGACGTTCTTGTCGGACAGGATGATCTTGAAGGCCGCGGTCACCCGCTCCTTCGTGGCACCGCCGCCGACATCGAGGAAGTTGGCCGGCTCGCCGCCGTACAGCTTGATGATGTCCATGGTGGCCATCGCCAGGCCGGCGCCGTTGACCATGCAGCCGATCGAGCCGTCGAGCTTCACGTAGTTCAGCTCGTACTTGCCCGCCTCGAGCTCCATCGGATCCTCTTCGTCCTCGTCGCGCATCTCGGCGACGTCCTTGTGACGGTAGAGGGCGTTGTCGTCGAAGTTCATCTTGGCATCGAGGGCGATGAGGTCGCCCGCGCCGGTCACGACCAGCGGGTTGATCTCCATCAGCGACGCGTCGAGGCTGGTGAACGCCTCGTACAGGCCGGTCAGGAACTTCACCGCCGCGCCGACCTGCTTGCCTTCCAGGCCAAGCGCGAAGGCGATGCGCCGGGCGTAGTGGCCGGACATGCCGGTCACCGGATCGATCGCCACGGTCAGGATCTTCTCCGGGGTCTTCTCGGCGACCTCTTCGATGTCCATGCCGCCCTCGGTGGAGGCGATCACGGTCACCCGCGAGGTCGACCGGTCGACCAGGAAGGACAGGTACAGCTCACGGGCGATGTCGGAGCCTTCCTCCACATACACCCGCTTCACTTCCTTGCCTTCCGGGCCGGTCTGGTGCGTGACCAGGGTCATGCCCAGCATGCGCTCGGCCTCGGACCGGACGTCGTCGATCGACTTCACGACCTTGACCCCGCCGCCCTTGCCGCGACCGCCGGCGTGGATCTGCGCCTTGACGACGTAGACCGGTCCGCCCAGCCCCTCGGCGACCTTCACGGCCTCGTCCGGGGTGAACGCCACCCCGCCCTTCGGCACGGCGACGCCGTACTTGGCCAAGAGAGTCTTGGCCTGATACTCATGAATGTTCATCGTTCCCCGCTCCGTACGGTGCGAGCGCGCTTACCCGTCAATCGGGCAGGCCCGCGGCGACTTCGTTGAGGGTTTTGACGGCGTTGACCGAGTTGTCGAACATCGTCTTCTCGTCGGCGTTCAGTTCGATCTCGACGATCTTCTCCACGCCGCCGGCGCCGAGCACGGTCGGCACGCCGACATAGAGACCGTTGAGGCCGTACTGGCCGTCCACATAGGCGGCGCAGGGCAGAACCCGCTTCTTGTCCTTCAGGTAGGATTCGGCCATCTGGATCGCCGAGCTGGCCGGCGCGTAGAAGGCCGAACCGGTCTTCAGCAGACCGACGATCTCCGCACCGCCGTCGCGGGTGCGCTGGACGATCTGGTCGATCTTCTCCTGGGTCGACCAGCCCATCTTGATCAGGTCGGGAACCGGGATGCCGGCGACGGTGGAGTAGCGGATCAGCGGCACCATGGTGTCGCCATGGCCGCCGAGCACGAAGGCGGTCACGTCCTCGACGGACACGCCGAACTCTTCGGCCAGGAAGTAGCGGAAGCGGGCGCTGTCGAGCACGCCGGCCATGCCGACAACCTTGTTCTTCGGCAGGCCGCTGTACTTCTGCAGCAGGCCGACCATCACGTCGAGCGGGTTGGTGATGCAGATCACGAACGCGTCCGGGCAATTGGCCTTGATGCCTTCGCCGACGGCCTTCATGACCTTCGCGTTGGTGCCGATCAGGTCGTCGCGGCTCATGCCCGGCTTGCGCGGGATGCCGGCGGTGACGATCACCACGTCGGCGCCTTTGATCGCTTCGTAGCTGCTGGCGCCGGAAAGAACGGAGTCGAATCCTTCGACCGGCGAGGCTTCGGCGATGTCCAGCGCCTTGCCCTGCGGCACGCCGTCGACGATGTCGAACAGCACCACGTCGCCGAGATCCTTGAGGCCGGCGAGAAGTGCCAGCGTGCCACCGATATTACCCGCGCCCACGAGCGCGATCTTGTTGCGAGCCATGATTTCCCCTGTCGCAAGCGTTGGCCTGGACATCCCGCGGCTGCCGGCGGCTGAGGCGGCCGGCGACGGCCCGAGATATGTGCGATGCGGCATAGCGCGTTTCCGTTGCGCGGGCAACCGCGTGTGGGTGCGATTCGTCACGTTGGGGTCGACGGCCCGGTCAAACGGTCCGGAAAATCGATTTTTTCAACCCGGTTGATTCAGATCAACACGAGTGCAACCTGAATTCGGTACGCTGGGAAAATGCCGGGTCCGCAGACCGTGCGGCGCGCCTTCGGGCCGCCCATCGACCCGGGCGGGGGGTCGTAACGTCAATCGTACCGTCAAGGGAGCACACCATGACTAAGCAGCCGACCGAGACCTCCGAGATCGAACAGTCCGTGGACAAGTCCATCAAGGCCGGGCAGGAGGCGATGGAGAAGACGTCGAAGACCGTGGCCAAGGCTGCGCGCGAGGCCGCCCAGGCCAACGGCTGGACCGAGACGGCGGACAAGCAGGCCGCCACCCTCACCGCCCTTCAGGGTCCGCTGGTGGAGGCGACCTCCCAGGCCTTCGGCCGGTATGTCGAGGGGATGGCGGAGCTGAATCAGGAAATGACCCGCTTCGTCGCCCAGCGTCTGCGCTACGACGCCGAGTTCGGGCACGCCCTGGCGGGCTGCGGGTCCTTCGTCCAGGCCGCGGAGATGCAGCAGGAATGGATGAAGAAGGCGGCCGACGACTACATGGCCGAGGCCAAACGGCTGGGCGAGATCGGGCAGAAGTTGGTCAGCGACGTCGCCCGCACGCCCGCGGCCTGACGGACCTCCGACCGTACCAGGACCGGCGGCGCGGGCTGCCGCTCTTGATCCGGGTGGCCTTTCTGGGGCAGGACTGACTTCCATGTCAGACACTGTTCCGGCGGGGCCGGCCCCGAAGATCGATGTCGTCTCGTCCACCAGTGCCGTGGAGACCGCGCGCATTGCCGCCCGCGGCTGCGATCCGGTGCTGCAGATCGGATCCCGGGTCGAGGTCGTCGATCGGGTGGAGACGAGCTGGCGCAAGCGGATGGCGGGCCGCGACTTCACCGGTCTCGACATCGCCGAGGGCGAGGGCGTCGACGTGGTCGCCGATCTCTGCTGGCCCTTCGAGCGGCTGGACCAGGCGGTCGACGGCCGCCGCTTCGGCCTCATCCTGTGCCAGCACGTTCTCGAGCATGTGCGCCGGCCCTTCGAGGCGGCGGAGAACGTCGCGCGCCTGCTGGCCCCGGCCGGCACCCTTTATGTCGCCGTGCCCTGGGTCCAGGCGTTCCACGGCTATCCCGACGATTTCTGGCGGTTCTCGTTCCGCGGTCTGCTGGAGCTGTTCCCGGACCTGGAGCCCGTGGACATGTACTACAGCGCGACCGGTTCCGGACTGGACGCCGCCTACAAGATCACCGTGGACGGCCGGATCGACGTGGCCCGCACGCCCTTCGAGATCGAGGGCCGGCTGTTCGAGACGGTGTACGACCAGCAGGACAACATCGCCATGCTCCGCCGCCAGGAGCAGCAGCCCAAGCTGCCGATCGCTCGGCGCTACCTGCCGGCCCTGTTCGTCAATCTGGTGTTCGAGCGGCGTTAGGCCTCCCCGGAGCATGCGCTTGCCAAACACATAAGTGCGTGCTTATGTGTTTGCATGATCGAGAACGACATCTTCAGGGCGCTGGCCGATCCGACCCGACGGGCGATCTTCGACAAGCTCGCCGCCGGCCGGATGAATGCAAGCGCGCTGCGCCAGGGCATGGCGATCAGCCAGCCGGCCATCTCCCAGCATCTCTCCGTTCTGCGCCAAGCGCGGCTCGTGCGCGAGGAGCGCCAGGGACGGGTCGTCAACTACGAGATCGACCCGGAAGGCCTGGCCCTGGTCGCGGGATGGCTGGACCGCTACCGCGCCTACTGGCCGGCCCGGGTCAATGCCTTGTCGGACCTTCTGAAGGACATGGAGCCATGAGCGATCCGAAGCGCGTACCGGCGAAGGCGACGGACCACCCCGCGACCCTGACGTTCGACTATGACCTTGATGCCTCCGTCGAGAGCGCCTGGCGGGCGATCAGTTCCCCGGAGGTACGGGAGAAGTGGCTTCCGGCAGAGGATCTTGCGGATCCGGAGCCGATCCACACCGTTCCGGGCAAGGAGATCCGCTACCGGATGCGCGAGACCGAGCCGCCCCATCTGGAGAGCGTGGTGACGTTCCGGCTCGCTCCCGGCCGGGCCGGCGGGACCCGGCTGACGATCATCCACGATCTGACCGATGCCCGGTTGTCGGCGCGCCGGCTGGTGCCGGCGAACAGCGATCGCGGCCCCGTCATGCTGGCGGCCTGACACCCCCCGACCCACTCCCCATCACCGGAATCCAGGAGGTCACCGATGCGTGACGCGATGCAGCTCGTCCCCATGGTCGTGGAGCAGTCGAGCGCCGGAGAGCGATCCTTCGACATCTATTCCCGGCTGCTGCGGGAGCGGATCATCTTCCTGAACGGCGAGGTGAACGACACGGTCTCGGCCCTGGTCTGCGCCCAGCTTCTGTTCCTGGAGGCCGAAAACCCGCGCAAGCCGATCCACCTGTACATCAACTCGCCCGGCGGCGTGGTGACCAGCGGCCTCGCGATGTACGACACCATGCGCTACATCCGCGCGCCGGTGGAGACCCTGTGCATGGGCACCGCCCGGTCCATGGGGTCGTTCCTGCTGATGGCGGGCGAGCCGGGCCTGCGGGCGGCCCTGCCCAACGCCAGCCTCCACGTCCACCAGCCGCTCGGCGGCTTTCAGGGCCAGGCCTCGGACATCCTGATCCACGCCGAGGAGATGCAGCGCACCAAGCGGCGGATGATCCGGCTCTATGCCGAGCATTGCGGACGCAGCGAGGAAGAGGTGGAACGCACCCTGGACCGCGACCGCTTCATGACGGCGGAAGAGGCGGTCGACTGGGGGCTGATCGACCGCGTGGTCGCCCGCAGCGAGGCACCTGCCGGGCACTGAAACCCGGCAGGTGGACCCGGCAGGTGGCTGGAGTCGATCAGGCGGCGCGGCGGACGCCGGCGGCCTTGACGCTGTCGTCGACGAAGGCCTCGAACGGCTTGAAGTTCTCCACGAACCGGCCGCGCAGCTCGTTCGCGGTGGCGTCGTAGGCGGCACCGTCGCTCCACGCGGAGCGCGGACGCAGGACGCCGCTCGGCACGTTCGGGCAGCTCTCCGGCACCAGCAGGCCGAAATGGCCGTCTTCCTGCACCGGCGCCCCGCTGAGCGAGCCGTCCAGGGCGGCGCGGACCATGGCGCGGGTATAGGCGATCTTCATGCGCTCGGCGCCCGACCCGGCGCGGCCGCCGGACCAGCCGGTGTTCACCAGCCAGCAGGTGGCGCCGTGTTTGGCGATCCGCTCGCGCAGCATCTCGCCGTAGACGCTCGGGTGACGCGGCATGAACGGGGCGCCGAAACAGGTCGAGAAGGTCGCCTGCGGTTCGGTCACGCCCTTTTCCGTGCCGGCCACGCGCGCGGTGTAGCCGGACAGGAAGTGGTACATCGCCTGATCCGGCGTCAGCTTGGAGATCGGCGGCAGCACGCCGAAGGCGTCGGCCGTCAGCATCACCACGTTGACCGGATGGCCGGCCATGCCGGTGGCCGAGGTGTTCGCGATGTAGTCGATCGGGTAGCAGGCCCGGGTGTTCTCGGTCAGCTCCGCGCTGTCCAGGTTCAGCATCCGGGTGACCGGATCCATCACCACGTTCTCCAGCACCGTTCCGAACCGGTGCGAGGCGGCCCAGATCTCCGGCTCGGCCTCTTCGCTGAGCTTGATGACCTTGGCGTAGCAGCCGCCCTCGAAGTTGAAGATGCCGTTCTCCGACCAGCCGTGCTCGTCGTCGCCGATCAGGGTGCGGCTGCCGTCGGCCGACAGGGTCGTCTTGCCGGTGCCGGAGAGGCCGAAGAAGATCGCGCTGTCGCCCTTCGGGCCGACATTGGCCGAGCAGTGCATCGGCATGACGCCGCGGTCGGGCAGCAGGTAGTTCAGGATGCCGAAGATCGACTTCTTGATCTCGCCGGCGTAGCTGGTGCCGCCGATCAGGATCATGCGGCGGTCGAAATCGACCAGGATGAAGGTGGAGGAGCGCACGCCGTCCTGCTCGCCGCGGGCGGTCAGGCCCGGCGCGTGCAGGATCGTGAAGTCCGGCTCGAAGCCCGGCAGGTCCTCCGCCGGCGGGCGGATGAACATGTTGCGGGCGAATAGGTTCTGCCACGCGGTCTCGGTCACCACCCGCACCTTGAGGCGGTGCTCCGGATCGGCGCCGGCATAGCAGTTGAGAACATAGGCATCGCGGCCGTGATAGTAGGCCTGAACCCGCGCATGCATCGCGTCGAAGGCGCTGCGGTCGATCGGCTGGTTGATGTTGCCCCAGTTGACCGTCTTCTCCGTCGCGGCATCGCGGACGATGAACTTGTCCTTGGGCGAGCGGCCCGTGTGCTCGCCGGTCGACACCACGACCGCCCCATGGGCGGAGAGACGGGCCTCGCCGCGCCGGATCGCGTGTTCGGTCAGCAGCGCCGGGCCGAGGTCCCAGTGCTGGGTGCCGAGGTTGGTCAGTCCATGCGAGGTCAGGTCCATGCGTGTCGCGCTGTTGCCCACGTGTCCTCTCCAGATAAAGCTGAACGACGGCTCATTTTCTGGCCGGCCGCCGTTTGGATAGGCGAAGTGTCACCGAAACGCAACGACTCGCCCGGCGAAATAGCCGCGTCCGGCGCGGCGATACGTCGCGTCGGCCTTCGGCCTGTGGTCTCAGGCCTTGAGCACCGCCACGCCCGGCAGGTCCTTGCCCTCCAGCCACTCCAGGAAGGCGCCGCCTGCCGTGGAGACGTAGGAGAAGCGGTCGATCACCCCCGCATGGGCGAGCGCGGCGACCGTGTCGCCGCCGCCGGCAACAGACAGGATCTGGCCGCGGTCGGTCAGGTCGGCGGCGGCCTTCGCCAGGGCGTTGGTGCCGGCATCGAACGGCTCGGTCTCGAACGCGCCGACCGGCCCGTTCCACACCAGGGTCTTGCAGTCTTCCAGGCGCTTGGCGATGGCGGCCACGGTCTTGGGACCGACATCGAGGATCATTTTATCCGCGGGCACGTCCAGAATATCGACGGTTTGTGTCGCCACGCCCGCGGCCAGGGTGTCGGCCACCACCGCGTCCACCGCCAGCAGGATCTCGCAGCCGGCGGCATCCGCCTTGGCCTGGATCTCCTTCACCGTGTCCGCCAGATCGCGCTCGGCCAGCGACTTGCCGATCTCCACCCCGCCCGCATGCAGGAAGGTGTTGGCCATGCCGCCGCCGATGGCGAGCACGTCGACCCGGCCGACCAGGTTGCCCAGCAGATCCAGCTTGGTGCTGACCTTGGCGCCGCCGACCACCGCGGCGACCGGCCGCTCGGGACGCTCCAGGGCGCGGGTCAGGGCCTTGAGTTCGGCCTCCATCAGGCGCCCGGCCAGGGCCGGCAGCTTGCGCGCCACGCCGTCGATCGAGCCATGGGCCCGGTGCGCGGCGGAGAAGGCGTCGTTGACGTAGAGGTCGGCCAGCTTGGCGAGGCCGGCGACGAAGTCCGGATCGTTCGCCTCTTCGCCGGCGTGGAAGCGCAGGTTCTCCAGCAGCACAACATCGCCGTCGGACAGGCTGTCGACCGCGCTCTCGGCGGCGGCGCCGATGCAATCCTCGGCGAAGGCGACCGGGCGGCCGACGGCCTTGGACAGCGGACCGACGATCGGCTTCAGCGACATCTCGGCGTTCGGCTTGCCCTTGGGCCGGCCGTAATGGGAGACGACGATGACCTTGGCGCCCTTGTCGGCCAGTTCGGCGACGGTCGGTGCCGCGCGCTCGATCCGGGTGGCATCGGTGACCTTGCCGTCTTTCATCGGCACGTTCAGGTCCAGGCGCAGCAGCACGCGCTTGCCGGCGACATCGGCGCCGTCGAGAGTACGGTAATCGGCCATCTCGGGTCTCTCCCCAGCTACGAAACCGGCCCTTGCGCTCCGGATTGCGCCGGGATGTGCCACACTGCGGCCGGTGCGACAACCCTGACGGCGCCCTTGATTGACCGGCGCCGGGACCGATTTCTTCCCCATGGGAATGACGACACCTTCCGGCCGGCCCGGCGCGTTGCTCGGCTACGGCCTCGGCCAGGGCACGCGGATGGCCTGGTATCTCGGAAATTACCTGGCGACCCGCGCCTGGTTCTCGCGGATCGATCCGGCGGAGAAGCGGCGGCCGACCCTGCGCGGGCGGCTCATGGGCGCCCGGATCCAGGCGGCGCTGACCCGCGGCGCGCTGGCCCTGATGGCGCGGGATGCGGCCCATGTCCGGGCCGGCCTGTATCCGATGCCCGGCGACCTGCGGCCCCGGCCCGGCGCGGTCGGCGAGATGGTCGGATACTGGCGCGACCTGCCCAAGGTGGCGCTGCGGCGGCGCATGAAGGATGGGCAGGAAACCTACGCGGAGGCCCGGGATCAGGCGGATCCGCAGGACGGATATCCCCGCTACTACCTGCAGAACTTCCATTATCAGTCGGGCGGCTGGCTGACCGAGGAATCCGCCGATCTCTACGACACCCAGGTCGAGGTGCTGTTCGGTGGCCTCGCCCAGGCCATGCGCCGTCAGGGGGTCGTACCGGTGGTCGACTGGCTGCGGGCGCGCGGCTCGCCGGACGGGGCCGGGTTCGGCGCCGGCCATACCCTGCTCGATCTGGCGACCGGCACCGGGGCGATGCTCGAGGCCGTGGCGCAGGCGGCTCCCGGCTTGGCGCTGCACGGGCTGGACCTGTCGCAGGCCTATCTCGACAAGGCGCAGCGGCGGCTGGCGGGCCGCGACGTCACCTGGCACCGGGCCAAGGCGGAGGCGATCCCGCTGCCGGATGCCTCGGTCGATCTGGTGACGAGTACCTACCTGTTCCACGAACTACCGAAGAAGATCCGCGCCGAGGTGCTGGCCGAGGTGCTGCGGGTGCTGAAACCGGGCGGCCGTCTGGTGCTGGTGGACTCGCTCCAGCTCGGCGACACCCCCGCCCTCGATCCGGTGCTGCGCGGTTTCCCCGACCAGTTCCACGAGCCGTACTACGCCGACTGGATCGGCAGCGATGTGCCGGGGCTGCTGGCAGAGGCCGGCTTCTCGGTCGATGGGGTGGAGAAGGCCTATCTGTCGAAAGTGTTCGTCGCCGGCAAGCGGTAGCCTTCCTCACCGCCGCCTTTAATCACTCCCCGGACTTGTTCTGGGGCAATCCCGTCAGCGTGCGTGTTCGCCGACCGCCAAGCGCACCGGAAGCGTTGCCCCGGAACAAGTCCGGGGAGTGATGGAGGGGCAAAGGAGGAGGGGAAAAGTGAACCCCTACTTATACGGATCGGCCGCGTCCCGCAGGCCGTCGCCGAAGAAGTTGAAGGCGAGCACCACCAGGATCACCGGGATGACCGGGGTCATGATCCACGGGTAGAGTTCCACCGCGTTGATGTTCTGCGCCTCGGTCAGCAGCACGCCCCAACTGGTGATCGGTGGGCGCAGGCCGAGGCCGAGGAAGGACAGGGCCGTCTCGCCCAGGATCATGGTCGGGATCGACAGGGTCGCCGAGGCGATCAGGTGGCTCATGAAGCTCGGCAGCAGGTGGCGGCCGATGATGCGCTTGGGCTTCGCCCCCATCAGCTCGGCGGCGACGCAGAAATCCTCCTCGCGCAGGCTGAGCAGCTTGGAGCGCACCGCCCGGGCGAGGCCGGTCCAGTCCAGCAGGCCGAGGATCAGGGTGATGCCGAAATACACCAGGATCGGCGACCAGGTGACCGGCAGCGCGGCCGACAGCGCCATCCACAGGGGCAGTTCCGGGAACGAGCGGATCACCTCGATCACCCGCTGCACAAAGGCATCCACCCAGCCGCCGTAATACCCCGCCAGCCCGCCGATCGTGATCCCCAGCACGAAGCTGACGATGATGCCGATCAGGCCGACGGTCAGCGAGACCCGGGTGCCGTAGACGATGCGCGAGAACACGTCGCGGCCCAGCCGGTCGGTGCCCAGCAGGAAGAGCGTGCCGCCTTCCGCCGGGCAGACCAGATGGAAATCGGCCTCCACCTGACCCCAGAACTTGTACGGATCGCCGGAGCAGAAGAACCGCAGCGGCTGCACCTTGTCGGGATTGGCGGTGTAGTCCCGCTTCAGGTTGCGCAGGTCCAGTTCGTAGTCGTAGCCGAGCACATAGGGGCCAACGAACCGGCCGTCGCGGAACAGCTTCACCGCCTGGGGCGGCGCGTAGATGTGGTCGGTATGGCGGCTGGTCAGGGCGTAGGGCGCGATCATCTCGGAGATCAGCACCGAGGCGTAGAGCAGCAGCAGGATCACCCCGGAGACGACCGCGAGCCGGTGGCGCTTCAGCTTCCACCACATCATCCGCCATTGGGACGCCATGTAGTAGCGTTCCTGCTCGGGCGTGAGGACCTCGTCGCGTTCCGGATCGAAGGGTGCCCGGTCGACGAAATGCCGGGCCTTGGGGCGGGGCGGGGTGGCGAGGCTCATCGCGCGGTTCCTCCGCCCAGCCGGATCCGCGGGTCGAGCCAGGCGAGCGCCAGGTCGGAGATCAGCATGCCGACCACCGTCAGGGTCGCCAGGAACATCAGGAACGACCCGGCCAGATACATGTCCTGGCTCTGCAGCGCGCCGATCAGCATCGGCCCGGTGGTCGGCAGGGACAGCACCATCGACACCACGGCCGACCCGGACACCACCTGGGGCAGCATGTTGCCGATATCGGCGATGAACGGGTTCATGGCCATGCGCAGCGGATATTTCATCAGCGCCCGGAACGGCGGCAGCCCCTTGGCCCGGGCGGTCACCACGTATTGCTTCTGCAACTCGTCCAGCAGGTTGGCCCGCAGCCGGCGGATCATCGCCGCCGTCCCGGCGGTGCCGATCACCACCACCGGCACCCACAGGTGCTCCAGCACCGACATCACCTTGCCGAGGCTCCAGGGCTGGTCGATGTAGGACGGGTCCATCAGTCCGCCGATCGACGTGCCGAACCAGACATTGGCGAAGTAGAGCAGGATCAGCGCCAGCAGGAAGTTGGGCGTCGCCAGCCCCAGGAAGCCGAGGAAGGTCAGGCCGTAATCGCCGACGCTGTACTGGTGGGTGGCGGAGTAGATCCCGATCGGGAACGAGACCAGATAGATGAACAGGATCGTGCTGAAGTTCAGCACGATGGTCATCAGCACCCGGTCGCCGACCACGTCGCTCACCGGAAGCTGGTATTCGAAGCTGTAGCCGAAATCGCCGCGCAGCATGCCCACGGCCCAGACCACGTACTGCTCCCACATCGGCCTGTCGAGGCCGTACTGGGCGCGCAGGGCCTGGATCTTGGCCGGATCGACCGCCTCGCCCTGGCTTTCCATCTCGGCGATCAGGGTCGACAGGTAGTCGCCCGGCGGAAGCTGGATGATGATGAAGGTGATGATGCTGATCGCGATCAGCGTCGGGATCATCACCAGGATCCGGCGGGCGAGATAGTCGAGCACGGGGCCGGTTCCTTTACTGGCGCGACCGGGCGGCCGAGGTCAGCACCCGGTCGGGTGTGCGCGGCCGCTCGGCGCCAAAGAAGAAGGTGTCGGGGCGGTGCATCCCGAAATGCGCACCCGGATCCCAGTTGTAGATTGCCTGAACCGGGACGTTGTGCAGCTTCAGGCTGACCACCACCGGCTGCAGCACCCCGGCGATCAGGCCGATGGAGAAGACCTGGTCGCTCCAGATCGCCAGCATGTCGTGCCAGACCGCCCGCCGGGCATCGGCCGTGGTCGCGCGCCGCCAGGAGTCGTACAGCTCCATCAGCCGCAGCGCCTCGGGCAGGTCAGGGGTCACGCCGGCCTTGCCCTTGGTCTGGTAGTACTGGCCCCAGCGCGGCCACATGTACTGGGTCTGGGCTGTGGGGGCGAATTCGACCGGGCTGGACTCGGCGCTCGGGATGCCGTTCTCGATGCCGAAGGAGATCGCCATCATGGTCTTGCCGGCGAAGATCCGGTTGCGGAACACAGTGCGCTCCGACGGCCGCGAGTAGAGCTTGATGCCGGCCTCCATCCACGTGTCGTGGATCAGCTCCAGCAGGTCGGTCTCCTCGGTGCTTTCGCCGGCGGTCTCGATGATGATCTCCATCGGCCGGCCGTCCGGCAGCAGCCGCACGCTCCGGTCGTCCCTCCCGGTCAGCCCCATCTCGTCGAGCAGGGCGTTGGCCCGCTTCAGGTCGAACGCCGCCCATTTCCGGCGATAGTCGGGCTCGAACAGCCGGGACGCGGGCAGCACCGTGTTGCCGCCTTCCAGGGCGAGGCCGAAATAGATCACCTCGTTCAGCTCGTGCCGGTTGATGGCGAGCGACAGGGCGCGGCGGAACCGGACGTCGCGCATCACCTCGCGCCAGACCGGATCCTCGACGTTCAGGTTCGGGAACAGCGCCAGGTGCGACCCCTTGGCGGTCTTCCAGAGATAGGTCTCGTAGTTGCCGCGCTCCTCGCCCTGGCGCAGGAACGTGTAGTCCTCGAAATTCAGGTAGCGCGCCTGCAGGTCGACCTCGCCGGCGCCGGTCTTCGCCGGAATCAGGCCCGGAGAGGCGATCTGGAACACCACCGAATCGATATAGGGGAGCTGGCGGCCCGTGCTGTCGGTCTTGTGGTAGTAGGGATTGCGCTCGAAGACGTAGCGGTTCGACGGCGGAGACGTGCGCGCCATCCAGGGCTGCAGCGTCGGCAGGTCAGGATTGTCGAACTTGTAGGGGTTGTCCTCCCGATTGTGCAGGGCGGCCCAGTTCCGCGCGTCGGCCTTCTCAACCCGCGCCTTCAGTTGGTCGGGCTCGGCGTAGCGGTCGTGATACAGCTTCAGGTGATGCGCCGGCCGGTACAGGTACACCGGCCGCGCGCCGGCCAGCTGCGGCAGGAAGTCCGGGTTGGGCTGCGACCAGGAATACCGCACCTCGGTCGGCGACAGGATCTCCACCGTGGGCAGTTCGCCGTTCACCATCAGCTCGATCGGCGGGCCGGTGGGGGAGATGTCCGGATCGTTGGCGACATCCTCCCAGAAATACCGGAAATCCTCGGTGGTGAAGGGCGTGCCGTCGGACCAGCGGTGACCCTCGCGCAGGACGAAGGTGAAGGAGCGGTTGTCCTCCACGATCACGTCCTTGGCGAGGTCGGGGCGCAGTTCCATCGTCGTCGGGTCGTAGCCGACCAGCCGGGCGTAGCCGTAGACCACCATCTGGCGCACGTCCTTGGCGCCGGACATGACCATGTTCAGCGTGCCGCCATAGTCGCCGAGTTCGCGGTCCTGGCTCTTCAGATCGACCACCAGCGGCTCTATCGGCAGCCGTTCCCACATCCCGGGAAGCGCACCGGTGGCCACTGCCTCGGCCAGCAGCGGCGGTTCGCTCTGGGCCGCCGCCGGCATCGGCGCGGCCAGCAGCAGCAGGACGGCGGCGAGGAGCAGCAGGCGGGTCATGAGGCCAGCCTCAGGTTCAGGATCCCTGGATCGGCGCGCACGAAATGGCCGTCCCCGAGCTCGACGAAGCCCGGCGCGTGGCTGTCGTCGACCGTGAACGGCGCCGGCCAGGCGGCGGGGTTGGAGGCGCGGCCGTCCATCACCGCGTCGAAGTCCAGCGGATTGTCCAGATCCGGGTCCGGGACGGCCGCCAGCAGCGCCTGGGTATAGGGGTGCACCGGGTCGCGGAACAGCGCCTCGCGCGGCGCCAGCTCGACGATCTGGCCGGCGCACATCACCGCGATGCGGTCGGCCACGTAGTCGACCACCGCCAGATTGTGGCTGATGAAGAGATAGGTCAGGCCGAGCTTTTCCTTCAGGTCCTTCAGCAGGTTCAGCACCTGGGCCTGGATCGACACGTCCAGCGCGGAGACCGGCTCGTCGCAGATCAGCATCTTCGGCTTCAGGGCAAGCGCCCGGGCGATGCCGATGCGCTGGCGCTGGCCGCCGGAGAAGCTGTGCGGGTAGCGGTTCAGGTGGCGCACGTCGAGCCCGACCAGGCGCATCAGTTCCGACACCATCTCGCGCCGCCAGGCCGGATCGCCGATGCCGTGGATCACCAGGGGTTCGGCGATGATGTCGTACACCGTCATCCGCGGATTGAGCGAGGAGAACGGGTCCTGGAAGACGAACTGCAGCTTCTGGCGGAACTCCGTCAGCCGGTTGCCGTCGAGGGCGAGGACGTCGGTCGGCCCGGTTTCGTCGGTGAAGGTCACCTTGCCGGCGTCCGGCGTCAGCGCCCGCATGATCACCTTGGACAGGGTTGTCTTGCCGCAGCCGGACTCGCCCACCAGGCCGAGGCATTCGCCCGGCTGCACGGTGAAGGACACGTCGTGCAGCGCCTTGATCGACTTGCGGGAGGTCGAGACCCAGCCGCCCTTGCGGATGGTATAGGCCTTGGTCACCCCTTCGACCGCCAGCATCGGCGCGTTGTCGGCCGTCGTGGCCTTCGGCCGGTCGGCCAGCAGGTGCCCGGTCTCGGTCTGGATCTCGCGCAGCGGCTTCAGACGCTCGCCCGGCGCCATGTCGAAGCGCGGCACCGCCCCCATCAGGGCCTTGAGATACGGATGCTGCGGCCGACGGAAGATGTCGTCCACGTCGCCGGATTCCATGATCCGACCGCGATACATCACCACCACTTCCTCGGCCACGTTGGCGACCACGCCCAGATCGTGGGTGATCATCAGCATCGCCATGTTCAGCTCGGACTGCAGATCCTTGATCAGCTTCAGGATCTGCGCCTGGATCGTGACGTCGAGGGCGGTGGTCGGCTCGTCAGCGATCAGCAGGGCGGGGCGGCAGACCAGGGCCATGGAGATCATCGCCCGCTGGCGCAGCCCGCCGGACAGCTCGAACGGATAGGTCTTCAGCGCCCGGTCCGGATCGGGGAAACCGACCAGGGCCAGCATGTCGCGGGTCAGCTCCGTCGCCTCGCGGGCCGAGACGTCGCGGTGCAGCTCCAGCGCCTCGCGGATCTGGTTGCCGACCGTGTGCAGCGGCGACAGGGACGTCATCGGCTCCTGGAAGATGATGGAGATCCGCCCGCCGCGCAGGTCGCGCATCTCGCGGCCGTCGACCGGCAGGCGGACGATGTCGGTGATGGTGCCGGGCTTCTCCGGATCGGCGAACAGGATCGAGCCGCCCAGGATCTTCGCCGGGCGCGGCAGCAGCCCCATGATCGCCTGGCTGACCACCGACTTGCCGGAGCCGGACTCGCCGACCAGGGCGACGGTGCTCCCGCGGCGGATCTGGAACGACACGCCGTCCACCGCCACGAGCCGGCCTTCCGGCAGATCGAACCCGATCCGCAGGTCGTGCACGCGCAGCAGCGGCGTTGAGCGATCCAAGTCTTCGTCCCCCTCCGGTGTGGCTCGATCCGCAGCCTATCAGCGGTCCCGATCCGGTCCAATTCCCTGCTGCATACCCCCTTGGCGCAGACCCGGTTCCAGTTTCGGGGCGATATGTCCGCTCGACCCGAAGGTCGGCGGTCCGTCGCCCCCGGCCTGGTCCGGCGCCGCACCGAGCAAGCCCAGGGCGCGCAGATTGTCGAGTGTGGCCTCGGTCAGTTCAAGATTGTTGCGCCGGGCCACCAGCATGGCATGGCGCACGATGCCCTCGAAATCGTCGATGGAGCTCTCCACCGGCAGCTTGTTGCCGTTGCCGGTCAGCTTCAGTTCCATCCAGCCGCCGTTCTTGTCGCGCCGGGTGGAGAAGTACCGCAGCCCCATGGAGTCCAGGTCGTCCCACGGGATCTCGATTGCCAGCGGCCCGGTGCGGCGGATGCCTTCGGCGCCGACCTCGATCGCCTGGGCCGAGCGCAGCCAGGTCCGCGCGACATAGACGCCGAACAGGGTGGCGAGTCCGCCGAAGATCACGGCCATGGTCGTGGCCATCGGCGTGACGACCAGCGGCAGGCCGGTCACGGCCAGTCCGAGCCCGCCCCGTGCCATATCCCAGACGATCGCGCCGCGTTCGTAGCGGTGCACTGTCACAAGCACCTCCGTTTCCCCGGTTCAACACCCACCCGGGCAAGCGCGTCGCCCGGGGAAAGCCACCGCACCGCGGGGTGGTCCGACAGCAGCCGCAGAAGCGGCGCCCAGTCGGTCCATGCCCGCCGGTCGGTGACGCGGTGATGGGACAGGATTCCGACCGGTCCGTCCACCCCGTCGTGTTCAAAAAGCCGTGCCACGAAGCCGTCGCCGGAGACCGGCTTGCCGGTGCCGCGCCAGTCGATCAGGTCCACATGGGTATCGAGCCTGGGCACCGCGGCCGCCGGCGCCGCGCGCCTCGGCGGGGCGAACGCGGACAAGGCCAGGATCCCGGCGGCCCCCAGTTCGGGAAGCAGGTCGTCCCCGATCCGGTTCCAGGGCGGCACGAAGCAGGCAAAGGCCCTGTCCCCGCCGATCGCTTCCACCGCCTCCCGCCCCCGGGCGATCTCCTCCAGCCGCTCTGCGACGGGCCGTGCCGGGCCGTATTCGGATTTCTTCTCGCCTGCCGGCGCGTGGTCGGTATGGGCCCAGCCATGGACGAACAGCGCCGCTCCGGTACCGTCCAGGGCCGCCACCGCCGCAGGCGTCAGGCCGCTGGGGATGGCGGCGAAGGCCGCGGCGATCCCGGCGGCGTGGAGGGCGTCCAGGCAGACCGACAGTTCGGCCGACGGCGTCTCCAGATCGTCGTCGCGCCACCACAGGAGCAGCGGCCGGCCCGTCTCGCCGCGCCGGTCCAGATGGGCCGCCAGGGTGTTCAGTGCGCTCATCGCCGGACGAGGCGGTCCATGACATAGGCGGCGGTCTTGCGCGCGCCGTCCAGATCGACGCTCGGCACCGCGTCGCGCGACCGTGCCCGGGCCCGCTCCATCGCCGCCCCCAGCGTCTCGGCGGAGAGATCGTCCTCGGCCACCACTTCCAGGGCGCCGACATCGGCCAGCAGGTCGGCGCGCAGCCGCTGCTCGGTCTCCACCCCGCCCTCGTAGGGCACGACCACCGCCCGGGTGCGCGCGGCCAGCAGCTCCAGCAGGGTGTTGTAGCCGGCCTGGGAGACCGACAGGGCGGCGCCGGCCATCAGCTCGGGCAGGTTAGGCACGCTGCGCTCGATCACCGCGTTGGCCGGCACGGCGGCCTCGATCTGCGCCAGGGCGGAGGCGGGCATGTGATGGCCGGTCACCAGCCGCCAGGGCCGGTCGGCCAGGGGCAGGTCGGGGATCAGCCGCGCCACCGCCGGCATGAACCGGTCGCCCACCGCGCCGCCGCCGGCGGAGACCAGCACCTCGCCGGTCGCCGCCGGATCGGCCTCCGGCACGGCGATGTCGTCGGCGTTGACCACATAGCCGGTGTAGTGCTGCTCCACCGTGATCTCGGCGGCCATGGGGAAGGTGCGGTCCAGCCGGATCAGCTCCGGGTCGGAATGGATCAGGGCGGCGTCGTAATAGGCGTTGAGGGTATCGACGATCTCCTGGTTGCGGTCGCGCCGCGGCTTGGTGACCAGGATGTCGCGCATGGAGGAGAAGACCTGAGGGTGCCAGTCGGCCTGCCGCGCCCGTTCCAGCAGCGGGATCAGCTCGAAGCGCATCTGCCGGCGGCCGAACGGGAACAGCTCGGTGATCAGGGCCGCCGGCCGCAGCTCCTCGAACAGGGCGAGCAGCCGGTCGCGCCGGGCGTCGCGGAACGCGTCGTCGACCGGCTTGTCGGTCTCGTCCAGCAGCACCTTGAAGTTGCCGTCCTCGGTGCGGATCGGCGGGAGCTGCACCATCTTCGCCCCGCCGAGCGGCAGGTGCGGCACCGGCATCCCGCCCGACACGAAGGCCACGTCGGCGCCGGCCGTCACCAGGGCCCGGGCCACCGCCGCGGCCCGGCGCAGATGGCCGATGCCGAGCAGGTTCTGGACGTAGAGCATGACGACAGGTCGGGTCATCGGTCGGCCTTCAGGGGCAGGTTGGGCTGGGTCAGGCGCGGCGTGCCGTCGGCGGCGAGGTCGAACAAATGCACCCGGTCCCAGAACAGTTTCACCGGCGGCTTATCGACCATCGGCCATCCGGTGGCCAGGGACAACAGGGCGCGGATGACGCCTTTATGGGTGACGATCCCCGTGTCCCTGTCCTCCGCCGCCAGCTTGGCGAGCAGCGGGGCGAGCCGGGCCTGCACGGCGCGCGGGCTCTCGCCGCCGGGGGGGGTGAAGTCCACCCCGCGGGCCTCGTTCGCCGCCGTGCCGTCCGGGTCCTCCGCCCGGATCTCCGACAGGCGGCGGCCCTCCCAGGCGCCAAAATCGAGCTCGATGGCGGCGGGCTCCTCCGTTGCTTCCACGCCGATCAGCGCGGCGGTGCGCCGGGCGCGGATCAGCGGGCTGGTCAGCCAGCGGAAACCGGAGAGATCCGGCGGCAGGGTCCAGGTGCGCACCTGCGCCTCGCCGTCCGGGGAGAGCGGCTGGTCGGCCCGGCCCTGCAGCCGCTTCTCGGCGTTCCACGCGGTCGGGCCGTGGCGCAGCAGGGCGAGCCGGGTCATCGCGCCCGCTCCACCAGCGGCCGCAATGCCGCGTCCAGGGTCGCCGCGGCAGCGGGCAGGCCGTGCTCGGTCCGGGTGACGGCGGCGGCGTTGGCGCCCAGGGCGCGACGTCGCGCGGAGTCCTGCACCAGGCCGGCCACCGCCTCGGCGAAGGGATCGGGCGCGCCCACCGGGACCAGCAGCCCCGTCTCGCCGTCCCGCACGATGGCGGACACCCCGCCGGTATCGCCGGCCACCACCGGCAGACCCGCCGCCTGGGCCTCCAGCAGGGCCATGCCGTAGGCCTCGTTCACGGCGGGCCAGACCAGCAGGTCGGCGGCCCGATAGGCGGCCTCCAATTCGGCCGCGTCCAGGGCACCGCGCCAGGTCACCCGCCCGGCCACCGGGGCCAGGGCCGCCTCCACCTCCGCCCTGGCGGGGCCGTCTCCGACCACGGTCAGCCGCCAGTCGCCGGGCACCCGGACGAGGGCCTCGCCCAGCACCCGGTAGGAGGCCAGCTTGTCGCCCGCCCGCATCATGCCGACCGCCAGCAGTTCCGCCGGGCGGTCCGGCCGCTCGGGCGGGGGCGGGCCCTCGACCTCCAGGAACGGTGGCAGGTCGAGATAGTGCGCGCCGTCCTTCAGGCAGGGCTGCACCAGCACCCGGTCATGGGGATTCAGCCCGATCACGAGATCGGCGCGGGCGAGGGCGGTCAGGGTCGCCCGGTGTCCCTGGTCCCAGGGACCGCCGGCCCGCTTATGGGCCACCGACGCCTCGGCGACCACATAGGGGATGCCCAGTGCCGAGGCGACCAACGGCCCGATCAGGTCGGGCGCCTTGTAGTAGAGGTGATAGGTGAACCAGAGGTCCGGGCGCGGCCGCCGGCCTTCGGCGACCAGCCGCAGGTAGCGCCCCGCCAGCCGGGTTCCGAGCTCGGCCAGCCGGGCCTGCCGGGTGACGTCGCCGGTGCCGTCGCGGGTGCGCAGCCGGGTGGCGAGATCGACCTGGTGGCCGGCTTGGGCGAGGGCGGCCATCAGCAGGCGCGCGACCTGTCGATCCCCGGAGGGGACGGCCGAATCCGGGGTCTTCAGAGGGGCGTGGAAGGCGATCCTCACGCCGCGTCGGGCCGGCCCTCGGCCCGTGCGGACGGCAGGCCGAATTTTGCCGCCAGCCGGTCGATCCCCGCATCGGCGGAGAACTCGGTGATGACCCGGGCGCGCCCGGCCGCCGCCAGCCGCAGCCGGGCGGACGGATCGCCGATCAGATCCTCCAGCGCCTTGGCCAGGGCCGGGTGATCCCCCGGCTTCACCAGCCGGCCGTTGACCCGGTCGTCGATCAGCTCGGGGATGGCGGAGACCGAGGTGGCCACCACCGGCAGGGTCATGAGCTGGGCTTCCATCAGCACGTTGGGCAGGCCGTCGCGGTCGCCGTCCGGGGCGATCTTGCTGGCGAGGACGAAGATGTCGGCTTCGGCCAGGGCCTCGATCACGCCCGAGCGGGGCTGGGCGCCGCGCCACTCGATCCGGTCGGACAGGCCCATGATGTCGGCCGCCTGCTTCAGCCGGAAGGCGAGGGCGCCCCCGCCGATATGGATGAAGCGCCAGTTCACGCCGTCCGGCAGCGCCCGCAGGGCGGCGAGCACGTCGTCATAGCCCTTCTTCTGCACCGCCCGCCCGACCGACACGATGATGACCGGGGCGTCGGGGTCGCGGCCGTCGCGCTTGGAGCGCGGGCCGGGCGGCGGAAAGCCGGACGCGTCGAGCCCGTGATACAGCAGGCTGACCCGGGCCGGCTCGGGGGCGAGGTCGGCCAGGTGGCGCGCGCCGATCGCCGTGCAGGTCACCGCCCAGTCGGCATCGGCGAGCTTCTCCCGCTTCTCCCAGGCCGGGGTGGTCCAGATGTCCTTGGCATGGGCCGACACCGACCAGGTGATCCCGCGCATCATCGCGGCATAGCGCGCGACCGAGGCGGGGGTGTGCAGGAAATGGGCGTAGAGATGGGTGATCGACGGATCCAGTTCGGCCGCCAGGACGCAAGCCTGGCCGAAGCGTCGGCCCCGGTTCGGCGTCGGATCGCGCATCAGGTCGCGCAGCCAGGTCCGCAGCGCCTTGCCGTATCCCGGCAGGCGGCGCGCCGCCGCCCAGCCGCGCCGGACCCGGCGCAGGTCGTCGGTCAGGTATTCCGGCAGGTAGTCCACCGGTGCTGCGATCGCGTCGTGCACCGGGTGGGTCGCCTTGTCGGTGGGATGGCGCAGCGAGATGATGCGGAAATCCAGCCCGCGCTCCTGCAGGCCCAGGATCTCCTGGGCGATGAAGGTCTCCGACAGGCGGGGATAGCCTTTCAGCACGATTCCGACCTTGCCGGGAAGGCCCCCGCGGCCCGCCGCGTCGTTCTCGGCGATCAGGGTCATGGTCAGGCCGTCCGGCGTGCCGATTTGGAGCGCCGCCGCTCTTCGATCCAGCGGTCGGTCAGCCTGCCGACCTGGTCCAACCCGTTCAGCATGGCCAGGGCCTTGGCCTGGGACGGGATCTTCTGGCCAGGCAGCTCGCGCAGGGCGGCGGCCATGCGCTTGGGATCGCGGTCGCCGTCGTCCACCAGCATGCGCAGCAGACCCAGCTCCTCGGCCCGCCGGGCACGGATGAACTGCTCCAGGCGCGGCTCGGTCCGGGGCACGACGATCGACCGTTTGTCGAAGGACAGGATCTCGCAGAACGTGTTGTAGCCGCCCATCGCCACCATGCCGGCGCAGCGGGCCATGAGCGTCTCGATCCGGCTGTCGAAGGTGATCGCCTCCACCCGGTCGAGCTTGCTCGCCCGCTCCATGAACTCGTGCTGCTGCTCCTGGACCATGAAGGGGCCGAGCACCAGCAGGGCCGGATAGGGAAGCTGCTGGTCCTCCTCATAGGCGCGCAGCACCCAGTCCATCACCTGCTCGCCGTCGCCGCCGCCGCCTGCGGTCACCAGGATGAACGGATCGTCGCCGAAGGGCAGGGCGGAGGACGGGCTCGGCGCCCGCGAGACCGAGCGGCGCAGATAGCCGGTATAGCGGGTCTTCAGCTTGATCTCGGCCGGGATGTCCAGACCCTCATACGGATCGCAGACCTCCTTCACGCCGTAGACCCAGACCTCGTCGTAGAGGTCCTGGAGCGCCGGCAGCACCTTCTTGCGCTCCCACTCCTGCTCCAGCTGTTCGGGCTCGTCCATCACGTCGCGCATGCCCAGGACCAGCGGCGTGCCGCGCTCCTTCAGCAGTTCCAGCGTGTCCTTGACCTCGCCGCGCAGGCCGAGCGGTTCCTTGTCGACGATGAACAGGTCGGGATCGAACACCTCGGCGGTGTGGCGGATGATGGCGCTGCGCAGGGCCACCGTCTCCTCGATGTCGAGATGCAGGGAGAGCGAGGTGTAGTCGCCGTTGCGCAGCTTGATGACGCCGGGAATGCGGACGAAATCGACCCGGGTGCGGAAATCGAAACTTCCGATGATCGGCGAGCCCGACAGGATCAGCACCGACAGGCCCGGATGATCCTCGACCAGGGCATGGGCGATGGCACGGCACCGGCGCAAATGCCCCAGCCCCATCGTGTCATGGCTGTACATGAGGATCCGGGCTGCCGAGCCGTCCGCGAGCGGCCTGGCGGGCGCGGGGGCCTTGGTCTTGGTCATGGGTTCCCCGTCGCTGTCATCGCTGCCCGAAAATGTGGAGATTCTGGCGGAGGCCGATGTGGGCCGCACTATGGCACATAGCGTCTTCCCGAGAAATGGTAACCTTTTGACGCAGCTTGCCATTGCACCGATCGGCCTTCCGCCGCAAGATCGACCCTCGCGGCGCGCCGGGGGAAGAGGGCGGCGGACCGCGGCGGGGCGATCCCAGCATTCCAGGTCGAGGATACAGGTCACCGGGGCGATGGAATCCACGATCTACCGCTTCATTCTGCGCTATTCGAAACGCGAGCAGATCATCCTGCTCGTGATGACATTCATTTCGTTCCCGTTTCTTTATTATTCGCTC
Source organism: Thalassobaculum sp. OXR-137 (assembly GCF_034377285.1). Classification (NCBI taxonomy): domain Bacteria; kingdom Pseudomonadati; phylum Pseudomonadota; class Alphaproteobacteria; order Rhodospirillales; family Thalassobaculaceae; genus Thalassobaculum; species Thalassobaculum sp. OXR-137. The sequence continues at coordinate 968,568 of NZ_CP139715.1, read as the reverse complement.
GACCTTCCCAAGCGCATCGTCAACGAGGCGCTGGGTGCGAAGGGACAGACCGAGTTCCCTGTCACCTTCCTCGGCATCGAGTTCCAGCAACTCGAGTATCTGTGGACCCTGTCGGGACTGTTCCTGGTTCTGGTCTTCATCAACGGCGGCTTCAAATACTGGATCAACGTCTATCGCGGCCGCCTGGGCGAGCTGATGCTGCGCCGACTGCGCTACGAGCTCTACACCCGCATCCTGCGGTTTCCGCTCCCGCATTTTCGCCGGGTCAGCCAGGGCGAGATCATCCCGATGGTCACCCAGGAGGTCGAACCCCTGGGCGGCTTCATCGGCGATTCCATCTCGTTGCCGGCGTTTCAGGGCGGGACGCTGATCACCATCCTGTTCTTCATGTTCATGCAGGACCCGATCCTGGGGGCGGCGGCCATCGCCCTGTCGCCGGTGCAGGCCTATGTGATCCCCAAGCTGCAGCGCCGGGTGAACGCGCTCGGCAAGCAACGGGTCCGTACGGTCCGGGTCCTGTCGGACCGCATCGGCGAGACGATCTCCGGCGTCCAGGAGATCCACGCCAACAACCTGGCCCGGCTGATGCTCGCCCGGTTCTCCGCCCAGCTCGGGGTGATCTACGACATCCGCTTCGAGATCTACCGGCGCAAGTTCGTCATCAAGTTCCTGAACAACTTCATCGCCCAGCTCACCCCGTTCTTCTTCTACGCGATCGGCGGGTATCTGGTGATCATGGGCAGCCTGTCGCTCGGCGCGCTGGTCGCCGTGCTGGCGGCCTACAAGGACCTCTCGGCGCCCTGGAAGGAACTGCTGAACTACTATCAGCAGAAGGAAGACGCCCGCATCAAGTACGAGCAGGTGATCGACCAGTTCGACCTGACCGACATGACGCCGGCGGAGACGCTGGTGGCCGAGCCGGAGACCCCACAGCCGCTGGACGGCGAACTACGGACCAGCAATCTCGGCCTGGTGGACGACGACGGCGACGTGCAGTTCGAAGGCGTGGCGCTGGCCGTGCCGCCGGGCACGCATATGGCCCTGTTCGGGACGGGCGGCGGCGGCAGCGAGGCGCTGGCGATGACCATCGCCCGGCTGATGCATCCGACCAGCGGCAAGATCACCATTGGTCAGGCGGACCTGCAGACCCTGCCGGAGGCGATCACCGGACGGCGCATGGGGTATGTGGGGCCGTCGACCTACGTGTTCAGCTCGACCATCCGCGAGAACCTGCTGCTCGGGGTGATGCACCGGCCGACCGGCCCGGCCCGGGACGATCCGGCGATCCGCGCCGCCCTGGAGACCGCGGCCCAGGCGGCGAACTCCACCGACGATGCGGGCGGTCCGTGGGTCGACCCAGAAGCGCTGGGCGACGGCGACGGGCTGGTCGCCCGCATCGTCTCGGACCTCGCCCTGGTGGAGCTGGACGACGGCTGCTACGGCCTCGGCCTGCGCGGCACCATCGATCCGGAGGCCCGCCCGCAGATCGCCGAGCGGATCCTTGCGGCGCGCCGGTCGTTCGCCGAGCGGCTGGCCGACGACCCGCAGATGGTCGACCTGGTCGAGCCGTTCGCCGCCGACCGCTACAACACCAACGCGACGATGGCGGAGAACCTGCTGTTCGGCACGCCCGTCGGTCCGGCGTTCCAGCCGGAGACCATCGCCGCCCATCCCTATGTGCGCAGCACGCTGGCGAGCGTCGGCCTGACCGACGATCTGCTGAAGATGGGCCGCGACGTGGCGTCCACCATGGTGGAGCTGTTCGCCGACCTGCCGTCCGACCACGAGTTCTTCGGTCAGTTCAGTTTCATCTCGCCCGACGACCTGCCGGAATTCCAGGCGCTGCTGAACCGGGTCGAGCGCATCGGCCTGGACAAGGTGCCGGAAGAGGATCGCGCCCGGTTGCTGTCGCTGCCGTTCAAGCTGATCCCGGCCCGCCACCGCCTGGGCATGCTCGACGGCGACATCCAGTCCCGCATTCTGGAGGCCCGCGCCGCCTTCGCCCGCGACCTGCCGGCCGAGCTGCAGGGATCCGTCGCCTTCTTCAGCGCCGACGCCTACAACGCCGCCGCCTCGCTCCAGGACAACATCCTGTTCGGCAAGATCGCCTACGGGCAGGCCGACAGCGTCGCCCGGGTCGGCGCGCTGATCGGCTCGGTGCTCGACGATCTGGACCTGCGGCCGACGGTGATGGAGGTCGGCCTCGATTTCGAGGTCGGCATCGCCGGCGCCAAGCTGTCCTCGGTGCAGCGGCAGAAGATCGGCATCGCCCGCGCCCTGCTGCGCCGGCCCGACATCCTGGTGCTGAACGACGCGGTCGCCACCTTCGACGCCGCCGCCCAGCGCCGCCTCGTCGCCAATATCCTGGAGGCCATGGCGGAGCGCACGGTGATCTGGTCGACCCAGCGTCCCGATATCGCGCGTCTGTTCCCGGTCCTCTCGGTGATGCGGGGTGGCCGGCTGGCGGAAACCGGGACGGTCGAGGAGCTTGACCGTGAGGGTCGGGTGTTCCACGAAATTGCTGCGCGAAATTGAGGGGGGTTTCACAATGTTCGCGTCCGCTCCACCTTGTGTCCTGGGCCCGGTCCATGAAGGAGGGTCGCCATGAGCCTCAATGAAGAGGTGGAACTGCTTCGCAAGATACCGCTCTTCGCGAAGATCGAGCCGTCGAAGCTGAAGCTGCTGGCCTTCACGTCGGAGCGCCTGACCTATCAGAACGGCCAGCGCCTGTTCCAGCAGGGCGATATCGGCGATGCGGCCTACATCATCATCGACGGCGAGGCGTCGGTCCGCATCCGCACCGACAGCGGAGAGATCCAGGTCGCCGAACTGGGCAAGGGCGACGTGGTCGGCGAAATCGCCATCCTGTGCGACGTGCCGCGCACCGCGTCGGTGGAAGCGACCGGCAAGCTGATCACCCTGCGCATCACCAAGGAGCTGTTCTTCCGCCTGGTCAGCGAATTCCCGCAGATCTCCATCGAGATCATGCGCGAGCTGGCCGCCCGTCTGGAGCGCACCAACGTGCAGCTCCTCGAAGCCCTGAACCGGTGATCCGTAGCCGATGAGCAGACTGGACAGCATGATCCGGCGCCTGGAAGCCCAGCGCGCCACCCTCAACGACGCTGCCGCCCGGGTGGAGGGCCGGCCCGGCATCGCGCTGGAATTCGGGCTCGGCAACGGCCGGACCTACGACCACCTGCGCTCGATCCTGCCGGACCGGGAGATCTACGTGTTCGACCGCCAGGTCGCCGCCCATCCGGACTGCATCCCGCCCGAGGACCGGCTGTATCTAGGCGACCTGTTCGACACCCTGCCGGCGGCGATCGCCGATCTCTCCGGCCGTGCGGTGCTGGCGCATATGGATATCGGCACCGGCGACAAGGACGAAAGCGTCTCCCTGTCCCAGCGCGCCGCCCCGCTGGTGGCGGACCTGCTGGCGTCTGGCGGCGTGGTGGTCAGCGACCAGCCGCTCGACGGCGTCGCGGAATTCAGGGCCCTGCCGCTCCCTCAGGGCGTGAAGCCGGGGCGGATCTATCTGTACGAGCGGGTCTGACATCCGTCTGCGAGGGTAGTCATTCCGGGTTCGATATGAAAAACAAGCTGCCTGCTTGCGCCACAATGCTATGCGTTAATTATAAAATTCAGTCCGTCATCCCGGATCGTCCCCGGGTTTAACCCGGGGCGAGGCCGGGACCGTGCGGAGGCCTCCCGGGTCCCGGCCGGCCCCCGGATCGGGTCCGGGGAGCCGCCGGGATGACGCGTTAGTGTGGGAAGGGCGAGGCGGCAGCGCTGCCGCCGCTCGTCCTACAGATCCAGGTCCACCACCACCGGGGCGTGGTCGGAGGCCTTCTCCCAGCCGCGGGCGTCGCGGATGACCTCGGCATGGCGGATGCCGCCGTCGAGCGGCGGGGTCACCCAGACATGGTCCAGTCGCCGGCCCTTGTCCGCCGCCGACCAGTCCTTGGCCCGGTAGCTCCACCAGGAGTACAGCCGTTCCTCCGGGGGAACGATCTTGCGCACCGCGTCGATCCAGCCGGCCGACGCCTGGACCTTGTCCAGCGCCTCGACCTCCACCGGCGTATGGCTGACCACGTTGAGAAGCTGCTTGTGGGACCACACGTCGGTCTCCAGCGGCGCGATGTTCAGGTCGCCGACCAGGATCATCGGGTGATCCGGGCTGCGGTCGGTGCCGAGCCACGTGGTCATCTCGGCCAGGAACTCGAGCTTGTGGGCGAACTTGTCGTTCACCGCCGGGTCCGGCACGTCGCCGCCGGCGGGGACGTAGAAATTGTGCACCTCCGGCCCGTCGTCGATCCGGGCGGCCACGTGGCGCGCGTCGGTGCGTCCGCAGAACTCGCGCGAGACCGTCTCCTCGATGGGCAGGCGGGAGACGATGGCGACCCCGTTATAGCCCTTCATGCCGGCGACGAGCTGGTGTGGCCAGCCGGCCTCGGCCAGGGCGGCACCGGGGAACACGTCGACGATCGCCTTGGTCTCCTGCAGGCACAGGACGTCGGGCTGCAGCTCCTGGAGGAGGCGCAGCACCAGCGGCAGGCGCAGGCGGACGGAGTTGATGTTCCAGGTGACGATCCGCACCGGTCAGACCACCTTCACATGCAGGTCGGTCAGGCCGTCCACATGGCCGTGCAGTTCGTCGCCGCGCTCGACCGCGTTCACCCCTTCCGGCGTGCCGGAGAAGATCAGGTCGCCGGGGGCCAGCATGACCAGGCCGGACAGGTAGCTGATGGTCTCCGGGATCGACCAGATCAGCGCCTTCAGGGTCGATTCCTGACGGCGCTTGCCGTTCACGTCGAGCCAGATGGCCGCGTCCTCGATGATGCCGGTCTCGCTCACCGGGTGCAGGTCGGCGATCGGGGCGGAATGGTCGAAGCCCTTCGCCATGTCCCAGGGGCGGCCCATCTTCTTCGCCTCGGCCTGGATGTCGCGGCGGGTCATGTCGAGGCCGACGCCGTAGCCCCAGATCAGGCTGTTGGCCTCTTCCACCGGGATGTCGCGGCCGCCGCCGGACAGCGCCACCACCAGCTCGATCTCATGGTGCACGTCGGACGTCATGGACGGATACGGCATCGCCGCCCCTCCGGTGACCAGCGCATCGGCCGGCTTCATGAAAAAGAACGGCGGCTCGCGGTCCGGATCGTGACCCATCTCACGGGCGTGCGCGGCATAGTTCCGGCCGACGCAGAAGATGCGGCGCACCGGGAAACCCTTGTCGCTGCCGGCAACCGGCACGGCAACGGTGCGCGGCGGGGTGATCACATATTCCATTGAAGAAATGTCCTTTTTCGTCTCGATATGCCGAAATTCGACCGGATCTCTCCACCGGATCGGCGACGGATGCGTCGCCGTGCTCCGGGGCGGGGGGCGCTCGGCCGGGAGACTATGGCGGGCATCCCCCCGCCGGGTCCAGCCCCGATCGTTCCGGCGCCCGGAAGCCGTGGACGGGCGCATCGCCGCCGCCCGGTCCGCCAGCATCCGATCCACGCTCCGAAACATCGTCGTTGCGGGGTCGATATGAATAAATCCGGTCCTTGCGGGCGGCTTATTCGGCCGCCACACCGACCCGGGCGCCCGCCGCCATCGCCCGGGCCGCGGCGCCGAACGCCTCGAAGATCGCCCGGTTGATGCCTTCCACCGGCCGGGGCCATTCCGGGTGCCACTGGACGGCAAGGGCGAAGGCCGGCGCGTCGGCAATGGAGATCGCCTCGACCACCCCGTCCGGCGCGCGGCCTTCGACCACCACCCGCGGGCCGAGCCGGTCGATGGCCTGGCCGTGCAGCGAGTTCACCAGATGCGGACCGGGGCCGGCGATGGCGGCCAGGGCGCCGCCGGCGGCCAGCTCCAGGGAATGGGCCGGCCGGTATTTCCAGTCGTAGGGCACGTCCCGGCGCATGCGGTGGTCGAGGCCGCCGGTATTGGTGTGGACCTCCTGGTGCAGGGTGCCGCCGAACGCGACGTTCAGCTCCTGCGCGCCGCGGCACACGCCGAGCAGAGGGATGCCCCGGGCGACGGCGGCCCGCGCCAGGTCCAGGGTCACGCCGTCGCGCGCCGGATCGTGCTCGTCGGGTGTGGCGCTGTCGCCGCCGTCATAGCGCGACGGCTCCACGTTGGACGGGCTGCCGGTGAGGAACACGCCGTCCAGCCGGTCGAGCAGGCTGTCGATGTCGATGCCGCCGGGCAGGGCCGGGATGATCACCGGACAGACGCCGGCGACCTCGGACATGGCGGTCACGTATTTCTCGCCCACCCGGTGGCTGGCGTTGTGCTCTCCCATGATGCGGCAGGCGGTGACACCGACGAGGGGCAATCTTCCGGGTGCGGAACTGCCGGGGATCGAACTGCGGCTCACGCGAACTCTCCTGAACGTCACGAGGATGGCAAGGACGCTTGGCCCTTCGCCCGCACAATGCCATATCCCGATAATGTTGGACATGTCGGACCCGCAGGACCTGACGATCGCCAAGGGCCTCGCCGTCGCCGCGTGGATCCTGCTGATCCTGACCGCCGAGCGGGCGGCCCCGGCCGTCGCCCGGCGCGGCGGCTGGCCCCGGATCCTGCGCAATGCCGGCCTGTTTGCGGTCAATATCGGCCTGTCCCGGCTGGCGGTGATCCCGATCACGGTATTCGCCGCCTCCGTGGCCCTGGACTGGCGGCCGTCCTGGCTGCAGGGCGGCTGGGCGCTGGTCGCCGACCTGCTGATCCTCGACCTGTGGATCTATTTCTGGCACCGGGCCAACCACGCGGTGCCGTTCCTGTGGCGGTTCCACGAGATCCATCACCTGGACGAGTTCCTGGATGCCAGCTCGGCGGTTCGGTTCCACGCCGGCGAGGTGCTGATGTCGGCGGCGGTACGGGCGGTGGTGATCGTGCTGCTCGACATTCCGCTGGCCTCGGTCCTGGCGTTCGAGACCCTGGTGCTGGTGGCCGCGGTGTTCCAGCACTCGAACACACGGCTTCCCCCCGCGCTGGAGCGGGCCCTGTCGGCCGTGATCGTTACGCCGTCGATCCATTGGGTGCATCACCACGCCGTGCGACGCGACACGGATTCCAACTACGGCACCGGCCTGTCGGTCTGGGACCGGATCTTCGCCACCCTGAGCCCGACCCCGCGGACGCCGGAGATGGCGATCGGGGTCGAGCGCGCCCATGACCGCGGCTTTCTCGCCCTGCTGATCCGCCCCTTCCGCTCCGGCGGGGAGCCGGATTAGCCGACGGGCGAGCCCCGTGCCGTCCCGATTTCTCACAAATGCCAGCGGGTTGCTTCTATAGTGCGCCGGCGGGACACGGGTCCCGACACACTGGGAGGTTTCAATGTTCCGTTGGCTGCGCGCCGCCGCATTCGCCCTGACCGCCTTGCTTCTGTTACCGGTCCAGGCCGATGCGCAGACCACCACGACCGGCTCCAGCGCCTCGTCGGAAACCTCTTCCTCCACCAAGTCGGGAGCGAAGACCTATAGCGAGCCCGAGGTCGTCTCGGCCGCCAAGGACCTGTTCGGCGAGACCACCGAGGGCCTGGCCAAGGTCATCGAGAAGGTGTTCGCGGACATGGGCGAGCCGAACGCCTATATCGCCGGCAGCGAGTATTCCGGCGCGATCGGCGTCGGCCTGCGCTACGGCGAGGGCATGCTGAACATGGCCGGCGGCGGCGGGAACAAGGTCTACTGGCAGGGGCCGTCGATCGGCTTCGACCTGGGCGGCAACGCCTCGAAGGTCTTCGTCCTGATCTACAATCTGGACTCCGCGGACAAGATCTACCGCCGGGTGCCGGGGGTGGAGGGGTCCTACTACTTCTTCGCCGGCGTCGGCGTGAACTACCAGTCCGACGGCGAGCTGACCCTGGCCCCGATCCGCACCGGCGTCGGCCTGCGCTCGGGCGTCAATATCGGCTACCTGCACTACAGCCGGGAATTCTCCTGGATGCCGTTCTGAGATAGGGGCTTGTCTCGGTCGCCCGATCCGACTTCCCAGGGCGCGTCACACCATCCAGGAACCGGCGGTTTCTGGGAAAGTCCCTAGAACTGGTGATGCTGTCGAACTAAGCCCCAGTGAGGCCGATGAACAGGTGGAGCGTGCAGCTAACCGCGCGCGGCAATCTGACCAGTTCGCAGATCGACGGTGGTGATCAAGAAGTGACCGAAGTCTTTGTCTTGTGGCATTATCTGAACCGAACCGGACACCAACATCTCTGAAACCAACTGATCGAAACCTTTAAAGCCGGCGCAGTATCCGCGCATCGCAAACGAACAAGCATCTGCATACTGCAAATGGCGCGAGTCGGCTTTCTCGGCAAATAGCGGTGTTTGAACGATATGCCGTAAGGGAACGGCATTGCGATCCCACGGAGCGTTGTCGGACGGGTTCAGCATATCCTGCTGAACCTCTTTCAGATGCTTTCGGCGCTCTGGTATATCTTCAATTACCACCGTGGCAATTTCATCTGATGCTAGATTTTTTAAGAATAGTTCGACCCCAGTCAGGCAATGAGCAAACGCGGATAAATGCCGAATGTGAGCTTCTTGCGCTGGTGTTAACTTGGTTTCTTTGTCCTTGCGCACAATACCGAGCACAATGTCATATCCAATTTCACGGTTTGCCCTTAGCACGTCCTTAATGATGTCCCATCGTCTTTTTGGAGGCCACAAATTGCGATCGCTAAATATACCATTTCCTGCAGAAATATCCTTCGCATGAAAAACGAAACCATCCTGATACTGTTCAGGAATGTGCCTCTTTATGATAGTCAATAAGTATTCGTCTAACTGACGCCAGTGGCAGTCGGAACGTATTATTACTCCGGCGACAACCGTAACCGGCTCTCCCGCGCTGGTGCCAGCTTCATCTATAAATATATGCCGCATGTAATCACCTTTAGCCAGAAGGTGACCTGAAAAGCGGAAGATTCAGCGGCGCTTCAGGTCAATTTGCGTACCACAGCCACCTCAGCCGAGTACGACAAATCGAATATAGTGTCGTCAAGAGTTAGCAGGAAGAACGGGGTAGGAAGCGGCAGTCTACTTGCCGTTGCCGCCTTCGGGGAACGGTTTGTCCTGCTTGGCCTCGATCACGCTGCGGCGCACCTCGCGGGTGCGGGTGAACAGGTCCTGCAGCTTGTCGCCCTCGCCCCAGCGGATGGCCCGTTGGAGGTAGCTCAGGTCCTCGCTGAAGCGCTGCAGCATCTCCAGAACCGCCTCGCGGTTATTGAGAAAGATGTCGCGCCACATGATCGGGCTGGAGCCGGCGATGCGGGTGAAGTCGCGGAAGCCGCCGGCGGAGAAGCGGATCACGTCCTGCTGCTCCTGGCCCTCCAGGTCGAAGGCGGTGCCGACGATGGTGTAGGCGATCAGGTGCGGCAGGTGCGAGGTCACGGCCAGCACCTTGTCGTGATACTCGGCCTTCATCTCCTCGACGATCGCTCCGCAGCGCGTCCAGAGTTCGGTCACCTTGGCCACGGCCGCGCGGTCGGTGGTCTCGTCCGGAGTCAGGATCCAGTATCGGCCGACGAACAGGTCGGACGATCCGGCATCCGGTCCCGACTTCTCGGTGCCGGCGATCGGATGGCCGGGCACGAAGGCGACGGAGGCCGGCATGTGGGGGCCGGCGGCGGCGACCACCGCGCCCTTCACCGAACCCACATCGGTCACCACCGCTCCCGGCTTCAGGTGCGGCGCCATCGCCTTGGCGATCGCCCCGAACGCGCCGAGCGGGGTGCAGAGCACCACCACGTCGGCCTGGGCAACCGCCTTGGACGGGGCGTCGTAATAGGCATCGGCCAGGTTCAGCTGCTCGGCCCGGGTCAGCGCCTCGCTCGACAGGTCGGCGGCGATTACCCGCTCGACCGCGCCGTACTTGCGCACGGCACGGGCGACCGAGGAGCCGAGATTGCCGATTCCGATGACCGCGAGGGTCCCGAAGACCGGCTCTCCGGAAGGCGCAGGCGTGGTCACGCGGACACTCCGTTGAAGAAGTCGGTCAGGCCCTGGACGACCAGCCGGTTCTCGTCCTCCTGGCCGACGGAGATGCGGATGAAGTCGTGCTCGCCGTAATCGGCCATGCCGCGCACCATGATGCCGCGCTTGGCCAGGAAGTCCTTGGCCTCGGTCGCGGTCTTGCCGGGCTCCGTCGGGAATCGGGTGATGAAGAAGTTCGTCACCGACGGAAACGGCTCCAGGCCGAGCTTCTTGAACTCGTCCTGCAGCCAGGGCAGCCAGGCGCCGTTGTGGGCGACCGACTTCTCCTGGAAGTCCAGGTCCTTCACCGCCGCGATGCCGGCCACCAGGGCCGGGGTGTTGACGCCGTAGGGCGGCTTCACCGCATAGAGCGTGGCGGCGATGTGGGCCGGGCAATAGGCCCAGCCCAGGCGCAGGCCGGCCATGCCGAACATCTTGGAGAAGGTGCGCAGCATCACCGTGTTGTCGGTCTCCTCCACCATGTCGATGCCGGCGGAGTAGTCGTTGCGCTGGACGTATTCGGCATAGGCGGCGTCGAGCACCAGCAGCACCCGGTCCGGCAGCTCGGCGCGCAGGCGGCGCACCTCCGGGATCGGCACATAGGTGCCGGTCGGGTTGTTCGGGTTGGCCAGGAACACGATCTTCGTGCGCTCGGTCACCCGCTCCAGGATCGCGTCGACGCTGGCGGTGAAGCCGTTGTCGGGGGCCGAGACCGGAACGCCGCCGGCGATCTTGGTCGCCATCGGGAACAGCAGGAAGGCGTACTGGGTGTGGATCACCTCGTCGCCCGGCTCCAGATAGGCCTGCGTGAGCACCTGGATCAGCTCGTCGGAGCCGCAGCCCAGGATGATGCGCGCCGGATCGATGCCGTGCCGCTCGGCGATGGCTTCGGCCAGGCCGGAGGCGGCGACGGCGGGATAGGTGTGGATCTTCGACGCGATGCCGGCCAGGGCCTCCATCGCTTTCGGAGACGGGCCAAGAGCGCCCTCGTTCAGGTTCAGGCGGATGATGCGCTGAAGGCTCTTGGGGTAGCTGGTCGGCTTATAGGCGGCGAGATCGGCAATGGACGCTTTGGGGGCCACGCTGGGCATAGGACAGTCCTCGGACGGAAGAATAGGGTCAGGTGCTCGTCTTCGAGCGGGAGGTCTCGGGCCGGGCGTAGGCGCCGATCAGCGCCGCGCCGGCCGGAATATGCCCGACCTCCAGATAGCCGTCGGCGGCGATCAGCGACCAATGGGCCCCTTCGATCTCCGCGGTGTCCAGCGCGCCCTCGGCGGTGCCGGGCACGGCGTAGAGGGTGACGTCGTCGCCGGACGGGTCCGGGTCCTGCGGGGCCACGCCATAGGCCGGCACGTCGCCCTCCCCGAAAAGCGGAAGCCGCGCGATGACGCGCGGCTTCTGGGTAGAGGAATTCCGTTGGGAGTCCGAAACGAGCTGCGGCCACCAACGCCAGCGAGAATCCGCCACGTCCGGCAGGACGGCCAGGGTCGCCCGTCCGTCGACCGCCGCGGCGATCGCCGCTTCCGCCGTGTCCACCGCCTCCAGACGGGTCGCCGCCCCGCCGCGGTCGCGCGCGAGATCGAGCACGGCTGCGGCACCTTCCGGGGCGTAGACGACGGTCAGCGGGTCGACCTGGCGGGCCAGGTTGGCGCCCAGAATCTCGCGCCAGATGCGCTCCAGGGTGGCGGTCGGCAGGTCGTCGCTGGCGGCCGAACAGAGCCGGCGCAGGATCGCCGCCTCCCGGCCCGGACGCAGATACGGACCCGAGGCGTCGCCCTTGGCCGCGGCCACGCGCCGACCGATCGCCACCCGGCTTTCGAGCAGCCCGAGCAGCGCGTCGTCGATGCGGTCGATCTCGGCCCGAAGCTGGGCCAGCGAGGGCGCGACATCCGCCATGCGGTACTTCCTGGAGAGGTCGGTCACGAGAAAACCGGAAAGACCTATCGGAGCGCGCCGATTAAGGCAAGCCGCGACGGACGGGTGCCCCCGCCGAAACCGAGCCACAGGCGTCAGCGAAACTGGCTCCAGAGCGATTTTTCGATCCTGACCCGGAGCGCAGGATTGTGTACCAGATTCGAAAAGGCATCGGTCTCAATGCTTTGGAGGAGACGCATACCATGACCGTACTTCCGTCCGATCCGCTGTTCGGCGACCAGTGGTATCTGCTGAATACGGGGCAGAGCGGCGGCACCGCCGGCCAGGACATCCGGGTGCTCGGCGCCTGGCCGGACTATACCGGGGCCGGCATCCGCATCACCGTGATCGACGACGGGGTGCGCTACACCCACCCGGACCTGTCGGGAACCTACGACGCGGACAGCGACTACAACGTGGTCACCGGGCAGGATGACGCCACGCCGATCGCCGGCACCTATTCCCACGGGACCCAGGTGGCCGGCTTCTCTTCCGCCACGGCCAACGGCATCGGGGTGGTGGGCGTCGCCTATGATGCGATCTTCACCGGCATCCGCATCGCCGACGAGACCGGCAATCTGACGAATGCGGCGGCGGCGATCCGCCAGGCGGCCGATGCCGACGTCACCAACAACAGCTACGGCACCGAGATCTTCGCCCTGGAGCCGGACGCCTTCGCCTCGATCGCCGATACGGCCCGCGACGGCCGCGGGGGATTGGGCACCGTCCATGTCTATGCGTCCGGCAATTCCCGGTTCCAGGCGGTCCTGTCGACCCACGGACCCGAGCAGAACTCCCCGTACCAGATCAACGTCGCCGCCACCGACGCCGACGGCCAGATCGCGACCTTCTCGTCGCCGGGATCGAACGTGCTGGTCGCCGCGCCCGGCGCCCAGGTGCTGGGGGTCAGCGGCGTGGACGACGGCTACGGCCTGACCGACGGCACGTCCTTCTCCGCGCCGATCGTGGCCGGCGTGGCCGCCCTTGTTCTGGAGGCGAACCCGTCGCTTGGCGTGCGCGACGTGCAGGAGATCCTGGCCTATTCCGCCTACGATACCGGCGCCGATCCGCTGACCCGGGCCGAGATCCTGGCCGAGACGGTCGGCAGCGAAGAGGCGCTCGCCGATCGGCCGGAAGCCATCCGCACCGCCCTGGAGAAGGGCATCTCCCTCGCCCTGTCCTACCCCTGGACCACGGTGGAGAACGGGGCGACCGACTGGAACGGCGGCGGGCTCACCGCCAGCCACGATTACGGGTTCGGTCAGGTCGACGCCCGCGCGGCCACCCGCCTCGCCGAGACCTGGGACGCCGTGCCCCACACCGTCGCCAACCAGACGGTGGTCATCGCGGCCTCCACCGGGGCGGTGGCGGTGCCCGACGGCGATTTGGCCGGCGTGTCCCAGTCGCTGACCGTCGACGCCAACCTGGACGTCGAGTTCGCGGTGGTCGACGTGACCATCCCCCATGGCGATCTCGGCCAGCTCCAGATCGAGCTGACCTCGCCCCACGGCACGACCAGCTATCTGATCTACAATCCGGATTTCGAGGTCTACGAGGTCCTGGCGCGGCAGGACGGCCTGCTGGATGCGCTGCCGGACCAGACCTTCTTCGCCAGCGATTCCGCGACCCTGATGTCGACCCAGCATTTCGGCGAGAGCGCCGCCGGCGCGTGGACCCTGAAGGTCACCGACACGGAGACCGGAACCGCGGGCACCCTGGAGAGCTGGACCCTCAGGCTCTACGGCGATGCGGCCACCGCCGACGACCGCTATGTCTACACCGATCAGTACGTGACCCTGGCGACGGCGGATGCGGGCCGCAGCATCCTGGTCGACAGCGACGGCGGCACCGATGCGATCAACGCCGCTGCCGTGACCGGGTCGGTGTCGATCCATCTCGACGGAACCCTCGGCAGCATCGGCGGCGCGGGGTTCCGCGTGGCCGAGGGCACCCAGATCGAGAATCTCTATACCGGCGACGGCGACGACCTGCTGGCCGGCTCGACCCTGGCCAATGTCCTGATGGCCGGACGGGGCAGCGACAGCCTGACCGGCGGCGCGGGGGACGACATCCTGGACGGCGGGCGCGGTATCGACACCGCCCGGTTCAGCGGCCTGTCCGTCTCCTACGGAATCGGGGTCTCCGGCGGGGAGACCGTGGTCGAAGGCGTCGACGGGCGCGACGTCCTGCGCAACATCGAGATCCTGGCCTTCGACAACGGGAACCTGCTCGCCTCCGCCCCGGTCTGGGTGAACGCGATCGGCTTCGACGCCGGTTTCTATCTCGCCGACAACGAGGACGTGGCGGCGGCCGGTTTCGACATCGGCAACGCCTTTCTTCACTACCTGTCTTACGGCGGGTTCGAGGACCGGTCGCCGAACGCGCTGTTCGACAGCGGCGACTATCTGGCGGCCAATCCGGATGTCGCGGCGGTGGGGCTCAATCCGCTGCTGCACTACCATATGCACGGCAGTCTGGAAGGCCGGGACACGAGCGCCCGGTTCGACGCCCAGGCCTATCTGGCGGCCAATCCCGACGTGGCGGCCGACGGGATGGATCCGCTGCTCCACTACCTGACCCATGGCGTCTTCGAGGGCAGGCTGTTCCAGTCGGATCCGTTCTTCGGCTAACGTGCTAAAAACAGATCAATTCGTAACTAAACCAACGCATAAAACCGAAAAGGAACGGTAATCCTTCTGTCACTGCGGGACACTAGGTTGGCCGGCGGGGCCCCGGCGCCCCATGGCCTCCGCCTGCCGAGGGTTCGGCGAGCGGCGGCTGTTCTCGCTCCTGGCCAGAATGAGGCTACCGCATGCTCGCGTTCGTCCGGTCCCACGTGAACGTCAAGCTGACCGCCGCTCTCGCGCTCACCCTCTGCCTCGTCCTCGGGGGGCTCGCCGGCGTCTACATCACGGTGGTGAACACCCTGATGGCCGAGCAGGAGGCGCGGGCGGGTCTGCTGCGCGACATGAACGCCGAGCTGCGGGCCGAGGTGTTCGGCCTGCAGAAGAAGCTGATCGCCATTCCCGACCAGCTTCAGACCGACGCCCTGCCGGTGCTGATGGCCTGGGCCGTCGGGGCCTACCCGACCGAGACCCGGCGCTTCGAAGGCCGCGACGCCATTCTCGAGCGCTTCACCAAGCGGGGCGAGCGCCGCGACCTGCAGCAGGAGGGCGGCATCGTGGTCAAGGAGACCGACGGCGGGGTCGGCATCGTCTATGGGATCTTCGCCGACGACGCCTTCACCGACACGGTCGAGGAAGTCGTCCTGGCGGGGGCGGACCCGGCTTCCGTCGCCGCAAAGGTGGCCGAGGTCACCGGTGCGGCGGCGAGCCCCGACGCCCTGAAGCGGAAGGTGGCGGAACTGAAGAGCGTGATCGTCGACGAGGCCCTGGCGGCGGAGACGACGCGCACCGCCATTCTCGGCCAGATTGACCATATCCGCGATGCCGAAGCCCAGGTCGACCGCACCCTGACCTGGGCGCTGGTGCTGATCGCGGCGGTCAGCCTGGGCTGCGTGCTGATCGCCAATGTCGCGGTCTGGGCGGTGATGCGCCACATGGTGACCCGGGCGCTGTCCCGCCTGTCCGCCGCTCTCGGGGCCATCGCCAACGGCGAGGAGGCCGAGGTCACCGACACCGACCGTGTGGACGAGATCGGCGCCCTGGCCGACGGCATCCAGCGCTTCAAGGCGGCGCTGGAGGAGATCGACGAGATGCGGGTGCAGCGCGAGGCCGAGCGCGCCGCCCGCGAGCGCCAGCTTGCCGACCAGCTCTCCGCCCTCAGCGCCGAACTGGAGACCGGCATGGGCGCGCGGGTCTCGGTGGTGACCGACAGCGTGGAGCAGCTCGTGGCGATCTCCGCCGAGCTGAACGGGCTGGCGAGCGACACCCTGTCCCGCTCCACCGAATCCCACGCCCTGGCGGAGGAAAGTGCGGCCTTCATCCAGGACGTCCGCGAGGTCGTGCGCAACCTGAGCGACACCGCCCGGGACATCGCCCGCGACGTACGCTCCCAGCGGGCCCTGACCAGCGAGGTGGCGGCCGAGGCGGACAATGTGGCCGTCGCGGTGGCCGACCTGTCGGCGACGGCGCGGCAGATCGGCAGCGTGGTCGGGCTGATCCAGGAGATCGCCGAGCAGACCAATCTGCTGGCGCTGAACG
This sequence comes from Thalassobaculum sp. OXR-137, assembly GCF_034377285.1. Classification (NCBI taxonomy): domain Bacteria; kingdom Pseudomonadati; phylum Pseudomonadota; class Alphaproteobacteria; order Rhodospirillales; family Thalassobaculaceae; genus Thalassobaculum; species Thalassobaculum sp. OXR-137. The sequence continues at coordinate 952,526 of NZ_CP139715.1, read as the reverse complement.
CCACCATCGAGGCGGCGCGCGCCGGTCGGGCGGGGGCCGGGTTCGCGGTGGTCGCCGGAGAGGTGAAGACCCTGGCCGGACAGACCGCGGATGCCACCCTGAGGATCGGCGAGGAGGTCAGCGGGTTCCGCGCCAGCCTCGCCCGGGTGTCAGACGCGGCCGGGGCGATCCAGGAGCGCCTGCGCTCGGTGGACAGCGGCATGGGCGAGGTCGCCGACGGCATCGAAAGCCTGAGCGAGAAGACCGGCACGATCACCGACACGGTGGAGGACGTGGCCGACCGCGCCCACCGGGTCGCCGGCGTCAATGAGGGGGTCGCCAGCGCGGCCGAGAAGACCGGCTCCATGAGCGGCCACATGTCGGCGTCCTCCAACCGGATCACCGAGGCGCTGACCGACATGCGCGCCCATCTGCGCCAGATCCTGGCCGATGCGGGGGCCGCCGCCTGAGAGCGGCCATGGGCAAGCCGGCCGACCAGCCTTAGGATAACGCTCCCTTCCCATTCCGGAGCCCCGCCATGGCCGCCTCGATCGATACCGACCTGACCCGCCCGGGCGTGCTGCGCGCCGGCATCAATCTCGGCAACATCCTTCTCGTGACCGGCAAGGCGGCCAACGGCGTCCCGGAAGGCGTGGCGCCGAGCCTGGCCGGGCTGATCGCCGCCCATCTGGGCCTGGATGTCGAGCTGGTGCCGTTCGCGTCGCCGGGCGAGGTGGCGGACGCCCTGGCCGACGACGCCTGGGACATCGCGCTCATCGCCGAGGAGCCGGAGCGGGCCAAGACCATCGCCTTCGTCGACGCCTATGTGGAGATCGAGGCGACCTACATGGTGCCGGCGGACTCGCCGCTGACGGCCCTGGCCGATGTGGATGCGCCGGGGGTGCGGATCGCGGTGTCCGACCGGTCGGCCTACGACCTCTACCTGTCGCGCACCCTCAAGCACGCCGAGCTGGTGCGGGCCAAGGGGCTGCAGGGCGCGCTGGATCTCTACGTGAACGAGACGCTCGATGCCCTGGCCGGCCTGCGCCCGGCGCTGAAGGAGAACGCGGCCGATCTCGGCGGCCAGCGCATCCTCGACGGCCGCTACACCGCCGTGCGCCAGGCCGTCGGCACCAAGCCGGAGAACCGAGCCCTGCAGGCGGCCATCGCGGCGTATCTGGCGACCGCGAAGGCCGACGGCACCATCGCCGGCCTTCTGCAGCAGTTCGGGGTTCAGGAGAAGCTGAGCGTCGCCACCGACTGACGGCGCGGCGTCAGCCGAACCGCTCCACGATCTTGCCGGATCCGAGCGCCCGGATCGCGAAGTCGAAGGTGCCGCTGTCTTTGATCTCTTCGGCGGCCGCGATCAGGGCGGTGTAGGCGGCGCGGGCGAGGGCGGGGCCGGTGCTGATCCGTCGCACGCCGGCGGCGGCAAGCTCGTCCACCGAGAAGGTGCGCCCGGGAATGCCTATCATCACGCTGACCGGCTTGGTCACCTCGGCGCAGACCGTGCGGATGGAGTCGAGATCCGGGAGGCCCGGGGCGAACAGCACCTCGGCGCCGGCCTTCTCGTAAGCCTGGAGCCGGCGGATCGTGTCGTCCAGGTCGGCCCGCCCGTGCAGGAAATTCTCCGCCCGCGCGGTCAGCACGAAGCCGCCGGCGACGGTGCCGGCCATCTCGGCCGCCGCCGCGATCCGCTCGACCGCCTGCTCGAAATCGTAGATCGGCGCGTCCGCCTTGCCGGTGGAATCCTCGATCGAGCCGCCGGCGAGGCCGGTTCCGGCGAAGCTGTGGATCGTCTCGGCCACGCCTTCCGGGCTGTCGGCGAAGCCGTTCTCCAGGTCGGCGGAGACCGGAAGGTCGGTGGCCCCGACGATCTGGCGGCAATGGGCGAGCACCTGGTCGGGCGCCACCTTGCCGTCGCCGAGGCCATGGGCGAAGGCCATACCGGCGCTGGAGGTGGCGAGCGCCTTGTATCCCAGGGAGGCCAGGATGCGGGCGGACCCGATGTCCCACGGATTGGTGATGACGAAGGCGTCGGGCCCGTCGTGCAGGCGTCGGAAGGCGTCGGCGGATGAGGCGGCGGTCGACATGGCGGGGACCTCGTTGCGGTCGCGGGATGCAGCGTGCAGGTGGGGGCGCGGCGCCCGGGACGTAGGGACCAAGCGGGCGACCGACCTATGGGACAAGCGGTAAAGGTTTACGGCGCGCGGGCGGCGAAATGCCCTTCGATCTCGGCGAAGCCCATGGCCTTGTGGGCGAAGCCGAAGCTGCCGTCGCCTGCCATCTCGCGGGCGGCCTCGATGAACGCCCCGTAGGCGCGCCGGGCCAGGGCCGAGCCGACGCTGATCCGTCGTACCCCGGCCGCCGCCAGCGCGTCGGCGTCGAAGGTCGCGCCCGGCATGCCCATGACCACGTTGACCGGCTTGGTGACGGCGGAGCAGACGGTCCTGATGGTCTCAAGATCGTGGAGCCCGGGCGCGTAGAGCACGTCGGCCCCGGCGGCCTCGAAGGCCTGGAGCCGCCGGATCGTATCGTCCAGGTCGTCGCGGCCCCACAGCAGGTTCTCGCATCGGGCGGTCAGCACGAAATCGCCCGGTACCGCACGGGCGGCTTCCGCCGCCGCCGCGATCCAGTCGACCGCCAGGTCGAGCTCGTAGATCGGCCGGTCCGGATCGCCGGTATGGTCCTCGATCGATCCGCCGGCGAGGCCGGTGGCGGCGGCCGCGCGGATCGTCTCGGCCACGCTGTCGGGACTGTCCCCGAACCCCTTCTCCAGATCGGCAGAGACCGGAAGCGGGGTGGCGGCGACCAGGCTGCGGCAATGGTCCAGAACCTGGTCCGGGGTGGCCTGACCTTCCCGGATGCCCAGGGCGAAGGCCATGCCGGCGCTGGTGGTGGCCAGCGCCTTGAACCCCAGGGATGCGAGGATGCGGGCGGTGCCGATGTCCCAGGGGTTGGGAATGATGAAGGCTCCGGGCCCGTCGTGAAGGGCCCGGAACGTGGATGCTGCCTAGGTCACGGGTCGGTCCTTCGCGCGGTCTCGAACGGCGCGACCCTAGACCCAGGACGAGAACAAAGCAAGAACTTTTGCGCGGCCTACGCGATCTGGTCGCCGGTCGCCAGCACCCGGTTCTTCACCAGCGGGGCGGAGAAGTCGCGGAAATCGGCCATGAAATCGGCGTTCTTGTGCTCGTCGAACGCGGCCGCGTCCTTGTAGACCTCCCACAGGTGGAAGGAACCCGGCGCGTCGTGGTCGGCGCTGACCGAGAAGCCCAGGCAGCCGGACTGGGTGAGGCTGTTCTTGGCGTGCTGCTTCAGGCGGTCGGCGAAGGCGTCGGCGTCCTTGGCATCGACGACGAGGTTCACGGCGACAACGTACATGCGGGATCTCCTCCGGGAGTTTGATTGGTTTTGGGTAGACGGTCACGCAGGATAGCCCGACCGGCGGCGTCCAGATACAGGCTGCGCGGCGCCGGCGCGGGGGTCGGTCGGGGGGCGGTGATCAGGTCCCGGGCCCGGGCCAGCACCCGCTTGCGGTCCTGGCGCACGGCATAGACCTGTTTCTGCGCCTCGATCATGACGACCCCGGCGAAGGTCTTGAACCACCGGTCGCCGATCCGCTCGATGGCGGGCGCGGACCGGATCAGCAGCCCGCTGACATAGGGCGGGGTGAAGACCGAGTTGACGGTGCGGGTCGGGGTGAAGCGGTTGTCGCGCAGCAGCCGCGAGAGCTGGCCGACCGTATAGGGCTGGCCGTGGCCGAACGGGGTGTGGTCGAAGCGCGCCCACAGCCCCCGGCGGTTCGGCACGATGAACAGGATCCGCCCGTTGGCCGCCAGCACCCGCCACAGCTCGGCCATCATGGCCGCGCGCTGCTCGGTGCCTTCCAGGGCATGGACCACGACGATCCTGTCGATCGAGGCGTCCTCCAGCGGCAGCTCGCCCTCGTCCACCAGGGCCGAGAGGTTGGGGCCTTCGGGCGGCCAGTGCAGCACCCCCTGCTGGGCCGGCATGAACGCCAGCACCCGCTCGGCCTCGCCGCGGAACGGGCGCAGATAGGGGGTGGCGAAACCGAGGCCGAGCAGCGACTGGCCGCGAAGATCCGGCCACAGATCGCGCACCTGACGGCGGATCATCCGCCGCGCCAGATGGCCGAGCGGCGCGTCGTAGAAATCCCGCAGATCGATGGCGTCGTTGAACATGCCGGGAGCCTAGTGCATTTCCGGGGGGATTGCCTTTGCCCATTACTTACCCCGTCATCCCGGGGTTGGCCGGACCTGATCCGGCCATCGCCCGGGACCCTGGACAGCGGGCCGGACTGGGTCCCGGCCGACACCCGGATCAATCCCGGATTAAATCCGGGACGGGCGTCGCCGGGATGACGATGGAGAATTTAAGGGCCGGTGCCTTAGCGGCAGAACGTGATCGACCCCTCGGCGCAGATGCGGTCGCCGTCGATCCAGGTGGCTCCCGAAAGATCGGCCCGGTAGAAATCCACGTCGCGCAGCCGCGCGCCGGTCAGGTCGGCGCCGCGCAGGTTGGCGGAGACCATGCGGGCATCGGCCAGATCCGCCCCGGCGAAGGAGGCGCCCTGGAGATCCGCCTGGCTGAAATCGGCGAATTTGAGCAGCGCCCCCTCGAAACTCGTCCCCTGCAGATTGGCGCCGAGGAACCGGGCGCGCCCGCCCTGGATGCCGTTGAAGATCGAACCGGCGAGCTTGGCGCGGTTGAAGCTGGCATCGTCCAGCCGGCCGCCGCTGAGGTCGATGCGTTCCAGGTCCACCCGGTCGAAGTTGCAGCGCCGCCAGTCGGCGCCGGGCATCGGCGGATCGCTGCAGGCTGCCTCGGCGATGGTGGTCCCGAACACCAGGCTTCCCAGGAGCACGGCGCCGATCAGGCGCGGAAGAGTCGGCAGGCGGGCAGATATTGGACGCGGCATGCAAGCCTCTGTTCGATGGGCGACGGGGTGGCCTGTCGCGGCGCCCGTCAGACTCTGAACGTCGGTAGCGTCGACGGGCGGGAGACTATCACGGGGATCGGATCGGCAAAGAGGTTTGCCCGGACACGCCGCCGTCGCAGGCCGGTCCGGCCGCACACAGCGCTCGAACGTGTAAGTCGCGCGGGGGCGGAGGGCGTCGGCTGTGCCTTGAGCGATTGTCTTGGCACGGACTCCGCCGGCACGGTGCCGACACTCCCTCCCGCCACCGGTCCGGTCCGTTGGGACGGTCGCTGCGGCCGGCGCGCATCCGATCCTCCCCTTGGCTCGGAGAGACCGGCGTCGCGGGGCGGAGATCCCCGCGGCGGCACCTCCCGAAGGGGGCCGCACGCACCGCACGGAAGCGTCAACGGCGGTCTGCACGCCCCCCAGGAGGGATCCTCCATGAGACAATGCCGACCCGGACCGGGCCCGTCCGCTGGCCCTCGGACAAATCCGACAAGGTCGGATCGACCGAAGGGGAAGCATCGAGGCCCCGCGCGATGAAAGAAGCGTGACATCGGTGCTGTGGTATGACAAGAAAAAAATCAGAGAATCGCCGCCCTAGTCTGGACGACAGAAGCCGAATACTTATCAACATTTAATTCCATTATTATCCACCGACTTATCCACACAGTTTCTTGTCGATGAGTGCACGGTAAGGGTGTGAAATCAACGGCTTCGGCCGGGAGCTCCGGGCGGCTCGGCCGGTTGTGGAAAACGGAAGGCTGTTTTAAAGAGAACGAGACTTTTGTGCGCTGCGACCCTACGCCGGGTTTGAGGCCGCACGCCTATGGTCTATAAGACGTGTCGAAAATGTCGGGGGGCGCGCGGATCCGGACCGGGGGACGCGCCGCCATTCGGGCGAACCGGCGCCGCTTCGCGGCGGTGCCTGCCAGGGGGCCTGCGAAACGGGCCCGCCAGTATGAGGGAAGTATGAGCGCTCACAATCGGCCGCTGTCACCGCACCTTCAGGTCTACAAGCCCCAGCTGACCAGCATCATGTCCATCGCCCATCGCGCGACCGGGATCGCGCTGGCGGTGGGGACCCTGCTGCTGGTGTGGTGGCTGCTTGCCGCCGCGGCGGGACCGGACGCCTTCGCCACGGCGCATGGATTCCTGGGCTCGTGGTTCGGGATGCTGATCCTGTTCGGGTTCACCTATGCGCTGATGTATCACCTGTGCAACGGCATCCGGCACCTGTTCTGGGATGCCGGTTACGGTTTCGAGCTGGAAACGGCGTATAAGTCGGGCTGGATCGCGGTGGGCGCCTCGGTGGCGCTGACCGTTCTCGCCTGGATCATCGTCGCCGCCAGCTGACGAGGGGAACGCAAATGTCTGAGAATTCGATGCGCAGCACATCGATGCGGAGCACCCTGGGGCGGGTCCGTCATCTGGGCTCGGCCAAGGAGGGCGCGCACCACTGGTGGATGCAGCGCCTGACCGCCCTCGCCCTGGTGCCGCTGGTGCTCTGGTTCGTGGTGTCGGTGGCCGGCCTGTCCAGCCTGGACTATCCCGCCGCCCTGGTCTGGATCGGCTCGCCGTCGGTGGCCGTCACCCTGGTTCTTCTGATCGGTGCGACGTTCTACCACGCCCAGTTGGGTCTCCAGGTCGTCATCGAGGACTACATCCACAACGAAGGTCTGAAGCTCGCGACGCTGGTCCTGGTGAAGTTCGCCGTGATCATCCTCGCCGTCGCCTCGATCTTCGCCGTGTTGAAAATCGCCTTCGGAGGCTGAGATCATGAACGCCTATCCCATCATCGATCATGAATACGACGTGGTTGTCGTCGGTGCCGGCGGGGCCGGTCTGCGCGCCACCCTCGGCATGTCTCTGGAAGGCCTGAAGACCGCCTGCATCACCAAGGTGTTCCCGACCCGCAGCCACACCGTGGCGGCCCAGGGCGGCATCGGTGCGGCGCTCGACAACATGGGCGAAGGGGACAACTGGAAGTTCCACATGTACGACACGGTCAAGGGCTCCGACTGGCTCGGCGACCAGGACGCGATCGAGTACATGTGCCGAAACGCCATCCCGGCGGTGATCGAGCTTGAGCATTTCGGCGTGCCGTTCTCGCGCACCGACGAAGGCAAGATCTACCAGCGCCCGTTCGGCGGCCACACGCTGAACCACGGCAAGTCGATGGCCAAGCGCGCCTGCGCCGCCGCCGACCGGACCGGCCACGCGATCCTGCACACGCTGTATCAGCAGTCGCTGCGCAACAACGCCGAGTTCTTCATCGAGTACTTCGCCCTCGACCTCATCATGAGCGAGGAAGGCGAGTGCGTCGGTGTCATGGCGCTCTGCCTCGAGGACGGCACCATCCACCGGTTCCGTGCCCACCAGACCGTGCTGGCGACCGGCGGCTACGGCCGCGCCTACTTCTCCTGCACCTCGGCCCATACCTGCACGGGCGACGGCAACGCCATGGTGCTGCGCGCCGGCCTGCCGCTGCAGGACATGGAGTTCGTGCAGTTCCACCCGACCGGCATCTACGGCGCGGGCTGCCTGATCACCGAGGGCGCACGCGGCGAGGGCGGGTACCTCACGAACTCCGAGGGCGAGCGCTTCATGGAGCGCTATGCCCCGACCGCCAAGGACCTGGCCTCGCGCGACGTGGTCAGCCGGGCGATGACCATCGAGATCAACGAAGGCCGCGGCGTGGGTCCGAACAGCGACCACATCATGCTGCACCTGGAGCACCTGGACCCGGACGTCCTGCACCAGCGCCTGCCGGGCATCTCGGAGACCGCCAAGGTCTTCGCCGGCTCCGACGTGACCAAGGAGCCGATCCCGGTGCTGCCGACCGTGCACTACAACATGGGCGGCATCCCGACGAACTATCACGGCGAGGTCATCTCCCCGACCGCCGACAATCCGGACCGGGTCGTCCCGGGCCTGATGGCGATCGGCGAGGCGGCCTGCGTGTCGGTGCACGGCGCCAACCGCCTGGGCACCAACTCGCTGCTCGACATCGTGGTGTTCGGCCGTGCCGCCGCCCACCGCGCCGCCGAGACGGTGAAGCCGGGCGAGGGCCACAAGCCGATCACCAAGGACGCGTCGGACAAGGCGATCGCCCGTCTCGACCGCATCCGCAACGCCAAGGGCGACCTGCGCTCCGGCGAGGTGCGGCTCGACATGCAGCGCGCCATGCAGACCCATGCGGCGGTGTTCCGCACCACCGAGCTCATGGAGAACGGCCTGAAGAAGATCCACGAGGTGGCCAAGTCGATGCCGAATGTCGGCGTCAACGACAAGTCGCTGATCTGGAACACCGATCTGGTCGAGACCATGGAGCTCGACAACCTGATGGGTCAGGCGATCGTCACCCTGAATTCGGCGTCGCTGCGCCAGGAGAGCCGGGGCGCCCACGCCCATGAGGACTTCCCGGACCGCGACGACGACAACTGGATGAAGCACACGGTCATGTGGCTGAACGACAAGAACGAGACCCGGGTCTCGTATCGCGACGTCCACATGAACACGCTTTCGAACGAGGTCGAGGTGATCCCGCCGGTGGCGCGCGTCTACTGAGCCGCGCCCGCCGCACCGGATAGCCAGATAGCGAAGGAAAAACACCGATGGCCGAGTTCACTCTGCCCGCGAATTCCAAGGTCAAGATCGGCGACACGTACAAGGCGCCGGAGGGGGCCAAGCGGGTCAAGAAGTTCAAGATCTACCGTTACGATCCGGACAAGGGCGCCAATCCGCGCCTGGATACCTACGAGATCGACATGGACGATTGCGCGCCGATGGTTCTCGACGCGCTGATCAAGATCAAGAACGAGATCGACACCACCCTGACCTTCCGCCGGTCCTGCCGCGAGGGCATCTGCGGCTCGTGCTCGATGAACATCGACGGCACGAACACGCTGGCCTGCCTGAAGCCGATCGAGGATGTGAAGGGCGACGTCCACATCTACCCGCTGCCGCACATGCCGGTGATCAAGGACCTGGTCCCGGATCTCTCGGTGCCCTACGCGCAGCTCGCCTCGGTGGAGCCCTGGCTGCAGGCCGACACCCCGCCCTCGCCGACCGAGGAGCGCCGGCAGTCGCCGGAGGAGCGCGAGAAGCTCGACGGGTTGTGGGAATGCGTCCTGTGCTTCTGCTGCACGACGTCCTGCCCGAGCTACTGGTGGAACGGCGACCGCTATCTGGGTCCGGCCGTGCTGCTGCAGGCCTATCGCTGGATCGCCGACAGCCGCGACGAGCGCACCGGCGATCGTCTGGACGCGCTGGAGGATCCGTTCCGCCTGTACCGCTGCCACACGATCATGAACTGCACCAAGACCTGCCCGAAGGGCCTGAACCCGGCGAAGGCGATCGCCGAGATCAAGAAGCTCATGGTGCTGCGCCAGTAGTCTGGGCGGGCCCGACGCGGCCCGACCCCGGCGGCTGAAACAAAGAACCCGGCGCTCCCAAAGGCGCCGGGTTTTTCTTCTCTACCTCTCCCCCTCTTCACACTCCCCGGATTTATTCCGGGGTGACATATGGAGCCGCGCCTAGCTCCAGTGGCTCGCGCGAACCCCGGCCTCACCCCGGAATAAATCCGGGGGAGTGTAAAGAGAAGGGAGTTTAGAGAATGGTGCCCGTTACCGCACCCCATACTCCTTGATCACATCCGCATCCGGTTCCGGGCCCAGCCCCGGCATGTCGGGGACCGCGAAGAACCCGTCCACCGGATCCAGCCAGCGCTGGTACAGCATCGCCTCCGGGCGGATGTAGAACCGCTCGATCAGCCCCGGATTGGCCAGCCCCGCCGCCAGGTGCAGGGTCGCCAGGAAGCCCGGGCCGAAATACGGCGAGTGCGGCATGATCTGCACGCCGGCCGCCTCGCAGATCGCCGCGGTCTTGCGGAACTCGGTGATGCCGCCGACCTTGGTCACGCTCGGCTGCGCATAGTCCACCGCGCCCGCCTGCACCGCCTGGCCGAACATCATCGCCGTGCACCAGTTCTCCCCGGCGGCGATCGGCACGCCGGTCTCCCGGCGCAGATGGGCGAGGCTGGCGAAATCCTCCGGCGGGAAGATCGGCTCCTCCAGCCAGTGCAGGTCGAACTCGTCCAGCTCCACCGCCATGCGCCGCGCCTGATCCGGCGTCCAGGGGCAGTTGGTGTCGACCATGATCGGGATGTCGTCGCCGGCCGCCTCGCGCGCCGCGCCGACCTCCTCGGCGGCGATCTCGTGCAGCTTGATGTACTTGTAGCCCTCCTCCAGGGATTGTTTCACATCCTTAACGACCGCCTCCCGGTCGCGCAGGATGAACAGGGAGGAGTAGGCCGGGAGCTGGATGGACGGCGAGCCGCCGAAGAGCTGGCACAGCGGCATGCCGGCCGCCTTGGCGGCGATGTCCCACAGGGCGAGGTCCAGGCCGGAGATGGCGAAGATCGTGATCCCGTGGCGGCCGAACAGGTGCATCTTCTGCTGCAGCCGGTGGTTCAGCCCGGCGATGTCGCGCGCGTCCTCGCCGATCACGGCCGGCGCGATCATGTGCTCCACCGCCGCCGTCACCGCGTCCAGGCAGTGATAGGCGAAGGCGTCGCCCCAGCCCACCAGACCGGTATCGGTCGTCACCTTGACCAGGCAGGTGTCGAGCATCGCCCATTTGCCCGTCGCGAAGGCCTTGGTCTCGCCGCTATGGCTGAACGGGATGCGGAGGGGAATGGCCTCGACGGCGGCGATCTTCATGGACGGTCTCCCTGGCGGTATCGGTGGTTTTCTTATCCGCCATCTTAGGCTGCGCGGGGCGCGTTCTGTCGAGCCCGGATCGGGCGGCGGTTCCCGGTGACGCCCCGATTGACCGATTGGCCGGCCGCCGGTCCCGGTGCTAGGGTTCGGCCGACTTTCCTATCGACACCGGGGCGATCCACCCCATCTCAGCGTGCAGCACCGAACCGTCACAAGAACGCGAGGAAACCCGCCGATGCCTGCTCTCGAAATCGTTCTCGTCCCGGCCCTGTCGGACAATTACGTCTATCTGCTGCACGACGCGGCCTCCGGTGCGACCGCCGTGGTCGATCCCGGCGAGGCGGCTCCGGTGGAGGCGGCCCTGTCCGAGCGTGGCTGGAAACTGACCCATATCCTCAACACCCACCACCACGCCGACCATATCGACGGCAACGAGGCGCTGAAGGCGAAGTACGGCGCCACCCTGGTCGGCCCGAAGGCCGAGGCGGCCCGCATCCCCGACATGGACGTGACCGTGGCCGAGGGCGACACCTACGACTTCGCCGGCCATACCGCCCAGGTGTTCGACACGCCGGGCCACACCACGGGCCACATCTCCCTCTACTTCGCCGACAGCGACGCCCTGTTCCCGGGCGACACCCTGTTCTCGCTCGGCTGCGGGCGGATGTTCGAAGGCACGCCGGCCCAGTTCTGGGACTCCCTGTCCAAGCTGCGGAAGCTCCCCGACACGACCTACATCTACTGCGGCCACGAATACACCGCCTCCAATGCCAAGTTCGCCCTGTCGATCGACGGCGGCAACGACGCCCTGAAGGCACGGGCGAAGGAGATCGAGGAGCTGCGGGCCAATGGCGAGCCGACGATCCCGTCGCTGCTTGGCCAGGAGAAGGCGATCAACCCGTTCCTGCGCGCCGACGATCCGGAGATCGCCGCCGCGGTCGGCAAGCCGGGCGCCGATCCGGTCGAGGTCTTCGCCGCCGTGCGCAAGGGCAAGGATAATTTCTGACCGACCGACGTCCCAACCAAGACCCCCTGGCCACGTCGACCCGGGGCATTTCCTGCGAGGAAACCTAGATGAAGCTGTACCAGTCGCCCGCCTCTCCCTATGTCCGCAAGGTCGTGGTCGTCGCCCATGAGATCGGCCTGATCGACCAGATCGAGCTTGCGGCGGTCAAGACGGCGCCCGGCGCACCCGATGCCGATGTGGCCAAGGCCAACCCGGTGAAGAAGATCCCGGCCCTGGTGACCGACGACGGCCTGTCCCTGTTCGACTCGCCGGTGATCTGCGAATACCTGGACAGCCAGCACGAGGGCCCGAAGGTGTTCCCGGAGCCGGGCAACGCCCGCTGGCACGCCCTGCGCGTCCAGGCGGCCGCCGACGGCCTGCTCGATGCCGCCCTGCTGATCATCTACGAGGGCCGGATCCGTCCCGAGGAGCTGCACTTCAAGCCCTGGACCGACGCCCAGATGAGCAAGGTCGACGGCGCCCTGGCCGCGCTGAACACTTGGTCGGAGGATTTCGGCGACCGGGTCGATATCGGCACCATCAGCGCCGGCTGCGCGCTCGGCTATCTCGACTTCCGCTTCCCGGACAAGGACTGGCGCGGCGAGAACCGGGCGCTGGCCACCTGGTACGAGCGGTTCTCCGCCCGGCCGTCCATGCAGGCGACCAAGCCGGTCGGCTGAGCCGATGGCGGATGACGAGGTCAAACGCCTGATCGACCGGATGGGCCTCCAGGCCCATCCGGAAGGCGGCTGGTACACGGAGACCTACCGCGACGCCCCGGAAGGCGGCGGGCGCGGGGCGGTCACGCAGATCTATTACCTGCTGTCGGCGGGCGAGCTGTCCGCCTGGCACCGGGTCAACGACGCCACGGAGATCTGGCATCACTACGCCGGCGCGCCGCTGGTGCTGACCCTGTCGTCGAACGGCCACGACGCCGAGGCCCATACATTGGGCGGCGACGTGCTGGCCGGCCAGAAGCCCCAGGTGGTGGTGCCGCCGGGCTGGTGGCAGACGGCGGAGAGCCTGGGCCGCTGGACCCTGTGCGGCTGCACCGTGGCCCCGGCCTTCGAGTTCGCCGGCTTCGAAATGGCCCCGCCGGACTGGCGCCCGACGCCGAGGAAACCGTCGGGGGGCTAAAGACCCGGGTCCGCCTCCCGGCGCCGCAACAGGCGGTGTGCCGCCAGGACCGCGCCGCCGACGATGAGCACGCAGGCGATCGCCACCTCCGCCGAGGCCGGGGCCAGGCCGGCCGCCACCAACACCAGGGTCGATAGCAGCGGGGCGGCGTAGGAGGACGCGCCGAGCACCTGGATATCGCCCTTCTTCACGCCGATGTCCCAGGTGAAGAACGCGCCGCCGACCGGCCCCAGACCGAGCGCCAGCACCGCCAGCCATTCGGCGGTGGTCTGCGGCCAGATCGTGGTCTCGAAGATCAGATGGCAGGGCACGGCCAGGATCGCGGCGGCCGCACAGAATCCGCCCACCGCATCGGTCGGTACGTCGCCGAAACGACGCGAGGCGACGGAATAGGTCGACCAGGTCAGCGCGCAGACCCCGGCCGCCATGTAGCCGAGCGTGTAGCGCGGGTCGATCTCCAGACTCTGCCCCTTGGTGACCAGGAGCGCGGCCCCGGCAAGGCCGAGCAGGGCGCCGCCCACATGGAACCAGCGCAGCCGCTCGCCCGGCAGCAGGGCGGAAAATACCACGATCAGGAGCGGCCAGAGGTAGGCGATTAGGCTCGCCTCCACCGCCGGCGCGTTGCGCAAGGCCAGGAAGTAGAAGAAGTGGTAGCCGAACAGTCCGCCGACCCCGAGCAACCAGACCACCGGCGGCTGGCGCAGATGGGCCAGCGGCGACGTGCCCCGGGCCAGGGAGGCGACGATGCCGATCGCCGTGGCCACGCTGAAGGTCATCGCCAGGAGCTGGAACGGCGGCACGTCGCCGGACAGGGCGGTGAACAGGGCGAGCAGCGCCCAGCTCAGCACGGCGGTGAAGCCGATCAGGGTGGCACGGCCTTTTGTCATGGGACGGCGTTCATGGGCGGGAGCCTGTGGGATGGCGGGCAGGCGTGGACGGATGCCCTCCGGTTTACGCGCTTGCCGGAAGGGCCGCCACACGAAACAATCGCCCCATTCCCGTTCTCATGGTGCACCGACATGCCGCACACGCGTCTTCGCAAGTTCAACACCCGCGACACCTATCCCGACCAGTCGCTCGACAACGACCTGTGCCAGGCGGTGGTCGCCAACGGCACCGTCTATCTGCGCGGCCAGGTCGGCACCGATTTCGACGGCAATCTTGTGGGCGCCGGCGACCCGGCCGCCCAGACCGACCAGGCCATGCGCAACGTGGAGACCCTGCTCTCCGAGGCCGGGGCGCGGCTGGAGGACATCGTGAAGATCACGATCTTCATCACCCGCCGCCAGGACCGGGAGCCGGTCTACCGCACCGTCGGCAAATGGCTGAAGGGCGTGTTCCCGGTGTCCACCGGCCTGATGGTCGCCGGGCTGGCCAAGGAGGAATGGCTGATGGAGATCGACGTGATCGCCGTCATCCCGGAAGAGGACTGACGCAACGAACCCATAACCGGAGGAGGACCGCCGTGACCGCCCTGACCCCGAAGGCCGCGAACCATACCGGGCTCGGCCCGTTGGACTCGCGTTACGTGGATGTCGATGCCATGGACTGGGAGCCGACCCAGTTCCCCGGCGTGGAATGGAAGGTCCTCCTGCGCGACGAGGAGAGCGGGCTGCTGACGGCCCTGTTCAAATGGGCGCCGGGATCGGAGCTGCCGCTGCACGAGCATACGCGGATCGAGCAGACCTTCGTGCTGGAGGGCTCCATCGAGGACGAGGAGGGCGAGGTGACCGCCGGCAATTTCGTATGGCGCCCGGCGGGCTCCAAGCACGTGGCGAGATCGCGCAACGGCGCCCTGCTCCTGGGAACGTTTCTGAAGCCCAACAAATTTCTGTGAGGGGGCTACCCTTCGACACGCCCCCGCTTGCGCGGGCGCTGCTCAGGGCGAGGTCAATTCTTTCGAGGTCGGGGTCAATTCTTCGGGCAAAAGATGACCTGGCCCGAGGCTTTGGGCGAAAAGTTGAACTCGCCGTGAGGCTTTGGGCAAAAGATGATCTGGCTCTGAGGCTTTGGACAAAAGATGACGTGGCCCGAGGCTTTGGGCAAAAGACCTCGACCTGAGGCTTTGGGCAAAGGTGACCTCGCCCTGAGCAGCCCCGTAGGGGCGTGTCGAAGGGTCGAACCAGATCAGAGCAAGGAAACTCGGCCCTTACCGCCCCACGTCGTCCGACGGCCGGCCGAAATCGTTCGGGCGCCACAGGTCGGCCGGCAGGTCCAGGCCGAAGACCGGGTCGAGCAGCGCCACCTTCACTTCCACCCCCTGGGCGTCGGTGATGATCCACTGCTTCAGCGACAGCGGCTTGTCCTGGAAGGTCAGGACCACGGTGCCCTGGTCCGGTTCGTCGCGCTGGCGGAGCTGCAGGCGGATCACGTTGGCGCCCTTCTGCACGTCTTCCACCACCAGCTCGTCCATCAGGTCCACATCGTCGGAGACCAGCACCGACAGGGGCGAGCTGATCAGCGGGATCTGGGTCGTCTGCTCCAGGTCGTTGTCCTGATAGGTCAGCCAGATGCCGTCGGCGGTGATCAGCACCGGCGAGGGCGGCGCGTATTCGAACCGCATGCGGCCCGGACGCTCCAGCCACACCACGCCGCGGGCCACCAGCCCGGTGGAGCTCGCCTGCAGGAAGGTGGAACGCATGGACGTGAGCTGGTTGAAGTAGTCCTCGACCCGCTGGACCTCGGCCTTCTGCTCGGCGGTGAGGCCCTGGGCGGCAGCCGGGCTGGGCATGCCGGTGACGGCCCCCGCGGCGGCGACGGTGAACAGGAGGGCGGCTAGGAAGGAGCGGGCTCGGATCATGATGCTGACTTGGCGTGTCGCGACGCGGATGGCAAGCGGCAAATCGGAGACGGCCGCGTCACGATTGCGCCACGACCGTCTGCCGTCGACGGCGCTCCGCCGCGCCGGTCAGTCGGCCGAATGGTCGCCGACCAGCACCTCGCGCTTGCCCACATGGTTGGCCTGGCTGACCACGCCTTCGGATTCCATGCGTTCGATCAGGGTGGCCGCCCGGTTGTAGCCGATCTTCAGGTGGCGCTGGATGAAGCTGGTGGACGCCTTGCCCTCGCGCGCCACGATGGCCACTGCCTGGTCGTACAGCTCGTCGCCCGAGCCGCCGCCGCCCTCGCCGGCGCCGGAGAAGCCGAGTGGGTCGGCCGCACCGTCGTCGTCCTCGGTGATGGTCTCGTCGTATTCCGGCTCGCCCTGGGTCTTCAGGTGGCGGACCACGTCCTCCACCTCTTCGTCGGAGCAGAACGGCCCGTGCACGCGGGTGATCCGCCCGCCGCCGGCCATGTAGAGCATGTCGCCCATGCCCAGGAGCTGCTCTGCCCCCTGCTCGCCCAGGATGGTACGGCTGTCGATCTTGGAGGTGACCTGGAACGAGATCCGGGTCGGGAAGTTGGCCTTGATGGTACCGGTGATGACGTCGACCGAGGGGCGCTGGGTCGCCATGATCACGTGGATGCCGGCGGCACGGGCCATCTGCGCCAGGCGCTGGACCGCGCCTTCGATGTCCTTGCCGGCGACCAGCATCAGGTCGGCCACCTCGTCGATCACCACGACGATATAGGGCAGCGGCACCAGATCGAGCGGCTCCTCCTCGAACACCGGCTTGCCGCTGTCGGCGTCGAAGCCGGTCTGCACCCGGCGCTTCAGCACCTCGCCCTTCTTCACCGCCTCGGCGATGCGGGCGTTGTAGCCGTCGATGTTGCGCACGCCGAGCTTGGACATGGCCCGGTAGCGGCTCTCCATCTCCCGCACGGTCCATTTCAGCGCGACGACCGCCTTCTTCGGATCGGTGACGACCGGGGAGAGCAGATGCGGGATGCCGTCATAGACCGACAGTTCCAGCATCTTCGGGTCGATCATGATGAAGCGGCAGCGATCCGGCGGCAGGCGGTAGAGCAGCGACAGGATCATCGTGTTGACCGCCACCGACTTGCCCGAGCCGGTGGTGCCGGCGATCAGCAGGTGCGGCATGCGCGCGAGGTCTACGGCGATCGGCGTGCCGCCGATATCCTTGCCGAGCGCGATCGCCAGCTTGTGGGACGAGGCGTTGATCGCTTCGGATTCCAGAACGTCGCGGAAATACACGGTTTCGCGCCGGGCGTTCGGCAGTTCGATGCCGATCACGTTGCGGCCGGGCACCACGGCGACGCGGACCGACACCGCGCTCATGGAGCGGGCGATGTCGTCCGACAGGCCGATCACCCGGGACGACTTTGTGCCGGGGGCCGGCTCCAGCTCGTATAGGGTGACGACCGGACCGTAGCGGACCTTGCCGATGGTCCCCTTCACCCCGAAATCGGCCAGCACGCTTTCCAGCATCCGGGCGTTCTGTTCCAGGGAATCCTCGTCCGGGCCGCTCGCGGCGGCCGGCGGATCGGTCAGCAGGTCGAGATCGGGATAGGCGTAGCTGCCGTCGTTCGGGCCGAGATCGAACTGACGCTGGGTCGCCTGGCGCGGTTTGACGGGAGTCGCCGGCTTCTCCACCCGACGCACCGACGGTTCCGGATCGCGCACGGCGGCGGCCTTGGCGGCGCGCACGGCCTGGCGCGGCGCTTCGGGCTCCTGGCGTTCCTCCTTCCAGGGGACGTCGTCCTCGTCGTCGCCGTTGTCATCGTCGTTCAGGCGCGGCTCCTTGCGGCGCATGCCCGAGCTGAAGCCGGCGCCGAGCCGGGCGCTGAGACGCACCCCGGCGCCGGCACCGCGGGCGCCCATGCGCGCGCCGCTGGCGGCACCGGTGGCGGCGTGGCGGAACAGGCCGAGCACGCCGCGGGCGGCGTCCATCAGACCGATCCCCGCCGACCACAGGCCGATGGCGACGGACAGCAGCCCGGAGAGGATGGCGACCGGCAGCAATCCGCCCAGGGGGGCGAGGTGGCTGGCGAAGGCGCCGGCCGGGGTCAGCATCAGCGGACCGAGGAAGCCGCCGAGCCCGGCGCGCAGCGGCCAGGCCGAGGGTGGGGTGACGAGGGCGAGGGCGGCGGTCGCCAGGACCATGGAGAGGGGCAACAGGGCGATTCGCAGGGGCCAGCGGCCGACCCGCTCGTGCCGCAGGATCCGCCAGCCCCACACGGCCGGGATCAGCACCAGCAGGGCGCTGGCGGCGCCGAGCGATTGCAGCAGCAGATCGGCGATCACCGCGCCGAGATAGCCGAACGGATGGGAGATCGTGCCGGATCCGGCCGCGTTGAGCGAGGGATCGGCCGGGTCGTAGGCGCCGATGGTCGCCGCCAGCAATCCGGCGGCGGCGATCAGGGCCAGACCGCCCGCCTCCTCGCCGCGCCGCTGCAGGTACCGGGTCGCCTCGACCGGCAGAAGGGTTCGATTTTCGTTTCTGCCGGACGCCCGTGCCATGCGCCTCAGCCCTCCCAGATTTCGGAGACGCGCGGAGCCGCCGGAGGCTCGGCTCCGGGCGATTCGCGCGTATCGGGTTTGTTCCAAACGCCGATCAACTCTATACGACAGGGAGTTAGCGGGCAACCTTCACAGACAAGATCAGAAAAAATCGAATCCCCTCAAACAGAAAGCGGGCCCGATGACCTGCATCGAGCCCGAGTCGAGGGAGAGTGCGGCGTCGAAAGGACCCTGCCGCTGGGGAGCGGGACCGCCGGAGCGGTCCCGCCGTTGGGTAGGTCGATCGGTCCAGATCAGAAGGTCTGGGAACCGCGACCGAACTCCGGATAGGCCTCCATGCCGTTCTCGGCACGGTCGAGACCGAGGGACTCGTCCTCTTCGCTCGGCCGCAGGCCGAAGATCAGCTTCAGGACGAACCACAGGATGGCCGAGGTGATGATCATGAAGACCGCCACGCCGACGATGCCGGTGAGCTGGCCGACGATGGTCGCATCGCCGTTGGAGAAGATCACCGCGATGGTGCCCCAGATGCCGCAGACCAGGTGGACCGGAATGGCACCGACCACGTCGTCGATCTTCAGCTTGTCGATCAGCGGCACCGCGAAGACGACCAGCACGCCGCCGATACCGCCGACGACGATCGCGGTGAACGGCGACGGGGCCAGCGGCTCGGCCGTGATGGCCACCAGACCGCCCAGGGCGCCGTTCAGCAGCATGGTCAGGTCGACCTTCTTGTACATGACGCCCGTCAGGATCAGGGCGACCACCACACCGGCCGCGGCGGCCAGGTTGGTGTTCATGTAGATGGTGGCGATGGCGACCACGTCGGCGGCGGAGCCCATGGCGAGCTGCGAGCCGCCGTTAAAGCCGAACCAGCCGAGCCACAGGATGAACGTGCCCAGCGCGGCCATCGGCAGGTTGCTGCCCGGCATCGGATTGATCGAGCCGTCCGCGTTGAACTTACCCTTACGGGCACCGAGGATGATGGCGCCGGTCAGAGCCGCCCAGCCGCCCACCGAGTGCACGATGGTGGAGCCGGCGAAGTCGAGGAAGCCGGCTTCGGACAGCCAGCCGCCGCCCCAGCTCCAGGAGCCCTGGATCGGGTAGAGGACGCCGGTCAGGACGACCGTGAACACCAGGAACGGCAGCAGCTTGATGCGCTCGGCGAGGGTGCCGGACACGATCGAGGCGGCCGTGGCGACGAACACCATCTGGAAGAACCAGTCGGAGGCCGCGCTGTAGCCGGCGGCATCGTCGCCGGTGAACAGACCCTCGGCGTCGATCGGATCGGCCGCGGACCACGGGCCCGGGGTGCCGAAGAAGCCGGTGACGTCGGCATACATCAGGTTGTAGCCGATCACCCAGTACATCAGCCCCGCAATGGAATAGAGGGCGATGTTCTTGGTGAGCTGCATGGTCGTGTTCTTGGTCCGGACCAGGCCGCCTTCGAGCATCGCGAAGCCGGCGGCCATCCACATGACCAGCGCGCCGTGGAAGATGAACGAGAATGAGTTGAAGATGAACGCGGTCTCGACCGAAACGTCGGCAGACGCGCTCTTGGTGAAGCCAACCGTCGCGACGGACGCCGCGAGGGCCAGCAGGCTGAAGGACATGAACTTCTTCATCGATAGGTGCTCCCCGCCGCTACTCAGAGCGCGTCCGCGTCGGTTTCGCCCGTGCGGATACGTACCGCCTGGGCCACGTCCAGCACGAAGATCTTGCCGTCGCCGATCCGGCCGGTATTCGCCGACTTCTGGATCTGCTCCGCCACCTGGCCGACCATGTCGTCCGCGACGACGACCTCGACCTTCACCTTCGGCAGGAAATTCACGGAGTATTCCGCGCCTCGATAGATTTCAGTTTGGCCCTTCTGACGGCCGAAACCCTTCACTTCGCTGACAGTGAGCCCCTGGATGCCCAGGCCCGTCAGCGACTCGCGTACTTCGTCGAGTTTGAAGGGCTTGATGATGGCCATGACGAGTTTCATATCGCCCAACCTCGCGCCTTGTGTTCCCCAAAACTCCGATCGGCGCCCGCGCGGTCCGGAAACCCCCCAGGTACTGCCCGCGCGCCGAGCGGAGCGGCCGCGTCATGCAGGCCAGTGGTTCTTTCATCAAGAACCATGCCGAAAGGTGGGGGTACTGAATCATTGATTGATTCCGAGGGCTTAGTCTAGATACGCAGCGGTTGCGCAACTGGGGTCCTTCGGAATTTGGGCATAAATTGGGCGGGAAATTTGAAATGCCTAAAATTTATGCATATGATTTGCGCGCCGCGCGACCATCTGCCTCTTGTCCTGGCCGCCCCGCACGCCATTCTGACTTCAGGATATGAGGAGACCGATTGATGGCATCGACTTCGCGGGCACGGCCGACCGGTGACACCCCAGCGCCCGACGCGGGCACCCAGCGCGCCGCCGGGCCCGATGCCGATACGCTGATTGTCGGCGCCGGGCTGTCCGGACTGACCCTCACCCTGGCCCTGGCCGAGGCCGGGCTGTCCAGCGTCATCGTCGACCGGGTCGATCCGCGCGCCGCCGTCGCCGGCCGCGCCGATATCCGCACCACCGCTATCTCGCTGTCGTCGCGGCGGCTGTTCACCGTGCTGGGCGCCTGGCAGGCCGTGGCCGACGGGACCGGCCCGATCCACGACATCCGGGTCTCCGACGCCGGGTCGAGCCGATATCTGCATTACGACCACAGCGCGGTCGGCGACGAGCCGATGGGCCATATCGTCGACAACGGCGCGCTGAAGGCGTCGCTGCTGGCCCGCCTTGTCGAGCATTCGGATCTGGTGACCTTCGCCGAGCCGGGGTCGGCCGCCGCCCTGGACGTGACGGCAGGGCGGGCGACCCTGACTCTGGAGGACGGCCGGGTGCTGTCGGCGCCCCTGGTGGTCGCCGCCGACGGGCGCGGCTCGCGGGTGCGGGCGCTCGCCGGCATTCGCCATACCACCGTCGACTATCACCAGACCGCCGTCGTCGACACGATCGCCCATGCCGAGAGCCACCACAATCTGGCCCATGAGCGATTCCTGCCCGGCGGTCCGCTGGCGCTTCTCCCGCTCCAGGGTAACCGGTCCGCACTGGTCTGGACCGAACGCACCGCCGTCGCCGAGCGCATCGCCCAGCTCGACGACGCCTCCTTCGCCGCCGCCCTGGAGGAGCGTTTCGGCGACTCCCTGGGACGGATGACGCCGGTCGGGCCGCGCCGGGTGTATCCGCTGACCCTCACACTGGCGGAGTCCGGGATCGCCGAACGGGTGGCGCTGGTGGGCGATGCCTTCCACGCCCTGCATCCGATCGCCGGCCAGGGCTTCAACGTGGGCGTGCGCGACATCGCGGTGCTGGCCGAGGTGCTGGCCGACGCGTCCCGTCTCGGGCTCGACATCGGCGGCGCGCCGGTGCTGCGCGACTATCAGCGCCGGCGGCGGTTCGACATCATGACCATGGTGGCGTCGACCGACGGGCTGACGCGGCTGTTCTCCAACGACATCGCTCCGGTGCGCTCGGCCCGGCGGATCGGCCTGTCGATAGTGGAGCGGGTGCCGGCCTTCAAGCGCGCCGCGATCCGCCACGCCATGGGGACCCTGGGCACGCTGCCCCGGCTGCTGCGGGGCGAACCGGTTTAGCCGGTTCGGCTCATCCCTTCTCCGCGCTCCCCCGATTAATTCCGGGTCGCGCGGTCGGATCGGGAGAGGTCGGATCACCCGCGCGACAGACCGGCCTTCGCCAGGGCGTCCTCGTAGGCGGCCATCATCGTCTGGCCGTCCTGCGCCAGCTTGCGCAGGTACCGCCAGGTGAACAGGCCGGTATCGTGGCCGTCGCTGAAGACGATGCGCACCGCGTAGTTCCCGACCGGCTCCACCGCCTTGATCGTGACCGTGCGCTTGCCGGCCACCAGGGTCTTGCCGGCGGCGCTGTGGCCCTGGACCTCCGCCGAGGGGCTTTCCACCCGCATCAGCTCGGCCGGGATCGCCCCGGACACGCCGCTCTCGAAGGTCACGGACAACGCCGCCCGGTCGCGGGTAACCCGCAGTTCGGTCGGCCAGTCGTCGGTGACGGCGTCCGCGGCTTCCGGGTCGGTCACGCCGGCGATCCCTCGTCCAGCCGCCGCGCCTCTTCCACCAGCATGATCGGCACGCCGCCGCGGATCGGGAAGGCCAGGCCCGCCTTCTCGCTGATCAGCTCCTGGCGGTCGCGGTCGTAGGTCAGGGCCTGCTTGGTCACTGGGCAGACCAGGATCTCCAGGAGCTTCGGGTCCACCCCGCCGGCGGCCGGCCTGGCGGGGCCGGAGTCTGGTGCCGGCGCGTTAGTGTCGGGCATGGTCGCCTCCGCTCGTATCGGCGACCGCCATGTCCAGCAGGGCCAGCATCATGCTGGCCCGCGCCTTCAGGGAGTCGCATTCCAAAAGGGCCTGTTTCTCGCTGCTCTCGAACGGGCAGACCATGGCGAGCGTGGTGACCAGCCGGTCGTCCGGCGTCTGCTCGATCACGCCCCAATCCGCGGTGATGCCCTGGGCGTCGAAATACCGCTTGAGCCGGTTCACCAGCAAGCTCCGGTCGAGTTCGGCCTCGCAATCGCCGGCGAGGTCGCGGCTGAAGGGTCCCCAATCGGCGATGACCCGCCGATAGCCGCGCATGGAGGCGAGCTCCTCGTCGACGGCGAACCGGCAGACCCCGGTGAGGGTGATCAGGAACCGGCCGTCGTCGGTCTCGGCGAACTGGGTAATCCGGCCGGCGCAGCCGATCCGGTAAAGGCAGCGCGCGCCGGCATCCCGGCCGAGCTCGGTCGGCTTGGGCTGGATCATGCCGATCAGCCGGTCGGTGGCGAGCGCGTCGCGGGTCATGTTCAGGTAGCGCGGTTCGAAGATGTTCAGCGGCAGCTTCCCCTTCGGCAGCAGCAGGACGCCGGGCAGGGGGAACACCGGCAGGGTTGCCGGCAGCTCGTCGAAGCTCGGATCGAAGGGGCTTGGACTCATTGCGTCGCCGCCTTTCCTTTACCAGTGCCTGACCGAATGGCCACTCGGCGCGCGGATGCCCGGGACGCGCCTAGGAGAACAGCAGCGAGGACAGCCGGCGCCGCGCATCCGCGGTGACCGGATCCGTCGGGCCCATCGCCTCGAAATACTTCAGCAGCTGCTTGCGCGCCGCCTCTTCCTCCCACTTCCGGTCGATCCGGATGCTCTCCAGGAGCTGCTCGACGGCACCGCCCCGGTCGCCGGTCGCATACAGCGCGGCGGCGAGGTCGATGCGGGAGCGATGATCCTTCGGGTTGGCCTCGACCTTGGCGCGCAGGCTGTCGAGCTCGGCGCTCGCCTTGGCGCCTTCCAGCGCCAGTTCGAGCTGGGCGATGGCGGCCTGCAGGGCCTTGTCGGCCTTCACGTCCTCGGGGATCTGCTCCAGCACCTTCTCGGCGTGGTCCGCCCGCCCGTCGGCGATCAGGCATTTCAGCAGACCGGCCAGGGCCGCCGGGTTGGTTTCCTCGTGCTGCAGGATCTGCTGATACAGCGCTCCCGCCTGCTGGTGCTCGCCGGCGTCCAGAAGCTCCTCGGCCTGTTCCAGCGCCTGCTCGATCGGCGAGGGGCCGACCGCGCCGCCGACCCGCTCGATCAGTGCAGTGATCTCGCTCTCGGGCACCGCGCCCTGGAACCCGTCGACCGGCTGGCCGTTCTTGAAGACATAGACGGTCGGGATCGACTGGATGCGGAGCTGGCCGGCGATCTCCGGGCTTTCGTCCACGTTGATCTTGACCAGCTTCACCGAGCCGCCGGCCTTGCGCACGGCGTTCTCGAGGGCGGGGGTGAGCTGCTTGCACGGGCCGCACCACGGCGCCCAGAAATCGACCAGCACGGGCTGCTGCATGGAGGCGTCGACGACCTCGGTCATGAAGGTGGCCGTCGTCGCGTCGACGATGGCGGCATCTCCGGTCTGTCCGCCGGGTTGTGCCGCGCCCAGGATCGGTTCCATCTGCTGCGTTCCTCTGTTCTGGGAGTGACTATCTAAAGTGCGACGGTGTCGCGACAAGGTGCCGGGTGGCGATTTCGTATGCGCGTTCTGAACGTGGGGCCGGCGGCGGTCAATCGCCAGAGGCCGCGGAGAGGTCGAGGACCTGCGGGGCGTGTCCGCAGGACTCGATGAATCGGGTGAGGGCGTCTGGCGCGACCGCGACGGTCATCTCGTTCGACAGCGGGTGATAGTTCAGCGGCGACAGGCCCATCATCTCGGCATCCAGGATGACGGTGACCGAGACGCCCGTGTCGTTGATCAGAGCGAAGGGCGACACCGCGCCGGGGATCACCCCCAGGGTGGCCATCAGCCGGTCGGGGCTGCCGAAGGACAGCCGACCGCCGAGCAGGGAGCCCAGAGCCTTGAGGTCGATCCGGCGGTCCTCCAGGCAGACCACCAACCACATGGCGCCCTTGCGGTCGCGCAGGAACAGGTTCTTGCAGTGGCCGCCGGGCAGGTCGCCGCGCAGCGCCTTGCTGTCCTCCACGGTGAACAGCGGCGGGTGGGTGTGCAGATCGTAGGCGATGCCGAGCGCGTCCAGCCGGGCGAGCAGGGCTTCCGGCGATGTGGGGAGGGCGGGCGTCTCGCTGTCGGCCATGGGGTCGGGCTCCGGTATGCGCGGTTTAATCGGCGTGGCTCGGTATGTGGCGGCCCTGTCTAGCGCATTTTGGCCGGCGGTTGCAGCCCACAGAGCGGCGTCGTTCGGATCTCGGGGATCTCGCGCGCGAGATCGGCGCGACCGCGTGGTAAGCTCCCGACAGCACCGGTCCGGTGACCGGTCGTCGATCGTGCCGATCTGGAGGTCTCCATGCGCCGCATCGTTCTTGTCCTCGCCCTTGCCCTGATCACCGCCCTACCCGCCGTCACCGCCGCCCGGGCCGCCGGTCCGGTCGTGCTCACCGTGACCGGCGAGATCGAGAGGACCAACCGCGGGCCGTTCGATCCGTTCACCGACAGTCTGTTCGCCGCGCTGCAGGAGACCTTCGAGCGCGCCCATGAACTGACCCTGGACGATCTGGCCGCGCTGCCGCAGGAGACCGTGGAGGTCGCCTATCCGAACTGGCCGGGACCGGTGACGGTGACCGGACCGACCCTGGCCTCGGTCATCGACCTGGTCGGTGCGAAGGCGGACCGGGTACTGGTCCAGGCGGTCGACGGCTACGCGCCCGCCTTCCGTCTGTCGGAGGTGCGGGCCGGCACGTTCGTGCTGGCGACGGCGAGCGATGGGAAGCCGTTGCCGCTCGGCGGTCGCGGGCCGCTCTGGCTGGTGTTCCCCGCCGGCAGCTACGCGGGCCAGACGGCGGAGGATGACTCAGGCCTGGCCTGGGCGGTTTTCCACCTGAAAATCACCACCGGCGAGTAAAATCCACCTGGAGACGGGCCGGTAAGTTGCGGAAAAAACAAGGATTTCCGCCGTTTTTCGCGGCGGAAAAAAATCTGTGAAAAAAGGCGTTAATCGCTCTTGCAATCGTGCGATCCGCCGGTATTATCCGCGTCCTCAACGGAGCGCGGGCGTAGCTCAGGGGTAGAGCACAACCTTGCCAAGGTTGGGGTCGGGCGTTCGAATCGCCTCGCCCGCTCCAGTTTTCCTGCACATCGACGGTGTATCAGTCCCCCATCGGGGGACCCGCGGCTACCACGGGGTTACCGTTGGAAAGCGGAAGCTTGGTCCTATGTGTGACCGGGACCGTCGGATGAGAGCCGGGCGCCCAAGCTAAACCGATCATGAGTCAGCGCGAGTCGCTGACCGTGCCGGCGAAAGACGACGAAGCGCATGTCGAGACGAGTCATCGGCTGTCGCTGCGGTCCCACCAATCAACTGCAGATCGGACTACTCGCCAGGATAGTCGTCCAGCGAGTTGTGACCGCATACGCGACTGCTTCCTTCGCCGTCGCGTCGGCATCGCCGGGGATTCTCCAGACACCAGAATCGCCCGCCACCTGGAGCCGGTTGCCCGTTGCGTTCTTGAGCATATACGCCGGTCTCTCCTACTTCGCTCTTCGATGGTTTTCAAAATTGTAGCTTTGAGATCATGCGGTGTTCCAGATATTATCGGGCTGTGAATAAAGAGAATTGCATGTATTAAGGGAAATCACGTCATGGATCTTTTTTCAGTAGAGTACCAGGAGGAGTTGAGGAAGTTACATAAAGACGAATCTGCTCATTTTGGAAACAGTGCGCGAATGCCCGGTGGCATTTTTGCGCCGCCATTATTCAAATTGATCCTCGGTGTTCTAGACACGCACAATCTGAGTTCTTTTTTAGATTTCGGATGCGGAAAATCGGGAGGGGTGCCGCTTCCCCGCGACCAGTTTCCCAGCCTGAAGGACCGGCAAGTCCATGGCTTTGACCCTGGTGTCGCGGAATACGCGGATAGTTCAAAGCTTGGCTCTAAATACTCCGTTGTATTTTCCAACGATGTTTTGGAGCATATTGAAGAACGATATATAGATAATAATATCGAGTTTATAGCAAATCGAACAGAGGATCTGTTCATAGCGTTTATCGATACATATCCGGCTTTGAAAAAACTATCGAATGGCTTAAACGCACACGTCATAATAGCTCAGCCGGAGTGGTGGATTACGCGGATGATCCGACACTTCGACTGTTTCCTGTCTCATGTCGTACGATATAACGAAACGCCAAATCCGCCAGGTAAGCTTCTTTTTCTCGGCGTAAAGTCTCGGGCAGGAAAGAATGCGGCGTCGGAGATCTTTGCCCGGCTACCATTTCATCTGCGGATATCCGCCAGTGACATGGAGAAATAAGGTCGTTCTGTCGATTCGGATTGCTGTCGCGCGACTATCGAGTCCATCTATCCCAGGCATGCGGCTTCAGAAAAGAAATCGACCCCGTCAATCTCCACCGAATACGCTTGGCAAGGCGACCGGTCAGCCGCGCAGCCGCAGGAGCAGGCCCTGGGCGATGTTGGCGATGGCGTTGGCCGCCGCCGGGCCCATCTGGTCGGCGATCTCGTCCGTCAGCTCGAGCAGCAGGCCGGCCTGGCGACCCAGCACTTCCGTACTGCCGTCGGCAAGACTCAGGACCGCCTCCTCGGCGGCGAAGTAGCGGTCCACGTCTGGATGCGGCGCCTGGCTGTCCGCCTCCGCCGGTAGCCTGGACCAGGCCTCGCGCGCCAGGTCCAGCTCGACGAAAGCCGCTTCCACCTCCGGGTCGACCTCGTTGCACACCGGCTTCTGCGACAGGGCGCTCATGGGCACGCTGAGGCCGGCGGATCCGGCCAGCGAGGCCAGCGCGTCCGCCACCAGCCGCCGCGCCTCCTCGGCATCCCCGTCCGCATCCGCATCCTCATACCCGCCCCTGGTTGCGGCGCGGTCGCGATAGGGCGGACCCGCGTCGAACGGCGCATTGTCCCAGGCGGGGGGGCGACGCCCCTGGGCATAGGCCCGCGGCAGCCGGTTCAGCAGCTCCAGGGCATGGGCGAGCTGGATCGACGGCACGGTCAGGCCGACCGGTAGTCCGTGGCCGCGCATCATGTCGCCGCCCGGATAGGATGTGGCCGCGGACGGCAGGCGGGCGCCCGCATCCGGCCCGGCGCGCCGTGACGCCGGCGGTTCGGCGACATCCACATAAGCGTCCAATCCATGCGGTCCCGAGGCACCCGGGCCGTTCCCGCCGCCAGCGCTGTCATCGGTAGGGGGCATGTCTCGCATCCGTCGCCTATTCTGTCATGCGGGAGTATCGATGAAAAAGACTAGCGACATAATTGCATCGTGGCTATCGAAAATCGATAAGATTTCGATCCTTGTCGAGTTTGCACCGAAACTTACCGATCATCCATCTATCATATTTAAAATTTCAGCCGTCGGATGTACGCTGGGCCGATGGATGACTACCTCACAGGCGAAGCGTTGCGGGCGGCGCTGGCGCGTCTGAACTGGACGCGCGAGCGGCTGGCCCAGGCCGCCGGCCTGGGGGAGGCGACGGTCTATCGCATGCTGGCCCAGAACGGCGCGATCCAGGCGCGGCGCAGCTCGATCGACCGGGTGGCCACCGCCCTGGCGGCGGAGGGGGCCCTGGACCGCCCGAAGACCCCGGGCGAGCTGGATCCGCTGATCACCGTGGCGCTGCCCGCCGATCTTATCCGGCGGATGACCGGCCCGTTCACCAGCCTGACGCGGTTGTGGGCGCAATCCATGGAAACCCAGGACCTGGACGAACTCGTGCGCCGCCTGGGCGGGGCGACGGATCGCATGTCCAGCGTGAATGTGGGCGAGGACGGCGGGCTGCGGATCGGCCTGCTGGGGCATGGTCTGCGGTGGGCGTCCAACAACATGATCGGACGCCCACTCATGGAGCTCGCCGATCAGGACGTCGCGGTGTCGGCGTCAGAACGGTATTGGCGATCGATCATCGCCAACGAGCCGAACCTGGCCTATTGCCGCCGCGGCGACCTGGAATTCACCGTCCTCAGCGTACCAGTTCGGCATGCTGGTCGGCAGGCTGTCGTGTCTTGGTCGGAACTAGGACGTCCGGACCTTTGGAAATGAAGTCCAGGGCGTCCTTCATGATCTGCACCGGGGCGGCATAGCCGAACCACAGCGGGGTGGGCGGCGTCGTGTAGTGCCAGGTCGCCCCCGGCTCCAGGAAGAGCGGCCGGTACCGTTCCGCGATGCCCTTCTTCATGATGATCTCCGGCACCATGAAGAAGACGTGCTTGGCGTCCCAGACATCCACCGCGAAGCTGCGGCCGACCATCGGCAGGAACGGCACGAGCAGCCGGGACAGGTCCGTGCCGCGCAGGTCCGGGCGCACCCAGATGCCGCCGGAGAACGCCGACGGCCCCTCCATCGCCTCGAACCATTCCCGCACGGTCCCGAAGATCTCGATGTCGGGCTTGGCGCAGGCATGGTGCAGGCCGATCTCGTCGATGTATTCGGCCATGGTGTCCACCGGCAGGTAGAGGCCGCAGGCATAGGTGCCGATGGTCTCCCCGCCCTTGTGGATCAGGACGCACATGCCCCGGTCGGCGTTGGTGGTCTCGTTGAAATAGCCCGGGAAGGCGATGGCCTTGTCCCGGTCGACGCTCGCGAAGGCTGCGAAGTCGCCGTGAATGGTCATTTCCGCGCCGTAGCGGGCCAGCGTGCGCTGTCCGGCGGCGATGAGGTCACCCATGATCGTTCCGGCCAAGGCCTGGGGCAGACGAGTTCTTTGCATTTGATCCTCCATTGGCGATTTGGGCATCCGGGCCAGCCGTCACCTGAAAGAGAAACAAACAACCGTGCGACGTATTGACTCGGATTCGGCAAACGCGAAACTTTATCGCAGGTAAAGAAATCCAATCAATATTTGATCAGATTCCTATCTATTCTATCAATTTTTGATAGATAGAAAGAGAGGCCGGAAATCTGCCTCGGATCCTGCATCCAAGGGTGTAACCCTCGCGAAAAACCCTAATTTGTGAACTGTTTCCGGTCCTTCGGCCGTTCTGGTAGGCTCCATGCCGACCGCAAGGAGCCGTGCCGATGCGCGGTACGGCTTCCATAATTTATTGGGGGTACTGACATGCGCAGCCGCACTGAGACCCTGAAGGCGGAGAAGATCGACGCCGTCTGCGCCCTGGTTCTCGAGCGTTTGCAGGGAACCAAGGCGGAGACGGCACAGAGCTTCGTGCGTCAGTTCTTCGCCAACGTCGCCCCGCAGGATCTGATCGACGAGGAAGTCGAGGACCTGTTCGGCGCGGCGATCGCGATCTGGACCTTCGGGCGCGAGCGCAAGCCGGGCCAGGCCCGGATCCGCGCCTATAACCCCCGCTTCGAAGAGGTGGGCTGGCAGTCCACCCACACGGTCATCGAAATCGTGAACGACGACATGCCGTTCCTGGTGGATTCGGTGACCGCGGCGCTGAACCGTCGCGACATGACGGTCCATCTGGTGATCCACCCGATCCTGCGGGTGGTGCGCGACGGCAAGGGCTCGGTCACGACGCTGCTGGACGCCGACGGCAATGCCGACGGGGCGACCGGCGAAAGCTTCATGCATCTGCAGGTCTCCGAGCAGACCTCCTCGGACGCGCTGGCCGAGATCGAGCGGGATCTCGCCCAGGTGCTGGAGGACGTCCGGGCCGCCGTCGAGGACTGGCGCGCCATGCGCAAGACCATGGTGGACGTCATCGCCGGACTGGAGAAGGCGCCGCCCAAGGGCCAGAACAAGGCCGACCTGGAGGAGATCTGCGCCTTCCTGCGGTGGATCGAGGACAACCACTTCACCTTCCTCGGCTACCGTCAGTACGACTACAAGGCCAGCGGCAAGACGCTGCGCATGGAGGTGGTGGAGAACAGCGGTCTCGGCATCATCCGCCAGCCCGAGGTCAGCGTGTTCGACGGGTTGCGGGAGATCTCGGCGCTGCCGGACCAGGTGCAGGGCTTCCTGCTCGACCCCACGCCGCTGCTGGTGATGAAGGCCAATAAGGTCTCCACCGTGCACCGGCCGGTGCCGCTCGACTCGATCAGCGTCAAGAAGATCGACAAGTCCGGCAAGGTCGTCGGCGAGCATCGGTTCATCGGCCTGTTCACCTCGGTCGCCTATAACGAGAGCCCCAAGGAGATCCCGCTGCTGCGCCGGCGGGTGGAGAAGATCGTCGAGCGCGCCGGCTTCCGCCCGGCCAGCCATGACGGCAAGGCGCTGGTTAACATCCTGGAGACCTATCCCCGCGACGAGCTGTTCCAGGCCAGCGAGGACGAGCTGTTCGAGATCTCGATCGGCATCCTGCATCTCCAGGAGCGGCAGAAGACGGCGCTGTTCGTGCGCCGCGACGCCTTCGAGCGGTTCGTGAGCGCCCTGGTCTTCGTGCCGCGCGACCATTTCAACACCCAACTGCGCCAGCGTTTCCAGTCGATCCTGGCCGCCGCCTTCAACGGCGAGGTCACGGCCTTCTACACGCTGATGTCGGACAGCGTTCTCGCCCGCCTGCACTTCATCATCGCCACCACACGGGGCGAGATCCCCAAGGTGGATTTCGACGAGCTTGAACAGCGGCTGATCGATGCCGGCCGGAGTTGGGCCGACAAGCTTCACGACGCCCTGGTGACCGACAAGGGCGAGGAGGCCTCGCAGAAGCTGCTGCGGCGCTACGGGCCCGCCTTCCCGACCGCTTACAAGGAGGCCTATCCGGCCCATGCCGCGATCTTCGACATGGAGCGGATGGAGGAGATCCGGTCGGCCGACCAGCTGGGCATGAACCTGTTCCGCCCCATCGGGGTCGACGACGACGTCCTGCACCTGAAACTGTTCCATCGCGGCACGCCGGTGCCGTTGAGCGACGTCATGCCGATGCTGGAGAACATGGGCGTGCGCGTGCTCTCCGAAGTGCCGTTCGAGATCGAAGGCGGTGGGCTGGAGCATCCGATCTGGCTGCACGATTTCGAGATGCGGCTGCGGGCCGAGACGGAATGCGACCTCGCCACCATCAAGACGCCGTTCCAGGAGGCCTTCGCCGCCGTCTGGGACCGCCGGATGGAGAATGACGGGTTCAACGGCCTCGTGCTCAACGCCGGCCTGACCTGGCGCGAGGTCACCGTCATCCGCGCCTATGCCAAGTATCTGCGCCAGGCGGCCTTCACCTTCTCCCAGGACTACATGGAGGAGACCCTGCTGGCCTATGCGCCGATCGCGCGGCTGCTGGTGAAGCTGTTCGCCGCCCGCTTCGATCCGGCGGCAGAGCAGGGCCGGCAGAAAGCGGTCGAGGGACTGGAGGACAAGATCCACGCCGCGCTGGACGGGGTGGCCAACCTGGACCAGGACCGGATCCTGCGCCGCTTCCTGAACCTGATCCGCAGCACCCTGCGGACCAACTTCTACCAGATGGGGGAGGACGGTCAGCCGAAGAGCTACACCTCCTTCAAGCTGGACAGCCAGCAGATCCAGGACCTGCCGCTGCCGCGTCCGATGGTCGAGATCTGGGTCTACGGTCCCCGGGTCGAGGCCATCCACCTGCGCGGTGGCAAGGTGGCCCGTGGCGGCATCCGCTGGTCCGACCGGCGCGAGGATTTCCGCACCGAGATCCTCGGCCTGATGAAGGCCCAGCAGGTCAAGAACGCGGTCATCGTTCCGGTCGGCTCCAAGGGCGGCTTCGTGGTCAAGCGCCCGCCGGTGGGCGGCACCCGCGAGGAGATCCAGGCCGAAGGCATCGAGTGCTACAAGACCCTGATGCGCGGGATGCTGGACATCACCGACAACATCTCCGGTCCCGACATCATTCCGCCCAAGCACGTGGTGCGCTACGACGAGGACGACCCCTACCTGGTGGTGGCGGCCGACAAGGGCACGGCGACCTTCTCCGACATCGCCAACGGGGTGTCCCAGGATTACGGCTTCTGGCTGGACGACGCCTTCGCCTCCGGCGGCTCGGCCGGCTACGACCACAAGAAGATGGGGATCACCGCCCGGGGCGCCTGGGAGAGCGTGAAGCGCCACTTCCGCGAGCTCGGCCATAACACCCAGACCGAGGACTTCACCGTCGTCGGCTGCGGCGACATGTCGGGCGACGTGTTCGGCAACGGCATGCTGCTGTCCAAGCACATCCGCCTGATCGGCGCTTTCAACCACCTGCACATCTTCGTCGACCCCGATCCGGACCCGGCCAAGAGCTTCAAGGAGCGCCAGCGGCTGTTCGACATGCCGCGGTCGAGCTGGTCCGACTACAACACCAAGCTGATCTCAAAGGGCGGCGGCGTGTTCGACCGCTCGGCCAAGTCGATCAAGCTGACGGCGGAGATCAAGAAGGCCTTCGGCATGACCGAGGACACGGTGCCGCCGAGCGAGCTGATCCGCGCCATGCTGAAGGCGCAGGTGGATCTGCTCTGGTTCGGCGGCATCGGCACCTACATCAAGTCCGAGCGCGAGAGCAACGCGGATGTCGGCGACCGGGCGAACGACCCAGTGCGGATCGACGCCAAGGAGATCGGCGCCAAGGTGCTGGGCGAGGGCGCCAATCTCGGCGTCACCCAGCGCGGCCGCATCGAGGCCGGCCTGCGCGGCGTGAAGCTGAATACCGACGCCATCGACAACTCCGCCGGCGTCGACTGCTCCGACCATGAGGTCAACATCAAGATCCTGCTCGGCGCCATCGTGGCCGACGGGGACATGACCCTGAAGCAGCGCGACAAGCTGTTGGAGGCGATGACCGACGACGTGGCCGAGTTGGTTCTGGCGGACAACTACGACCAGACCCAGGCGCTGTCGGTGGCATCGCACAAGGGCCTGTCGCTGATCGACGCCCAGAGCCGGCTGATGCGCGAGCTGGAGCGCGGCCACCTGAAGCTGAACCGGCGCATCGAGTTCCTGCCGGACGACGAGGCCATCGCCGACCGGATCTCCGACGGTAAGGGGCTGACCCGCCCGGAACTGGCGGTGCTTCTCGCCTATGCCAAGATGGAGCTGTACGACGACCTGCTGGCCAGCGACCTGCCGGACGATCCGGCCCTGGCGGAGGATCTGGCGCTCTACTTCCCGGAGCGGCTGCGGGCCAAATACGGCAAGGCGATCACCGAGCACCGTCTGCGTCGGGAGATCATCGCCACCACGGTCACCAACTCGATGATCAACCGGGTCGGCGCGACCTTCCTCAACACCCTGCACGAGCAGACCGGCGCCAATCCGGCGGAGATCGCCCGGGCCTTCACCATCGTGCGCGACGTGTTCGGCCTGCGCGGGCTGTGGGACGCCATCGAGCGGCTCGACAACAAGGTGCCCGCCGCCCTGCAGACCCGCATGCTGCTGGACATCCAGCGGCTGGTGGAGCGCGAGACCCTGTGGTTCCTGCGCAACGGCCGCCGGCCGCTCGACATCGCCAGCCACGTCAACGAGTTCGAACCCGGCGTCAGCGCCCTGAAGGGCTGCCTGGTCGAGGTGATCGGCGACGTGGAGCGCGACGACCTCAACCTGGTCTGCGGCGAGCTGGCGGAGAAGGGCGTGCCGAAGGATCTGGCCCACGAGATCGCCTCGCTGGAGGCGCTGTCCTCGGCCTGCGACGTGGTCCGTCTGGCCCTGGCCTCGAAGTCCGAGGTGCGGACCGTGGCGATCGTCTACTTCAAGGTCGGCGCGCGGTTCTCGCTCGACTGGCTGCGCGACCGGGCGCTCGAACTGGCGGCCGACACCTACTGGCAGAAGATGGCGGTGAACGCCCTGGTGGACGACTTCTACCAGCATCAGAGCCAGCTTGCGCAGAACGTGCTCGGCCATGTGGACACGGCCAAGGGAAGCGGCAAGGGCAAGGGGAAGAAGGCCGACAGCGCGACGGCCGACGTGGCCCTTACAGACGCGGCGATCGCCGCGTGGAGCGAGGGCCGTCCGGACGATGTGGAGCGGGCCGACCGTCTGCTCGACGACATCCGCGCCGCCGACCACGTGGACCTGGCCATGCTGGCCGTGGCCAACGGCCAGATGCGCGCGTTGCTGACGCGATGACGCCGGACGGCGGGTGTCCTCCGCTGAGCGTGGCGAGCGGGGAGCATGTGGGCGGGCGGATCTCGTGGGAGGTCGATTATCGGCGGCTGGTCCTGACCATCCGCCTGACCGGCGGCGTGACCGACGACGACCTGACCGGCGGTATCCCGGAGATCTGGGTCCGGCACCCGGAAGTGCTCGACTGCGCCACCCTGGTCGATGCCCGCCACCTGACCGGCGAAGGCAATTACGGCTGGCGCGGTCTGCGGGATGTGGCGGCCGCCTGGCGGCGTTTCGCCATGGGCCGCGACATGGGCACCAAGGTGGCGATCGTGTTGCGTGATACCCTGCTCGCCAAGCTTGTCCGGGCGGTCAGCTTCGACTACCCGGGTTCCGTATTCCGGATCTTCTTCTCCCTGGACGACGCCGAGGACTGGTTGGGCATGCGATGAGCCGTTTCCCCCGCGCACCGGTCATCGGCTGGTGCCTGTACGACTGGGCGAACTCCGCCTTTCCGACGGTGATCTCGACCTTCGTCTTCGCCGCCTATTTCACCAAGGCGGTGGCGCCGGACGAGACCACGGGCACCTTCCTGTGGGGCAACGCCACGGCCGTCGCCGCGGTCTGCATCGCCGTGCTGAGCCCGGTCCTGGGCGCGATCGCCGACCGCACGGGCAAGCGCAAGCCGTGGCTGGCCGTGTTCTCGCTGGTCTGCATCCTGGCCTCGGCCGCCTTGTGGACGGTCGAGCCCGACCCGTCCTTCATCACCCGGGCCCTGGTGCTGGTGATCGTCGCCACGCTCGGTTTCGAGTTCGCAACGATCTTCTACAACGCCATGCTGGCGGAGGTCGCACCGTCGGACAAGATCGGCCGGGTCAGCGGGCTGGGTTGGGGTCTTGGCTATTTCGGCGGGCTCGCCTGCCTGGTGGCGGCGCTGTTCGGCTTCATCCAGGCCGACCCGCCACCCTTCGGCATGGGCGATCATGCCGAGGAACCGGTGCGGGCGACCTTCGTTCTGGTGGCGGTCTGGTTCGCGGTGTTCTGCCTGCCGCTCTTCCTGTTCGTGCCGGAATCCCGTCTGAAGGAGAAAGAGGGCCTGGACGAGGCGGTGGGCGACGGGCTGAAGCGGATCTGGACCACCCTGCGCCGCCTGCGCTGGTCGCAGCCGGTGACCCGGTTCCTGGTGGCGCGGATGCTCTATGCCGACGGTCTGACCACCCTGTTCACCTTCGGCGGGATCTACGCCGCGGGCACCTTTGGCATGGACTTCGACGAGATCATCCTGTTCGGAATCTCGCTGAACGTGACCGCCGGGATCGGGGCGGCGGCGTTCGGCTGGATCGACGACCGGATCGGATCGAAGCGAACGATCTTCTTCGCGCTGATTGGGCTGGTGGTGTTTGGAACCGCGGCCCTGCTGGCGCCGGACAAAACCTGGTTCTGGGGCATCGGCATGGCGCTCGGCACCTTCATGGGCCCGGCCCAGGCGGCCTCGCGCACCTACATGGCCAAGCTTGCCCCGCCGGACCAGCGGGCGGAGATGTTCGGCCTGTTCGCTCTTTCCGGAAAGGCAACGAACTTCGCCGGCCCACTGGTGCTGGGATGGGCGACGCTGGCCTTCGACAGCCAGCGCGCGGGCATGGCGACGATCGTGCTGTTCCTGGTGGCCGGCCTGGCGCTGCTGACGACGGTGCGCGACCAGCGGTAGGGGCTCTTTTCCCCTCCCCCTCACACACTCCCCGGATTCATTCCGGGGCCTACCCCAGGATCGGCATGAGCCGGGTCCATGGACCCCGGAATGAATCCGGGGAGTTGTGAGGAAAAAGGTAAAGAGGATGTTGAGGAAAGCCGGCTTCGCTCCGGCGTTCTCCCTCACTCATCCTTTATCACTCCCCGGATTTATTCCGGGGGAACCGGCGCCATTTGGGCGGGCGTTCGGGAACAGGGGTGAAACGGGCCGCATGCCACTTGGGCTTGCCCTGGAATGAATCCGGGGAGTGTCTGAGGGAAAAGAAAAGCCCCCTCAGAACGCCGGTGAGGTCGCGGTGATCCGGGTGAGGCCGTCGCCCAACTCGTCGTGTTCCAGCTCGATGTCCCAGTACAGGTAATCGCGCCAGCTCTCATGCAGGTAGTTCGGCGGGAAGCTGCGGCCGCTCTGCTGCAGCTCGTAGGCGGTGGGCTGTTTCGGCGCGGTGATCGGGATCATGCCGATATCGCGCGGCATGTGGTTGCCCTTCACCAGATTGCAGGCCCCGCAGGCGGTGACCACGTTCTCCCAGCTCGTCCGCCCGCCGCGCGAGCGGGGAATGACGTGGTCGAAGGTCAGCTCCTGGGTCGGAAAGCGGTCGGCGCAGTACTGGCAGGAGAACCGGTCGCGCAGGAACACGTTGAACCGAGTGAAGGCCGGACGGCGCGACTGGTGGACGTATTCCTTCAGCGCGATCACGCTGGGCAGCCGCATCTCGAAGCTCGGGCTGCGCACGGTGGTGTCGTATTCGGAGACGATGTTCACCCGGTCGAGGAACACCGCCTTGACGGCGTCCTGCCAGGACCAGAGCGACAACGGGAAATAGGAGAGCGGCCGGAAATCGGCATTGAGGACGAGCGCGGGTGCTGCGTCCGGGCCCGTCACCGCGCGCTCCTCCGGAATCCCGGCAGGACACGCGGCGCGCGACTAGGGAGAGCCGTGGTGTGCCACGCCGCACTTTGCTGCGTGGTCTGCCACAATATCTTGTCGTCCCATTCGCTTCGCATCGCAGTGACCGCCCATGTGTTGGGGAGTTCGTGCCAGGCTTCGAGGCGCTATATATCTATATGTTGTTACAGTTTTATGGTCCCGACAAGACCCCTCGCGGGGCTTCCTCAAACCCCAAGAACTCTCCGCAGAAACGCCGCCCCGGCCCCCAGCCCGACCTCGTCGATGCCGTGGCCGAGACCCGGCCGGCCGATCGATTCGACCGCCACGCCGGCCGAGCTCAGGCCGGCCTGGGCCGCCTCCATGGCGCCGAAGGGCACGATCTCGTCGGCGGTCCCATGGACCAGCAGCACCGGCGGCTTGGCGGTGACCGGATCGTCAGGCAGGTCGCCGGCGATCAGCGCGCCGGAATACCCCACGATGCCGGCGATCGGCGCCGGCCGGCGCAGGGCGGTATAGAGCGACATCATGGTGCCCTGGCTGAAGCCGACCAGAGCGAGCTTGTCGGGGCCGAGGCCCAGGCGCTCCAGCTCGGCGTCGAGAAAGGCGTTCAGCAGGGGGGCGGCGGTCCGGATGCCGGCGAGCATGTCGGCCGGATCGCGGCTCTGCAGGCTGAACCACTGGCGGCCGAACGGCGCCATGTCGCAGGGAAACGGTGCGTTGGGCGAAGAGAAGGCGACCGAGCCCATCTCGCGGGCCCAGACCGGGGCGATGCCGATCAGGTCGTTCCCGTCGGCGCCCAGACCGTGCAGCATCACCACCAGGGCTTCCGCCGTCCCGCCGTTCGCCGGTCCGAAGCGCGGGCCGTCGAGCTGGGTCGTCTCCGTCATGATCGTCTCATCCGTCCAGTTGACCGCTGCGGACCCTAGCGCTACCGAGGCTGCATGACCACCACCCGCTTCGCGCCGAGTCCGACCGGGCTGCTGCATCTGGGCCACGCCTATTCGGCGCTGCATGCGGCCTCGTTCGTCGACCGGAAAGCGGGGGACCGGTTCCTGGTCCGACTGGAAGATATCGACATCGCCCGCTGCCGGCCGGAATTCGAGGCGGCGATCCTGGAGGATCTGGCCTGGCTGGGACTGGACTGGGAGCGTCCGGTGCGCCGGCAGTCGGACCACATGGACGACTACCGCGCCGCGCTGGACCGGCTGGAGGGGATGGGGCTGCTCTACAAGTGCTTCCATTCCCGCAAGGAGTTGGACGAGGCCCTGTCGGCGCCGCACAACCGCCCGATGATGGGCCCGGACGGCCCGGCCGTGACCGGGACCGACGCCCTGATGCCGCAGGACGAACGCGCCCGGCGCGAGGCGGCGGGGGAGCCCTATGCCCTGCGCCTGCGCATGGAAGAGGCGGTGCGCCGGGCGGGGCCGCTGACCTGGCGCGACCGGACCCATGGCGAGCAGGCGGCGCGGCCGGAGGTCTTCGGCGACGTGGTGCTGGCCCGCA
The DNA here is from genome assembly GCF_034377285.1 of Thalassobaculum sp. OXR-137. Lineage (NCBI taxonomy): Bacteria > Pseudomonadati > Pseudomonadota > Alphaproteobacteria > Rhodospirillales > Thalassobaculaceae > Thalassobaculum > Thalassobaculum sp. OXR-137. The sequence goes on along the minus strand of NZ_CP139715.1, from coordinate 913,819 downwards.
AGGACGTGGCGACCTCCTACCATCTGGCGGTGACGGTGGACGACGCGCTGCAGGGGGTGACGCTGGTGACGCGGGGCGAGGACCTGTTCCAGGCGAGCCACGTCCACCGCCTGCTCCAGGCGCTGCTCGACCTCCCGGCGCCGGACTACGCGCATCATCCGCTGCTGGTCGACCCGGAAACCGGCCGCCGCTTCGCCAAGCGCGACCGCTCGCTGACGCTGAAGGCCTTGCGGGACAGCGGGGTGAGCGCGGCGGAGGTACGGACGCGGGTGGGGTTCGGTTGACCCTCCCTCTCTCACACTCCCCGGATTTATTCCGGGGTAATCCCATGGCCAGGCGTGGAAGCTCATTCTAAGTGCCCGGCGCCCGCCCAAGCTGATCGGATTGCCCCGGAATAAATCCGGGGAGTGATCGGAGGTGGGGAGGAACGAAAATCCCTTTGGACCGCCCATCGCCCGGGCATGAGCTTCTTCGTCTACATCCTGGTCGACCGACCCTACGGCCGGCTGTATGTCGGGCGCACGAGCGATCTGCGGCGCAGGATCCGACAGCACAGGACGAAGGCGCTCCCCGGTTTCACCGCCGAGCATGGCATCTCGACGCTGGTGTATTTCGAGGCACATGAAACGTTGGAGCCGGCCTGGCGCCGAGAGCGAACGCTGAAGCGCTGGCGGCGGGAATGGAAGTTCAACCTGATCGAACGGGACAATCCGCAGTGGCGGGATCTCGCCGCCGACTGGTTCGATGAATGATCGCCCACCTTCCCCCTGCCTCACTCCCCGGATTCATTCCGGGGCAATCCGATCGGCCTGGACGGGCGGCGGGTGAGATCGATGAACCGTGACGCATTCCTCTGGGGATCACCCCGGAATGAATCCGGGGAGTGAGAAAGAGGGGAAGGGCGGCAAAGAACGCGCTGAGCACATCAGTGATCCGCTCGGTACCGCGCCCGGCCCCACCCGCCCCCTACGGAAACGCCGCGTGCAACCCAGTGCAGAGCTCCAGGTAGTCCGGGTGGTCCGGGTCGATCCGACCGGTCCGCAGCAGCCAGTCGATCACCACCAGGTTGCAGTTGTACTTGAACCCCTCCGGCCCGTGGACCACGCCACGCTCGACGATCTCCGCGACCTCGCGCCAGGGCAGCAGCATGAACTCCGCCACCTCGCCGTCCACCGGCCGCGGGACGAAATCCTCCGGCAGGGCCAGGTCGTAGACCCAGAAGGCATGGCGCCGCAGTCCGCCGCCCATCTCGCCGCCGCGGCTGGAGGGGCCGTCATCGTCGACTTCCATGGTGTAGGAGACCATCCCGGCCGGCCGCGCCTGCCGGGCCAGAGGCTCGGCGATGCCCGCCTCCTCGGCGCATTCCTTGATCAGGTTCTCCTGGGCCGAGTAGCCGACCGGATGGCCGCCGGCGACGATGTTGTCGAGGCTGCCCGGATAGGTGCTCTTGTCCCAGGCCCGGCGCGCCACCCACATCTGCGCGTCGTCGCCCCGGCCGACCACGCCGTTCAGGTGGAAGCCGCGGTTGACGATGCCGAACGCGGTCGCCGCCGAGCGGTCGATCTCGAAGACCGGCGCGTCCGACAGCCGCTCGATCACCGGATATTTCTCGCCGCGCCGCCGGGGCAGCAGCCCGTCCTCGGACAGCGCCGCCAGGGCCTCGTCCACCGCCTCGGTGCGGTCCGCGTAGGTGGTCAGGCGCGGATCCAGATGCACCAGGTCCTCGAACACATGGAACAGGCCGCCGAAGCGGCGCAGCTCCAGGGACAGGGCCCGGCGCATCAGCCCGACCCGGGCCTGGCCGACCCGGAAGGGCACGAAGTCCTTCAGGTCGTGGGCGTTGCAGAAGCGGATGTGGTCGATGAAGGCCATGGGACTCGGACGGTGGGGGTCTGGGAGGGTGGGGTCAGGACAGCAGCATGCCGAAAAGCAGGCCCAGCGCCAGGGCGACGCCCACCGGCCAATAGGCGCGCCGCGCCCGCTCCCGGGCCATCAGCCGTACCGTGTCGGGATGCAGCCGCAGGCCGCCTTCCTCCACATGACTGAGCGCCATGTCAGCATGGCGGATCAGCGAGGGCAGCCGCTCCAGCCCGCGCAGGATGTCGGCCCCGGCCCGGGCGATGCGCGCCTCGGGTCCCCGGTTCTCGCGCATCCACTCCTCGATCAGCGGCCGCGCCAGCTCCCACATGTTCACGTTAGGGTTCAGGCGCCGGCCGACGCCTTCGGACACGACCATGGTCTTGTGCAGCAGCAGGAGCTGGGGCTGGGCCTCCATCTCGAAGGTCTCGGCGATGCGCAGCACCTGGCCGAGCAGCTTGGCGACCGACACCTCGTTCAGCGGCTTGTCCATCAGCGGCTCGCCGATCGAGCGCACCGCCTGGGTGAACAGGTCGATCGACTTGTTCGCGGGCACCATGCCCATGCGGAAATGCACCTCGGCCACCGAGCGCCAGTTGCCCAGCAGGAACCCGGTCAGGGTGTCGGCGAGATAGTAGCGGGTCTCCAGATCGAGCCGTCCCATGATGCCGAAATCGACCGGGACCAGGACCCCCTCGGGGGTGACCAGCATGTTGCCCGGATGCATGTCGGCATGGAAGAAGCCGTCGCGGAAGACCTGGTTGAAGAACACCGCCGCCGAGCGCGACAGCAGCACGGTCGGGTCGAGCCCGGCCTTGGCCAGCGCCTCGGTGTCGTCGATCCGGCAGCCGTCGATCCACTGGTTGGTGAAGACCCGGCGGGTGGTGCGCTCCCAGTCGACCTCCGCCACGGCGAAGGTGGTGTCGCCGGTGAAGTTCTCCGCCAGTTCCACCGCGGCGGCCGCTTCCAGCCGCAGGTCCATCTCGATCTCCACGGTTTCGCGGAAGACCTCGACGGTATCGACCGGTTTGAAGCGGTGGGACCAGGGCAGGTGGCGCTGCAGGGTCTCGGCGATCCAGGAGAACAGGTCGAGATCCCGGGCAACGGCGACCTCGATGCCGGGCCGCAGGATCTTCACCGCCACCCGCCGGCCGTCGGTGGTGACGGCCCGGTGCACCTGGGCGATGGAGGCCGCGGCGATCGGCTTGGTCTCGAATTGGGCGAACAGGGTCTCCACCGGCGCGTCCAGCTCGTATTCCAGGGTCTGGCGGGCCACCGTCTCGTCGAACGGGGCGAGGCGGTCCTGGAGCTGGGTGAGGTCCTCCGACGCCTGTTCGCCGATCAGGTCGGCCCGGGTCGCCATGGACTGGCCGAGCTTGATGAAGGTAGGGCCGAGCCGGGTCAGGGCGGCGGCGAGGCGCTGGCCCCAGCGTCCGCTGACCGAGGGACTGCGCAGGTGCCGGGCGAGGCGGGCCAGGCCGGAGATCGTCGGCGCCTCCGCCACCGTTTCCAGCGGCTCGAACACGCCGTGCCGGGCCAGGACCCAGAGGATGCGGAACAGCCGGATCAGGTTGCGCAGGGAGCGGATCATGGGGAGCGGATCACAGGGAGCTTGCCATGCCTACAGGCGCCAGCCCGAATGGATCGCCGCGATCCCGGCCGACAGGTTGCGCCATTTCACGTGCTCCAACCCGACCCGGCGCATCCGCTCCGCCAGATCCTGCTGGTCCGGGAAGCGGCGGATGCTCTCCGCCAGATACTGATAGGCCGGCCGGTCCTTGGCCACCTTGTCGCCGAGCCAGGGCAGGACCTTGAAGGAATAGGTGTCGTAGATCGGGTCGAGCCAGCCCTGGGTGGGTCGGGAGAACTCCAGGCACATGAACCGTCCGCCGGGGCGCAGCACCCGGGTCATCTCCGCCAGGGCGCGGTCGATGCGGGTCACGTTGCGCAGGCCGAAGGCGATGGTCACCCGGTCGACCGAGCCGTCGGCCAGCGGCAGGTCCTCGGCATTGCCGACGACCCAGTCCACGGCGTCGTCGCCGCCGGCCTTCGCCAGCCGGTCGCGGCCGACGGCGATCATCTCGGCATTGATGTCGCAGACGGTGACGGGACCGCCGCCGCGCTTGCGCCACAGGGCGGCAATGTCGCCGGTGCCGCCGGCCACGTCCAGCAGCCGGTGGCCCGGACGCGGCGCCAGCCAGTCGGCGAAGGCCTGCTTCCACACCCGGTGGATGCCGAGGCTCATCAGGTCGTTCATGACGTCGTAGGAGGTCGCGACGCTGTCGAACACCTCGCGGACCCGCGCGCTCTTCTCCTCCACGGAGACCGAGGCGAAGCCGAAATCGGTCACGCCGTCGCGGATCTTCGGATCGGCGGCCGACGGATCGCCCGCGGCCGTCTTCAGGGAAGGGGTCTTTGTCGAATTCGCGTTCTTGCCGTCGGCAGCCATCGCGTCTGCACCCGCCCACCGGTTTCGGTCTGACGTGGATTAGGCTCCTCGGCCTCCGGAATCAAGGCCGGCCGCCCGCCGGCGTCTCGGCCAATCTGCCGCTTGGCCTGCGGCGGGCGTCGGGATACCGTCCGCCGTCATGCCTGAATTGCCCGAAGTCGAAACCGTGATGCGCGGCCTCGCCGCCCGCCTGGACGGCCGCACCCTGGCCGCGGTCGAGGTGCGCCGACCGGACCTGCGCTGGCCGCTGCCCGAGCGCATGGCCGAGCGGCTGACCGGCCGCCGGATCCTCGGCCTGCGCCGCCGGGCCAAGTACATCCTGGTCGATCTGGACGACGGGACGAGCTGGATGATCCATCTGGGCATGTCCGGCCGGATGCTGATCTCCGACGGGGAGAAGCCGCCGCTGGAGGTGCACGATCACGTGGTCTTCCGCACCGATGACGGCACCTGGGTGAAGTTCAACGACGCCCGGCGCTTCGGCATGATGGACCTGTGGCCGACCCAGGAGGTCGAGCGGCACAAGCTGCTCAAGGGCATCGGGCCGGAGCCCCTGGGCAACGCCTTCAACGGCCCGGCGCTGGAATCCGCGCTGGCCGGCAAATACACCCCGATCAAGGCCGCCCTGCTCGACCAGAAGGTGGTGGCCGGGGTCGGCAACATCTATGCCTGCGAGGCGCTGCACCGCTCCGGCATCTCGCCCCGCCGGCTGGCCCTGAACGTCTGGGGCAGCCGGGCGGAACGGCTGGCCGAGGCGGTCCGAACCGTGCTGACCGAGGCGATCGCGGCGGGCGGCTCCAGCCTGCGCGACCACCGCCAGGTCTCGGGCGAACTCGGCTATTTCCAGCACACCTTTCGGGTGTACGATCGCGAGGGGGAGGGATGTCCGACCCCGGAATGCGGCGGCACGGTGAAACGGCTGGTGCAGTCCGGGCGGTCCACTTTCTATTGTCCCCGCTGTCAACGCTGAGGTAGAAGCCGGCGCCATGAGCCTGCCGTTCCGACGCGCCAAACCGTCCGCCCTCGCCATTCTGGCGGTGGCGGTGCTGATGATTGTCCGCTTACCGGCCCTGGCCGACGGACAGTTCGTCGATGGCATCGAGGATCTGCCCCTGATGCCGGAGCTGCAGAGCGTCCCGGCCGCGAGCGTCGATTTCGACGGGCTCGCGGGCCGGATCGTCGTCGCCTTCGCCGAAGGCAAGGTAGCCATGGAGGATGTCCGTGCGTTCTACGACGCCACACTGCCCCAGCTCGGCTGGGACAGGCTGGAGGCGGATCGCTGGGCGCGCGCGGGCGAGGAGTTGAGTCTCGACGCGGTGGCGGAGCGGGGCGGACTGGTTGTCCGCTTCGAGCTCGTGCCGCGATGATCACAACCGCCGCCGTCCTCCGGGACGGCCGGCGTGACCCGGGAGTGGCCGTGATGGCTTATGAGAACATTCTGACCGAGACGCGCGGCAACGTCGCGCTGATCACCCTGAACCGTCCCAAGGCGCTGAACGCTCTGTCCTCGCCGCTGATGGCGGAGCTGGGCAAGGCGCTGCTGGAGGCCGATGCCAATGCCGAGATCGGCTGCATCGTCGTCACCGGCAGCGAGAAGGCCTTCGCCGCCGGCGCGGACATCAAGGAGATGCAGTCCAAGGAGTTCGCCGACGCCTATGTGGAGGATTTCATCACCTCCGGGTGGGAGACCATCCTGCGGGTCCGCAAGCCGGTGATCGCCGCGGTGGCGGGCTACGCGCTCGGCGGCGGCTGCGAACTGGCGATGATGTGCGACTTCATCATCGCCGCCGACAGCGCCAAGTTCGGCCAGCCGGAGATCAATCTGGGCGTCATACCGGGGGCCGGCGGCTCCCAGCGCCTGACCCGCTTCGTCGGCAAGTCCAAGGCGATGGACATGGTGCTGACCGGCCGCAACATGGATGCCCAGGAGGCCGAGCGCTCGGGCCTGGTCAGCCGCATCGTGCCGGCGGCCGACCTGCTGGACGAGGCGATGAAGGTCGCCGGCCGCATTGCCGATCTGTCGCTGCCGTCGGTCATGATGGCCAAGGAGGCGGTGAACCGCAGTTACGAGACCACCCTCAGCGAGGGCGTGCGCTTCGAGCGGCGCCTGTTCCACTCGCTGTTCGCGACCGAAGACCAGAAGGAAGGCATGGCGGCCTTCGTCGAGAAACGCCAGCCGGTCTTCAAGAATCGCTGATTCCGCGACTCATTGAGCCCAAAGAATCGAACAGGGCGCCGCGAGTCATTGTTGACGCAGTCCGGGTCGGCAGTTATAAGCGCGCCTTCCACGGACCTGCCGTACTTTGAGAGAAGAACATGGCCAACCACGCTTCAGCCGAAAAGCGCATCCGGCGCAACGCACGGCGGTACGAGATCAATCACGCGCGCATCTCGCGCATCCGCACCCACGTCAAGCGCGTCGAGAAGGCGATCGCCGCCGGCGACAAGACCGCCGCGATGGAGGCTTTCAAGGCCGCCCAGCCGGAGATGCAGCGCGGGGTCGTCAAGGGCGTCCTGCACCGCAACACGGTCGCGCGCAAGCTGTCCCGCCTGAACACGGCGATCAAGTCGATCGGCGCCTGACACCAGGTTCCGACTGGCGTGCATTCTGACTGACTCCACGACGAGGAAGCCGCCGGTTCCGGCGGCTTTTTTGTTGCCGGAGGCTGGCGGGCGCTGCCGTGTGCCGGGTCAAAATGATCCGGCCGTCCGGCAAGATTTCCGCGCGCCATGCGGGCCGTGAGTCAAGACTTTGGCCCCTGGCCGTCTCTGGAAGATGGAACCTCCTGGTGAATCACAGAGATTCAGGACTTCCCGTGGGGAAGACCCCCGGGGGCGGAAGCACGCGCTCGTTGTATCGGGGGTGATAACAAGAATCCGGAAGGGGACTTTTGACCCACTTCTTATGATTGTTCCGTCTTGCTTGAAATAATACCGACTACCTGGATGACAATCCGGTGACGCGGGTTAGCAATCTGAATCCCAAACCCGATTCTGAGCGATGAACCAGTTGGCCCGATTCGTTCAGGCTGAGATGAGGAAAGCGGCCCAATCGGCTGAATCGAAAAGACTCTTCTGAGGGGGTGTGTTCCTCTTGCACAGGGGCACGAAAAAAAATCGTCACAGAGTGTTCGACTCGGTTGCGTGCCGATGGCCTGCCGAGTACCTTAGCAATCTCACCGGACACGACGAGTTGCGAAACATAAGGAATAAAGATGTTAAGTAATTCGTCTAATAAATGGTGGACTTTCATTCGATTGAATGGATTTTCCCGGCTTAAGTTCTCAGGGTGAGTTTCCGTATATTGGCTCGATACTGAGCGGGGCGGCGTTCGCCGCGACGCTATGGGTGCGTGTAGACGATCGAATGACATCGGTGCGGCGGTGGTAGGGATGCCGCCGCTGTTGGTTGGGCAAGAGGGATCGCCGCCTGTCGGGATCCGGAAGAAATGCGAGGGAAGGACGGTGACACGGATCGGCTGGGGGAGCCAATCGGGGGATGTATCGTCAAAGTGGAACTATTGGAGCATCGCGCTGACCAGGAACGACCGGCCGGCGGGCGATCTTTCGAGGGAGGGTCGTCATGGCTGAATTGGCGGATCGGGACGGGCTGGCGGCCCAGTGGGCGCGGGTCAAGACGCGCCTGCGGTCTGAATGCGGCGAGACGGCGTATCGCGGCTGGCTGAAGTCGCTGACGCTGGCGCGCCGCGACGGCCAGGTCGTGTACCTGGCCATCCCGTCGAAATTCGAGCGGGACCGCGTGGTCACACAATACGGGGACCGTCTGCGCGGTCTCTGGCAGGGCGAGGACCCGGCCATCGCCTCGGTCGAGGTGGTGGCGGCCGCCGCGCGTCCGGAGGCGGGCCTGCGGGCCGTGCCGGAGGCGATCGCGGAGCCGGCGGAAGAGGCCGCTTATCCGGCCGAGCCGGTGGCCGTGGAGCCGCCGAGCGACCTGAGCGCCATCTCGGCATCGCTCGACGCGCGCTTCACCTTCGACAACTTCGTCGTCGGCAAGCCGAACGAACTGGCCTTCGCCGCCGCCCGCCGGGTGGCGGAAAGCGAGACCGTGCCGTTCAACCCGCTGTTCCTGTATGGCGGGGTCGGCCTCGGCAAGACCCACCTGATGCATGCCATCGCCTGGGAGATCCGCAAGAACCACCCTCAGCGGCGGGTCCTGTATCTCTCGGCCGAGAAGTTCATGTACCAGTTCATCCGCGCCCTGCGGTACCGGGACACGGTCGCCTTCAAGGACCTGTTCCGCTCCGTCGACGTGCTGATGATCGACGACGTGCAGTTCATCAGCGGCAAGGACAGCACCCAGGAAGAGTTCTTCCACACCTTCAACGCCCTGGTGGACAACAACCGCCAGGTCGTGATCTCCGCCGACAAGAGCCCGACCAATCTGGACGGGCTGGAGGAGCGGCTGCGCTCCCGCCTGGGCTGGGGTCTGGTGGCCGACATCCACCCCACCGACTACGAGCTGCGCCTGGGCATCCTGCAGTCCAAGGTCGAGCGGGTGGACGCGGACATTCCGCCGAAGGTCATGGAGTTCCTGTCGCACAAGATCAGCTCCAACGTCCGCGAGCTGGAAGGCGCGCTGAACCGCGTGGTGGCCCATTCGACCCTGGTCGGCCGGGCGATCACCCTGGAGATGGTGCAGGAGGTCCTGTCCGACCTGCTGAAGGCCAACGACCGCCGGGTGACGATCGAGGAGATCCAGCGCCAGGTCGCGTCGCACTACAACATGCGGATCTCCGACATGTACTCGGCCCGCCGGGCCCGGGCGATCGCCCGGCCGCGGCAGATCGCCATGTACCTGTCGAAGCATCTCACCCAGCGCTCCCTGCCGGAGATCGGCCGCAAGTTCGGCGGCCGCGACCACACGACGGTCATGCACGCCGTCAAGAAGGTCGACGAGCTGCGGGCCACGGACCGTCATTTCGACGCCGATGTGGACCTGCTGCGGCGGATGCTGGAGGGGTGAGTCCCTTGCCGTCCGGCGGTGGCGGAAACCGCCTCGCCGGACGGTGAAAAACTCCCTGTGCACAAGCGTTTCGTGCTATAAACTCTGACTTTCGATTCGCCGGGTCGCGGGCGGTCGGATTCCGCCGGACTCGGTGGTTCCGCCGATCGCGATGCGCCGGTCCGTCAGGCGTCAATCCAGTTCGAGCGAGCACATGAAGATCACCATTGACCGGGCGGCCCTCCTGAAGCCGCTGGCCCATGTTCAGAGCGTCGTCGAGCGCCGGAATACCATTCCCATCCTGGCCAACGTCCTGTTGCAGGCGAAGGAAGGGCGGGTGTCCCTGACCGCGACCGACATGGACATGGACGTGGTCGAGAGCGTGGCCTGTTCCGTCGACCAGCCGGGCTCCGCCACGGTGCCGGCGCTGACCCTCTACGAGATCGCCCGCAAGCTGCAGGACGGCTCGGAGGTCGAGCTGACCGTCGCCGGCGACAGCGGCCGCATGGCGATCCGGGCCGGCCGCTCCAACTTCTCGCTGCCGACCCTGCCGGTGGAGGAGTTCCCGGCCCTGTCCGGCGACGAGCTGACCACCAATTTCGTGCTCTCCGCCGCCGATGCGAAGACGCTGATCGACCGTACCCGCTTCGCGATCTCCACCGAGGAGACGCGCTACTACCTGAACGGCATCTACCTGCACGAGACCCAGGCCAACGGCATGGCGGTGCTGCGCGCGGTGGCGACCGACGGCCACCGGCTGGCCCGGGTGCAGATGCCGCTGCCGGAGGGTGCCGCGGGCATGCCCTCGGTGATCGTGCCGCGCAAGGCGGTGACCGAGATCCGCAAGCTGATCGACGAGACCGATGGCGACGTGCAGATCGGCCTCAGCGAGAACAAGCTACGCTTCGCCTTCGCCGACACCGTGATGACCACCAAGCTGATCGACGGTACCTTCCCGGATTACGAGCGGGTGATCCCGGCCGGCAACGACAAGATCATGCGGGTCGATTGCAAGTCGTTCAAAAGGGCGGTGGACCGCGTGGCGACCATCTCCACGGAAAAGTCGCGCTCGGTGAAGCTCGCGGTCGCCAACGGCACCCTGACCCTGTCGGCCAACAGCCCGGACAATGCCCAGGCGACCGAGGAGATGGACGTCGAGTACGGTGCCGCCTCCATGGAAATCGGTTTCAATTCCCGCTACTTGCTGGACATCGCCGACCAGGTCGACGACGGCGGCAAGGCGGTGTTCCAGATGGCCGACGCGGCCTCACCGACCATCGTCACGGACGAGGCGGACGACGGCGCCCTCTACGTCCTGATGCCGATGAGGGTGTGACGGGGCGCGTGTCGGTCGAGGGTCCCATTCTCAGCGAACACAGCGGTGCCGCCTCCACCGTGAGAGCGCCGCTGCGGCTTGCCGTGAACAAGCTCAGCCTGACCCGGTTCCGCAACCACGCCGCGACGTCGCTCGAGGTCGACCGCCCCGTGGCGGTGCTGACCGGCGCCAACGGCTCGGGCAAGACCAACCTGCTGGAGGCGGTCTCCTTCCTCAGCCCCGGCCGCGGCATGCGCCGGGCGAAGCTGTCGGAGATCGACCGGGTCGGCGATGCCGGCCCCTGGGCGGTCTCGGCAGCGGTCGAGGGCAAGCTGGGCGAGACGCGGATCGGCACCGGCCGCGACGCCGGCGTCGAGGGCGAGCGCCGCCTCGTGCGCATCGACGGCGCGCCGGCGCGCAGCCAGTCGGCCCTGGGCGACCATCTCACGATTTCCTGGCTGACCCCGGCCATGGACCGGCTGTTCACCGAGAGCGCGTCGGGTCGCCGGCGCTTCCTCGACCGGCTGGTCTACGCCTTCGACGGCGAGCATGCCGGACGGGTGAGCGGCTACGAACACGCCTGGCGCGAGCGCAACCGACTGATCCGGGACGGACGGCGCGAAGCGGCCTGGTACGCCGCCCTGGAGGAGACCCTGGCCGAGACCGGCGTGGCGATCGCCGCCGCCCGCGCCGCCCTGGTCGCCCGGCTCAACCGGATTTGCGCCGCCACGCGGGAGCCGTTCCCGGCCGCCGAGCTGGCGCTGGACGGCGAGATCGACCGCTGGCTGATCGGGACCCCGGCCCTGGAGGTCGAGGACCGGCTGCGTGCGACCCTGGCCGCCGCCCGGTTCGGGCCGCAGGAGGCCGAAGGGCCGCACCGCACCGATCTGGCGGTCACCCATGTGGGCAAGGCCATGCCGGCCGCCCAATGCTCCACCGGGGAGCAGAAGGCGCTGCTGGTCGGCATCGTGCTCGCCCATGCGCGGCTGCAGGCGATCGACGAGTACGCCGCGCCGATCCTGCTGCTGGACGAGGTCGCCGCCCATCTGGACGACCGCCGCCGCGCCGCCCTGTTCGAGGCCGTGTTCGACCTCGGCGGTCAGGCGTGGCTGACCGGCACCGATGTTTCCACCTTCGCGCCGATCGCCGATCGCGCGCGCTTGTTCGACGTCGCCGACGGCAAGGTCCGGCCGGCCGACGTCGTGTCCTAACCGGAGTCCCCCCATGGCTGACGACGCCAATAAGAACATCGAGAACGACGACTACGGTGCGGAGTCCATCAAGGTTCTGCGCGGCCTCGATGCGGTGCGCAAGCGCCCGGGCATGTATATCGGCGACACCGATGACGGGTCGGGCCTGCATCACATGGTCTACGAGGTGGTCGACAACGCCATCGACGAAGCCCTGGCCGGCTATTGCGACGCGGTCCAGGTGATCCTGAACGGCGACGGCTCGGTCACCGTGCGCGACAATGGGCGCGGCATCCCGGTGCAGATCCACTCCGAGGAGGGGGTCTCGGCGGCGCAGGTCATCATGACCCAGCTCCATGCCGGCGGTAAGTTCGATCAGAACTCCTACAAGGTTTCCGGCGGTTTGCACGGCGTGGGCGTCTCCGTGGTGAACGCGCTGTCCGAGTGGCTGGAACTGCGGGTCTGGCGCGAGGGCAAGGAGCACTTTATGCGGTTCCGCCACGGCGATGCCGAGGCGGATCTGGTGGAGGTCGGTCCGTCCGGCGGCAAGACCGGCACCGAGGTCACCTTCAAGCCCTCGTCCGGCACCTTCACCATGGTCGAGTTCGACTATCCGACCCTGGAGCACCGGCTGCGCGAGCTGGCCTTCCTGAATTCCGGGGTGCGCATCCTGCTGACCGACGAGCGCAGCGGCGAGCCGAAGACCACCGACCTGTTCTACGAGGGCGGTCTGAAGGCCTTCGCCGAGTATCTGGACCGCTCGCGCACCGCCCTGCACCCGACCATCTCCGCCATCGGCGAGAAGGACGGCATCACGGTCGAGATCGCGATGGAGTGGACCGACTCCTATCACGAGACGATGCTCTGCTTTACCAACAACATCCCGCAGCGCGACGGCGGCACCCACCTAGCCGGATTCCGCGCCGCCCTGACCCGGCAGGTGAACAACTACGCCGGCCAGACCGGGATCGCGAAGAAGGAGAAGGTCTCGCTCGCCGGCGACGACGCCCGCGAAGGCCTGACCTGCGTGCTGTCGGTTAAGGTGCCGGATCCGAAATTCTCCTCCCAGACCAAGGACAAGCTGGTCTCCTCCGAGGTCAAGCCGGTGGTGGAGAACATCGTCGGCGAGCGTCTGGACCAGTGGTTCGACGAGCACCCGAACGAGGCCAAGCGCATCGTCACCAAGGCCTATGAGGCCGCGGCCGCCCGCGACGCCGCCCGCCGGGCACGCGAGCTGACCCGGCGCAAGGGCGCTCTGGACATCGCCAACCTGCCCGGCAAGCTCGCCGATTGCCAGGAGCGCGATCCGTCCAAGGCCGAACTGTTCCTGGTCGAGGGCGACAGCGCCGGCGGCTCGGCCAAGCAGGGCCGCGACCGCAAGAACCAGGCGATCCTGCCGCTGCGCGGCAAGATCCTGAACGTGGAGCGCGCCCGCTTCGACAAGATGCTGTCGAGCGCGGAGATCGGCACGCTGATCGCGGCGCTGGGCACCGGCATCGGGCCGGAGGAGTTCAATATCGAGAAGACCCGGTATCACCGGATCATCATCATGACGGACGCCGACGTGGACGGCTCCCACATCCGCACCCTGCTGCTCACCTTCTTCTTCCGGCAGATGCCGGAGCTGCTGGAGCGCGGCTATCTCTACATCGCCCAGCCGCCGCTCTACCGGGTGAAGCGGGGCAATGAGGAGACGTACCTGAAGGACGACAAGGCGCTCGAGCGCTTCCTGATCGACGAGGGGACCAAGGGGGCGGTGCTGAAGACCGCGTCCGGGACCCAGATCGCCGCCGCCGACCTGGCCCATCAGGGCGAGCTCGCCCGCCAGGCGCGTCAGCTTCTGGAACCGCTGGTCCGCCGCCTCGGCGGTCCGGTCGTCACCGAGCAGGCGGCCGTCGCCGGCCTGCTGCGCCCGGCCCTGCTCGCCGATCAGGCCGCCGCCGCGGCCGCCGCGGCCGATTTCGCCCGGCGTCTCGACGTGCTCTCGGAAGAGCATGAGCGGGGGTGGTTCGCCTCCTACGAGGAGCAGACCGAGACCGGCCCGGCCATCGTCGTCGCCCGCACCCTGCGCGGCGTGACCGAGACCTACACCATCGACGGGGTGCTGATGCGTACCGCCGAGGCCCGGGCCCTGGCCGAGCGGACGCCGGACCTGCAGGAGCTGTTCGCCGAGCCGGCGACCCTGGTGCAGAAGGACGGATCCGAGCGCACGGTCTACGGACCGGTCGGGCTGATCGAGGCGATCTTCGAGATCGGCCGCAAGGGCCTGACCATCAACCGCTACAAGGGGCTGGGCGAGATGAACCCGGACCAGCTCTGGGAAACCACGCTGGATCCGGACCGCCGCACCCTGCTGCAGGTCAAGATCGCCCATGCCGACGAGGCCCAGGAGGTGTTCAGCACCCTGATGGGCGACGTGGTCGAACCGCGCCGGGAATTCATCCAGTCCAACGCCCTGAAGGTGGCGAACCTGGACGTGTGATCCGGCCCGCCCGGCCCTTCGACACGCCCCCGCTCACGCGGGGGCTGCTCAGGGCGAGGCTGGGTTTCAATCCGCCGTCATCCCGAACTCGTTTCGGGACCTGCGGGCTCCGGTACGGGCGGAGGTCCCGAAACGAGTTCGGGATGACGATCAGCTATACAAATTGACCTCGCCCTGAGCAGCTCCCGGACGTGATCCGGGGGCGTGTCGAAGGGCGGCGGAAACACCCGCTCCCCGAAACGCAAACCGGCCGCCGGATCACTCCGGCGGCCGGTTGCCTATGCATCGGGAACTCCTGGCGGAGCGGCCGTCGGCGCGGGGTCTCACGACCCTTCGGTCATGGCGTTGGCTTCGCTCTGCAGGTGCGTGTAGTGCTCGATGCCGATGCGGCCGATCAGGTCGAGCTGCGTCTCCAGATAGTCGACATGCTCTTCCTCGTCCTGGAGGATCTGGTTGAACAGGTCGCGGCTGACATAGTCGCGGATCGAGTCGGCATAGGCGATCGCCTCGCGCAGATCGGGGATCGCATCGTTCTCGACCGCGAGATCGCACTCGAGGATCTCCTTCACGGTCTCGCCGATGCGCAGCTTGTTCAGCTCCTGCAGGTTCGGCAGGCCTTCCAGGAACAGGACGCGCTGGATCAGCTTGTCGGCATGCTCCATCTCCTCGATGGACTCCTCATAGGCTTTCTTCGAAAGCTTCGAGACGCCCCAATCGCCGAGGATGCGCGAGTGCAGAAAGTACTGGTTGATCGCCGTCAACTCGTTCTTGAGGATGCGATTCAGGTGTTCGATGACTGTCTTGTCGCCCTTCATGGCGCCCTCCGTCGGTCGGATCTCTGCCACAACAGTACAAGATCGTGGTAATTCGGCAAGAAAAAACGTAATGATTTCAAGTAATTGAGAATGATCCGCAATACAATCTGCCTGCCCGGCTTCATGTGCGGCCCCGGGCTGTTCGACGATCTCGGCGCCGCCCTGGGCGACCGGCTGGCACTCCTGCACGGGGATGTTTACAGCGATCCGTCCATCGAGGGGATGGCGCGGCGGGTGCTGGCGGCGGCGCCCGAACGGTTCGTCCTGCTGGGATTCTCCATGGGCGGCTTCGTCGCCCGCGAGATCGCGCTGACCGCGCCGGAGCGGGTCGAGGCGATGGTGCTGGTCGCCACGTCCGCCCGCGCGACCTCGCCGGCGGAGCATGCCCGCAAGGAGGCGATCCTCGCCCAGCTCGCCGAGACCGGCTTCAAGGGCATGTCGCGCAAGGCGCTGGCCCGCGGCATCCATCCCGACCATCCGGACCGCGACGCCCTGGTGGCTCGGCTGAAGGCGATGGGCGCCGACCTCGGCGGGGCGGTGATGACCCGCCAGCTCCAGGCGACCCGGGAGGACGGCTACCGCGACCTGCCCCGGATCGCCGCGCCGACCCTGGTGATCGCCGGCCGCCAGGACGTGCTGCGGCCGATGGACGAACTGGAGCGGCTGGCCGCCGGCATCCCCGGCGCCCGCTTCGAGGTGTTCGAGGAATGCGGCCACATGGTGCCGCTGGAAAAGCCGGATCAGTTGGCTGAGAGCATCACCGCCTTTCTGGATGCGCTCTAGGCAGACCCGGAAGGGACAGATACGTTGACCTTGTGTCAGTCAGATCCTCCCTCTCGCCCCTGCTTACCGGTTCGCTCGCCGGCGTCCTGATGATGGCGGTGGCCGCCGCCGCCTTCAGCATGATGCACGCCGCGATCCGCCATGTGAGCGTGGAGGTGCATCCGTTCGAGATCGCGTTCTTCCGGGTCTTCTTCGGGTTCTTCGCCCTTGCTCCGGTGTTCATGCGCCAGGGCTGGACCCCGCTGCGCACCACGAAGATGAAGCTGTTCGCCGCCCGCGGCGGGTTGAACGCCTGCGCCATGCTGATGTTCTTCTACGGTCTGTCGATCACGCCGTTGGCGACGGTCGCGGCCTTGGGGTTCACGGCACCGCTCTTCGCCACGGTGCTGGCGATGCTG
This sequence comes from Thalassobaculum sp. OXR-137, assembly GCF_034377285.1. Lineage (NCBI taxonomy): Bacteria > Pseudomonadati > Pseudomonadota > Alphaproteobacteria > Rhodospirillales > Thalassobaculaceae > Thalassobaculum > Thalassobaculum sp. OXR-137. The sequence continues at coordinate 897,568 of NZ_CP139715.1, read as the reverse complement.
GTGCTGGGCGAGACGGTGCGCCTGCGCCGCTGGACCGCCATCGCCATCGGCTTCGCCGGCGCCATGGTGATCCTGCGCCCCGGCGTCATCGAGGTCGGGCTCGGGCCGATGCTGATCCTCGGCTCCTCGGTCGTCTGGTCGGTGGCGCTGATGGTGATCAAGGTCCTGACCCGCACCGAGTCCAGCGTCGCCATCACCGCCTACGCGTCGATTTTCCTGTCGCCGATCGCCCTGGTGGCGGCCCTGCCGTTCTGGACCTGGCCGTCGCTGGAATCGCTGGCCTGGCTGTTTGCCATCGGCATTGTCGGCACCATCGCCCAGACGGCGATGAACCAGTCGCTGAAGATCGCCGACGCCTCGGCGGTGTTGCCGGTCGACTTTTCCAAGCTGCTCTGGGCGGCCGCCATCGGCTACACGCTGTTCGGCGAGGTGCCGGATATGTGGACCTGGATCGGCGGGGCGATGATCTTCTCCAGCTCGACTTATATCGGTGTGCGCGAAGCCCGGCTGAAGCGGGAGGGTAAGCTGGCCGCCGGCCCGCCCTCCACCGCCGTCGACCGCGAGCCGCCCGTGCCCTCGCCCCGCGCGATGGGAAAAGAGGGCTGAATCGGCCCGGTTTGGCCGTGAATCCGGTCTGAAATGCCCCGATCCGGGGCTGGGGCGCTCTGTCCGGTTGACCGCGCCCCGTCCAATGGGGATAAGCCCGCATCCCTGAACAATTGCCGAGGTCGCCCCAAATGGCCGCCCCCGATCTGGTTCCCGTCGCCCGCGCCCTGATTTCCGTCTCCGACAAGACCGGCCTCATCGAGTTCGCCGCCGCCCTGTCGCAGATGGGGGTGGAGATCCTGTCCACCGGCGGCACCGCCAAGGCGATCGCCGAGGCCGGCATCCCGGTGGTGGAGGTGGCGGAGCGGACCGGCTTCCCGGAGGTGATGGACGGCCGGGTGAAGACCCTGCACCCGGTGATCCACGGCGGCCTGCTCGCCCGGCGCGACCTGGACCACCACGTCGCCGCCATGGACGACCATGGCATCGCGCCGATCGACCTGCTGGTGGTGAATCTCTACCCGTTCGAGGCGACCCGCGCCCGAGGTGCGGGCTATGACGAGAGCGTGGAGAACATCGATATCGGCGGCCCGGCGATGATCCGCGCGGCCTCGAAGAACCACGACTTCGTCACCGTCATCGTCGATGTCGAGGATTACGGCCCGGTGCTGGAGGAGATGCGCGCCAACGAGGGGGCGACGACCCTGGCGCTGCGCCGCAAGCTGGCCGCCACCGCCTATGGCCGCACGGCCGCCTATGACGCCGCGATCGCCGGCTGGCTGGCCGGCGAGGTGGGCGAGGTCTTCCCGCGCCGCTTCACCCTGGCCGGCTCCGCCCCGCAGGTGCTGCGCTACGGCGAGAACCCGCACCAGCAGGCCGCTTTCTACCGCACCACGGAGAGCCGGGCCGGCGTGTCGACCGCCGAGCAGATGCAGGGCAAGGAGCTCAGCTACAACAACCTGAACGACACCGACGCCGCCTTCGAACTGGCCGCCGAGCTGGATGAGCCGGGCATCGCCATCATCAAGCACGCCAACCCGTGCGGCGTGGCCATTGCCGGCTCCCTGGCCGACGCCTGGGATGCGGCCCTGGCCTGCGATCCGGTGAGCGCCTTCGGCGGCATCGTCGCCGCCAACCGCAAGATGGACGCCGCGACCGCCGAGAAGATCGCGTCCATTTTCAGCGAAGTGGTCATCGCCCCGGATTTCGACCCGGCCGCTCTTGAGGTCTTCGCCGCGAAGAAGAACCTGCGGGTGCTGAAGACCGGCGGCATGCCGGATCCGACGGCCAAGGGGCTGATGGTCAAGAACCTGGCCGGCGGGCTGCTGATCCAGTCGCGCGATGCCGGCCGGGTGACCCAGGTCAAACTGAAGGTCGTCACCAAGCGGGCGCCGACCGAGGCGGAGATGCGCGACCTGCTGCTCGCCTTCCGCATCGGCAAGCACGTGAAGTCGAACACCATCGTCTATGTGAAGGACGGCTCGACCGCCGGGATCGGGGCGGGTCAGATGAGCCGGGTGGACGCTGCCCGCATCGCCGCGGTGAAGGCCCAGGACGCCGCCAAGGCGGCCGGATGGGCCGAGCCGCGCACGGTCGGCTCCGTCGCCGCCTCGGATGCGTTCTTCCCCTTCGCCGACGGCCTGATCACGGTGGCCGAGGCTGGAGCGACGGCGATCATCCAGCCGGGCGGATCGATCCGCGACGAGGAGATCATCGCCGCCGCCGACGAGCGGAACCTGGCGATGGTCCTCACCGGGATGCGGCACTTCCGGCACTGACCGCGTTGGGCGCGCCGGAAGTGCTGGGTCGGGTCAGTCCCAGTCCCAGATCGGGTTGCCGAGATTGACGTCGTCCTTCTCGGTGAAGGCGCCGGCGGCACCGCCGGCCGCGGCACCGAGAAGCGGCGCGCCGACCGCATAGCCCGCCGCGCCGCCGAGACCGGCGCCGGTGACGCCGCGTTCGGTCGCGGTGTTGCCGCAGGCAGAGAGGGCGAAGGCGCCGACGGTGAGAGCCGCAGCGGTCATCAGAATCTTAGGCATGTCATCCTCCAAGGATCTTGGTGGGTGATGAAGGGTGAGCTTCGGCGCTCATTGTGCGCCGTGCAGGCTGGCCATCGGGGCGGTGCGCAGCTCGCGCAGCGGGATGATGAGGATGTCCTCGCTGCCGGTTTCGAACAGCTCGTCGAGCGGACCGTTATCGGTGTCGATCACCGCCACGACCTCACCGCCGCGGCCGATCGCGAAATCCTCGATCACGCCGAGCTGCTTGCCTGAATTGCTGTAGACCGCCTGGCCGCTCAGCTCCGAAAGGCGCGGGCCGTTGCCCTTGCCGGGGCTGCGGTACAGGTCCGTGGCATCGACCACGACGACCGAGGTATCGGCCTGGACAGGCGCGCTCGGGACGGTGGCGAAAGCCGCGACTGCGAGCGAAAGGGCGCCGGCACCGGCCAGTAATTTCCTCCTCATATGCTCCTCCTTTCGTTGTGCATGTCCTTGGCCAACGGGGCGGGGGCGGGAACGGTTCCATAGGTTTTCCCTGGAGAACCGGCGTCACTTGCGGCAGTTGCCGGCCGTTGCGGTCCCAGTGGCCGGTCGCAGTGGCGGGTCGCAGTGGCGGGGCCCGAACCCCACATGTAGTCTGCGTCGCCAACCCCCGCGACCAGCGAAGGACGGATCCGTGCTGCCCCAGGAACTCATCCGCGCCAAACGCGACGGCCAGACCCTTCGCCCCGAGGCGATCGCCGAGTTCATCGCCGGGTTGACCGGCGGATCGGTCGGCGAGGGCCAGGCCGCCGCCTTTGCCATGGCCGTGTTCTTCCAGGGCATGACCGCCGAGGAGCGGGCCGCCCTGACCCGGGCGATGGCCGACAGCGGCACCGTGCTGCGCTGGGACGGGCTCGACGGGCCGGTGCTGGACAAGCACTCGACCGGGGGCGTGGGTGACAGGATCAGCCTGATGCTCGCACCCATCGTGGCGGCCTGCGGCGGCTATGTGCCGATGATCTCCGGCCGCGGCCTCGGCCATACCGGTGGCACGCTGGACAAGCTGGACTCGATCCCCGGCTACCGCACCGACCCGGACCTGGAGACCTTCCAGCGGGTGGTGCGCGAGACCGGCTGCGCCGTGATCGGCCAGACCGACGATCTCGCCCCGGCCGACCGGCGGCTCTACGCCATCCGCGACGTCACCGCGACCGTCGAATCCGCCGCCCTTATCACCGCGTCCATTCTGTCGAAGAAGCTCGCCGCCGGGCTGGACGGGCTGGTGATGGACGTCAAATGCGGCAGCGGTGCCTTCATGGACGACCTCGCCAAGGCGCGGGAGCTGGCCGACGCGCTTGCCGAGACCGCACGGGCCGCCGGCCTGCCGACCGTGGCGCTGATCACCGACATGAACCAGGTGCTCGGCCGGACGGCCGGCAACGCGCTCGAGGTGGCCGACGCGGTCGCCTTCCTGACCGGTGTTGCGCGTGAGCCTCGCAGCCTGGAGGTGACCCTGGCGCTCGCCGGCGAGATGCTGGCCCAGGGAGAGATTGCCGAGACGCCCGAGGCCGGCGTCGAAATCGCCCGCAAGGCGCTCGAGGACGGCCGGGCGGCGGAGGTGTTCGGCCGCATGGTGGCCGCACTCGGCGGCCCCACTGACCTGCTGGAGCGGCCGGACGCCCATCTGGAGAGCGCCCCCGTCGCGGTGCCGGTCTATGCCGAGACAAGGGGCATCGTCGCCCGGATCGACGCCCGACGGCTCGGCGTGGCGGTGATCGAGCTGGGCGGCGGAAGGCGCCAGGCCGCCGACCGCATCGACCACGCGGTCGGCCTGACGGAGATCGCCGGGATCGGCGAGACGGTCGGCCCCGATGTGCCGCTGGCGGTGATCCGGTGCCGCGATGCCGCCGCCGCCGCGCCGGTCGCCGACGCGATCCGTGCCGCCTATACCCTGGGCGACACGGCGCCGCGCCCCGACCCGGTGGTGATCGAGCGGCGGACGGGTGAGAGCTGATGGCCCGCGCGTTTTTCATCGTTCTGGATTCCGCCGGGATCGGCGGCGCGCCGGATGCGGACCGCTTCGGCGATACCGGCGCGGACACCTTCGGCCATATCGCCCAGGCCTGTGCGGAGGGCAGGGGCGACGGCCATGGCCGCAGCGGCCCTCTCCATGTCCCCAACCTGCTCGCCCTCGGCCTGGGGGCGGCCCATCGCGGGGCATCCGGCTCCGAGCCGGTCGGGCTGGAGGCTTACGCCGCCCGCATTGGCGCCTGGGGCCACGGGGCGGAAACCAGCCGGGGGAAGGACACGCCCAGCGGTCATTGGGAGCTGGCCGGGGTGCCGGTTGACTTCGACTGGACCTATTATCCCGATACGGTGCCGAGCTTCCCGGCCGATTTCACCGCCGCCCTGATCGCGCGCTGCGGGCTGCCGGGCATTCTGGGAAATCGTCACGCAAGCGGAACGACCATCATCGCCGAGCTCGGGGCCGAGCACATGGCGAGCGGCGAGCCCATCCTCTACACCTCGGCCGACAGCGTGGTGCAGATCGCCGCCCATGAGGAGAGCTTCGGGCTGGAGCGGCTCTACGAGGTCTGCCGGGTCGCCCGCACCCTGGTGCCGGACACCGTTGGCCGGATCATCGCCCGGCCGTTCCTCGGCTCCGGCCCCGACGATTTCAGCCGCACCGCCAACCGCAAGGACCTGGCCGTCACTCCGCCGTCGCCGACCCTGCTGCAGCGCCAGTCAGAGGCGGGCGGCAAGGTCGTCTCCATCGGCAAGATCGGCGACATCTTCGCCCATGCTGGCACCGGCGAGGAGATCAAGGCGGCCGGCAACGACGGCATTTTCGACACCCTGATGTCGGTCACCGCCCGCGATCAGGACAACGCGCTCGTGGTGGCCAATTTCGTCGATTTCGACACGCTCTACGGCCACCGACGGGATGTGGCCGGCTATGCCGCCGCCCTGGAGGCTTTCGACCGCGACCTGCCGCGCTTCCTCGACGCCCTGCGACCGGGCGATCTGGCGGTGCTGACGGCCGATCACGGCTGCGACCCGACCTGGCGGGGCAGCGACCATACCCGCGAGCAGGTGCCGGTGCTGTTCGCCGGCCCCGGCCTGGCGCCGGTGGATCTCGGCCAGCTCGCCTTCGCCGATGTGGGCGCCACTCTGGCCGCCCATCTCGGTCTGGCTCCGGGGGAACACGGCATGGATCGCCTGGGAAGGGGCCGATGATCCCGCGCTTCGCCGTCGACTGCGACCCGGCCGAGCTCGCCGCCGCCTATGGGCGCGACGGGGTGCTGGTCGTGGAGGACGCGATCCCGGCCGCCGAGTGCGACGCCCTGATCGACCGATCCCACGCCCTGGTGGATGCCTGGGACCCGGCGGAGGGGCGCTCGGTCTTCTCCACCACCGCGCCGAAACATGCCGCCGACGCCTATTTCCGGGAGAGCGGCGACAAGATCCGGGTGTTCCTGGAGGACGGCGCCGTCGATGCCGAGGGCACCCTCACCGTCGACCGGCACCGGGCGGTCAACAAGCTCGGCCACGCGATGCACGACCTGGATCCGGTGTTCGCGCGGGTGTCGCGCAGCCCGGTTCTGGCCCGCATCGCCGCCGCCCTGGGGATCGCCGCGCCGAAGCTGGTGCAGTCCATGGTGATCTGGAAGCCGCCTGCCATCGGCGGCGAGGTGGTGCCGCATCAGGACGCCACCTTCCTGGTGACCGACCCGCCGAGCGTCACCGGCTTCTGGCTGGCGCTGGAGGATGCGGACGAGAGCAACGGCTGCCTGATCGCCCAGCCCGGCGGCCACAGGGGACCGCTGCGCCAGCGCTTTCTGGAACGGGACGGCGCGCTGTCCTTGGAGACTCTGGACGACACTCCCTATCCGGCGGACGGGTTCGTCCCGCTGCCGGTGCGCAAGGGAACCCTGGTGGTGCTGCACGGGTTACTCCCCCATGGCAGTGCGGCCAACACCTCGCCGCGCTCGCGCATGGCCTATACGCTGCATGTCGTGGACGGACACGCGGCCTGGCATCCCGGGAACTGGATCCGCCGGCGACCGGACGATCCGTTCCGAGGCTTCTGACCGGGGAGAGTGCATGTTCCGGATGCTGCGCGATCTGTGCCTGCTCCTCGTCGTGATTCTCGGCCTCACCGGTGGGTCGCAGGTCTCCTCCTTCGTCGATGCCTATGCGCAACGGTTGGGCGGGGCCGTGGACGAGCTGGACCGCCAGGTCACCGCCCACCGGACCGAGGCCGCGGCCCAGAACCTCACCCTGGAGGCCTATCTGGAGCGCCACCGCACCAACGCGGACCCGGCAATCCAGGGTTCCGGCCGGCGGTTGACCGCCATGGTTCAGCGGCTGGACGACTTGCGGGCCGCCCGCGCCGAGCTGATGGAGGCGGGGCCCTGGACCCGGCCGGCGGTGGCCCTGCGCCATTCCGACAGCGAGATCCTGGGCAATGCCTATGCGGAATGGCGCCCCGGCCTGACCATCGATCCGCGCTGGGGCCTGGTCGGTGCGGTTCTGGCCTGGATGCTTTTCTGGGCGGTGTCTACGCTGCTGGTGCGCGGGTTCACGACGCCCCGCCGTCGCGCACCCGCTCGCTGAGATCCGCCCCCAAGCATCGAAGGAGGCCTGCCGTGGCCCTTGCCCGCCGTTCCTGGGTTCCCGCCCCGTCCGAGGATCTGGTCCAGTCCCTGGCCGCGCGCACGGCCGGCGAGGAGAGCGGCCGGATCGCCGACCGGATCGAGGCGCTGGCCGCCCGCAACCGGGAGATTCACGAGCACGACTGCTTCAACCTGAATCCGGCGACCAACGTCCTGAACCCGAGGGCCGAGGCGCTGCTGGCCTCCGGCATCGGCTCGCGGCCGTCGCTGGGCTATCCCGGCGACAAGTACGAGATGGGGCTGGAGGCGATCGAGGAGATCGAGGTCATCGCCGCCGAACTCTGCGCCGAGGTGTTCGACGCCAAGTTCGCCGAGATCCGGGTGCCGTCGGGCGCGCTGGCGAACCTGTACGGCTTCATGACCACCTGCAAGCCGGGCGACACGATCATCGCCCCGCCGGCCTCCATCGGCGGCCATGTGACCCACCATGTCGCCGGCTGCGCCGGGCTCTACGGGCTGAAGACGGTGCCGGCCCCGGTGGTCGAGGACGGCTATACGGTGGATGTGGAGGCGCTGCGGGAAATGGCACGCAGGGAAAGGCCGGCGCTGATCACGCTCGGCGGCAGCCTGAACCTGTTCGAGCATCCGGTCCGCGAGGTCCGCGCCATCGCCGACGAGGTCGGGGCCAAGCTGCTGTTCGACGCCGCCCACCAATGCGGCATCATCGCCGGCAAGGCCTGGCGCGACCCGCTGGCCGAGGGCGCGCATCTGATGACCATGAGCACCTACAAGAGCCTGGGCGGCCCCGCCGGCGGCCTGATCGTCACCAACGATGTCGACATTGCCGAGCGGCTCGACGCCATCGCCTTCCCCGGCATGACCGCGAATTTCGATGCGGCGAAGTCGGCGGCCCTAGCGGTGTCGATGCTGGACTGGCGCGACTTCGGCAAAGAATACGCCGCCGAAATGATCGCGCTGTCCAAGGCACTGGCGGCCGCGCTGGACGCCGAAGGGGTGCCGGTCTTCGCGGTCGGGGACGGCTTCACCAACTCCCACCAGTTCGCGGTCAGGGCGGCGGCCTATGGCGGCGGTCAGGCGGCGTCGAAGACCCTGCGCAAGGCCGGCTTCCTGGCCTGCGGCATCGGCCTGCCGGTGGACGAGGTGGCGGGCGACATGAACGGGCTGCGGATCGGCACGCCGGAGCTGGTGCGCTGGGGGATGACGGCGGCCGACGCGCCGCGGCTGGCCGGCCTGATCGCCGGCGCGCTGAAGAGCAACGACCGGAGCGCCATGGCGGGCGAGGTCGCGGCGTGGCGGAAAGAGTTCGGCACGCTGCATTTCGTGCACGGCTGACCCTGACCCCAACCCGCCCTCACCCCACCCCCAGCCGTCATCCCGAACTTGTTTCGGGACCTAAACTTGGCCGGACACAGGGAAGGTCCCGAAACAAGTTCGGGATGACGGTTGGGCGGGCGAGGTCCCGAAATATCCCAAAGCAGATCCGGGACGGGATGACGGTCGGGAACGCGGGTGGAATCAAGACCCCGCCGCGGCCTTCGGCGTGTCGGATTCGTATTCCGGCACCATGCGGCCGAGGATCTCCACCGTCGCGCCCATCTGCCGGGAGCGGGCGGCGGCTTCCAGCTCGTCCAGGCCGCGCTCGATCAGGGCGCGGTCGGCGGTGCGGGGATGGGCGCGGCGGATCGCCGGGATCTCCGTCGCCTCCAGCGTCTCCGCGCCGTGGAACAGCTCCTCGTGCAGCTTCTCGCCCGGGCGCAGGCCGGTGAAGGCGATGGCGATGTCCTTGCCCGGCTCCAGTCCCGCCAGCCGGATCATCCGGTCGGCCAGATCGACGATCTTCACCGGTTCGCCCATGTCCAGCACGGTGATGCCGCCGCGCTCGCTCTCCAATGCGGCGGCCTGCAACACCAGCTCCACCGCTTCGCGCACGGTCATGAAATAACGGGTGATGTCCGGGTGGGTGACGGTCAGCGGCCCGCCGCGCTCGAGCTGGCGCTGGAACAGCGGCACCACCGAGCCGGTGGAGCCCAGCACGTTGCCGAAGCGGGTGGTGACGAAGCGGGTGCCGCCGTCCAGGTCGAGCGCCTGGCAATAGGCCTCGGCCAGCCGCTTGGTGGCGCCCATGACGTTGGTCGGGTTCACCGCCTTGTCGGTGGAGATCACCACCACCGTGCCGACCCCGGCGGCGCGGGCGGCGTCGGCGACGATGCGGGTGCCGACGGCATTGGTCAGCACCGCGTCGCAGACATTGGCCTCCATCAGCGGCACGTGCTTCAGGGCGGCGGCGTGGAACAGGATCTCCGGCTTCGCCTCGCCCAGGATCTCGGTCACCCGCGCCCGGTCGCGCACGTCGCCGATCAGGGCGGCGCGGGGCAGGTCGGGGACCCGCTCGGCCAGCTCCAGGTCGATCCGATACAGCGCATATTCCGACTGCTCCACCAGGGTGATGTGGGCCGGGTCGAGATCGGCGATCTGGCGAACGAGCTCGGAGCCGATGGTGCCGCCGGCGCCGGTCACCATCACCCGCCGGCCCTCGATCAGCCGCCGCATGGCGGGGCGGTCGAGGATCGCCTGGGGGCGGCCGAGCACGTCCTCGACGTTGATCGGGCGCAGCTTGACCTGGCCGTCGCCGGGCGTCTCCAGGGCGCTCAGCACCGGCATCCGGCTGACCGGAATGCCGATGGCGTCGGCCTGGTCCAGCAGAGTGCGGACGGTCGCCCCGTCCATCTGGCGCCGGGTGAGGACGATGCGCTGCGGCCGCAGACCCTGGCCGGTCAGCCGATTGATGACCTCTTCCAGTTTGTTCAGCCCGCCGAAGACCGGTACGCCGCGGATGCGGCGGCCGGTGCGGGAATCCCGGTCGTCCACGATGCCGACTACCCGGTAGGGCACCGCGTGGCCGGGGGCGGATTCGCGGATGAAGAGGTCGGCCCCATCGCCGGCGCCGACCAGCAGCACCGGGACCCGGTCCCGGGAATTGCGCTCGAACAGGGCGGAGATGGTGCCGTCCTTCAGCAGCCGGTAGCCGACCCGGGGCAGCATCAGCAGGATCGACAGCAGGGCCGCCTCGATGATCAGGAAGGAGCGGGGCAGCGAATCGAGCCGGGTGACGATGAACTGCAGCACCAGGAACGCCGCGATGATGACCGCCACCGCCCGCAGGATCTGACCGAGATCGCCGATCGAGGTGTAGCGCCACACGGCGGTGTCGAGCCGCATCACCAGGAACACCGCCAGCGCGGTCAGGGTGAACAGGGCCGTGCCGGTCTGGATCGCCTGCATCGGCCACCACACGATCTGGTCGCCGAGACGCACATACAGCGCCAGCGGGAACGAGACGGCGGCCATTGCCGTGTCGTGCGCGAAGATCAGCAGGGAGCGTCGGAAAGCGCGGGCGTTCATGCGGGGTCGCGGGCTGAAGTGGATCCGGGACGGGAGTCTAGCACGGCTGATCTCCCCGAACGGCAGTTTGCAGAGGATCCGCCGCGAACCGGACGGCCTCTAGCATGCCCGCGCGGCCGTCGACGACCGGTTTCCAGTCCAGGGTCCGGCGCAGGGCGGTATCGTCGAAGACGCAGGACGCGCCGAGCCGCCGGCCGGTGGCGCCGAGCCGGGACAGCCCGGCGGCCGGCAGGGGCAGCAGCAGCGCCCTTCGGTCCAGGGCCGTCAGGATCCGCCGCACCAGCGCGCCGGTGGACAGCGGCTCGCCGTCGGTCACGAAGAACGTGCGGCCCGCGGCCTCCGGCTTTTCAAGACAGGCCAGGGTGGCCGACGCCAGATTGTCGCGATGCAGGAACGAGCGGCGGTTGCCGAGGATGCCCAGCGGCAGAACCGGCGGGGCGCCGCGCAGGAAGTCGATGATCCTGCGCACGTTGCCGCCGCTGCCGGGGCCGTAGACCGGCGGCGGGCGCAGGATCGCGACCTCCAGCCCGGGATACGACAGCGCGGTGTCCTGCAGCGCCCGCTCGGCGGCGATCTTCGCCCGGCCGTAGGAATCCTCCGGGGCGGGGTCGACGGTCTCGTCTACGCCGGCGAAGGGGGTGGTCTCACCCACCGCCTTGACCGAGCTCATGAAGACGAATCGGCGTGCGCCCGCGCGCTGGGCGGCTTCGGCAAGCCGTTTCGTTCCCGCAACGACGATGCGGTCGAGAATATCGTCGGCGAGGCCGCCCGGAGCGCTGGGGCTGGCCAGATGCACCACCGCGTCGACCCCGCTCAGGGCGGCGGACCAGTCGGTATCCGCAGAGATCTCGCCGACCGCCGCCGCCCGGTCGCGCCAGCGCGGCGGCAGACGGGCGGGATCGCGCACGGCAGCGACGATCCCGTGACCCGCGGCCTCCAGATCGCGCAGGACGGCGCGCCCGACATAGCCGCTCGCCCCGGTGACCAGAACCTTCATGCGGAGCCTCGGGCGCGATCCAGGTCGTAGACGCGCATCAGCAGGCCGTAGCACAGGGCCGCCACCGCAAGGCCGAGGACGACGGTGAGCCACGGCTGCACCGGCGCCACCAACCAGGCGAGGGCGATCAGCCCGGCATTGGCGGCGATCACCGCCAGGCATACCCGGTCATGCGGCCAGCCGCCCTGGGTGGCGCGCTGATAGGCGTGCTCGCGATGGGCCTCTGTCGGCTTCTTGCCACGGGCGAGGCGGCGCAGCAGGGTGACCGAGGCGTCCAGCACGAAGACCAGCGGCAGCACCAGGGCCGCCGCCAGGGCCGCGCCGCCCGGCTGGGCGGTGGCGACCAGCAGGTAGCCCATCAGGAAGCCGAGCGGAATGCTGCCGGAATCGCCGAGGAAGATCTTCGCCCGGTGCCAGTTCCACACCAGGAAGCCGATGGCGGCACCGAGGATCGCGGCGCTCGGAGCGAAAAGCGTGGCCGGGGCGAGGCCGAGGACCGCCAGACCGCCGACGCCCACCGCAATGGCGGCGGTCTCGCTGCCGACGATGCCGTCGATCCCGTCCATGAAATTGTACAGGTTGATGAACCAGAGCCAGCCAAGGGCGGTCAGCGCCAGGTCCAGCGGCTGCGGCAGATAGGCGGCGAAGGCCCCATGTCCGCCCAGCGCCCAGAGACCGCCGGCCACCGCCAGGAAATGCGCGGCGAGACGGATGCCGGCGGACAGGTTGCGCAGGTCGTCGACGAAGGACAGGACGCTCAGGCCGATCGCCAGGGCGAGGGCGACGCCGAGCCCACCCCCGGTCTGATCGCTACCGGGCTGCCCGGCGACCATGGACCAGCCGAGGCTGGCGACGACGATGCTGGCGATCACGGCAATGCCGCCGCCGCGCGGGGTGGGAACGGCGTGGCTCGAGCGGTCGTTGGGATGGTCGAGGATCGCCGCGCGCCGCAGCAGGGCCAGCACCGCCCGGGTGGCGAGACAGGACAGGGCGGCGGCCAGGCCGAGAAGGATCAGGAGCGCGGACATCGCAAGGGCTTATACACAGCCGGCACCAAGGGAGATAGGAGGCATTCGGACGACCGGGGACCCCCGGCGCCGTCTAGCGCCTGTCCTCGCGGCGCAGGGCCCATTTCACCGAGATCGACTCCAGCTCCCGCAGCTCGTCCAGCGGCACGCCGATGACGATCTGGCGGGTGCGCTGCAGATGGCCGCCTTCGCCGAAATAGACGCTCTCGTTGAGCGCCAGCTTGCCGCCGGTGACCCGCAGACGCCAGCCGCCGCCCGACGGCATGCGCAGCAGCACCGAGGCGCCGTTCTGGATCAGCGAGGCGGAGACCCGCGGATGCAGGTGGAAGCGGATCGCCGCCTCCGTCGGCTTGGCGCCCGGCCCGCCGGTATAGGTCAGCACGTCCTCGCCGCGCAGATCGTCGCCGCCGGCCGCCAGGAACAGGCGGCGGCGATGCAGGATCGAGTGGCTCTCGCGGTAGCCGTCATGCTCGGCCTCGACCCAAACGGCCCCGTCGGCCTCCCAGCGTTCCAGGCGTACCTGGGCCGGGCGGCGGCCGAGGCTGCCGTCGGCCCGCAATTCGGTGGTGTTGGTGTCGTCGATCACCAGCCCGGAATGGGCGGCCGACGCGCGCAGCAGCCCCTGCCAGCGCGGGTCGCCCGGGGCGGCGCCGCAATTGACCACCAGCCGTTCCTTGCCGACGGAGAATTCCAGGCTGAGCGTGCCGGCGTGGGCGGTGTCGTCGGCGGCGACCGGTGCGCCGGTGTCGATGATGGCGACGGCACGGCCGGCGACCAGCCGCTCGAACCCGGTCTCCAGGGCGGAGGTGACGGCCCGCGTCTTGGCCTCGGTCCGGGCGATCAGGGTGTCCAGGCGCCAGACCTGGCCCTCGGTGGCGCCGTTGAACAGGGCGAGCCCACCGTCGCCGTGGCGCAGCATCCGCAGCACGCCGGTCATGCGCTGGATCGTCTCGTCCAGGGCGGCGGTGGACTCCCGGCCCGCAGCGCGCAGGGCGGCGCGCGCGTCGACCAGGGCGACCAGCGCATCGGTCTGCATGGCGGGCGAGCGCGAGCGGTGGCCGCCGTCGGGCAGCACCTGGGCGCGGATGGCGGCGTCGAGGCGGTCGACCAGCCCCTGAACCTCGTCGCCGTCCGCACCCAGCGCCACCCCGGCGATCAGGGCGCCGCGTAGGGTCTCCAGACGCGACACGCCGTCCGGACCGCTTTCGACCGCGCTTTGCAGGTGGCGGTACTGGCGGATCAGGCTTTCCAGCACCCGGCGGCGGAACTCGTCATCGGCGGAATCGGCGAAGAAGCCGAAGGTATGGACCCAGGCGGCCACGCGGGCGGCCAGCAGGTCGGCGCGCCAGGCCAGACGGTCCCAGGCCGGATAGCGCTCGATCCAGGCGCCGACCAGGTCGCGGGCGCGCCGGCGGGCGGCATCGCCGCCGAGATCGCGCAGGTCGCGCAGCCATTCGAACCGGTGCAGGGCCTCCAGCGCGGCATCGCTGTAGCCGGTCTGGCCCCAGGGATCCGCCCCCACCTGCACGGCGGTCCCGCCGAGGGTGTAGGTGCCTTCCAGAAGCTCGCGGCCGAGGTCGGAATCGCCGGTCCAGGCATCGGTGATCGACACGGCGAGACCGTCCGGCACGGGACCCGACAGACGCCACGCGTGTACCGGCGAGGCGAAATAGGCGTCCCGCAGGCGATCCGACAGTCCGCGCCTATCCCGCCGCCTGCTCACCGCACGTCTCCCGTCAGTTGGCGGCCCTGATCGCGGCGATGTTCGCCGCATAGGCCTCCGTCCCGCCCTTGAAGGTCGCGGTGCCGGCGACCAGCACGTCGGCACCCGCCGCCACGATGCGCCCGGACGTCTCCGCCGTCACGCCGCCATCGACCTCCAGGTGGATGGCGCGGCCGGTGGCGTCGATCCGCCGGCGCACGGCGGCGATCTTCTCGAGCTGGGAGGCGATGAAGGCCTGGCCGCCGAAGCCCGGGTTCACGGTCATCACCAGGATCAGGTCGACCATGTCGATCAGATTGTCCAGCGCCTCCACCGGCGTGCCCGGGTTCAGCGCGACCCCGGCCTTCGCCCCCAGGGAGCGGATGAGCTGCAGGGTGCGGTGGACGTGCGGGCCGGCTTCCGGATGGACGGTGACGATATCGGCGCCGGCCTCGATGAAGCCGGGCACATAGGCGTCGACCGGCGAGATCATCAGGTGGACGTCGAAGGTCTTGGCCGTATACGGCCGGATCGCCTTCACGATCGCCGGGCCCAGCGAGATGTTCGGAACGAAATGTCCGTCCATCACGTCGACATGGATCCAGTCGGCGCCGGCGGCGTCGACGGCACGGATCTCCTCGCCGAGCTTGGCGAAGTCGGCGGCGAGAATGGAGGGGGCGATCAGCGGAGCGTTGGCCATGCCGGGTCGGTAGCAGGTTGCGCCGGTCGCATCAAGCGCCTGTGCCCCGGCACCGCCCTACCGTCGGTACGGAAACCCACTCCGGTCACGGTCGCCGCCGCCGGAGTGGTGGAGCGGCGCGATCGGCGGATCGCGGCCGGGTTGATCGCGGCTTGTTCCCGGTGCCGCGAAAGCGACGGGCGCCCCCCGCCTGCGCGAGGGACGCCCGTACCGGCCGCCGGGGAGGCGGGGGGGGGTTACTCCCCCGGGGCCGGGATCGGATCGTGGGCGTTGAAGTGTTCCACCTCCGCCGCGTGGCGCAGCGGCCTGTTCCCGGTCAGCGCCCGGGCGACGACGTAGAACACCGGGGTGAAGAAGATCCCGAAGGCGGTCACCCCGATCATCCCGGAGAACACCGTCAGCCCCATGGCGTAGCGCATCTCCGCACCCGCCCCGGTCGAGGTGATCAGCGGCACGACGCCCATGATGAAGGCCATGGAGGTCATCAGGATCGGCCGCAGCCGCAGCCGGCTGGCCTCGATCGCGGCGGCCACCGGACCGCGTCCCGACAGTTCCAGATCGCGGGCGAATTCCACGATCAGGATGGCGTTCTTCGCCGAGAGGCCGACCAGCACCACCAGACCGATCTGGGTGAAGACGTTGTTGTCCCCGCCGGTCAGCCACACACCCGTCATCGCCGCCAGCACGCTCATCGGCACGATCAGGATGATCGCCAGCGGCAGGCTCAGGCTCTCGTACTGGGCGGCCAGCACCAGGAACACCAGCAGCAGGGCCAGGGGGAAGATGATCAGGGAGGAATCGCCCGCCAGGATCTGCTGGTAGGTCAGGTCGGTCCATTCGAAGCTGAACCCGGCCGGCAGGTTTTCCGCCGCGATCCGCTCCACCGCCGCCTGGGCCTGGCCGGACGAATAGCCGGGGGCGGGCGCGCCGCTGACATCGGCGGCGATGAAGCCGTTATAGCGCATCGCCTGTTCCGGGCCGACCGCCGGCTCCACCGTCAGCAGCGCCGACAGGGGCACCATGGCGCCGGAGCTGGAGCGGACTTTGAGGGTGCCGATATCCTCCGGCTGGGCCCTGTACTGGGCGTCGGCCTGCATCCGGACCGAGTAGGTGCGGCCGAACCGGTTGAAGTCGTTCACATAGAGGCTGCCCAGGTAGATCTGCAGGGTCTCGAACACGTCGGTCACCGACACGCCGAGCTGCTGGGCCTTGGTGCGGTCCAGGTCGGCATAGAGCTGGGGCACGTTCACCTGGTAGTTGGTGAACAGGTTGGCCAGCTCCGGCGCCTGGCGGGCCGCCGCCAGGAAGGTCTGCACCGCCCCGTTCAGCGCCTCGTAGCCGTGGGAGGCGCGGTCTTCGATCTGCAGCTTGAAGCCGCCGGTGGTGCCAAGGCCCTGCACGGGCGGCGGCGGGAAGATCACCACGAAGGCGTCCTTGATCGCGCCGTACTGGGCGTTCAGGCGGCCGGCGACGGCCCCGGCGCTGTGGGCCGGCCCCTGGCGCTCCTCGAACGGCTTCAGGGTGGCGAAGACGATGCCGGCGCTGGAACTGTTGGTGAAGCCGGCGATGGACAGGCCGGGGAAGGCGACCGCGTGCTCCACGTCCGGGTCGTCCAGGGTGATCCGGCTCATCTCGCGGATCACGCCCTCGGTGCGGTCCAGGGTGGAGCCGTTGGGCAGCTGGGCGAAGCCGATCAGGTACTGCTTGTCCTGCATCGGCACGAAGCCGCCGGGCACCTGGTTGAAGATGACGTAGGTGGCGCCCAGCAGCGCCAGGTACAGGCCGACGGTCACCGTCTTTTGCCGGGTTACCCGCGCCACGCCGCCGCCATAGGCGTTGGAGCCGCGCCGGAACACCGCGTTGAAGCCGCGGAACAGCCAGCCGAAGGCGAAGTCCATCGCCCGGGTCAGCCAGTCCTTCGGCGCGTCGTGCCCCTTCAGCAGCAGGGCGGCCAGGGCCGGGGACAGGGTCAGCGAGTTCACCGCCGAGATCACCGTGGAGATCGCGATGGTCAGGGCGAACTGCTCGTAGAACTGGCCGGTCAGGCCGGTGATGAAGGCCAGCGGCACGAAGACCGCCACCAGCACCAGGGCGATGGCGATGATCGGGCCGGAGACCTCGCGCATGGCCTTGTAGGTCGCGGCCTTGGGCGCCAGTCCCTCCTCGATGTTGCGCTCCACGTTCTCGACCACGACGATGGCGTCGTCGACCACGATGCCGATGGCCAGCACCAGCCCGAACAGGGACAGGGCGTTGATCGACACGCCGAGCAGATGCATGGCGGCGAAGGTCCCCACCACCGAGACCGGCACGGCCAGCAGCGGGATGATGGACGCCCGCCAGGTCTGCAGGAACAGGATCACCACCAGCACCACCAGCCCGACCGCCTCCAGCAGGGTGTGGATCACGGATTCGATGGAGGCGCGGACGAACTGCGTCGGGTCGTAGACGATTTCGTAGTCCACCCCCTGGGGCATGTAGCCCTTCAGCTCCTCCATGGTCGCGCCGACGTCGTCGGAGATCTGGATGGCGTTGGAGCCCGGCGCCTGGAAGATCGGGATGGCGACCGCCGACTTGTTGTCCAGCAGCGAACGCAGGGCGTATTCGGCCGCCCCCAGCTCGATCCGGGCGATGTCGCGCAGCCGGGTGACCGCGCCGTCGGTGCCGGTCTTGACGATGATGTCGCCGAATTCCTCCTCGGTCTCCAGCCGGCCCTGGGCGTTGACGGGGAGCTGCAGGTCGACGCCGATCAGGCCCGGGGAGGCGCCGATGATGCCGGCGGCCGCCTGGATGTTCTGCGACCGGATCGCGGCGGCGACGTCGCCGGCGGACAGGCCGCGCTCGGCGACCTTCTGCGGGTCGAGCCAGATCCGCATGGCGTAGTCGCCGGAGCCGAACAGCCGGACCTGGCCCACGCCCTCGATCCGCGCCAGCCGGTCCTTCACGTTCAGGACCGCGTAGTTGCGCAGATAGGTCATGTCGTAGCGGTCGTTCGGCGACAGCAGGTGCACGACCATGGTCAGGTCGGGCGAGCTCTTCACCGTCGTCACGCCGAGACGGCGGACCTCTTCGGGCAGGCGCGGCTCGGCCTGGGTGACCCGGTTCTGCACGAGCTGCTGCGCCTTGTCCGGGTCGGTGCCCAGGCGGAAGGTCACGGTCAGGGTCATCAGGCCGTCGGTGGTGGCCTGGCTGCTCATGTAGAGCATGTCCTCCACGCCGTTGATCGCCTCCTCGATCGGCGTCGCCACGGTGGCGGCGATGACCTTCGGGTTGGCGCCCGGATACTGGGCGCTGACGACCACGGTGGGCGGCACGACCTCGGGATACTCGGAGATCGGCAGGGTGCGCAGGGCGACAAGCCCGGCGATGAAGATGAGAACCGACAGCACCCCGGCGAAGACCGGACGGTCGATGAAGAAACGGGAGATGTTCATGTCACGGATCCGGAACTCGGGAGGGTGATGTGCGGCAGGGAGAGAGGGAGGACGGGGGACGGCGTCAGTTGGACGCCGTCTCCATCGGCAGGTCGGGAGTCATGGCGACCGTCTCGGCGGCGACGCGGGCGCCCGGCCGGACCCGCTGCAGGCCGTTGACGACGATCCGCTCGCCGGCGGCCAGACCGCTGGTCACGATCCGCAGGCGGCCGACATTCGGGCCGAGGGTGACCTCGCGATAGGCGACGGTGTCGGTCTCGTCGACCACCAGGACGAACTTCTTGCCCTGGTCGATGCCGACCGCCCGGTCGGTGATCAGCAGGGAGCGGGCCGTGCCCGCGGTGCCCATGCGCAGCCTGGCGAACTGGCCGGGGATCAGCATTCCGTCCGGATTGTCGAACTGGGCGCGGACATGGATCGTGCCGCTGGCCGCGTTGACCGTGTTGTCGATGAACTGCAGATGGCCGCGGATCGGCTCCTGGCCCTCGAAGGTCGGGGCCATCTCCACCGGGATGCGCGACACGTCGCGGACGCCGCCGGTGCCGAGGTCGCGGATCGCCTGCAGCACCACCTGCTCGTCAGCCTCGAAGCTGGCATAGATCGGATCGACCGAGACCAGGGTGGTCAGGGCCGGGGCGCTGGCGCCGGCCGGAACCAGGTTGCCGACATCGACCAGGATCTCGCCGACCCGGCCGGAGACCGGCGCGCGGATCTCGGTATAGCCGAGGTCGAGCTTGGCCTTTCTCAGGTCCGCCTCGGCCGCCTGGTGGTTGGCCTGGGCCTCGCGGTAGGCGTTGGCCCGGCTGTCGCCCTCGCGGATCGGCAGGGTCCGGGTCTTCACCAGCTGCTGGGCGCGGTCGTGCTCCTTCTTGGTGAAGGACAGACGGGCCCGGGCGGCGGTGGTCTGCGCCTCGGCCCGCGCCACCTCGGCGGCGAAGGGCTCCGGATCGATGGTCACCAGCAGATCGCCGGCCTGCACCAGACTGCCCTCGCGGAAATGCACGGCCAGGACCTGTCCGGCGACGCGGGAGCGCACGTCGACCCGCTCCACCGCCTCAAGACGCCCGGCGAATTCCTTCCAGCCCACCAGATCCTGGGCCTCGACCGTCGCGACGGAGACCGGAATGGCGGGCGGCGCCTGAACTGACGGGGCGGGTTCCGCCGCCGTCGCGGTCTCTTCGGAGAGGGAGGGAGACATGGCGATCATGCCGGCGGCGATGATTGCTGCTACCGCGGCCGATCCCAGTATGATTTTGTAGCCTCGGCCTTTGGAATGAGTACCGGCCATCGGAGCGCTCCATATCTAGTTTTGTACCGATTGGTATTAAATCGGTTCGCCGGATATGGAGGGTGGACATGGGAGGGTCAAGTACCCACCTTACCGATCGGTACAAAAAAAATCGAGTGGAGGATTCTGGCCATGAGTCGGCCGCGGACATTTTGTGAGGTAACTGCGCTCGACAGGGCCCTCGACGTGTTCTGGCGTTCCGGCTACGAGGGCGCGTCGATATCGGCCCTGACCGAGGCGATGGGCATCAACCGTCCGAGCCTCTATGCCACCTACGGCAACAAGGAAGAACTCTTCCAAAGGGCCCTGGCGCGCTACATCGAGCTGAAGAACGAGTTCTTCGAGGAGGTTCTGAAGGAACCCACCGCCCGGGACGTGGTCGCCAAACTGCTCGACGGGGCGGCCGAGATCCTCACCGATCCGGAGCATCCGGTCGGATGCCTGTCGGTGCAGGGCGCGCTGGCCTGTTCGGCGGATTCCGAGCCGGTTCATCTCGAGCTGGCGAAGATCCGGGCGAATTACGAGGCGCGGCTGCGCGAGCGGTTCGCGGAGGAATGCGCGGACGGCCGCCTGCCGCCGGGCACCGATCCGGACGTGCTGGCCCGCTTCGTCGCCACGATCAGCCACGGCATGTCGGTCCAGGCCAGCGGCGGCGCCACCTGCGAGCAGCTCAGGGACGTAGCGAAAATGGCGATGCGCGCCTGGCCGGTTCCCGACGCGGCCTAAACCTCGGCCCAGCGCCGCAGCAGGTTGTGATAGAGCGCCGTCAGGGCGACGAGGCTGCCCTGGTCGCGCTGTTCCGCCGACAGCCGCTGGATCGTGGTGTCGAGCTCGAACAGCATGGTCCGTTCGCCGTCGTCGCGCACCATGCTCTGCAGCCAGAAGAACGAGGACACCCGGGCGCCGCGCGTCACCGGGCGGACATGGTGCACGCTGGTCGACGGGTAGAGGATCAGGTCGCCGGCCGGCAGCTTCACCGCATGGGCGCCGTAGGTATCCTCCACCACCAGCTCTCCACCGTCGTAGTCGTCCGGCGCGCTGAGGAACAGGGTGCAGGACAGGTCGGTGCGGATCCGCTGGCCGGTGACCGGCGAGTAGCGGATCGAATTGTCCACGTGATTGCCGAAATTCTGGCCGCCGGCATAGCTGTTGAACAGCGGCGGAAAGATCGTATGCGGCAGGGCGGCCGATACGAACATCGGGTGCCGGTTCAGCGCCTGCAGGATCATCTCGCCGGCGGCTCGGGCTTCGTCGTCGCCTTCCGGGATCTGGGCGTTGTTCTTGACGGTGGCCGACTGGTGTCCGGCGGTCACCCGACCGTCGACCCAGCGGGCGGCGTCGACCAGCCGTCGGCATTCCTGGACCTGGTCGGGGGTGAGGACACCGGGGACATGCAGCATCATGGCGGGGAACGATCCTGGTAGGGGGCCCGGCCCATGTCTGGACCGGGCCGGGTGATCAGAACTTCGCGACGGCGGTGAGCAGGACCGAGCGGCCCGGCGCCACCGTGGCGAAATGGGTGGTGTACGGCTTGTCGAAGTAGCGCTCGTCGAAGATGTTGTTGGCGTTCAGACGCAGCGCGAGGTTCTCGGTCGGCTGGAACTCCACCATCGCGTCGAAGCGCCAGAATTCAGGCACGCTGCGGGTGTTGGCCGTGTCGCCGAAGCGGCTCGACATGTAGGTGGCGCCGCCGCCCAGGGTCCAGTCGGCGAACACGTCGTAGGTCGACCAGATGCTGAAGCTGTGCTCCGGCACGTTGGGGATCTCGTTGCCGTCGGTGGTGCCGGCCCCGTCGTCGACGATCTCCGACGCCATGTAGGTATAGCCGCCGAACACTTGCCACTTGTCGGTGATCCGGCCGGCGAGACCCAGCTCGAAGCCGTCGACCCGCTGCTCGCCGTCGAGCACCTGCTCGGTGCCGCCGGCCGGATCGGTGACCCGGGCATTGGTCTTCTCGGTACGGAAGATAGCGCCGGTGACCGACAGCTTGCGGTTCATCAGCTCCCACTTGGTGCCGATCTCGTAGCTGACCGAGCGTTCGGGATCGAGGTTCATGTTGGCGGCCGACAGGTTCTCCGAGCCCTCGCCGCCGCTGGCGCCGGACGGGTCGGAGGAGGTGCCGAAACTGGCGTAGATGCTGCCGTTCGGCAGCGGCTTGTAGACCACGCCGGCCTGGTAGTTCAGGAAGGTGTCGCTGGCCGATCCGTCGAAGTCGCCGCCGCGCCCGCCGCCGCTCTGCACCTCGGTCTTGTAGTTGTCCAGGCGCAGGCCGCCGTTGATCGACCATTGCGGCGTGAGCTCGATCGTGTCGAACGCATAGGCCGCCACGGTGGTGGTCTTCGCGTCGCGATAGCTGGAGGACGGGGTGATCGACCCGGTCCAGGGATCGCCCGGGTTCGGGTTGTAGAGATCGGTGCAGTTGTAGTTCGACGCGGCGCCGATCCCGGTGACCGAGCAGTCCCGGTTGCCGGTGTCGACCGAGTAGCCGCGGCTCTGGCTGTCCTCCTGGCTGGCTTCCACACCGAAGATGAAGCTGTGGCCGAACCAGCCGTCATGGGCGTTGCCGAGCAGCTCGGTGTTGTTGGCGACGATCTCGGTGTCGGAGTTGCGGCTCTTGATCGCCCGCCAGACCGACCCGTTGGCGACGTTGCCGGCGCTGTCGTCCGGGTTGGTGACGATGTAGTCGATGGTCGACCAGCTATAGCGGGTAACGTTGCGCACCGTCAGCGCGTCGGTGACGTCGTGCTCCAGCGTCAGGGTGACCTGGTCAGACTGGGTCTCGCGAAAGTCGCGGTTCGTCAGGCCGTAGAAGTTGTCACGGTCGACATCCACGGGCTGGCCGGTCGTCCGGTCGTAGGGGATGCCGTAATCCGGCGTGTCGTCGGTCTGGAAATGCGACAGGGCGAGGGTGCCCCGGGTCGGACCGTTCATGCCGACCGAAATCGACGGGGCGATGCCGTACTGGCTCATCTCGACGGAATCGCGGCCCGCCACCTCGCCGTCATGGCCGAGCACGTTCATGCGCACCGCCACGCTCTCGTTGACGGCGTAGTTGGCGTCGACCGTCGCGCGCTTGGTCTTGTCGGTGCCGACGGTGGCCGAGCCCTCCACGAAGGTCTCCGCCTTCGGGGTCTTGGTGACCAGGTTGATGCTGCCGCCGGTGGAGCCGCGCCCGGCGAAGGCGGAGCCCGGCCCCTTCACGATCTCGACCTGCTCCAGGTTGAAGGTGCCTCGGGTCTGTGCGCCGGTGTCGCGCAGGCCGTCGATATAGACGTTGCTCTCGGCGTTGAAGCCGCGGATCAGCGGCCGGTCGGAGCCGGGCACCCCGCCTTCTCCGGCGCCCAGGGTGATGCCCGGCGTTGTGCGGAACACCTCCTCCAGGGTCGTCGCCCCGCGTTGCTCGATCACCTCCTCGGGGATCACGGTCACGCTTTTCGGCGTGTCGAGCAGCGGGGCGGTGAACTTGTCGCTGGCCGAGCGGTCGACCTTGTAGCCGACCGGCCGGTCGCCGACCACGTTCACCGGATCCAGCACGATGCTGCTCGAGGTCTCGCTCGCCGGCGCGGCGGACGGGGTGGCCGACGGTGTGGTCGATTGGGCCAGGGCGGTGGTGGTCATGGCGCAGGACAGCAGGACGCCGACGGCGGTGCCGGCCCGCAGGCGCTCGGGAAGCGGCGTTATCGGCCGTGGGCCGAGGTCGAGTTCGGACATGAACGGGATCTCCGTAGCGAGGTCAGAGTGTCGGTCTGGCTGGCTAGCGGAGGACGGCGTCCGTCTCCTGCATGGCTGGCTGGGCGGGTGGAACCCCTCATTTCGTGAGGAGCAGCTTTCCATTGCTGGTGAGGCGCAGGAGATATTCGGCGCCGCGGTGGACGAGGCACACCTCGCGGTCGGCGCCCAGAAGGTCGGCGACGTCGATCCGGCGACGGATCGCGTCCGGTTCGACGGTCCGGGGCTTACCCGTCGGTGCGTTCTGCATCGGGTTGTCGTCGGTCATCGGGCCTGGCGGTCAAGAATGCGGCGGGTTGGGATCGCAGAAGTGGCGGCCGAGCGTGATCGACCTTATTGCAAATGCTTCGCATTACCGTTAATGCTTGTCAAGACGCTCATCCCCCCGTCCGGCACAACCCTGGAACCGTTTCCCATGTCCGTAAGCCGTTCTGATATCGCGACGGTCGCGATCCGGAACCCCGCGGCTCCACGCCCGGCCGCCGGGTGGGGTCGGGCGTTCTGGCTGCGTCAGATCCGTCTGTGGCACTGGGTGTCGGCAGCGTTGAGCCTGATCGGCATGGTGTTCTTCGCCGCCACCGGCATCACCCTGAACCACGCGGCCGACATCCCGGCCGCCCCGCAGCGCGTCGAGTGGACCGGGACGCTGCCGCCGGCGCTCGCCGCCGAGACCGCCGCCGCCGCCCGGCGGCAGGACGCCGCGCTGCCCGACGCCGTGGCCGACTGGCTGGCGCCGCGCGCCGGGATCGACCCGCGCGACCGGCCGGTGGAATGGTCGGCGGGCGAGGCCTATGTCGCCCTGCCCCGGCCCGGCGGCGATGCCTGGGTGGCGATCGCCCTGCCAGATGGCGCGGTGACGGCGGAGCGCACTTCTCGCGGACCGGTCGCCTTCCTGAACGACCTGCACAAAGGGCGCGACACCGGCGACGTCTGGCGCTGGTTCATCGACGCGTTCGCCGGCGCGACCCTTATCTTCAGCCTCACCGGCCTCGGCCTGCTCTGGCTGAACGCCGGCGCCCGGCCGTCGACCTGGCCGCTGGTCGGCTTCGGGCTCCTGGCCCCCGTCCTTCTCGTCATTCTGTTCATCCACTGATCGGGACCCCCATGCGCATCGTCCTCACCGCGACCCTCGGCGGCGTCCTCGCCACGCCGGCCCTCGCTTCCTCCCTGGAAGTGACCGTCGATATCCCCGAGTTGGCCGTCGCCGAGTATCACCGGCCCTATGTCGGGATCTGGCTGGAGCGGCCGGACAGCTCCGTCGCCGCCAATCTGGCGCTCTGGTACGACCACGACATGCGCGGCGGCGAGGGCACCAAATGGCTCAAGGACATGCGCCAGTGGTGGCGCCGCATCGGCCGCGACCTGTCCCCCGCCGAGATCGACGGGGTCAGCGGCCCGACCCGCGCGCCGGGCAGCCAGGAGGTCGTCTTCGAGGTGCCGGGCGAGGCCGTCGCCGGTCTGGCCGACGGCGACTACGTGCTGGTGGTGGAGGCCGCCCGCGAGGTCGGCGGCCGCGAGGTGGTGCGGGTGCCGTTCTCCTGGCCGGCCGCCGCGGCGACCACCCGCGACGCCTCCGGTGCCGAGGAACTTGGCCGGGTGACCGTCACCGTCCGGCCCTGACCCCCGCTTTCTTGCCCTCTCTTCCCCGTCCTGTCCCCCATCTTGCCAGGAGGCCGCGCATGACCCGCGTTCTGACCCTGACTTTCGCCGCCGTTCTCGGCCTGCTGCCGCTCCCCGCCGAGGCGCACCGCGCCTGGCTGCTGCCGTCGACCACCGTCCTGTCGGGCGAGGATCCCTGGATCACCGTCGACGCTGCCGTCTCCAACGACCTGTTCGTGTTCGAACACCGCCCGCTCGGGCTCGACGACCTGACGCTGACCGGCCCGGACGGCCAGCCCGTGGCGGCCGAGAACAAAGCCACTGGCCGGTTCCGCAGCACCTTCGACCTGCCGCTGGCTCAGCCCGGGACCTACCGGCTGGCCGTGGTCTCGTCCGGCTATTTCGCCCGCTACGAGCTCGACGGCGCGCGCAAGCGCTGGCGCGGCGCAAAGGAGGAGATCGCCACCGCCATCCCCGCTTCGGCCACCAACGTGGCGATCAGCCGGTTCGACAACCGCGTGGAAACCTTCGTGACGGTGGGCCCGCCGACAAAAGAGGCGCTGGCGCCGGTCGGCGCGGGGCTGGAGATGGTGGCGGTCACCCATCCCAACGATCTCTATGCCGGCGAGACGGCGCGGTTCCGGTTCCTGCTGGACGGCGGCCCGGTGGAGGGCCTGGAGGTCGAGGTGGTGCAGGGCGACGGCCGCTACCGCTCGGAGGCCGGCGACCGGGTCTTGCGGACCGACGCCGACGGCATGGTCGAGATCGCCTGGCCGGAAGCCGGGCGCTACTGGATCGGCACCGATATCCGCAGCGACGACAAGGATGCCGACGGCGCCACCCGCCGTGCCGGCTATACCGCGACCGTGGAAGTGCTGCCCCAGTGACCGGGGTCTCGGCACCCGCCCCAGTCTCGGCCCCGTCGGCATCCGGCTGGCGGGTTCTGGTGCCGCCGGGACTGCCGGCGCCGGATCGCTGGCCCGACCGGGCGGCAACGCTTCACCGGCTGGGCGGCGAAACCATGGGCACGTCCTGGCGCGCCACGGCCGTCGCCGGACCCGACCTGGACACCGCCGCGCTGGCCGCCGCGATCCACCGGGACTTCGAGGCCGTCTGCGATGCGCTGAGCACCTGGCGGCCGGCGTCGGAGATCAGCCGCTTCAACCGCGCACCCGCCGGAAGCCGGGTGCCGGTGAGCGGGCTTTTCGCCGCCGTGCTCGGCCGGGCGCTGGAGATCGCCGCGCTGACCGGGGGCGCGTTCGACCCCACGGTCGGCGGCTGGCGTCAGGGCCATGACCGGATCGGCCGGTGGCGCGACGTGGAGCTCGACCGCCGGAACCGCACCGCGACCCAGCCGGGCGGCCTAGTGCTCGAGCTGTCCGCCATCGCCAAGGGCCATGCGGTGGACCGCCTCTCCGCCCGTCTGGCCGAGGCCGGGGCGGTGTCCCATCTGGCGGAAATCGGCGGCGAGTTCGTCGGCCGCGGCGTCAAGCCGGACCGCCGCCCCTGGTGGGTCGCCCTGGAGCGGCTGGGGTCGGGACGCGACGGCGATCCGCAGACCCTGGTGGCGCTGAGCGATGCCGCCCTGGCGACCTCCGGCTACCGGACCCGCACCGGCCGGCCCCTGGGGGAGCTGATCGATCCGCGCTCGGGCCGTCCCTATGCCGGCGACACCCTGGCCGTGTCCGTCCTGACCGGCTGCTGCGGGGATGCCGACGCCTTCGCCACCGGGCTGCTGGTCATGGGGCCGGAGAAGGGCATGGCGGCGGCGGACGCCCATGGCCTTGCCGCCCGCTTCCTGATCCGCACGCGGCAGGGTGTCGAGGCGCGGCTGTCCCGGGCGATGGCGGCGATGGACGGCCCCTCATGACCTTGGCACTGCCCGTGCCCGCCGACCGCCTGCCGGGCGCCCGGTTCCGGGTCGCCGCGCTGGGGGCCGGGATGCTCGCCGTCGCCGGCCTTTGCCTAGTCCTGCCGGCGGACGGATCGGCTGCCGCACGCGCCCTGGAGGCCGGGGCGGCGGTCGCGCTCTATCTCGCCTTCTGCTGCGCCGTCCTGCTCCCCGGCCGGTCGGAGAGGAGCGACGGCGATGGCGGCTGGCTGGTCGTGCATGCGAGCCAGACCGGTACCGCCGCCGATCTGGCCGCCCAGGCCGCAAGCCGGCTCGCCGCCGCCGGGCTTTCTGCCCGCCTCGTGCCCCTCGGCGAAATCGGGGTCGCCGACCTCGCCGTCGCCCGCCGGGCGCTGTTCGTGGTGGCGACGACGGGGGAGGGAGAGCCACCGGATCCGGCGATCCGGTTTCATCGCACGGCCATGGCGGCGCCGGCTGACCTGTCCGGTCTCGACTACGCCCTGGTCGCGCTGGGCGACAGCGACTACCCGGCGTTCTGCGGCTTCGGCCGGGCCCTGGATTCCTGGCTGCAGGCGTCGGGCGCGCGGCCGCTGACCGAAAGGGCCGAGATCGACGCGATGATGCCCGCCAGCCGGACGGGCTGGACCCGGGTGCTCGACCGGATCGCCGGCCCGGACATTTCTCCCCCTGCGGGGGATGGGTCGGCGCCCTGGCGCATCGACCGGGTGGCGCGCCAGAGCACCGGCCCGATGCCGGATCGCGAGGATCTGGCCCTAGTGCGGCTGGTGCCGGAGGGGCCTTTGCCGGACTGGGGGGCCGGTGACGTGGCGGAGATTTCGGTGGGCGACAGCCGGCGCGACTACACCATCGCCTCGCTGCCGGCGGAGGGTGGGCTGTCGCTGGTCGTGCGGCCGGCGTTCCACCCCGACGGCAGTCCCGGCCTGGGGACCGGGCTGCTCACCGCGACGGGGGCGGCCGGACGCCGGATCGGCCTGCGCATCCGCGCCAACCCGCACCTGCGCTGCCCGCCGCTGGACCGGCCGATGCTGCTGATCGGTGCCGGGTCGGGGATCGCCGGGATCCGCGCGCAGCTTGCCGCCAGGATCGCCGCCGGCGGCGGGGCGAACTGGGTGGTCTATGGCGACCGTCTGCCGGCTACGTCCACGGGACCCCAGGCGGAACTGCTGGCCTGGCACCGGGCCGGCTGGATCGGCCGCCTCGACCTCGCCTTCTCGCGCGGCGACGGCGAGCGGTGCCGGGTTCCCGACCGGCTGCGCGGCGAGGCGGAGACCCTGCGCGATTGGCTCGCCCGGGACGCGGTGGTCTATGTGTGCGGCGGGGCCGACGGCATCGGCGCCTCGGTCCACGCCCTGCTGGTGGAGATGCTGGGCGAGGGTGTGCTGCAGGAGATGGCGGCGCGCGGCGACTACCGGCGCGACGTGTACTGAGCCGGCCGGTCAGCCCTTGATCAGGCGGCAGGCGTAGAACCCGTCCATGCCGCCGAAGTCGGCCAGGTGATCCGGCCGGGTGCGCAGATCGCCCTCGGCGGTGATCAGCGCGTCGAGGCCGCCGATCTCCTGGGCCGCGATCGGCACCCGGCGCACGGCCGGGTTGCGCGCCAGCAGGGCGGCGATCCGGTCGATCCCTTCGGCGCTCTCCAGGGAGCAGGTGCAGAACACCACCGTGCCGCCCGGCTTCACGATCTCCAGCGCCGCATTCAGCAGTCGGTCCTGCAGGCCCACGAGCTTGGCCACGTCGGCCTCGCCCTTCAGCCAGGGGATGTCCGGATGCCGGCGCAGGGTGCCGGTGGCCGAGCAGGGGGCGTCGAGCAGGACCGCGTCGACCGGCAGCGGCGGCCGCCACTTGGCGGCGTCGGCGGTCACGCAAGTGGCGGAAAGCTGCAGGCGGCTGAGGTTCTCCTGCATCCGCTTGACCCGCTTGGCCGCCCGGTCGACGGCCAGGACATTGGCCGCGGCGGCGGCGAGCTGGGCGGTCTTGCCGCCTGGAGCGGCGCAGAGGTCGACCACCGTCTTGCCGGCGACGTCGCCCAGCAGCTTCACCGGCAGGGCGGCGGCAGCGTCCTGCACCCACCAGGCGCCCTCGGCGAAGCCCGGCAGGGCGTCGATGCGGCCCTCGATCGGCCGGCGCAGGGTGCCGGTCGGCAGCATCTGCGCGCCCAGCGTCTCGGCCCAGGGGGCGGGGTCGGATTTCACCGTGATGTCCAGTACCGGCTCGCGCTGCACGGCGGCGGCCATGGCTTCGGCGGTCTCGTCGCCATAGGTCGCGCGCCAGCTCCGCGCCAGCCAGTGGGGCAGGGCGTCCAGCGCCGGCAGGGCCTCGATCGCGGCACTGCCTTCCCGGTCGAGCCGGCGCAGCACGGCGTTGGTCAGCTTGACGAATTTCTCATGGCCGCGCGAGCGCACCAGATTGACCGCGCTGTCCACCGCGGCGTGCGGCGCGACCTTCAGGATCAGCAGCTCTGTCGCTGCGATCCGCAGCACGTCGCGCACGGCCGAGGCCTTCAGCGGCAGCGGCTGGGACAGGCAGGCGTCGATCATGCGGTCCACATGGCCCAGCCGGCGCAGGGTCGTCGCCACCAGGGTGCGGGCGAAGCCGCGGTCGCGGTCCGGCAGCCAGTTCATCCCGTCATGGGCGACCAGCGCCTCGTCCAGCGGCGTCTTCTTGGCCAGGACCGCGCGCAGCAGGTCGAAGGCGACGCTGCGGGCGGCGGAGATCTTGGCATCGCCAGTGTGCGCGTCGCTGGTGTGCGCGTCGCCGGGAGAGGGGGAGTCGGGCGTGGGGGTGTCGGAGCTCATGGCGGCGGGTTTGAGCACGGCTCGCCCGTCAAGCAAAGCGGAAAGGCGCGTCCCCGCCGCCCCGTCGGTGCGAGATCGCCCCGGATCAGCGCGGCGTCACTCCGGTCAGGACCGCGCCGAGATCGTCGGACAGGGTCTTGCCCAGCCGCACGACGCCGGCGTCCTTCGGCAGGCCGGCCAGCTCCGGATGATTCCGGTCGAAGGAGGTGACCACCGCGCAGGGCAGGTCCGCCGTCGCCTTGATGCTGCGCAGGGCGTTGATCAGGTCGACGCCGGAGATCCCGTCCATCACGGCCGAGGTGAGCACGATGTCCGGCCGCTCGGTCACCGAGAGGCGCACCGCGTCGAACACGTCCAGCGCGGTCTGGGCGCGGAAGCCGCAATTGGCCAGCTCGCGCGACAGCATGTGGCCCATGGTCCGGGCCCGGATCACCACCAGGGCGTGGCCCGGCTTGGCCGACACGCTGGTCGGATCGAAATCCGCCAGGACCGGCAGCCGGCTCTGCATCTTGGCGGAGGTCTTGGGGTCCGGCTCGCGGCCGAGCTCGATCAGATCCGACAGACAGTCGACGAAGCGCTGGTAGTCCTCGATCGGCAGGGGCGTCTGATCGAGGGTCGCCGACATGTAGTCTTCGAACCGGTGGGCGACGGTGGCGACGGTGCGGAACTGGAAGTTCGCGGCGGCACCCTTCACGCTGTGGATCTCGCGCGACAGGGTCATGATGGCGTCCCGGTTCGCCTTCCCCGAACTGGCGAGGTTGGTCAGCGAGACCTGCATGCGCGCCAGCCGGTCGGAGGATTCGCCGAGGAATTCCTGCGTCAGATTAGCAACGATATCGTCGAACAGTGCCATGGAACCCCATCCCCAAATGACCGCCGGTCGGAAAGACGCGGCGCGGAACCCTGCCGCGAGACTATTAAAGTTTCGTCAACGGGCAGTCGAGGAAATCGCACCGATCGCATTGACGAGGATCCGCGCGGCGGTGAGGGCGGACAAACCGTCCGGGTCGCGCTCGGGGATGAACTCGATCATGTCGAAGGCCCGCAGCCGGGCCTTGGCCGCCACGCCGTGGATCAGCTCGATCGCCTGGGTGTAGCTCAGCCCGCCCGGGGTCGGGGCGACGACGGCCTTCATGATCGACGGATCCAGGGCGTCGCAATCCAGCGTGATCAGGCAGTTGGCGCCGGCCGGAATATGCTCCAGCGCGGCCTCGATGCCGTGGCGGTGGATCTCGCGGGCGGTGACGATGTCCGCCCCCCAGGTCTCGGCGATCTGCACTTCCTCCTGCATGGCGGAACCCAGGCCGCGGATACCGACCTGCACGATGCGCTCCACATGGGCCATCTCCGAGGCCCGGCGCATGGTGCTGGAGAAGCCGTATTTCTCGCCGCGCCGTTCGTCGCGCCAGTCGATATGGGCGTCGACCTGGACGACGGTCAGCGGGCCGAGCGGCGCCAGCGCCTCGATGAAGGGTATCGGCACGGAATCGTCGCCGCCGATCATGATCGGCACCGCCCCCGCCGCCACGACGGCGGCGGTGGCCGCCCGGATCTTCTCCCGGTTGCCGGCCCCGTCCAGGGAGGCGGTCTTCAGGTCGCCGGCATCCAGGAACTTCAGGCTGCCGTCGTCGTCCAGCGGCCGGCCCAGGTCGAAATCCCAGTGATGCGCCCAGCCGGCATCGTGATTGAGCGCCCGGCGGAGCGTCGCCGCCGTGCCGGCGAGCGCTTCGTTGCTGAACTCCGGATAGGGCGTGCCGTGGGGTGCGCCGAACAGCACGATCTCGGCCTCGGCCAGGGGCAGGTCGGTGCGCGCCCCGAAGAAGGCGGGCGCCGGGGCGGTGGTGTCGAGGTTCATGTCTCGGGGTCCCTCAATGCGCGGTGGCCCAGCTCTCGCCCCAGCCGGCCTCGGCGACCAGCGGGACCGACAGCTTCAGGACCGGGGCGGCGGCCCCCTCCATCACTTCCTTCACCAGGGCAGCGGTCGCTTCGACGTCGCCCTCGGGCACCTCGAAGAGCAGTTCGTCATGCACCTGCAGCAGCATCCGGGCCTTGGAGTTCGCCCGCTGCAGCGCGACCGGCAGGCGCACCATGGCGCGCTTGATGATGTCGGCGGCCGTGCCCTGGATCGGCGCGTTGATCGCCGCGCGCTCGCCGAAGTTCCGCATCGCCGGGTTCTTCTCGCGGATCGCGTTGATATGGACCTTGCGGCCGAACCGGGTCTCCACGAAGCCCCATTCGTGCGCCCGCCGCTTCATCTCGTCCATGTAGTCGCGGATGCCGGGGAAGCGCTCGAAATAGGCGTTGATGTATTGCTGCGCCTCGCCCTGGGGCGTGCCGAGCTGGCGCGCCAGGCCGAAGCCGGAAATGCCGTAGATGATGCCGAAATTGATCGCCTTGGCCTTGCGGCGGATGTCCGGCGTCATCTCCGACAGCGGCACACCAAACACCTCCGAGGCGGTTTGGGCGTGGATGTCGATGCCCTCGCGGAAGGCGGCACGCATGGTCTCCAGCCCGGCGATGTCGGCGACCAGCCGCAGCTCGATCTGCGAGTAGTCGACCGAGAGCAGCAGGTTGCCCGGCTCGGCGACGAAGGCGGTGCGGATCTTGCGCCCCTCCTCGGTGCGGATCGGGATGTTCTGCAGGTTCGGGTCGTTGGAGGACAGCCGGCCGGTGGCCGCACCGGTCATCGAATAGGAGGTGTGCACCCGGTTGGTCTCCGGGTTGATGTCGCCCACCAGCGCGTCGGTATAGGTCGACTTCAGCTTGGCGATCTGGCGGTAGTCGAGCACCTTCTCCGCCAGCTCGATGCCCTGGGCGGCGAGCGCCTCCAGCACGTCGGCGCCGGTGCTGTAGGCGCCGGTCTTGCCCTTCTTGCCGCCGGGAATGCCCATCTTGTCGAACAGGATCTCGCCGAGCTGCTTGGGGGAGGCGACGTTGAACGGCTCGCCGGCCAGGGCGTGGATCTCGCCCTCGCGCTCGACCAGGCGCTTGGCGAAATCGGCCGACATGTCGTTCAGGATCTTCGGGTCGACCCGGATGCCGTTGCGCTCCATGTCGACCAGCACCGGGATCAGCGGCCGCTCCAGGGTCTCGTAGACCGTCGTCATGTGCTCGTCGACCAGGCGCGGGCGCAGCACCTGATGCAGGCGCCACGCCATGTCCGCGTCCTCGGCGGCATAGTCCCGGGCCCTGTCGAGCGGCACTTCGGCGAAGCCGATCTGGCTCTTGCCCTTGCCGCAGACCTCCTCGAACTTGATGTTGCGATGCTCGAAATGCAGCAGCGACAGCTCGTCGAGCCCATGGCCGTGCAGCCCGCCCTCCAGCACGTAGGAGGCGCACATGGTGTCGTCGAGCGGTGCCACCGCGATGCCGCCATTGGATTTCCGGCTCAGCACCAGGCAGTCGTATTTGGCGTTGTGGGCGATCTTCAGGACCGCCGGATTCTCGAACAGCCACTTCAGCGCGGCGATGGCCGGCTCGAACGGCACCTGCTCCGGGTTGTCGCCGGCGGAGGGGGCGGAGAGCAGCTCGCCCTGGGCGGCGGAACCCACATGGCGCAGGGGGATGTAGCAGGCCCTGCCCGGTGCCAGGGCGAGGGACACGCCCACCAGCTCGGCCCGCATGGCGTTGAGCGAGGTCGTTTCGGTGTCGAAAGCAACCGCCCCCTGGGCCTCCGCCGCGGCGATCCAGCCCTGCAGCGCCGCCATGTCGGTCACCAGCTCGTAGCCGGCCGCCTCACCGGTCGGAGCGGAGACGGCGGCGGTGGACGCGGTCTCGCCGGCGGCCTGTCCGGCCTCGCTTTCGAACCGGGCGATCAGCCGCTTGAAGTTCTGCTCGCGCAGGAAGGCCAGAATCTTGTCGGAATCGATCCCGCGGACCACCAGGTCGCCCAGCGGCTCCGGCACGTTCACGTCATCCTTCAGGGTGACGAGCTGCTTGGAGATGCGGGCCAGCTCGGCATGTTCGATCAGGTTCTCGCGCCGTTTGGGCTGCTTGATCTCCCCCGCGCGCTCCAGAAGGGTCTCCAGGTCGCCGTATTCGCCGATGAGCTGGGCGGCGGTCTTGACGCCGATGCCGGGCACCCCGGGCACGTTGTCGACGCTGTCGCCGGCCAGCGCCTGGACGTCGACCACCTTGTTCGGGGCGACGCCGAACTTCTCCATCACCTGATCCGGGCCGATCGCCACGTTCTTCATCGGGTCGAACATGTCGACGCCGGGCCGCACGAGCTGCATCAGGTCCTTGTCGGAAGACACGATGGTGACGCGCCAGCCCTGCTCCACCGCCTGGCGGGCATAGGTCGCGATGATGTCGTCGGCCTCGAACCCGTCCATCTCGATGCAGGGCGCGTTGAAGGCGCGGGTCGCTTCGCGGATCAGCGGGAATTGCGGGACCAGATCCTCCGGCGCGTCGGGGCGCTGGGCCTTGTACTGAGGGTAGATGTCGTTGCGGAAGCTGAACCGGCTGGCGTCGAAGATCACCGCCATGTGGTCGGCATCCATGTCGTCAATCAGCTTCACCAGCATGTTGGAGAAGCCGAACACCGCGTTCACCGGCGTTCCGTCCCGCCGGCTCATGGGCGGCAGGGCGTGATAGGCGCGGAAAATGTAGCCCGACCCGTCCACCAGGAAGAGGTGGCTCTGCCCCGGTTCGGTGGGGGTCGGGACGGCGGGGGCGCAGGTGTCGGCCATCGGATCTTCCGGGGCTGGTGAGGCTGGGCGCGACTCTAAAGGACGGAGGCGTTTCGGCAACCGCGAAGCGCGTCGACGGGCGGTCCTATCGCCCATGATTATAGGATATGAACGAGGACTTCTCGGTCGCCCTGGCGGTTTGGGAGAAATTCGAAGACGACTATAAGAAATTTACAATTCAACCGATGATCCAGAGCTACAACGCGGTGCTTCAGCCTGGAATGGTGCGGTTTGGGGATTTGCCGCCAGAGTTTCAGACCGTCATAGCGTCCGTCACGTGGCAGTACGGCAATCTGGCGACGCAGACACCGACATTCTGGAAGCACATCACCGCTCAGGATTGGGAGGCGGCCCTGGCCGAACTTCGGAATTTCAGGGACGACCACCAGAGCCGACGTCATCAGGAAGCCGACCACATGGAGCCCGCCCTCCGGCGCCTGAGGCAATAGCATCGTCGGTCGCGGGCCGTCAGCGCTGCGGTGGCCGATCGCCAAAGGGCTGGAAGAGGCTCCGAAGCGTCCGGTCGGAGGAAAAGGTCGGGGCGGTCCGGATCTCGATGTCGGAGTACCGGACGGACTGACCCTCGGAAACCGCCCGATGGACCGCGTCGGCGAAGGCATCGGCGCATCTCGCAAGGAGACTCGGCCGACCGTCATCGGCTGCGGGCACGAAAATTTCCGCCTCGATCGAGACGACCTGACGGTCAAGCGGGTTTCCGAGCCGATCGAAATTGTCGTCCACGCGGAAGAAGGGATGAAAGATCACGGCACACAGGGCAGCGGTTTCCGTATCGAGGACGACCACGCCCTTGGAGGCCGAGCATTCATGCACCCGACAACTCTCGGCGGTCAGGAACCGGTCGTCCCCGCTGAGCCGCAGCGCTTGGCCGGGCAGGCTCAGAACCTCCATGACGGAGCCCGAGGCCGTCGCTCCCGGATACAGGATGTCCGAGCGGACACACGTAGGCAGGAACCGCTCCAGCACCTTCCGGAAAACATCGGTGCGCACCAGTGTATTCGAAGGCTGACCCGCGAGTGCGCGCAGGCCATGGAGCGGCGCGGACTCCGAGCGCGCCCAGGCCAGGCTGCAAGCCAGCACCACGGCGGCGACTGCCAGGAGGAGGCGGAGCGTCGTCATATCGTCACTATGCACGAGGCAGGGTCAGAAAAGTAAACGTGGACCTGATTTGTCCTCACAGTGCGCCCCAGTCCTGCCTCACGGACCCTTTACCGCAAGGTCGCGGGCGCGTGATGTCGCGCGACCGCCGTCTGCCCGTATGCTCGGGAAATCGATCGGGAACTGTCCGCACAGGGAAGCAAGCAGGTCATGCAGTACGTGTCGTTTTCCAAGGGCCTGGCCCGTGTCGTCGGCATCCTGGCGGTCGCCGGGCTGATCGCCTTCGTCGGGCCGCGGATCACCCATGCCGGACAGGACCCGGTCTATACCGAGTTCCTGTCGAGCACGGCGGTGGACGGTTACGATCCGGTCGCCTACTTCACCGACGGCAAGCCGGTGGAGGGCTCGGACAAGTTCGAGACCGAGTACAAGGGCGCGACCTGGCGCTTCACCTCGGCCGAGCACCGCGACGCCTTCATCGCCAATCCGGGCAAATACGCACCGCAATACGGCGACTACTGCGCCTGGGCGGTGTCCCAGGGCTATACGGCCAAGGGCGACCCGCAGCATTGGCGCATCGTCGACGGCCGGCTGTACCTGAACTACAACGCCGACGTTCAGAAGAAATGGGAAGCCGACGTCCCCGGCCACATCAAGGCGGCCGACGGCAACTGGCCTAAAGTCCTGGAATAGACCGGACCGGCCGCTCAGGCGGCGTGTTCGCCCGCACCCTCGGCGACCATGACATAGGTCTTGGAGCAGTAGGGGCAGACCACCTTGTGCTCGTCCTCGGGGATCTCCAGGAACACCCGGGGGTGGCCCAGCGGGCCGTCGCCGCCGTCGCAGGCGACCCGGTGTCCGGTCACTTCGATGGTCTCGAACGCGTCGTTGCCTACCGCCGCCATGGCCCGTCCCTCCGCGCTGCCGCGCTTGTTCACGTGATCGCCGGATGATACCCACGACCGCGTCTCCCGCAAGGATTTGATACTGTCGGATGGGGTCATGGGGTCGGTCCGCCTGTCGTTAACCATCGTTTGCCTGTTTGTCCTGGCCGCCTGCGCGCCGCAGCTCGCCCCGCCGGGCAAGGATGCGGTGGTGCCCAAACTGGTGCAGCGGCCCTTCGCGGTGATGGATGACGGCATCCGCCTGCCGATGCGGATCTGGCGGCCGGACGGCCCCGCCGCGGCGGCCGTCGTCGCCCTGCACGGCTTCGGCGACTATTCCAACGCCTTCGACGAGCTCGGCGACGACCTGTCGGCCCAGGGGGTGGCGGTCTATGCGGCGGACCAGCGCGGCTTCGGCGAGGCCCCGGGGTACGGCATGTGGGCCGGCGGCGACCGCATGGCCCGCGATGCGGAGACCCTCGTCCGCCTGGCGAAGGCCGACATGCCGGGCGTGCCCGTCTACCTGCTGGGCGAGAGCATGGGCGGGGCGGTGGCGATGCTCGCCCTGTCCTATCCGGAGACCGAAGCGGACGGTGCGGTGCTGTCGGCGCCGGCGGTCTGGGGCCGCGACTGGATGCCGCTGTTCCAGACGCTGCCGCTGGACATCATGGCCCATACGGTTCCCTGGCTGCCGCTGGAGCCCCGCGGCATCCGGATCATCCCGAGCGACAATTTCGCCATGCTGCGGGAGCTGGCGCGCGACCCGCTGTTCATCAAGCGGCCGCGGGTCGACACGGTCTACGGTCTGGTGGCGCTGATGGACGCCGCCCAGCAACAGGCGCCCAACCTGCGCGGGCCGATCCTCGTGCTCTACGGCCGCAAGGACCAGCTCGTGCCGCGCAGACCGACCTGCGCCATGCTGAAGGCCCTGCCGCCGGACCGCCGGGTGGCGCTGTACGAGGACGGCTATCACATGCTGTTCCGCGACCTGGAGCGCGAACAGGTCATCGCCGACATCGCCGCCTGGACGCGGGATCCGGAAGCGGCCCTGCCCTCGGGGGAGGAGGCGGACGCCGCCACGCTGCGGCGGTTCTGCGGGGACTGACCCTCCAGCCGTCATCCTGATGCAAATCAGGATCAAGCACCCGGCTTCTGTGCACCGGATCGAGTTTCGTATTCCTTCCCTAACCCACTCCCCGGCCTTGTGCCGGGGCCTACGGCAGGGTGCGCCCGAGCACTAAAGGGTATAGTCGACCGCGATCTAGCGATGGATGGGTGGGTCCCGGCACAAGGCCGGGAAGTGCGGTGATGGAAGGGTGAGTGGCTTGGTCCTGACGTGCGTCAGGATGACGTCCTAAAGAACGATCACGTCCCGCGCCGGCGGGGTGGCGAAGAGGTGCCAGACCCGGTCGGAGCGGCGCTCCAGGATGCGGCGCTGGTTCAGGTAGCCCTTGTCGGTGATCTCGCCCGCATCGACGTTCGGCGGCTCGTCCAGGATCAGGGCGCGGGCAATCCGGGTGCTGGAGGCCGGATTGGCGGCGTTGTGCCGCATCAGCCCCTCGCGGATCGCGTCCGCCGTCGCGTCCGGCTTGGCGAAGACCAGGATGCCGACCGCGTCCCGGTCGTGACCGGCGATCACCACATCGCTGACCGCTGCCCCGCAAGTGGCGATCACCGCCACCCGCAGCGCGCCGACGCTGACCCAGGTGCCGGTGGACAGCTTGAAATCCTCGGCGATCCGGCCGTCGAAGATGATCCCGGCATTCGGGTCCACCGGATCGGCCAGCCGCACCGCGTCGCCGCTCAGGAAATAGCCCTCGGCATCGAACGCCTCTGCCGTCAGGTCGTCGCGGCCCGCGTAGCCGGGCGAGATGTTCGGGCCGCGCAGGGCGATCTGCAGCTTGTCGCCGGTCGGCACCAGCTTGGCCTCCACCCCCGGCACCGGCACCCCGACCACGCCGGTGCCCTCCAACACCAGATGGGCGGCCAGCGCCATGGGGGCGGTCTCCGTGGTGCCGTAGCAGGTGGTCAGCACCGGCAGCTCGCCGGTCGCCGCCAGACCCAGCGCCTCGACCCGCCGCCACAGGGACAGGGGCAGGGTGGCGCCGGCATAGAACACGAACTCCAGGCTCTCGAAGAACCGGTCGCGCAGGGCTGTATCCGCCTCCAGGTGGGGCAGCAGCATGTCCAGCCCGCGCGGCACGTTGAAATGCAGGGTGGGGCGGACGAGGCGGAGGTTCTCCACCGTGCGGGCGATCCGCTCCGCGGTGGGGCGGCCGTCGTCGATATACAGGGTGCCGCCATGGCTGATGGCGAGGCCGAGATTCTGGTTGCCACCGAAGGTATGGCTCCAGGGCAGCCAGTCGAGCATGACCGGCGGCCGCTCGACCAGGAACGGCCAGACCTGGCCCAGGGCCGCCTGGTTGGAGGCCAGCATCCGGTGGGTGTTGATCACCCCCTTGGGCGTGCCGGTCGAGCCGGAGGTGAACAGGATCTTGGCGACGTCGTCGCCGCCGATCTCGTGCAGGGCGCCGGGCTCGGTCGCGGCCAGGGAAGAGACGTCGCCGATGAAGTCGGCCCCGCCGAAGTCGACCCCGGCCCGGGCCCGCTCGAACGGCGCCAGCCCCTCGGCCAGCACTAGGCCGGGCCGGACGATCTCCACGATCTGCTTCAGCTTGGCGAAGTCGCGCGACAGCAGCGAATAGGCGGGGGAGACCGGGCAGAACGGTACTCCGGCCCGGAACGCGCCCAGCATCAGCAGGGCCTGGTCGACCGAGTTCTCCGACAGGACCATGACCGCGCCGACGCCGCGCGCGATCAGGGCGGTGGCGATGCCCCGGCTGGCCCGGGCGGCCTCGGCGAAGCTCACCTCGCGCCAGCCGTCGCCCCGCCGCTCGGCCACCAGGACGCGGTCCGGCGTGCGGCTCGCCCAGCGGTCGAGATGATCGACGATGGTCTCCGGATGGGCGGCGAGCGGGGTGCGGGAGCGCAGGTGGATTGTGCCGTCGGAATCCCGGCGGATGGCGATGTCGGGCAGCGCGAAGGGCGCCCGTTTTCGCGCCGGCTTCATGCGGCCGCCCCGTCGGCCTCGCGGATCACGGCGAGGAACCGGGCACCGAACTTCTCCAGCTTGGCCTGGCCCACCCCATGGATCCCGGCGAAGGCCTCCAGCGAGGACGGCCGGCGCTCGGCCAGCTCGATCAGCGAGCGGTCGTGCAGCACGGTATAGGCCGGCAGGGAGAGTTCGCGGGCGATGTCGCGCCGCTCCTCCTTCAGGGCCCGCAGCAGGTCGGCGTTTTCCGGCGAGACGGTGGCCACGGTCTGCTCGCGGTCGCGCCCGGTCTTCGCGCGCTTGGCGGTGTCGCGGCGCAGGGTGACGCCGGCCTCGCCCTTCAGCACGGCGCGGCCGGTCTCGCCCACGGTCAGCCCGCCGAACCCGGCGGTGTCGATGGCAACGATGCCACAGGCGACGAGCTGGCGGATCACCGAGCGCCAGCCGTTGCGGTCGAACTCGGTGCCGACGCCGAAAGTTGGCAGCGCATCGTGGCCGTGGCGCTGGACGGCCTCGGTCTTGCCGCCGACCAGGATGTCGACGATATGGCCGGCACCGAAACGCTGGCCGGTGCGCAGGATGGCCGAGAGCACCTTCTGCGCCGGGACCAGCCCGTCCAGGGTCTCCGGCGGCTCCCGGCAGGTGTCGCAGTTGCCGCAGGGTTTCGCCATCGGCTCGCCCAGGGCGGCGAGCAGCGCCTGGCGGCGGCAGCCTGCGGTCTCGCAGATGCCCAGCAGGGTGTTGAGGCGGCGATGCTCGATCCGGCGCTGGTCCTCGCTTGCCCCGCTCTCGTCGACGAAGCGGCGGCGCTGGGCGATATCGGCCAGGCCGTAGAGCATCTGCACGGTGGCGGGCAGGCCGTCGCGCCCGGCGCGCCCGATCTCCTGGTAATAGGCCTCCACCGATCCGGGCACGTCGGTGTGGAAGACGAAGCGCACGTCCGGCTTGTCGATGCCCATGCCGAAGGCGATGGTGGCGCAGACGACGATCCCGTCCTCGGTGACGAAGCGGTCCTGATTGGCCGAGCGCACCTCCGGGTCGAGTCCGGCGTGATAGGGCACCGCCTTGATGCCCTGGCGGTTCAGGCCGGCCGCCGTCTCCTCCACCGCCCGGCGCGACAGGCAGTAGACGATGCCGCTCTCGCCCTGACGGTCGGCCAGGAAGGCCAGGAGCTGCTTCATCGGGCTGCGCTTCTCGGCGATGCGCAGATCCAGGTTCGGCCGGTCGAAGCCGAAGACGAATTCCCTTGCGTCGCCGCCGCACAGCCGGTCGACGATGTCGCGCCGCGTGGCGGCGTCGGCGGTGGCGGTGAAGGCGGCGGTCGGAACGCCGAGCCGCTCGCGCACCCGCGCCAGGGTGAGATAGTCCGGCCTGAAGGCGTGGCCCCACTGGCTGATGCAGTGCGCCTCGTCCACCACCAGCCGGGTGACGCCGATCTCCGACAGGTCGTCGAGGATGCCGTCCAGGGCCAGGCGCTCGGGCGCGATGTAGAGCAGCCGCAGCTCGCCGGAGCGGGCCTGGCGCCAGATGTCGCCGTTGGTGCCGGGCGCGTTGCCGGAATGCATGGCGGCCGCGCAGACCCCCTGCAGGCGCAGGGAGCGGACCTGGTCTTCCATCAGCGCGATCAGCGGCGACACGACGACCGTCAGCCCGCCATCCATGACGGCGGGAAGCTGGAAGCAGAGCGACTTGCCCGCACCGGTCGGCATCACCGCGAGGGTGTCGCGGCCGGCGAGGATGCTGTCGATCACGTCGCGCTGGCCGGGCCGGAATTCGGCGAAGCCGAACACGTCGTGCAGCGCCGTCTCCGGGCAGCGGCCGGGGAGGGCGGGCGAAACGTCGAGGGAGTCGGGGTGGGCGAGAGCCATGGCCTCAGAGGTAGCACTGTCGCGGGTGCGGGTCATGGGGCCTTGGCATTCCGGCGGATCGCGGGCGTTGCGGGGCCATGGCTATGGCACCGGCAGGGCGCGAATCGCCGCGTTTGGCGCCCGGCGTATCCGACCGTACACATTCCCCACGTCATCCCGGGAGACCCCGGGCCCGACCCGGGGGCTGCCCGGGACCCAGGGCTCGGCGCTGGACGCATGGTCCCGACGTACGTCAGCGACTGTGATCTTGGTCAAGCGACTTGCCATGGCTTTTGATCTCTGACGATGGCGTTGAGGATGGTAAGCAGCTTTCTGGCGACGGCGATGAGGGCGACCATCTTGGGCTTTCCTGCAGCGATCAGTCTGGCGTGGAAGGCCTTGAGGGTAGGGTTGTAGCGCGCGCCGACCATGGCTGCGACGAACAGGGCGGTGCGTACGCTCGCGCGTCCGCCGCCGATGAAGGCTTTGCCGCGCCAAGTTCCCGATTGGCGCGTCCACGGTGCCAGCCCCGCCAGGGAGGCGATCTGGCGCCGGTCCAGTCGGCCGAGTTCGGGCAGATCGGCGAGCAGGGTGCGGGCGGTGGCCGGACCGATGCCGGGCACGCTGCGCAGCAGATCCTCCTGTGCCTGCCAGACCGGCGAGCCGCGGACCTGGTCGTCGATCTCGCGGTCGACCTCGTTCAGTTCCTTCTCCAGGGCCGTGATCAGACGCAGGATCGAGCGCCGCACCCGCGGTTCCGTGAGGCGGCTCTGACGCTGGCGCTCGGCGGCGATCATCGACACGATCTGCCGTCGCCGGGCCACCAGATCGGCCAGCAGGCGGCCGGACGCATCGGGCAATGCGCGCGGCTCAGGCCGGGTCGCCGCCAGGAACCGGGCGATCATCTCCGCATCGATCGGATCGGTCTTCGCCCGACGTCCCAGCGCCTGGGCGAAGGCCCGGATCTGGCGCGGATTGACCACGACGACCGGCAAGCCCGCCCCGGCCAGACCCGCCGCCACCACCGTCTCGAAGCCGCCCGTCGCCTCGACCCCCACCAGCGTTGCTCCCAGCGCTCCAAGACGCTCGGCCAACGCTGCAATCCCAGCGCCGTCACGCGGCACCGCCTCACATTCGCCCGGCCCTTGCGCGCCGAGCAGGATATGAACATCCAGACGGCTCTTGGAGACGTCGATACCCACGATCACCTGGTCCATCGCTACCCTGCCTTGCCTAAACGGGCTCGCCATATGGCGGTCCCGGCGACTGTTCGGGTTCGAGGGATGAACGGTGGATGGGCAACCTTGCTGACGTTCGGGCTCGCACGCTCCAGGACGACTCGGCGTCCCATCCACCACCGCTTCCGAAACTCTACCAGAAGCGGAAGACGATAAGTTACAAGGACGACGGACGAATTTCGAACCGCCCCTGCCGTCATCCTGATGGAAATCGGGATAAAGCCACCGACCCCGCGGCACCTCGGTCCCGGCCCAGCCCCGGATCGGGTCCGGGGCTGTCCGGGATGACGAGGTAGAGGAACGGGAAGGAAAGAGGACTACCCCCGCCCCACGAACGGCATCTTGGTCGCCATCACGGTCAGGTTCAGGATGTTGGCCTCCGGCGGCAGGCTGGCCATGTGGACGATGGCGTTGGCCACGTGGTCCACGTCCATCATCGCCTCCGGCTTGATGTCGCCGTTCGCCTGCTTCACCCCGGTCTTCATGCGCGCCGCCAGCTCGGTGAAGGCGTTGCCCACGTCGATCTGGCCGACCGCGATGTCGTACTTCCGCCCGTCCAGCGCCGCCGTCTTGGTCAGGCCGGAGACCGCGTGCTTGGTGGCGGTGTAGGGGATGCTGTCCGGCCGCGGCGCATGGGCCGAGATCGAGCCGTTGTTGACGATGCGCCCGCCCATGGGCTCCTGCGCCTTCATCACCCGGAACGCCTCGCGGATCACCCAGAAGCAGCCGGTCAGGTTCACGTCGACCACGTTGCGCCACTGGTCGTCGGACAGCTCCTCCAGCGGGATGCCCGGGGCGTTCATGCCGGCATTGTTGAAGATGAAGTCGACCCGGCCGAAGGCTTCCACCGTCTTGTCGAACAGCGCCTTCACGGCTGCCGGATCGGTCACGTCGGTCGGCACGGCCAGGGCGCGGTCGCCGTCGGCGCCGGCCTCCTTCTTGGTCTCCTCCAGCGCGTCGGCGCGGCGGCCCGCCAGGGCCACGCTCCAGCCGGCCTTCAGCAGCGCCAGCGCGCTGCGCTTGCCGATGCCGGACCCCGCGCCCGTGACGATGGCCGATTTGATGGTGCTCATGGTGTTTTCCCTCCCGGATTGGATGTTTGCCGGGACGGTAGCACCGGGTTCCGCCCGGGCACAGACGCCAATATCGCGCCCGTCAGGCCCGCGTCAGGGCGACCCCGGCGGCGATCATCAGGGCCGACCCCCAGCGCCAGCCGCTCACCCGCTCGCGCATGACGAAGGCGGCGATCAGGATCGCGAACAGGATGCTGCTCTCGCGCAGGGCGGCGACCAGGGCGATCGGCGCCTGGGTGAATGCCCAGACCGCGATCCAGTAGGAGCCGAGCGACATGGCCCCCGCCGCCAGACCGGTCTTCCAGGCCGGGACCAGGGCGGCGAACACCCCCGTGCCGCGGGTGGCGACGGCGAAGGCCACCATGACCATGGCGTCGCCGATGACCATCCACAGGATGAAGCCCGAGGGCGAGCCGGCGACCCGGGCGCCGACCCCGTCCATCAGGGTGTAGCTGGCGGTGAAACCGGCCGTTCCCAGGGCGTAGAACAGCGCCTTGCCCTGCATCCGGCCGCTGTCGCTACCGCGCAGCGCCATCACCAGGATACCGCCGGAGATCGCCGCGATCGCCAGCATCTGGACGCCGGTGAAGCTGACGCCGAGGAACAGGATCGACACCGCCGACACGATC
This sequence comes from Thalassobaculum sp. OXR-137, assembly GCF_034377285.1. NCBI lineage: Bacteria > Pseudomonadati > Pseudomonadota > Alphaproteobacteria > Rhodospirillales > Thalassobaculaceae > Thalassobaculum > Thalassobaculum sp. OXR-137. The sequence goes on along the minus strand of NZ_CP139715.1, from coordinate 853,326 downwards.
AGCGGTGCGGTGCCGCGGGCCAGCGGATAGGCCTGGCTCAGATCCGCATGGGCATAGGCCTGGATGAGGAACAGCTTGTAGCCGGCATGCAGCAGGGCGGCCGCGGCGATCCACCACCAGCCCTCCGGTGCCGGCAGCGGCACGAAGGGCAGCAGCGGCACGGCGATCGCCGCCTGGACGATGGCCAGCAGCAGGATCGAGGAGAACCGGTCGAGCCCGACCTTCACCGCGGCGTTCCAGCCGGCATGCAGCAGGGCGGCGAACAGGACGGCGGCGAAGACGGTGGTTTCCATCGAAGGGTCTCGCTCGGCGGCGCGGCATCATGTGCTTCAATCGCTTATGACAGTTTTATGACAGGCTGAAAAACGATGATTTATCCCGTTTCATGTGCAAGAAACGCACATGAAACGCGGCATGCTCCCCCTGAACGCCCTGCGCGCCTTCGAGGCGACGGCCCGGCTCGGTCGGATGACCGACGCGGCCGATGCGCTGGGGGTCACCTACAGTGCGGTCAGCCGGCAGATCCGCGGGCTGGAGGCCCAGCTCGGCGTCGCCCTGTTCGAGGGGCCGCGCAACCGGCTGAAGCCGTCGCGGGCGGCGCTGGCCCTGCTGGAACCGCTCACCGAGGCGTTCGACGGCATCGAGGAGGCGGTGAACCGGGTGATCCAGGACCGGCACAGCACCCTCGACGTGTCCTGTTCCGGCACCCTGATGATGCGCTGGCTGATCCCGCGGCTGCTCGGCTTCCAGCGCGCCCATCCGGAGATCGAGGTGCGGCTGACCGCCAATGACGGGCCGGTGGAGTTCCGCCGCCAGCGGCTCGACGCCGCCATCCGCGTCGGCCGTCCGCCCTGGGAGCTGCCGTCCGCCATCACCCTGTTCGACGAGCAGGTCGGCCCGGTCGCCCGCCCCGACCTGGTGGCGGATGTCGCCGCTCCGGCGGATCTGGCGGCGCTGCCGCGGCTGCATACCCGCACGCGCCGCGCCGCCTGGCCGGACTGGTGTGCGGGATCGGGCCTGTCCCTGCCGGCGGGCGGACAAGAATACGAGCATTTCTACTTCATGCTGGAAGCGGCGACGGCCGGTCTCGGCGTCGCCATCGCCCCGAAGGTGCTGGTGCAGGACGATCTCGACAGCGGCCGGCTGGCGGCGCCGTTCGGCTTCACCGACAGCGGCCTCGCCTATGTCCTGCTGCTGCCCGACGACGCCCGGCCGGAGGCGCGGGTCTTCGGCACCTGGCTGCGCGACACCGCCGCCGCGCCGTCCTTGCCGCTGGGCCGCGCCGCGATATAGTTTGTCCGACCCTGATTTTTGAGGACACGAATGCTCGTCACCTGCCCGAAATGTGAGCAGAAGTTCAAGGTCCCGGACTCCGCGCTCGGCACCAAGGGCCGCAAGCTCAAATGCAGCAGTTGCGAGCACAAGTGGCACCAGATGCCGGCCGGTGCCGACGACCCGGCGCCGGAAGCGCCCGCGCCGAAGAAAAAGAAGAAGGCGGCGGCGCCGGAACCGGCTGTCGAGGGGCCGCTCGAAGAGGCGGAAGGCTACGACCGGTCGGGCGAGGAGATGGATCCGCCGCCGCTGGCCGACGTGTCCCGGTTCCGGGCCGTGCGCGGCGCCGGGCCGGAGAAGCCCTCCCGGCCGTATATCCTCTACGCCCTGCTGATCCTGGCGGTGGCGATCCCGGCGGGGCTGTTCGTCGCCCGCACCACCCTGGTCCATGCCTGGCCGGCGAGCGCGCTGCTCTACGAGAAGGTCGGCATGCCGGTCCCCGTGCCGGGCGAGGGGCTGGTGCTGCAGAACGTCTATGTCCAGCGCCGCCAGGAAGGCACCGTGGAGGTGCTGGAGGTGCATGGCGAGATCCGCAATCCGGGCGAACTGATGATCAGCCTGCCGGCGCTGCGCGCCACGGTGGTCGCCGAGGGCGGCCAGCCCCTGGCGAGCTGGTTGTTCACCACCGAGTCCTATCAGCTGCTGCCGGGCGAGAAGACGGCGTTCGTGTCGGAATTCGCCAATACCGCGCCCGGCGCGGCCAAGGTCAACGTGACCTTCACCGATCAGCGCCCGGAGGCCGGGCTCGGCTATTGAGCGGGTCGGAGGGGTGAGCGGGACCGGGCCGGACGATGGATTGGGGCCGTGTCCGCTCTGCGGCCGGCCGATGGTCGCGGGGCCGAGCGTCGACCGCCACCACTGGGTCCCGAGGAGCAAGGGCGGCCGCGCGGCGGAGCCGATGCACACGGTCTGCCACCGCAAGATCCACAGCGTGCTGGACGAGCGCAGCCTGGCGCGGGACTACGACACCCCGGAGAAGCTCCGCGCCCATCCGGAGATCGCCCGGTTCCTGGTCTGGCTGCGCGGCAAACCCCCAACCTTCACCAGCCGCCACCGCTCAGCGCGACGGCGGCGGTAGAACCGCCCCCCCCCCTTCTTCTTACACTCCCCGGATTTATTCCGGGGGAGCGCTCGGGAGAGGCGTTGACTTCACCGCCTTAATACCGGTGTCCGGGAGGCTGAGGGGTTACCCCGGAATAAATCCGGGGAGTGAAAAAAAACGGAAAGGGAAGAGGGAAGCACACCGCTCTCTCAAAAACCCCCCGCCCCATCAATACAGGTTATTCTTCTCCGACTCCGCGATGCGCTTGTCGGCGGCGGCCACGTCGACGGTGGCGTCCTCCACCTGGTCGGCGATCATCTGGCCGAGCGACGGCAGCACCGCGCGCTCCACCCGGTAGTCGTCCTCCCACAGCTTGGAGCGCACCAGCGCCTTGGCGCAGTGCAGGTACATCTCCTTCACCTCGACCAGGATGCCGGTCTTCGGCAGCCGGTCGCGCACGGCGAACTGGGTCAGCAGCGCGGTGTCGGCGATCACCCGGGCGCGGCCGTTGATCCGCAGGGTCTCGTTCACCCCCGGAATCATGAACAGGATGCCCACGCCCGGATTCGCCGTCAGGTTGCCCAGGGTGTCGATCCGGTTGTTGCCCGGCCGGTCCGGGATCAGGATCGTGCGGTCGTCGAGCACCGCCACGAAACCCGGCGCATCGCCCTTCGGCGAGACGTCGCCCAGACCGTCCGGACCCTGGGTGGAAATCACCAGGAACGGGCACAGTTCCAGGAACCGCCTGGCGTGCTTGTCGAGATAGGTGAGCTGCTTCTTCGCCGCCAGTTCGCCCGGCATGCCGTAGATCTCGCGCAGGGCGGATTCGGTTTCCAGGGCGTCGATTGTGGCCGTATCCATGGTAGGAACTCCGGGTTCGCGCCGGCTTCGCGGAAGCCGGCGATTCGGCTAGACTCGGTTTTGCTGGCCGGACGCTAGCAGACCTGAAAACGGGGGACCATGGGCATATGCCGACGGGACTGTCCCAGACGCGCCGCTTGACGCGCATCATGGACGGGGTGCTCGCCAGCTTCGACTACGAGGGGCTGCTCGCCCTGGTGGTGGAGCCGGACGACGACAACCGCGCCCTGCTGTGCCGCGCCCTGATCGATCTCGGGTTTCCGCCGCCGCTCGACGCCCACAATGCCGCCACCGCCCTCTATGCGGCCGAGGAGATCACTCCCGATCTGCTGATCCTCGACGCCCGGCTGGAAGGCCCGGACGGCGCCGACGGGTTCGAGCTGCTGCAGCGGATCCGCGAGGATTACACCACCCTGCCGGCCGACATCCCCGTCGTTTTATTGGCCGGCGCGGTGAATGATTTCGCCGTTCAGGAGTCTAAGCGTCTGGAGGTGGACCTCCTCCTGACCAAGCCGGTGCCCGCCAAGCGCCTGCAGAACCGGGTGAACTCGCTGATGATGAAACGCTTCACGGATCGCGTCACATGGGGCAACTGACCGCGCTGCCGGGCACCCCGGCGGCCGACGGATATCGGATGCCGGGCGAGTTCGAGGCCCATGCCGGCACCTGGATGCTGTGGCCGGAGCGCGGGGATACCTGGCGCGACGACGCCGCTCCGGCGGAGGAGGCCTTTGCCGCCGTGGCGGCGGCGATCGTCGCCGCCGAGCCGCTCACCGTAGGCGTTTCCGCCCGGCGCATGGCGCGGGCGCGCGCCGCCCTGCCGGCCGAGGTGCGGCTGGTGGAGATGGAGACCGACGACGCCTGGATGCGCGATACCGGCCCGACCGTCGTGGTCGATGCCGCCGGCGACCGGCGGGCGGTGGACTGGACCTTCAACGCCTGGGGCGGCGAGGTGCACGGGTTGTATCCGGACTGGCGGGCCGACGACGCGGTGGCCGCCGCGGTCGCCGCGCTGGAAGGGGTGGAGCGCTACCGCGCCCCGCTGATCCAGGAAGGCGGCGGCATCCACAGCGACGGCAAAGGCACGGTCTTCGTCACCGAGGAATGCGTGCTGAGCACCGGCCGCAATGCCGGGCTCGGCCGCGAGACCTGCGAGGAGATGCTGAAGGCCTATAGCGGCGCCGAGCAGGTGGTCTGGCTGCCGCGCGGAGTGTTCGCGGACGAGACCACCGGCCATGTGGACAACCTGCTGCACGTGGCTGGGCCGAACCTGATCCTGCTGACCTGGACCGACGATCCCTGGGACCCGCAGCACGTGCGCTCGGCCGAGGCGCTGGCGGCCCTGGAGGCGGTGCACGACACGGCGGGCGACCCGTTCCGCATCGTCAAGCTGCCGATGCCCGGCCCGCTGCACATGACCGACCGCGAGGCCGGCGGCGTGGTGTCGGCCCCCGGCGGCAAGCCGCGCGAGGCCGGCGACCGTCTGGCCGGGTCCTACGCCAATTTCTACCTGGTGGACGGGCGGGTGCTGGTGCCGCTGCTCGACCCGCGCACCGACGACGACGCCTGCCGGATCATCGCCGACGCGCTGCCCGACCGCGAGGTGGTGGCGATCCCGGCCCGCGAGATCCTGCTCGGCGGTGGCAATATCCATTGCATCACCCAGCAGATTCCGGCGGGAAAGTCGCAATAATGTCGTGAGCACGCCTCAGGTTTGCACTATCTTGCGGCCGATCGATCGTCCCTGATCGCTCCCAAACCAAAGATCCGCACCGAAGATCTGCTGCCAGGAGCCCCCCGCATGGCCCCCGATTCCGTCTCCAACCGTCCCAACGTCCTCATCAAGCGCGGCCGCAAGTTCCTCAACACGCCGGGCCCGACCAACGTGCCCCAGCGCGTGCAGAACGCCATGCATCGCGACACGATGGACCTGAACGATCCGGAATTCGTCGAGGCGGCCGTGGAGTCCTTCGAGGGGCTGCGCCGGGTCTTCAAGACCGAGGGCGAGCTGTTCACCTACATCGCCAACGGTCACGGCTCCTGGGAAGCCGCCCTGGTCAACACCCTGAAGCCGGGCGACGTCGCCCTGGTGCCGGAAACCGGCCACTTCTCCGGGAGTTGGACCGACATGGCCGAAGCGCTCGGCATCGTCATCCAGACCGTGCCGGGAAGCTGGCGCGAGGCGATGGACCCGGCCGCCGTCGGCAAGGCGCTGTCGGAGGACAAGGAGGGCCGGATCAAGGCCGTGCTGGTCGTCCATACCGATACCGCGACCTCGATCACCAGCGACGTGCCGGCGGTGCGCAAGGCGATGAACGAGAGCGGCCACGGCGCCCTGCTGATGGTCGACACCATCGCCTCCCTGGGCACCACCGACTTCCGCATGGACGAGTGGGGCGTGGACGTCGCCATCGCCGCCTCGCAGAAGGGTCTGATGATGCCGCCGGGCCTGGGCTTCTGCGCCGCCAACGAGAAGGCGATCGCCGTGCACAAGGCGAACGCCAACCCGCGGCGTTACTGGGACTGGTCGCCGCGCATGGCCGGGCCGGGCTACCGCACCTTCTGCGGCACCTCCCCGCAGCTTCAGATCTTCGGCCTGCGTGAGGGTCTGCGCACCCTGTTCGAGGAAGGGCTGGAGCGTTGCTTCGAGCGGCACCGGGTGCTGTCCCAGGCGACCCACAAGGCCGTTGAGGTCTGGGGGACGGCCGGCGCGTTGGAACTGAACGCCCTGGTGCCCGAGCAGCGCTCGGTCGGGGTGACGGCGATCCGCACGGCGGAGGGCATCGACGCCAACCGGCTGCGCGAGGTCTGCCGCGACGAGATGATGGTCGGCATCGGCGGCGGCCTGGGCGATCTGGGCGGCAAGGCGTTCCGCATCGGCCATATGGGCGACATGAACGCGCCGATGCTCTACGCGGCCCTGGCGGCGGTGGAGTCGACCCTCGGCTATCTCGACGTGCCCTACAAGTCGGGCGGCGTGACCGCGGCGATCGAGCACGTGACCGCCTACAAGAAGGCGAACGGCCCGACCACGTTCTGATCGGGTCGGGCGGGGCGGCCCGGGGCACGCGTCGGGGCCGCTGCCGTTTCAAACAAAACCTAAAAACACTCCCCGGATTCAGTCCGGGGCCCACGGCGCGGCGCGCCTCCAGCTCCTCGGGAGCACCGTGGCGCCCGAGGCGTCCCTTGTGTGGACCCCGGACTAAATCCGGGGAGTGTTTGAGGGGGGAGTGAGGGAAGGGTGGTGCTAAACCCCCGCCGCCCGGGCCTTTTCGCCGAGCAGGGCCGAGACCGTGTCCAGCACCGGGGTCGCGATGCCGGCGCTGCGGCCGTAGTCCTGGATGATCCGCACGATGCCGTCGATCTCCATCGGCCGGCCCAGGTCCCAGTCCTGCAGCATGGAGGAGCGGTGCAGCGAGCGCTGGGACGGGTCCGACTGCCGGTCCTGGTCGATCCGCACCTCGATGCCGTGGGAGGCGGCGACTGCCTGGGCCTCGCGCATGATGGCCATGGTGACCGCCAGGGTCTCCGGGTTCTCCGCCAGCCCGCGCTCGGTGGAGCCGGTCAGCACGCCCAGCGGCGAGCGCGAGGCGTTGACCAGCAGCTTGATCCAGATTGCCCGGCGCATGTTGGTGGTCACCGGCGCGCCCATGCCGGCCTCCTCGATCACCTTGGCGATCGCCTTGACCCGGTCGCTCTCGGTGTTGTCCGGCTCGCCCAGGGTGAAGCTGCCCTTGCGCGGCGCCACATGGCGCACGAAGCCCGGCTCGGCCACAGCGGCCGGACAGTCGATCATGCAGCCGATGGCGCGCTGCGGGCCGATGGCGTTCCAGACCACGGCACCCGGATCGAGCCGCTCGATCGGCGCGTCGGTGCCGCCCGCGCGCTTGTATTCGTACCACCAGGGAATGCCGTTCATGGCGCAGACCACCGGCGTGTCGGCGCCGAGCATCGGCTGGATCGCCTCGGCGATGACCGGCAGGGCGGGGCCCTTTGCGGTGACGACGATGACGTCGACCTCGCCCAGGTCGGCCGCCTTGTCGCTGGCGGTCACCTGGGAGGTCCAGGTCTCGCCCTGGCTTTCCACCGTCAGGCCCTTCTCGCGGATCGCCGCCAGATGCGGGCCGCGGGCCAGCACCGCCACGTCCGTACCCGCCCGGGCCAGGTGTCCCGCCATGAAGCCGCCGACGGCTCCCGCTCCGATGATGCCGATGCGCATGTCCGTCAGTCTCCCTGTGCACGGGTGCGGTGGATTGTTAGGGCTCGGATGCCGGTATAGCGTCTCCCTTTCGCCCTGTGACCCCACGGAGTATGCCCGTGACGTTTTCCCTGACCGCCCGCTGCGAGATCACCGGCGCCTTCGGCATCGTCGTCAGTTCCTCCTCCACCGCCGTGGCAGCGCGCTGCGCCTTCACCCGGGCCAGGATCGGCGCGGTGGCGACCCAGAACATCACCGATCCGCGGATCGGCCCGCGCGCCCTGGACCTGCTGGAGACCGGACTGCCTGCGCGCACCGTGCTGGATCGGATCGTGGAAACCTCGGACCACATCGCCTACCGCCAGGTCGCGTTGATCGACGCCCAGGGCGGCACTGCGGCGTATAGCGGCGAGAAGACGCTGGGCACCTACGCCACGGCGGAAGGGAAGAACTGCGTGGCCGCCGGCAACATGCTGGCGGGTGAGGACGTGATCGCCGCCATGGTGGAGGCGTTTGAATCCCGGTCGGGCAGTTCCTTCGGCAAGCGGCTGATCCGGGCGCTGCAGGCCGGGCTGGCGGCGGGCGGCGAGGCGGGGCCGGTGCATTCCGCCGGGCTGCTGATCCAGGCCGAGGTCTCCTGGCCGGTGGCGGACCTGCGGGTCGATTATTCCGAGACGCCCATCGCCGACCTGACGGCACTGTGGGAGATGTGGAAACCGGACATGGACAGCTACGTCACCCGGGCCCTGGATCCCTCACAGGCGCCGAGCTACGGGGTTCCCGGCGACCCGTGACCGGCCATTCGCGGAGTCCCATATCTCGCTATTGACAATCAGTCGCAAGAGCGCGAGCTTACCTCAACTTCGAGGGAACGCTCATGTACGTGTGCATCTGCAACGCTCTGAACACCCGCACCGTGACCCAGGCCATCGATGGCGGGGCCGAGACCGTCGGTCAGGTCTACAAGGCCTGCGGTGCCGTTCCCCAATGCGGCAAATGCAAGTGCACGATCCGCGAGATGCTGGACGACCGGGCCCCGCGTGCCGTGGCCGGCGCCCATGTTTCCGGTGCGATGCCCGGCCTTCCGGCCGATCCGCTGCCGGCGTTCACCGCCGCCTGAGGCGCCCTACCGGCCGAGCAGGGCGCGGCGGGGCAGGCCCGCATGGGCCGCCGTCATGAAATCGTGGAAGATCTCCGCCGGAAGCCCGCCGCCCGTGACCTTCTTCATGGCCGCCCCGTTGTCGTTGCCGATCCAGACCACGGCGACCAGATCCGCCGTGAAGCCGGCGAACCAGGCATCGCGGTAGTTCTGGCTCGTGCCGGTCTTGCCGGCGACGGGCCGGTCGAGGGCAGCCTTGTGGCCGGTCCCGCCGGTCACCGTCTCCATCATCATCGCGGTCAGGGTGGCCGCCGCCGGACCGGAGAACTGGCTGGGCAGGCCGGAGCTCGACAGCCGGTACAGGGTCGCCCCGCCGCGCCCGCGGATCTCCTGGATCCCGTGCGGGGTGACCGGACGGCCGCCATTGGCGAAAGTGGCGTAGATCCCGGCGACATCGAGCGGGCTCATCTCGTCCACCCCAAGCCCTAGACTGGGGCCCGGGGTCAGCTCGTCGGAGAAGCCCAGGCGGCGGGCCACGTCGCGCACCTTGCCCCGTCCGACCATCTCCTGCAGGCGGATGGTGGCGGCGTTGCGGCTTTCGGCCAGCGCCTCGGTCAGGGTGATGACCCCGTCGTACTTGCCGTCGAAATTCCCCGGCGACCAGCCCGAGACCGTGATCGGCGTGTCGTTGATCAGGTCGCCCGGCTGCCAGCCCTGTTCGAGGGCGGCCAGGAAGACCACGGGCTTGAACAGCGAGCCGGGCTGGCGCAGGGCCTGGACGGCGCGGTTGAACTGGCTGCTCTGGAAATCCGCGCCGCCTACCATGGCGCGCACCGCCCCGGTATGGGGATCGAGCGCCACCAGCGCGGCCTGGCCGACCCCCATCGCTCCGCCCCGGGCGAGGCCGTCGCGCACCGCCTGCTCGGCCAGGGATTGCAGCCTCAGGTCCAGGGTGGTGGCCACGGACAGGTCGTCGGATACCGCGCCGACGAAGCTGGGGACCTGATCGTAGATCCAGTCGGAGAAATACCGGTGGCCCGCACCGCGGCCGACCGGCCCGCTCAGCCGGTAGGGATCGGCGGCGACCTGGCGGGCCGTCTCCGGGTTGATGTAGCCGATATCCGCCATGGCGTTGAGCACCACGGCGGTGCGCCGCTGCGCCAGGTCGGGATCGGCGGCCGGGCTGTAGCGCGACGGCCCCTTCAGCATCCCGGCCAGCAGGGCGGCTTCGCCCAGGGTCAGGTCGCGCGCGCTCTTGGAGAAGTATTTGCGGGCCGCCGCATCCACCCCGTACGCCCCGGCGCCGAAATACACCCGGTTCAGGTAGATCGACAGGATCTCGTCCTTGGTGAACTCCCGTTCCAGCCAGAAGGCCAGCAGCAGTTCCTGGATCTTCCGCGACAGGCTGCGGTCGTGGGTCAGGAAGACGTTCTTGGCGAGCTGCTGGGTCAGGGTGCTGCCCCCCTGGACCACGCGCCCGGCCCACAGGTTCACCGCCATGGCGCGGGCCAGACCGATCGGATCGACACCGAAATGATAGGGAAAGCGCCGATCCTCGATGGCGATGACGGCGGCCGGCAGGTGCGGCGACATCTCCCCCACCGTCACCGGGTCGCCATGCAGCGGGCCGTAGGAGGCGAACATTCCGCCTTCCGACGCGGTCATCCGCACCGAGCCGGGACGGGTGTAGCGGTCGAGATCGGTGATGTCGGGAAGCTGGAAGGCGTGCCAGACGAGAATGCCGGCGACCACGATGCCGCCCCAGAACGCGGCCAGGAACCCCCATTTCAGCAGCGGACGGATCAGCCGGCCCAGCAGCGAGCGCCGGGCTCCGCCGCTGCGTCGGGTGGAGCCGCGGCCGGCGCTTCTCTTCCGCCGGGCACCCGGGTGGGCGGACGCGGCCTTCGCCGGCCCCTTGCCTTTGCGCGCCCCGCCGAAATGCGGTTCGGCGCGGCTCCCGGCGGCCTTGGCGCTGGACCTGGTCTTGCCCTTGCGCGCCGGCTTCGCCGTGCTGGAAGAGGATCGGGCCATCGTCGATTCCAGTTTAGGTTCGCGGTGAAGATAACCGATGAACTAACTGGAACAGAGAGAAAAATACCCTACTCGTCTCGCACCGAGTTGGGTGGGAAGCGCAGCATCACCCTGGTGCCGGCGTTGATCGCGCTCTCGATCGCCAGCCGGCCGCCGTGAAGCTGCATCATCCGGGCGACCAGGGGCAGGCCGAGGCCGGCCCCGGCGAGCCGCCGGGTGGTCGGGTCGCCCGCCCGGCCGAACGGCTCCAGGGCGATGGCGATGTCGGAGGCGGGCATGCCGACGCCGGTATCGGCGACCACGATCTCCAGCCAGCCGTCGGGCCGACGGTAGCCGTCGATCCGGATCTCGCCGCCGGGCTCGGTGTATTTCAGCGCGTTGGACAGCAGGTTCATCAGCATTTGCCGATACCGCCGCGGATCCACCTTCAGCATCGGCAGGTCCGGCTTCACCAGGCATTCCAGCGACAGCCGGCGCTTGGTCGCCGGGTCGCGCATCATCTCCACCACGGTGCGGGTGGTGGCCGCCGTGTCGATCCATTCCGGCGTCACCTCCATCCGGCCCGCCTCGATGCGCGACAGGTCGAGGATGTCGGTGATCAGGGTGAGAAGCTGGGTGCCGCTCTCGTGGATCGAGCCGGCATAGCTGGCGATCTGGGCCGGGTTCACGTCGTCCTGCCGGGTGCTCACCTGCCGCTGGATCAGTTCGGAGAAGCCCAGCACCGAGTTGAGCGGCGTGCGCAGTTCGTGGCCGACCAGGGCCAGGAATTCCGCCTTGGCCCGGGCGGCCCGTTCGGCCTCCTCCAGAGCGGCGGCGGCCTGTCGCCGGGCCTGCTCGACCCGGGCGGTGGCGGCGGAGGCTTCGGCGGTGCGGGCCTCGAGTTCCCGGGTGCGCTCGCCGACCCGCGCCTCCAATTCGGTGTTCAGGACGGAGAGCGCGTCGCGGCTGCGGCGCAACTGGCCGATCATGTCGTTGAAGGTGGATCGCAGGGTCTCGATTTCCGTGCCCGCCGCGGCCCGAGCAGTGGCCGCGTCGAACTCGACCGGCTCCAGCTTGTCGAAACCGGTGCGCCGGGTCGCGTCGACTAGGGCCGCCAGGGGGCGCACCAGGATCGACCGGCCCACCCGTTTGAAGATGAACCACAGGATGGCGGTCTTGAGCAGCGCGGCGAGCACCAGCAGGGCGATGTGCCAGCGGACCCGCTCCAGCACCACCATCTCGCTGGTGAACAGGGTCACGAACCCGACGCGGGTCTGGCCGACCGCATGGCTGTAGTCGACCGGGAAGGACAGGGCGATGCCGTCGCCCGGTCTGTCGCGCGGCTCGGCCTCGGCGCTCGGTTGATCGGGAACATCGCCCGCTCGGGCGAACTCGCCGGTCCGGTTGTGGTCGCGGATCACGATTCCGACGATCTCCGGCAGGCCGGCGGTGGCGGCCGCGATCTCTGCGATCTCATCCCGGTCCAGCGACCAGAGCGGTCCGGAGAGGGTGCGTTCCAGTGCGCGCCGGTGGATCGAGAGCTCGCGCTCCAGGTCGGCCCTGGCGCAGAGATAGGTCTCCGCCACCAGGGCGCCGGTGATCGCGATGGCGGCCGCCAGATACAGAAAGAAGGCGGTGCGGAACAGTCGCCCGGTTACGGTCGAGCGGGTGGAAGGGGACGGCTCCGTGCTGCGTTCCCTGTTCTGGCCGGCGGCCGTCACCGGGAGGCATCCGCGGCGGCGTAATCCGACGCCCGGGCCTGGAAGGCCGGGTCTGCGTTGATCTCGGCGATGGTCTCGAACACCGCCTCGGCCAGGGCCGGATCGCGGTCCGCGAAGGCGTGGGACAGCAGCAGGTAATAGGGCTTGGCGATCAGCGGCGGCTCCAGCTTGACCACATCGGCATAGGCGGCCGCATCGGTGGCGATGGCGGCGGCGGCCATGTTTTCCAGCTCGGCATAGGCGGCGATCCGGCCGGCGACCAGCTTGTTGAGGTTGAGTCCCTGTATTTTCCCTGTTTCCACCGGCACGCCCATCGCCTCCAGATCCCCGACGACGGAATAGCCCGCGGTCGCCCCGACCGGCTTGTCGCCGAGACCGGAGAGGGTCGTGCCGTCCCAGCGCACCGGCGACCCGCGCAGGACGTGGAGGTAATAGGCCTGGGTGAAGATCGCCCGCGTGGGATCGACCGCGCCGTCCGCCGTTTTCGGATAGACGCCGATCCGCTCCCGCTCCTTCTTGTAGCTGGCGTGGAAGATGCCGTCGGCCTCACCGGTTTCCACCAGATACAGACCCCGGTTCCACGGAAAGCGTTCCAGGACCAGATTGACCTGGAGCCGGCTTCCGAGCTCGCGCAGCAGGTCCAGGGTGAGGCCCGGCCGATCCCAGTTGATCGCCGTGCCCTTGCCGAGATAGCGCGGCGGATTGGCTTCGGTCTCGTAGACGAAGGTCAGGGTCGGGCGCCCGGCGAAGGTCGCCGGCGGCTCGGCCTTCGCCGGCCCGGACACGCCAAGCAACGCCGCCACCGCGAGCAACAGTCCTGCGATCAATCCGTAGCGCATCCAGCGACTCCCCAGCCGTCTCGGGCACCGAACAAACATATTGAACCGCCAAGGTCTAGCCGATCCAAGGGCGGACCGTATCCAGGATACCGCCCGCGGCGCCCGGCGGGCATTCCGCTCTCGACCTGTGACGGTTCGATTGCGCCGTCCGCCGGCCGGGGATACTGTTTCGCCATGACGCCATCCGGTCTTCAGATAGCGGGCGGATCCGGCCATGGCGGCTGAAGACCATGCTCTGCGCGAGACGCTCGCTTCCGGCGCCAGCCGCATCTTCAACGTGGCTGCCATCACGCGAAAGCTGGAAACCGTCCGCGGCGAAACCGAGACGTTTCTTTTCGGTCACCGCAGCCTGAACGACGCCGTCTTCATCAAACGCCCCAAGGACGCCGCCTCGCCGAACCGCTCCGGCGCGGTGCAGGCGAATACCGCCGAGATCCTGGAGAACGGCGCGCTGAAGACCGTCACCTTCGACCTGACGCCGCGGGTCGAGAAGGGGGACATCGCGACCTTCCTCTACATTCCGTTCGACGTCGACGACATCGCCGGCGGCGGCAACAGCCTGGACCTGAGCGTGTATCGCGGCCGGGCGGAGGCGCTGTTCCATCTCACCGGTTTCCGCCAGGACGAGGAGGGGCGGGCGATCGCCCGCGACCGTCGGCTGATCGAGCTGATCGAGGAGCTGCCCTCCCTCGACCCGTTCCTGCTGCGCGACCGGCTGGAGACCGACGGCATCAAGGCGCCGGAGGCCTATTTCGAGATCTCGGAGAGCGAGTTCCAGGAGATCAAGAAGTACATTCTGGGCAAGTTCAAGCCGATTACCACCCGGGTCGTCGATCCCACCTCGCCCAAGGCTGCCGAGGTCGCCGAGCAGTTCATCCTGAAGCTGTGGCAGGGCAAGGACCTGGACTATCTCGCCCCGATCACCCAGGTCTTCCGCATCGACCCGGAGCAGGCCGGGGAGATCTACTACTCCTGGAAGGGCGTGACCTATTACGAGTTCCAGTACAAGCGCGGCCAGCGCACCCTGCTCGGCTTCGCCGACTGGCTGCACACCAAGGGCGCGGTGCCGTCCCACTACGTGAAGGCTTCGGTCCGCCAGGAGCTCGAAGCCAAGGCGCGCCAGGTGGCCGGCGCCTTCGCCCGGCACCTGAAGAACAGTTCGGAGATCCTGCGGATCTACAACCAGGCCTACGAGGATCTGTTCGTGCGCGGCGGCGACGCCCGGCCGTTCATCGAGTTTCTGAAGGATTCCAGCACCCTGTTCTGGGACATCGCCGCGTCGATCTCGGCGATGAATCACGGGGTGGCCGTCTGGCGTCAGCACACCGCCAAGAGTACCGACGGCAAGCTGGCGGCCGACGACCTCACCCGCCTTCTGGCCCTGCTCGACCGGGTGATTGTCTGACCGGTCGGGTCAGGCGGTGTCGGCCAAGTGGTTGCCGATCACATAGCCGAAGGTCATCGCGGGCCCCAGGGTGATGCCGCCGCCGGGATAGTTGCCGCCCATGATCGACGCATTGTCGTTGCCCACCGCATAGAGTCCCGGGATCGGCCTGCCGTCCGGGCCGACCGCCTGGGCATTGGCGTCGGTCTTGATCCCGGCGAAGGTGCCCAGGTCCCCCGCCACCACTTCGACCGCGTAGAACGGCGGCGTGTTGAGCGGGTGGACGCAGGGGTTGGGCTTGATCTCCGGATCGCCCTGGAAGCGGTTATAGGCGGTGGAGCCCTTGGCGAAATCCGGATCCTCGCCGCCGGGACCGAAGGTGTTGAACCGGGTGATCGTCTTCTCGAAGGTCTCCGGGTCCACGCCGATCGCCCGGGCAAGCTCGACCGCCGACCGGTCGCGCTTCAGATAGCCCGAGTTCAGATACGGCGTCAGCGGCAGCGGAAAGGGCTTGGCGAAGCCCAGGCCGTATTTGCGGATCGCCCGGTGGTCGGTGACCAGCCAGCCGCGCGCCTCTCCCGGCGTGCCGTCGCAGGCCTTGACCAGGGCCTGGACGAAGTCGTGGTAGGAATTGCCCTCGTTCACGAAGCGCCGGCCGTCCGGTGCGACGGCGATCACGCCCGGCTTGGCCCGGTCGATGAAGTGCGGGAAAACCCCGACCGACCCGTCCGGCCAGGGGACCTTGGAGACAGGGACCCAGGCCGCCGCGTTCGGCAGGCTCTCGTCCAGGCTCGCGCCCGCCGCCTCGGCCAGCCGCAACCCGTCCCCCGTATTGCCCGGCGGGGCGGGGGAGTGGTGCTCGGCGCCGGTCGGGGCATGGGGAAACAGCCGTTTGCGGCGGTCGGGATCCTGCGGGAAGCCGCCGGAGGCCAGGACGACCCCGCGACGGGCGGCGATCGTGATCCGCTTCCCCGCGCGCTCCACCACAGCACCGGTCACCGCCCCGTCGCCGTCCACCACCAGCTCGACCGCCGGGGCCGAGGTCCACAGCCGCACGCCGCGGTCGAACGCTGATTTCGCGAGCCGGCCGGCGAGCGCGTTGCCGTTGGTCAGCCGCATGGACCGGCCCTTGGTCGCCACGTCGAAGAAATGACTGACCAGCCGCTTCGCCACGAAACCGGCCGAGGTCAGGGATTTGGTGACGTTGAAGAAATGCAGCAGCTCCTTGCCCGAGCCGATCATCATGCCGAGCACGGTGATTTCCTTCAGCGGCGGACGCAGCCGCTTGACCTCGTCGCCGAGGCGCCGTCCGTCGAACGGCGCGGCGCAGATCGACCGGCCGCCCTCCATGCCGCCGGGGACGGTCGGGTGGTAGTCGGAGAAGGCGGTGCCGGTAATGAAGTCGACCTCGGTCTGCTTCTCGAAGAAATCGACCATCTTCGGGCCGTTCTCCAGAAAGGCGTCGACCCGCGCCGGGTCGAAATGGTTGCCCGCCTCATGCTGCAGGTAGGTGCGGGCGGACTCGATGCTGTCCTGGATGCCCTCCCGGGCCGAGGGGCCGTTGCAGGGAATCCACAGCCAGCCGCCGGAGCGCGCGGTGGTGCCGCCGAACACAGGCTCCTTCTCGACCACCAGCACGCTCAGCCCGCGATGGGCGGCGGTGACGGCGGCGGACAGCCCGCCGGCCCCGGAGCCGATCACCAGAACGTCGACGGTCTCGGACGGGGCTGCGGCGGCAGCGGGCACGGCATCGGAGGCCGGTCCGGGCGAGGACTCGGAAGTCATGTCGGCGTTTCCCTGTTCAGTCTGTCGGCTTTTTGTTGGGAAAAGAGTGCGCCAGCCGCCGGATCCCGGCAACCCGCCTCGACCAAGCGGCCCGGTTCATCGGCCGTTGCACGCGGCTCTTGCCTAAACCGCTCGGGACCATTAGGTTCCGGCCGAGTCGCACCCGTAGCTCAGCTGGATAGAGTGCTGCCCTCCGAAGGCAGAGGTCACAGGTTCGAATCCTGTCGGGTGCGCCATTCCCCTCTCATCTTCGTCCGCTGTCTCGACCGTCCATCAGGGCGGCCGCGGTTTCGTCGTCGGCCGGGAAGAAGGCCTCGATGGCCAGTTCCGACAGCGTGATGTCCAGCGCGGTGCCGAAGACAGTCGTCGTGCTAAGGAACGACAGAATCCCGCCCGCCGTCCGCAGACGGAACGGGACGGCGACCCCCGCAAGCGCAGGGGCGGAGCCGCGGCGATGCGGGGCCGCGCCCGGCGGGGTCGGATAGGTGCGCAGCTCCTCGAGCAGGGCCGTCAGGACCGGGTCCGCTGTCAGGCTCACCTGCTCGGCCAGACGGTGCAGCACATGGTCCCGCCATTCCCGGAAATTGACGATCCGCCCGCCGAGCCCGTCCGGATGCAGGCTGAGGCGCAACACGTTCACCGGTGGGGTCAGCAGGCCTGGATCGACCCCGTCCAGTAAGCCGAAGACCGCCGCATTGGCGTGCACCAGGGTCCAGTGCCGGTCGATCGCCAGGGCCGGAAACGGGGCGTGGCGTTCCAGGATCAGTGCGACCGCCTTATTCGCCGCCGCCATCGCCGGATCGTCCTGGCCGCGGGCCTGGAACACCGGGGCGTAGCCGGCGGCGACAAGAAGCTGGTTGCGCTCGCGCAGGGGCAAGGCGAGGCGCTCCGCCAGGCGCAGGATGATGTCGCGGCTGGGCGTGCTGCGGCCGCTCTCGATGAAGCTCAGATGTCGCTGGGAGACCTCCGCATCGGCTGCTAGCGCGAGCTGGCTGAGCGACCGGCGGCGGCGCCAGTCGCGCAGCAGCGGACCGAAGGTCGGGGCGGAGACGGTGCTGTTCATGGCGCAACCCTAGCCCCGCACCGCAGGACCGCCAATTACCTGGGAGGTAATCGACGGGCTTCGCTCGGCGGCGAAGGATGCGCGCACCCCATCCGGGGCGCGATGCAACCACGGAGCCTGTCATGCCAAACGATCGACCCACCCTGTCCCTTCGCCGCGTGCTCTATCTCGACGCCGCCACCTGCCTGGCCCTGGGCGCGGGTCTCGTCACCGCGGCACCGACGCTTGCCGGCCTAACCGACATTCCCTCGGCATTGCTGACCTATGCCGGCGCGGCGCTGATCCCGCTGGCCCTGGTCATCGCCGCCATCGGCCGCTGGATGCTGGGCAGTCCGGCCGTCTGGCTGGTGATCCTGGGCAATGCCGCCTGGGTCGCCGGGAGCCTGGCGCTGGTCGGCGGCGCGATTTCCCCCAACCTGCTCGGCGCGGCCTTCATCCTGGTCCAGGCGGCCGCGGTCTGCGGGCTCACCTGGCTGGAGTTGACCGCGTATCGCGCCATGGGGAGGGCGTGACCATGGCGGCCTATGCCATCGCCCATCTCGCCGGTGTCGAGCTGGGCCCGGAGATCGTCGCGTATCTCCGGCAGATCGACGCCACACTGGCGCCGTATGAGGGGCGCTACCTGATCCATGGCGGCCGGGCGGAGGTACTGGAGGGCGCCTGGGAAGGCGATCTGATCGTGATCGGCTTTCCGGACATGGGCCGGGCCCGCGCCTGGTACGCGTCGGAGGCATATCGGCGGATCCTGCCCCTGCGCACCGGCCACTCACAGGGGAGTGTCATCCTGATCGACGGCGTCGCCGACGGGCATCGGGCGACGGATATCCTGGGCTAGCCGCCGATCACCAGATCCCGAACCAGACGCCGATCCCATGGATGATGGCGATCGGGAAGAAGATCGCCCCGGCGATGAGGAAGCCCCAGGATTCCTCGGTGAAGCAGGTGTAGAGGTGCTGGAACCACGCGGCGACGCCGACCAGCAGCACGAACAGGGCGGTGAAGATACCGATGACGCCGGTCTGGATGATTCGATCGATCATGGAGGTCCCATATGTGGCCGTTGCGCAGGGATAACGCGCCAGCCGCCCAACGGCTCCCTCACGGCGTTCCGCGATAGGTCGGGACCCGTTTGTTGAGGAAGGCGTCCAGACCCTCCTGGGCGTCCGGCTCGACCGAGGCGGCGGCGATGGCCGCCCCCTCCTTCTCCATCTGGGTCTCGAACGGGGTATCGAAACTGTCGATCAGCAGGCGCTTGGCCCGGCCGAACGAGCGGGTCGGCCCGGATGCCAGGCTGCGGGCGGTCTCCTCGGCCTTGGCGAGCAGCGCATCGTCGGCGACGGACGCGGTCGCGATCCCCCATTCCACCGCCTCGGCGGCGGACAGGCGGCGGTTCGTCAGGGTCAGTTCCTGGGCGCGGCGCAGCCCGACCATCCGGGGCAGCAGGAAGGTCGAGCCGCCATCCGGCGAGAGGCCGGCCGCCGTGTAGGCCATCGTGAATTTCGAGCTCTCCGCCGCGTAGACCAGGTCGCCCAGCAGCGCCAGCGACAGCCCTGCTCCCGCCGCCGCACCTTGGACCGCGACCACCAGCGGCGCGTCCATCCGCGCCAGGGTGGAGCACGCGGCATGCAGGTAGGCCGTGGTCTCCTTGATCAGGGCGCCGACGCCGGGCCCGGCTTCCTTGAAGGTCTTCAGGTCGCCGCCGACGCAGAAATTCTTGCCCGCCCCGGTCAGCAGCACCGCCCGCACCGCGCCGTCGGTGGAACAGCGCACCGCCGCCTTCATCAGCGCCAGTCCCATGTCCGGCGTGATGGAATTGCCGGCATCGGGCCGGTTCAAGTTCAGGCGGGCAAGCCCATCCTCCAGCGAAAACGTTACGAGCGTATCGGTCACGGGGTCGCCTCCCAGCGCTTATGGTTGGCCGCAGAGTAACGGCATTGACGCGGGGGCGGTCAAACGGGATTGCGCGCCGGTGGTTCAGACCAGGGCGAAGGAGATCTCGTCGGTCGTGACGCCGATCAGGGTGACCGAGGCGCCCAGGCGGTGACGACGCCCTCTGCCGCGCTCCAATTGACGACCGGATGCGTTGGAAAAGTGGACGTTCGAGACCTGCTCCCATGTGTCGAGGCCGGACCAGATGAACTCCCTTTAGGCGTCGCTGAAATCTTACAGGAGCTCGACTTTGATGGTGACCTGTCCGTCGCTGTTGCTCTGTCCTTATCGTTAGAAACGGCGTTCAGAGGCGCGGGATAGTGACAGGAAGATTCGCGTTAAGCGGGAAATGCGGATAGAATGACCCTGAAAATAATGCGGGTGAAGGGCTGACTCTCTCGACCCATGCCGAAAGGGTGGGCGTCCACGCAGGGGAGGATACGACGATGACGATCACCGCACTTTTCGACCGGGACGGCGATGGTATCTGCACCGTGTCGGTGAGTCTGGACGACAGTTTCACGGTCGCGCAGAAGGAGTCGATCTATACCGCCCTCGATACATGGGAGGCGCTGACCAATGTCGACTTCTCGACCCATGGCACGGGTGCCGAAAACAGCCTCAGCTTCACGAGCGCCGGGATCGACAATGTCTTCGGCATCTGGGCATACGCCCTATACTGGGGCGAGGTGGTGTATGACGTCGACGATATGAATCGGATCGAACCGGAGATTTTCACCACCCTGTCGATCCACGAGGTCGGGCATATCATCGGTCTGGAGCATGAGAGCAACGATAGCGTGATGATTCACGCTATCCGCAACGCCGCGAGCGTGCCGACCGACAAGGACATTGCCAATCTGGAGTCGATCTACGGTGAGAAGCGTACGGACCTCCCGGCGACTGCCCAGTCAGGCGGTGACGGAGCGCAGGAGGTCATCGGCAATGCAGGTTCCGACATTCTCTACGGCAACCGGGGGACGGATACATTGATGGGCCGGGCTGGCGACGACAGCCTTTATGGCGGGCAGGACGACGACACGCTGGTTGGCGGTGACGGCGACGACAGTCTGTTCGGCAATCTCGGGAACGACGTTCTCTCCGGCGGCATGGGGGACGATGTCTTCACCGGCGGCGCAGGTTCGGACCTGTTCATCGTCGGGCCCGGCCAGGACACGATTTCCGACTTTTCGGTGGGTGAGGGCGACCGGCTGAGTGGCACGATGCTGCGGGCGACCGACGCCAGCGACGGCGTCACCCTATGGCTCGACGACGGGACGGTGAAGCTGATCGGTCTCGGCTCGGGAGACCTGGACTCGATCTTCGTCTGACGCGCCCGGCCTGCTCAGAAATCCAGGTCCGCGTAGTGGCCCACCGGGCGCAGGCCGGGGACGGCGTCGGCCAGCAGGGAGCGGAAGGCCGGGCGGGACTTCACCCTTGCGTACCACTCCTTGGCCTCCGGCGCGTGGTCCCAGGGCACGTCGCCCAGATAGTCGACGCAGGACAGGTGGGCGGCGGCGGCGAGATCGGCCAGGGAGAACTTGTCGCCGGCGAGCCAGGTCCGGCGCTCCGCCAGCCAGGCGATATAGGCGAGATGGATCTGCAGATTGGCATGGCCGGCGCGGATCGCGGAGCTGGACGGCTCGCCGATGCCGAGGAACCGCTTCATGACCTTCTCGCCGACCAGCAGGTCGGTGACCTCGCGGTCGAACTTGCGGTCGAACCAGGAGACCAGCCGGCGGATCTCCGCCCGGTCTGCGATGGTGCCCGGCAGCAGCGGCACCGTGTCGTCGCATTCCTCCAGGTATTCGGCGATCGCCTGGGAGCCGGCTATCGTGCTGCCGTCGTCCTCCACCAGGACCGGAACCTCGCCGGCCGGATTGATCGCGAGGAATTCGTCTCGGCGCTCCCAGACCGGCTCGGCGCGCAGATGCACTTCCATGCGCTTCTCGCCCAGGACCAGACGGATGAGACGGGACTGCGGAGAGAGTGCCAGATGATACAGGGTGCGCATGGACCGGGAGGAAACGCGGCGAAGGTCAGGAGTTTAACAGGTCGGGCAGGGCCGGCGCTACAGCGCTAGGTGCGGCCCACCCCATCGTCGCTTTCCGGCGGCGGGTCGGTGGCCGGTTGCTTCGGCGGGGTGACCTCCTCGACCGTGGCGTCGGGCGGCGGTGCGATCTGCCTGGCGGCCTCTTCGGCCTGCAGGGTGATATGGGCCGGCGGCGCCTTGCCGGCCGCGTCGACGCCGAAATAGACCGTGGTGTGCGGGAACGGGATCTCGATGTTCTCCGCATCGAACCGCTTCTTCAGGCGGCGCAGCATCTCGCGCTTCACGCCCCATTGCTTGATCGGCGGGGTCTTGATCCGGCAGCGGATGATCACCGCGCTGTCGGCCAGCTCGTTCACGCCGAGGATTTCGATCGGATCGAGGAACAGGGCCTTCCAGGCCTCGTCGGCCTGCATCTCGTCGGCGACCTCCTTGATCACCTCGCTGACCCGGTCGGTATCCTCGCGATACGCCACGCCGACATCGAGCAGCGCGTAGGAGAAGTCCTTGGTCAGGTTGATGACCGAGGTCACGTCGCCGAACGGGATGATGTGGACCGACCCCTCCAGGTCGCGCAGCCGGATGGTGCGGATCGACATGTCTTCCACCACGCCGGTATGGCCGCCCGCCGTGATCACGTCGCCGACCGCGACGGTGTCTTCGATCAGGATAAACAGGCCGGTGATGACGTCGCGGACCAGTGCCTGGGAGCCGAAGCCGATGGCCAGGCCGACGACACCGGCACCGGCGAGGAGCGGGGCGATGTCGATGCCGAGTTCGGAGAGCACGATCAGGCCGCCGAACACCACCAGGGCGACCAGCACCGCGCGCCGCAGCAGGGGCAGCAGGGTCTTGGTCCGGCTGCTCGCCTCGCGCGGGCTGCCGTCGGAATTCGTGCCGGACAGGGCTCGGGCGATGCCGCTGGCGGTGAGTTCCCAGATCACGATGCAGACGATCAGCACCAGGATGATGGTGCCGGCCGAGCGCAGCACCGCCGTCTGGGTCTGGGCGTCGAGCGCGCTGATGACCCCGGCGTTCCAGCCTTCCAGAATGGCGACCGCGGCGACGATGAAGATGACGATATCGACCGCCTTCTTCAGGGTCGGGCGATAGAGGTTGGCGCGCTTGCGCAGGCCCGGAAACCGTTTCTCGAGTTCCTCGTCGACAGCGAAGAGGCGATCCAGCAGCTTGTTGGCGATGTGCTGGGCGGTGAGGGCGATGGCGACGGTGACGATCGTGATGACGGTGGCGCGGAGCATGAACAGGAACCCGTCCTGCGCACCGGAAACGAAGATCCCGAAGCCGACCAGGATGTACAGGCTCGCCAGCAGGTTCCAGATATCGGCGAACCGGCGGCGCACGACGCTCTTGCCGCCGCCGCGGATCACCTCGCGCACCGTGGGACGGAGCTGGGTCACGAGGATCAGCAGCATACCGGTCATGACGGCCGCCGCGGCAACCTCCAACGCGTGGGATCCGACATAGCCGGCGCCCAGCGGCAGGGCGGTCTGCGAGATCACGTAGCCGATCACCCCGACCGCGGTGAGGCGCATGACCCAAAGATAGAGATAGGCGGCCATCTCGTCCCCGACCCGGAAGATTCTGAGATGGGGGGCGAAAGGCGCCAGGATGAGCCTGGCCAGCACGCCGATACCGGTATGGACGGCAATCGCCTGGATCACCACAAGCGCGATCTGTTCGGCCTGATAGCTGCGCGGCACGACCACCAGGGCCGCCCAACCGGCGCCGAGCACGGCGGCGACCGTGAACGCCTCCAGGACGGTGCGGAAGAGCGCGGTGAAGACCTTGGCCTGGATCGTAGGAACTTCGGCATTGCGCAGACGTTGGATCGTTCCGCCCAGGGCGAGGCCGGTGAGCCAGCGGGCGATCAGCGCCACCAGTATCGGAAATCCGAGACCGACGGTGGCGATCTCGATCCAGAACTTCCGGCGGTATTCGACATTGATCTGGTCGTCCAGCCACTCCGGCAGGTCGCGGATGGCGATCACCGCGTCCCACACTTCGGAGAACACGAGCTGCACCCGCTCGCCCTGATTGACCACCGCATCGGAAAGCTGGTTGCTGAAGGAATGGCCGTCGTCTTCGGTTTCCTTGGCGCCTTCGCCGGGGCGACGGGCGGTGCCTGCGGCGTTGTCGGTCCCGCTCCTCTGGGCTTCGAGCAGGGTACGCAGGTCGCTCAGGAGCTGCGCGCGCCGTTCGGGGTCCTCCAGGGTCTGGATCAGCTGCCGCAGGTCGGCCGCCGTCTCAGGCGCTTTCTCCTCCGGGGTCGTCGCTTCCTGGGACCCGGAGGAGCCGGATCCGGTCGCAAGGCCGGGCATCTGGGCGGAGACGGGAGGCGCAGCGAGAAGAGAGGCGGCGAGGGCCAGGCAGGCGATCAGGAGGCGCATGGACGGTCCGAGACTAGTCAGGATGCCCCATAAATTAACGTTCCTGGCCCCAGGTCAACCATGGAGGCGAGATTCGCCGGCCTACCAGGACGGCGGCGACGACCGCAGGTTGGTTGCAGGCCGGTCGTAGCGCATCGCGCAGCCGGCGATCGTAACCGGCGGTTTCAGCCGCAGCGCCGGGCCTCGTCCGGTGCTCTCCGGCTCGGGCCAGGAGTCGGCCGGGCCGCGCGGCGCCAGGGGGCCGTCCCGTTCCGTCGGATCGTTGTCGGTCACCAGCTTGGCCGAGCGGGCCAGCGAGGTCCGGGCGCGCAGGACCCTGCCGCTGGTCCGCCGTTCGGCGATCCCGCGCAGGGCGGCGATGGCCATGAGGTAGCCGGTGGCATGGTCCAGCGCCTGGACCGGCAGCGGCACCGGCTTGTCCGCACCCCGGCGGACCATGCCGGCATGGGCGATGCCGCTCGACATCTGCAGCAGGCTGTCGAAGGCCCGGCGGGTTTTCCACGGCCCGCTCCAGCCGTAGGCGTCCAGGGACACGTCGATCAGGGCGGGGTTCAGCGCCCGGCGCTTCGCGACGCCGAAGCCGATATTCTCCAACGCGTCGCTGCGGTAGCCGTGGATGAACAGGTCGGCCTCCGACAGCAGCCGGGCGAAGGTCTCGCGGTCGGCCTCTTTGGTCAGGTCCAGGCCGGTGCAGCGCTTGCCCAGCGTCATGTCGGGCTCCAGCAGCGGCTCCTCCCACCAGGGCGGGTCGACCCGCAGCACGTCGGCGCCGAACCCGGCGAGGAACCGGCCGCAGGCGGGGCCGGCCAGCACACGCGTGCAGTCCAATACCTTCAGCCCGGCGAGCGGGCGGGCCGGATCGACGTCGCGGCCGTCGGGCGTGCCAGGTGTCCAGTCCATGTGGATCAGCGGTTCGGCATTGACGGCCATGCCCTGGGGATGCGCCTTCCAGGCTTCGATGGAGCGCATCTCCGCGGCACAGCCGTTCTCCGCCACCACGGCATCCTCCAGCGCCTTCGCCTCCCATCGGGCGACGGCGGGGGCCATGGCGGCACGGTCGGCATGGTCGCCGAGGACCCGCTGGGCGGCGGCGCGGTGGTGCGGTGCGTTGGTGTGCAGCCGGATCCAGCCGTCCTTGGTCGGATAGTCGCCGGCGATCGAATCCCAGATGCCCGGAATGTCCCAGCCCTGGGGCTCGAAGGTCAGGTCGTACCAGAACGAGGCCTGACGCCGGTCCACGGTCACGTCCGGCGCGGACCCGGTCGTCTGAGCGATCAGCCGGGCGACTTCCACCGATGCCGCCCCGATGGTCGCGGTCGCCAGGTCGGTCACGGCGAAGACCGACGGCAGGCCGCCCTCGCCGGTGACGGCGAAGGATGCGGGTTCGTCATCGCCGAGGGCCCCGGCAATGTGGTCGAGAAATCCATCCATGTGTCTACCTCGCGAAGTCGAAAGGCTGGGTCCGGCGCATGCTGTCGTCGATGCGCAGGCGGTGGTTGACCGGCGGATGCGCCCGCTGGGTGCAGTCGAGCCGCTCGCAGACGCGGCAGCTCACGCCGGCCGGGGTGGCCGCCGGTTTACGCTTGGGGTCGTGGCCGTCGGCATAGAGCAGGTGCTTGGCCTCCTTCCATTCGCAGCCGAGCGCGATGGCATAGCGCGGCTGCAGAGGATCCCGCCCGCCGCCGCTGACGTCCAGGGTGCGGGCCAGCAGGAACAGGGTCGTGCCGTCGGGCAGGCCGGCCACCTGGGTCTGGATCTGGCCCGGGGTGCGGAAGGCGTCATGCACCGCGAGCCGGGGACACGTGCCGCCGAACCGGGCGAAATGATAGCCGCCGCCGGACAGCCGCTTGGAGATGTTGCCGGCATTGTCGATCCGCAGGAAGAAGAACGGTACCCCGCGCGCGCCCGGCCGCTGCAGGGTGGTCAGCCGGTGGCAGACCTGCTCGAAGCTCGCCCCGAAGCGGCGGCGCAGCAGCTCCACGTCGTAGCGCAGCTCCTGCGCCGCTTTCAGGAACGGGGCGTAGGGCATCATCAGGGCGCCGGCGAAATAGGCGGCGAGCGTCGCCCGCAGCAGACCCCGCGCCTCGTCGCCGGACAGGCCCGCCCGATCGACCAGATCGTCCAGCAGGTCGCGCTCGGTGATCAGGACGAACTGGACCGCCAGGTTGAACACCCGCCCGGAGCCGAGCAGCGCCTCGGAGATCAGGATGCGTCGGCGGTGGTGGTCCCAGCGGCGCAGGGTATCGCCCATGACCTCCACCGGCATGACCCGCACGCCGATGCCGTGATCGCGCTCGATATGGTCGCGCAGACCGGCGAACAGGGCGTCGCGGTCGAGCTTGGCGGCGTCCCAGACCTGCTCGGCCAGCCGCTCCATCGGGTCGAAATAGTTGTTCTCGGCCTGGAGGAAATCTCGGACCTCTTCGACCGGCGCCACCGACATCGACGCTTCCAGACCGCCGTCGCCGCCCTCGCGATGGGCCAGCGCCTGGGCGGTGTCCCAGAGCTGGCGGTACGCCCGATAGAGGCTGAGCACGCCCTGGGCGGCGGCGGGGGCGGCTCCGACCAGCTCGCGGATTTCCCGGTCGGACACCCGCTGGCCCTCGAACAGGGTGTCGCCGAACACCTCCGACAGGCCGGCGGCGAGCCGCTGGTCGTCATCCTCGGCGAAGGCCTTCAGGTCGATCTCGAAGGTCTGGCCGAGTTTGAACAGCAGCGGCACGGTCACCGGCCGCTGGTTGTGCTCGATCAGATTGAGATAGCTGGGGGAAATGCCGATCTGGGCCGCCATTTCGGTCTGGCTCAGCCCGGTATCCATTCTGAAGCGCCGGACTTTGTGGCCCAGCATGGCCTTGCGATCGAGGCTTTCCATTCCCCTTGGTCCGCATCTTGTCGGGAAGACAGTCTAGATCGCTCTTTTTGCAGATGCGAACACTTTACGAATTTTACAGGAACAGGCGGATTGGATTTACGCCTGTTACATATTTACTCTTTTTCAAACAACATCTTATGGACCCATTCCAGAGCCTGCTCCTACGGTCTCTTCACATTGCGACGCAGCAGAAGACGTCGCAGGACCGAGGAAGAGGATCGAAGGCATGACCAGTTTCGAGGACCATACCCAGGCCGGGCTCGGCCGTTTCGACAATGTGCGGCGCGACTACGCCATGGCCGATGTCGCCCGGCTGGCCGGCTCGGTGCGGGTCGAGCATACGCTCGCTCGGCGCGGGGCCGAACGGCTGTGGCATCTGCTCAACACCGAGCCCTACGTGAACACGCTCGGCGCGCTGACCGGCAATCAGGCGATGCAGCAGGTGAAGGCCGGGCTGAAGGCCATCTACCTGTCCGGCTGGCAGGTCGCCGCCGACGCCAACAGCGCCGGGGCCATGTATCCCGACCAGAGCCTGTATCCGGTCAATTCCGGCCCGGAGCTGGTGCGCCGGATCAATAACACCTTCATGCGGGCCGACCAGATCCAGACGATGGAAGGCGATGGGGACACCGATTTCTTCGCGCCGATCGTCGCCGATGCGGAGGCCGGGTTCGGCGGGGCGCTCAACGCCTTCGAGCTGGCCAAGGCCTATATCGAGGCCGGCGCGGCCGGCATCCATTTCGAGGACCAGCTCGCCTCGGAGAAGAAATGCGGCCATATGGGCGGCAAGGTGCTCATCCCGGTGCAGCAGCACATCGCCACCCTGAACGCCGCCCGGCTGGCCGCCGACGTCATGGGCGTGCCGACGCTGATCATCTGCCGCACGGACGCCGAGAGTGCGAAGCTCATCACCTCCGACGTGGACGAGCGCGACCATCCGTTCCTCACCGGCGAGCGGACGGCCGAAGGCTTCTATCGGCTGAAGGACGGCACCAGCTTCGAGCGCTGCGTCGCCCGCGGCCTCGCCTACGCGCCCTATTCCGATCTGCTGTGGATGGAGACCTCCACCCCCGATCTCGACCAGGCGCGGCGCTTCGCCGAGGCGATCCGATCGCAGTTCCCGGACCAGATGCTGGCCTATAACTGCTCGCCCTCCTTCAACTGGGCGGCCAACCTGGACAAGGACGACATCGCCCGGTTCCAGCGCGAGATCGGCGCCATGGGCTACAAGTTCCAGTTCGTGACCCTGGCCGGGTTCCACAGCCTGAACCACGGCATGTTCGAGCTGGCCCGCGGCTATGCCCAGCGCGGCATGGCGGCCTATTCCGAGCTGCAAGATGCCGAATTCGCCAGCGAGGCGAACGGCTACACGGCGACCCGCCACCAGCGCGAGGTGGGCACCGGCTATTTCGACGCGGTCTCCGTCGCCATCAAGGGCGGGGCCTCGTCCACCACCGCGCTGGCCGACAGCACCGAGGTCGCGCAGTTCCGCAAGCAGTCCGCGCTTCAGACCGCGGCCGAGTGAGAGGAGGACACGTCATGTCGAAACATCGCTATTGGGTGATCGGCGGCGAGTACGCCAGCACGGCCTTCGACCGGGTGGTGGAGGGGACCGAGCGGATCCTGGGGCCGTATCGCTGTCCGCAGGAGGCGCATAAGGCCTGGGAGGAGGTGGCGGTGGAGACCCGCAGCATTTGCCTCGCCCGCTTCACCATCGTCCAGGAGGGCGCGCGGGCGGCGTGAGCGTTGCGCAATCCCCCTCCCTATTCCGACTTCCCGGACTTGATCCGGGATCTTGTCCCGGACGCCCGGTTCAGGGTCCCGGCTCGCTCCCCGCCTCGGGCGGGGACCGTCCGGGAAGTCGGGTTATTTTTTGGGGTAAGGGCCTAGAGCACGCTCTTGGCGATCGCCACGACGGCGAGCACGGTCAGCAGTACCAGCGCGGCGCGCTTCACATGGGCCGGGTCGGCGATGCCGTAGAGATGCCGGCCGCCCAGCACCGCCAGTTCCACGATGGGTACCAGGACCAGGGCGCGCCATCCGACGGACTCGGTGATCAGCCCGAACCAGAGCATCGCCGCCAGGGCGGCCAGGTCGCTGAACAGGAAGAAGGCGATGGAGGTCGCCCGCAGGGTCGCCACCGGCAGCGGCGACGACAGATAGAGCAGGATCACCGGCGGGCCGGGCATGCCCATGGTGCCGGACAGGAACCCCGCCGCCATGCCGGTGCCGGTCAGCAGCGGCGCCGCCGGCGGCCGCGCCATCTGGAAGCCGCGGGCGATGATCAGCACGGCGATCAGCACCATCACGCCGATCGCCAGCCGCATGGTCTCCGCGTCGAGCGACGACAGCAGCCAGGCGCCCACAGGGATCGCCGGCAGGGCGCCGAGCACCAGGAAGGACACCCCGCGCCGGTCCACGTCGTGGCGTACCGAGGGCAGCATCCGCACCCCGGCCAGGATGTCGAGCAGCAGGGCGATGGGCACGATCTCGACCGGCGCGATCACCAGGCTGGTCGAGGTGACCACGATCAGCGGAAAGCCGAAGCCGGTGAACCCCCGCACCACGCCTGCCACGATGCAGGCACCG
Organism: Thalassobaculum sp. OXR-137; assembly: GCF_034377285.1. NCBI lineage: Bacteria > Pseudomonadati > Pseudomonadota > Alphaproteobacteria > Rhodospirillales > Thalassobaculaceae > Thalassobaculum > Thalassobaculum sp. OXR-137. Next base: position 824,144 of record NZ_CP139715.1, on the reverse strand, counting down.
ACAACCGCCGCCCAGATCGGGCCGCTCCATCCCAGAAAGACGGTGTGCTGAAGGTCGCCGAGGAGTCCGCTCACCCGGCTGCCCGGAGCGCGGTCACGTCACCGGCTCCTCGAACCAACCTCCAGGGCCGGATCGGCCGCTTCGCCTTGCGGGCGAGCGCATCCAGGGCGCCGGCCTTCAGGTCGCGGACCTGCAGCCAGCCGGCCTTGAGCGGCCCCGGCATCTCGAAACCGTAGGGCGGGGCGGGCTCGAAGCTGAAGGGCGTGTAGTAGGACGGCTCGCCGGAGACCAGGCAGAGGTCCCAGCCGCCGTCGCGCGCCGCCTGCAGCCCGTGGGACACCAGCGCGCGGCCGATGCCCTGGCCCTGCATGGTCGGGCAGACGGCGAGCGGGCCGAGCAGGACGGCGGAGACATCCTTGCCCACATCGACCTGCCAGAACCGGATCGTGCCCAGCACCCGCCCGTCCATCGGATCGTCGGCGACGAAGGCCAGGCCCTCGGCAACCGGACCCTGACGCAGACGCCAGACGGTGCGGCCCTTGCGGTCGGTGCCGAAACCGAGATCGTTCAGCGTCTCGACGGCGGAAATGTCGGCGGGAAGTTCGGCGCGGATATGAAACATGGCGATGACCTGATCCGGAGAGGGCGTCGAAACCCCGTTCCGGTCGGCCGGCACGGGGGCGTTCAGATGCTGGGAAGCACCTGTCGTCGTCGCTCCAATCGGGTATGCCGGTCGTTCATAGGTCTGTTCCCATGTGAGACTTTTGCAAATACAGCAATCCCGGGTGAGCTGCTACAGCATTTTCGCCGGGCCAGCATTGCACTTGGCGCGCGTTGCAGAATCGTCACTTGCGGACCAGGACGGCCCTGGCGTTCTCCACCGGCGCGGTCCCCGGCACGATCACCATCGGGTCGGTGCGCCGACCCTCGCGGCTGTTCGGCCAGGTCTGGACGACGAGGACCTGGGTGACCGGCCCCCGATCCGTGGCGCCGATCGGCAGCATGAGCCGCCGGGTCCACAGGAAGCCGCCCGCGTCCCAGCGGAACCGGCTCGCGGTGAAGACGGGCAGCCAGTGCTCGATCGCCATGGCGAAGGCGGTTTCCAGATAGTCGCGGTAGTCGCCGGTGAAGATCTCGTCGGACCGGCGCCCGGCGAAATTCGTGCCCCACCGGTTGACCATCTCATCGCCCACCACCCGGTAGCGGACCCGTCCCTGCGGGGACACCACATCGGCGAGAATGAGGTAGGGGAAAAGGTGAGGCGGTATCCGGACAGGATCGATCTCTGTTCGGGTCGGTAACCCGTCAGGCGGTTGGCTGTCGGACCAGAACGTCAACGCCGACGCCAGGATCGGATCGTCGTCTACTCGCATTGGCTACGCTCAAACATTGCGTAGGGTCACGGTACGCCCTTATTGCCGTCATCAAAAGGATTGATGGGATCGGCCGCAGAGGCTGTCATCCATTCAGCTCCGCGGCCGCCGCCGCACTGGCGCGGACGGCCGTCCAGTCGCGGCGGCGGATGGCATCGCTCGAGGCCGGGAAGCTGCCGCCCACACAGAGCACGTTGGGCAGGGCGAGATACCCCTTGGCATCCGCCTGGCCGATACCGCCGGTCGGGCAGAACCGGAGATCGGGCAGGACCGGCTGGATCTGCTGCAGGGCGGCGGGGCCGCCGGAGGTCTTTGCCGGGAAGAACTTCAGCGTGTCGAGCCCGGCGCGCCGCGCGGCCATCGCTTCCGAGACGGTCTGGATCCCCGGCAGCAGGGGCAGGCCGGCGGTCCGGCAGGCATCGACCAGCGCCAGATCCAGGCCGGGCGAGACGGCGAACTGCGCACCCGCCGCCAGGACATCGGGAATGCGGTCCGGGTCGAGCAGGGTGCCCACGCCGGCGATCATCCCGGGCACTTCCGCGCGGATCGCCCGCACGGCGTCCAGCGCCGCCGGGGTGCGCATGGTGACTTCGATCACCGTGATGCCGCCGTCCATCAGGGCGCGCGCCAGGTCGGGGCCGGTCGAGGCATCCTCGATGGTCACGACCGGAATGACCGGGCCCCGTGTCAGGATATCGCGTACGGCAAGGCTCATGGCTGCCCTCTCGGCTTCTGTCGTCCGTCTTGCCGTCCACGATAGGGGGCGAGCGGACGCAACTCAAGGTGACCGGTCCGGTGGACGCCGTCCTTGCGTCACCCCCCGGCGACACCCTATATGGGGGGCGGAAGGCTGGCGCGGACGGGCTCCTCGCCAACCCGGTCAGGTCCGGAAGGAAGCAGCCGTAACGAGTTTCGGTCCGGGTCGCTGCCAGTCTTCCACCTCTCTCCCGCGTCATATGCTTCGAGCTTCCGGATTTTGGGGATCGCGTTCTTTCATGTGCGGGGACGCGGCCCTATGATCGCGCGATGAACGACGCCTCGCCCCCCGCCCAGGACGCCGCCCCGAGCGAATATCGGGTATTGGCGCGGAAATACCGGCCCCAGACCTTCGACGATCTGAAGGGCCAGGACGCGCTCGTGCGCACCCTGCGCAACGCCTTCGAGCAGAACCGGGTGCACCACGCCTTCGTGCTGACCGGCGTGCGCGGGGTCGGCAAGACCACCACCGCGCGGATCATCGCCAAGGGGCTGAACTGCATCGGTCCGGACGGCCAGGGCGGGCCGACCATGCAGCCCTGCGGGGTGTGCGACAATTGCCGCGCCATCGCCGAGGACCGGCATGTGGACGTCCTGGAGATGGACGCCGCCTCCCATACCGGCGTAGACGACGTCCGCGAGTTGATCGAGAACGTGCGCTACCGCCCGGTGGCGGGCCGCTACAAGGTCTACATCGTCGACGAAGTGCACATGCTCTCAAAGAACGCCTTCAACGCGCTGTTGAAGACGCTGGAGGAGCCGCCGGAGCACGCCAAGTTCATCTTCGCCACCACCGAGATCCGCAAGGTTCCGATCACCGTCCTATCGCGCTGCCAGCGCTTCGACCTGCGGCGGATCGACATCGCCCTGCTGGTCGAGCTGTTCGAGCGGGTGTGCCGGGACGAGAAGGTCGAGGCCGAGCCCGAAGCGCTGCGGCTGGTTGCCCGCGCCGCCGATGGCTCCGCCCGCGACGGTCTGTCGATCCTGGATCAGGCCATCGCGCTTGCCTCCGGCCCGGTGACGGTCGACGGCGTGCGCGACATGCTGGGCCTGGTCGACCGGGTGCGGATCTACGATCTGTTCGAAGCGGTGATGGCCGGACGGATCGGCGACGGGCTGACGGTGCTGTCCGAACTGTATGACGGCGGTGCGGATCCGGTCGTGGTGATCCAGGACCTGATGGAGCTGACCCATGCCATCACCCGCATGAAGGCCGCCCCCCAGGCCGCCAGCGCGAACGATCTCGGCGAGTCCGAGCGCGAGCGCGGCAAGGCCCTGGCCGAGACCCTGGCGGTGCCGTCCCTGACCCGGACCTGGCAGATGCTGTCCAAGGGGTTGGGCGAGGTGCAGGCCGCCCCGGTGCCGATCGCCGCCGCCGAGATGGTGCTGATCCGCGTCGCCCACAGCGCCGACATGCCGGACCCGGCCGATCTGGTGCGATTGCTGACCGATGGCACCGCGCTGCCGGCGGGCGGCGGTGCGCCGAGCGCGCCCGCTCCGGCGGCGTCCGGTCCGGTGGCGTCCGCGCCGTCCGGTCCGCCGCCACGCGCCGAGGCGCCGCCGCCCCCGGTCGCCGCAGTGCCCGCCGCCGATCCGGTGCCGGACTATGTGTCCTCCGATTACGGGATGGGCGAGTTCGACGGCGGCGATCCAGGAGCGGCGTCCTACGCCGGGGACGGTGTGCCGGATTTCGTCACCGCCGGTCCGCCCCCTGACGACGACGAGGGGCTGGCCGGCGATCCCGACGACGCGTTCGATCCGGTGCCGACAGACTTCGCCGGGGTGGTCGACCTGGCCTTCCGGCGCGGCGAGGCGATCCTGGGTGCGACGCTGACCAACAAGGTCCATCCGGTGCTGGTCGAACCCGGCCGTTTGGAACTGCGGCCGCAGAAGGGCGTTGACTCTCGCATGATCGGGCTGCTGGCCGGACATCTGCAGCGATGGACCGGCCGCGATTGGATCGTGGAGATCTCCGACGAGGAGGGCGGCCCCACCCTGAGGGAGCAGAAGGCGGCGCAGAAGGCGGCCATCCAGGCGGAACTTGCCGCCCACCCGGTGGTCGCCAAGGTGCTGGAACTGTTCCCCGGCGCTGAGATAGACACTGTGGTCGAACTGGCCGCCCCCGAACCGGAGGCGGCCGACCTGCAAAGCGATATGTCCCCTGACCCGCTTCGGGCGGGTCAAGCAAACGAGGCGTAGGCGATGAAAAATCTCGGCCAGATGATGAAGCAGGCCCAGGAAATGCAGACCCGCATGCAGGAAATGCAGGAGCGGATGGAGCAGACGGAGATCGAGGGCGCCGCCGGCGGCGGGATGGTCTCGGTCACCATGACGGCCAAGGGCTCGGCCCGGAAGATCAAGATCGATCCGGCCCTGATGGACGCCAACGAGACGGAAGTGCTGGAGGACCTGCTGGTCGCCGCCCTGAACGATGCCCGCGCCAAGGCGGAGACGTTGCAGGCCGAGCAGATGAAGGAACTCACCGGCGGCTTGCCGCTTCCTCCGGGCTTCAAGCTGCCGTTCTGAACGGCGGATCGGACGCGAACCCATGGCCGCAGGCGATCTCGATAGAGTGATGCATCTTCTGGCGAAGCTGCCGGGCCTTGGGCCGCGGTCGGCGCGCCGGGCGGTTCTGCACCTGATGCAGAAGCGCGAGGCCCTGATGCTGCCGCTGGCCGACGCCCTGGCGGCGGCGGCGCGGTCGATCCGCACCTGCAGGACCTGCGGGAATTTCGACACGACCGACCCTTGCGGGATCTGCGACGACCCGCGCCGCGATCCGGGGCTGGTCTGCGTGGTCGAGGATGTGGGCGACGTCTGGGCGCTGGAACGGGCGTCGGCCTTCAAAGGCCGCTACCACGTCCTCGGCGGGGTTCTGTCCGCTTTGGACGGGGTCGGCCCGGAGGATCTGAACATCGACACCCTGGTCGCCCGCGCCGCCTCGCCGGAGGTGAACGAGGTCATTCTGGCGATGAACGCGACCGTGGATGGCCAGACCACGGCGCATTACATCGCCGACCGGCTGTCGGGCACCCATGTGGCGGTCTCCCGCCTGGCCCATGGGGTTCCGGTCGGGGGCGAGCTCGACTATCTCGACGACGGGACCCTGACCCAGGCGTTGAAGGCCCGTCAGAGCGTCTGATCCGGAGCCGGCAGCTGCTTTCAGGAGGCGCCGGCGAATTTCGGGGCACGACGCTCCATGGCCCAGAGCCGGTCGAGGCCCGGCTTGATTTCTGCGGCGACGAAATCGGCGCGCTTGTCGGGGCTGCCGCCGCCGCTGGGGAACCGCTGCTCCCATTCGTAGACCTTCACCGTCAGGCCGCACAGAACCTCGGCCAGGCTGCGCTGGTGCCGGGAGATGGCGCCGCGTACCGCGTTGAAGGTCTCCACCGTCACCTGGTCCCAGCGCACCACGGTCTCCCGGTCGAACCCGTTGAACCGGCGCGTAACCGAGTTGGAGACGTAGGTCAGGATCTCCTCCACCCGGGTGATCGCCTTCTGCATGGACTGGTCGTGGCGCAGATTGCCCGACTCCTTCACATCCGCGATCCAGGTCATCAGGCGGTTCACCGCCGGCAAGCAGTACAGGAAGTAGCTGCGGTAGTAGGAGAGGGCCAGGTAGGTGTCGCCGTAGCTCTCCAGCATGTCCGGAAGCTGCTCGACGCCGATGCCGAGACCGCGGGACATGTTTTCGATGCGGCTGCGCACGGACGCCGTATCGGGATTGGCCACCCGGTCGATCAGGGTTTCGATGTCGTTCTCGCCGCTGCCGTTCCCGTCGCCGTAGAGGTACTGCATGAGGGGGCGCGTGATGTTCTGCATCAGCGGCGCCAGCTCGCGCTTCTTGGCGGTGGAGAGCTGGAAGGCGTCGAGGCTGAGGATGTCCACGCCGGCTTGGCGCAGGCCGATCCGAAGCGTGTAGGGGTCGAAGGCCGGAAGCTGGCTGAGACGGCGGAGCAGGAGGATGTCGTTCTCGAGATCGCCATCGTCGGTGAAGAAATCCGGAACCTCGTCCACCGAGATCTGACCGGACCCCATGCCCTTCTCGCGGAACAGCTCGATCCGGGTTTCCAGGCGCACGTTCTTGATCAGACGCGCCTTTTTCATCGCGGGTGTCTTGACCGGAACGATGGCGAGCGGCAGCGTGTGGATCGAATCGCGGTCGTATTCCGCTATCTCATGAATCGTGCCGGTCGCATCGGGCATGGCGATGTCGATCTCCCCAATCGCCCGTTAGACAAGACTTCAACCGGACGAAGCGTTGCGGTCGTTTCCGCAACATCTAAAGCCTTTTAGGGAAATTTCCGCAAAACGCAATACGTCTCGCCTTATCCGCGTGTGGCGGGAAGACTGTTTCGCGTCAAGTATAACCCTTCAAGGCCTATGGGGTTTGGTGACGTAGTCTTCCGAGCGCATTTCCATAAGCCTTGAAACAGTACGGTCGAACTCGAATCCCCAGTCCGTGCCGGCGTACAGCGCTTCGGGCTCGTCGGCTGCGGAACAGACCAACGTGGTGTGCCGCTCATACAGGGCGTCGATCAGCGTCATGAAACGCCGGGCCTGATCGCGAATCGCGTCGGTCATGGTCGGGATATCGTCGATCACAATCGCGCGATACTTCTTTGCCAGCGCCAGGAAGTCGGCCGGACCGAGCGGCTTGGCACACAGATCTTCAAACCGGAAGCGGGCCACGCCCTTGGCCGCCCGGTCCACTGCCATTTCGCGGCCGTTGACGATCACCACGTCCGACTCCGGCTTAGCACCGCCGGTCATCTCGGCGAACAGGTGGTCCAGGGTCTTTTCGGCCTCGGCATCGGCGGGGGTCACGTAGACCTTCTCGCCGACCAGGCGATCGAGCCGGTAATCGGTCCCTTCGCCGAGATCGACCACGTCCAGCCGGGCCTTGAGCAGCTCGATGAAGGGCAGGAAGCGCTCGCGCTGCAGGCCGTTCTTGTACAGTTCGTCGGGATGACGGTTCGAGGTGGCGACGACGATCACGCCGCGCTCGAACAGGGCGGTGAAAAGCCGCGACAGGATCATCGCATCGGCGATGTCGCGCACCTCCATCTCGTCGAAGCACAGCAGGTGAGCCTCGCGGGCGATCTCCTGGGCGGCGCGGGCGAAGGGCATCTCGCCGCCGATCCCGCGCTGGCGGATATGGTGGATGAGGCTGTGCGCCTCCTGCATGAACTCGTGGAAATGGACCCGGCGCTTGCGCTCGACCTCGGCGGCGCCGAAGAACAGGTCCATCAGCATGGATTTGCCCCGTCCGACCGGGCCGTAGAGATACACGCCGCGTGGCGTCTCCTCCTTGCCGGAATCCCAGCCGCCCAGGAAGCGGCGGACGAGGCCGCCGCCCTTGGGCGACTTGGCGCGCCAGCCGGAGACTTTGTCGGCCAGGGTGTCGAGCCGGCGGGCGGCCGCCTCCTGATCCGGATCCGCGGTGATCGCGCCGGTCTTCAGGAGGGCGGCATAGCGTTCGAGGGGCCGGCCGTCGGGAACCGCGGAGCAGTCGACGATCAGCTTCTGCGCAGCGTCAGCGGCCACCGTTCACTTCCAGGACGGTTCCGACGCAATAGGCGGCATGGTCCGAGAGCAGCCAGACGATGGCCTCGGCCACTTCCTCGGCGGTCCCGGCCCGGCCGATCGGCACCAGAGCGCCGAGCCGCGCGGCCCGGTCCGGCGCACCGGCGGTGGCGTGGATGTCAGTATCGATCATGCCCGGGGCCACGGCGTTCACCCGGATCCCCTCGCCGGCCACTTCGCGTGACAGGCCAAGGGTCCAGGCGTTCACCGCGCCCTTGGAGGCGGCGTAGTGGACGAACTCGTTGGGCGAGCCGACGCGCGGGGCGATGGAGGACAGGTTCACGATCGGACCGCCCTTGCCGCCGTTCTTGGTCGACAGGCGCCGGACCGCCTCACGGTTGGTGATCATCAGGCCGATGACGTTGAGGTTGATCACCTCCTGCATCGCCTCGGTGCTCATGTCCTCGACCCGGGTGATCTTGCCGGTGATGCCGGCATTGGCCACCACCCCGCCGATCGGGCCGAGTTCCTTCTCGGTGGTCTCGAACAGGGACAGGATGTCGGCTTCCTTGGCCATGTCGCCCTGGACGGTGATCGCCCGGCGGCCGGCATCCCGGACCTGCGTGGCGACCGCCTCGGCGGCGGCCGCATTGGCGGTGTAGTTGATCGCGATGTCCCAGCCCTGGGCGGCGGCGAGGCGGCAGGCGGCGGCACCGATGCCGCGTGAGCCTCCGGTGACGATCAGGACCTTGTCGGACATCGCGATTTCCCCCGTTTAGCTGTGCCCGCCCGCAGCGGCGGACTTACTGAGCGGCCGGCGCGGTGGCGGCCAGATGGACCCGCGCGGTGATGGTGGCCTTCTCGGCACCGGCCAGGCCGCTGCCGCCGCCGGGTGCCGCCTGGGCCATGTCGGAGCGCATCATCTGCATCTCCGCCTTGGCCATCGGCATCGGGCGGTAGGACTGGGTGAAGTCGATCATGCGCACCCGGAACTTGCGGTCGGCGAAGGCCGCGTTCAGGGCGGAGATCTCCTTGCCGACCCGCTCGTAGACCTTGGCGCGCAGGGTGTCGGTGACGGCTTCGCGCTCGGCCATGGTCGGCGAGTAGTCGATGGACGCGACGGTGAGCGAGCGGCCCGGCTTGGTGGCCTTCTTCGCCTTGTCGGAGAGGTCGGACAGGGCGGCCTCCGGAACCCGGGCTTCCGCCACCACGCTCCACCGCTCGAACCCGGCGTCGTCGGCCTGCTTGCTGAACTGGACGATGCGCCAGGTGGTGTCGATGCCGAAGCCCTGCAGGGTGGTGACCAGCTCGTCGCGGGCGGCGCCGAAGGTGCCGGCTTCGACCGCGAGGTCGGCGGCGATGCGCACGGTGGCGGTCGTCGTTTCCACCCAGTCCTCGACCTCGAGCATCATCACGACCTCGTCGTCGGCGACGCCCTGCCGGGTGATCGGGCCGGCCTCGTCGGCCTGAACGGGGGCCGCGAGCAGAAGGGAGGCGGCGAGAAGGGCGGCTAAGGAAAGACGCATGGAGAGTTCCTAACGGTCAGGTGATCTTGGACCGGAATCCGACCATAGCCAGAGGGCGAAATGAAGGCAATCCGGGGACGGTCCGGTCAAGATCGGGTCCTGAGAGCGCTGTCTCCAGGCTATCTCGACCCGCCGATCGTCGCCCAGGCGGAGCCTTCGCGCGAGAAGTTGAAGGCGCCCGGGTTCAGGATCTCCGCGAGGATCTCCAGGGACGTGATCAGCCGCGGGCCCGGTCGGTTGAAATAGGCGTTGCCGTCCACCGCCCAGAGCTTGCCGTCGCGCACGGCCCGCATCTTCGCCACGGTCGGCCGGGCCAGGAACGGGGTGGCCTCCTGCAGGGTGCGGGCGAGATCGAATCCGCAGGGCATGAAGATCATCGCGTCGGGGTCCGACTTGGCCAGCTTCGCCAGGGTCGTGAATTCCGAGTGCTGGCCCTTCTTCGCCATCACCGGCACGCCGCCGGCAGCGGTCACCAGTTCCGGGACCCAGTTGCCGGCGATCATCGGCGGATCGATCCATTCGATGCAGGCGATGCTCGGCTTCGGGTCGAGGGCGGCGCCGCGCATGGAGATGATCTCCACCCGTTCCCGGGCCCGTTCCGCCAACTCGTTGCCGGCCCAGCGCAGGTCGAACGCATCGGCCATCGTGCCGAAGCTCCGCCAGACCTGGTCCAGCGTTTCTGGCGCGACTGAGACCACCACGGGGTGACTGCCGGTCCAGGTCGCCAGCGCCGCGTTCAGGTCGGCCTCGGAGACCGCGCAGGCGGCGCACTGATGCTGGGTGAGAATGATGTCGGGCTTGGCCGCCTTCAGGGCGTCGGCATCGACCTCGAACACCGACAGCGCCTTGGTGATCAGTTTGGATACCTGCCGGTGCAGGCCGCGCGACGGCTTGGCCGGATTGATCCGCGGCCGGGTCATCACCGGGATCTCGGCGACCTCGGCCGGGTAGTCGCATTCGTGGCTGCGCCCCACCAGATGCTCGGCCATCCCGAGGGCGGCGACGACTTCGGTGGCGCTGGGCAGCAACGAAACGATACGTGGGGCCATTATTGCACTGCTTCTGTGGCGGATTTCCGGGCGGCAGCTTCGGTCTCGCGGCGTTCCCGGTGGATCAGCCAGAGATTTCGGGCATAGATGAACAGGCCGGTCCCCTGGCCCAGGATGAAGACGGGATCCTGTCGCCACAGGGCGTAGATGAAGAGCGTAGCACCGCCGGCGATCGAGAAGTACCAGAAGGCGATGGGGATGACGCTCTTGCGGCTGATCTCACTCTTCAGCCACTGGATCAGGAACCGCATCGTGAACAGGGCCTGGCCGCCGAAGCCGACGCAGACCATGACGATCTCCTCGGTCGACATGCCGGTGAAGGCCCCCACTAGTTTTTCGGCGAGGGTATCAAGCATGCGGCCCTCCTTCGTGGGCACCGGCCTCGGTGACCGTCAGGTTGGCGGGGGCGCGGCGCATCAGCCAAACCATCCCCAGCAGGTCGGGAATGCCAACGGCCAAGCGGTCGAAGATCCGGTATTTGGAGGCACCGGCATGGCGAGCGCGGTGATTGACCGGCACCACCGTCACCCGGGCGCCTTCGCGCTTGGCCAGGGCCGGCATGAACCGGTGCATGTGATCGAAATAGGGGAAGCGCAGGAACAGCGCCCGCTCGAACAGCTTCAGCGAACAGCCGGTATCCGGGTTGTCGTCGCCGAGCATGGACCGGCGCAGCGCATTGGCGATGCGCGAGGCCCGGCGCTTGGTCCAGGTGTCGCGCCGGTTCACCCGATGCCCGGTGACCATCAGCGGCGCGGCGCCGGTGTCCGCCTGCCAGGCCCGCAGCAGTGCCGGAATGTCCGCCGGATCGTTCTGCCCGTCGCCGTCGAGGGTCGCGATCAGCCTCCCGCGCGCGGCGGTGATGCCGCTGCGTAGGCCGGCGCTCTGTCCCGAGCGCTTGGAGTGGGTCAGGACCCGCAGTTCCGTCACGTCGCGTCGCAACTCCGCCAGTTTCGCAGAGGTCTGGTCCGTCGAGCCGTCATCGACGAACACGATTTCGAAGGCGCATACATCTGCCAGTGCGGCGCGGATCTCGGCGATCAGCGGACCGACATTGGCCTCCTCGTTCAGGACCGGGACAACCACCGACAGGAGCGGAGCGCTCTTGGACACGGTAGACGAGGTCTCGGCCGGCACGGCGGGTGTCTCCGGCACGGGCGTGATCTTTCACTTTTGACGTCGGCGCCCTGATAGCCCCGCAAGGGGCCGTGTTTCAAGGAAGATCACGCAGAGAGAACGCGCCGATCCGGCCCGCGGTTCCCCCGAGGTCTCCAAATCGCAACGTGACTGCAAACAAAGCGTCATCGACCGCGGGCTATACGGGCTTCCGACGGAGCCGATCGTCGGCGCCGGTCATGCTGGGAAGTCGTCGACCCGACCCGGACCCGCCGGCGGGATGACGGCTTTGCGCGGTGGGGCCGGCGGATTGGTCGGACGGACCGCACGAACGCTCCTCGCAACGCTCGAAGGCCCGCTCGCCCCTCATGCTGATTTATCAGAACGTCACCAAGCGCTTCGGCGCCAACGCCGCCGTCGACAAGGTCAACCTGTCGGTCGATGCGGGCACCATGCTCGGCATCATCGGTCGCTCGGGTGCCGGCAAGTCGACGCTGCTGCGCCTCACCAATCGCCTGATCGATCCCAGCGAGGGGTCGATCCGCTTCGGATCGCGCGACATCGGCAGCCTGAAGGGCAAGGCCCTTCTCGACTGGCGGGCCGACTGCGCCATGATCTTCCAGCAGTTCAACCTCATCCCGCGCCTGGACGTGCTGACCAACGTCATGCTCGGCCGCGCCAATGCGATGGGGTTCTTCAAGAGCGTCTTCAAGCTGTTCACCGATGCCGAGCGCCACGAAGCGCTGCTGGCGCTGGAGCGACTCGGCATCTTGGAGACCGCGCTGCAGCAGGCCGGCACCCTGTCCGGCGGGCAGCAGCAGCGCGTGGCCATCGCCCGGGCCCTGATGCAGAACCCGAAGATCATCCTGGCCGACGAGCCGATCGCCTCGCTCGACCCGATGAACGCCAAACTGGTGATGGACGCCCTGCGCGACATCAACCGCCAGGAAGGCATGACCGTCGTCTGCAACCTGCACACCCTCGACACCGCCCGCGCCTATTGCGATCGCATCGTGGGGATGCGCGGCGGCCAGGTGGTGTTCGACGGCGCGCCGGCGGATCTGACCACCGACGCGGCGCGCGAGATCTACGGCGCCGGCGCCGAGTTCGACGAGGCCGCGACCTCCACCAGCATCAACGACCGCCCGGACGATACGGGCCCCGAGATTTCCGACGGCCCGCGCCTGCGTGCGGTCGGAAGCGCCGTCGCCTCCGCCGGGGGGTGACGCCGCCGACCGTCCCGGTCAGCCAGACCCGGCGATGCCAATACCAAGGCGCCAACACCAAACGGCTCATATCGAGCGAGGGGAAGACAATGACCTTTCTGCGCACTGCGGCGGCCGCCGCCGTCACTGCCCTGGTCGCGTTCGCCGGCACCGCGCCGGTCTCCGCGGCCGATCTCGGCATCAAGGAATTCCGCATCGGCCTGCTCGGCGGCGAGAACGCCTCCGACCGTCTGAAGAGCAACGAGTGCCTGCGCGAGCGCACCGAGAAGCTGCTGGGCGTGGAAACCAAGCTGTTCGCCCCGGCCGACTATAACGGCGTGATCGAGGGCCTGCTCGGCGGCAACCTGGACATGGCCTGGCTCGGCGCGTCGGGTTATGCAGCCGTCTATCTGAAGGACCCCGAGGCGGTCGAGCCGGTCCTGGTGAAGATCAATGTGGACGGCTCCTACGGCTACCACTCCATCGGCTTCGCCCGTGCCGACAGCGGCATCAAGAGCCTGGACGACATGAAGGACAAGAAGTTCGGTTTCGGTGATCCGAACTCCACCTCCGGCTACCTGATCCCGTCGATCGAAATCCCGGCGGCCGGCTTCCCGATGACCCCGGGCGAGTATTTCGGCGACGTCGTCTTCACCGGCGGCCACGAGCAGACCATCGTCGCGGTCTATAACGGCGATATCGAAGCCGGCGTGACCTGGGCCGACGGTATCGGCGCCTGGGAAGAGGGCTACAACTCCGGCGCCCTGCGCAAGGCGGTCGATGCCGGCCTGGTCGACATGACCCAGCTCGTCGAGATCTGGCGCTCGAAGGTCATCCCGGAAGGCCCGATCGTGCTGCGCAAGGCGCTGCCGGAGAAGGTCAAGCTGCTGATGACCGGTCTGATGGCCAGCCTGGAGTCGATGGACGCCGAGTGCGCCTATGGCGTGATGGCCGGCGAGGTGAAGGGCCTGGCCCCGATCACCCACGAGGAATACCAGAGCATCATCGACGCCCGTAAGTCGAAGATCGGCAAGTAAGACTGCCTAGTGCGGCGCCGCGCGGTCCCAATCGGATCGCGCGGCGTTCGTCGTTCTGCCCTCCCGCCCGTGCGAGCCCGCCCATGGCCATGACCACCGTCGATCAGCTGCAGGCCCATGCCTCCTCCCTGGAGAAGCGTCGGCGCCTGTACACCGTCCTGGGAGCCGTGGTCTTCGCCTTCCTGGTGGTGATGGGCTTCATCGGCGCCGAGGAGATGAACTCCGGCGGCTTCGTCCAGGGTCTGTCCAAGTTCTTCGACTATCCGAGCAACATCGTCGCCGAAACCCACAATGCCGGGCTCGGCTGGTTCGAGCGGCTGTGGGTCTACCTGCCCGCCCTTTTCGAGACCATCAATATGGCGGCGGTCGCGACCATCTTCGGCACCGTCTTCGCCGTCTGCCTGTCCTTCGCCTCGACCCGGGGCCTGGGCGTCTGGCCGCCGATCATTCCGGTCGCGCGGCGAATCATGGACATCACCCGGGCCTTTCCCGAACTCATCCTCGCCCTGTTCCTGATCTTCATGCTCGGCTCCTCGCCGGTCCCGGCGATCATCGCCGTCGCCTTCCACACGGCGGGCGCGCTGGGCAAGCTGTTCTCCGAGGTTAACGAGAATATCGACCGCGGCCCGCTGGAAGGCATGACGGCGGCAGGCGCGAGCTGGTCGAAGCGCATGCGCTGGGCGGTGCTGCCCCAGGTGCTGCCGAACTATACGAGCTACATGCTGCTGCGCTTCGAAATCAACATCCGCGCCTCGGCGATCCTGGGCTTCGTCGGCGCCGGCGGCATCGGCACCGAGCTGCGGAAGGCGATCAGCTGGGCCAATGGCGCCGACATCGCCGCTCTCTTCGTCCTGCTGTTCCTGACGATCATGGTGATCGACCAGATCTCCGGCCATGTGCGCCGGCGTCTCGTCGGCGGCATGTTCGTCGGCGCGCGCTGAGGAGGCCGCCATGAGCGCCATCACCGCCGGCGAGACCGCCCGCCTGAACGCGTCCTATGGCGAGGTGCTGGGCGTTCACCGCCGCCAGTTCCTGTGGCCTGTCGGGCTGGTGGTCGCCGTGATCGCCTACCTGGTCTACGCCTTCTTCGCCTTCGATGTTCCCGACCTGATCGCCAAGTCGCGGCTGGACCGTGGCGTCCTGCTCGGCCTCGACAGCGTCGCCTACAAGGTCCATGTCGAGAAGAACCTGCGCCGCGACCTAGTGGAGGTGGCCGTCGAGGGCGAGCGCACCGCCACCTATGACGAGGCGGACCTGCCGGACTGGGTGCAGGTGAGCGGCCCGAACGCGAACGAAGGCCGGATCGACATCGACATGGGCGGCGGCTACCGCTTCGTGATCGAGGGCGAGGTTCTGACGGTGACGGGGCCTGGACTCCAGCGGCCCTTCGTGGTGACCGCCGGCGGCGAGACCTTGAGCTGGGAAGGCGACACGCCGTCCTGGATCGAGCTGAACCCGAAAAAGGTCGACGTGAAGCCGAGCCTGTTCCAGCGCGCCCAGGTGACCTCCGGCCGGATCCTGGTGTTCCGCTATTTCTGGGGCTGGGAGGATTTCTGGTTCGATTTCCGCTCGCCGCTGCACGACGTGTCGGCCGGCGCGCTGTGGTCGCTCGCCTGGTCGGACGAGCGTCTCGATCCGGAGATGTCCAACGCGGCCCTGATCTTCCACGAGTTCTGGACGAACGAGGGCTGGCAGCACGGCGACGTCTTCAAGGCCCTGCTCGAGACCGTGATCATGGCGTTCCTGGGCACCGTGGTCGCCGCCTTCGTGGCCCTGCCCCTGGCGTTCATGGCCGCGGCCAACGTCAATCCGGACCCCGTCAGCCGGTTCTTCATCCGCCGGTTCTTCGACTTCGTGCGCGGCGTCGACATGCTGATCTGGTCGCTGATCTTCATCCGGTCGTTCGGCCTCGGCCCGCTGACCGGCGTGATGGCGATCGCGCTGACCGATACCGGCACCCTGGGCAAGCTGTTCTCCGAGGCGATCGAGAACATCGACAACAAGCAGGTCGAGGGCATGCAGTCCACCGGCGCCGGCGCCCTGACCCGCTACCGCTTCGGGGTGATCCCGCAGATCCTGCCGGTGTTCATCTCCCAGTCCCTGTACTACCTGGAATCCAACACCCGCTCGGCCACGGTGATCGGGGCGTTGGGGGCGGGCGGCATCGGCCTGAAACTGGTCGAGACGTTGCGCACCGGGAAGGACTGGGAGAACACCGCCTACATCATCGTGCTGACCCTGATCGTGGTCATCGGCATGGACATGACCTCCGGCTGGCTCCGCCGCAAACTGACCGGCGTCGGCCGCGACTGAGGGCCGTTCGGACTCTCAGTTGCGTCCCGGGTTTAACAACCCCCGCGCGATCACGCCGGCCTGAATCTCGGCCGCACCTTCGAAGATGTTCAGGATGCGGGCGTCGCACAGCACCCGGCTGATCGGATACTCCAGCGCATAGCCGTTGCCGCCGTGGATCTGCAGGGCGTCGTCGGCGCAGGCCCAGGCGACCCGGGCGGCGAGCAGCTTGGCCATGCCCGCTTCGATATCGCAACGGCGGCCGCTGTCCTTCTCGCGGGCGGCATGCAGGGTGAGGGCGCGGGCCGCCGCGATCTCCGCCGCCATGCGGGCGAGCTTGTTGGCGACACGCGGAAAGGCCTGAAGTTTCTTGGAGAATTGGACCCTTTCGTTGGCGTAACGAAGCCCCAGCTCCATCGCCGCCTGGGCTACCCCGACGGCGCGGGCGGCGGTCTGGATGCGCGCGCTCTCGAATGTCGCCATGAGCTGCTTGAAGCCCTGGCCCTCCTCGGAGCCGAGCAGGCTGCCCACCGGCACCTCGAAGCCGTCGAAGGCGATCTCGTATTCCTTCATGCCGCGATAGCCGAGCACCTCGATCTCGCCGCCGCTCATGCCGGCGGCGGGGAACGGGTTCTCCTCGGTGCCGCGCGGCTTTTCGGCCAGCAGCATGCTCAACCCGCGGTAGCCGGATTCGTCCGGGTTGGTCCGCACCAGCAACGTCATCAGGTCGGTGCGTGCCGCGTGGGTGATCCAGGTCTTGTTGCCGTTCACTTTCCACACCTCTCCGGCCTTCTCGGCTCGGGTGCGCAGGTGGGCGAGGTCGGAGCCGGTGTTCGGCTCGGTGAAGACCGCCGTCGGCAGGATCTCGCCCGACGCGATCCGGGGCAGCCAGTGCGCGCGCTGCGCCTCGGTGCCGCCCAGGCGGATCAGTTCGGCCGCGATCTCCGAACGGGTGCCCAGGGAGCCGACGCCGATATAGGCCCGGCTGAGAGTCTCGGAGACCACCACCATGGCCTCCTTGCCCATGCCGAGGCCGCCATACTCCTCCGGGACCGTCAGGCCGAAGGTGCCCAGCTCCGCCATGGCCTCGACCACGTCCATCGGGATCAGCCGGTCCTCCAGATGCCACTGATGGGCATGGGGCTCGACCCGGTCGGCGCCGAAACGGCGGAACTGCTCGCGCACCATGCCGAGGGTCTCGTCCAGCCCGTGATGGCCGAAGGCATCCGGGTCGCCGGCTTCCATGGCCTCGGCCAGGCGGTCGGCCAGCGCAACCCGGGCGGCCTGACCGTTACCATAGCGCATCAACTTTTGGCACGAACCGCTTGTAAGTGGGGCGAGATCTTGCTCTTCCAGTCCCAGATCGTGCGGGCGCAGCATCTCTGTCTGCGCCATCGGGATACCGCCCCGGATCTGGCCCAGATACTCCCCGGCGGCGACTCCGAGAATGAGCCGCTCGGTCTCGCCGGCCTGGCCCCGCTCGGTCAGGTCGTCGGCCCAGGAAACCAGCCTTTTCAACGCTTCGACGGTGGTGGCGAGCCAGGCGAGCCCGTGGGCGGCGGTCTGTTCGGCCTCCAGTTTGGCGCCGTCGATCCGTCCGTTGACCACCACAAGGTCGGAAACCCGCCGGCGGGCGGTCGCCAGAACGGTCTCCGCAGCCTCCACCGCCTCGCGGGCGAGGGCCAGGGTATCTGTGTCTGCGGTTTCAGTGGTCGCGGTATCGACGGCGGCGCCGTTCATCCTCGGATCTCCCAATTCGCAAGCTTTTCCGGTGGGTTCGACACCATGGTGCAGTCGGCGTTTGAGGTCCATACCTCGCGGATTGATACCGGAGGTTAACCCTTTTTGTTAACCCATTGGTTACAATTTGATATGGATGCGAAACGGAGCGGCAAAATGAAACCCCGTTCGCGGTTGCGGGCGCCGTGGCGGGTCGATATGATCGCGCCAACGCCTCAAGATCCTGTGTCTGTTTGGCCGGATCATACGATATGGAGCAAGCGTGATTTCCGCCGACACTACGGGTCCTGATGGAAAAAATTCTTCTAAATCAAAAGGTTCGAACGCGGCGGGGGCAGCCTACGTGGTCCCTTGCGCGTCCTCCTTCCGGGATGCGGTGCTGAAGCTCGCAGATGCGCGCCAGGCCAGTCCCTCGGACCTTGCCCGCGCCGTGCTTCTGCTCATTCCCCGCGACATTTTGGCCCGCACCGTCGATCCGGGGGAGCCGACGCCGGGGGACCGGGAGCGGATCGCCCTTCAGTCGGGCGCATCGCGCGGCCGGGTGCTTAAACGGAAACCGCGTTTGCAGATGCGCCTTCCTGCCGGGCACGATCACGCCGATCTGCGGCGCGCCCTGGCCCTGGCCCTGTCGATGGCGAAGGGCGAGGCGGAGCTGGCGGTGGTGACCGAGGCCGACCGCAAGGCCGAAGCGGCGGTCGAGCGGGCCCGCGACGAGATGTCGGACGAGAACGCGACCCTGCGCGGGCTGATCGGCGATCTGGCGATGCCGGTCCTGCCCGACGGCATCCAGACCCGCAGCGAAGCCCTGTTCGCCCTGGGCTTTCCGCCCACCGCCGTGCCCGATATCGGCACGATCCGGCGCCGCTGGCGCCGCATGGCGATGATCTATCATCCGGACAGCGCATTCGGGGACCACGACCGGATGAGCCAGCTCAACCAGGCACTTGCGAAGCTCACCCAATAGGAAGGGTGAGCATACGATTGTAATTTTATTTCGCGTGCTTGACAGCCGTCCCGACGCTCCGTAGCGTCATGCCCATGACCAACGATCTCCACATGCAGGCCGCCGTCGTGGTGGGCCTCATCGGTCGGCGAATTAGCCGCCCGGTCCTCTCTGAGGGCCGGGGCTGTGCCATTCGCCTGGAACCGATCTATGGAGACTTCTCATGCTCGCCGAGCACCTGAGCGCCAATTCTGGCCCTTCGACCACCGCCGCCAACACCGCCCTCACGAACCCCGCCGCCAATGCCGCGGACGAGCCGGTCGTGGCCTGCTTTTCCATCACCGCCGAGGCCGACCCGCAGGTCATGCCGCGGGTGCTGGAGCTGTTCGCCAAGCGCGGCCTGATCCCCTCGCGCTGGCACAGCGACCTCAGCGGCCGACGCCGGGACGAGCTGCTTATCGACCTGCAGGTCGAAGGGCTGGGCCGGGAAAAGGCCGACCTGATCGGCCACGCCATGCGCCAGATGGTGCCGGTCCTGAGCGTGCTGATCAGCGAGAAAAGCTACGCCTGAGAGGCGGATCTTCCTAGATCACTGCCCGGATTTATTCCGGGGTGAGCGGTGCGGTCGCTTCGTCCTCTGGGATGGGAGTGCGAAGCGTCGGATGGGCTTGGCCCGGAATAAATCCGGGCAGTGAGAAGAGAGAAAGCAGCGGCGCAGTCCTACGCAATCCGAACGATCTCGACGCCGGCCGCCGCCGCGGCATCGGCTTCCGCCGCACCGACCTGTTCCAGCCAGTCGCGGCGGCCGCGCACGCCGCCGCTCTCGCGCACGGCGGCGATCGGCGCGAAGTCGATCTCCGCCTGCACCCAGCCGGGCCGGTCGAACGTCCCCTCGGCCAGGATGCCGGTCGGCGGCAGACCAATATCGGCGGGCACGAAGACACCGGCGGATCCGTGGTTCATGTCGAGAGCCGGCGACCACGGCGCCTCGCCGATGGTGGGGCTGGTGATCACCGGCACCTGGTTCTCCAGGGCCCGGGCGAGCGCAGCGGTGCGGACCCGGGCGGCGCCGGCGATCGTTTCGGTGGCGCTGGGGATCAGGATCAGTTCGGCGCCGGCGGCCACCATCGCCCGCACGATCAGGGGAAACTCGCCGTCGTAGCAGATCGCCACGCCGATGCGGCCGAGCTCGGTATCGAAGACCCGGGCGGCCGAATTGCCCGTGATCCCCCAGGTCTCGCGCTCCCAGGGGGTCATGATCCGCTTGTCCTGGATGCCGATGCCGCCCTGCGGACCGATCAGCCGGGCGCGGTTGACTGCCATTCCCCCCAGGTCGGCGGCCAGCACGGGCAGGCTGGCGGCCAGGATGTGGACGCCATGGCGCCGGGCGAGGTCGACATGCAGGGCGTCGACCTGACCGATCAGGCTGCCGACGGCGCGGATCTGGCCGGCGAGATCGGCCTCCATCTCCGGGCCGAACGTGGACGCCAGTTCCAGGGCGCCATACTCCGGGAAAACCAGAAGTTCGGCGCCGGCTTCGGCGGCTTCGGCCACCCAGCGGGTGATCCCGTCCGCCCAGGCGTCCAAGCTGGAGGGGCGGCCGACCGGATACTGGGCGGCGGCCACCTTGAGGGTCGGCCGGGCGGCGCTCACAGCTCTTTGATCCAGTATTGCATGGGCTTGGCGGTCTCCTCGGTGTCGCCGACATCGGTCCAGCTGTAACGCGCGACCGCGCCGTCCAGTTCACGATAGCCGAACCGGCGCCACACCGGGTCGAGCGGCTGGTAGCCGTCCGGCCTCGCCGGATGGTCGTCCGGGCGCAGCACGCCGCAGAACACCGCCGTGGAGAAGCCGAGCCGGCGGGCATGGTCTTCCCGCCGCTCGAAGAACGCGCGGTAGGCGCCCCGCCCCCGGCATTCCGGAAGCAGAACGGATTCCGCGCAGTAGAACACCCGGTCGACGTCGTAGCCTGCCGTCGCCAGGGGGGCGGAGAAGTCGGCGTGCTCGTGGGCGAGCGGCAGGCCGGTCGACGCGCCGACCAGGGCGTCGCCCGCATGCGCCGTCACCAACACGGCCCCGTCCGACGCGGCGAAGGCGGACAGATACTTCGCCTCGTAGTCGACCGACCCGTCGTAGAGATAGGGCCAGGCACGGAACACCCGGATCCTCAGACGCGCCAGA
Source organism: Thalassobaculum sp. OXR-137 (assembly GCF_034377285.1). Taxonomy (NCBI): domain Bacteria; kingdom Pseudomonadati; phylum Pseudomonadota; class Alphaproteobacteria; order Rhodospirillales; family Thalassobaculaceae; genus Thalassobaculum; species Thalassobaculum sp. OXR-137. Next base: position 803,403 of record NZ_CP139715.1, on the reverse strand, counting down.
TCGTCTACCGCCGGCGCGATCTCGGAACGTCCCCTTAGGGTCTCGAGGCGTAGATCGTTGGTGGCCATGGCGTCCCCCTGCATCGCGCGCCGGAATACCGGCGGCGATGCTGTGGGTCAACCGGCCGGCCGATGCCTATTCGGCCGCCTGCTTCAGATAGGCGATGACGTCGGCCCGCTCCTTGGCGTCCTTGAGGCCGACGAAGATCATCTTGTTGCCCGGCACCGTCGCCTTGGGATCCGCGAGATAGGCGCTCAGGGTATCGGCGTCCCAGACCACGTCATGGGCCTTCATGGCGTCGGAATAGCGGTTGAAGCCCTCGGCGGTTCCGGCCTTGCGGCCGATCACGCCATACAGCGAGGGCCCCTGGCGGTGTTTGCCCTCCTGGACCGTGTGGCAGGCCTGGCACTTGCGGAACACCTTCTTACCCTCGGCCGGATCGCCGTCCTGGGCGAAGGCGGCGGGGGCCAGGGTCATCGTGCCGGCCGCAAGGGCAAGGCCGAGGGCGAGGGCGGTTCTACGCATGAAAGTCTCCGTCTTCAGCATGGGTCGTCGGGAAGCGGCTCTTGGGGCCGGTCGGTCCCGGTGCGCGGCCGCATTCTGGCGCGCTGCCGCGCCGGGCGACAGGCCGTGTGACGATCTGTCGGAACTGTTGTTCTTACGGGGCGAGCGGGCGGACGGATCAGTACCCGCGTTTCAGCAGGCGGTTGATCATGTGCGTCACGATCAACGCTCTTGGCTCCACGGCGCGCCAGCGCTCGGCCACATCGCCGGCGAGCGTCCGGGCCTGCCAGTCCGAGAGTTCGGCGCTTGCCTCGTCGAGCGAGATGACCCGTCGGGCGACCTTCGCGGCCAGCAGGCCCGCCTGGAACTCGACCTCCGGATTGATCGGGCGCTCCTCCGTCATGCGTCCCCCATGCAAAGCTGCCTCTTGAACCGGCGCCCCGGCGAGGTTAGCTGAAGCGCTGTCGTGGCCGCCGGACCGGCAGGCCTGTCGGGGGAGCGCGTGGGAGCCATGCAGTCGATCACTGGAACGGGGGCCGGGGTCCGGGAACGGGTGCGCCGCTTCGTGGAGTCGGGCCGCACCCAACTCGCGATCACCGTCCTGATCGTGCTGAACGCGATCACGCTGGGGCTGGAGACCAGCGAGACCGCGATGGCGGTGGCGGGGCCGGCGCTGACCCTGTTGGACACCCTGATCCTGAGTATCTTCGTCGCCGAAATTCTGCTGAAGGTCTTCGCCCATGGGGCCGGGTACTTCCGGGATCCCTGGAATCTGTTCGATGTGGCCGTGGTGGGGGTCGCCCTTGTTCCCGCCTCCCAGGGCTTCTCCGTGCTGCGGGCGTTTCGGATCCTGCGCGTCCTGCGGCTGGTGTCGGTGGTGCCGTCCCTGAGACGGGTGGTCGGAGCGCTGCTCCATGCCATTCCGGGGATGGGCTCGGTCGTCATGCTGCTCGGCGTGCTCTTCTACGTGTTCGCGGTCATGGCCACCAAGCTGTTCGGCGGCCAGTTTCCCGAGTGGTTCGGAACCATCGGCGCGTCATTCTACACCCTGTTCCAGGTGATGACCCTGGAGAGCTGGTCCATGGGGATCGTGCGGCCGGTCATGGAGGTGTTCCCGCAGGCCTGGCTGTTCTTCGTGCCGTTCATCCTGCTGACCTCCTTCGCCGTCCTGAACCTGTTCATCGGCATCATCGTGGACGCCATGCAGAGTCAGGCCCATGCGGACGAGGTCGCTCAGCATGAGGGCGAGCCGACCCTGGTGGACCTCATGGCCGAAGTGAAGGCATTGCGCGCCGAAATCGCTGAAAGCCGGGGTGTGAAGTCCGCTCTGGAATCTGAGAGGAACAGCGGCTAAAGTCCGCCGCCTCGCGGGCGTAGTTCAATGGTAGAACCTCAGCCTTCCAAGCTGATGATGCCGGTTCGATCCCGGTCGCCCGCTCCAAACCCCGCTCCCTAGATCGATTCCGCCCCCGCGACCCGCCGCCTCTCCGGCAGGGGCCTGGCACACTTGCCCGGCGGATGGCGATGGTGGCCGTCCTGGATCCTGGTTTGATAATGGATCGGAGCCGGAATGAAGGGCCGCTGGCCGTCAGGTCCGATCGGAAGACAGGCGAGACCGTTGGCGCCGACGATCGGCCGCCGGCGCGCGGACTTTGATACGATGCGGTGTCGCGGTCAGTCGAACAGGGCGTCGATATCGGCCTGGCTCAGACCCTGGCCGCCCAGGGCGGGACCGTTGAGGAGCTCGTGCTCCTCGTGCTCGTCATGGGCGCCGTCGCTGATACCTTCGTCCGGAATGTCGACGTCCTTGAACGCCTCCAGGCCCCAGATGTCGATCATCGCCAGCACACGGCTTTCGATGTAGCGCAGGGTCTTGACCACCTGCGTCACGCGCTGGCCGGTCAGGTCCTGGAATGCGCAGGCCTCGATGATGGCGATCAGGCGCTCGCTGGCGAGGTCGATGAGCGGTCCCACGTCGGGATCCTCGACCGTATGCGAGTGGATCTTCTTGAGCAGCTGCTCGACCTCGTCGGCCGCCGACATGATCTCGTTGGTGGCGTCTTCGGTCTGCTTGGTGATTTCCTCGAGTTGGAGAGAGGCTTTCTCCATCTCGTCCCGGCCCATGACCGGGTTCTTGATGGCCGCGATCTGGGTCTTGGCGCGGCCGATGCTGCGGACCATCTGCGCGATTTCCACGCGCACGTCCCGCTTCATATCGTCGTCTTCGGCGATCTCGATTTCTTTGACGTCGCGGATCTGGGCGATCTCCTGCCGCAGCTCCGCGATCTGGGCGAGGATCAGCTCGACCCCGCCTTCCACCACCGCTACGGGAGGAATGTCCGTATTGGCGCCTTTCAGCACACCCACCGCACCGGCCTTCTTGGCCTTGCGCTCAATAGAAAACAGCTTCTCGTGCTTGGCGGCCATCATCATCTTCTCCCGGCACCTAGGTACGACCAGAGCGGATACTCGCCGAGATGCTTAAAAAAAGCGTTAACCCTTAGGTGGAGGTTCTAGAACTGAATCTCCTTCACCTCTTCATTAACCGTTTTTTTAGGCTATTGCGCCAAATTGGCGCGGTCGGCCAACAGGTCTGACGGCCGTGCCTATATCAACGGGCGTGGAGCGGAATAAGGTTTACCAGGATGGCTCTCGCAGTGGCTAACGCCGATACAAGCGACAAGTTGGACTCCAATACCCACTTCGTTTTCCAGCACCGGGTATTCCAGCTTCCCGATACGCGCTTCGAGCTCTCGAGCATCGACCGTCACCCTGTGATGCATGTGAAGCTCGGCGACATCGACGCGGTCATTCCGATCGACGACGTGTCGATCGAATTCGGAATCTCTCCAGATTCCCCCGATGGGAAGCTTCTGGTCGTCGTCTCCAACAGCCTGAAATACGTCAAGGATATCCGGCCGGGCGACAGCATCCCCTCCGAACTGCTGGACGGCACGGCGTCCTGGCGAGTGGACGACCATCACCGCGAGCTGGCCAAGAACCGGCTCATGGTCCAGGTCGCCACCTGGCTGACCGGAAACGAGTCCGTCGTCCTCGACATGGCCGAACTGCGGCGGATGTCCACGGATTCCAGCATGCAGCAGAAGGTCCGCGACGGCATCTCCAAGATCGCCGAGGAACTCGGTCTTGGCTCTGGGCGGCGCGACGAGGTGCTCGACATGATCGACCGCTTCGCCCGCGAGCTCTGCTACATCGAGGCCCTGCGCGACCGCTACAACGCGGCCCGCGGCATCGCGGTGAAGCTGAACAAGGTCGGCAAGCTCTACAAGGAAGACAAGCACTTCTACGAAGAGGTCAACCGCGCCGGCATCCTGATGCGGCCGGCCATGAACGGGTTCACCAACCTCTTCGATCAGGTCGACGCCCAGACCGGCGAGATCATGGCGGTGCTGAAGACCTACGACGCCATGGTGAAGTATGTCCGCGAGATCCGCGACGAACTGCATCAGCGCCTGATCATCTGGGATAAGGCGATCAAGATGTGGAACATTCCGATCGAGAAGAAGCACGACCGGATCCGCGATGCGGTCCGCGAGACCTATCGCTTCGTCGCCTATCATTTCCCGCAGACCCACGACTGGGTCTAGCCGACCTCAGCGGCTGATCGACGAGGGCCGCTATTAGCCCCTGCGCCGGGCCACCAGGAACAGTCGGCGGAACGGGAACACCGTGCGACCGTCCGGCATCGGCGGATAGGCGGCGCGGACCCGGGCGCGATAGGCGGCCTCGAACCCCTGGCGCTCATCACCTTCCAGGGCGGCGAGGAACGGCCGCAGCCAGGTTCCCTTGGTCCATTCCGCCACCGGATTGTCACCCTCCAGAATCTGGATGTACTCGGTTTCCCAGACGTCGAGCGTGTCGGCCATAGGCGACAGCAGGTCGATGTAGAAGCCGGGCGCGTGGGTCGGCGGGTCGCTGAGCATCGGCGCGAGGGTCGATTTCCACGGTCCGTCCTCCGCGGCCGCCGCCACCGAGACATGGGACGGGGCGGAGAAGTTGCGGGGCATCTGCACCGCCAGCCAGCCGCCAGGGGTTACCTGCTCGAACAGTTGCGGGAATAGCGTGCGGTGATCGCCCAGCCAATGCAGCGCGGCGTTGGAATAAAGCACGTCCACCTTTGGTTCTGCCTTCCAGGAGGCGGCGTCCGCGACCTCGAAGGACAGGGACGGATGGTCGGCGCGGGCGCGCTCGAGCATTTCCGGCGACGGATCGAGCCCGCTGATCTCGGCCCCTGACCAGCGGGACGCGAGCACGGCGGTGACATTGCCGGCGCCGCAGCCCAGGTCCACGACCCGGCGCGGCGCCTCGATGGGGACCCGGGCCAGGAGATCGAGCGCGGGGCGGAGGCGATGGTCGGCGAACTTCAGGTACTGCGCGGTATCCCAGGTCATTTCTGCGGCTCCGGAGGGTCGACGGCGGTCGGCGGGCTTGGAGTATGGTAGAGATACGGAGAATACAGCATATTTTCCGGCCGAAGACGGGGCCGGTGAGTTCGGGCGACAAGTCTATGACCGACGGCAAGGCTGGAAACGGCGGCAAATCCGGCAAGACCACGCGGACCCGGGACAGCATCCCGGGAACCCTGGCCGAGCAGGCGACCGGGCATGAGTTCCCGCGCGACGACCGCCCCACCTCCCTGCGCCTGCGCAAGCTCAGCCAGCGCGACGTCGATGCGATGGTCCAGTCCCACGCCCAGTTCGAGAGCGGCCGCACCGGCGGCGCGCGGGCCAGTTTCGCCGGCTGCGACCTGCGCTATCTCAGCTTCAAGGGCGTCGATCTCGGCGGCGCGGATTTCACCGGCGCCAGCCTAAGCCACGCGGATCTGCGCTATGCCAAGCTTGGCAGCGCCAACATGTTCGCCTGCGACCTGCGCCACGCCGACCTGCGGCACGCCAACCTGTCGCGGGCCGATATGCGCGGCGCCTGTCTGCGCGGTGCCAACCTGACCGACGCCGTCCTGCAGGAAGCGGATCTGCGCGACGGCGTGCTGCTGAAGCCGGACGAGCGCGGCAACCTGGTGGCCTCGGGGTTCGAGACCACCTCGACGGACGCGGCGACGGCCACCGCCCTGCGCGCCGATCTGTCCAACGCGAAGATGTCGAACGCCTTCGTGGTGCAAACCGACCTGACAGACGCCAACCTCCGCAACGTGCGCCTGAACCGTGCCGATCTCAGCCACGCCAACCTGACCGGCAGCAATCTGGAAGGGGCCGACCTGACCGAGGCGAATCTGACCGGCGCGATCCTGCACGGCGCGGTGCTTTACAACGTGATCTTCTCCAATACCCAGCTCGCCGACGCCGACCTGGCCGGGGCGGCCTTCTCCAACATGGACCGGGACGCGCCGCAGTTCCGCGACGCCCGCCTGCCCAAGGTGCTGGACGCGCTGGGTATGGAAATGAAGACCATGCTGATTGCCCACGACGCCTGGATCCGCTCTTCCGGGCGCCAGGGCCAGCGTGCGGCGCTGACCCGGCGCGACGCCAGCGGCCAGTCCCTGGCCGGGATCAACCTGTCGGCGGCGGGCATGGAGTTCGTGGTGCTGACCAACTGCGATCTCAGCCGGATGGAGCTGCTGATGTCGGACATGGCTTTCGCCGATCTGCGCAATTCCGACCTGTCCCATGCCGACATGCGCGGGGTCACCCTGCGCCGCGCCAACCTGACGGGGGCCAACCTGACCGGCGCCCGGCTCGGGCCGATCAACATCATCGGTTCCAATGTCCAGCGCTGGACCGCCCATCTGGAGCATGCCCGGCTGGCCCGGGCGAATTTCCGCGGCGCCGACCTGTCCTTCGCCGCCATGAGCCATGTGGATCTGACCGGAGCGGACCTGCGCGACGCCAACCTGCGCGGCGCCGATCTGCAGGACGCGATCCTGACCGATGCCGACCTGCGCGGGGCGGATACGCGGGATACCGATTTCCGGGGGGCCCAGGACGTGTCCCTGTGAGCGGGACGCCCTGGCCGGAAACGGACGGGGACGGGGCGGCCGCGATCACCCGGGCCGTCACCCGCGGGGCTGCCCGGCTGTTCGAGGATCTGGGGCAGGCGGTGGTGACCGAGCTGCGCCTGGCGAACGGCCGGCGGGCGGACATCGTCGCCCTGGCCCCCGACGGTACGGTGACGATCGTGGAGGTGAAGTCGGGCATCCCCGATTTCGCCGCCGACGGAAAATGGGCGGAGTACGGCCCGTTCTGCGACCGGTTCTTCTTCGCCGTCTCTCCGGAGTTTCCGGTCGAACGGCTGCCGGATGCCGGGATCTGCGGCCTCATCGTGGCCGATGCCTGGGGCGCGGAGATCCTGCGCGATGCGCCGGTTGTCCGGCTGGCCGCCGCCCGGCGCAAGGCGATCACCCTGCGCTTCGCCGCCACCGCCGCCCGCCGCCTCCGCAGCCTGGAGGACCCTCGACTGTAGCGGCCGGGCCGGACGTGCGGAACGGGGCGCCACCGGTCCGGTTGTCTCGCTGCAGGTGCGAAAGATCGCGTCGGACCGGCGTTATTAAAAATATGAATTATCGTTATTTGAATTAATCAGGCCATCATTGACGCGATAACGGCACGAATTCACTGCTGTTTTGGTCAGTTATCCTGACCGTTCTTCGGGCCTATGTTGCATTGCACAAGGTGACGGGCTGATCCGCCGCCGCAACTGGAGGCAGACATGCAGAATCTCGACGTCGCGAAGACCGTTATTGCGTACAGCATGGGCTGGGCCCTGATTGCCCTGACCGCGGTCGCCGGCGCCCTCTGAGGCTCCGGGGTTCCGGTACCGTCCGGGACGACCTTTCACCCGTGACCGGGGCGCGGGCCGCCAAGCGGCCTTGCCCCGGACGGTGGCACCGACCCGACCCCGGGTCCGCCGGCTTAACCGTCTAACACTCTTACTTCTTGGAAATTCTGGCGACCGTCGCCGTCGTGCTGTGACCGTCCTCCAGGGACGCCAGCATCACCCGGCCGCCATAGGACTGCACCACATCGGCGCCGACCACGGTGGCCACGGTGTAGTCGGCCCCCTTCACCAGCACATCCGGCCGCAGCGCCTCGATCACCGCCAGCGGTGTGTCGTCGGGGAAGATCACCACCGCGTCCACGGTGGCGAGCGATCCCAGAACCAGTGCGCGCGAGGCATCGTTCTGGATCGGCCGGGACTCGCCCTTCAGCCGCTTTACCGAGGCATCGCTGTTCACGCCGACGACCAGCCGGTCGCAGGCGGCGCGCGCCTGGCGCAGCAGCGATACGTGCCCGGGGTGGAGCAGGTCGAAAACGCCGTTGGTGAACCCGACCTTCAGCCCCTGGCGGCGCCAGGTTTCGGCCAGCGACCGGGCCTCCTCCAGCGTATGGGTCTTCGACTCGCCCACGTCGAGCTCGCGCTGCCGCAGGACGGCGGCCATCTCGTTCGCCGCGGCGGTGGCCGTGCCGACCTTGGCAACGACGATCCCGGCGGCGACATTCGCCAGGCGGCAGGCATCTTCGACGGCGATCCCGGCGCCGAGCGCCGCCGCCAGGGTGGCGACGACCGTGTCGCCGGCGCCGGACACGTCGTAGACCTCGCGTGCGGTCGCCGGCAGATGCAGCGGGGCCGCGCCGCCGCGCACCAGGGTCATGCCGTCCTGGCTGCGGGTGACGAGCACCCCGTTCACGCCGGAGGCGTCGATCAGGGCGCTCGCCGTCTCGACGATGTCGACGTCGCCGGACACGGAGCGGCCGGTCGCTTCCGACAACTCCCGGCGGTTCGGCGTGACCAGCGTCGCGCCGGCATAGCGGCCGTAATCGCTGCCCTTGGGGTCGGCGATCACCGGCACGCCGCGCTCCGCCGCCGCCTCGATGAGGCGCCGCAGGACCGGCACCGTCAGCACGCCCTTGCCGTAATCGGACAGGACCATGGCCTTCGCATCCGCCAGATCGGCGGTCGCCCGGGCGACGATCTCGTCCTCCAGGCTGGCGGAGACCGGGACGATCCGCTCCCGGTCGGCCCGCATCATCTGCTGGCTGCCGGCGATGTAGCGGGTCTTGATCGTGGTCGGACGGGCGTCGTCCTCGATCAGGTGGCTTTCGATCTCCAGATCGTCGCGCAGCAGCCCCTTGATGTCCCGGGCCTCCTGATCGCGTCCCATGACGGCGACGAGGCAGACCGTGGCGCCGAGCGCCCGCAGGTTCCGCGCCACGTTGCCGACGCCGCCCAGCATCACGCTCTCGCGCTCGATCCGCAGCACCGGCACCGGCGCTTCCGGTGAAATCCGGTCAACGGCACCGTAGACGAAGCGGTCGAGCATCAGGTCGCCGACGGTCAGAACCCGGACGCCGGCCAGGGCCTCGACGAAGGAGGCGAGTTCGGACTCGTCGGTCATTGTTCTTCCACCAGGCCGAGCCGCCGTTCCAGGGAGCCGCACAGGGCATGTCCGATCAGGATATGCATTTCCTGGATCCGGTTGGCCGCCCGGGCCGGCACGGAGATCACGATATCGGCGATCGGGGCCACCTGCTCGCGATTGGCGCCGACCATGGCCACGGCGGTCAGCCCCTGCGCCTTGGCCGCCTCCAGCCCCCGCAGTACGTTGGGCGACTTGCCCGAGGTGCTGAGGCCGATGGCAATGTCGCCGGGACGTCCGAGCGCCTCGATCTGCCGGGAGAAGACCCGGTCGAAACCGAGATCGTTCGCGCCCGCGGTCAGCGCCGATGTGTCCGTCGTGAGGGCCAGGGCGGCAATGGCTGCCCGGTCGCTCACGTAGCGAACCACCAGCTCTGTGGATAAGTGTTGGGCATCCGCGGCGCTGCCGCCGTTGCCGAAAAAGAGAATCTTGCCGCCGAAAGACACGGATGCCGCGCAGGCGTCGACCAGTCGCTCGAAGTCTGATTCGACGGCGGCGCGTGTCTCGGAGGCGACCCGGAAATGCTCTTCGAAATCTTTTTCCAGCAAGGACTTGGCGATCATTTGGCGCCTCGGCTCCGCGCGAGTTTGCCGGGCCCGAACAGGCGCTCGACGGCCCAGGATTTACCCCGTCGGCGGGCTCCTGCCAAGTGTCGGAGAATCCTTCAACAGTTCTTGCGAAATTCTCAGGTAGCCAGGATTTGCATAAAATTTGCGAAGGAGCGGATCAGGGGATAGATTGCGCGCTCCAGGGGGGAGAAACCTGCCCATGGTCGACCTGACCGGCACTAATTCGAACGATACGCTGCTCGGCAGCACCGTAAACGACACGCTCTTCGGGGGCGACGGCAACGACTCTCTCGATGGACGGGAGGGAGCGGACCTTCTGTTGGGCGGTGCCGGCGACGATCTGATCGATGGATCGGCGGGCAACCTCTACGATTACAATCAGGCCCCAGGCGACGACACGCTGTCCGGCGGATCCGGCTCGGACACGCTGCGCGGGGGTGGGGGTAACGACACCTATCTCTATAACCGCGGCGACGGTTACGACGAGATCCAGGACTATTACTATTTTCATGAGCGCAGCAATCTGGGTGCGATACGCAGTCCGGTGGAGCTGAACGGCGGCGTCGACACCATTCGGTTCGGCGCCGGGATCACCTATGAGGATCTCTGGGTCTCGCTCGACGGCGACGACCTGGTCATCGGGCTTCGCGACGGCGAGACCGACCTTTACGGCCTGACCGACATTCTGCGCATCACCGATGCCGACAATCCGCTGCGGGCGATCGAGCAGATCCAGTTCGAGGACGGGACCACGATTCAGGTTTCCGACCTGATCACCGACATGGACGGCTCCGATCAGGCCGATGCGGTCGACTGGGACGGGTCCGCGATCGGCATCGATGCCGGCGACGGGGACGACACGGTCACCGCGACCGATGCGTCGGACACCATCGGCGGCGGCTCCGGCAGCGACGTGATCAATGCGGCGGGCGGTGACAACCAGATCGACGGCGGCGATGGCGACGATGCGGTGGTCACGGGCGGCGGCACGGATGCGGTCACCGGCGGGGCCGGTCAGGACACCCTCAATGTCGGCGGCGGGAACGACCGGGTGGATGCCGGAGACGGCGACGATTCCGTCATCGGCGGGCAGGGTGATGACATCCTGCTCGGTGGTGCTGGCGACGACACGCTGGACGGCTCGGCCTCCAGCGGGACCACGAACGAGGCGGAGGGGGCCGACTCTCTTTCCGGCGGCCTGGGCAACGACTCTCTGCTCGGCGGCGGCGGCGACGATGTCTACCGCTTCGATCTCGGCGACGGCCAGGACACCATCGTCGACGAATACAGGTTGATCCCGGAAAACGGGCTCGGCCACATCGATAACGGGGAAGTGGTCGACGGCGGCGCCGACCGCATCGTCTTCGGGCCGGGCATCGGCGCGGACGATCTGTGGATCGACGTGGTCGGCGACGATCTGATCATCGGTATCCGCGACGGGGTGAACGAGCTCGGCGACCTGCCCGACCAGATCACCATCGAGAACTGGCGCGACAGCGATTACCGGATCGAGACCCTGGAATTCGCCGACGGAAGCCAATTGTCCGTCAACGACATCACCGCCCGCCTTGAGGGCACCTCGGGCGACGAAAGCCTGACCTGGACCGAGACGCCGCTGGGCATCGATGCCGCGGCGGGCGATGACACGGTGTCGGCCGGCTCGGCGAACGACACGATCTCCGGCGGCGACGGCAACGACTCGCTGGTCGGCGGGGCCGGCAACGACCTGGTCGATGGCGGCGCGGACGCGGATTCCATCCGCGGCGGCCTGGGTAACGACACCGTCACCGGCGGCGACGGCAACGATACGATCGACGGCGGCGAGGGCGACGATCTGCTCTCCGGCGGTGCGGGCAACGACACGCTGCTGGGCAGCGGCGGCATCCGCGGCGCGGCGATCGGCGAAGGTGCGGGCAACGACACCCTTGTCGGCGGCGCGGGCGACGATCTGCTGCGTGCCGGCGGCGGCAACGACGTCTACCAGTACGCCGCCGGCGACGGCCGCGACACCGTCCTCGACGAGTACTGGTACCAGACCCGCAGCCCGCTGGGGCATATCGGCTCGCCGACCCTCCTGAACGGCGGTTTCGACACGCTGGAGCTGACCGACCTCGACGCCGAGGACGTGACCCTCTGGCTCGACGGCTCGACCCTGTACCTGGCCGCCCCGGACGAGGCGGTGGGCTGGGATGCGATCTCCGACATGGTCGAGATCCAGCAGTGGACCGACACCCTCCGCACCATCGAGAACATCGAATTCGCCGACGGCACGGTGCTCGACCGCAGCCAGATCCTGTCCGCCACCTCCGGCGTGGGCGCCGGCAACGACACGGTTTCCTGGTCGGGCCCGGGCATCCGCCTCGATGCCGGCGCGGGCGCGGATTCGATTCAGGGTGGCACCGGCCGTGACTATCTGCAGGGCGGCAGCGGCAACGACACGCTGAACGGCGGGGCCGGAGACGACACGCTCGAGGGACAGGGCGGCAACGACGTCCTGGTCGGCGGTGCCGGCAGCGACCGGCTCGACGGCGGTGCGGACGCCGACACGCTGACCGGCGGCGACGGCGGCGACGTCTTCGTGGCCGGCGACGGCGACGTCATCACCGATCTCGGCGACGACGACGTGGTCCGGGTCGAGGGCGTTTCCCTGGACGCCGACGCGATCGAACTGGTGCGCAGCGAGGATGGCAGCACGACGCTGGTCCGCATCGATACTGACGGCGACGGCAACCCCGATCTGACCCTCACGCTCGCGGGCGATTTCAACGACGTGCAGGTGGTCGTGCGCACGGCGGCGGACGGCTCGTCCTATACCGACCTGACCATCCGCGACCAGGCTCCGATCGCGACGACTGGCGGCGAAGGTAACGACCTGCTCTCCGGTGCCGCCGCAGAGGACACCCTGTCCGGCGCCGGCGGCGACGACAGCCTTCTCGGCGGTCGCGGCGATGACAGCGTCGACGGTGGCGACGGCAACGACCTGCTCTCCGGCGAGGAGGGTGAAGACACGCTGGAAGGCGGTGCGGGTAACGACACGATCGCCGGCGGTTCCGAGAACGACCTGCTCTCCGGCAACGAGGGCGAGGATGCCCTGGACGGCGGCGCTGGCGACGACACCCTGTTCGGCGGTGAGAGCAACGATTCTCTCACCGGCGGTACGGGCAACGACCAGTTGCTGGGCGAAGGCGACGACGACAACATTCAGGGCAACGATGGCGCTGACCTGCTCGAGGGCGGCGGCGGTAACGACACCCTTGACGGCGGCGACGGCGCGGACACGCTGCGTGGCAGCGACGGTGACGACCTTCTGTCCGGCGGGGCCGGAGCGGACGAGATCGAGGGCAATGCGGGCGACGATCTGCTGGTCGGGGGCGCGAGCTCAGACAGTCTGGCCGGCGGTTCGGGTGCCGACACCTTCGCCGGAACGGCCGAGGAACTCGACGGGGATGTGATCCGCGACTTCACCGCCGGCGCCGACGTGATCTCGGTGGCCGGGGTCAGCGCCGATACGCTCGAGATCACCCTGGTCCGCGACGAGACCGGCAGCACGCTAAGCCTCGATACCGATGGCGACGGCAACGCCGAGTCCACGATCCGCCTGGAAGGGCTCTTCACCGAGCCGACGGTGACCAACAACGGCAATGGCGGCGTCGACATCACCCTGGAGGCCTTTGAGCCGGATCTCGGTACCGACGGTGCCGATACCCTGGTGGGCACGCCGGAGAACGACACCATCGAGGCTGGCGACGGCGACGACGACATTTCCGCCTTGTCCGCCGGCGACATCGTTTCGGGCGGCGGCGGCGACGACACCCTGTCCGGCCAGGCCGGCGACGACACGCTCTCCGGCGGCGCCGGAAACGACAGCCTGCTGGGCGGCGAGGATAACGATATCGCCCTGGGCGGCGACGGCGACGACGCCGCCGAAGGCGGCAGCGGCGAGGACACGCTCTCCGGCGGTCTCGGGAATGACAGTCTCGACGGCGGCGCGGGCAACGATACCGCCAGCGGCAATTCCGGAGACGACACGCTGTCGGGCGGCGACGGCGACGACAGCCTGGATGGCGGCGCGGGCAACGACAGCTTCGATGGCGGCGCCGGCAGCGACACCGTCGACGGCGGTGCGGGTAACGACGCGGTGGACGGCGGCGCTGGCAGCGACACCGTCGACGGCGGCGCTGGCGACGACACGGTGGCGGGCGGCGACGGCAACGACAGCGTTGTCGGCGGTGCGAATAACGATCTGGTCGACGGCGGTGCCGGCAACGACCTAGTAGGCGGCGGCACTGGCGACGACACGGTCTCCGGCGGTGAGGGCGATGACAGCCTGGACGGAGGCGACGGCAACGACAGCGTGCTGGGCGGTTCCGGCAATGACACGGCGGCCGGCGGCGCTGGCGACGACACGCTCTCCGGGGAGGCGGGCGATGATTCCCTGTCCGGCGGCGACGGCAACGACCTTGTCGACGGCGGCGACGACAACGACACGGTCCAGGGTGGTGCCGGCAACGACACAGTCCAGGGCGGTGCGGGCGACGACCTCGTCGACGGCAATGACGGCGACGATTCCCTTGTCGGCGGGGACGGCAACGACACGGTTCAGTCCGGCGACGGCAACGACACGGTCGAGGGCGGCGCGGGTGACGATTTCCTGGCGGGCGACGCGGGCGCTGGCTGGGACAGCGAAACCCTCACCGGCTCGGCGACGGCCGACCGTCTGGTCGGCGGTGACGGTAACGACCTTCTGGTTGGCGGCAGCGGTCGCGACAATCTGGTCGGCGGCGCAGGCGACGATACCATTTCCGGCGGCGCCGACCGCGACATTCTGGTCGGCGGCGACGGCGAGGACTTGCTCTCCGGCGGCGGTGCCGACGATTCCGTCTATGGCGGCGACGGCAGCGACACGCTTTCCGGCAATGACGGCAGCGACTACCTTGAAGGCGGCGCCGGCGACGACCTGATGGAAGGCGGTTCCGGCCTCGACATGCTGATGGGCGGGGACGGCAGCGACACGCTTCTTGGCGGCGGCGGACGGGACGTGCTCTCGGGCGGCGCGGGCGACGACTACCTCGACGGCGGTGGCGCAAACGACCGGATGGCCGGCGGCGCCGGCGCGGACACCTTCGCGGTGGACGACGGCGACGTCATTCTCGACCTCGACCGTTTCGATTCCGTCCGCATCAGCGGCGCCGCTATCGATGCCGACGCCCTGACGATCACTCGACTGCCCGGCAATTCCAACACCACCACCTTCGGCGTCGATATGGACGGCGACGGAGTCGCCGATTTCAGCTTCACGGCCGTGGGCGGCTTCGAGGTCGCCGAGATAACGACCGGCATTGACGAGAACGGCGAACCCTACAGCCAACTCCGTTTCAACGCCTCCAATGTGCCGACCGAGCCGGTCGACGACACCGCCACGGGCGGTGGCGATACCCTGAGCGGTGGCGGCGGCAGCGACACGCTGACGGGAGATACCGACACGGTTACCGGCGGCGGCGGTGGTGACACCCTGACCGGCGGTGGGGGCGGCGATACGGTCACCGGCGGTGATGGCGGCGACACGCTGTCGGGTGGTTCCGGGAACGACACGCTGACCGGCGGGGATGGCGGCGACACCCTCTCCGGTGGCGGCGGCAGTGATACGGTCACGGGCGGCGACGGCGGAGATACCCTTTCCGGCGGCGACGGCGGAGATACCCTTTCCGGCGGTGCCGGCAACGACACACTGTCCGGCGGCGACGGCGGCGACACACTGTCCGGCGGCGACGGCGGCGACACACTGTCCGGCGGGGACGGCGGCGACACACTGTCCGGCGGGGACGGCGGCGACACACTGTCCGGCGGCGACGGCGGCGACACACTGTCCGGTGGCGATGGCGGCGACACGATCTCCGGCGGCGGCGACAACGACACACTGTCCGGCGGCGATGGTGGCGACACGATCTCCGGCGGCGACGACAACGACACGCTGACCGGCGGTGACGGCGGTGACACGATCTCCGGCGGCGCGGGCAATGATACGGTCAGCGGCGGCTCGGGGGACGATGACGTTTCCGGCGGTGCGGGCAACGACACGCTTTCCGGCGGCTCGGGCAATGACACGCTGATCGGCGATGATGGTGTCGATGACGGTGAGGGCGAGGATCCGGGCGAGCCGGACAACGACGATCTGCTGTCCGGAGGGGCGGGCAACGACTTCATCGGCGGCGGCTGGGGCAACGACACCGTCGATGGCGGTAGCGGCAACGACACGCTTCTAGGCAATGTCGGCGCCGACATCCTGATCGGTGCGGAGGGCGACGACCTTCTCAGCGGCGGCCGCGGCGACGACGCGCTGTCCGGAGGCGAAGGCAACGACCTGGCCCTCGGCGGTGCGGGCGATGACACCGTGTCCGGCGGTCTCGGTAACGACACTCTGTCCGGTGGCGACGGCAACGACACCCTCTCAGGCGGCCTCGGCGACGACGCGCTCAGCGGCGCCAGCGGCAACGACCTGTTGGACGGCGGCGAGGGTGACGACATCCTGTCCGGCGGCAAGGGCGACGACACGCTGCGCGGCGCCGACGGCGACGATCTGCTGTCGGGCGGCGAAGGCAATGACGTTGTCTCGGCCGGTGCGGGTGCCGACACGGTGTACGGCAGCGTGGGTTCCGACCAGATCTCCGGCGGAGCCGACGACGACGCGCTGATGGGCGGAGTCGGGAACGATACGCTGGCCGGCGGCGACGGTGTGGACACGCTCTCCGGCGGTGCGGGCAACGACAAGCTGAGCGGCGGTGACGGAACGGACCTGCTCTCTGGCGGTGCGGGCAACGATACGCTCTCCGGCGGGGCGGGCGACGACACGCTGATCGGCGGGGACGGCCGAAACGAACTCGTCGGCGGCGCCGGCGACGACGTGATGTATGGCGGCGCTGACGTCGATATCTTCCGTGGCGGCGACGGTAACGACACGTATTTCGTCAACGATAACGATGTCGTAGCGCAATACGGCGAAGGAGACGTCATCCGTCTGGATGGCTTCGAGCTCGACGCGTCCGACTTCGGCGTGCGGACCGCCGGCAACACCGCCGTCATCTCTGTCGATACCGATGGCGACGGCCTCCCCAACATCTCCTTCAGCGTCGTCGGCGCCTCAGGTGCGCCGCAGGTCAACGTCGGCAGCGACGGCCAGGGCGGTTTCTTCACCGATGTATCCTTCGACGTGGTCGACACGGTCACCGGCGGAGACGGCAACGACACGCTCACGGGCGGTGACGGCAACGACACGGTCACGGGTGGTGACGGTAACGACACGGTCACGGGCGGTGACGGTAACGACACGGTCACGGGCGGTGACGGTAACGACACACTCACGGGCGGCGACGGCAACGACACGGTCACCGGTGGCGACGGTAACGACACGGTCACCGGTGGCGACGGCAACGACACGGTCACGGGCGGTGACGGCAACGACACGGTCACGGGCGGTGACGGCAACGACACGGTCACCGGCGGCGACGGCAACGATACGGTCACCGGCGGCGACGGCAACGATACGGTCACGGGCGGCGACGGAAACGACACGGTCACGGGCGGTGACGGCAACGACACGGTCACGGGCGGCGACGGCAACGATACGGTCACCGGCGGCGAGGGGAATGACACCCTGACCGGCGGCGACGGTAACGACACCCTGACCGGTGGCGACGGCAACGACACGGTCACCGGTGGCGACGGCAACGACACGGTCACCGGTGGTGACGGCAACGACACGCTGACGGGCGGCGACGGTAACGACACGGTTACCGGCGGTGACGGCAACGACACACTCACGGGCGGCGACGGCAACGACACGGTCACCGGCGGCGACGGCAACGACACGGTCACCGGCGGCGACGGCAACGACACGGTCACGGGTGGCGACGGCAACGACACGGTCACGGGTGGCGACGGCAACGATACGGTCACCGGCGGCGACGGCAACGACACGGTCACTGGTGGTGACGGCAACGACACGGTCACCGGTGGCGACGGCAACGACACGGTCACCGGTGGTGACGGCAACGACACGCTGACGGGCGGCGACGGTAACGACACGGTTACCGGCGGTGACGGCAACGACACGGTCACGGGTGGCGACGGCAACGACACGGTCACGGGTGGCGACGGCAACGATACGGTCACCGGCGGCGACGGCAACGACACGGTCACGGGCGGCGACGGGAACGACACGCTCACCGGCGGCGAGGGGAATGACACCCTGACCGGCGGCGATCCGTTCACCATCGATGGGTCGAACTACACGGATACCGACTCCGGCTACTCGATCGTCGCCCGGCGGATCGTCGACGGCGCCCTGACCGAACCGAGCGTGGACTATGTCTCCACCTCCGGCGGCAGCCTCGGCGTCGACGGCCCGGCTTCCGGGCCCGCCCTGCAGCTCGGCTACGATCCGGTGGCCGGGGTCTCCGAGGAACTGATCGTCAATCTCGATCAGCCGGCGACCTCCGCCACCGCTTTGATCACCAACCTGGTTTCGAACGAAGGCGCGGGCGGCGAGACCGGCCACTGGGCCGTCTATGACGGCGACACCCTGGTCGCCGAAGGCAACATCGTCGCGACCAGCGGGTCGACGGCGACCATCGCGATCGAGCCGGGCCAGAGCTTCGACAAGATTGTCTTCACCGCCCTTCCCTATGGCGGCGTGAGCCAAACGGCCACGAACGACAGCAGCGACTACCTGGTCAAGAGCATCACCGTGACCCCCGATCCCGAGGGCGGGACCGGCGGCGAGGACACGGTCACCGGCGGCGACGGCAATGACACGGTCACCGGCGGCGATGGGAACGACACGGTCACCGGCGGTGATGGCAACGACACGGTCACGGGCGGTGATGGTAACGACACGGTCACCGGCGGCGATGGCAACGACACGCTGACCGGCGGCGACGGCAACGACACGCTCACCGGCGGTGACGGTAACGACACGCTGACCGGCGGCGACGGCAACGACACGGTCACGGGCGGTGACGGTAACGACACGGTCACCGGTGGCGACGGCAACGACACGGTCACCGGCGGCGATGGCAACGACACGCTGACCGGCGGCGACGGCAACGACACGCTCACCGGCGGTGACGGTAACGACACGCTGACCGGCGGCGACGGCAACGACACGGTCACGGGCGGTGACGGTAACGACACGGTCACCGGCGGCGACGGCAACGACACGCTGACGGGTGGTGACGGCAACGACACGCTGACCGGCGGCGATGGGAACGACACGGTCACGGGCGGTGACGGCAACGACACGCTCACCGGCGGCGACGGTAACGACACGGTCACCGGTGGCGACGGCAACGACACGCTGACGGGTGGCGACGGCAATGACACGGTCACCGGCGGCGATGGGAACGACACGGTCACCGGCGGTGACGGCAACGACACCCTGACCGGCGGTGACGGTAACGACACGGTCACGGGCGGTGACGGCAACGACACGGTCACCGGCGGCGATGGGAACGACACGCTCACCGGCGGCGACGGCAACGACACGGTCACTGGTGGTGACGGCAACGACACGCTGACCGGTGGCGACGGTAACGACACGCTCACGGGCGGTGACGGCAACGACACCCTGACCGGTGGCGACGACGATCTTCTGGTGGGGGGCAACGGTCCGGACCAGCTCTATGGCGGGTCGGGCGAGGACACCCTGTCGGGCGGCCATGACGACGACCTCCTGGTCGGCGGCGACGGCAACGACACGATGATCGGCGGGCTCGGCCGCGACACCTTCGTCGCCGGCGACGGCGACCTGATCAGCGACTACGACAGCCAGGACCTGGTCCGGGTCGCCGGATCGTTCGACAGCGATGCCGTCAGCCTGAGCACCGAGGGCGGCGTCACCACGGTCTCCATCGACACCACGGGCGACGGCTCGGCCGATATGACCTTCGCCATGACCGGCAGCTTCGACAACGTGTCGGCGACGGTCCAGGGCGGCCAGACCTACCTGTATTTCGGCAACGGCTCCGGCCCGGGCGTCCAGAATCAGAACGGCGGCTGGCAGTCGAGCGGCAATGGCAGCCAGAGCGAGACCCTGATCGGCGGCGAGGGCAACGACAGCCTGACCGGCGGCCATGGCAACGATGCGCTCTCCGGCGGCGCCGGCGACGACGCGCTGGGCGGGGCCAACGGCTCCGACACGGTGTCCGGCGGCAGCGGCAATGACACGCTCGACGGCGGCCACGATGCCGACTCCCTGTCGGGCGGCAGCGACGACGATTCCCTGCGCGGCGGCAACGGTACCGACGTGCTGGTCGGCGGCGCCGGCAACGACACTCTGAGCGGCGGCCACGAGGCGGACACGCTGTTCGGCGGCGGCGTCACCGACACCCTGTCCGGCGGCACCGGCAACGACACGCTGACCGGCGGCGAAGGCGACGACCGCCTGATGGGCACGCCGGACAACGACACCCTTTCCGGTGGCGAGGAGAACGACGAGATCCTGGCCCTGTCGGCGGCGGACGTGGTGTTCGGCGGCGGCGGCGGCGACACGATCTCCGGCGGTGCCGGCGAGGACGTGCTCGACGGCGAGGACGGCGACGATGCGGTCTTCGGCCAGGACGGCCAGGACTCCATGAGCGGCGGCGCCGGCAACGACACCCTGTCCGGAGGCGAAGGCGCCGACCGGATCAACGGCGGCGACGACAACGACCTGCTGGACGGCGGCGCGGGTGCCGACACGCTGCAGGGCGGCGCGGGCGACGACAGTCTGCTCGGCGGCGCCGGCAACGACTCCCTGATCGGCGGCGAAAACAACGACCTGCTGGTCGGCGCCGAGGGCGCGGACCGTCTCCTGGGCGACGGTGGCGACGACACCCTGTCTGGCGGCGTTGGCAACGACCGTCTCGAAGGCGGCGACGGCAACGACTCGCTGCAGGGTGGCGACGGCTCCGACTGGGCCTTCGGCGGCAACGGGGCCGACACGATCGGCGGCGGTGCCGGCGTCGACTACCTGTTCGGCAATGCCGGCGACGACGTCTTCACCGGTTCGCTCGACGACCTGAACGGCGACCTGCTGGGCGACTATGCCGAGGGCGAGGAGATCGTGATCTCCGACCTCGCCGATACCGACACTCCGATCTCGCTGACCATCGAGGGCAACAAGACCCTGGTGGAGATCGGCGACGACGGGAACGGCAACCCGCTGTCCAGCTTCCGGGTCTCCGGCAACTACCAGGGCGCCACGCTGACCCAGACCGCCGGCGGGGTCACCCTCACCCTCAGCGAGGATCCGGTCGACCCCTACGGCGCGACCGAAGGTGCCGACACGATCACCGGCCTGACCGGGACCAACGACACCATCGATGCCCTGGGCGGCGACGATCTGGTGCATGCCGGCTCCGGCAACGACCTGGTCAGCGGCTCCGGCGGTTCCGACACGCTCTATGGCGGCGAAGGCAACGACGCCCTGTCCGGCGGTACCGGCGGCGACCGCCTGGAAGGCGGTGCCGGCAACGACACGATGAAGGGCGGTGCGGGCGACGACACGCTGAGCGGCGGCGACGGACGCGACAGCCTGGACGGCGGGACCGGCGACGACCTGTACCTGTGGTCCGGCGACCAGACCGGCGGCGTCCGCAACTACCAGGTGGGCGACCCCGAGAACCCGCTGACCGATGGCAGCATCACCGACGCCGACGGCACCAATTCCAACGGCGCCGGCCATGCCCGCTACGACACCTATGCCGACAGCGGCAGCGACGACAGCGACACCCTGCTCGGCACCGACGGCGCCGACGACATCGTGCTGGACTTCGACGGTCGCCGTCTGTCCGGGATCGAGGTGATCGACGGCGGCGCCGGCAACGACATCCTCGACCTCGCCAGCCACCGCTACAGCCAGGGTGCGACCACCCTGATCGGCGGCGATGGCGACGACGTGGCCTGGGGCAATGTGGGCGACGACCAGGTCTCCGGCGGCTCGGGCAACGACTGGCTGGCGGGCAATTCCGGCGACGACACCCTGTCGGGCGGCACCGGCAACGACCGCATGGAAGGCCTCGCCGACAACGACCTGCTCTCCGGCGGGACCGGCGACGATTCCCTCTCCGGCGGTGCCGGCAACGACGCCCTGATCGGCGGCGCGGGCAACGACCTGCTGTCCGGCGGGGCCGGGGCCGACACCCTGACCGGCGGCGACGGCAGCGACACCTTTGCCGGGACGGCCGCCGATCTCGACGGCGACCGGGTCACCGATTACGACGCCGAGCAGGACAAGCTGCGGGTCACCGGCGGCACCGACCAGCTCGCGGTCACCCTGACCTCCGAGAACGACGTCACCACGGTCGGTCTGGACACCGACGGCGACGGCTCCGTCGATGCCAGCTTCCAGGTCGACGGTGATTTCGGCACCGCCGAGCTGACGGTCGATGGCGACGGCGTCGACATCGCGCTCGCCGAGACCGTTCCGCTGGAGCGCCTGACCCTGACCGCGATGGGCAAGGTCGATCTGGATGGCGACGGCGATCTGGAGCAGATCTGGCGCCTGCGCAACCCGAACGACGTGGCGATCGAAGCCACGGCCGATATGTACGGCATCGACGATCCGCAGGACGGACCGCTCGTGGCCGAGCCGGGCGACAGCTTCTTCTGGAGCGAAGCGGCCAGCGGCACGATGGTCGTGCGCTACGAGATCAACGACACCGAGCGGCAGGAGACCAAGGCCTCCAACCCGAACGCCGCCGATCTGGACGCGCTCGAGCAGGCCGGCTTCGTCAATCCGTTCGGCCCGACCGAGGGCGACGACACGCTGATCGGCGGCGACGGTGCGGACGAAATCTCCGGCCTGGCCGGCGATGACGTTATCAGCGGCGGCGGCGGATCGGACACCCTGTCCGGCGGCGAGGGCAACGACACGATCGTCGGCGACGGCGATGCGAGCCCGGCGGCCTTCGACATCGACGCCTCGAACTATGCCGAGACCGGGTCCGGCTTTGCGGTGACCGGCCGCAAGATCGTCGACGGCACGCTGACCGACGCCAGCGTGGAGAACGTCTCCACCTCCGGCGACAACATCGGTGTGAACGGCAATACCGGGACCGGCCCGGCGGTGCAGCTCGGTTACGATCCGGCCACCGGCCAATCCGAGGAGCTGATCGTCCAGCTCGACCGCCCGGCGAGCAGTGCCACGGTCGAGGTCGACCGCCTGTTCCCCGACGAGGGGAGCGGTGGCGAGGTCGGCCACTGGGCGGCCTATCGCGACGGTGTGCTGGTCGGCGAGGGCGATATCGACACCACGTCGCAGACCGGCATCTCGACCACCGTCGAGATCGATCCGGGCAGCGCCTTCGACACGCTGGTCTTCACCGCCCTGCCGTATGGCGGCGTCAGCCAGACCGGCTCGACCGACAGCAGCGACTACCTGATCACCGGCATCAACATCCGGCCGGAGGGTGCCGACAATTCCGAGGGCGACGTCCTGGTCGGCGGTGCCGGCAGCGATGTGCTCATCGGTGGCGACGGCAACGACGCCCTGTATGGCGGCGCGGGCGATGCCAGCCTGATCGGCGGTGCCGGCGACGACACCCTCTATGTCGACAGCATCGACGACCTGGACGGCGCCACCGTCGACGGGATCGAGCACCTGGTGGTCGGCGGCAGCACCGGTCCGGCCGACGGCCAGAACCTGCTGATCAACGGCGACTTCGAAACCACGCCGACCGAGCTGACCAATGTCTGGACCATGTTCCAGCAGATCGACGGCTGGACCGCGATCGACACCGATCCGGAGATCCCCGGCACCTCGCCGATCGAGATCCAGCATGGCCGCATCAATGGCGCGCCGGTCTCGCCGGACAGCTGGGCGTCCGACAACAACGTGCTGGAGCTGGACTCCGGTCCGGAGGAAGGCGGCCAGCCGGTCGGGAACAACAACGCGCTGGTCGAGCAGACCTTCACCGTTTTCGACCAGGGGACCTACACCCTGTCCTTCGACTACGCCGCCCGCGAAATCAACGGTATCGGGGCAGAGTCGAGCGGCTTCGACATCCTGATCGACGGTGAAGTCGTCTACAGCCAGGAGGATGCGCCGCACGCCTGGGTGAGCGACTGGCTGACCCTGGATCTGGGTGTCGGCGAGCACACGATCAGCCTGCGCGGCACCCTCATCGAGGACCGCCACGGGGCCCTGATCGACAATATCGAGCTGGTCTCCGGGACCCAGCCGGCCCGCGCGCTCCTGGCCCAGGCCGGCAGCTCGGGCGATGACCTGATGCTGGGCGGGGCCGGCAACGACACGTTGCTCGGCCGCGACGGCAACGACACCCTGTCCGGCGGCGCCGGCAACGACGTGCTGAGCGGCGGGGCGGGCAACGACGCCCTGTCGGGCGGCGCGGGCGACGACGCGCTCCATGCCGGGCCGGGCGACACCTCGCTGGTCGGCGGGGCCGGGTTCGACACGGTCTATATCGACAGTGCCGACGATCTCGACGGCATGACCTTCGACGGGGTCGAGCGGCTGGTCATTGGCGGCGATTTCGGTCCGGGCGCGGGCGAGAACCTGCTGCTGAACGGCGATTTCGAGAACACGCCGGCGCTCAACCATGGCCGCTGGGGCACGTTCACCGAGATCCAGGGATGGTTCGCCGAGGATGCCACCCCCGATGTGGCCGGTGTGGCGCCGATCGAGATCCAGGACGACGATCTGGGCGGCAAGGCGATCCAGCACAACCAGGACAACCAGGTCCTGGAGCTCGACAGCCATCCGGAGAAGGGCGGCAGCGCCGGCGATACGAACGCCAAGGTGACCCAGGAGTTCACCATCCAGGAAGCCGGGGTGCACACCCTGTCCTTCGACTTCTCGGCGCGCCAGTACAGCAACAACCCGGCGGCCACGAGCGAGTTCAGCATCGAGATCGACGGGCAGGTCGTCTACACCCAGACCCATGCCCAGACCACGTGGCACAGCGATGTGGTCACCCTGAACCTGGGTGTCGGCGAGCACACCATCTCCTTCGTCGGCGCCGATGCCGACGGCTCGTCGGACAACCACGGTGCCCGGATCGACAATATCGAGTTGGTGCTCGGCGACGAGCCGGTGCGCGATCTGCTGCCGCGCCTGGGCGCGGTGGCGGACAATGCCACGGTGCTCACCGCCCAGGGCGACGACGGCATGCTGCGGGCCCTGGCGGTGGACGACGACGGAACCACGGTCCTCGACACCCGCGCCCTCGGGGCCGAAGAGCGGGTTCTGGCGACCGGCGACTTCAACGGCGACGGCCAGGCCGACGAGCATCTGATCCAGAACACCGCCACCGGCGTCACCACCGTGGTCGGGGTCGACAGTTCCGGCATCACCGAGCAGGGCACCCAGAGCGGGCTGCCGGCCGACGCGACGGTCGCTGCTACCGGCGACTTCGACGGCGACGGCACCGACGACCTGCTGCTGAGCGGCAACGGATCGGTCTCGGTCTGGCAGCTCGGCGACGACGGGACCGCGACGGCCGGGCTGACCCAGACGGTCGGCGCCGACTGGTCCCTGGTCGGCACCGGCGACTTCGACGGCGACGGCAGCACCGACCTGCTGTGGCGCAACGGCATCACCGGCGGACTGAGCGCCTGGACCGACGTGTCCGGCGCCGGCGGGGCGGCGGTGACGGCCGAGCAGGCCATGGCGCCCTCGACCGAGATCCTCGGCATCGCCGATTTCGGCGGCGACGGGCGCGACGATCTGCTGGTGCGCTCGGCGGACGGCACGGTCAGCCTGTGGCAAAACAACGGTACCTCGGCCACCAAGACCGATATCGGCCACCTGGACTCCGTCTGGGAGGCCGATGCGGTGGGCGACTTCTCCGGCGACGGCAAGGCCGACATCGTCTGGCGCTCCGGCGACACGGCGACCCTGTGGATGATGAACGGCGCGTCCGTCGCGGCGGAAGAGACCATCAGCGTCGAGGCCAACTGGCGCGTCGTTGACATGGACGATCTGGCCCCGTCCTTCGCCCACGATCTGCTGCTGCAGAACGACACCGGCGACCTGGCGGTCCTCGACGTGGTCGACGACGACAACCCGACCCTGGCGGTGGTCTCCACGATCCCGACCGACTGGTCTCTTCTTTGAGCCGCGCTGATTGAGACCGGAGCCATGTTTCTGATATTGTCGAATCGGGGAGGGAAAACCCGGCGTCGACGCGGCTAAATTCGTAAAAACCTTAGTGTTATTTCCGATTTCTTAACTGTGCCTCGCGTTTACCTGGGTCCCAGAGAGTGATAGCTTCACGAACCTGCCCGGTGCCTCTAGGCGGTGGCCGACCGGGTGGACTGACCAGAGCGGGACAACGATGGCGCTGAGCCAAACGCAAAACCGATCAAGAGGGCCGAGCCAGGAGTATCTCCTGCTCGATTACCTCCAGCGTCTCGGACGCAATCTCGATGGACGGATGGCGGTCCACATCCATCTTTCACGACTGCGTCCGCAGAACCGTCAGGAACATCACATTCGGATCGCTGCGGCGACGTTCGAGGGAATGACCAACAATTACGAGGGTCAGATCTTCATCCTCTCGAACATGGACCTGTTCTTCATCTGCAAGGACGCGGCGATCGAGGATATCGACGCCGCGATCATGAAGGTGCGCTACCTGTTCAGCGAGGATCCGCTGAGCCAGGGCGACGAGGAAGAGGACCTGGCGCGGTTCTGCACCTGGTACAATGTCGAGAGCCAGTACGACGAACTGCTCGACCTGGTGAAGTCCATGCACCGGGAGCGCGAGCGCAAGGCGCGGCTCGCCGTCGCCAGCGAGAAGGGCCAGCAGCGCTCCAAGGGCTCGCGCAAGGCGCTGGATCCGGAGCAGCTCGGCAAGCTGGAGAACTTCCTGCGCCGGGCGGACCTCTCCAACCTGATGCGCCGCCAGCCGATCTGCGCCATCACGCCGGGCAACATGAACCCGCAGCCGGTGTTCCGCGAGCTGTACATCTCGATCGCCGACCTGCAGCAGTCGGTGCTGCCGGAATTCGACCTGGCCTCGAACCTGTGGCTGTTCCAGCACCTGACCCAGACGCTGGACTCGCGGATGCTGTCCATGCTGGTGCGCAACGACGACACGTCGATCGCCAGCTCCTTCAGCATCAACCTGAACGTCGGCACCATCCTGTCTCCGCCGTTCCTGAACTTCGACAGTTCGCTGAAGGCGATCGCCCGCGGCACCGTGGTCATCGAGCTGCAGAAGATCGACATCTTCGGCGATATGGGCGCCTACATGTTCGCCCGCGACTTCATGCGCGAGCGCGGCTACCGCATCTGCCTCGACGGGCTGAACCACCTGACGCTGCAGTTCATAGACCGCGAGCGGCTGGGTCTCGACCTGCTGAAGCTGATCTGGTCGCCGGACATGGCCGACGACCTGTCGGGCAACCGCACCAGCGAGCTGAAGGAGCATATCGACCGCTGCGGCCGCGCCCGCATCATCCTGACCCGCTGCGACAGCGACGAGGCGATCCGCTTCGGCCAGTCGCTCGGCATCACGATGTATCAGGGCCGCTACGTCGACAAGCTGCTCACCCAGGAAAGCCGGGTGAGCTGAGAGGTTAGTTCCCTCTGCCTTCCTAATTCACCCCAATGTACTCCCCGGCCCTGTGCCGGGGTAAGGCACAGGATGAACCGGTCGTCGGCATCCTTGCGTCGAAGTGTCGAGCCCATACCGACCCTTACCCCGGCACAATCCCGGATTAAATCCGGGACGGGGAGTACGCTTATTCTATGTGGAACAGCTCAATCCCGCGGCGCGTGCTTGGCCAGGATCCGCTGCAGGGTGCGGCGGTGCATCTTCAGGCGGCGGGCGGTTTCCGACACGTTGCGGTCGCACTGCTCGTAGACCCGCTGGATATGCTCCCAGCGCACCCGGTCGGCCGACATCGGGTTCTCCGGCGGCGGCGGCAGCGCATCGGCGTGGTCCAGCAGCGCTGCCGTGATGGCGTCCGCGTCGGCCGGTTTCGGCAGGTAGTCGAGCACGCCGGCCTTCACCGCGGCGACCGCGCTGGCGATGTTGCCGTAGCCGGTCAGCATGATGATGCGGGCGTCGGCCCGGGCGTCGCGCAGGGCGGCGACGATGTCGAGCCCGTTGCCGTCTGACAGCCGCAGGTCGAGGATCGCATAGGCCGGGCGCTCGCGCCGGGCGATGCCGACCCCTTCCTCGACGGATTCCGCCAGGCGGACGTCGAAGCCGCGGCGTTCCATCGCCCGCCCCAGTCGGTTGCGCAGCGGCGCGTCGTCGTCGACGATCAGCAGGGTAACGTCCCCGCCGCTGGGCGCCGTCAGCGCTTTCTGTTCCGGTTGGTCAGCCATCGTCATGATGTCCGTATACGTTCCGGGCACCGGCGCGGATCAGCGACCGGTCTTTCGACCGTTTCTATAATGCGACACAGCCCATGACCAGCCCAATGGGTCCCGGCCCCGGTCACGACATGCTGATGACCCCGTCCGGCCAGCGGATGACGACCTGGGCGCCGCCCTCGCGCCGGTTGGCGAATTCGACCTGCGCCCCGGTACGGCCGAGCAGGGTGATCGCGATGAACACTCCCAAACCCATATGGCCGTCGCGGTTGCCGCGTCCGGAGACATAAGGCTCGCCCAGGCGGGTCAGCAGGGTGAGGGGGAAGCCTGGGCCGTCGTCCTCGATGGTGATGGTCAGGGCGCGCGGCCCCACCAGGATGGCCACCTCCACGGTGGCGGTGGCGAACTGCACCGCGTTCTGGATGAAGGCGCCGATGCCGTGCAGCAGTTCTGGGCTGGGCGCGACGGCCGGCACCTCGCGGCGCGGGGCGCCGTCGGCCAGGGTGTCGCGGTCCTGCACCTCCACGATCACCGCCACGTCCTCGCGCTGGTGCGGCGCCGCCGCCTGTTCCACCAGCAGGTCGATGGGGATGGCGGTGAACGGCTGGGCGGCGTCCGGGGTCGGATCGCGGCCGAGGCTCGCCAGGATCTCGCGGCAGCGCTGGCTTTCCGACAGCAGGAGCTGCACGTCCTCCGCTAGGTCGCTGTCCTTCGGCACTTCACGGGCCAGCTCCCGGGCGACCACGGCGATGGTGGCCAGCGGGGAGCCGAGCTCGTGGGCCGCCGCAGCGGCGATCCCGCCCATGGCGGCCATGCGCTGCTCTCGGGCGAGGGCCTGCTGGGTGGCGGCCAGGGCGGTGGAGAGCTGCCGCGCCTCCTCGGCCACCCACCAGGCATAGGCCGCGTTGAACACCAGGGCGATGACCAGGGCGCACCAGATCCCGGTGACGTAGAGTTCCGGCAGGACGAACCCGGCTTCGACCCAGGGCAGCGGCAGATGGCTCACGGTCAGCACCGACGCGCAGATCATCGCCAGCAGGCACAGGTTCACCGTGGACTTCCGCCCCAGGATGGTCGCCGACACCGTCACCGGCGCCAGCAGCATCAACGCAAAGGGGTTCTCCAGCCCGCCGGTCAGGTAGAGCAGCACCGAGAGCTGGAGGATGTCGAAGGCGAGATAGAAGGCGGCCTCGCCCTCGCGCAGCCGCTCGCGGCCGTCGCGGCGCATCTGCAGACGCAGGTTCAGCAGGGCGGAGACGGCGACCACGCCGAGGCTGGGGGCCATCGGCACGGGCGAGCCGAGACCGAAGGCGACCAGGACCAGGGCCGCGACCTGTCCGGCCAGGGCGACCCAGCGGATGACGACGAGGGTGCGGACGCTGACCGTGCGGGTGGTGACCGGGCGGCCGGGATCTAGGCTGTCATGGGCGAATGTCATTGCCGCAGAATGGCGCGGGCGCGCGGAACTTTCCAGACCGGCGTCGAGCGCCTATGTTCCTGCCTCCCACCGACTTTCCACCACCCGGTTCTAATATGCAGCCCGCTCTCGAAGTCAGGGATCTGACGAAGTCCTTCGGCCCGGTCCGCGCCGTCGACGGCATCTCCTTCTCCGTGCCTGCGGGCGCCACGGTCGCTCTGCTGGGCGGCAACGGGGCCGGCAAGACAACGACGATCTCCATGCTGCTCGGCCTGCTGCTGCCGACCTCCGGCGAGGTGCGGGCGCTGGGCCACGACTTGGTGAAGGATCGGTACGCGGTGCTGCACCGGATGAACTTCTCCTCGCCCTATGTGGAGCTGCCGCACCGGCTGACCGTCGGGCAGAACCTGACCGTCTATGCCGAGCTCTACGGCATCGCCGACGCCAAGGGACGGGTCGCCGAGCTGGCCGACCGGCTGCACATCGCCGACCTGATGGACCGTCCGGCGGGCAAGCTCTCGGCCGGGCAGAAGACCCGCGTGGCACTGGCCAAGGCGCTGGTGAACCATCCGGACCTGCTGCTGCTGGACGAGCCGACCGCCTCGCTGGACCCGGACACCGGCGACTGGGTGCGCCGCTATCTGGAGGAATACCGGGCCGACACCGGGGCCACGATCCTGCTCGCCTCCCACAACATGGCCGAGGTCGAGCGGCTCTGCGACAGCGTGCTGATGCTGCGGGCCGGCAAGATCGTCGACCAGGGCAGCCCGAACGACCTTCTGTCGAAATACGGACGACGCACCATGGAAGACGTGTTCCTCGACATCGCCCGCGACCGCCGGGCCGAGACGGCCGCCGAAGAGGTGCAGGCATGAGTCTGTCCGCGTCCTCCGCCCGCCGGGTGACCGGCCCGGCCGCCTCCGCCCGCCGGATCGCCGCCATGGTGCGGCGCTACTGGTACCTGATCCGCGGGTCCTGGCCGCGTTTGGCCGAGCTCGCCTACTGGCCGACGGTGCAGATGATCCTGTGGGGGCTGGTGTCCCAGTTCTTCATGACCCAGTCGAGCTGGCTGGCCCAGGCCGGCGGCGTGCTGATCGCCGGCGTGCTGCTCTGGGACCTGCTGTTCCGGGGACAGATCGGCTTCACCATCTGCTTCCTGGAGGAGATGTGGTCGCGCAACCTCGGCCATCTCTTCGTCAGCCCGCTGCGGCCCTGGGAGCTGGTGGCGGCGCTGATCACCATGAGTGCGATCCGCACGGTGCTGGGCGGCGTGTTCGCGGCGGTCATCGCCATCCTGCTCTACGAGTTTTCAATCTTCGATCTGGGGCTGCCGCTGTTGGCCTTCTTCCTCGTGCTGATGGGGATGGGCTGGGGCATCGGCATGGTGATCACCGCCGTGGTGCTCCGCGCCGGCCTGGGGGCGGAGTCGCTGGCCTGGGTGGCGATGTTCGCCCTGGCGCCGATCAGTGCCGTGTACTACCCGGTCGACACCCTGCCGGAAGCGGTCCGCTGGCTCGCCTGGCTGACCCCTTCGGCCCATGTGTTCGAGGGCATGCGGGCGCTGATGGTGGAGGACGTGTTCCGCTGGGATCTGTTCGGCCGCGCTGTGCTGCTGGACGTGGTCTATCTGGGGATCGGCAGCGCGGTCTTCGCCTGGGCCTTCGGCAAGGCGCGGGAAGAGGGCAAGCTGCTGCAGACGGGGGAGTAGGGGGCGGTCAACGCCTCGTCATCCTGATGCAAATCAGGATCTGCGGTGCACTGAGGCTGTCGGCTTGGTCCTGATTTGCATCAGGATGACGGTTACGCCCCGATCATCCTCGCCGCTGCCGGGTGGCTGGCGAAGGCCGTGCGCGCGACATCGCGGGCGAGAAGCAGGTTGGCGATGTGCAGCCCGTGGGCCTTGCGGTCGCCGCTCAGGATCTCGCGCAGGGTTTCCGCCGGATCGGCCACGACGACGGCGATGGTCTCGCCATCGTCCAGCTTCTGGGCGCCGGTCGGCGTCACGCCCACCGCCAGATAGGCGTGGCAGGTGTTGTTCGCCGTTGCCGGGTTCGACCAGAAGGTCGGCAGGGTGACCCACTGCCCGCCCTCGTAGCCGGTCTCCTCCAGCAGCTCGCGCGGCATGGCTTCGGCCGGATCCTCGCCCGGCTCGACGGTGCCGGACGGCAGGCCGCGCACGATCTCGCCGGCCGCGTGACGGTATTCCTCGACCAGGACCAGGTCGCCCGCCTCCGTCAGTGCGACGACCATGCACCAGTCGTTGAACTCGATCACATGATAGGGGTCGAGGATGTTGCCGCGCTCGGTGACGCAGCGGTCCATGCGGTGGCGCAGGAAGCGGTCGGCGTATTCGATCCGGCTGCCTTCCACCGTCCAGGGCGCGGGCTTCGCGGTCATGGCGGGCTCAGTGCGGCTTGGAGGACGCGGCCGTGGACACCCCGGCCGAGGCAAAGGTCGCCATGCCGGCATGGCACTCGGCGGCCGCCTTCAGGATGCCGATGGCGAGCGTCGCCCCGCTGCCCTCGCCGAGGCGCATGCCGAAATCGAACAGCGGCTCCTTGTCGATGATCTGCAGCAGCTTGGCGTGGCCCGGCTCGACCGAGCGGTGGGCGACGATGCAGTGGTCCAGCGCCTTGGGATCGACCTTCCACAGGACGGCGGCGGCCACGGTGCAGGCGAAGCCGTCCAGCACGACCGGCGTGCGGGCGAGGCGGGCGGCCATCACCGCGCCGGCGATCGCCGCCAGCTCCAGCCCGCCGAGCGCGGCCAGCTTTTCCAGCGGATCGGTCAGGTGCGCGTGCTTGGCGACCCCTTCGGCCACCACGTCGGTCTTGCGTGCCAGCGCATCGCCGGTCACCCCGGTGCCGCGGCCGACCCAGTCGGAGACCTCGCCGCCGAACAGGGCACAGGCCAGGGCCGCCGCCGAGGTGGTGTTGGCGATCCCCATCTCGCCCAGGCACAGCACGTCGAGATTGGGTTCCACCGCCATCATGCCGTAGGCCATCGCCCGGGCGCAGGCACCCTCGTCCATGGCCGGGCCCTGGGTGAAGTCCTGGGTCGGCTGGTCCAGCGCCATCTCGTAGACCCGCAGGTCGGCGTCGAACGCCTGGCAGAGCTGGTTCACCGCCGCGCCGCCGGCGATGAAGTTCTGCACCATCTGTTCCGTGACCTCGGCCGGATAGGCCGACACGCCCCGTGCGGCGACGCCGTGGTTGGCGGCGAAGACGGCGGTGCGCGGGTGGCGCATCTCCGGCGGATGGCGACCCTGCCAGGTGGCGAGCCAGCTCGCCAGTTCCTCCAGACGCCCCAGGGAGCCGCGCGGTTTGGTCAGCTGCGCCTCGCGCTCCGCCGTGGCGGTGGCGGCCTCCAGATCGGGGCCCGGCAGTTCCCTGAACAGGGCGCGGATCTCGTCGAGCGAGGCGTCGGCGGGGTCGAAACCGGTCTTGGACATGGAACCTCGAGTGGGACCTCGTTTGGGGCCACGGTTGTTGCAACGTCGGGCGAAGGCTATACCCGCTCGACCGATGTGACGCAAAGCGAGACCATCGACATGAACGATACCTCCCCTCCGGATGTCCCGGGGTCCGGCGCCCCGACCGGCCGCTGGATCGACGAGCTTGGCCTTGTCACCGTGTTTCTGAGCCGGCTGCCCTGGCCGCGGCCGATCCGCGATCCCCGTCCGCTGATGGCGGCGGCCTGGGCCTTCCCCCTGATCGGCGCGGTGATCGGGCTGATCGGCGGCGTCGCCTTCGCGGTGGCCGACACCGCCGGCCTGCCGTCGGGCGTCTGCGCCCTGATAGCGCTCGCCGCCGCAGCCCTGGCCAGCGGCGCGCTGCACGAGGACGGGCTGGCCGATCTGGTCGACGGGTTCGGCGGCCGCGATCCCGAGGCCAAGCGCCGGATCATGCGGGACAGCCGCATCGGCAGCTACGGTGTGCTGGCGCTGATCCTCGCGGTCGGGCTGAAGGCGTCGGCTCTGGCGGCGATGGATGCCGACACCGCCGTGCTGGCGATGATTGCGACCCATGCCGTCGCCCGCGGAGTCCTGCCTGGACTCGCCCGTGCCGTACCCTTCGCGCCGGGAGACGGTCTCGGCCGATCCGCCGGTCGTCCGGGGTTGCCCGGGGCGCTCTGGGCGCTCGGCATCGCCACCGCCGTCGCCCTGTTCGTCCTGCCTGCCGGGATCGGGCTCGCCGCCGCCATCGCCGCGATCGTCGCCGCCGTGCTGATCGGCGCGCTCGCCCGGCGGCAGATCGGCGGCCTGACCGGCGACGTGCTGGGAGCGGCGGAACAGGTCGCGGAAGTCGCCGCCCTGGCGGCCCTGTCCGCCTATCTCGCAGCCTGAGGAGAGACTATGCCCACGCCGACCCGCTGGTGGCTCGTCCGCCACGCCCCTGTCATCAACCCCGACAATTCCATCTACGGCCAGATCGACCTGGATTGCGACGTGGCCGACGACAAGGTGTTCTCCTCCGTCGCGCGGTTGCTGCCGAAGAAGGCCCTGTGGCTGCAGAGCCCGCTCGCCCGCACCCGCAAGACCGCGGCGGCCCTGAAGGCGGCCGGCGCCCAAGGGCCGGAGCCGGTCGACGAGAAGCGGCTGATGGAACAGCATTTCGGCGACTGGCAGGGCGGCAACCGTCAGGAGATCCGCGATCGCCATCCGGAGGCCTATCGCCGGTTCTGGCTCGCCCCGGCCGACGAGCGGGCGCCGAACGGCGAGAGTTTCGTCGACGTGGTCGGCCGGGTCGGTGCGGCCCTGGACGAGTGGAGCGAAAAGCAGCCGGGCGGGGACGTGGTGGCGGTCATGCATGGCGGCTCGATCCGGGCGGCGCTCTCCCATGCCCTGTCGCTCGCCCCGGCGCGGGCGCTGTCCTTTCACGTCGAGACGGTGTCGGTGACGCGGGTTGACCTGTACCCGGACGGTCAGTCCGCGGTGGTCTTCGTCAACGCCACTCCCTGGCGGTTCTGAGGTAGTCCGGCGGGTTCAGGATCGAATCCACCCAGTCGAGGGTCACGTCGACGGACCGGGCCGGCACCTCGCCGCGCTCGAGCGGCGGGCGGATCATCACGATCGGCAGGTCGAGGCTGCGGGCGGCGCGAACCAGCGGCGCGTCGGTCTCGGCGCCGGTCGCCCGCATCACCACGGCCTGGGCCTCGGTGCGGCGCAGCAGCAGGGTGTCGCCGGCCAGGCTGTAGGGCGGGGCGGCGAGGATCGGCTCGAACCGGGGCGGCAGGGACCAGCCGACCGGCATCCGCACAAGACGGGTGGGAAAGCGCAGGCCGCCGACAGGGGCGAAGGCGGCCACGTCGCGGGGCGGCAGCCAGAGCAGGGCGGTCCGCGCGACCGAGGCGATGGCGCCCACCGCTCCCTGCAGATCCCGGACCTCCACCCAGCGGTCGAGCGGGTGACGCTCCCAGCCGCGCGGCCGGAAGCTGAGCCGGGGGATCGACGCGCGCCGGGTCGCGTCCCGCACGGCGCGGACCGTCCGCCGCGCGAACGGGTCCAGGGCGTCGATCACCGCCGCGGCCTCGCCGATCTCCGTGTCGCCGATCCGGTCGACCAGGCAGCCGCGCGGCGGCCGGGCGCCACCATGGAGGGTGACGCGCAGGGTCGCCTGCGGTCCGAAATGCTCGGCGAGCCGCTCGGCCAGGCGCGTGCCCTCGGCGGTGCCGACGAAGATCCGCAGGGTGTTCGGATCGCTCATGGCGACAGCCTACGGCCCCGCGCGGCCTGCGGCAATTCCGCCGGGCGGGGGCGGCCCGTCTTTGACGTGGGCCCCGGTCTCCCATATGACCGGAACCTAGCCGACAATCCGCGACCCGCCGAAGGGTGATCCCATGTCCTCCCGCGTCTTCTTCTTCGTCGTCACCCTGCTCGTCGCGACCCTGGTCGGGACGGTCACCGCCGGCTACTTCATCTGGCAGGCCAAGGACGGCGACGTCGATGTGGGCGGCCCCTTCACCCTGACCGATCAGACCGGCAGGCAGGTCACCGAGAAGACCTACGAGGGCACGTGGCAGGTCGTGTTCTTCGGCTACACCTACTGCCCGGACGTCTGCCCGACGACGATGGCGACCGTCACGACAGCGATGGATGAACTCGGACCGCTGGCGGAGAAGGTCACGCCGATCTTCATCACGATCGACCCCGAGCGCGACACCCCCGAGCAGCTCGCCGGCTATCACGAGTACTTCCACCCGAGCTTCGCCATGCTGACCGGCACCGAGGAGCAGATCGCCAAGGTGGCCCGCGAGTTCCGGGTCTATTACGCCAAGGCCAAGGACGACAGCGCGTCGGACTATCTGATGGACCACTCCTCCATCACCTATCTGCTCGACCCGAACGGCAAGTACGTCACCCATTTCAGCCACGGCATCTCGCCGGAGAAGATGGCGGAGACCCTGCGCAAGCAGATCGAGGGCTAAACTGCGGAGAGCCGCGCGGGACGGCTTGATTGCCGCAAGGGCGCGCAATATGGTCGGCGCTCAACATACCGCCCGGAGGAAACCGATGAGCGAGCGCATCAAAGGCGTGATGGCCGCAGGCCTGACCGCGTTCAACGACGATCTGTCGATCGATGTCCAGGGCACCCTGGATCACAGCAAATGGCTGCTCGCGAATGGCTGCGACGGGGTGCTGCTGTTCGGCACCACGGGCGAGGCCAACTCGCTCTCCCTGAAGGAGCGCCTGGACTTCCTCGACGTGCTGGGCGGTTCCGGCATGCCGATGAACAAGCTGATGATCGGCACCGGCTGCTGCGCCCTGCCGGACACCGTCGAGCTGACCAAGAAGACCCTGGAGATCGGCATCGAGTCGGCGCTGATGCTGCCGCCGTTCTACTACAAGAACCCGAGCGACGACGGCCTGTTCGCCCATTTCGCCCGGGTGATCGAGGCGGTCGGCGACGACCGGATGAAGGTCTATCTCTACCACTTCCCGCAGATGTCGGCGGTGCCGTTCAGCCACGACCTGATCGGCCGGTTCCTGAAGGAATTCCCGGGCGTGTTCTGCGGCATCAAGGACAGCTCCGGCGACTTCGCCAACATGAAGGCGATGGCCGAGACCTTCGACGGTTTCGACGTCTTCGCCGGTACCGAGCGCTACCTGCTCGACACCCTGAAGGCCGGCGGCGTCGGCACGATCACCGCGACCGGCAACTGCACCTCGTCGCTCTGCGGCGCGGTTTATGCCGCCTGGAAGGCAGGCGCGCCGGACATGGAGGGCCTGCAGGAGCAGCTCACCGCCCAGCGCCTGGCGCTGCAGAACTACCCGGCCGCGGCCGGCCTGAAGGAGCTGCTGGCCCGCGAGAGCGGCAAGGCCTCCTGGCGCAACGTGCGGGCCCCGTTCCTGCCGCTGCCGAAGGAAAAGGCCGATGCGCTCGTCGCCGACATGGCGAAGGTGAACTGGCAGCTTCCGGCCCTGGCGGCGTAAGGGGCACTCCCTTACCCGCGTCTCCCCGGCCGCGCGCCGAGGTGCAGAACAACAACGGGCTGGAGCGTTCGGGAATAGAGCCCGATCGCTCCGGCACGCGCTCTCTCCCGGTCCCGGCCAAGGGCGGGGAGACGTGGGGAGGTTACGAGGGTGTCTCGGCCCGCGTCGTGCGGTTGACCAGGTACACCCCGGCGAAGACCAGCACTACCGTCGCCCAGAGCCAGGGCGACGGCACCTCGCCGAAGATCGCGTATCCCCAGAACAGTCCCGACACGTTCACCACGTAGCTGACCTGACTCAGATAGACGGGGCCGGACCGCTCGTTGATCTCGAAATACATGATGTAGGCGACGCAGGTGATGACGATCTGGCCGGTCATCGCCAGGTCGTGCGGCGTGAGGCCCTCGGCGAACAGCGGATGGAACGTCCCGGTCGCCAGCATGATCGGCAGGCTGGTCACCGAGGCCGTCGCCATCATCCCCAGGGCCGCCGCCAGGGACGACGTGCCGGCCGGCCGCAGCCGCGCGGCCAGGATCCCGTTGGTCGCGTAGAACACCGGGGTCAGCAGGCCGAACAGCACCCAGCCCGCCATGTCGGCGCTGGGCAGGCTCGAATCCGGCACCACCAGGAACAGCACGCCGATCAGACCCAGCGTCAGTCCCGCCAGCGCCATCGGCTGGAAGCGCTGCAGACCCGTGGACACCGCCAGGGCGAAGGTCAGCATCGGCACCGTCGTCACCAGGGTGGAGATGATTCCCGCCGGTACATGCAGGGCGGTGGTCACGATCGTCAGGCTCGGCAGCACGGTGCCGACCAGGCCGGTGGCGCCGTAGAGCAGCAGGTGGCGGCGGCTCGTCGGCACCGTCACGCCCGCGCGGCGGCAGATGACGAACAGGAACAGGGTCGCCCCCGTCGTCTGCATCCAGACATAGGCGAGCGGATGGATGCCGCCCAGCACCACCGTCTTCGACAGCGAAAAGGACAGCCCCCAGAGATTGCCCAGGATCAGCATGAGCACCAGGGGGAGATGCCGGGCGGGGATCACGGGGCGGTCGCTATCGTGGAAAGCCGGGCCGGGGCGGTCAGGTGAACGGCCAGAACCAGGGAATCAGCCAGACCCCGATCACCACCAGCAGGACTTCCAGCGGCAGGCCCATGCGCCAATAGTCGCCGAACTTGTAACCCCCCGGTCCCATGACCAGCAGGTTGTTCTGGTGACCGATGGGGGTCAGGAAGGCGCTGGACGCGCCCACCGCCACGGCCATCAGCATCGGGTCCGGATTCACGTTGATCGCCGCGGCGAGCCCGACGGACACCGGCGCCATGACCACGGCCGTGGCGGCATTGTTCATGATGTCGCTCAGCGTCATGGTCAGGATCAGCACCACCGCCAGGATCAGGTGCGGATCGGCACTCCACGCGACCGCGGCGATGGCGCCGGCCAGCACGTTGGCGGCACCGGTGGTCTCCAGCGCGCCGCCGACGGGGATCATGGCGGCCAGCAGCACGATCACCTGCCAGTCGATCGCCTCGTAGACCTCGCGCATGGTCAGGCCCCGCAGGAAGACCAGGCCCACCACGGCGGCGGTCAGGGCGACGGCGGCCGGGATGACGTTGGTCACGGTCGCGACGATGGCCGCGGCGAAGAGCAGGATGGGCACCAGCGCCCGGCGCGGCTCCAGCGACAGGTTGCGGTAGGCCAGGGGCAGGCAGCCCAGGGCGCGGACGGTGTCGTTGATCTGGTCGCGCGCACCCTGCAGCAGCAGCACGTCGCCGGCCTGGAAGCGGGCGTCGCGCAGCCGCGAGCGGATCGGCGCGCCCGAGCGGGCGATGGCCAGCAGGTTGATGCCGTAGCGCGCCCGCAGGGTCACCAGCGCCGGCGTGCGTCCCTCCAGCCAGGAGCGCGGGGTGACCACGGCTTCGACGATCGCCAGGGCGTCGGTGTCGATCGGGCTTTCCCCGTCCTCGGTCTTCAGGTCTTTAGCGGCGACCATCTTGAAGCCGGCGGCCACCATCTCCTCGATGGACTCGGTGTCGCCATGGACCAGGACGACGTCGCCGACCTCGAGCTTGGCGATATGCAGCCGGCGGATGACCCGGTTGCGGCCGCGCACGATGCCGTCGAACTGCGGCGGGTTCTCCAACTCCTGGGTGATCTCGTCGATCGTCTTGCCGACGACCTTGCCCTCCTTCGGCACCACCAGTTCGGTCAGGTAGCTGTCGATATCGAACGGCGCGTCCCCCTCCGCCCGGCCCTGGCTGGAGGACGGAATCAACCGCCAGCCCACCAGGGTGAGGAACAGGATCCCGGCGACCGCCATCGGCAGGCCCGTCCAGGCGAAGTCGAACAGCTCGAACCCTTCGCCGGTGACCCGCTGGCGATACTGGGCGATCAGCACGTTGGGCGGCGTGCCGATGAGGGTGACCAGGCCGCCGAGGATGGTGGCGAAGGACAGCGGCATCAGGATCAGCGACGCCGAATAGCCGGTCCGCTTGGCCATGGAGAGGGCCACGGGCATCAGCAGGGCGAGCGCGCCCACATTGTTCATGAAGCCTGACATCGCGCCGCCCAGGGTCGACAGCGCCGCCATCTGGGTCAGCCGGGTCGAGGCGAAGCGCTCCACCCCGGCGGCAATCAGGTCGACGACGCCGGAGCGGGCGAGCGCCGAGGACAGCGCCAGGACCGCGGCGACGGTGATCACCGCCGGATGGCCGAACCCCTTGAACGCGTCCCCCGGTTCGACGATGCCGATGAAGACCGAGGCCATCAGGGCCAGCATGGCGACGGCGTCGACCCGCCAGCGCCCCCAGATGAAAAGGACGACCACGACGGCGAGAAGCGACAGGGTGGAGATCTGGTCGACGGTCATGGGCGGAGGATCCGGCGGCGGCGCCGCGTTGCGGGAAGGTAATGCCTCCTCGGAATTTCCGTTGGGGCATTAATCCTTTGTTTACATAGGTCTGTTTATCTTATTCGAGCAAAGTTGGGGAGTATCGATCATGCCCTTGGATGCCGGTCCCGATACGGAATTGGGCGATAGCGGCTACATGCTTCCGGGCGAAGCGGCGCTGCTGACCCCGGTCGGCACCATCCGCGAACCCTATTTCGCAAGCTTGGTCGAAGTTGTCCGCGCGATCATAGAGGCCGACGCCTCGGTCGCGGAATAGCCCGTCACCGGCGCAGGTCGCACCACCGAATGTCCTTGGTGATCAGGCCGTTGGAGAACGGATCCTGGCCGGATGTCGTCTCGTCGAACACTGTAAAGCCCATCAGATGGTCGGCGGTCTGCCCGTCGGCCCCCAGCGGGAGGAGCACCCGGCGCGCGGTGACCACCGATTGGTGGATCGATATGTGCTGGGTGTAGGAATAGTACCCCGCCGGCGCCTCGATCACCCGCTGCCAGCGTTCCAGGATCCGGGCGGCGCTGCGGTCGGAGAACAGATCGCGGATCCGCTTTCCCTTGAGCGACTGGTTGTAGCGGTCGGCAACGTCCTCGCCGGCCAGCCGGTAGACGAAATCGCCGTCCCTGGCTTCGACGATGTAGATCCGAGACAGCGCCCAGGGAATGTCCAGCGGATCGACGGCGCGATAGGCCGGCAGCAGGTTCGAGCCCCGCAGCCCGTCCCAGTACCGGACGAACGCGCGCATCTGTTCCGGCGCGTCCGGTCCGATCAGGTCATCCAGAGCGACATGGGTTTCGCGGGCGGAATCTACGTCGAAGGGCATTATGGTTGGCATCGCGGGTGAGTGTCGGTTGTGCGGTGCACAAGATACCTTCGCTCGTCTTAAAACATCGTTTCGATGACCCGGTCGGGTGGGGTGTGCCCATCGACGAAGGTCTTCACGTTGATGATGACCTTGTCGCCCATGTCCTGGCGGCCTTCGATGGTGGCGCTGCCCATGTGCGGCAGCAGGACCACGTTATCCAGGTCGAGCAGGCCGCTCGCCACTTCCGGCTCGTGCTCGTAGACGTCCAGACCGGCCCCGGCGATCCGGCGTTCCTTCAGCGCATCGACCAGCGCCTCCTGGTCGACGACCTCGCCGCGGGCGGTGTTGACCACATAGGCGTGCGGCTGCATCAGTCCGAGCCGCCGTCGGTTCATCAGGTGATACGTGGCCGGGGTGTGGGGGCAGTTCAAGGACAGGATGTCCATGCGCCCCACCATCTGGTCGAGATTGTCCCAGTAGGTCGCTTCCAGCTCGTTCTCGATATCCGCGTGGACCGGTTTTCGGTTGTGGTAGTGCACGGAGAGGCCGAAACCGCGGGCGCGCCGGGCGACCGCCTGGCCGATCCGGCCCATGCCGACGATGCCGAGCCGCTTGCCGTGGATCCGGTGGCCGAGCATCCGGGTCGGCGCCCATCCGGTCCATTTGCCCGAGGTAATCAGGGCGTTGCCCTCCACCACGCGGCGCGGCACGGCCAGGATCAGGGCCATGACCATGTCGGCGGTGTCCTCGGTCAGGACGCCCGGCGTGTTGGTGACGGTGATGCCGCGGGCCTTGGCCGCGCGCAGGTCGATATGGTCGACGCCGGTGCCGAAGGAGGCGATCAGCTTCAGCCGGTCGCCCGCCTGCTCGATCAGACTGCCGTCGATCCGGTCGGTCACGGTCGGGACCAGCACGTCGCATTCGCGCATGGCGGCGGCCAGCTTGTCGCGGCTCATCGGCTCGTCCGACAGGTTCAGGACGGTCGAGAACAGCTCCATCATCCGGGTTTCCACCGGATCGGGAAGCTTTCGCGTGACGACAACGCGCTTCTTCGACTGCGGCATGTTCTCCTCCCGGCGATCGACCCGGTTTTCCTGGCGTCGGCCCCTTCGCGTTCGGCCGTGGGGTAGCAGGGTCGCGGCATCCTGTCACCTGCGGCGATGCGTCGATCGGCCCGGCCGACCGCGCGACTCGATGCGTATATTGTAGTGCGCGGCCTTAACGAGCGCCATGGATAGCGGTATAAGATCGGACGCTCCACATCCCTTCGCGCCACCGGGAGCCCCAATGCGCGTCTTTGTCCTGCTCCTTGTCGCTCTCCTGCTCGCTCCGGTACCGTCAGGGGCGCAGTCGGCTGCGTCCCGTGCGGCCATGACCTCGGTCGGCACCGAGACCGGCTTGCCGATCCCGCGTTTCGTCACGCTGCGGGCGCGGGAGGTGAATGTCCGCACCGGCCCTGGCGTGCGCTATCCGATCGACTGGGTGTTCCAGCGCCCCAACCTGCCGGTGGAAGTGGTCGCCGAGTTCGACACCTGGCGCAAGATCCGCGATTTCGAGGGCACCGAGGGCTGGGTGCATCAGTCCATGCTGTCGGGCCGCCGAACGGTGATCGTGGTCACCGCCGTCCGCCTGCTGCGCCGCGAGCCGGCGGAGAGCGCGTCGCCCATGGCACGGCTCGAACCCGGGGTGATCGCCTGGCTGGAGGCGTGCCGGGCGGACTGGTGCGAGGTCGAGGTCGCCGGCATCGACGGTTGGCTGCGCCGCGGCGATGTCTGGGGTGTGCGCCCCGACGAGGCGATCGAGGAATAATCGCCGGCCCCCGGCCTACGCGCCGGGGCTGCTCGGGTTGAGGTCAATCGTTTAATACCAACAACTGTCATCCCGAACTCGTTTCGGGACCTTAACCCGCCTCAGCGCCATTGAGGTCCCGAAACGAGTTCGGGATGACGGGAGATATTTTCGTCTTCGCCCTTACCCTGGGCAGCGCCCCGCAGGTGGCGTGTCGCAGGGGCGCGTGTCGAACGGCGACGGGCTTACATGCCGTGATAGCGCTTGAACCAGTCGATGAAGCGCGGAATTCCCTCCTCAATGGAGGTGGTCGGGCAAAAGCCGAGGTCGCGTATGCTGGCGTCGATATCGGCGTAGGTCTCCGGGACGTCGCCCGGCTGCATCGGCTTCATGTCCAGATGGGCCGAGCGGCCACAGGCGGCCTCCAGCACCCGGATATAGTCGAGCAGGGCGACCGGCCGGTTGTTGCCGAGATTGTAGACCGCGTGCGGCGCCTCGCCCTCGCCCGGGGCGGGCGGCCGGTCCAGCGCGGCGATGACCCCCGCGACGATGTCGTCGATATAGGTGAAGTCGCGCCGCATCTGGCCGTGGTTGAAGACCTGGATCGGGTCGCCCCGCAGGATCCGCTCGGCGAACAGCCAGGGCGACATGTCGGGCCGGCCCCAGGGACCGTACACCGTGAAGAACCGCAGGCCCGTGGCGGGGATGCCGTACAGGCTGGCGTAGCTGTAGGTCATCACCTCGTTGGCCTTCTTGGTGGCGCCGTAGAACGACACCGGCCGGTCGGTCCTGTCGTCGATCGAGAACGGAACTTCCCGGTTGGCGCCGTAGACGCTCGACGACGACGCATAGACGAAGTGCTTCAAGGCCGGGCGGCCGTCCGTCGGCGCCATGCGGCCGCGGGCCATCTCCAGCATGGACAGATGGCCGACCAGGTTGGCGCTGGCGTAGTCGAACGGCTCCTGCAGCGAATAGCGCACGCCCGCCTGGGCGCCGAGATGGACGATGCGGTCGATTTCCGGGTGCCGGTCGTCGAACTCGGCCAGCTCCGCCCGGTCCGAGAAGTCGATCCGCTCGAAGCTGAAGCCGTTGCGGCCCTGCAGCTCGGCCAGCCGG
Organism: Thalassobaculum sp. OXR-137; assembly: GCF_034377285.1. Lineage (NCBI taxonomy): Bacteria > Pseudomonadati > Pseudomonadota > Alphaproteobacteria > Rhodospirillales > Thalassobaculaceae > Thalassobaculum > Thalassobaculum sp. OXR-137. Next base: position 760,154 of record NZ_CP139715.1, on the reverse strand, counting down.
GCGTGTTTCAGCGCCGGATCGTAATAGGCGTTGAGATTGTCGATGCCGATCACCCGCTCGCCCCGGTCGAGCAGGGCGCGCACGGTATGCATGCCGATGAATCCGGCGGCACCTGTGACGAGCACGGTCATCTGATTGGGCTCTCCTCGCGGCCGGTTCCGGCCATCCAGCGCCGCCGATTCCGGATCGGCGGCCTTGTTCCGACTGCGGTGCCTCCTTAGCCGGTCAGGCGCATCCCGTCGAGACCGTGTCGTGGCCCGAGATCGCCATTCCTGGGTGCCGTTCCGATCCGATGATTGAATACTTCAATATTATCTCGAGTTCAGGGAACCGATTTGTTACCGATATGTTCAAAGGGGATGGGGGACGAAGTGACGGTAGCCGAAGCGACGGATGCGTGGTCCGGACCACTGCATGTGGTCTTCGACAGGATCGACGACGCGCCGCGCTGTTCCGCCCTTCTCGACATCTGGAAAATCGCCCGCGGCGACATCGCCGTGGCATCCCGGTCCGCCCTCGACCCGGTCGTTCTGGCCAAGGCGGGATTGCTGCCGCATGTCTGGATCATCGAGCGGGACGGCGACGGCGGTTTCTTCTACCGGCTGATCGGCGAGAGCGTCCGCCGCAACTTCAACAGCGCCCTGCGCGGCCGTTACCTGCACGAGATCTATGACGGCGCCACGGCCGGCACCATCGCGCAGCGCTGCGTCCGCATGCTCGCAAACCGCGAGATGATGTTCGCCAGCGGCCTGGTCTTCCGCGACGGCGATCCGACCTACTACGCCCGGCGCATTCTGCTGCCGCTGTGCGACGACAACGGCGTGGTGCGGTTCCTGATCGGCGCGTTGGATCAGTCGGTCCGGGGCAGCGATATCGAACGCAGCGGCAATCCCCGCTTCGCCCACGACTTCCTCGCCTTCGTCGGCGTGGAGTCCGTCTAGCGCGGCTATCGACGGGCTTGCCGGCCTCGGACGGGGCCGGTGGTCTACGTGGATTGTCAGCCAGGGGCCGGTCTGTCGTAATCAAAGGCGAATGAGGGTGCGACCGACGGTTGGTTGTGACTTAGGTCAGCACCCTTTACCTTTGAGTCACAGGCTCGCATCCCAAATCAGGGGGACATAACCAGACGAGCCGGGAGGCATGCATGGTTCGGTCTAGTACCGCACAGTCCGCGAACGCCCTCGCGACTGTATCGCTCGACGACAAGTACACCCTCGACCGGGGACGGATCTTCCTCACCGGCGTGCAGGCGCTGGTGCGTCTGCCGATGATCCAGCGTCGGATCGATCAGGCGGCCGGGCACGACACCGCGACCTATATCTCCGGCTATCGCGGCTCGCCGCTGGGCGCCTACGACCAGCAGCTCTGGCGCGCCGGCAAGCTGCTGAAGGAACACCGCATCCACTTCCAGCCGGGCGTGAACGAGGAACTGGCGGCGACCTCCGTGTGGGGCTCGCAGCAGCCGGGCCTGTTCCAGGGCGCCACCGCCGACGGCGTGGTCGGGCTCTGGTACGGCAAGGGTCCGGGCGTGGACCGGTCCGGCGACGTGTTCAAGCACGGCAACTTCGCCGGCTCGTCCAAGCTGGGCGGGGTCCTGCTCTTCGCCGGCGACGACCATACCGCCAAGTCCTCGACCGTCCCGCATCAGAGCGAATACGCCTTCGTCGATGCCAACGTCCCGGTGCTGAACCCGGCCGGCGTGCAGGACACGCTCGATTTCGGGCTGCTCGGCATCGCCCTCAGCCGGTTCAGCGGCTGCTGGATCGGCTTCAAGACCACCGCCGAGATCATGGACAGCACCGCCTCGGTCGATGCCGATCCGGACTCGGTCAACATCACGATCCCCGACTTCGACATGCCTGCGGGCGGGCTCAACATCCGCTGGCCGGACGACTGGACCACCCAGGAGCAGCGGCTGCAGGACTTCAAGCTGCCGGCGGTCCGCGCCTTCACCCGGGCCAACGCCTTCGACACGGTGGTCTGGGACACCGACAGGCCGCGGCTGGTGATCGTCACCACCGGCAAGTCCTATCTCGACGTGCGCCAAGCGCTGGACGATCTCGGCATCGACGCCGAGATGGCCCGCGACATCGGTCTGCGGCTCTACAAGGTCGGCATGTCCTGGCCGCTGGAGCCGAGCGGGGCGATCGCCGCCACCGCCGGGGCCGAGAAGGTGCTGGTGATCGAGGAGAAGCGCTCGCTGATCGAGTGGCAGCTCAAGGAGATCCTGTACGACCAGCCCCAGGCCCGCCAGCCGAAGGTCGAGGGCAAGAAGACCGTCGACGGCAAGCCGCTGTTCCGGGTGAACGGCGAGCTGTTCGCCAACGAGATCGCGCTCGCCATCGCCGACCGGGTGCTGGAGATCGCCGATCTCGACCGCATCAAGGCGCGCCGCGCCCTGGTCGAGCAGCGCATGAAGTCCGAGCAGGCCAAGCCGTCGGACTTCGCCCGCACCCCGTATTTCTGCTCCGGCTGCCCGCACAACACCTCCACCAAGGTGCCGGACGGCTCGCGCGCCATGGCCGGCATCGGCTGCCACTTCCTGGCCTCCTGGATGCCGCGCAGCACCGAGACCTTCACCCAGATGGGCGGCGAGGGCGTGCCCTGGGTCGGCATGGCGCCGTTCACAGAGACCAAGCACATCTTCGCCAATCTGGGCGACGGCACCTTCAACCACTCGGGTTCGCTCGCCATCCGCCAGGCGGTCGCCGCCAAGGCGACGATGACCTACAAGATCCTGTTCAACGACGCCGTCGCCATGACCGGCGGTCAGCCGTCGGACAGCCAGCTCACCCCGTGGATCATCGCCCGCATGGTCGCGGCCGAGGGCGTGGCGCGGATCGACGTGGTCACCGACGATCCGGATAAGTACCCGTCCGACAGCATCTGGCCCGAGGGCACCAAGGTCCATCACCGCGACGAGCTGGACAGCATCCAGCGCGACCTGCGCGAGACGCCGGGCGTCACCGTCATCATCTACGACCAGACCTGTGCCGCGGAGAAGCGGCGGCGGCGCAAGCGCGGCCTGATGGAGGACCCGAACAAGCGGATCTTCATCAACGAGCAGGTCTGCGAGGGCTGCGGCGATTGCGGCGTGCAGTCGAACTGCGTGTCGATCCAGCCGGTGGAGACCGAGTTCGGCCGCAAGCGCAAGATCGACCAGTCGACCTGCAACAAGGACTATTCCTGCGTGAAGGGCTTCTGCCCGAGCTTCGTCAACGTGATCGGCGGCAAGGTTCGCAAGAGCACCGGGCAAGCGGGCAAGTCCGATACCCCGCCGCCGGTTTTCGAAGCCCTGCCGGAACCGACCCTGCCGGGGCTGGACGAGCCTTACGGCATTCTGGTCACCGGCATCGGCGGCACCGGCGTGGTGACCATCGGCGCGCTGATCGGCATGGCCGCCCATCTGGAGGGCAAGGGCACCAGCATCCTGGACATGACCGGCCTCGCCCAGAAAGGCGGGGCGGTGATCAGCCACGTGAAGGTGGCGTCCTCGCCCGAGGCCGTGCACGCCCCGCGCGTCGCCACCGGTTCGGCCGACCTGATGCTGGCCTGCGACATCGCCACGGCGGTCTCCAAGGACGGACTGAAGGCCATGAGCCGGGAGCGTACCCGGGCCGTGGTCAACACCCAGGAGACCATGACCGGCGCCTTCACCCAGAACCCGGACCTGCACTTCCCGGCCGAGGCCATGAAGAACCAGATCCGCGAGGTGGCCGGCGACAATTCGGCCGAGTTCGTGGACGCCAACCGGATCGCCACCAAGCTGCTGGGCGACAGCATCGCCTCCAACCTGTTCATGCTGGGCTATGCCTATCAGCAGGGGCTGGTGCCGCTGTCCGCCGCCGCCATCGAGCGGGCGATCGAACTGAACGCCGTGGCGGTTGAGTTCAACAAGCAGGCCTTCCTGTGGGGCCGCCGTACCGCCCACGACCGCGAGGCGGTGGAACGGATCGTCGCGCCGAAGACCGAGGCACCGGTGCGGACCGCGCCGGAGACCCTGGCCGAGATGGTGGAGCGCCGCGTCACCATCCTGACCGACTACCAGGACGCGGCCTATGCCGGCCGCTACAAGGCGCTGGTGGAGAAGGTGGAGGCGGCCGAGAAGAAGGCGGTGCCGGGCAGCGATGCCTTCGCCAAGGCGGTCGCCCGCTACGCCTTCAAGCTGATGGCGATCAAGGACGAGTACGAGGTCGCCCGGCTCTATACCGACGGCACGTTCCGCAAGCACCTCCACGACACGTTCGAGGGCGACTTCAAGCTGGAGTTCAACCTCGCCCCGCCGCTCTTCGCCAAGCGTGACCCGGAGACCGGCAAGCTGCAGAAATCGGTCTACGGGCCGTGGATGCTGGGCGCTTTCGGCATGCTGGCGAAGTTCAAGGGCCTGCGCGGCGGTGCCTTCGACATCTTCGGCCGGACCGAGGAGCGCCGGATGGAGCGCCGCCTACGCGACGAGTACATCGCCCGCATGGAGCGCCTGGCGGATGGTCTGTCAGCCCAGACCCACCCGGTGGCGGTCGATCTGGCCCTCGTGCCGGAACAGATCCGCGGCTACGGCCATGTGAAGGAAGCCCATGTGGAGCGGGCCGAGGCCAAGGTGAAGGCGCTGGAAGAGCAGCTCCGCAATCCGGACGCGGCTCGGAAGGCGGCGGAGTAGGGGGCTCTTAACCCTCAACCGTCATCCTGAACTTGATTCAGGATCAGCGCTCGGACGGAGCAGCTTGCATGCGGGATCCGCCGGCGGCTTGGTCCTGAATCAAGTTCAGGACGACGGCGCAGAGGTGTGCCCCCTCACGCCATCCCAAGCGCGCGCTTGTAGACCTCCAGCAGGGTCTCCAGCTCGTCGCGGTCGTCCTCCTCCATTTTCCGGAGCTTGAGGATCTGGCGCATGATCTTCACGTCATAGCCCTGGGCCTTGGCCTCGGCGAAGATTTCGCGGATATCGGCCGCCAGGTTCGCCTTCTCCTCCTCCAGGTTCTCGATGCGCTGGATGAAGGACTCGAGCTGGCCGGCGTTGATCCCGCCGATATAGGGGGAGTCCTTCTCGCTGGCGGAGGCGATGCCGGAATTGTTGCTGGCGGGCGCGGGGGCGGTCTCGTCGTCGTAATCGTCCGACATCGCAGGCTCTCCTTCAGGCGGTCTGTTACGCGGGGCGCCGCGCCGAACGGGGCGCAGAAAAGGCGCGGAAAACGGTTGCGGACCCTACGCGCAGCCCGCGTCGCAATCAAGCTTGACAGTGCAGGAACAAAAATAGAACATCCGCTGTCCTGGCACAACGAGCCCGGCAACAGGAGGCTGGCATGCTGGCGACCATGATTTCGGATCCGACCGACCCGGTACGGGCGTTGTGGGAGCGGATGAACCACCGCGACTGGGACTCGGTGGCGCGGCTGCTCGACGGCGGCTTTCAGGCGATCTGGCCGCAGACGGGGGAGCGGATTCCCTCTCCCGCCAACTATGTCGGTCTCAACCGGACCTATCCCGGCGACTGGAAGATCGCGGTGAAGACCGTGGACGCCACGGCCGAGGGGGCGGTCGCCCGGATCCATATCTCCAATGGCGAGGAGGATGTGTACGCGGTGGGATTCTACCGGGTGATGGGCGGCAAGATCCTGAGCGCGGAGGAATACTTCGCCGATGCCGGCACCCCGCCCTACGACCGGTCGGACTGGGTGGAGCGGATTTAGCTGCATCCGATATTTCCTATCCGTCATCCCGGCGAGCCCCGGACCCGATCCGGAGGCAGGCCGGGACAGTGTTGTTCCGACGGGAGTGGCTCGATCCTGACTTGCGTCAGGATGACGGGGGTAAATTGAAAAAAATTCGTCGTCCTGACGAAAGTCAGGACCAAGACTCCGACGCATCCACCGGGATGACGGCGTAGAAACAATGAAGGTGTGGGAGCACGCCATGCGCACCGACACCCCGCTTGCTCCTCCCCCTTTCCCCGGCTACACCGCGCCCATGAAGGACGGGATCGAAACGCGCCTGTATGTGGACGCGCCGCTGGACGGCGGCGGGACGGTCGCGCTCGGCCAGGACCAGACCCATTACCTGAAGAACGTGCTGCGCCTCGGGCCGGGTGAGGGCGTGGCGCTGTTCAACGGCCGCGACGGCGAATGGCGCGCCGAGATCGCCGCCGTCGCCAAGAAATCCGCCGACCTTGCCGTCATCGAGCAGACCCGCCCGCAGCGTCCCGAGCCCGATGTCTGGCTCGCCTTCGCACCGATCAAGCGGGCGCGGATCGATTTCACCGCCCAGAAGGCGACCGAATTGGGCGCATCGCTGCTGTGGCCAGTGATGACGCGGCACACCATGGTCGACCGGGTGAACACCGAGCGGCTGCGCGCCAATGCGGTCGAGGCGGCGGAGCAGAGCGACCGGCTGACGGTCCCGGAGGTGCGCGAACCAGCCAAGCTGGACGCGCTGATCGACGCCTGGCCGGCGGATCGCGCCCTGATTCTTGCCGACGAGACCGGCGGCCCGCCGATCGCGGAGGCACTGTCCATGCATCGGGATCGCCCGATGACAAGAGCCGGATTCCTGATCGGACCGGAAGGGGGCTTTGCCGAACCGGAACTTGACCGGCTTCGGAAGCTGCCGTTTGTTACGCGTGTCAGCCTGGGAGAGCGTCTCCTGCGCGCCGACACGGCCGCGCTCGCGGTGCTTGCCATCTGGCAGGCGCTCGTGGGCGACTGGTCCGCTCGCCACGACTGATACCGGAGGCCCAATGTCCCGTCCGCCTGAAGATCAGGGTGCGCCCATCACCGACAAGGCGCAGCTGATCGAGTGGTTCTCCTCCGCCGTCACACCGCGCAGTGACTGGAAGGTCGGGACCGAACACGAGAAGTTCGCCTTCCGCCTGTCCGACCACAAGCGGCTCCCTTACGAGGGACCGGATGGAATCGGCGCGATCCTGAACGGCCTGAAGCGTTTCGGCTGGGAGGGGATCGAGGAGAAGGGCAAGGTGATCGCCCTGACCCAGAACCGCTGCGCCATCACCCTCGAGCCGGGCGGCCAGTTCGAGCTCTCCGGCGCGCCGCTCGATAACCTGCACGAGACCTGCGAGGAGGTGCATACCCACCTCGCCCAGGTCCGCGAGGTCTGCGACGAGCTGGGGGTCGGCATGCTCGGCCTCGGCTTCGACCCGACCTCGACCCGCGAGGATATCTCGTGGATGCCGAAGGGCCGCTACGGGATCATGAGTGCCTACATGCCCAAGAAGGGCAGTCTCGGCCTCGACATGATGAAGCGGACCTGCACCATCCAGGCCAACCTCGACTTCGAGTCCGAGGCCGACATGGTGGAGAAGTACCGGATCTCCCTGGCGCTGCAGCCGATCGCCACCGCCCTGTTCGCCAACTCGCCCTTCACCGAGGGCAAGCTGAACGGGTTCCGGACCTTCCGCAGCCATGTCTGGACCGATACCGATCCGGACCGCTGCGGCATGCTGCCCTTCGTCTTCGAGGAGGGCTTCGGCTTCGAGCGCTATGTCGACTACCTGCTCGACGTGCCCATGTACTTCGTCTACCGCGACGGCGAGTACATCGATGTGGCGGGCAAGAGCTTCCGCGACTTCATGGCCGGCAAGCTGCCGGAAGTGGCGGGCCATACCGCCTCCATGGGCGACTGGTCGGACCACACCACCACCGTGTTCCAGGAAGTCCGGCTGAAGAAATACATCGAGATGCGCGGCGCCGACGGTGGTCCCTGGGGCCGGATCTGCGCCCTGCCGGCCCTGTGGGTCGGCCTGCTCTACGATCCGGGCGTGCAGGACCAGGCCTGGCAACTCTGCCGCGACTGGACGGTCCAGGAGCAGGAGGAGCTGCGCAACGCCGTGCCGCGGGAGGGCCTCTCGGCCCAGTTCCGCGGCCGCAGCCTGAACGACTGGGCCACCGACGTGGTCGACCTCGCCCGCGAAGGCCTCAAGCGCCGTGCCCGCCAGGACTTCCAGGGCCGCGACGAGACCCACTACCTGAAGCCGCTGGAAGAGATCGTTGCCTCCGGTCGCAGCCAGGCGGCGGAGCTGATCGAAGCCTATAACGGCCGCTGGAACGGCAGCGTCGATCCGGTCTTCACCGAACTGCGCTACTGAGCGGCCGCGTGTCTCCGGGCAAGGGCCCGGGGACACGCCCCTCCGCCGAAGCCGCCCCGGTCCTCACCCGCATCGCGCGAGACCCTGTTCGATCCGGGATCGTGCAGGCCGTCGTGATTCGACGGCTGCGACCGGCTGCCGCACGGCCCGAATCCGGCTGCGGCCCAGGGGCGGTCGCCAATTAACCTGATCTTAAATTATGGCCTTCCACTCTGCGCCCGACCGCGGGGGCGGGGGGATCTGTCCTGGTCGGGCAGGGCGATTGAATAAATTGTTACCTTTCGACGAAAACAGAAAGAATCCGATCTAGCAAAAACAATAAGAAAAAGTGCTTTAATTGTCTTGGATTCGATCCGGTTTTCTGGTTGAGGCTGAATTTCCCGGTATGATATGTTCAAGGATTACTGGGGCATCATACGAAGTGCTCAGAAATAAACGGAATATTTCGTGAGTTGAAACACGATACGGGACTGGGAGTCGTCTTTGTGCCGGTCGGCGGTTCCGGGTCGGCAGATCGGGGTTTCGAGTCACTTTGTTGCGCCGCAGCGTGCCTTGCCGGTTTCGGTGGCAGAGCACCCGGGCGGCGGTCGGAGCAAACGCCTCCCGGCACGCGCATCGCGGGCAAAGGGAGATTGGAGCAGTTTTCTGGCCTGGGGATCGGATGGCCGCAACCGATGGGTGGTCGGGGGAAGTCGGAATGATACGTTCTGTCTATATTTCGGGGGCGGATCTCGCTGCGCAGCTTGCCGCGCAGCGGATGATCGGCACCGGCGAGGCCGGGCTTCGAGGGCCCGAGACCTGCGAATCCTGGACCGAGGTGCCGCCTGGGGCGGTTGTCGTCGGCAGCCTGGCCCAGGATTCCGACTGCGACGCGGCGCCCTGCCGCGACGGCGTCACCAAGGTGGTGATCGTGCCGAACCATGCGCAGGGCCTGAAGGCGGTCAGCAGGGGGGCGGATCATTACATCGTCGCCGCCGATGTCGACAGCCCGGTTCCGGAAACCATAGCCCTGCAGATCCGGCGGGCGGATCGCGCGCGGTCGTCGGGCTTCGGCAACGGCGTGGTCGAGGAAGAGAACTGTGTCGACGCCTCGGCGTTCCGCTGGCTGATCGCCTATACCGGCTCGGTGGTCCATCGCCACGGCCAGATCGGCTACATGATCCTGCTGCGGGTCGAACCGGACAGCCCGATCCCCTCGGAAGCGCTGGCCGAAGCGATCTGCCTCCGTCTGTGCAAGACGCTGCGGGCGGCGGATATCGTCACCTGGCTCGGTCGGAACTGGTTCGGCACGCTGGTGGCGACGGGGCTCACCCTGGAAGGCGCGCAGGTGCTGGCATCGAGGCTGCGGGAATCCTGCGGTCAGCCGATCGAGTACGAGGGACGTCCGGTCGCCGTCCGCTGCAACATCGGCATGACGACCTTCGGCGGCAGCGAGATCGATCCGGACCTGATCCTGGATCGGGCCGCCTCGGCGGTCGACCAGTCGACCTGGAGCAATTTCAGCGACTCGATGCAGGAGGTGCCGTGATGAGCCGCCGTGGTCGTCCGATGCCCATGAGCTTCGAAGCGCGGGGCGCCAGCGTGCCCTTCGAGAGCAGCAGCCTGCGCGAATGCCGTCTGCGTGTCGTCGATATGGGGCGTCACCTCGACTGGGAGATCACCGTGCCGAGCGGCATGGGCGGAACCGACTCCCGCAGCGTGATGATCCTGCCCTGGCGCGACGTGCCGGCCTTCGCCGGGATGACCCTGCGCGACAAGGAACTGTATCAGCGCATCGACGATATCGACGACGAGGAGTCGCCGGATCCCTTCAAGCTGCGCGAGATCCGCATCCGGGTCGATCAGGCCATGGGCGACACCGAGGAGGTCCGCAAACAGGCGGCGCTCGAGGTCGACCGGGAGAAGCAGGATCGGCTGATGACCTATCTCAGTTTCCTGGCCCAGCTCACCCGCGACTGCGGCATCCGCAAGGGCGATGCCTTCATGGCCAGCGCCGACACCTCGCTGCTGATGCGGCTGACCAAGGACAAGGAGGCCAGCAAGGAGGCGGGGCTCGACGCCTCGGCCCTGACCGAGCGCGTGCTGTCCTTCGCGTCCGAGGAGCTCGGCGCCCCGGTGAAGGTGGTGAACCAGCGGCTGGAGGAACTGACGAGCTACATGGCGCCGTTCGGCGCGGTGAACATCGAAGCGGAGAACAAGACCGACGGCTTCCTGACGCGGACCCGCAACGAGATCAAGCGCATGGACCGGACGATGACCCAGTACGCCAAGACGGCGCGCTCGGAGACGTCCGATCGGATCACGCTGGTCCGCTTCGCCATCAAGGACTTTCTCGACTACGTGGACGAACGGTTCAACCAGATCGAGCAGTTCTTCTCGTACTTCATGAACGTCTTCCGCGAATACGACAAGACCAAGGGCTTCGCCCAGCAGATCCGGCGCGACGTCTCCTACGCGCTCGACGGGTGGAGCCACCTCTGCGCCATCTGGTTCGCCGCCCTCGACACCGGGGAAGGCGAGACCATCGACGATGCGATCGGATACATTCTGGCCAACCTGCCGATCATGCCGGACGAGGAAGTCAACCAGGAGGACGAGCGCTCGAAGGTCCGCCGCGGCTTCGAGATGGCCCGCGTCCAGATGGTCCGGACCATGGTCAACTGGACCGACAACACGGTCGACAAGGAGCTGGAGCAGCGGGTCGCTGCGGCGAAGGAAGAGAACGCCAAGCCGAAGTTCGACCCGAACCAGGCCAAGAAACGCCGCCGCGCCGGCGCCCGCATGTAGCTCAGCGCCTCCAGGCGTCGAGCAGCGGGCCCGAGGATCCGAAGAGCGGATCGGTCTCGGGGAGAGACACGGCGGCGATCCGCGCCTCGACACCATCCCGTGGATCGTCCTCGCGCTTGAGATCGGGGTTCTCCTGACCCGGCGGATAACAGCCGCAGACCAGGAAGTCCGGGCTCGACGACAGGCATTTGTGTCCGGTGCCCGCCGGCAGGACGAGCGCATCGCCGCGCCGGATCTGCAGCGTCTCTCCGCCTTCGCCGCCAATCTGCAGCTCCGCCGTGCCCCCGACGCAGATCAGCGCCTCGTGGGCGTTGGAGTGGTAGTGGTGATAGGGAAAAACGCCGTACAGCCACGCCCCGCCCCAGCCGTTGCGGCGCACGGTGTCCTGAACCTCCGTCGCTGATGTCACGGCTGCCAAGGCGCCGGCGATCACCACCACCGGAAGCTGCGGGTTGTTCGGCGCGGCCCGGTCGGGGTCGAAGATCAGGGTGGAAACGGCGGGGGCTGCGTCGGCCATGTCGGGCATCCTCGTCGGTCGTGGGCGATCCGGTGGATATGGGGTCGCAATCCGCGGTTGCGACGTCCGGCGTTTCACCAGCTTGACCCCCGCCGGGCTCGGTGCTCGACTGCGGCAAAACACTGACAAGCATGCGACCGGAGGGAATGACATGGCGCGCAAGAAGTATGAGGATCTGCGCAGTGCGCGCTGGTACGGGGCGGCCGACCTGCGGGCCTTCGGGCACCGCTCGCGGACCCTGCAGATGGGCTACAGCCGCGAGGATTGGAGCGGCAAGCCGGTCATCGCCATCGTCAACACCTGGTCCGAGATCAATCCCTGCCACACTCACTTCCGCCAGCGCGCCGAAGAGGTGAAGCGCGGCGTGTGGCAGGCCGGCGGCTTTCCGGTGGAGCTCCCGGCGATTTCGCTGTCGGAGCCGTTCCAGAAGCCGACCACCATGATGTACCGCAACCTGCTGGCCCTGGAGACCGAGGAGCTGCTGCGCTCCTACCCGGCCGACGGCGCGGTGCTGATGGGCGGCTGCGACAAGACCACCCCGGCGCTGCTCATGGGTGCGGCCAGCATGAACATCCCGTCGATCTTCGTGCCCGCCGGCCCGATGCTGCGCGGCAATTGGCACGGCAAGACGCTGGGCTCCGGCTCGGACACCTGGAAGTACTGGGCCGAGCTGAAGGTGGGGAACATCTCCGAGCGCGACTGGGAGGAGATCGAGGAGGGCATCGCCCGCTCCCCCGGCACCTGCATGACCATGGGTACCGCGGCGACGATGATGAGTGCGGTGGAAGCGCTCGGCATGTCGCTGCCCGGCTCCAGCGCCATCCCGGCACCGGATTCCAACCATTCCCGCATGGCGGCCCTGTCCGGCCGGCGCATCGTCGACATGGTGTGGGAGGACCTGAAGCCGTCCGACATCATGACCGAGGGCGCGTTCGAGAACGCGATCTCCACGGTCATGGCCATGGGCGGGTCGACCAATTCCATCGTCCACCTGATCGCCATGGCCGGCCGTCTGGGGCTGCCGATCGACCTCGACCGGTTCGACGCGATCTCCCGCCGGGTGCCGTGGCTGGCCGATATCCGGCCGTCCGGCAAGTGGCTGATGGAGGACTTCTTCTATGCCGGCGGCCTGCCCGCGTTGCTCGGCGAGCTGAAGGACCTGTTGCATACCGACGCGGTCACCGTCTCCGGCAAGACCCTGGGCGAGGACATCGCCACCGCCGACGTCTATAACGAGGAGGTCATCCGCCGCCGCGCCAATCCGCTGAGCAAGCAGGGTGGCCTCGCCGTGCTGCGCGGCAACCTGGCGCCGAACGGGGCGGTCATCAAGCAGACCGCCATGGACCCGAAATTCATGAAGCACCGGGGCCCGGCCGTGGTCTTCGCCGACTACAACGACATGGCCGCGCGGATCGACGATCCGGACCTGGACGTCACGCCGGACAGCGTCATCGTGCTCAAGCATGCCGGGCCCCAGGGCGGGCCGGGCATGCCGGAATGGGGCATGCTGCCGATCCCGAAGAAGATCCTGCAGCAGGGCATCCGCGACATGGTGCGGATCTCCGACGCCCGCATGTCCGGCACCAGCTACGGCACCTGCGTGCTGCATGTGGCGCCGGAAAGCTGGGTCGGCGGCCCGCTGGCCTTCGTGCAGGATGGCGACATGATCGAGCTCGACGTGGACGGCCGGCGCCTGCATCTGGACGTGTCGGAGGAGGAACTGGCCGCCCGCAAGGCCGCCTGGACACCCCCGACCCGCAAGTTCGAGCGCGGTTTCGGCGCGATCTACGCCGACCACATCACCCAGGCCGACAAGGGCTGCGACTTCGACGTGCTCATGGGAACCATGGCGACCCCGGAGCCGGAGATTCATTGAGCCGGGGACGAACAATGGTGAGTCGTCGATGAGAAAGTGGCTCTCCGCTGCTATTCTCCTGATTGTGGGCTGCAATTCGGCGGCAGGAGATACGGCGATAATTGGTGATCCTGACGGTGTTGTCTGCGCTGACAGCTATGTTTCCGATACTGGAAAAGGCGTAGTGCGATGCGTGTCTAGGAATAGAAATCAGCAGCTCGGATTTGTGAATCTAGACACTTTAGTTGTCCAGTACCTCAGGCAGGGTGGGGTTAGAATTTATGGAAGCGAAAGTGATGGTGAGAAATTTGAGATCAAAATTGAAAATACTCATGATTTAATGTGTGAAGACCTGCTCAATATCACGCTAAAAGAATCACATTCCAGCAGTCTATACTGTGTGAAAATGCAGTTGAAGCATAACCGAAAGGCTAATTGACTATGCCTAAAGCGGCTCTGATCACCGCCGCCGGCTCCGGCATGGGGGCGGCGATTGCGCGGAAGCTGGCGGCGGAGGGATATGCCGTCGCCATCAACTCCTCCTCCGACAAGGGGGAGTCGCTGGCGTCGGAACTCGGCGGGATCTCGGTGACCGGGTCCAACCTGGAGCCGGATGTGCTGAAGGCGCTGGTCGATGCCGCCCTCGACAAGTGGGGGCGGATCGACGCGGTGGTAAACTCGGCCGGTCACGGGCCGAAGGGACCGGTGCTCGACCTGACCGACGAAGACTGGCACCTGGGCCTCGACGTCTACCTGATGAATGTGATCCGCATGACCCGGCTGGTCGTGCCGGTGATGGAGAAGCAGGGCGGCGGGACGATCGTCAACATCTCCACCTATGCTGCCTTCGAGCCGGAAGAGGCGTTCCCCACCTCCGGTGTGTTCCGCGCCGGGCTCGCCGCGTTCACCAAGCTGGTGACCGATAAATACGCCGCCGCCGGTATCCGGATGAACAACATTCTGCCAGGCTTCATCGACAGCCGGCCGGAGAAGGAGGCGTTCCGCGCCCGGATCCCCATGGGTCGCTACGGAAGGGCCGAGGAGATCGCCGACGTGGCGGCCTTCCTGGTGTCGGATGCGTCGTCCTACATGACGGGTCAGAACCTCCGGGTGGATGGCGGCATAACGCGAAGTGTGTGAGAAGAAACTCAATCGCAGGCTATATTCGGTGGTGCGCGGTCTCATCGTCAGCCGCTAGACTGGCGGAAAACGACACCCCGGAGAGGACGCCAGCATGACCACCTACGATACTATCGACGTGGAGCCGCTCGGCGGCGCGATCGGCGCTGTCATCCACGGAGTCGATCTCGCCGAGCCCCTGTCCAACGCCCAGGCGGCGGAGGTCCATGCGGCCTTCCTGGCGAACTCGGTGGTCTTCTTCCGCGGCCAGGACCTGGACGATCCGGAGCGCCAGAAGCGCGCCGCCCGGCTGTTCGGCGAGCCGGTGGCGATCCCCTTCGTGAAGTCGCTGGACGGCCATCCCGAGATCATCGAGATCGTCAAGGAAGCCGAGGATGTCGGGAAGTACAATTTCGGCGGCAACTGGCACACCGACACCAGCTTCCTGGAAACCCCGGCAATGGGCTCGCTGCTCTATGCGCTGGACGTGCCGCCGCGCGGCGGCGACACCCTGTTCGCCGATCTCTACGCCGCCTACGAGACCCTGTCCGACGGCCTGAAGCGGACCCTGGAGGGCATGACGGCGCTGCACAGCGGCACCCGCTCCTACGGCAGCCAGTCGAAGTTCCAGGGCGGCAAGAACACCTCGGTCTCCATGTCGATCGACGCCAACGAGGACGGCGACCGGCTGATCGAGCATCCAGTGGTGCGCACCCATCCGGAGACCGGCCGCAAGGGGCTGTTCGTCAATCCGAACTACACGATCCGCTTCAAGGACTGGAGCGAGGCGGAATCCAAGCCGCTGCTCGACTATCTCTATGCCCACGCGATCCGCGACGAGTTCATCTGCCGCTTCCGCTGGGAGCGGGGGTCGGTCGCGGTCTGGGACAACCGCTGCCTGATGCACCGGGCGGTGAACGACTACGAGGGCCATCGCCGGCACATGCGCCGGGTCACGCTGCAGGGCGATCGGCCGCACTGAGGCCAGGATCGGGAGGGACGGACATGAAGCTGGACGGGTCCTGTCATTGCGGGAAGGTGCGGTTCAGCGTCGAGAGCGCCCACCCCTATCCCTTCAACCTCTGTTACTGCTCGATCTGCCGCAAGACCGCCGGGGCCGGCGGTTTCGCCATCAATCTCGGCGGCGAGGCGGCCACGCTCACCGTCGAGGGCGAAGAGCACGTGACGGTCTACCACGCGCAGGGCCCGGACGGCCCGAGCCCGCTGGGCCGGCGGTTCTGCTCCCAGTGCGGCAGCATGCTCTGGGCCTGGGACAGCCGCTGGCCGGAGCTGATCCATCCCTTCGCCTCGGCCATCGACACGCCGCTCCCGGTCCCGCCGGAGAAGGTCCACCTGATGCTCGGCTCCAAGGCGCCCTGGGTGGAGCCGGCGGTAGGGGTCGGCGACCGGTGTTTCGAGGAATATCCGGAAGAATCGATCGCAGACTGGCACGCGCGCAGAGGTCTTGTTTCGTAATTCGGGAGCGGGGTGGGAGACCGCGGACGAAGCAACCAATCGTTAACGCAAAGTTCTGTAGCGTCGCGGCAGATGCGGCACTCTGCGCCGCCCGTGCCTATTGGGAGGTCAGTCATGACCGCTCCCGCCTTTGAGGGGAGAGGGGGGACCGGTCCGGGATTCCGCGTGTCGGCAGACGCGCTGGATACGGAGCGGGTTCGCTATCTGTACAGGTCGCCGGCCTCGGTGCTGGCCAGCACCTTTGCGGCCTTCGTCCTGGCCTTCGTCAGCATCGGGGTGGTCGGGCGTGAGCTTGCCGTGGCCTGGATGGCGGTGCAGATCGCGATCTCGGGATGCCGGGTCTATGTCTGGATTCTGTCCCGCAGCAGACGGATCACGGTGGCGAATCACCGCCGCTGGGCGTTGATCTACGAGGCCGGACTGTTGGCCTCTGCCGTCACCTGGGCCGTCCCGTCCATCCTGCTCTACACCACCCCCCTGCCGATCGACACGGTGACGCTGTACGGCGCCTGCGTGGCCGCGTTGGGGGCGGGGGCCGTCTTTTCCTTCGCGATCTGGTGGCGCAGCTTCGTCGCCTATCTGATCCTCGTGATCGTCCCGCCGGTCAGCGGGATGCTGATGTCGGATCAGCCGGCCGTTCAGACCCTGGGCGTGGCCGGCCTGCCCTATTTCGGGGCCGTGGCGATCTGGGGACGGGTGGTGTCGCGCACCCTCGCGGAGAGCATCGCGCTGCGCCTGGAGAACTATGCGCTCGCCAGCGACCTCGGAATGGCGCGGGAGCATGCCCGCGAGCTCGACCGCACCCGCCATGACGGTTTCGCCAGCCTGAGCCACGAATTGCGGACCCCGCTGAACGCCATCATCGGCTTCGGCCAGGCGATCGAGGCCGAGCTGTGGGGGCCGGTCGGCAACAAGCGCTATGTCGAATACGCCAGCAACATCGTCCATGCGGGCCAGCACCTGGACATCCTGATCGGCCAGGCGATGGACCTGTCCAGGCTGGAGAGCGGGCGCATCACCCTGGATGAGGAGGAGGTGCCGCTGGCCGAACTGGCGGCGACCTGCGAGGCGTTGATCGCCGAGCGCGCATCGTCGCAGGGGCTGACCCTGACGGCCACGGTCGATCCCGACCTTCCCCTGCTGCGCTGCGATCCCTCGAAGATCCGGCAGATCATCATCAACCTGCTGTCCAACGCCGTGAAGTTCACCCAGAGCGGCGGCCGGGTCGCCCTGTCGATCCGGCGCACCGCCGACGGCGATCTCGATATCGCGGTCAGCGACACCGGGTTCGGCATCTCTCCCGAGGAGCTCAAACGGGTGATGGAGCCGTTCGTGCGGGGCGACCACGCCCAGGTCCGCGCCTCGGACGGCTTGGGGCTCGGCCTGGCCCTGTCGCGCACCTTGGCCGAGCTGCATGGCGGCTCCGTGGAGCTGACCAGCACCGTCGGCGAAGGCACGACCGCCCACCTCTATCTCCCCAAGGAGCGGCTGGGCGCGTGACCGCCTCCGGCAGGCTCCCAGGCTGCCGCCGTTCTCGGTCCCGATTGCGCATGGTGTCTTGCCTCAATGGCACACTAATGCAATTTTGAGCCCGGATGGTCGCGCTAGACGGCCGGTAAAAAGAGAATCTGATGGAGGAAACGCAATGAAACGTCTCGCAAGAGCGGCGGTGATCGCTGCCCCGATCCTGGCCCTGGGCGCGACCGGCGCCAGTGCCGACCAGTTCGTCCGCATGGTGTCCGGCCCGTCCGGCGGTTCCTGGTACCCGCTGGGCGCCAAGATCATGCAGGTGATGCAGGACCAGATCGACGGCATCGCCGCGTCCAACACGTCGGGCGGCGGCATCGCCAACGTCAAGGCCGTCAGCGACGGCGACGCGGAACTCGGCTGGACCTACGCTCACACAGCGGCCAACGGCTTTGCCGGCAAGGGCAAGTTCGAGAAGCCGGCCAAGGACATCGCCTATTTCGCGACGCTGTACCCGTCGACCTTCCAGGTCGCCGTTCCCCGCGACAGCAAGATCATGTCCTTCGAAGACATGAAGAACGCCAACATCTCGCCGGGCAAGACCGGCTGGACCGGCACGGCCTTCGCGGAATCGATTCTGCAGGCCTACGGCTTCAACTTCGAAGACATCAAGAACAACGGCGGCACCGTCCACTACGTGGACTACACCGAGTCCGTCGCCCTGATGAAGGACGGCCATATCGACGTGTTCATGGCCGCGACCTCCATGCCGCAGGCATCCTATATCGAACTGAACCACAGCCCGGGACTGCGCTTCATCGGTATTCCGGAGCCGAAGCTGACCGAGATCATCAAGGCGAACCCGGGCTACATCCGCGGCGCCATCACGCCGGCGGCCTATGACGGCGTCGAGAAGGACATCCCGACCCTGGGCATCGTCACCAGCATGATCGTGAACAAGGATCTGCCGGACGATCTCGTCTACCAGATGATGACCGTGTTCTGGGACAACCACGCTGCCTTCGCCGAGGTGAAGAAGACGTGGAACGAGGTCACCCTCGAGGATGCCCTGAACGGCGCTTCGGTGCCGGTCCATCCGGGTGCGGCGCGTTACTACGAAGAGAAGGGCGTGCGCCCGGCGAGCTGATCGCCTCGCACTGCTGACCGTTGCGGGCGCCGGACATCCCGGCGTCCGCTCGGCGTTTTCATTTCCAGATCCAAGATACGAAAGCCGGGACGGCCGCAATGAGCCAGACGGAAAACGCCCTCGATTACGGCGAGGTCAAAGAGGTCACGTTTCTTGAGCGCCTGCTGGTGCAGAAGCGCTGGACACTGGCCTGGACCATCACCCTGTTCTGCGTGGTGATCGCCGTCGCGCTCTCCTTCTTCCACCTCTACGTCGCCGAGTTCGGCACGCCGGAGGGCCGGTCGTTCCGGACGACGCACCTCACCGTGATGATGGTGCTGGCTCTGCTGATCAATCCGCTGTTCCGCCCCTCGCATTTCGAGCCGATCGACACGCCGATGAAGAAGCTCGGCTTCGGCATCGACCTGGTGCTCGTGCTGGCGGTGATCTTCGTCCATGTCTGGACGATGTGGGACATCGACGCCTTCCAGCTCCGGCTGGGCTCCAAGGAGGAGGGCGATCTGCTCGTCGGCACCCTGTGCATCGCCCTGGTGCTGGAGGCGACCCGCCGCACGGTGGGTCTGGCGATGGTGCTGGTGACCGCTTTCTTCATCACCCACGCGCTCTACGCCCACAAGTTCTTCGGCTTCTTCTACGGACCGCCGACCCGGCCGGCGAAGTACATCGACACGATGTTCATGAGCACCGACGGCATCTTCGGCCTGCCGCTGCACGTCGCCGCCACCTACATCGTGCTCTTCATCATCTTCGGCGGGCTGCTGATCCGCTCCGGTGCGGGCAAGTTCTTCATCGACCTCGCCGTGTCGCTGACCGGCCACCGGGTCGGCGGCCCGGCCAAGGCGGCCACCGTCGCTTCCGGCTTCATGGGGACCGTCTCCGGATCCGCCGTGGCCAACGTGGTGACCACCGGATCCTTCACGATCCCGCTGATGAAGAAGCTCGGCTACCGGCCGAAATTCGCCGCCGCGGTGGAGGCCTGCGCGTCGTCCGGCGGGCAGATCACGCCGCCGATCATGGGCGCCGCCGCCTTCATCATCGCAGAGAATCTGGCGCTGCCTTACGTCTACGTGATCCTGGCCGCCGTCATTCCGGCCTTCCTCTACTTCGCCACCATCTACTTCATGGTGCATTTCGAGGCGGAGAAGAGCGGAATCGAGCGGATCTCCAAGGATCGCCTGCCCCGGGCGCTGGAGGTGCTGAAGGACGGATGGCACCTGCTGTTCGCCCTCGGCGTTCTGATCTTCTTCCTGGTCACCGGCTACACCCCGATGAAGTCCGCCTTCTGGGGTATTCTGGCGCTGATCGGGCTCAGCTTCATCCGTCCGGCGACGCGCATGAGTCCCGCCGACATCCTGGCGGCGTTCGAGAGCGGCATCCGCGCCACCGTCCCGGTGACCGTGGCCTGCGCCTGTGCCGGCATCATCATCGGCTCGGTCTTCGTTTCCGGCCTCGGCCTGAAGTTCACCCAGTCGGTCATCGACATGTCGGGCGGGAACCTGCTGATCCTGCTCTCCCTGACGGCGGTTGCGGCGATCGTGCTGGGCATGGGGATGACCACCACGGCGGTGTACATCACGGTCTCGGCGCTGATCGTTCCGTCGCTGGAGAAGCTGGACGTGCTGCCGATGGCGGCCCACCTCTTCGCCTTCTATTTCGGCGTGGTCTCCACCATCACCCCACCGGTGGCGCTTGCCGCCTTCGCCGGAGCGGCCATCGCCAAGACGCCGCCCATGGCGACGGCGGTGGAATCCGCCCGGGTCGGCATCGCCAAATATCTCGTGCCCTTCGCCTTCGTCTACAATCCGTCGCTGCTCTTCGAGGGCTCGATCGCCTGGACCGTCTATTCCGCCCTGGCGGCGGTGGCCGGACTGTGGCTGCTGTCCGCGGCGCTGGAGGCCTGGCTCTACGGCCCGCTCAACTGGCTGCTGCGGCTGACGGTCTTCGCCTCCGCCGTGCTGGCGCTGATGCCGCCGACCATCGACATCCTCGGCATTCCCGGCGTGATCCTGTCCCTGGCCGGTCTCGGCCTCGGGGCGGCGGTCGCCCTGCTCCGGCGACGGGACCCCGCGCCGGAATTCGCCGCTCACAAGGGAGGAGCCCATGGCTGACATCTTCATCGGCAAGCCCTGGCACTGGGGACTTCTGGTGGTGGCCTTCGTCCTGCTCGGCGTGGTGGGCGAGTTCTACATGCACACCTATGCCTTCAACACCTTCAGCGCGATCTGCCTGGCCATCGGCTGCGTGACCGTGCTGGCGGTGGTGCTGACCTACAAGCCCGGCGACCGGATCACCCGCGAGCCGATCGAGGAGCCCGAGGAGTGACCCCGGATCGCCGCTGACGTCAGTGGGAAGGCGTGACTCATCGCCGATCGACCCTTATACCCGAAGGCTTTGACCACTGACGGTCCGGCTGCGCTCATGCGCTTCGCTTCGATGCTCTTTCTGGGACTCCTGCTGTTCGCAGGCGGAGTCCGGCCGGCCTGGGCACAGGCCGACCCGGCCGAGGAAGAGCAGCCGGGCATCGTCTACGAGGTCAGCATCGAGGGGCTGGACGGCACCGGGGAACTGAAGTCCCTGGTGGAGGAAAGCTCGGTGCTGAAGTCGCGCATCGACGATCTTCCGGTCTCCGAGGCGGCCCTGGAACGCCGGGCGCGGGAGGACGAGGAGATCTTCGACAGCGTCGCCCGGTCGCTCGGCTACTACGACGCGGTCTTCGTCCACCGGGTCGACGATCCGGTCGACCCCGGCGGCCCGGTCCGGGTTCTGGTCTACGGCGATCCCGGTAGTGTCTATACCTTCGACGCCCTCACCATCCGCGCCGCCGGCAAGGGTGGGTTGCCGGACGGGCTCGACCTGCCGCGGGAGGATCTGGCGGTGGAGCGGGGGGCTCCGGCCAAGTCTTCCGCTGTGGTCGATGCCGAGACCAACCTGATCCGCCTGCTGCAGCAGCAGGCCTATCCCCTGGCCAAGCTCGCCGACCGCACCGCGCTGATCGACCGCGACGCCAAGACCATGGACCTCGTGTTCGAGGTGGATCCCGGCGCCAGGGCCCGGTATGGCGACATCGCCGTCAAAGGCAACGACAGCATCGAGCGCGACTACATCGTGCGGCGGCTGCCCTGGACCTATGGCGCGCCGGTGGACATGCGCGAGATCGACAAGGGCCGCCGCGCCCTGGTGAGCACCGGCCGCTTCGACAGTGCCGGCATCCAGATCGGCGATGCGGTCGCCGACGACGGCTCGCTGCCGATCACCGTCACCGTCCGCGAGCGGCCGGCGCGCAGCATCGGCGCCGGCATCAGCTACTCGACCTCCGAAGGTCTCGGCACCAGCGCCCATTGGGAGCATCGCAACCTGTTCGGCGGGGCGGAAAAACTGCGGATCGAGACCACCGTCGCCGAAGTGGAAACCAGCCTGACGGGGGCGTTCACCATCCCCGACGTGCTGGTCACCGACCAGAACTTCACCATAGAGAGCGGCTACATCCAGCAATACACCGACGGCTATGACAGCGAGAGCTATACCCTCGGCGGCCGGTTCGACCGGCGCATCTCCGATATGCTCTCGGTGGATTACGGTCTCAGCCTGGAGCGGTCCCGCATCGAGGAGGACGGTCAGGAGCAGCGGTTCACCCTGGTCGGCATCCCGCTCGGCGCCTCCATCGACACGTCGAACGACCTGCTGAACCCGACCCGTGGTGGGCGCACCCGGATCAAGTTCACGCCGTATCTGGAAAGCCTTGGCTCCACCCTGTCGTTCTACTCGACCTCGGTGCGCCATGCCCATTACCTGGCGCTGGACGACGAGGGCGATCTCGTCCTCGCCGGCCGGGCCGGGATCGGCACGATCTTCGGCGCATCGACCGGCAATCTGCCGGCGGACAAGCGGTTCTATACCGGCGGGTCGGGATCGGTGCGGGGCTATGCGCTGCAGAGCGTCGGGCCGCTCGACGCCTCCAACGAGCCGACCGGCGGCAGCGCCCTGCTCGATTTCGGGGCCGAGCTGCGGTGGCGGGTCTATGGCGATTTCGGCATCGTCCCGTTCATCGACGCGGGCCAGGTCTACGATCAGGAGGTGCCGACCCTGGACGGCGACCTGCAATGGGGCGCCGGCCTCGGCTTCCGGTATTTCACCGCGATCGGTCCGATCCGCGCCGATATCGCCTTTCCCCTGAATCCGCGCGACAGCGACGACGCTTTCCAGGTCTATTTCAGTCTCGGCCAGGCGTTCTGAGCCATGCTGCGGCGCGCGCTCCTCATTCTTGGCGGCACGCTCGGCATCCTGGCGGTCGCGGTGCTGGGGCTGCTGGCGCTTGCCAACACCGACTGGGGCCGCGCCCGGATCATCGCCCTGGTGGAGGATGCCACCGCCGACGGCCCGGTGCGGGTCAGCATCGGCGCCATCGACGGCACCCTGCCCGGCCGGATCGAGTTGCTGGACGTCTCCGCCTATGACAGCCGGGGCGAGTTCGCCCGGGCCGGATCCCTGGTGCTGGACTGGGACGTGCTCGACCTGCTGGGCGGGCGGGTTTCGGTGAACGCCCTCGCCCTGGCCGACGCCCGGCTCGACCGCATCCCCGAGCTTCCGCCGACCCCCGAGGAGCCGGAGCCGGAGACTCCGGAGCCGCTGTCCCTGAAATTCGAGCTGCCGGGTATCGAGGTGTCGCTCGACCGACTGTCGGTCGACGCGCTCGTGCTGGGGGCCGATGTCGCCGGCGAACCGGTCACCGTCACCGCCGACCTGTCCGCCGCCCTGACCGACGCGGATATCCGCGCCGGCGGCTGGATCGAGGCGGTCCGGGAGCAGGGGCCGCCGGCCCGCGCCGAGATCGACGCGGCACTGGTGCCGTCGAGCGGCGTGTTGCGCGCCGAGATCAGCCTGCGGGAGCCGGAAGGCGGGCTGGTCGCCGGCTTGTTGGAGATCGAAGGCCGTCCGCCCCTGGCCCTGTCGCTGACCGGACAAGGCGGGTTGGAGCGCTGGCAGGGCGCGCTGGAGGGCGGTTTCGGCCCCAACGCGCGGGCCGATCTGGATCTCGTCGTGACCTCCACGGAGCAGGGATACGGCCTGTCGGTCGACGGGACCGTCGCCGCTTCTCGGGTGGCGCCGCCCGAGCTGCGTACGCTTCTGGCCGCGCCGATCGTCCTGGCGCTGGAGGCCCGGGCCCATCCGGACGGCAGCGCCCGACTGGAAAACCTGAGGATCGGCCTTCCCTCGGCCGAGCTGACAGGGTCGGCCGAGATCGACGCGGAGGGGACGCCGGTGGCGGCCCAGGCCGATCTGGCGGTTCCGGACCTCGCCGCCTTCGCCGGGCTCGCCGGCACCGACCTCTCCGGTCCGCTCACGCTCTCCGCCCGGCTCGACATGCAGGGGCGGCGGCTGGCCGTGACGGCCGGGGGCGCGCCGTCGGTCCAGGCCATCGCCCTCGACGATCTCGCCCTGTCCCTCACCGCCGAGGCCGACGACGCCCTGGCGACCGTCCCCGACCGGATCCGCCTCGCCCTGGACGGCGGGGTGGCCACGCCGCAGGTGGACGGGGTCGACACCGTGGATCTGCTCGGTCCGCGCCTCACGCTGGCCGCCGCCGGGTCGGTGGCGCCGGATACGATGGACGCCACGGTCGACAGTCTGACCCTGACCACCGCGGCGGCAACGCTGGAGGGTACGGCGTCCTTCACCGGCGGCGAGACGCTGACACCGTCCCTGCGCCTGACGGCCTCCGATCTCTCCCGCTTCGCCGATCTCGCCGGCATGGACCTGTCGGGCGCGGCCGAGGTCGAGGTGGACGGGACCCTCGACCTCGACCCGCTCGCCCTGTCCGCCACCCTCTCCGTCGCGGGGGCCGAATTCGGTCTCGGCGACCCGGCCCTGGAGCGGCTGATCGGCCCGGCGCCGAGCCTGATCGCCGGCATCGGGCTGGATGCCGAGCAGCATCTGGATCTCGTCGGGATCGAGCTCACGGCGGATGCGGCCCAGGCCACCGGCGACGTCTCCCTCGATCTGGGCGGCGGCGAGATCGGCGGGCGGATCGACCTCAATGCCCCTGACCTGTCCGCCCTGAGCGGGATCGCCGGCACCGACCTGTCCGGTGCCGCGGCGGTTGCCGTGGCTCTGGGCGGCACGCTCGACGCGCCGGCGGCCTCAGCCTCCTGGCGGATCGTGGATCTGGTTGCGGCCGGCACGCCGGTGGATGAGATCACCGGCTCGGTCACCGCCTCGGGTCTTCCGGACGCTCCGGTCGGACGGGTGCAGGCGTCTCTGGGCTTTCGTGGGGAGCCGGTGGACCTGACCTTCGGCTACGCCCTCGCCGACGGTTCGCTGCGGGTCAGCGGCCTGTCGCTCGACGGGCTGGGGACGACCGTCACGGGCGGTGCGGCGGTCGATCTGGACAGCAACCTCGCGCGCGGCGAGCTGGAGATCGCCATCGCCGATCTCGGCATCGTCGGCACCGCGCTGAACGCCCCGCTTGCCGGCGGCAGTGTGACGGGCGCGGTGCGGCTGACCGACAAGAAGGGGCAGGGGGTCGGATTGACTCTGGATGCCGCCAACCTGGCCGTGACCGACGGTCCCGTGGTCGAACGCGTCTATTTGGAAGCCTCCCTGGCCGATGCCACCGGCAAGGCGGCCGGCCGGGTCGACCTGACCGTGACGGGTGTCTCCGCCGACGGGGCGACCCTGAAAACGGCGGTGCTCGACGCCGACGTCACCGGCGGTGTGGCGCAGGTGACCCTGAATGCCGAGGGCGAGGCGGGCGTGCCGGTGCTGCTCGCGGCGGCGGCAACGGTCTCGCTGGATCCGACGCTCGGGCCGATCTCGGTGCGGAAGCTCGACGCCGATGTGGGCGATGTGGCGATCCGTCAGCGGGGTACGATGCAGGTCGCCCTGGACCCGGCACCGCGGATCGACGGCATCGACCTGGCGATCGACGACGGACGGGTCAGCGGCCATGCCGGGCTCGACACCGCCGACCTGGATATCGCGCTGGCCATGCGGGAGCTGCCGGCTAGCCTGGCGCGGCTGGCCGACCCGACCCTGGAGCTGGACGGACGGATCGGCGGCGACGTCAGGGTCACCGGGCCGATCGAGAACCCGAGGGCGGAGATCTCCCTGTCCACGTCGGGCGTGCGGACCCTCGATCCCAATCTCGCCGATATCCCGCCACTGGTGGCCGATCTCGGCGTGAAACTTTCCGACCGCCAGGCGACCGCCAAGGTCAACGCCTCGATCGGCGAAGGCGCCACGGTGACCCTAACGGCCATGGTGGACGGTGCCGCCGGGCCGGCGGGATCGCCGCCGGTCTTCGAGAACAGCGCCCGGCTGGACGCGCGGCTGGACGCGGACATGGATCTCGACCGAGTCTCCGCGTTCCTGCCGCTCGACCTGGTGGCCCTGGGCGGGGCGGCGCAGGCGCGCATCACCGCGGGCGGGACCATCGGCGACCCGGCGCTGGCCGGCGCGGTGACGGTGGACCGGGGGCGGGTCGACGTGCCGTCGGCCGGGCTTTACCTGCGCGAGGCCACGCTGCGGGCCGAGGGCGCGGGCCAGGAACTGGTCATCCGCCGGTTCGACGCCAAGGCGGCCGGCGGCGGCACGATCAGCGCGTCCGGCACCCTGTCGGCCGATCCGGAAACCGACTTCCCGGCGGATATCCGCATCACCGCCGACAGGTTCAACGCCTCCGACATGGACATGGCCTCGGTCTCCGTCGACATGGACCTGACGGTGCAGGGCGCGATGCCGGAATACCTGCTCGCCGGCAAGGTGACGGTGCTACCCACCGAAATCCGCATTCCCGAGAACCTGCCGCCGAGCGTGGTCAAGATCGAGGTGGTCGAGATCAAGGACGGCCGGGTGGTCGAGGACCCGGAGGAAGAGAAGCGCGAGGAAGAAGCCCGGGAGGAGGCCGGCGCGCCGCTGCGCCTGGATATCGAGATCGACATTCCCGGCCAAGTCTTCGTGCGCGGCCGCGGCCTCGACAGCGAGTGGGGCGGCCATCTGACGGTGACCGGGCTGGCCGACGCGCCGGTGGTGGACGGCGAGATCTCGGTGCGCCGCGGCGTGCTGAGCGCGGTCGGCGAGAACTTCAATTTCGAACGCGGCCGGGTGATCTTCGACGGCGGCCCGGCCGAGGATCCGGCGCTCGACATGCGTCTGACCGCCGAGCTGACGGAGATCACCGCCTCGGTCGTGGTCGGCGGGAACGCCAGCGACCCGGATATCAGCCTGGAAAGCACCCCGGCCCTGCCGGAGGAGGACATCCTCTCCCGCATCCTGTTCGGCTCCGACAAGGCCGAGCTGACGCCGATCCAGGCGCTCAAGCTGGCCCGGTCGGCGGCGATCCTGTCGGGCGGCTTCGGCGCCGGTCCGGGCGTGACCGAACAGGTGCGCGATGCGCTCGGCGTGGACACGATCGACGTCGACACCAGCACCGCCGATGACGGGTCGGTCGGCGCGTCGCTCTCCGTCGGCAAGTATATCGCCCCTGGGGTTTTCCTGAAGCTGCAGCAGGGCCTTTCCGGCGCCTCCAGCCGGGCGGTGGTGGAAGTGGAAGTGACCGATAGCATCTCGGTGGAGACCGATGTGGGCGCGGATTCCCAAAGCCGGGTTGGCGTCACCTACGAGCTCGACTATTGAGGGGCCTCACGCTTTTCGAGGACCTCCGATGACCGACGCCGCTTTCGATCCGAGCACGCCCGCCAGCTTCGCTTTCTGGACCCAGGAGCGGCTGCGTGCCGGCGATCTCGACATCGTGGGACATGTGAACAACAACGCGATCGGCGTGTTCCTGGAGAACGGCCGGGTGCGCATGTTCATGGCGGCGGGCGAGAACCTCTACAGCGCCGCGGCCGAGGGCGGCTCGCCGGAGACCACCTGGGTGGTGCGGCGGCTGGAGACCGATTTCGTGCGGGAGATCCGCTTTCCCGGCATCGTGTGGACCGGCACGCGGGTGACCCGGTTCGGGACAACGTCATGCCGGGTGGAGCAGGGGATCTTCGTGGACGGGACCTGCCGGGTGACGGCGGTGGCGACCGCGGTGTGCTTCGATCCGCGTCTGCGCACGTCTGTGCCGATATCGGATACGTTGCGTGCGAACCTCATCCAGGCCTGCGAGGGGGATGGAGACGGTCCGTTTCCGGGGTAATTCCCTTCATATCTTCCTCATCTCGATTTCCTGGAGCCCCCGAGAGGGGGCATCCAGGATCCTGTGACGGGCGCCGGAACGCGGTCCTGGATCTGCGCCCTTGCGGGCTTCGTCCAGGAAGTCGGTCAGGGAGAAGGGTGCGGGAGGAGTGGGGGAGAAGCAGGGAAACCGGCTCGTCGTTAAACCTATTCGACTTCCTGGACGCCCCGAAGTTTCAGGGCGATCCAGGATCCTGTGACGGGCGCCGGAACATGGTCCTGGATCTGCACCCTTGCGGGCTTCGTCCAGGAAGTCGGTGAGGGGAAGGGGAGGCCCCTCAGTTGCGGAGCGGAACCGTGGACACCGTCGCGCTCGGATGGCTGAACATGTAGCGGTGGACCGCCACCTCGTCGTCCATGATCCGGGTCTCGGTTCCGTCCGTCACGCTGTACATGAAGCCGGGGCGCAGGCCCGGCAGGTCGGCCTTGGCCTGGGCGCCCGACGCACTCACATGGGTGCTCTTGAACAGGGCGAGTTCGCCCTCGTAAGCGACCCCGTTATGCAGAAAAAGATGACGCGCCATCGTGGCCTCCATTGTTCCAGAAATATGTATATGCGCACGAGGTGCGTCTAATCAAGAGGAAGAACCGCACGTCGTGCGCATTTTATATTGGCTACTTGTTTAATAAGCTGTTAAATCCCGGCTCGACCGAGTGCGAGGGTATGCGTGGCCAAACAGCCCAACGATTCCAATGTGATGAAACCGGCGGACTTCAAGCGTTGGCGCAAGACGCTGAAGCTGTCGCAGAAGGAAGCCGCCGAAGCGCTCGGTCTGAAGCGCCGTGTCGTCCAGTATTACGAGAAGGGCGAGCGCGACGGCGAGAAGGTGCAGATCCCGAAATACATCCGCTTGGCCTGCTCTGCCGTGGCGTCGGGCGTGGCGGACTACGACGGCCCGCCACGCGACAAGGATCCGGCGGCCCCGGAACCGCTCGGTGAGCCTCAGTCCACCAGCGACTGATAGGTCAGCACCCGGAGCTCGCGGCGCAGCGGCCAGGAGGACGACGGGGTGAGCTGGGTGAAGAACACCGCCGAGATCTCCTCCGCCCGGTCGATCCAGAACCCGGTGCTCGCCACCCCGCCCCAGGCGAACTCGCCGACGCTGCCCGGGATCTGGGCGGCGGCGGTGTCCAGCAGGATGGAGCCGCCCAGGCCGAAGCCGATGCCGACCATCGGCATTTCCGAGAAGCTCGACTGCCCCATGGAGGCGATGTCGCCCGGCAGGTGGTTCGACATCATCAGGTCGACGGTCTTGCGCCCGAGGATGCGGGCCGCGCCGAAGGTGCCGCCCCGGCGCATCATCTCCATGAAGCGCAGATAGTCGGGCAGGGTGCCGACCAGGCCGCCGCCGCCGGATTCCATCGCCGGCGTGCCCAGGAACTTGGAGGTGCCCGGCTCCTCGCCGCGCTTCATGCCCTGGCCGGCCTTCTCGTAGCACGGCACGAAGCGGCCGACCTTGTCCTCCGGCACGCCGAAGAACGTGTCGATCATCCCCAGCGGCTCGAAGATGCGTTCGCGCAGGACCTCGCCCAGCGGCTTGCCGGCGACGACTTCCACGAGGCGGCCGAGCACGTCGATGGCGACCGAATAGGTCCACTGGCTACCCGGCTCGAACAGCAGCGGCACCGCGGCGGTACGTTTGGTCACCTCGGCGGCGCTCTCCTTGCCGGGGAAGTAGTTGACGTTGTTCTTGCGATAGGCGGCCCCGATCGGGCCCGGATCGAAGAAGCCGTAAGTCAGCCCGGCGGTGTGGGTCATGAGCTGGCGGATGGTGATCGGGCCTTCTGCCGGCCGGGTCACCATGCTGTCGCCCTCGCCCGAGACATAAACCCGGGGCTCGGCGAATTCGGGCAAGAAGCGGCTGATCGGATCCTCGAGCTGGAACCGCGCCTCCTCGTAATAGGTCATGGCTGCTGCCGTGACGATCGGCTTGGTCATGGAGTAGATGCGGGCGAGGTGGTCGACCGCCGGCGCCTGCTTCGCGTCCGGGTCGGTGTAGCCGCGGGCGTCCAGATAGGCGAGCTCGCCGCCGCGCAGGATCGCGGTCATCGCATAGGGCAGCTTGCCCGCCTCGACATAGCGGTCCATCCAGTCGCCGATCCGCGCCAGGCGGCCGGCATCGAAGCCCAGCGCCTTGGGGTTCTCGGTCTGGTTGGCGAAGGCCGCGAGGCTCTGGTGCTCGGCGAATTCGGTCATGTCGGCTCCCTCCAATGCTTTTGGGAGCCGAGATTAGGCAGGGATGCTCAAGCCGTATAGAGCCAGATCAGCAATCCGCCGCCCATCAGGATCCGGTAAATCACGAAGGGCAGGAAGCTCGCCCGCTTCAGCCAGCCCATCATCAGGGCGATCGAGACCAGGGCGGCGATGAAGGACAGACCGCCCGCGATCAGCGCGTCGGCGGTGAGCTGGGCGTCGCCGGCCTCGTAGAGATCCAGCCCGATCAGCGCACCGGCGGCGAGAATCGTCGGGATGCCCATCAGCATGGAGAACCGGGCCGCCTCCTGGCGCTCGTAGCCGAGCGCCCGGGCGGCGGTCATGGTGATGCCGGACCGGCTGGTGCCGGGAATCAGGGCCAGCACCTGGGCCAGGCCGATGAACAGCGCCTCGCCGTAGCGCATGTGCTCGATCCGCCGCAGGGTCATGCCGACATAGTCGACGATGCCGAGCAGAATGCCGAAGCCGAGGGTGGCCCAGGCGACGACCTCCGGCGAACGCGGCATGCCGCCCATGTAGCGCTTCAGGGCATAGCCGGCACAGATCACCGGGATGGTCGCCAGCACGATCTGCAGGGCGAGGCGAAAGCCGGGATCGCGGCGGCCGCGCAGGCCGTTCAAGGTCCCGAGCGTCATCCGCCCGATGTCGCGCCACAGGTACAGACAGACGGCCAGCAGGGTGCCCACATGGACCGCGACGTCGATCACCAGCCCCTGGTCGGCCTCGCCGGTCAGCGACGGGATCAGGATCAGGTGGCCCGACGAGCTGATCGGCAGGAATTCGGTGATCCCCTGCACGATGGCGATGAGGATCAGATGTTCGATGGACACGCGCACTTCCCCCGCTGTCCGATGGCGCGGCTCGGACAATATAAGATTCGCTCGTCCAACGCAGGCGGCAAAAATAGTCTCATTTCGGAATTATAATCATCCACAGACGGCTATGCCGACCGATGTGATCCGGGATTGTTCCCAGGCTTTGGCGAGTGTAGGATCCGATTTAGGCCCAAAACGGACCTAAATACGACTTTTGGTCTTTTTCGACTCTCCCTGAACGTGTATAGAGGCCGCCCGCCACGCGATAAGGCGGGAGTTAAGGATCCGGGATCGCGCCTGCGCGCCCGGTTCCAGATGAGGAGACGACGCCATGACGACCGATCGGATGCTGAAGTTTGTCGGAACCGAAAAGCGGATGCCCCAGAAGCGCGCCGCCGAGGACCGCCGCACCGATTTCGGCGAGATCTACAACGAGTTCGATCCGGCCCGGGCGGAGGAGCAGGCCGGCCGCTGCTCGCAATGCGGCGTGCCCTACTGTCAGGTCCACTGCCCGCTGCAGAACAACATCCCCGACTGGCTGATGCTGACGGCGGCTGGGCGCCTGGAGGAGGCCTACGAGATCTCCTCGGCGACCAACAACTTCCCGGAGATCTGCGGCCGTATCTGCCCGCAGGACCGCCTGTGCGAGGGGAACTGCGTCATCGAGAAGGGCTTCCAGTCGGTCACCATCGGGTCGGTGGAGAAGTACATCACGGAGACCGCCTTCGATAACGGGTGGGTGAAGCCGGTCAAGCCGGTGCGCGAGCGCGAGGAGTCTGTCGGCATCATCGGCGGCGGACCGGGCGGCCTGGCGGCGGCGGAACAGCTCCGCAAGCGCGGCTACCAGGTCCATGTCTACGACCGCTACGACCGCATGGGCGGCCTGATGATCTACGGCATTCCGAACTTCAAGCTGGAGAAGGAGGTCGTCGAGCGGCGCACGGTCCTGCTGGCCGACGGCGGCGTGCAGTATCACGCCAACACCGAGATCGGCCGCGACGTCACCCTGGACGAACTGCGCCAGCGCCACAGCGCCGTGCTGATCGCCACCGGCGTCTACAAGGCCCGCGACATGCAGTGCCCGGGCGTCGGCCTGGACGGCATCTATCCGGCACTCGACTACCTGACCGCCTCCAACCGCAAGGGCCTGGGCGATGCCGTGCCGGAATTCGACAACGGCACGCTCGACGCCAAGGGCAAGAAGGTCGTGGTCATCGGCGGCGGCGACACCGCCATGGACTGCGTGCGCACGGCCATCCGCCAGGGTGCCGAGGCCGTCACCTGCGTCTACCGGCGCGACCGGACCAACATGCCCGGCTCCCAGCGCGAGGTCGCCAATGCGGAGGAAGAGGGCGTGACCTTCGAATGGCTCGCCGCGCCGGAAGCCTTCGTCGGCGGCGAGACCGTGGACGGCGTGCGCTGCCAGCGCATCCATCTGGGCGTGCCTGACGCCACCGGCCGCCAGACCCCGCAGCCGATCGAGGGCTCCAGCTTCACCATCGAATGCGACATGGCGATCAAGGCGCTCGGCTTCGATCCGGAGGACCTGCCCGGCCTGTTCGGCGCGGCCGACCTGAAGGTCTCGCGCTGGGGCACCATCGGCATCGACTTCAAGACCATGATGACGAGCCTCGACGGGGTGTTCGCCGCCGGCGACATCGTGCGCGGCGCCTCGCTGGTGGTCTGGGCGGTGCGCGACGGCCGCGACGCCGCCGACCGCATCCACGACTACCTGACCGCCAAGGCCGAGACGGCCCTGTCGGCCGCCTGACCCATCCCGCAGACACCGTTTGCTGACCCGAGGAGGCCAGACATGTCGGACACGCCCATCCTGAACGGCGAGACTTTCGTGCGCGAGTGGCGGGAGAACGCGGCCAAACTGCAGGCCGGCCACGCCTACGACCCGGCCCATGAGCACGAGTCCTGCGGCGTCGGCTTCGTCGCCGCCATCGACGGCAAGCCGCGGCGCGAGGTCGTCACCTCGGCGATCCAGGCGCTGAAGGCGGTCTGGCACCGCGGAGCGGTGGATGCCGACGGCAAGACCGGCGACGGCGCCGGCATCCATATCGAGATCCCGGCCGACTTCTTCCGCGAGGAGGTCGCCAATACCGGACACAAGCTGCTCGACGAGCGGATCGGCGTCGGCATGGTCTTCCTGCCGCGCACCGACCTCGCCGCCCAGGAGCGCTGCCGGATCATCGTCGAGTCGGAGATCCTGAAGACCGGCTGCTTCATCTACGGCTGGCGCCAGGTCCCGGTCGACATCTCGGTGATCGGCGAGAAGGCGAACGCGACCCGCCCGGAAATCGAGCAGATCATGTTCTCCGCCCCGACGGAGCATGACGCCGACCAGATCGAGCGCGACCTCTACGTCATCCGCCGCCGGATCGAGAAGGCGGCGCTGGCCGAGCACATCACCGACTTCTACATCTGCTCGATGTCCTGCCGCTCGATCATCTACAAGGGCATGTTCCTGGCCGAGCAGGTGGACCAGTTCTATCCCGACCTGACCGACGAGCGGTTCGTGTCGAACTTCGCCGTCTACCACCAGCGCTATTCGACCAACACCTTCCCGACCTGGCGTCTGGCCCAGCCGTTCCGCGTGCTGGCCCATAACGGCGAGATCAACACGGTTAAGGGCAACGTCAACTGGATGGCGAGCCACGAGACCCGGATGGCGCATCCGACCTTCGGCGAGCTCATCGAGGACCTGAAGCCGGTGGTGCAGGCCGGCTCCTCCGACAGCGCGGCACTGGATGCCACCTTCGAGCTGATGGTCCGTTCCGGCCGCGAGCTGCCCATGGTCAAGACCATGTGCATTCCGGAGGCCTGGACCGAGGAAGACGACCTGCCGCAGTCCTGGCGCGACCTCTACGCCTATGCCAACGCGGTGATGGAGCCCTGGGACGGCCCGGCGGCGATCGCCGCCTATGGCGGGCGCTGGGTGCTCGGCGGAATGGACCGCAACGGGTTGCGGCCGCTGCGCTATTCGGTAACCGATGACGGCCTGCTGATCGGCGGGTCGGAGGCCGGTATGGTCCGTGTCGACGAGTCCAAGCTGATCGAGAAGGGCCGGTTGGATCCGGGCCAGATGATCGCCGTCGACCTGCTCGAGGGGAAGCTCTACCACGATGCCGAGCTGAAGGACCTGCTGGCCAACAGCCGCCCGTTCGGCGAGTGGATCACCGAGAGCACCAAGATCGACAAGCTGATCCGCGCCGAGCACGAGGAGAAGCCGGCTTTCGAGCGCGACGTGCTGCGCCGCCGTCAGGTGGTGGCCGGCTGGACCCTGGAGGACATGGAACTGCTGCTGCAGCCGATGGCCGAGGGCGGCAAGGAAGCCGTCGGCTCCATGGGCGACGACACGCCGCTGGCGGTTCTGTCCGACAAGTATCGCGGCCTGCACCACTTCTTCCGGCAGAACTTCAGCCAGGTGACCAACCCGCCGATCGACAGCCTGCGCGAGCGCCGGGTGATGACCCTGCGCACCCGCCTCGGCAACCTGGGCAACATCCTCGACGAGGACAGCGAGCAGTGCGACCACCTGCTGCTGGAAAGCCCGGTGCTGACCAATGCCGAGTTCCACGCCATGCGCGACTACATGGGCGAGACGGCGGCGGAGATCGACTGCACCTTCGACGCCGAGGGCGGCCCGCACGCGCTTGAGACCGCGCTGAACCGGATCCGCCAGGAGGCCGAGGACGCCGTGCGCGGCGGCTGCACGCACGTGATCCTGTCGGACATGGAGACCACCCCGACCCGGGCCGGCATGCCGATGATCCTGGCGACCGGTGCGGTGCACAGCCATCTGGTCCGCCAGCAGCTCCGCACCTTCACCTCGATCAACGTGCGCTGCGGCGAGGTGCTGGACGTGCATTACTTCGCCGTGCTGATCGGCGTCGGCGGCACCACCATCAACCCCTATCTCGTTCAGGAGGCGATCGCCGACCGGCTGTCGCGCGGCCTGTTCGGCGACCGCACGCTCGAGGACTGCCTCGCCAACTACAAGAGGGCGATCCAGGACGGCCTGCTGAAGGTCATGTCCAAGATGGGCATCTCGGTCCTGTCCTCCTATCGCGGCGGCTATAACTTCGAGGCGGTCGGCCTGTCCCGCTCCCTGGTGGAGCAGTATTTCCCGGGCATGTCCTCGCGCATCTCCGGCCTCGGCCTGAACGGCATCCAGGCCAAGGTCCTGGCGATGCACAAGAAGGCGTTCGACGAGAGCGTCGTGCCGCTGCCGGTGGGCGGGCTCTACCGCTACCGGCGCACCGGCGAGCGTCACGCCTTCAACGGCGACATGATGCACGCCCTGCAGCGCGCGGTGGAGACCGACAGCTACCACCTCTACAAGCGCTACGCGAACGCGGTCTACGACGAGGCGCCGATCAACCTGCGCGACCTGCTCGGCTTCAAGCAGGTCAAGGAGACGGTGCCGCTCGACGAGGTCGAGTCGATCACCGACATCCGCAAGCGGCTGATCGCCCCGGGCATCTCGCTCGGCGCACTGAGCCCGGAGGCGCACGAGACGCTCTCCATCGCCATGAACCGCATCGGTGCGAAGTCCGACAGCGGCGAGGGCGGCGAGGATCCGGCCCGCTTCCGGCCGCGGCCGAACGGCGACAACCCGAGCTCGGCGATCAAGCAGGTGGCGTCCGGCCGCTTCGGCGTGACGGCGGAATACCTGAACAACTGCCGCGAGATCGAGATCAAGGTGGCCCAGGGCGCGAAGCCCGGCGAGGGCGGCCAGCTTCCCGGCATCAAGGTGAACAGCCTGATCGCCCGGCTGCGCCACTCCACGCCCGGCGTCACCCTGATCTCGCCGCCGCCGCACCACGACATCTACTCGATCGAGGATCTGGCCCAGCTCATTTACGACCTGAAGCAGATCAACCCGGACGCCCGGGTCTGCGTGAAGCTGGTCGCCTCCACCGGTATCGGCACCATCGCCGCCGGCGTGGCCAAGGCCCATGCCGACACGATCCTGATCTCGGGCCATGGCGGCGGCACCGGCGCCAGCCCGCAGACCTCGATCAAGTATGCCGGCATCCCGTGGGAGATGGGCCTGTCGGAGGTGCACCAGGTGCTCACCCTGAACCGCCTGCGGCACAAGGTGACCCTGCGCACCGATGGCGGCATCAAGACCGGCCGCGACGTGGTGATCGCCGCCATGCTCGGCGCCGAGGAGTTCGGCATCGGCACGGCCTCCCTGGTCGCCATGGGCTGCATCATGGTCCGCCAGTGCCACTCCAACACCTGCCCGGTGGGCGTGTGCACCCAGGACGAGGGGCTGCGCGCCAAGTTCGAGGGCACGCCGGAGAAGGTGGTGAACCTGTTCTCCTTCGTCGCCGAGGAGGTGCGCGAGATCCTGGCGAGCCTCGGCATGCGTCACCTGCGCGAGGTGGTTGGCCGCTCCGACCTGCTGGCCCAGGTCAGCCGCGGCGATCCGTCCCTGGACGACCTGGACCTGAACCCGATCCTGGTGCGCGCCGATACCGGCGGCCTGCCGCCCTACAACACCGTCGAGCACCGCAACGAGGTGCCCGAGACCCTCGACGCCATCATGATCAAGGATGTGAAGCCGGCGATCGAGGGCGGCGAGAAGCTGCAGCTCACCTACAACATCGCCAATACCCAGCGCGCCATCGGCACCAAGCTCAGCTCGGTCCTGGTCCGCAAGTACGGCATGTCGGGCCTGCAGCCGGGGCACATCACCGTGCGGCTGCGCGGCACCGCCGGCCAGTCGCTCGGCGCCTTCGCCGTGCAGGGGCTGAAGCTGGAGGTGTTCGGCGACGCCAACGACTATGTGGGCAAGGGTCTGTCCGGTGGCATCATCTCGGTCCGACCGATGACGGCGGCATCCTTCACGCCGAACGAGAACACGATCATCGGCAACACCGTCCTGTACGGGGCCACGGCGGGCAAGCTGTTCGCCGCCGGCCAGGCGGGCGAGCGGTTCTGCGTGCGGAACTCCGGCGCCGACGCGGTGGTGGAGGGCTGCGGGTCGAACGGCTGCGAGTACATGACCGGCGGCACCGTGGTGATCCTGGGCGAGGTCGGCCACAACTTCGGCGCCGGCATGACCGGCGGCATGGCCTTCGTCTACGACGCGGCGGGGAATTTCGAGCAGGTGGTGAACCCGGAAACGGTGATCTACCAGCGGATCGAGACCGACTACTGGGAGATGCTGCTGCGCCGCATGGTGTCGGAGCATGTCCGCGAGACCCAGTCCCGCTTCGCCGAGCGGCTGCTGATCGACTGGCGCCACGAGCGCGACAATTTCTGGCAGGTGGTGCCCAAGGAGATGGTCAGCCGCCTGTCCCAGCCGATCAGCAACACCACGCGGGAACGGCGGGCGTAAGCCTCCGCCTTTCTCACCCCAGTTCCGTCATCCCGGCGGCTCCCGTCCCGGATTTAATCCGGGATTGATCCGGCGGCAGGGCCGCCCTGACATTGGGGCGGTTCCGGCGTCGGCGGCTTGGTCCTGATTTGCATCAGGACGACGGTCGGGGTTTGGAAAAAGAAAAGGTCGTCGTCCTGACGAAAGTCAGGACCAAGCCTCCTCCTTATCTGCCCGCTCCAACCCTTGCGCCCCCGCCGCAGAGCCCGCTACACCTGCAGGTAGGACCG
Organism: Thalassobaculum sp. OXR-137; assembly: GCF_034377285.1. Lineage (NCBI taxonomy): Bacteria > Pseudomonadati > Pseudomonadota > Alphaproteobacteria > Rhodospirillales > Thalassobaculaceae > Thalassobaculum > Thalassobaculum sp. OXR-137. The sequence goes on along the minus strand of NZ_CP139715.1, from coordinate 722,857 downwards.
AGCAGGAGAGATGAGATGCGGGTCGTTCTGGCCGATGACTACAGCGTGCACGCCCCCAGCGGCTTCATCAGCCGCGGCAACCGAGCACCCAACCCGGAAGTGCCGGAGCGCGCGGCGATCCTGCGGCGGGCGGTGGAGGCCGGTTCCCACGAGGTGATCGCGCCCCAGGATTTCGGCCTTGCTCCGGTCCAGGCGGTCCATGCCGCCGACTATCTCGACTTCCTGCAGACCGCCTGGGACAAGTGGTCGGCCCTGCCGCACCATGCGCCGGAGATCCTCCCGAACGTGCATCCGGGACGGAACATGGACATCCACCCGACCCATATCGTCGGCCTGGCCGGCCATTATCAGGCCGACACCGCCTGTCCGATCGGGCCGGGCACCTGGAAGGGCGCGCTGTCTTCGGCCCAGGTGGCGCTGACCGCTGCCGATGCCCTGTGGCGCGACGGCAAGCCGACCTACGCCCTGTGCCGGCCGCCGGGACACCATGCCTATGGCGACCAGGCGGGCGGGTTCTGCTTCCTGAACAACTCGGCCATCGCCGCCCAGTACCTGCGCGACCAGGGGGCCGCCAAGGTGGCGATTCTCGACGTGGACGTGCATCACGGCAACGGTACCCAGGGCATCTTCTACCGCCGGGGCGACGTGCTGACCGTGTCTATCCACGGCGATCCGCACAGCTACTACCCCTTCTTCACCGGCTATGCCGACGAGATCGGGGCCGGTCCGGGCCGCGGGGCGAACGTGAACCTGCCGCTGCCGCAGGGGACCGGCGACGCGGAATATCTGGAGACCCTGGACACCGCCCTGGCCGCGATCGACGCCTTCGGCGCGGACGCCCTGGTCATAGCGCTCGGTCTCGACGCGTCGGAGAAGGATCCGCTGGCCTTCCTCGGCGTCACCACGGAGGGATTCCGCCAGATCGGCGCCAAGCTCGGCGCCGGCAGCCGGCCGACGGTGATCGTGCAGGAGGGCGGCTACATCTCCGACATCCTCGGCGACAATCTGGCGGCGGTGCTGGCGGGCTTCGACGGCGCGCGGGGGTAAGGGGAGGGCTTCCCGCCCCCACCCATCTCCATATCACTCCCCGGATTTATTCCGGGGTGAGCCCTCGAGGATGACCGGGCGCGTCGGGGCGCACACGGACGTCCGCTCAAGCCCCGGCGTTGCCCCGGAATAAATCCGGGGAGTGCGAGATGAAAGGGAGATGAGCGGGAGAGCGCCCTAAGAAATCGGCACCGGTTGGATCTCGCGCAGCAGCTTGCGGCGGATCTGGCCGATATAGTCCTCGTAGTCGGACGCCCGGATCATGAAGGCGCCGAAGCCGCCGATCAGGCTCTCCTCGAAATAGTCGCCCAGCCCCGGCACCTGGTTCTCGATGGCCACCGCGTTGATCGTGATCCCGCGCTCCAGCACCAGGTCGCGGGCCACCGCCAGGGCCGGGCCCTGGTTGTTGTAGCCGTCGCCGGACAGGTCGATCACCTTCCGGGTCCCCTCGAACCCGTTGGCGTCGAACATGGCGGCCGAGTAAAGCACCGAGGCGGAGATCGAGGTCGCGCCGGTGATCACTTGCCGCGGGGCGGCGCTGATCTCGGCGGCGAAGGCGCGGGCGTCGTCGGCATTGCGGATCACCGTCCAGGGAATGGACACCTCCTGGCGCTCCGCGCTCGACCATTCCACCAGGGTGACGGCAATCGCCCCCAGCGGTCCGGCGGCGATCGCGTTCGCCAGTTCCTCGTCCTCGAAGGCGAGGGTCAGGCCCTGGAGCTGCAGGTTGAACTCGGTGTAGTCGACGCTGGCGGAGCTGTCGACGGCGAGGACCAGCTCCAGATCGACCGGTTCCGCCGCCTGCGCCGGGCCCGCCAGCAGAAGGCCGGCCAGGATCGCTGCCAGGACCCGCATGGACGCTACCATCGATCGGCGGCCAGGACTGTTGCCGCGGCTCCGGCCGGGAGCGGGGCGGCGGGGGCGCTGATGTTCATCGTGCGGATCTCGCGGATCAGTTTTCGGCGGATGGCCCGGGGATAGTCGGCGTAGTCGTTGGCCACCTCCACGAAGGCGGCGGTGCCGCCGATCACCCGGTCCTCGAAATAGTAGTTCAGGGTCGGATGCTCGTTGACGATGGCGAGGCCGTTGATCGTCACGCCCTGGGCGACGATGCCTTGGCGGACGGTGTCCACCGGCGGGCCCTGGTTGTTGCGGCCGTCGCCGGACAGGTCGATCACCAGCCGGCTGGCGTCGAACGGATTGGCGTGCAGCAGGGCGTTGGCGAAGTCGAGGGCACCGGCGATGGAGGTGGCGCCGGTCAGGATCTGCCGCTGCAATCCGTCGATCCGGTCGGCCAGCGCCGTGGCCCCGTCCGGACCGTCGACCACGGTCCAGGGAATGTCCACCGACTGGTCCGCGTGGCCCGCCCATTCGATCACGGTCACGGCGATCCGCTTGAACGGGCCGCTGGCGATGGCCTTCACCACCTCCGGATCGCGAAAGGCCTGGGCAAGGCCGCCGCGCTGCAGCGCGAATTCGGACTCGTCGACGCTGGCGGAGCTGTCGACGGCAAGAACAAGGGCGAGGTCGACCGGCGTCTGGGCCTGGGCGACGGGGGCCGCGCAGGCCAGGGCCACGACCCACGGCGCCGCGACGACCGCCGGTCGAAGGGCACGGGCAAACCGGCGAAGGAAATGCGGCGCTCTCATGGTGGAAAGACTTGCATCCGATTGTGGCCAAATCCAGTGCCGCGACACCGGCGCGACCCCTTGACCGCTCACAAACTCGTGGCACACTTCATTGGTGTACGAATGAAATTTAAAGCCGTCCGCCGGAGGTGCCGTGAGCCGATATCTGCGTCCACGCAACCTGGACGAGGCCCTTCGCGAACTGGCGGAGGACCGTTGGACGGTGCTCGCCGGCGGGACCGATCATTTTCCGGCACGTGCGATCCACGACCGCGACGAGGACATCCTCGACATCACCGCGCTCGAGGCCCTGAAGGGGATCGAGCGGACCGCGGCCGGCCTTCGGATCGGCGCGGCCGCGACCTGGCGGGCGGTGATCGACGCCGACCTGCCGCCGGCCTGCGACGGGCTCAAGGCGGCGGCACGGGAGATCGGCGGCGCTCAGATCCAGAACCGGGGGACGGTCGGCGGCAATCTCTGCAACGCTTCGCCCGCCGCCGACGGGGTACCGGCCCTGCTGTCCCTCGATGCCGAGGTGGAGTTGGCCTCCATCGGCGGAACTCGCCGTCTGCCGCTCGACCGCTTTGTGCTGGGCAACCGCAAGACCGCGCTGGCGCCGGGTGAGCTGCTGACCGCCATCCACCTGCCGCAGACCGCGCTGGAGGGGACGGGCCGGTTCCTGAAGCTGGGCGCGCGGCGTTATCTGGTGATTTCCATCGTCATGGTCGCCGGAACCATGCGGCTGGCGCCCGACGGAACCGTCGCGGCCGCGCGGATGGCGGTGGGCGCCTGCTCCGCCGCCGCCCTCCGGCTGGAGGCGCTGGAGAACGCGCTGGTCGGGCTGTCGCCGAGGGGGGCGGCGGACCGGCTGGACGACAGTCATCTCGCCGCCCTGGCGCCGATCGCCGATGTGCGGGGCGATGCCCCCTATCGGCTGGATACCGCCCGCATTCTGGTGCGGCGTTGCCTGACCGACCTGGCGGAGGCGGCATGACCGAGATGCTGAGCTTTACCGTCAACGGCACGCCCCGATCCGTCGAGACCGCCCCGCAGCGGCGTCTGTCCCGGGTGCTGCGCGAGGATCTGGGCCTTACCGGCACCAAGGTCGGCTGCGATGCCGGCGATTGCGGGGCCTGTACGGTGCTAATGGACGGCGCGCAGATCTGCGCCTGTCTCGTCCCGGCCGGCCAGGCCGCTGGCTGCGAGATCGTGACCGTCGAGGGCCTGGCGGAAACGGACGGGTCCCACTCCGCCCTGCAGCGCGCCTTCGCCCGTCACGGGGCCGCCCAATGCGGGATCTGCACCCCGGGCATGCTGATGGCGGCGGAGGATCTGCTGCGCCGAGAGCCGCAACCGAGCCGGAGCGCCGTCGAGGATGCCCTGGGCGGGGTGCTGTGCCGCTGCACCGGGTATCTGAAGATCGTCGAGGCGGTGCTGGACGTCGCCTCCAACGCGCCCGACGCCGGGATGCCGGAACCCGGGGCGGCGGTCGGCGCGCGGGTCGCGCGGCTGGACGGCAGCGGCAAGCTGGACGGCCGCGAGCTCTATGGCGACGACACCACGCCGGCCGACGCGCTCTGGCTGCGGGTGGTGCGCTCGCCCCATGCGCTGGCGGATTTTTCGCTCGGCGATCTCGACGCCTGGGCCGATGCGACGCCGGGGGTGGTGGCGGTGCTCACCGCCCGCGACGTACCGGGGCATAACAGCTTCGGCATCTACCCCACCCTGAAGGATCAGCCGGTCTTCGCCGAGCGCTTCGTGCGCTATCGCGGCGAGGCGGTGGCCGCGGTGGTGGTCGCCGACCGGGCGGCCTTCGAGGCGGTGGACCTGTCCGACTTCCCGGTCGAGTGGTCGCCGCGCGAGGCGGTGGTCGGCATCGAGGCGGCTCTGAAGGACGGCGCCACGCAGTTGCATGAGGCGTCGCCCGGCAACGTGCTGATCCGCGGCCGGGTGGCGTCCGGCGATATCGACTCGGCCCTGGCCGGCGCCGATGCGGTGGTCGAGGCCGCCATGCAGACCAGCTTCGTGGAGCATTCCTATATCGAGCCCGAGGCCGGTTGGGCCCGGCGGGTCGGCGACCGGGTCGAACTGCGGGTGACCACCCAGACCCCCTATATGGACCGCGACGAGGTCGCCCATGTGCTCGGCGTTCCGCAGGAGGCGGTGCGGGTGACGCCGTCGGCCGTCGGCGGCGGGTTCGGCGGCAAGCTCGACCAGTCGATCCAGCTCCCCCTGGCGGTCGCGACCTGGAAGCTCGGCCGGCCGGTGGCGACGCTCTATCACCGCCCGGAGAGTTTCGCCGCCACCACCAAACGCCACCCGGCCGCGATGACCGCGAGCCTGGGTGTGAGGCGAGACGGCACGATCGCCGGCTTCCGGTTCCATGGCGATTTCGACACCGGCGCCTATGCCTCCTGGGGGCCGACGGTGGCGGGCCGGGTGCCGGTCCATGCCCCGGGTCCCTACCGGGTGGGCTCGGTGCTCGCGACCAGTGCGGCGGTCTATACGGACGGGCCGCCGGCGGGCGCCTTCCGCGGCTTCGGCGTGCCCCAGGCGGCCATCATCGGCGAGCGGCTGATGGACGAAGCGGCCGCCAGCATCGGCATGGACCCGTTGGAGTTCCGGCTGCTGAACGCCCTGCGCGTCGGTGACCCGACGGCAACAGGTCAGGTGATCGAGGCTTCGGTTGGCCTTGCCGCGTGTATCGAAGCCCTGAAGCCCGCCTGGGCGCGCTATGCCGAGCAGGTCGCGGCCCACAATGCGAAAGCCGGTCGAACCCGTCTCGGCGCCGGGATCGGCTGCATGTGGTATGGCTGCGGCAACACCTCCATGTCGAACCCGTCCACCATGCGCCTGGCGCTGAAGCCGGACGGGCGGCTGACCCTGTTCAACGGCGCGGTCGATATCGGCCAGGGCAGCTACACCATCATGGCGCAGATCGCCGCCGACGCGCTGGGCGCGCCGCTGGCCCTGGTCGATCAGGTCTGGGGCGATACCGACCTGACGCCCGATGCCGGCAAGACCTCCGCCTCGCGCCAGACCTTCGTGTCCGGCCGGGCCTCGGAGCTGGCCGGCCGCGACCTGCGGGCGCAGATCCTGCGGCTAGCCAATGCGGGCGAGGATGCGGACCAGTCCTTCGACGGGGCGCGGATCGCCATCCGCGACGCCGCCGGGACGCGGGAGTTGGACCTGTCGACCCTGCCGGTGGATGGCGACGGACATCTGCTGGTGGGCGAGGGGACGTTCGACCCGCCGACCGCTCCGCTCGACGGCGACGGCCAGGGCACCCCCTACGCCACCTACGCCTTCGCCGCCCAGATCGCGCTGGTGGAGGTCGACCCGGAGCTCGGCACCACCAAGGTGCTGCACATGACCGCCGCCCACGATGTCGGCCGGGCGGTGAACCCGACCCTGGTGGAGGGGCAGATCCATGGCGGCATCGCCCAGGGGCTCGGCCTGGCGCTGATGGAGGAATACGTCCCCGGCCGCACCGAGAACCTGCACGACTACCTGATCCCCACGGTCGGCGACATGCCGCAGATCGACTGCATCCTGATCGAGGATCCGGAGCCCCTCGGCCCGTTCGGCGCCAAGGGGATCGGCGAGCCGGCCCTGGTGCCGACGGCGCCCGCCATCCTCGCCGGCATCCGCCAGGCGGTCGGCGTATGCCCGGACAAGGTGCCGGTCCTGCCCCATCGTCTGCGCGCGGCGATCCGGGCCGCCCAGGCGAAGGAGGCGGCGGAATGAGTGCGGAAACGGAAACCCTGCCCGACGGCATCGTGCGCTGCGACGCCTGCCCGGTGCTCTGCCGGATCCGCGAGGGCAAGTCCGGCGCCTGTGACCGCTACGCCAATGTGGACGGCGACCTGGTCCGCCTCGACCCGCTGGTGGTGACAGAGCGGGCGATCGAGCGCGACGGCACCGTCGTCCCGTTCCTGGAGAACGCATCCGACTGGGACGGCCGGATCGTCGCCGAGCCGCCGGTCTTCGTCACCGGCATCGGCTCAGGCACGACCTATCCCGACTACAAGCCGGCACCCTTCATCGTCGGCGCGCAGTGGGAGGGAGTGGACACGGTCACCGTCGTGACCGAGGGAATCTTCAGCTATTGCGGCGTGAAGGTGAAGATCGACACCGACCGCCATCTCGGCCCCGAGCAGGCCCAGGTGCTGGCCGATGGCGAGCCGGTCGGCCATGTGACCACGGCGGAATACGGCAGCCAGATGCTGTCGCTCGGCGGCGTGCGCCACCTGACCGGCGGCAGCAAGAAGGAAGGCACCGTGACCTGCGCCGCCATGCTGGCCCTGTGCAACGGCGAGGCGGTGGACCTGCAGATCGAGGGCGGGAGCAAGGTCACCGTCCAGGCCGGCAAGCCGCCGATCGTCGACGGCAAGCAGGAGGAGCGGATGCGGGTCGGCTGCGGCTCGGCCACCATCGGCATCTTCGCGCGCCAGTGGCTCGGCCATGCCGACGAGGTCATCGTCGTGGACGACCACATCACCGGCGTGCTGAGCGAGCACCAGGCCGGAAAGTTCCTCGACATGAAGCCCGGCGGCATCCGGGTGCGGGGCCGCAAATCCACCCCCGGCCGGTATTTCCAGGTGGCCGACCCCGGCTCCGGTTGGGGCGGCACCGACGTGACCGACCCGCTGGACATCATCGACCGGGTCGATCCGAAGACCGCCTGGCCCGGCGAACGGATCCTCATGGTCTCCACGACCGGCGAGGACAGCGCCTATTTTGAGCTGGATGACGGGCTGAATTTCGTCGCCAAACCAATGCCGAAACCGCTGGAGGTGGTGGTCGATCGGATCGGCGAGAATTGCGAACCGGCGCTGTGCACCGTGCTGTTCATGGGCGGGGCCGGCGGCAGCCTGCGGGCCGGGGTAACCGAGAACCCGGTGCGGCTCACCCGCTCGGTTCAGTCGGCGATCACCCGGGTCACCTGCGGCGGCGCGCCGGTCTATGTCTGGCCGGGCGGCGGCATCACGCTGATGGTCGACGTGACCCGCCTGCCGAAAGGCGCCTTCGGCTATGTGCCGACCCCGGCCCTGGTCGCCCCGATCGAGTTCACCCTGCCGCGCTGGGCCTATGAGGAGTTGGGCGGCTACATGGACGCCATCCGCCCTCTGGCCGACGTGCTGGACAGCCGGCCGGATCTGCGCCGGGAAGCCCAGGCGTCGGACAATCCCTGGCCCTATCTGCCCCAGGGCACGACCGCCCGCGGCGGCTGAGGCCGGGCATGCAGGCCGCCCGCCTTTCCGACGGCCGCATACACCTGCAGGACGGCCCGATCGACCTGATCCTCAAGGCGGAAGGCCCCGGTCACGAGGCCGCGGCGCGGGCGGCTGTCGCCGCCTTCGACGGGCTGCTGGCCGAGCTGGCGGGGGAGCTGACGATCCTGCGTCGACCCATCGTCGATCCGCCGCCGGGGGTAAGCGGTCCCGTGGCCCGCCGCATGGTCGCCGCCGTCGCCCCCTATGCCGGTCGGTTCGTGACGCCGATGGCCGCCGTCGCCGGATCCGTCGCCGATCACATCCTGGCCGTAATGCTGGCGGCCGCACCCGACCTCTCCCGCGCCTGGGTGAACGACGGCGGCGACATTTCCTTTCATCTGGCGCCGGGACAGACTTTCGAGGTCGGGCTGGTGCCGGAACTGCACGCGCCCGCCCTCGCCGGGACCGCCGTCCTGAGCCACGCCGACCCAGTGCGCGGGGTGGCGACCAGCGGGCGCGGCGGGCGCTCCTACTCCTTCGGGATCGCCGATGCGGTGACAGTCCTGGCCCTGGATGCGGCGACCGCCGATGTGGCCGCCACGCTGATCGGCAATGCGGTCGACCTGCCCGGCCATCCGGCAATCCGGCGCGGGCCGGCCTCGGCCGAGGACCCGGACAGCGATCTCGGAGACCGGGAAGTCGTATTAAAAGTAGGGTCACTCTCAGAAATCGAGATCGACCGCGCCCTACAGTTCGGATTGATTGAATATGAGACGATTATGAAGAGCATGCCCATATTCGGCGTGATAGTATTTTTGTCGGGACGGTGGCGCATGGCCGGCGACACGATGGCGGGGACCCCCGGCAGGTGGTTACTCAGCCCATAAGAAAAGACCCCCGGCCCCTCGCGTCATCGCGCAAAAAGACCGTGACCGTAAGGGGGAATGGGCATGAAGTCTGGGAGTGGCGCGCCAGAAATCGCGGAAATCCAAAGATTGTTCCGGCTGGATGACCAGGGAGCGGTTCCCGAGGGCGACCGGCTGGCGCGGTCCGCGCTGGAGGGTTTCTACGGCTCGGGCATCGGCCGCTCCGACATCGCTCCCCATTTCGAGAACGGCGATCTCGACCGTTTCATGCGTGCCCAGAAGGAGCATTGGGCTGCCCTCATGTCGAGCGGTTCCGCGGCGCAGGGGGAGACCCGGTTCGCCACGTCCGCGACCATCGCCCGGATGCGCTCCGAGGCCGGCATCGGGACCGCCGCCGCCATCGCCGAGTACGAAGCCCTGACGGAGGAGCTGGTCGTCGGTGCGCTGAAGAGCGTGCGGAAATCGGACCGGCAGGAGCAGGCGATCCGCACGATCCTGCGCCGCTGTTTCGCCGATCTGGCCGCCGGCCTCGGCGCCGCGCCGGGCACCGGACCGGACGGCGATGCGGCGGGACGGTTGGCCGCCATGTCGGACAGCCTGGAACGGGAGATGTCGACCACCCTCTCGGAGGTGCGCCACCAAGTGCAGACCCTGACCCAGGTGGCCGGGCAGCTGGAGGGCATCGCCGGGGACGTGACCTCGGCCACCGGCACGGTCGCCGCCAGTGCGGAGAACACCCGCGAGGGCGTGAACATCGTCGCCAGCGCCTCCCAGGAGATGGAGGCCTCCAGCCAGGAGATCTCCGACCAGACAACCGGTGCCGCCTTGAAGGCGGAGGACACCCTGGCGGATATCGACCGGGCGAAGGCAGCGATGGCCGCCCTGACCGAGAGTGCGGCGGCGATCGGCGGGGTGACGGAACTCGTCCGTAACATCGCCAAACAGACCCGGTTGCTGGCCCTGAACGCGACCATCGAGGCGGCGCGCGCCGGCGACATGGGCAAGGGATTCGCCGTGGTGGCCGGCGAGGTGAAGAGCCTCGCGGCGGAAACCGAGCAGGCGATCGCCTCGGTCCATGAACGCACCCAGCAGATCTCCGAATCCACCGACTCGGTCAATCTGGCCCTCGGCAGCATCGTCGCCGGGGTGGAGGAACTGTCCCAGCGCGCCGGCTCGGTCTCGTCGGCCGCCGACGAACAGCGCGCCGCCATCGCCGAGATCGCCCGCAGCGCCGAACGCGCCTCGCTGGAGACCGGGCAGGTTGCCGACCAGATCGGGGCAATCCAGGACACCGCCCAGATGTCCCTGCGCGCCGCCGACCGGCTGTCGGAGGTCGCCACCCGGCTCGGCCGCGATGTGGGCGATCTCCAACGGCGGATCGTCACCATGCTGCGCACCTCCAGCACCGGCCAGGCGGGACAGTCGGAGCGGGTGTCGGTCGGCATTGCCGGTACCTTGTCCGTCGGAAGCGCCGCGCTGACCGGTCACGTGATCGACCTCTCCCCGTCCGGCGGACTGTTCTTCCCCGGCCTGGAGGAATCGGCCACCGGGCAGACCGGAGCGGTGGACGTCGAGGGGATCGGCCGGATGCCGATCCGGGTGGTCGGCAGCAGCCCGCTCGGCTCCCATCTTCAGTTCCTCGACCCGAGCGCCGCCGACCTCGCCCGCGTGCGGCAGGCCATGGAGGCGACCAAGGTCAAGGACGCGCCGCTGGTCGATCTGTGCCGGGACGCGGCCGAGAGGCTGTCCGGCATCCTGGCGAGCGCGCTCTCCTCCGGCCGGCTGGACCAGGCGGGCCTGTTCGACGAGGACTACGTCCCGATCGCAGGCACCGATCCGGTTCAGTACTCCACCCGGTTCCTGGCGCTGACCGACGAGCAGTTCCCGGCGATCCAGGAGGCGGTGGTGGCGAAGAACTCGGCCATCGTGTTCTGCGCCGCGGTCGACCGGAACGCCTATCTCCCCACCCACAACGCCGCCTTCTCCAAGCCGCAGAAGCCGGGGGAGACGGTCTGGAACACCGCGAACAGCCGCAACCGCCGGATCTTCGACGACCGCGCCGGCCTGCTCGCCGCCCGCAATACCGAGCCCTACAAGATCCAGAGCTACGTGCGCGACATGGGCGGCGGCAACAAGCAGGTGCTGAAGGAGGTCGACTGCCCGATCCGCGTGGCGAACCGGATCTGGGGCAATCTGCGGCTGGCCTATCGCGGATGAGCGTTTAACGGACCGATTTGACCCAGGTCAAAGCGCTATCGGCGCTCTCCCCGTAGGTTTCCCCCGTCCCTGAAGGGACGTTGGGAAATGAGCCAGGGAGGTCGAAATGGTCGAAGGCGTTCCATCCCAAGCCGACTGGTGGCCCCAGGTCATGGATCCGCTGCGGCGGTTCGGCCATCGGGTCGCCGAGTTCTTCAGCCCGCCCTCCGACGCCACCGCGTCGAGTTCCGCCTATGTCATCGAGATCGAGCTGCCTGGCGTGCGCGAGGAGGACATCCATGTGGAGGTCCATGGCGATCAGATGACTGTCAGCGGCGAGAAGCGGTCCTCGCGCAACGAGAAGACCGACAGCTACATCTTCTCCGAACGGACCTATGGCGCGTTCCGGCGCAGCTTCCGCTTTCCGCCGGATGTGGACGAGGGCGGCATCGAGGCCCATAGCGAGGACGGCATCCTGCGCATCACCCTGCCGAAGAAGGCGGAAGCGTCTCAGGGCAAGCGCCGTATCGATATCCAGCGCGCGCCCAAGGGCGTGACCGGGGATCCCCGTCCGAATTTCGAATAGGCCGTCCGACGACGGTCGACCGGCTGGCCCGTGGGGGGCTGGGCAGGCGGGTCGGCACCGGGGCTCTTAAGACCCGGTCGCCGATCCGCCCCGCCGGCCTTTCAGGCCGGGACTCGGTTCCCCGGCAGTGAGAGCAGGCCTCAAGGTCAGCAGGGACCCAACGTTCGGCGGAAGAACTTCGACGTGTCGGTGTTTTCGTATCCAAGGGCCGTGTAGAAGGCGTGCGCGTCCGTCCGGCGCTCATGGGACGCCAGGCTGACGGATGAGAGACCGTGTTCTCTCGCCCAACTCTCGGCAGCAGCCATCAGGCGCCGGCCGAGTCCGAGGCCGCGCCGGGTCTCGTCGATCACCAGCGACTGCACGACGGCCTCCGTCGGCTTCTCGATGGCCGGGCGTTGGAACACATGAAGGACGCCGACGACCTCCTCCCCGAACACACTGACCATGACGGCGTGCCCCGGAGAGTCCTGAACGACACGCAGTCGGTCGGCGAGAACCTCAGCGTCCATCGCGTAACCGAGCTGGTTCAACAGGGTGACGCAGCGCGGAACGTCGCTCAGCGTCATCGCTCGGACCGTTACCTGGCCGCTCATGCCTTCAGTCCTTCGGCTGGATCACATGTCCCTGGGCGAGGCGGCCGCCATCGGCGTAGATCACCTGGCCGGTGACGTACGAGCTGTCGTCGCTGGCCAGGAACAGGGCCACGCCGGCCATCTCCTCCGGCTCGGACGCACGGCGCATCGGCGTGCGCATTTCCACCCGGCGCATCGCCTCGTTGTCGGTGAGAATGCCGGCGCGGAACAAGTCGGTGGCCACGCTGCCCGGGCCGATGGCGTTCACCCGGATGCCGTAATCCGCCAGATCCATCGCCATGGTCTTGGTGAGCTGCGCCACCCCGCCCTTGGACGCGTTGTAGGCGGCGAGCCCCGTCGGTGCGATCACCGAGTTGACCGAGGCGGTATTGACGATCCGGCCCTGGATGCCGCGATCGACCATCCGCCGCGCCGCCTCCTGGCCGGTCAGGAACACGCCCTTCAGGTTGACCGCGATCACCCGGTCGAAGGTGGCGTCGTCCAACTCGAGGAACGGGTGGTTGTGGATCACGCCGGCATTGGCCACGGCGATATCCAGGCTGCCGTAGGCTTCCAGGGTGCGATCCATCAGCGAGGCGACCTGGGCGCGGTCAGAGACGTCGCAGGCGATGAACCGCGCCTCGCCGCCGGCCTGCTTGATCGCCTCGACCGACGCATCGCCGGCCATGGGATCGGCGTCCGACACCACGACCTTGGCCCCTTCCAGGGCGAATCGCTTGGCGATGGCCGCACCGATCCCCCGTGCCGCGCCGGTGACGACGGCGACTTTTCCTTCCAGACGCATGTCAATTCCCTTCCTTATGCCCCTTTGCGGGCGTATCCGATGGTCTGCAGCGACGCGCCGATCTCGTCGATGATCGCCGGGTCGTCGATGGTGGCGGGGGTGGAAAAGCTCTCGCCGTCGGCGATCTTCTGCATGGTGGCGCGCAGGATCTTGCCCGAGCGGGTCTTCGGCAGCCGGTGGACCACCGTCGCCTGCTTGAAGGCCGCGACCGGTCCGATGCGGTCGCGCACCATGGCGACCACCTCCTTCACGATCTCCTCATGCGGCCGGTTCACCCCGTCCTTCAGCACCAGGAAGCCGAGCGGCACCTGGCCCTTCACCTCGTCGGCGACGCCGATCACCGCGCATTCGGCGACGTCCTGGTGGCTGGCCAGCACCTCTTCCATGCCGCCGGTCGACAGGCGGTGGCCGGCGACGTTGATGATGTCGTCGGTCCGCGACATGACGTGGAGATAGCCGTCCTCGTCGACGATGCCGGCATCCCCCGTCTGGTAGTAGCCGGGGAACTCGGCCATGTAGCTTTCCACGAAGCGCTCGTCGTTGTTCCATAGGGTCGGCAGGGCGGCGGGCGCCATGGGCAGCTTGATCGCCAGCGAGCCGATCTCGCCCGGCGGCATCTCCTCGCCCTCCGGCGACAGGGCATGGACCTCGTAGCCCGGCACGGCGCGGGTCGGCGATCCCGGCTTGAACGGCAGCAGTTCGATGCCGAGACAGTTGGAGGCGATGGGCGAGCCGGTCTCGGTCTGCCACCAGTTGTCGATCACCGGCACGTTCAACTTGTCCTGGGCCCATTTGAGCGTGTCCGGATCGCAGCGCTCGCCGGCCAGGAACTGGGCGCGGAAATGGGACAGGTCGTAGTTCGCCAGCAGCTTGCCCTGGGGATCCTCCTTCTTGATCGCGCGCAGGGCGGTCGGGGCGGTGAACATCGCCTTGACCTTGTGGTCGGCGATCACCCGCCAGAAGGCGCCGGCATCGGGCGTGCCGATCGGCTTGCCCTCGTAGAGGATCGTGGTGCAGCCGTGGAACAGCGGCGCGTAGACGATGTAGGAGTGGCCGACCACCCAGCCGACATCGGAGGCGGCCCAGTACACGTCGCCGGTGTCCATGCCGTAGATGTTCGGCATCGACCATTTCAGGGTGACCAGATGGCCGCCGGTGGCGCGCACTACGCCCTTCGGCTTCCCGGTCGTCCCGGAGGTGTAGAGGATGTAGACGGGATCCTCCGCCTTGACCGGCACGCATTTGGCCGGCTCCGCCTGGTCGACCGCGTCCTCCCACAGCCAGTCGCGGCCCATGACCAGGGAGGCCTCCTCTTGGGGGCGCTGCTTGATGATGCAGGCGTTCGGCTTGTGCTCGGCCAGCTCGATGGCCCGGTCCAGCAGCGGCTTGTAGTGGACCACCCGCTGGCCCTCCAACCCGCAGGAGGCGGCGACGATCACCTTCGGCTTGGCGTCGTCGATCCGGGTCGCCAGTTCCTTGGAGGCGAAGCCGCCGAACACCACCGAATGGATCGCGCCGATCCGGCTGCAGGCCAGCATGGCGATTACCGCCTCGGGGATCATCGGCATGTAGAGGATCACCCGGTCGCCATAGCGCACCCCCAGGCCCGCCAGGGCGCCGGCGAAGGCGGCCGTCCGTTCCTTGAGCTGGTCGTAGGTGATGGTCTCCACGGTCTTGGTGACCGGGCTGTCGTAGATGATGGCCGGCTGGCTGCCGCGCCCTTCGTCCACATGTCGGTCGACCGCGTTGTAGCAGGTGTTGGTCTCGCCCCCGACGAACCACCGGTAGAACGGCGGGTTGCTGTCGTCGAGCACGGTGTCCCAGCGCTTGGTCCACACCACATCCTCGGCGGCGCGCGCCCAGAACGCCTGCGGGTCCGAGCGCCACGCGGCATAGACGTCGTCGAATTGACCCATCGTCGCGGCCTCCCTTGTCGGCGGGACCGTTGTCGGTCCGTCTGTTCGTTCTTCTGCGAACTCTATGCGCGAGGTGGCGGTCTTGTTAAGCGGCAGCATTGCCGCGGCTGCCGGCCGGGCGGGATCGCGGACAGGTTTAGTCGCCGGCCGGACCGGTCCCGTCCGGCGGCCGACTAAGAAGATTGAGGGGGGTATAGATGTCATCCTCCATGTAAGAAACTCTCTTTAATATCATAAAGTTAGCTTTGCCTAATTTTTGACTTCCCCGCCGGAGGTCGCTATATACGGGGCATCCCACAGGGGCGCTGCGGTGCCCATCCACAGACCGGCGGACCCGGAATGATTTCGACCCTTGCCCTCGCCGTCGGCGTCTCGGCGGACGCGTTCACCGTCGCCATCGGAAAAGGTGCGCGCCAGGACCGTCATCGGGCCGTCGATATCCTGACCATCGCCTTGGTCTTCGCCGCGGCGGAGACGGTGGCGTTGCTGATCGGCTGGTCGCTTGGGCATGCCGCCAACACCTATGTGGCGGCGGTCGACCACTGGATCGCCTTCGGCATCCTCGGGGGCGTGGGCATCAAGATGATCTGGGAAAGCCTGATCGTCCCGTCCGAGGCCGATAGCGGCCCGGCGGTGATCTGGCCGACCCTCGTGCTGACCGCCATCGGCACCAGCGTCGACACCTTCGCCGTCGGCGCCGTGCTGGCGCTGATGGAGGATGCGGTGGTGCCGACCGCGCTCGCCATCGCCGCCGTGACCTTCGTCCTGGCGTGTCTCGGCATGCTGCTGGGCCGGGCCGCCGGCAATGCCATCGGCCGGCCGGCGGGCGCCATCGGCGGGCTGATCCTGATCGGCATCGGCAGCGTCATTCTGGTCCAGCATCTCGGGGTGTGGGCATAATTCGCGTTCTCGGCTAGGGTCTGCGCGACCACCGGAGAGCGACAATGACTGCTACTGCTACTGCCGATAATCCGTTCGAAACCGATCTCGACCGCAACGCCGCGAACTACGTGCCGTTGTCGCCGTTGAGCTTCCTGGTGCGCACCGCCGCGACCTTCCCGGACCGGCTGGCCATCGCCCATGGCAAGCGGCGCTACACCTGGGCGCAGACGGCAGAGCGCTGCCGCCGGCTGGCCTCGGCGCTGGCGAAGCGCGGGGTGGGCAAGAACGACACCGTGGCGGCCATGCTGACGAACACGCCGGAAGGGGTGGAAGCGGCCCATGGCGTGCCGATGGCCGGTGGTGTGCTGAACATGCTGAACACGCGCCTGGACGCGGCCACCATCGCCTTCATCCTCGATCACGGCGAGGCCAAGGTCCTGCTGACCGACACCGAGTTCGCGCCGGTGATCAACGAAGCCCTGACCCTGACCGACCGCGAACTCCTGGTCATCGACATCGACGACAGCGAAGGGCCGGGCGGCGAGAAGCTGGGCGAGGTGGACTACGAATCCTTCCTCGCCACGGGCGATCCGGATTTCGCGGGCGTGCGGCCCGACGACGAGTGGGATGCCATCGCCCTCAACTACACGTCCGGCACGACGGGCGACCCCAAGGGCGTGGTCTACCACCACCGCGGCGCCTATCTGAACGCGCTGGGGAACATCATGGTCTGGGGTATGAAGATGCACCCGGTCTATCTCTGGACCCTGCCGATGTTCCACTGCAACGGCTGGTGCTTTCCGTGGACCATCACCGTGCAGGCGGGCACCCATGTCTGCCTGCGCAAGGTCGAGGCTTCGGCGATCTACAAGGCCTTCGCCGAGGAGGGGGTGACCCATCTCTGCGGCGCGCCCATCGTCATGTCGATGCTGCTGAACGCCGACGAGCAGACCAAGCAGTCCTTCCCGCAATCGGTCCAGATGATGACCGCCGCCTCGCCGCCGCCGGCTCCGGTCCTGGCCGGGATGCAGAACCTGGGCATCGACGTCACCCATGTCTACGGCCTGACCGAGGTCTACGGCCCGGCTGTGGTCTGCGCCTGGCACGACGAGTGGTCGATCAAGCCAGTGGACGAGCAGGCGGCGCTGAAATCGCGCCAGGGCGTGCGCTACCCGTCGCTGGAAGGCCTCTACATCGCCGATGCCGAGACCCTGGCGCCCGTGCCCGCCGACGGCGAGACCATGGGCGAGGTCATGATGCGCGGGAACGTGGTGATGAAGGGATATCTGAAGAACCCGTCGGCCACCGACAAGGCGTTCAAGGGCGGCTGGTTCCATACCGGCGATCTCGGCGTGATGCACGAGGACGGCTATATCGAGCTCAAGGACCGCTCCAAGGACATCATCATCTCCGGCGGCGAGAACATCTCCACGATCGAGGTCGAGGGTGTGCTGTACAAGCACCCGGCGGTGATGGACGTGGCGGTGGTCGCCCGCCCGGACGAGAAATGGGGCGAGACCCCCTGCGCCTTCGTCACCCTGCGCCCCGGCAAGGAGGCGACCGAGGCCCAGCTCATCGCCTTCGCCCGCGAGCACATGGCGCATTTCAAGGCGCCGAAGACGGTGGTGTTCGGCGAGCTGCCGAAGACCTCCACTGGCAAGGTGCAGAAATTCGTCCTGCGGGAGCGGGCGCGGAACCTGTAGGGAAAAGGCGCGACAGGCCGGCCCTTCGACACGCTCCGACCCTTCGACACGCTCCGACCCGGACCAAGTCCGGGCCTGCGCTGCTCAGGGCGAGGTCATCTGGAAATTTCAGGGCGAGGTCATCTGGAAATTAATGGAGACCTCGCCCTGAGCAGCCCCGCAGGGGCATGTCGAAGGGCCGGGGCCAGATCGAGAGTGCGGGTACGCCCTCTACTTCTTCATCACCTCGGCGGCCAGCGCCTTGATCTCGGCCGCCGCGGTGCCGCGCTTCTGATATTCGGTCACCCCCTTGCCCTCCAGCAGGGAGGCGGCCAGCGCGGTGCGGTTGCCGATGGTCGCCTTCGCCACCTTCGCCCCCATCTCGCCGGTCTTCGCCGTCATCGCCTCGGTCAGGGAGGCGCGCGACGGCACCCGGTTCAGCACCAGCAGGGCGGCGGTCTTCTCCGATTTGGCGAGGTCCAGGGTCGCCTGGGTGGCCCAGAAATCCATCGGGCTCGGCTGCAGCGGCACCAGCACCAGATCCGCCACCCGCACGGCGATCTTCGCCTCGGTCTCGGCATGGGGCGGGCTGTCGACCACCACCACGTCGTGGTCGCGGGCCAGTTTCTCGACCTCGTTGGCGGTGCGCCAGCCGGTGATCCGGTGCACCGACAGGCTGCCCTTGCCCTTGCCGTTGGACGGTTCGGGCAGGCCCAGCTCGGTGCGCATGTCCCACCAGGAGGACAGCGAGGCCTGGGGATCGATATCGACGACGGCGACGGACTTACCGGTCTCGGCGATCGCCACGGCGAGATGGGCGGCCAGCGTTGTCTTGCCGGCGCCGCCCTTCTGCTGGGCGACGGTGAGGATGCGTGCCATTCAGGCCCTCCCTCCTCTAAAGATTGTCGGAGCAGTGTAGCGGGCCGACGGCTATGCTGCACTGCAAAACAGTACCGCGACTTGACGTTGCGTCTCCCGTGAGGCACCTGCCCCGCCATGTCCGTACCGATCCGCCCCCTCGACGACCCTGACGCCCGTGCCGAGGCGGCGCGGATCCTGCGTGCCGGCGGCCTCGTCGCCTTCGCCACCGAGACCGTCTACGGGCTCGGCGCCGATGCCACCGACGAGACGGCGGTGGCCAAGATCTTCGCCGCCAAGGGCCGGCCGCGCTTCAATCCGCTGATCAGCCATGTGCCCGATGTGGAGACCGCCTTCGCCCTTGGACAGGCGACGGAAGCCGCGCGGGCGGTGGCGCAGGCGTTCTGGCCAGGACCGCTGACCCTGGTGCTGCGCCGGGCCGAGGGCTGTCCCATCGCCTGGCTGACCTCCGCCGGGCTGGAGACGGTGGCGATCCGCGTGCCCGGCAAGCCCGACGCCCGCGCGCTGCTGGCGGAGGTCGGCCGCCCCATCGCCGCCCCCAGCGCCAACCGGTCGGGCCGGGTCAGCCCGACCAATGCGGCCCATGTGGCGGCCGAGGGCTTCGACGGGCTGGACGTGATCCTCGACGGCGGGGCGTGCACGGTCGGGCTGGAGAGCACGGTGCTGGACGTTTCCGGCGAGACGCCGCGGCTGTTGCGGCCGGGTTCGGTCACCCGGGAACAGATCGAGGCGCTGGTCGGACCGATCGAGCTGGCCGGCCATGGGGATGCGATCACCGCGCCGGGGATGCTGGCCAGCCACTACGCGCCGGCGGCGCCGGTTCGGTTGAACGCCACCGAACTGCGGGCGGGCGAGGTCGGGCTGGATTTCGCCGGGCACCTGGGGGCGGAGGCCGATCTCAGCCCCACGGGCGATCCGGTGGAGGCGGCGGCCAATCTCTTCGCGCTGCTGCGCGCGCTGGACCGGCAGGGCGTGGCCGCCATCGCGGTCGCTCAGATCCCGGAAGCAGGGCTGGGGGCCGCGATCAACGACCGCCTGCGCCGGGCAGCGGCACCGCGCGGGTGACACACTTTCCCATTTTTCAAAGCACTCCCCGGATTTATTCCGGGGTCCACCCCTGCCCGCGCGAGGGCGGCGACGCAAGGTCCCCGGTTGCCGAGCAGGACCAACCGTGGGCCCCGGAATAAATCCGGGGAGTGAGGGGGGAGCGTTGATCCTGACCTGCGCCAGGATGACCAAAAGCAGAGGAGCAGCTGGGAAGCTCGGCTAGCATCCCCTCCGCCTGAGGCCAAATTTCCGCCCCGGTGAATGGACCAATCGCGGACGCATCTTGTCGTGCGGGGATGGAGCCTTATGATCGGGTTATCCACATGTCCCATACCTCACCGTGAGGAGACTGCCCATGGCCGCGCCAGCCGCCGCCACCCGCAACGACGCCGACCAGGCTCTGGAGCGCATCAAGACCATCGTCGGCCCGAAGGGCTGGATCGACGACGCCGACGCCATGGCGCCGCATCTGGCCGACTGGCGCGGGCTCTACGGCGGCTCGGCGCGCATGGTGGTGAAGCCGGCGAATACCCAGGAAGTGGCCGACGTGGTCGCGGTCTGCGCCGAGGCCGGCATCCCCATCGTCCCCCAGGGCGGCAACACTTCCCTGTGCGGCGGCTCGACCCCGGACGAGGGCGGCGAGGAGATCATCCTGTCGCTGGCGCGCATGAACAAGGTCCGTGCCGTCGATCCGGACAACTACACCATGACGGTGGAGGCCGGCTGCATCCTGGAGAGCCTGCAGCAGGTGGCCTCCGACGCCGACCGCTATTTCCCGCTGTCGCTGGCCGCCGAGGGCAGCGCGATGATCGGCGGCAACCTGTCGACCAATGCCGGCGGCACCAACGTGCTGAAATACGGTAATGCCCGCGAGCTGGTGCTCGGCCTTGAGGTGGTGCTGCCGGACGGCCGGATCTGGAACGGCCTGCGCGGCCTGCGCAAGGACAATACCGGCTACGACCTGAAGCAACTCTTCCTCGGTGCGGAAGGCACGCTCGGCATCATCACCGCCGCCGTGTTGAAGATCTTCCCCAAGCCGACCGACGTGCGTAGCGCCTTCTGCGCGGTGCCGGACGTGGCCTCAGCCGTCACCCTGCTCGGCCGCGCCCGGGCGGAGAGCGGCGACGCGGTGGAGACTTTCGAGCTGATGCCGCGGCTGGTCATCGACCTGGTGCTCAAGCACATGCCGGACTGCGAGGACCCGCTGGCCGAGCGCTACGAGTTCTACGTCCTGCTGGAACTGGTCTCCACGGCGTCCGGCGAGAGCGGGCTGTCGGAGCGGCTGGAGTCGATTCTGGAGGGCGCGTTCGAGGCCGGGCTGGTGATCGACGCCGCCATCGCCCAGAACGAGGCCCAGCGCCAGGAGTTCTGGAAGCTGCGCGAGAACGCCTCGGAGAGCCAGAAGATCGAGGGCGCGTCGATCAAGCACGACGTCTCCGTTCCGGTCTCGCGCATCGCCGAGTTCTACGATGCCGCCTGGAAGAAGGTGGAGGAGATCGACCCCACGGTGCGGCTGGTCGGCTTTGGCCATGTCGGCGACGGCAACCTGCACTACAACCTGCAGGTCCCCGAAGGCGGCGACGGCAAGGCCTTCCTGGCGCGCTGGGACGAGTTCAACCGGGCGGTCCATGACACGGTGGTGGAGATGGGCGGCTCGATCAGCGCCGAGCATGGCATCGGCCGCCTGAAGCGCGGCGAACTCGCCCACTACAAGGACGCGGTCTCCATGGACCTGATGCGGGCGATCAAGGCGACCCTGGACCCGACGGGCATCTTCAACCCGGGCAAGGTGCTCTGACGCCAACACGAAAGCTGGGCGCCCGCCCATTTCGGAGTAGGATTCTCCGCAGGCGACAGATATGTCGTCCCTGGGTTGGGCGCCCGGTCATCGCGACTATATAAGGGCGCTCGATTTCGAGGATCGTGACCGGGCCCCTGCAAGACGGCCGGCGCGGGAGGAAGAGGACGCGAGTGATGAGCCCTTACGCTGCCCCCCTGCGCGACATGCGCTTCGTGCTGAACGACGTGGTCGGTCTCGACCGCATCGCGGCCCTGCCCGGGCTCGACGGCACCGACCCCGATCTGGTCTCCCAGATCCTGGAGGAAGGCGGTAAGCTCGCCGGCGACGTGCTCGCCCCGCTGAACTCAGTCGGCGACAAGTATCCGCCGACGCTGGAAAACGGCGTTGTGCGGACACCCAACGGATTCCCGGACGCCTACCGCCAGTTCGCCGAGGGCGGCTGGAACGGCGCGCCCTTCGAGGAAGAATACGGCGGCATGGGCCTGCCCTGGCTGGTCTCCACCGCGCTGCAGGAGATGTGGCAGGGCGCCAACCTCGCCTTCGGCCTGTGCCCGCTGCTCACCCAGGCGGCGATCGACGCCCTGCGCGAGGTCGGCTCCGACGAGCAGAAGGCGCTGTACCTGCCCAAGCTGGTGTCCGGCGAGTGGACCGGCACCATGAACCTGACCGAGCCCCAGGCCGGCACGGATCTGGGTGCTATCCGCACCAAGGCGGAGAAGCGGGACGACGGCAGCTACCGGCTGAAGGGTCAGAAGATCTACATCACCTGGGGCGACCACGACTGCACCGCCAACATCGTGCATCTGGTGCTGGCCCGTTCGCCCGACGGCATTGCCGGCACCAAGGGTCTCTCGCTCTACATCGTGCCGAAATTCATCCCCGACGCCGACGGCAATCCGGGCACGCGCAACGACGTGCGGCCGGTCGGTCTGGAGCACAAGCTGGGCATCCATGCGAGCCCGACCTGCGTGATGGCCTATGGCGAGGACGAGGGCGCGGTCGGCTGGCTGGTCGGCGAGGAAAACCGCGGCATCGAGTACATGTTCATCATGATGAACAACGCCCGACTGGCCGTCGGCCTGCAGGGCGTGGCCATTGCCGAGCGCGCCTACCAGCAGGCGGTGGACTATGCCCGCAACCGGGTCCAGAGCCGGGCGATCAACGGCTCGAGCGACGGCGTGACGATCATCCACCACCCGGACGTGCGCCGCATGCTGATGACCATGAAGGCGCAGATCGAGGCGATGCGCGGGCTGGTCTACGACACCGCCGCCGCCATCGATACCGCCGACCGGCACGCCGACAAGGACGTTGCGTCGAAGGCCCAGCGCCGGGTCGACCTGCTGATCCCGGTGGCCAAGGCCTGGTGCACCGATACGGCGGTGGAGATCTGCTCCACCAACATCCAGGTCCATGGCGGCATGGGCTTCATCGAGGAGACCGGTGCCGCCCAGCATCACCGCGACGCCCGCATCCTGCCGATCTACGAGGGGGCGAACGGCGTCCAGGCGTTGGATCTGGTCGGTCGCAAGGTGTCCCGCGACGGCGGGGCGGCCATGGGCGAACTGCTGGCCGATATCGACCTGACCGTCGCCGAGCTTTCCGAGCACGCGGCGGGCGACACCACCCTGCACGCCATGCACCGCCATCTGTCGGCGGGCCGCAAGGCCCTGGCCGAGGCGACCGACTGGGTGGTGGCGACCATGCCGGGCGACCCGGCGGCGGCGGCTTCTCCCTCGGCGGTGTTCCTGAAGCTGTTCGGCCTGGTGGCCGGCGGCTGGCTGATGGCGCGGTCGGGCCTGGCGGCGCGGCGGCTGCTGTCGGAAGGCGGCGATGTCGACGCGCGGTATCTGGAGGCGAAGCTGGTGACGGTGCGGCACTACGCCGACCACGTTCTGGCCCAGGCGCCGTCCCTGCTGGACACCATCACCGCCGGCGGGGAGACGGTGATGGCCCTGGCCGAGGATCAGTTTTAGAGGCGGGCTGCGGCGGCAGCTATTCCCCGCCCGCAAACAACTTACACTCCCCGGATTCATTCCGGGGTCCACCACTGGGCGCGACCTAGACGCCTGGCCGCGATCACCGACGCCCGTGCCGAGTGATGGGTGGACCCCGGAATGAATCCGGGGAGTGAAGTGAGAGAGGAGTGGAGGAGAGGGAGAGCCTCCGCGCCTCAGTTGATCACCCCTTCCAGCGGGTTCAGGCGGAAGCCGAAATTGCTCGGGTTGCCGGAGATCGAGCCCAGCACCGGCGGCTCGCCGCGTCTGCGGTCGCGGGCATCGACGGCGAACATCTCCTGGATGCCGGCGCGGGTCATCTTCGCCAGGGCCGGATCGCTCAGCGACGTGATCTTCGGGCCGCTGACCTTGGTGCCGCCCAGCGCTTCGCCGCGGGTGCAGAAGGCGAGGAACAGGTTGGTGCGGTCGCTATAGCGCGCGGCCGCCACGTCGGCGGCGCGGGCCTCGGACTCGCAGACATCGGCGGTCGACAGGGACTCTTCCGGATCGAACAGGGCGACGATGCGGAAGTTCGGATGGTTCGCCGCACCGATCTCCGAGGTGAAGGTCGTCGGCATCGCGAAGACGGCGCCGCTGGCCGCGTTCGCCATCACCGAGGCGACGGCATCATGGTCGCCCAGTTCCGTCGGCGGATTGGCGGCGCGCAGATAGACCGGGCTGTCCGAGCCGGCGTAGCGCAGATAGGCGCGGCGGCCCTCGGAATCCGTCGGTTGAATGGTGTTCTGCGCCGTCACGCATCCGGCCAGGGCCAGCGCGCATACGCCCAGCATCCCGACCCGTCGCCCGAATTTCAGCATGGTTCGATCCTCCTGATCCGACTCCTATGTGCGCATCGCGGTCAACGTCGGCAAGGCCGCATTCCGTCGCGGCCGCTCTCCGGCGATCCCGAGCGATCCGCACGCTTCAACCTTTGCGGTGGCTCCGCTAAGGTCGCGGCGGGAGGATACCGATGACCGATACCGCCACCGTCGAGGACGTTCTGACCTTCTGGTTCGAGGAGTGTTCGCAGGAAGACTGGTTCAAGAAGAGCGACGCGTTCGACGCCACGCTGCAGGCGCGGTTCGGCCCGACCCACGCGGCCGCCGCCGAGGGCCGGCTCGACGCCTGGGCCGAGACGCCGGACGGACGGCTCGCCCTGATCCTCCTGCTCGACCAGATGTCGCGCAACCTGCTGCGCGGCGATGCCCGCGCCTTCGCCCAGGATCCGGCCGCCCTGGCGCTTGCCCGCCGCGCCCTCGCCGAGGGCGACCATGCGGGGGCGAGCCGGGATCGCCGGCTGTTCCTCTACCTGCCCTTCGAGCATAGCGAGAACCCGGCCGACCAGGCCCTGTGCATGGCGCTGTTCACCGCGCTGGGCGATGACGAGCTGACCGAGTTCGCCCGGCGGCACAAGGAGATCGTCGACCGGTTCGGCCGCTTCCCCCATCGCAACGAGACCCTGGGCCGGCAGAGCACCGCCGAGGAGATCGCCTTTCTCCAGCAACCCAATTCATCGTTCTGACCCATCACGCCCAAATTCACGCCCAAAATTCACGCCCCGACAGAAGGACGCCAGCCGTGAGCACCAAGCCCGATCTCCTCGTCATCTCCCCCTGGTACGACGTCGCCATGAAGGAGCTGGACGACCATTTCACCGTCCACAAGCTCTGGGAGAGCAAGGACAAGGCGGGCCTGCTCGCCTCCATCGCCGACCGCTGCGAGGCGATCGCCGGGGCCACCGCCTGCGGCGCCGACATCATGGACGCCCTGCCCAAGGCCAAGGTGATCGCCCATCACGGCGTCGGCTATGACGGGGTCGACGTGAAGGCGGCGACCGAGCGCGGCATCAAGGTGTCGAACACCCCGGACGTGCTGAGCGACGAGGTCGCCGATTTCGCCCTGGGCCTGCTGCTCGCTACCTGCCGCAAGATCCCCCATGCCGACCGCTATGTGCGCGCCGGCAAGTGGGAGAGCGAGGGCAACATGGCCTTCACCCAGCGGGTGCATGGCCGCAAGGTCGGCATCCTCGGCCTCGGCCGCATCGGCATCGAGATCGCCCGGCGCTGCGAGGGCTTCAAGATGGACATCGCCTACCATACCCGCAGCAAGAAGACGGACGTGCCCTACACCTATTACGGCGATCTGCTGTCCATGGCGAAGGACGTGGACTTCCTGATCGCCATCGTGCCGGGCGGGGCGTCCACCAAGCACATGATCGACCGCGAGGTTCTCGACGCGCTCGGCCCGGCCGGCGTGCTGGTGAACGTCGCCCGCGGCTCGGTGGTGGACGAGGCGGCCCTGATCGAGGCGCTGAAGGATGGACGGCTCGGCGCCGCCGGCCTCGACGTGTTCGAGCAGGAGCCGAAGGTGCCCCAGGCGCTGAAGGACATGACCGAGAACGTCGTCCTGCAGCCGCACCAGGCGAGCGCCACCCATGACACCCGCCTCGCCATGGGCCGGCTGGTGATGGAGAACGCCCTGGCGGGTCTCGCCGGCAAGCCGCTGATCACGCCGGTGAACTGAGGCGCTGCTTTCCGGCGCGGGGCGCGCGTCGGAAAGCCCCTCCGGTGTCTCGTCCGCAGCGGACCCCTATCCGACGGCATGCCCATCGACATATCGTGTGAATGCCGTCTCGAAATCTGGTACGTCGATATGTGTGGGAAACAGAATGTGATCCATCGGCGATGAAGTTCAAATACAAGGTTATGGGTGCGTTGCTGGCGGCCGGCATCCTGCCTCTGATCGTCAGCTCCGTGTTGGATATCTCCCGCATGTACACGATGGCCGAAGACGCGGCCCGTGCGGAAATCGCCTCCGTCGTCGACCTGAAGCAGGAGATGGTCGAGACTTACTTCGGAACGCTCCTGAGCATCGCGCGCACGCTCGCGATCAATCCGGTGGTCACCGACGCGACGCGGGCCTTCACCGCCGCGATCGACGAGCTGGACACCTCCGCAGCCATAAACGCCGAGAGCCTGGAGCAGCGCTACCGCTACCAGCAGGAAAATACCGCGGGGGCAACCCAGGCGGATCTGGACCGGTGGATGAAGATCGATCCGATCTCGGAGACGCTTCAGCACCTCTACATTTCCGACAATCCCGAGAAAATCGGCGAGAAGCACCTGCTCATGGCGGCAGGCGACGGCAGCCGGTATTCCAGCCTCCACGAGACCTATCACCCGTATTTCAAGGCGTATCTGGAAG
This sequence comes from Thalassobaculum sp. OXR-137, assembly GCF_034377285.1. Taxonomy (NCBI): domain Bacteria; kingdom Pseudomonadati; phylum Pseudomonadota; class Alphaproteobacteria; order Rhodospirillales; family Thalassobaculaceae; genus Thalassobaculum; species Thalassobaculum sp. OXR-137. Next base: position 696,533 of record NZ_CP139715.1, on the reverse strand, counting down.
AGTTCGCGTTCTACGACATCTTCCTGTTCGAACCCAAGGACGGCCGGATCGTCTATTCCGTCTTCAAGGAGCTCGACTATTCCACGTCCTTCGTCGACGGTCCCTATAGCGGGTCGGCTTTCGGACGGGCGGTTCAGCAGATCATCCGCGACAAGTCGGACGACATCCTCTTCGTCGATTTCGAGCCCTACGAGCCGTCCTACAACCAGGACGCCTCGTTCCTGCTCGCCCCCCTGAAGGAAAACGGCGAGCTCATCGGGATTATTGCGTTCCAGATGCCGGTCGATCGGATCAACGCGATCGTCAACAAGGACATCGCCGGCTTCGAGACCGCCGAAACTTTCCTGATGGGCTCGAACGGCCAGCTGCGGTCCGTTCCTCAGAATGCGGAGAATCTCGCCATCGGGTCGCCGATGTCCAGCGAGGTCGTCACCCGGGCCCTCGAAAGCACGCAGGGCCGCGTCGCCGCGCTGGATCACAAGGGCATCCCGGTCATCGCCGGCTTCGAGCAGGTCAGCCTGCCCGGGCTCGACTGGAAGATCATCCTCTCGGTGACCCAGGAAGAGGCGATGGCGGATGCCAACGCCTCGATCCGCAGCGCCATTGTCACCCTGGGCGTGTTCGGCCTGATCATCCTGGCCTGCGGCTACGGATTGTCGATGATTCTCCTGCGCCCGGTGCAGGCGCTCGGCAGGGATTTCCACGACAGCGTCGTCGGCGCGATGAACGCCCTGCACAAGGCGTCGAAACGCTCCAAGATCTCCGCTGAATCGATGGTCGCGACGGCGGAATCGACGAACCGCCAGGGCTCCGTCGTCAAGGAGAACTCGGTTGCCGCCTCCGAGAACGTCTCCATCGTCGCCGTGGCGATGGATCAGATGGCGTCGTCCATCCAGGAGATCGTCAAGGGGGTGACCAAGACCTCCGGCCTGACCGAAGACGCCTCCGACCGGGCGGCGGTGGCGACCTCGTCGCTGCAGAATCTGGAGACTGCGACCAAGCGCATCACCGGCGTGGTCACGCTCATCAAGGACATCGCCAACAAGACGAACCTGCTCGCCCTGAACGCGTCCATCGAAGCGGCCCGGGCGGGCGATGCCGGGCGCGGCTTTGCCGTGGTCGCGGAAGAGGTCCGCAAGCTCGCCTCCCAGACCACCGCGTCCACCGAGGAGATCGGCTCCGAAGTGGACAGCGTCACCAAGGCGGTGCGGGAGAATGTCGCCGCCATCCGGTCGATCACCGAGGCCATCGAGCTGGTCCGCGAACAGGCCACGGCCATGTCCACCGCCGCCGAGGAGCAGGGTGCGGTGACGTCGGACATCACCGGCAACATGGCGGACACGGCCCAGCGTGTGACGGCGGTCGATCAGAACATCGGCGGCGTCGAAGCGGCCTCCGCCGAGGCGGCCACGGCGGCGCGGGACGTGATGCAGCAGATGCGGCGCGTCGACGAGGCCGAACGGAAAGTCACCGAGGCGGTCGACGCCTTCCTGAGGAAGTTCAAGAATATATAGCCTCTGTAGATTTCAACCAGATTTCTTTTTATACTAAAGCCCGTGATCGGCTGGACGGCGGGACTACATGGCCGAAGAGAAATCATCTGCTCTGGAGGCGATTGCTGACAGTATCAGCGGTTTGCCTGCCCCAGTTGAAACCAGTTTTTTCAAGGCCGTTAGCCACCTCATTGGCAGCGCAACGGCAATACCTGCAGCGTGGCTAAAGCGCCCCGCACAAGCCATAAATGATGTCACGGCGGCACGATCGACAGTTTCCGCGGTTCTGGCAAAGGGTGTAGCCGAAAGCGCGTTAAATGATCCCGCAATTATGCAGCTGGCCATGGAAATTTATCTACCGTCGGCCGTTCGCAAAGCTAGAAACCGCGTGCAGATTGCGCAGAAGGCTGCAGAATACACAGTCGATCAAGTAGGAAAGACCAATTCTAGCGAAGCGGCACCACCCGACGATGATTGGATGAACAAGTTCATGCGGCTCGCTGATGATGCATCATCCGAGCAACTACAGAACTTGTTTGCACGAATCCTCGCAGGCGAAGTGATGCGGAATGGTTCTTTTTCCTTATCAACGCTTCGGACGGTGAGTGAGTTAGACAAATCTACTGCCGAAGATTTTAGTTTGGTTTGGTCAAAGAGCGTCGGTGGTGCGGTTGACTATAATGAGGAGTTCGCGCGCGGGGAATGGTTCAGTCGTTGGAAACGGATGGCAGAAGCTGGCCTAATGGCCCAGACAAAAATAAATCAGTTTCTACCTCCCTATCGACCAGTTTATAATGGTGACGCGCTATGGAGTCCTATGTCTGCCGGCACGACTCTTTTGCGAGTCCATTTTTCGCAAGAATGTAACGCCAGTTGGCAGTGTATAGAGTTCACTCGTATTGGCCGTGAACTTGGTAGCATTCTGGAGGAGCCTGATTATCCGGCTAATATCCGTATAGCGGCTAGAAAGTTATCTGGAAAAGTTGGCATCAAGAGAATTGAAATGATTACTCGCGGTTTGCAAATTGAGGTTATTGCTTAACCGTAGAAGGTTAACACTAATCCGAAATATCGCCCAACTCGTTAATACCCCGCTGACACCGTCGCCGGCCCGCCGTCCAGTGTCGCCAGCAGCGCGTCCAGCAGACCGCTGGCGCCGAAGCGGAAGTTTGACGGCTCGGCCCGTCCGTTGATCGCATCGGCCAGCCGCAGATAGGCGGCGGCCTGGTCGGTGGTGCGCACGCCGCCGGCGACCTTCACGCCGACCGGGCGGGGTGCGGCCGCCGCGACGTCCAGCAGCACATGGGCGGCCTCCAGCGTGGCGGAGATCGCCACCTTGCCGGTGGAGGTCTTCAGGAAGTCGGCCCCGGCGTCGACGGCCAGCTCCGAGGCTTCGCGGATCGCCGATTGGGTGAGCAGGCGTCCGGTCTCCAGGATCACTTTCAACGTCGCCTCGCCGGTCATCAGCCGGGCCATGTCGAGCACCGCCCGCGCCTCCGCCACCCGGCCGGTCAGCAGCGCGGTGTACGGCAGCACCACGTCGATCTCGTCGGCGCCGTCGGCGATGGCCGGCAGGATCTCGTCGCGCACCCGCTCCACACTGTCGCGGCCGTGCGGGAAGTTCACCACGGTGCAGACCTTCACGCCGCTGCCCTCCAGCCGGTCGCGGCAGAGCGGCACGAAGCGCGGCCACACGCAGACGGCGGCGACCGGCCCGGCCGGCGTCACCGCGCGCCGGCAGAGCTTCTCGATCGCCGCATCGTCGTCGCCGTTGTTCAGCGAGGTCAGGTCCAGGCAGGCGATCGCCCGGCGGGCGGTGTCGGCGAGCGCTTCAGAGGTCATCGGCGGCGATCCCAGCGAAGGCGGTGAGCAGGCGGGCGAGGTCCTGGGCCATGGCGGCTCCGGTGGTCATGACGTCGGCATGGTCGAGCGCGGTGCCGTCACCCATGCCGGCGGCCAGGTTGGTGATGGTCGAGATGCCGGCCACCTTCACCCCCATATGCCGCAGGGCGATGCATTCCGGCACGGTGGACATGCCGACCGCGTCGGCGCCCAGGGTCTTGAAGGCGCGGATCTCCGCCGGGGTCTCGAAGCTCGGGCCCGGGTACCAGAAATACACCCCCTCGGCGAGGTCGAGGCCGATCTCTGCGGCGGCGGCGGCAAGGTGGCCACGCAGGCCAGGATCGTAGGCGGTGGTCATGTCGATGAACCGGGCGCCGAGTGCCGCCAGGTTCGGCCCGGTCAGCGGGTTCAGGCCGGACCAGTTGATGTGGTCGGTGATCGCCATCAGCCGGCCGGGGCCGACCTCCTCGCGCAGGGAGCCTGCCGCATTGGTCAGCACCACCGCCTGGCAGCCGAGGCGGGCGAGCGTGCGCACCGGCCGCACCACATCGACCATCGGATGACCCTCATAGGCATGGGCCCGGCCGCGCAGCATCGCCACGGGCAGCCCGCCGAGCGAGCCGAGCCGCAGCCGTCCGGCATGGCTGTCGACGGCGGGCTTCGGGAAGCCGGGGATATCGGCGTAGGAGATGTCGACCCGTCCGGTGATCGCCTCGGCACAGGCATCCAGCCCGGAGCCGAGCACGATGCCGAGGCGTGGCCTGAACCCGGGGGCGGCGGCCTGGATGGCCGCGACGGCGGCGTCGATGCGGTCGATCTCGGTCATGTCAGGGCGATCCGATAAATGACGCCGGGGTAGAGCGGGCCGGAGGGCCGCTGGACGGTCTCGCTGCCGAACACCACGCCGCCCAGGCTTTCGGGGATCCGGCGGCTGGGGCCGTTCTCCTCGGCAACGACGTAGTGAACTTCCGGCTCTCCCAGCACGTCGCGCACGTAGCCGATCAGCCCGACGATGGCCTCGCGGCCGTAGCCCCGGCCCTGGGCGTCGGCGCGGACCCAGATGCCCAGACCGGGTTGAGGATGCTTGCGGTAATGGATGCCCCCCATGCCGAGAAAACGCTGTGTCGCCCTGTCCCGGATCGGCACCGCCACTTCGCGCCCCTCCGCCGCCTGGATCAGCCACTTTTCGCCGATCAAGCGGACCTCCTCGACGGACTGCGCCGGATTGAAGGTCATGTATTCGCAGATCTCCGGCGTCACCGCCGCGAAGATCTCCGCCGCGTCGTCCTCGCGATAGGCGCGCAGGTGCAGCCGCTCGGTCTCGATATCCAGGGACGACAGGTCCATGGCCGGTCTCACCGTTCCTTCACATAGGGCACGCCGATCGCCTTGGGCGCGATGGCCTTGCCGATGAAGCCCGCCAGCAGGATCACCGTCAAGGCATAGGGCAGGGCCTGGATCAGCGCCACCGGCGCCTGGCCGATGCCGGGGATCTCCACCCCCTGGAGCCGTGTGGCGACCGCGTCGAGGAACCCGAACAGCAGGCAGGCCATCAAGGCCGGCACCGGCCGCCATTTGCCGAAGATCAGGGCGGCGAGCGCGATGTAGCCCTTGCCCGCCGTCATGTCGCGCACGAAGGCGGCGGACTGGGCGGTGGAGAGATAGGCGCCGGCGATGCCGCAGAGCGCGCCGGTGAACAGCAGCGCCCGGTAGCGCAGGAAGGTCACCGAGATGCCGGCGGTGTCGACCGCGCTCGGGCTCTCGCCGACGGCGCGCAGGCGCAGGCCGAACCGGGTGCGGTAGACCAACCACCAGGTGAACGGGACCGAGGCCAGCGCCACATAGACCAGGATGTTGTGGCCGCTGAGCACCTCCGCATAGAACTGGCCGAGCACCGGCACCGCCTGCATCTCGGCGGCGAAGGGCCACGCGATGGACTGGAACCGGCCGCCTTGGGGCAGGGGCGGCGTCTGCCCGCCCTGGGAGAACCAGGCGATGCCGAGCACGATGGTCAGCCCCGCCACCAGCACGTTGATCGCCACGCCGCTGACCACCTGATCGCCGCGATGGGTGATGCAGGCGAAGCCGTGCAGCAGGGCGAGCGCGGTCGACACCGCCATGGCGGCCAGCAGGCCGAGCCAGGCGTTGCCGGTGACATAGGCGACGGCGGCGGCGGCGAAGGCGCCGGCCAGCATCTTGCCCTCCAGCCCGATATCGACCACGCCGGAGCGCTCGCTGAACAGGCCGGCCATGGCACAGAGGATCAGCGGGGCGGCGACCCGGATGGTGGCGTCCAGGGTCAGGACGAACAGCAGCCAGAACTCGGCGAGATCGACCATCACGCGGCCTCCCGCCGGGCCGTCCACCCGCGCCAAAGCTTCAGCGCGGTGGGATGCAGCATGAAGGCCAGCGCCCCGGAGAACAGGATCACCAGACCCTGGATCACCACGACCAGATCGCGGGTGATGGTCTGGAACTCGAAATCGAGCTCGGTGCCGCCCTGGTACAGCGCCCCGAACAGCAGGCTCGCCAGAACGATGCCGACCGGGTGGCTGCGGCCCATCAGGGCGACGGCGATGCCGGTGAAGCCGTAGCCGGCGGTGAAGTTCAGCAGCAGCCGGTGGTGCACGCCCAGCAGCTCGTTGAGGCCGACAAAACCGGCCAGCGCGCCGGAGATCACCATGGAGACCACGATCACCCGCTTGGGGTCGATGCCGGCATAGACCGCTGCCTTCTCGTTGCGGCCGACGGTGCGGATCGCGTAGCCCCACCGGGTGCGCCAGATCAGCAGCCAGACGAAGATGCAGGCGAGTCCGGCCCAGAAGATCGACACGTTGAGCGGCGAGGGCGCCACCTCGATGCCGAAGCCGCCGAGAATGTCGTGCACGAAGGGCAGCCAGACGGCCTCCGCCATCTCCCGGCTCTGAGGCGACATCTGGCCGGGCTCGATCACCACGTTCACCATCAGGTGGACCATCAGGGCGGCGGCCAGGAAGTTGAACATGATGGTGGTGATGACGATGTGACTGCCGCGATGGGCCTGCAGCCAGGCCGGGATGAAGGCCCAGGCGGCGCCGAACAGCCCGCCGGCCAGTCCGGCGATGGGGATCACCAGCCAGCCGGGCAGGACGGTGTCCAGGGACAGGGCCGCGATGCCGACCCCGAGCCCGCCGATATAGGCCTGACCCTCGCCGCCGATGTTGAACAGCCCGGCATGGTGGGCGACGGCGACGGCGAGGCCGGTGAAGATCAGGTTGGTGGTGTAGTACAGCGTGTAGCCGAGCGACCCCGGATAGCCGAAAGCCCCGGCCACCAGCACATCCAGCGCTTCCAGCGGGTTCTCGCCGACGATCAGCACGATCAGCCCGGCGACCACGAAGGCCATCAGGATGTTCAGGGCCGGCAGAACGCCGATATCGATCCAGGCGGGCAGCTCCCGGCTCATATCAGGCTCCCGGCTCGGCTTTGCTTGAGAGCGGTGTTCAGCCGCTCCTCCCTCACCGACTTCCTGGACGGCCGGCCCATGGCCGGACGATCCAGGATCCAGAGGGCGGTCGGAGCCATGGGTCCTGGATCCCGCTGCGCGGGCCCAGGAAGTCGGTGAGGGGGAAAGGGTGTGTTCATAGAGACGCCGATCGACCTAGAGCTCATCCGTCGTGGTCCCGAAACCCGGCTCGAACATGCGCCGGTACAGCCGCTCGGCATAAGTGTCCGTCATCCCGGCGATGTAGTCGCAGACCTGACGCTGGATCGGATCGGAGCTCAGCAGGTCGTCGCGCGCGCTCTCCGGGATCATGGTCGGGTCGTGGATCAACTCGTCGAACAGGCTGTTCACCACCAGATGCCCCTTGCGGCGGAGCTGGCGGACCGAGGCGCTGTTGATCACGGTCTCATAGACGAAGGTCTTCAGGAACCGCACCAGGTCCTTCACGGGCCCGGCGAAATCGACCGTGTGGCGCAGCAGCGGATGCTCGAATTCCGGCCGCTCGAACACGTTCACATGGGTGACCAGCACGTTGACCAGGGCGGAGATCGCCTGCTTGCGGTCGTAGCTGGAGCGCGAGAACAGGGCGTCGGCAAGGGCGTCGCGGTCGAGACCGAGCCCCTCGGCCTTCAGCCCCTCGAAATCCGGCAGATCCGCGGTGCGGGCCGCATAGGCCTCGAAGGTGTCGCGCCGGATCAGCCCGCGGGCGATGGCATCCTCCAGGTCGTGGACCCCATAGGCGATGTCGTCGGCGCATTCCATCAGCGCGCAGTCGATGGTCCGGTAGATCGGCCGGCCGGTGGTGTCCAGCGCCGGCAGGGTGTCGCGGTCGGCGTTGGAGAACGGAGCGAGCGCCCAGTCGACGATGTCCTGCTCGCTGTCCAGGTAGCATTTCGGCGGCCGGTCGTCGGCATCCTTGCCCAGCGTCGCGAAGGCGGCGGCGCAGGCGGAATAGGAGGCGGGGTATTTCAGCACCGCCAGGTTGAGTCGCCGGGTCGGGTTCAGACCGATCCCCGCCCGCCGGTACTTCTCCAGTCGGTTCAGCACCCGCAGGGTCTGGCCGTTGCCCTCGAACCCCCCGTTGCCGGCCATGCAGGCGTTCAGGGTCTCCTCGCCGCTATGGCCGTAGGGCGGGTGGCCGAGATCGTGGGCGTGGCAGGAGGCGGTCATCAGCGAGGCCGAGGGCAGCCAGGTCTTCAGCGCCTCCGGCACCGCCGGATCGGCGCGGATCTTCAGCAACAGCCCTTCGCCGATCTGGCCGCACTCGATGCTGTGGGTCAGCCGGGTGCGGTGGAAGTCGCCCTCGCCGGTGGCCATGACCTGGGTCTTGCCCTGCAGCCGGCGGAAGGCGGCGGAGTGGATCACCCGGCCCTTGTCGTGGTCGTAGGCATCGCGCACATCGGCGGAGCGCGGCGGCTCCGGATGGCGGCGCTCGGTGAACGCCGCAAGATCTCCGGTCATGCGGGGCCTCCCCGGGTACGGCCTTGGGTACGACCCTGGGCACGGATCTCGGCCAGGGGCACGTTGGCCATCATAAGCCCGAGCGTTCGTTCGTCCGCCTCTTCGGCCGGCAGCTCGCCGACCAGGGCGCCGCCGCACATGACCAGGATACGGTCGCTCAGCCCCATGATCTCGTCCAGTTCAACCGAGACCAGCAGGATGGCGGCGCCGCGGTCGCGCATGGCGACGAGCTGGCGGTGGATGAATTCGATGGCGCCGATATCCACGCCCCGCGTCGGCTGGCCGACCAGCAGGATCTTCGGGTCGCCGTCCAGCTCGCGGGCCAGCACCAGCTTCTGCTGGTTGCCGCCGGAGAACAGCGAGGATTTCAGCGACGGATCCGGCGGTCGGACGTCGAAGCTCTCCATCTTCGCCCGGCAGGCGTCGTCGATGGCCCGCGGATCGGTCAGCAGGCCGGCATTGAAACGGGGGTCGGCATGGTGGCCGAGGATCGCGCTTTCCCGGGCGTCGAAATCCATCACCATGCCCATGGCGTGGCGGTCCTCCGGCACATGCCCGACCCCGGCCGCCCGAACCTCGGCGCCGTTCGAGGGACGGTCGGGCGTAATCTCCAACGGCCCCAGCCGCACGGTGCCGGATGTGGGCGCGCGCAGTCCGGCCAGGACCTCCAGCAGCTCGCTCTGGCCGTTGCCGGAGACCCCGGCCAGGCCGACGATCTCGCCTTCCCGCACGGTGAACGACACGTCGCGCAGCCGGGTCACGCCGGCACTGTCGACAACGCCCAGTCCCGACACCGACAGCAGCGGCGCGCCGGGCTTGGCCGGGCCCTTCTCGACCCGGAACAGCACCTTGCGGCCGACCATCAGCTCGGCCAGTTCCTCGCGCGAGGTCTGGGCGGTCGGCCGGTGGGCGACCATCTCGCCGCGGCGCATCACCGACACGGTGTCGGTCACCGCCAGGATCTCGCGCAGCTTGTGGGTGATCAGGATGACGGTGACGCCCTCGCGCTTCAGCTCGCGCAGGATCTCGAAAAGCTGGTCGGTCTCCTGGGGCGTCAGCACGCCGGTCGGCTCGTCCAGGATCAGGATGCGGGCGCCGCGATACAGCGCCTTCAGGATCTCCACCCGCTGCTGCAGCCCGACCGGCAGCTCGCCGACAATGGCGTCCGGGTCGATCTCCAGCCCGTATTCGCGGCCCAGGCGCAAGAGCTCCGCCCGGGCGGCGCCGATGCCGGCGGCGAGCAGGGGCGCCCCCTCGGCCCCCAGCATGACGTTCTCCAGCACGGTGAAGGGCGGGACCAGCATGAAGTGCTGGTGCACCATGCCGATGCCGGCGCGGATCGCGTCCTTGGCGTTGCGGATGGAAACCCGCTTGCCGTCGATCCGGATCTCTCCCGCATCGGCCTCGTAGAAGCCGTAGAGGATGCTCATCAGGGTGGATTTGCCGGCGCCGTTCTCACCGACGATGCCGTGGATCGTGCCGGGGGCGACCGACAGGGACACGTCCCGATTGGCGTGGACCGGCCCGAACCGTTTCTCGATACCAACGAGCTCGATGGCGGCCGGGGAGCCATGCGGGGAGGACGGGACGGAGCGGGTGTTGGCCGTTTCTGCGGCGGTGCTCACTCCGTCCCCTCCGTGTTGGCTGCGCTGCGCCGGCTCAGTGCGGGCAGGAATTGTCGGCCATGTAGTCGTGCACCACGATCTTGCCGAGGGTGATGCTCTCCTTGGCCAGCTCGACCTCGCGCTTCATCTCGCCGGTGATCAGGGGGCGGTTGTTGTCGTCCAGTGCCCAGTCGACGCCGCCCTCGGCCAGACCGAGATTCTGCACGCCGGTGGTGAACTTGTCGTTATGGGCATCGGAGAACGCCATGTAGGCGGCCACGTCCACCCGCTTGAGCATCGAGGTCAGCATGGTGCCCGGATGCAGGTGGTTCTGGTTGCTGTCGACGCCGATGGCCAGCTTGCCGTTGTCGGCGGCCGCCTGATAGACGCCGAGGCCGGTGCCGCCGGCCGCCGCGAACACCACGTCGGCGCCGCGATCGAACTGCGACTTGGCCAGCTCGCCGCCCTTGGTCGGGTCGTTCCAGGCCGACGGGGTGGTGCCGGTCATGTTCTGGAACACCTCAACGTCCGGATTGGCGTGCTTGGCGCCCTGCACGTAGCCGCAGGCGAAGCGGCGGATCAGCGGGATGTCCATGCCGCCGACGAAGCCGATCTTGCCGCTTTTCGAGGCCATGGCCGCGATCATCCCGACCAGGAACGAGCCCTCATGCTCCTTGAAGACGATGGAGCGGACGTTCGGCAGGTCGACCACGCTGTCGATGATGGCGAACTTGGTGTCCGGGTTCGCCTTGGCGACCTTCTCCATGGCCGGGGCCTGGGCGAAGCCGACGCCGAGCACCGGGTTGGCCCCGCGCTGGGCCATGCGGGTGATCGCCTGCTCGCGCTGGGTCTCGTTGGTGACCTCGAACTCGCGGTAGTCGATGCCCGTTTCCTTCTTGAATTTCTCTACGCCGTTGTAGACGCCTTCGTTAAAGCTCTTGTCGAACTTGCCGCCCATGTCGAAGACGACGGCGGGGGCGATGTCGGCCGCCAGGACCGGGCCGGCGACCAGGGACAGCGCGACCGCCGCACCCAGGACCGACTTTTGGCCGAGAAGACGAAAATGCATGGATGAGCTCCCCTGTTTGGGTCCGCCAAATCGGCGGTTGAGGTGTAATCTATGCGAAATCATAAGGCGTTCCCAGCGTCTCGGGGCGCGAAATCAACGTTGAGGGTACTGTGACCGAACCACGGCTCAAGGCAGGCATCATCGTGCAGGCGGCCATCCGCCAGGCCGGCGCCCGCGGCATTCCGGCGACGGTGGTGCGTCACGGCGACGACGATGCCGGACAGGTCTTCGTGGTCGTCAACCGGGGACGCGACATCGGCTTCGTCCTGCTGGCGCCGACCCGCGACTACGACAGCGGCAAAATGGTGTGGCGCCGCCCCCTGGGCGAGCATCCATTGCCGGAATACGAGGTCGACGCCCATATCGAGAAGGAACGCCGCATCGACCCGGACCTCTGGGTCCTGGAGATCGAATCCCGGGACGGCTGGCACCCGTTCGACGAGGCGTAAGGGTCACCCCGGCTCCCCTTCCTGATCCTTCCCGGCTCGGGGTGGGGACCGCTGGGACCGCACCTCGTCGCAGGACGGGCCCTGACGGTCAAGCCGCCGAGGGGCCGCCCGGCGGTGCGATCCCGGCTTGTGACTCCAGCAATAAGTGTGTTCTGGTCTCGCCCGTCCGGTCGCGCGGGCCTCGTCGGGATCGGCGCCTGCGGTCCAGCGACCGTTCCGTCGAACACGTTTCTGAAAGCGGGAGTCCGACTATGGAGGCCGCGTGCCACCCACTCCAGCACGAGCGGCTTGCCGCCCTGCATTCATTCGAGATTCTCGACACCGACCCGGAACGGGACTTCGACGATATCGTGAAGCTGGCGGCGGCGACCTGCGGCACCTCGATCTCGGTGGTGAACTTCATCGACGCCGAACGGCAATGGTTCAAGGCCGAAACCGGGCTGGGCGTGCGCGAGACACCGCTTGCGACCTCGATCTGCGCCCATGTCATCCTCCAGGACGAGTTCGTCGAGATCAACGACACGCTCGACGACCCGCGCATGCGCGACAATCCGCTGTGCTGCGGCGATCCGGGCCTGCGGTTCTACGCCGGGGCGCTGCTCAAGACCGCCGAGGGGCTTCCGCTGGGCACCCTGTGCGTCCTCGACTACGCGCCCAGAACGCTGACCGCTCTTCAGCGCGACACGCTGCGCGTCCTGGCGCGGCAGGTCATCGCCCTGCTTGAATCGCGCAAGGCGCTGCGCACCGCGGACCTGCTGCGCCTGGAAGTGGACCACAGGGTCAAGAATTCGCTACAGGCCCTCACCGCCTTCGCCCGCCTGCAGCGGCGGGCCTTTGCCTCGGAGGAGGCGAAGCTGGCGCTGTCGATGATTCTGACGCGCATCGATTCCCTGGTCCATCTGCACCACCAGCTCTACGAGACGAACGAGCATCTGGCGGTGGAGCTCGGCGAGTACATCGGCCGGGTCTGCGGTCATCTGCGGGGTATTGCGCCGCCCGGTGTAATCCTCGCCGTGGAGGCGGATCGGATCATCGTCACCGCCGACCAGGCCGCCGCCGTTGGGACCTATCTCAACGAGTTCATCACCAATTCCTTCAAGCACGGCTTTCCGAACGAGAGGGAAGGCACGGTTACGATCAGCCTGCGGCTGACGGAGGCGGGCACGGCGTGTCTGAGGTGTTCCGACGACGGGATCGGCCTGCCCCCGGACCTCGATCCGGCCCCTGCCGGGCTGGGTATGAAGATCGCCGAAATCGTGTGCATGGAACTGGAGAGCGCGCTCGACCTGCGCTCCGGCCCGGCCGGGGTGGTCGCCACCCTGAACTTCGAGCCGCGGATACCGACCATGGAGCTGCTCTAACGCCGAAACCGGCCCGAGAGCTGCATCGCCACGATCCCGCCGAGCACCAGCACCGCGCCCAGCCCCTGGGCCGCGGTCAGGGCCTCGCCGAACATCAGGTAGGCGGCGAGGATCGAGGTCACCGGCTGCAGGTTGTTCAGAATGGAGCTGGTCTCGGCTCCGATCTTCTGGATCGAGGCGAAATAGAGCGGGATCGAACAGCCCTGGAGCAGGATCACCCCCAGGGCGCCGAGCCAGCCGGCGGTGGTCAGCGGTGCCGTCAGCCCGGTGGTCGACGGTACGATGACGCTCAGCACCACCGCCGCCACCAGGGCCATGTGGAACATGATCACCAGGGAATCCCGCCCGCGCATCGCCCGGCCGATCCAGGTGACGTTGATGGCGCAGGCGATGCCGGCCGACAGGCCGAGCAGCACGCCGCGGGGATCGAGCTGGTGCAGACCTTCGCCCAGCATGATCGCCAGACCGGCGAAGGCGGTCAGGAAGGCGGCGAGCCGCAACCCTCCCGGCCAGCGGCGGTCGAGCAGGGCGGTGAAGACGCTCACCAGGGGCGGGTAGACGAAGAACAGCAGGGCGGCGACGCCGACCGGGATGAACTGCACCGCGCCGATATTGCCGAAGAACATGTGGGCCAGCAGCAGCCCGAGCCCGAGACAGTTCAGCCAGGTCAGCCGGTCGACCTTCAGCGACCGGCCCGAGGCTAGGCACCAGGTGCCGACCAGGGCGACGACGAACCAGGCCCGCACCAGGGCCACCGACTGGCCGTTGGTGCCGCCCTCGAAGGCGATGCGGGCGACCGCGATGGCCAGGCCGAGCCCGACCGTCGCCGCCAGGGCAAGGCCGAAGCCGACGAGCCGCCCGCGCCGGCGCTCGGCGTCAGCTTCGGTCCCAGAAACTGCCATGGTCGCGGATCCAGCCGATGAAGTCGGCCATGGTGGCGGCCAGGTCGTCCGGCAGCCGGTGCCCGGCCTCGTCGGCCAGCCGGTCCGGCTTCATGGGAAAGCGGTCCTGGTCGGACCAGAGATTGATCGTCGGCTCCTCGCCCGGCTCGGCCAGGCGGTAGGAGAAGTCCGGGAAGGCCGTGGCCAGCTCGGCGCACATGTCCAGCACGCTGACCGGCTTGGCCGAGGTGACGTTGAACAGGTCGCTTTTCAGCGTTTCGGTCGGGGCCGCCATCAGCGCCTGCAGGGCGCCGGCCACATGACGGGAATAGGTCCAGTCGAGGCTGTCGCGCCGGGCGAGGATCGCGGTGCCGCCGGAGCGGGCGAGCAGGGCGGCCTGCATCGGCGCCGACAAGGTATCGCGGGCGCCGCTGTCGATCTCCCAGGCGCCGTAGATCGTGGACAGCCGGACCGAGCGGGTATCCAGGTCTGTCAGCTCTGCGTAGCGGCGCACCAGCCGTTCGGAGCCGTATTTGGTCATGCCGTAGATCTTGAACGGCTCCTCGCGGGTGCCGTACTCGTCCAGCGGGCCGTCCCAGCCGGTCTCGCCGAAGGCGCCGGTGCCGTAGGCCGCGCCCGAGGAGATGTTGATCAGCCGGGTCGCGCCGGCCTTCCACGCCGCCTTGAGGGCGTGGGCGAGGCCGACCAGGTTGACCTCGATCACGCTTTCCGGCGCCTCGCGCTCCCGGTCCGGACCGGAGGTGACGGCGGCGCCGTAGAACACCTGGGTGACCTTGTGATCGCCGATCGCCTGGGCGACGGGCTCGGCCTGGCGGATGTCGCCCTGGACCAGGGTGTAGCTGCCGGGCAGGGCGTCGAGGCGGGCCTTGGCCACCGGGTGCAGGGCGTTGCGGTCGAACAGCACGACCTGCTGGCCGTCCTCCAGGTAGCGCTCGGCCACCGCGAGGCCGATGAAGCCGCATCCGCCGGCGATCAGGGTGGTCATGGTCGGTCTCCGCTGTGTGGATCACGTCCAACCAGCCTATCCCGTCGTCCTGACGAAAGTCAGGACCAATAGTCCGGCGGTTGAGCACCGCAGATCCCGATGTGCATCGGGATGACGAGGGAGGGGAAACAGAAAAGACCTCGCCCTTCGACACGCCCCGGATGGGATCCGGAGCTGCTCAGGGCGAGGTCGGTGTTCTTTACTGGTCCGCCTGGACCTTCATCGAGACGATGCTGTCCGGATTGCGCGGCGGCTCGCCGCGGGCGATGGCGTCCACATGCTCCATGCCGTCGGTCACCTGGCCCCACACGGTGTACTGGCCGTTCAGGAACGAGCAGTCGTTGAAGCAGATGAAGAACTGGCTGTTGGCGCTGTGCGGCGCCTGGGTGCGGGCCATGCCGATGGTGCCGCGGCCGAAATTGGTGTTGGTGAACTCGGCGCGCAGGTCGTCCTTGTCGGAGCCGCCCCGGCCGGTGCCGGTCGGGTCGCCCGTCTGGGCCATGAAGCCTTCGATCACGCGGTGGAACACGACCCCGTCATAGAAGCCCTCCCGCGTGAGCTCCTTGATCCGCTCGACATGGTTCGGCGCCAGGTCCGGGCGCAGGTCGATGACCACGGTGCCGTCCTTCAACTCCATGATCAGCGTGTTTTCAGGATCGGCGGCGGCCGCCCCATTGGTGTCGGTCGTCATGATCGCTCCGATAATGCTTGCGGCGAACGCCAGGCGGCGCATCGACGTCTCCTTCGGCTTTAGGGTGATCGGGTCATCCCCCCACGGGGTTCGCACCTTACCGGAGCGGGCCGCGCAGGCAAGCGTTGCTGCCGCCATCGCCGATTTTCAACGGGTAACGGCCCGCCGCCGGACGTGCGATGATGGTGAAAACGTCAAAAGAAGACCGAACAAGGGAGGAGGGTGCACGGACGCATGGCGATCGCCGTCCCATCCGAGCTGCCTTCCGGCGGCGAGACCAGTTTCGCGCAGCGCGCCGTCATCCTGATATCGCTCACCTTCGTGACGATGCTCTACACGATGACGGTGATGATCGCGAACGTGGCCTTGCCGAAGATGCAGGGCACCTTCGCCGCCACCACCGACCAGATCGCCCTGGTCGTCACCTTCAACATCGTCGCCACGGCGGTGATGACCCCGGCCTCGGGCTGGCTCGCCTCGCGGTTCAGCCGGCGCTCGCTGATGTTCTGGTGCGCCGTCGGCTTCACCGCCGCCTCCTTCCTGTGCGGGGTGTCGCAGAGCCTGGAGGAGCTGGTGCTGTATCGCATCCTGCAGGGCGGCTTCGGCGCGCCGCTGGTGCCGCTGGCCCAGGCGACGATCCTCGACACCTTCCCGCGCCACCAGCACGGCACCGCTACGGCGGTGTTCTCCATGGGCGTGGTGTTCGGCCCGATCATCGGCCCGACGGTCGGCGGCTTCCTGGCCGAGGAGCTCGGCTGGCGCTGGGTGTTCTTCCTGCTGGTGCCGTTCGGGCTGATCGCCATCACCGCGATCACGGTGGTGATCCAGGACCGGCGACGGTCGAACGCCATGCGGCTCGACTGGTTCGGCTTCCTCACCCTCTCCGTCGCCATCGCCTCGTTCCAGTTCATGCTGGACCGGGGACAGCGGCTCGATTGGTTCGAATCGCCGGAGATCATGATCGAGGCGATCGTCGCGGCGCTGGCCTTCTATCTGTTCCTGGCCCATGTGGCGACGGCGGAGAAACCGTTCCTCAACCTCGCCATGTTCCGCGACCGGAACTACGCGATCGGCTGCACGATCATGTTCCTGTTCGGCATGGTGCTGTGGACGCCGATGGTGCTGTTTCCGCCGATGATGGCGAACATCCAGGGCTATCCGGAGGCGGAGATCGGCGTGTTCATGGCCCTGCGCGGCCTCGGCACCCTGGTCGCCTCGGTGGTGATGGCCTTCATCAACCGGCTGTTCGATCCGCGCCTGCTCCTGACCATCGGCTTCGTGCTGCAGGGGGTGGCCGCCGCCTATATGGGCGGGTTCGACATCAACCTGTCGCCCTTCGCACTCGCCTGGACCAGCCTGCTGGCCGGATTCGGGGTCGGGTTCATCTGGGTCCCGATCACCCTGATCACGTTCCGGACCCTGGACAAGGCGTTCATGAACGAGGCGACGGCGATCTATCACCTGATCCGGAATGTCGGCTCGTCGATCTTCATCTCGGTGTCCATCGCCTTGGTCATCCGCACCACGGCGGCCGGCTACACGGAGCTGGTGCCCTTCGTGTCGATCTTCGCCGAGGCCAACAGCCTGTTCGGCCTGCGCGGCGACTGGCCGACCGACAGCACCCGGTCGCTGGCCGGGCTGGGGGCGGAGATGCGGCGGCAGGCGACGATGCTGGGCTACATCAACGCCTTCTACCTCTACGCCGCCACCTGCTTCGCCATCATCCCGTTCGTCTTCATGGTGAAGTACCGCCGGGCGGAGGCATGAAGGCGGGGCCGGTCAGCCCCGCAGCACGCCGCCGGTCTGCTTCTCCACATTGGCGACGATCTTGGCGGAGACCGCCTCGATCTGCTCGTCGGTGAGGGTGGCGTCGCGCGGTTGCAGGATGACCTCCACCGCGATCGACTTGGTCCCCTCGGCAAGGCCCGGACCGGTGTACTGGTCGAACACGTGCACACCGTCGATCAGCGCCTTGTCGGCGCCGGCCGCCGCCCGGGCGATCTTGTCCGCCGCCACGTCCGCCGCCACCACGAAGGCGAAGTCGCGGGCCACCGGCTGGAACGGGATGCGCTCCAGCAGCGGGCGCTGCGGCCCCTTGCGCTTCGGCATGGGCACGTTGTCCAGCAGGACCTCGAACGCCACCGCCGGACCCTTCAGGTCGAACGCTTCCAGGATGCGCGGGTGCAGCTCGCCGAACCGGGCCATGACCTTCGGGCCCAGCCGCAGGCAGCCGGAGCGGCCCGGGTGGTACCAGTCCGGCGCGTCGGTGGAGACCTGAAGGTTGGCCACCGGCGCCTCCAGCATTTCCAGCAGGTCGAGCACGTCGGCCTTGGCGTCGAACGCGTCCACCGCCCGGTCGGCCTTGCGCCAGTCGCGCGGACCGGTGCGGCCGACCCGCAGGCCGACGGCGGCCTGGGACTGGTCCTCCGGCCGGTCGCCCGCGTATTCCGGGCCGACCTCGAACATCGCGATGTCCGGATAGCCGACATTGGCGTTGCGCGCGGCGGCGGCCAGCAGGTTCGGCAGGATCGACGGCCGCATCACGTCCAGATCCGCGCTGATCGGGTTGACCAGCCGCAGGGCCGAAGCGCCGCCGCCGAACAGCTCGGCATGCTTGGCCGGCAGGAAGGAAAAGGTCACCGCCTCCATCATCCCCCGCCCGGCCAGCGCCCGCTTGGCGAGGCGGCGGCGGTTCTGCTCGGCGGTCAGGGCCGGCTGGCCGACCACGCTGGTCCGCTCCATGGAAACCGGCGCGATCCTGTCGTAGCCGTAGACCCGGACGACCTCTTCCACCAGGTCGGCCTCGCCCTCCACGTCGCCGCGCCACGGCGGCGGGGTGACGCTCATGGTCTCGCCCGCCCCCTCGACCTCGAAGCCGAGGGTGGTGAGGATGCGCTTGGCCTCCTCCTCCGGCACCTCGACACCGCACAGACCAGCGATGCGGGAATGGCGCAGGGGCAGCTTGCGGCGCCAGTCGCGGCCCTCGCCGCTGCGGACGGTCTCGCTGACCTCGCCGCCGCAGATCTCCAGCACCATGCGGGCGGCAACCTCCGCCCCCCACCAGGGGCCGGTCTGGTCGAGGCCGCGCTCGAACCGGTAGCGGGCGTCGGACAGCACGCCGAGCTTGCGCCCGGTGGCGGCGACCGAGGTCTCGTCGAAGATCGCGATCTCCAGGAACATGTCCGTCGTTGCGCCATCCACGCCGGTGCGCTCGCCGCCCATGATGCCGGCCAGATCGTCGACGCCGTTCGCATCGCCGATCACCAGCATGCCGGCCTCGAAGGTGTATTCCTTGCCGTTCAGCGCGAGGTATTTTTCGCCGTCCTTGGCCAGCCGGATCGTCGGGTTGCCGTGCAGCTTCTTGGCGTCATAGGCGTGCAGCGGGCGGCCCAGATCGAGCATCATGTAGTTGGTGATGTCGACCAGGGCGGAGATCGGGCGCAGACCGACGGCGCGCAGGCGGTCCTGCATCCAGGCCGGGGCCGGGCCGTTCTTCACGCCGCGGAAATAGCGGCCGCTGACCGCCGGGCACAGATGCGCCTGGTCGGCCGGCAGGTCGACGTCGAAGCGCAGCGGGCTGGCGAACGTGCCCTTGACCGGCGAGGTGTCGAGCGGCTTCAGGGTGCCGATGCCGGAGGCGGCGAGATCGCGGGCGATGCCGCGCACGCCCAGGCAGTCGGCCCGGTCCGGAGTGATGGCGATGTCGATGATCGGATCGTCCAGCCCGGCATAGGCGGCATAGGCCTGGCCGACCGGCGCGTCGTCCGGCAGGTCGATGATGCCGTCGTGATTGTCGCTCAGGCCGAGCTCGCGCTCCGACAGCAGCATGCCGTTGCTGTCCTCGCCGCGGATCTTGCCCGGCTTCAGCAGCAGATCGGTGCCCGGCACATAGCTGCCCGGCGGGGCGAAGACGCCCTTCATGCCGGTGCGGGCGTTCGGCGCGCCGCAGACTACCTGGACGATGCCGTCGCCGGCGTCGA
The DNA here is from genome assembly GCF_034377285.1 of Thalassobaculum sp. OXR-137. NCBI lineage: Bacteria > Pseudomonadati > Pseudomonadota > Alphaproteobacteria > Rhodospirillales > Thalassobaculaceae > Thalassobaculum > Thalassobaculum sp. OXR-137. The sequence goes on along the minus strand of NZ_CP139715.1, from coordinate 677,212 downwards.
CCTTGCAGACCCGCAGGCGGTCGGCATTCGGGTGCTGCACCGCTTCCACAACATGGGCGACGCGGAACGCGGAGAAGGCGGCGGCGCGGTCCTCCACCTCCTCCAGCTCGAGGCCGAGCATGGTGAGCCGGTCGGTGATCTCCTGGAGCGACGCGTCGGTGTCCAGATGATCCTTCAGCCAGGACAGGGTGAACTTCATGGCTCAGAGGCCTCCGGCGATGGTCGGCTGGGCCAGCGGCACGAAGCCGTAATGGCGCATCCAGCGCAGGTCGCTGTCATAGAATGGGCGCAGGTCGGGAATGCCGTATTTCAGCATGGCGATCCGCTCGATCCCCATGCCGAAAGCGAAACCCTGGTACTCGGTCGGGTCGATCCCGGCATAGCGCAGCACGTTCGGGTGCACCATGCCGGAGCCGAGGATCTCCAGCCAGTCGCCGTGGTTGCCGATCTTCAGCTCGCCGCCCGACCGCGAGCAGCCGATATCGACCTCGGCCGAGGGCTCGGTGAACGGGAAATAGCTGGGGCGGAAGCGCAGCGGCAGGTCGTCGATGCCGAAGAAGGCCCGGCAGAAATCGGTCAGGCAGCCCTTCAGGTGGCCCATATGGCTGATCTTGTCGATCACCAGCCCTTCGACCTGATGGAACATCGGCGAGTGGGTGGCGTCGTGGTCGGAACGGAAGGTGCGGCCCGGCACGATGATCCGGATCGGCGGGGTCTGCTTCTCCATGGTGCGGATCTGCACCGGGCTGGTGTGGGTGCGCAGGACCTTGCGCTCGCCGTTGGCGTCCGGCGTCAGGTAGAACGTGTCGTGGTCCTGGCGGGCCGGGTGGTCCGGCGGGAAGTTGAGCGCCTCGAAGTTATAGTAGTCGCTCTCGATATCCGGCCCTTCGGCAACCACGAAGCCCATCTCGGCGAAGATCGCGGTCAGCTCGTCGATGGTCTGGGTGATCGGGTGGATGCGGCCCTTCATCTCCGGGCGCACCGGCAGGGACACGTCGATCCGCTCGGCGGCGAGGCGGGAATCCATCGCGGCGGAGGACAGGCTCGCCTTGCGGGCGTCGAGCGCGCTCGCCACCGCGTCCTTGACCCGGTTCAGCGCCTGGCCGGTCTCCTTGCGGGTTTCCGGGTCCAGGCCGCCGAGGGTCTTCATCTCGGCGGTGATGCGCCCCTTCTTGCCCAGGGCGGAGATCCGCACCTGTTCCAGCGCGTCGAGATCCCCCGCGCGCTCCACCTCGGCCAGCAGTTCGGCCTCTAATGCGTCGACATTTGCCATGGTTCTGTGCCCGTTTCCCGGTCCGGTGGGCGCCGTTTTAGCGGGTCGCCAACGGTTTTGCGAGCCCCCAGGCGCCATCGCGCTGCGGGGTGCCGCTCGGCGCCCGGGGCTCGGGGTTCGACGGCGGCGGATTTCGCTCCATTTCAAGGTCATGCCGGCACGGGGCACGGCAGAGCAACGGCGTCGGAGAACGGAAGCAGATGGGCCGGGCAACGAAGATCTCAATCGGCGCGGTCACCGCGCTCTGCGTGCTGGCGGTGGCCTTGGCGGGAGGATGGTACTGGGTGACCCACAGCGTGGAACAACCGGCCTATACGGTGGTCGAGGCCGACGGCGATATCGAGTTGCGCGACTATCCGGCGATGGTGGTGGCGGAAGCGGCGACGGCCGGCGACCGGCAGGAGGGCGTACGCCAGGGCTTTCGGGCGCTGGCCGGCTACATCTTCGCCAAGGACCGTGACGGCGAGCGGATTGCGATGACGGCGCCGGTGATCCAGCAGCCGGCCCAGGGTAAGGGCGCGGGCGACGGCGGGTGGCGGATCCGTTTCGTGATGCCGTCGCAATACGCGCTGGACGAGTTGCCGCGCCCGGCCGGTGAGGACGTGGCGCTCGACCGCTGGCCGCCGATGCGGCTCGCCGCCATCCGGTTCAGCGGCCGGGCCAAGGACGCGGATTTCGCGGAACACGAGGCACGGCTGCGCGACTGGCTGGCCGGGCAGGGGCTGGAGGCCGAGGGGGCGCCGCTGTTCGCCTATTACGACGACCCGTGGACGCCGGGTTTTCTGCGGCGCAACGAGGTCCTGCTGCGGTTTCGGTGACGGCCCGGCGGCAACGAAAAAGGGCCGGTCCGAAGACCAGCCCTTTAAAGCGTCGGTGATCTGCGTCGGGCTTACGCCTTCAGCGCGGCCTCGGCCTGATCGACGATGTTCTTGAACGCGGCGGGCTCATGGATCGCCAGGTCGGACAAGACCTTACGGTCCAGTTCGATGCCGGCGAGCTTCAGGCCGTTCATGAACCGCGAATAGGTCATGCCATACTGGCGCACACCGGCGTTGATGCGCTGGATCCAGAGCGCGCGGAAGTCGCGCTTGCGGACCCGGCGATCCCGGTAGGCGTACTGCTGGCCCTTCTCGACCGCCTGGACGGCGACCCGGAAGACATTCTTGCGACGGCCATAGTAGCCCTTGGCGGCGTCCGTGACCTTCTTGTGGCGGGCATGCGCAGTCGTGCCCCGCTTAACTCGTGCCATCTATCCGCTCCTCAACCGTAGGGCATGAACCGCTTGACGATCTTCTGATCGGCCTCGGCCAATACGAAGGTCCCGCGGGCCTGACGCTTCATCTTCTGGGAACGGCGGCGCAGCATGTGGCGCTTGTACGCGACGTTGCCCTTGATCTTACCGGACCCCGTCGTGCGAAAGCGGCCTTTGACGCTGCTTTTCGTCTTCATCTTGGGCATTTTGTCGCTCCTTTGGTCTCGACGTTCGACTTCTCGTCGGCCGGGCAGCCCTTGTTCGCCCAGACGCGACGGACCAACCCCGGCACAGGTCCGGAGCGGGAAGGCGGGGATGTACAGGAAACGTCCCGATAGGGCAAGCGGAGTCCGTTATTTCGTGCCGGAGAACCGTTCCCTCAGCGCGACGCAGGGATCGGCCCGTTCGGGTGCGGGGAAGGCGTGCAGATAATCGAAGGTTCCCGCCGCCTCTCCCTCGCTCAGGCCGACGGTGACGATCCTGGCTTCGGGTGCGAGGCGGCGCAGGAACACAGGGACGCCGATATCCGCGCGCGCATGGCCGCGTCCTGCGATCAGCACCGCCCCGCCCGCATGGCCGACCAGGGCTGCGGCCATGGACGCGTCGCGGGCAACCTGAACATCGACCATCCGGCCGAGGTGCTCCCGCGGGACCAGCCGGCAGTGGCCGTCGAACACCGAGTCCAGGTGGGCCTCGCGCGCGGCGGCCGAAACCGGCTCGGCCAGGCCCCAGGCAGTTCGGCGGTCGCGGTCGAGGGCCGCCAGGCCCGCCCCCGCCACGGCGCGGGTCGGCTCCGCATCCAGCCCGCCCGCGACCATCGCGAGGCCGGCATCGATCGCCACCTGGACGATCGGCCGGTACAGGGCGAAGTCCGGCCAGCCCTCCGCCGCCCAGTCCGCGGCCGAGGCGAATCCGTCGGGATCCCGAGCCGCCGGCCCGGTGGCCCAGGCGTCGAGCGCCGGTTGGCGGCTGCGCCGGACCATCTCCCAGACGACGGCCGGACGACGCCCGGCCTCGACCATGGCGCGGAGGAGGGCGGCCTGGGCCGCGTGGTGGTACGGGTTGTCGTGGGTCTCGCCCAGCAGGACGAAATCGGCATCCCGCAGTGCCGCGTCGACCGCCGCCCGCGATACCGCCGTGCCGTCGCCGCGCTGCCACGCGCCTTCGGCCCCCGCGCTGGGGGCGAAGACGAGGATCAGGAGGGCAAGCAGGCCGCGCATGCCCAGGAAGATAGGGCGGTTCAGTCCGTCCGCATCCCCCAGCGCAGATACGGCCGCTTCGCGCCGCCGACCTTGGCGGTGACGATGGTCTGGGCGTAGCCGCCGCGGCCGGCCTCGTGCACCTGCTCGACCACCTCGGGGGCCGGGTCGCCGACGGCGAAGGCCTCCTCGATGGCCCGGCCCGCCATCAGCGGATGCGGCGGCAGGCCCAGGGTCTTCAGGATGGTCGGCGTGACGTCGACGGTGCCGCTCGGCGTGGCGATCTCCACGCCCTTGCGGAAGCTGTCGCCACCGAGGAACAGGCAGTGGTTCAGCTCGCGCCGGTTCAGCCCGCCATGCATGCCGCCGCCGAGCGGAATGTCCGGATTGTCGGCCAGGATCACGCCGGGCAGGCCGCCCTCGCTGTCCTTGTCCCAGGAGCGCATGGTGAAGGCCACGTCCGCGGCGCGCGGGCTGTCCCAGTTCACAACCGAGATCGGCAGGGTCCCGTCGTCGCCGGCGTCGCGCCGGGTCATGATCGGGCCGCACCAGTCCTGGGCCTGCAGGGTCTCCACCAGCCGTTTGATCAGCGCCGGGTCGCGGTCGCGCACGGCGATATGGGCCGAGTAGCCCGACTTCAGCGCGTAGTCGACGTCCGGGCCGAGCGCCTTGCCGACCTTCAGGCCTTCCTTCGTCAGCGCCTCCGCGACGCTGAGCTGGCCCTCCACCGTGACGTGGCCGTGGTCGGACATGGCGATGATGTTCCAGCCGTCCTCGCGGCCCTCGGCCTTCCACCAGTCGAGGATGCGGCCGAACCCGGCATCGACGGCGCCGATGGCGGTCTGGCCGTCGCCGCTGGCGAGGCCGCGGTAGTGGTAGGACAGGTCCGGCTCATTGAGCCACAGCACGCAGGCATCCGGCTTGTGGTCGGGGATGGTGTGTTCCAGCAGCACGGTCACCGCCCAGTCGGCGACCGCGCTGTTGGGGAAGACCTGCTGCGGGACCGGGCCGAACCGCTCGACCACCTTGGCGAAACTGGCCGCCGGGGTGGAGATCGCATCGCCCCAGATCGACAGCACCGGCTGGTTCAGCTCGGCGGCACGGCCCGCGAGCAGCCGGGCGTTGCCGACCTTGCCGGTGGTGACTGCGGCGAACTTGCGGCCCGCACCCCACAGGATCTCGCTCAGATGATGGGCGGCGATCAGCCGTCCGTAGATCTTGTCGGCGGCGCGCATGCGCTCGTCGTCGGACGTGTCCATCGCCGAGGAGAAGCCCAGCGCCGGATCGTAGAAGGCATTGGCCATGATCCCGTGGCCGGCCGGCGGATGCCCGGTCATCGACGTGGTCACCTGCACCCGGGTCTCACTCGGGAAGGCCGAGCCGGTGTTGCGCATCCACACCCCGCCGGTGGCGAAACCGTGGATGTTCGGTGCCTGGTTCGGCGTGACATGGTCGGGACGCAGGCCGTCGAAGACGACGACCAGGACTTTCTGCGCAGGCATGGGAACACTCCGGAGATCGGAAGGACGCGGGACCTACTCTACTACACGCCGTCGATGACCATCCGGTGACACGTTGAGGCTCGGCGGATTACTGGGCGGTCTCGCCGTTCGGCGCGCGCAGGGCGGCCAGCGACTCGCGTACGGTGGTCAGCAGCTCGCGCTCGCGCTCGGTGTCGATGGAGATTGACGCTGTCATGCCGGCCCGCAGGGTCGGGCGACCGTCCACCGGCTCGATGTCCACGCGCACCGGGATGCGCTGCACCACCTTCACCCAGTTGCCCGAGGCGTTCTGCGGCGGCAGCACGGCGAACTCGGCCCCGGTGGCCGGTGCGATCGACGTGATCCGCGCTTTCCAGGTCAGGTCCGGATAGGCGTCGATCCCGACTTCCACCACCTGTCCCACCCGGACGTGGGTGAGCTGGGTTTCCTTCAGGTTCGCCACGATCCAGGTGTCGTCGGCCTCGATCAGCCCGAAGGCGGGATCGCCCTCCTCCAGCCATTCCCCGGGCTCCAGATGGACCTGGGTGACGATGCCGTCGGCCGGCGCGTGCACTTCGGTATAGCTGAGACGCAGCTCGGCGATCTCCCGGTCGGTCTGCGCCTCGATATACTTGGGATGCAGTTCGACGGCCCGTTCCGGGTCGCCGCCGAGTTCGGCCAGGACGGTCCGCACCTTTTCCTGCAGGGCGCGCACCCGCTGGCGGGCCGAGGCGACCTCGAACTCCGCTTCGTCTAGTCGGGCCGCGGTGGTGACGCCGCGCTTGTTCAGCTTGCGCTGCCGGTCGGCCTCGCGGGCGAAGTAGTTCACCGTCTCGCGCGCCTCGGCGATCTCCGCCTGCACCTGATGGAATTCGGCCCGGGTGGCCTCCACGTCCTGGCGCACGGTGAGCATCCGCGCCTCGGCCGATTTCAGCTCCAGCCAGTGCGGGTCCGGGTCGAGCCGGAACAGCAGGTCGCCGGCCTTCACCCGCTGGTCGTTGCGGACATAGACCTCGCTCACCCGGCCGTCGATATCGGTGGAGATGGCGATGATATGCGCCTTAACATAGGCGTTCTCGGTGGTCACGAAGCGGCCGGTGACGGCGTAGATGTAGGAGGCGCCGAGCAGCGCCAGAACCGGGATGACCACCAGCAGGACCAGCCGCTTCACCCAGCGTCCGCGCCGACGCTTCGGCCGCTCGCTGTGGGGGGCGATACGGCCCTCTTCGGCCGGAACCACACCCTGGTTGCCGCCTTCCTTATTCGTCTGGTCAGTCATCGGCTGCCTCGGCCTGGGCCGCGGGGCCCGCGAGTTCATCGAAGGCGTAGAGATTGGCCTTGATCTTCAGAAGCGTGTCGATGAAGGCCTCGTGCTCCTCACGGGACAGGCCCTTCATCGCGTCGCTTCGGATATCGGCGGCGATGCCGCGTAGCTCGCGCATCAGCCCCTGCACCGTCTCGGTCAGGACCACGCGCTTGATGCGGCGGTCGACCGGGTCGGGACGGCGTTCGATCCAGCCCTTGTCCTCCAGCCGGTCGAGCAGCCGGCCGAGCGTGGCCTTCTCCAGCTCCATGAAGGCGGCCAGTTCGGACTGGGCCATGCCTTCCTTGGCGTACAGCGCCGTCAGCACCCACCACTGGGACCGGGTCAGCCCGAGTTCCTTGCCGCGGCGATCGAAGGCCACGCGCATGAGCCGGGCCACATCGTGGACGAGGAATCCGAAGTTCCGGTGCAGGTCGGTACGTTCCATGGCGGCAAATATAGTTGCCATGACAACCGTTGCCAAGCAGATCGTAGGCCCGTGCGACGGCCTCGGGGAGGCCGGGCGGCGGGCGTGCCAGGAGTCACGGGTCCGCCGCAAATCACTCGTTCCGATGCGCGGTTAATTCCGGCGCTTGAAACGGGTATAATGTGTGCCAAGGTCAAGGATGGCCAAAGGTCACGGATGAACGGGCGGCCGGCCTGGTCGGCGCAGGCCCGTCGCAACGGGAGGAGTTGAGGATGCCGGAAATGTCCGCGTCGCCGCGTCCGGGTTCGCCGGACCTCGATCCGATCTGGTCCTCCCTGCGGGCGGATGCGGAGAAGACCGCCCGCGACGAACCCGCCCTGGCGAGTTTCCTGCACGCCACGGTTCTGGCCCACGACACGCTGGAACACGCGCTGGCGTTTCACCTGTCGCAGAAGCTTGGCTCCGAGGCGATCTCCGCGCTGTCGCTGCGCCAGACCGTCGACGAAGCCGTGCACGGGGACAAGACGGTGGGTGCCGCGGTGCGCGCCGACCTGTCCGCGGTGTTCGAGCGCGACCCGGCGTGCAATTCCTATCTGGAACCGTTCCTCTATTTCAAAGGCTTCCAGGCGATCCAGTCGTATCGTGTGGCCCACTGGCTGTGGGGCCACGGCCGGCAGGCGCTGGCCTTCTACCTGCAGTCCCGGATCTCCGAGGTCTATGGCGTCGACATCCACCCGGCGGCCCAGATCGGCCGCGGGATCATGATCGACCACGCGACCTCGGTGGTGGTAGGCGAGACCGCGGTGATCGAGGACGAGGTGTCGATGCTGCACAACGTCACCCTCGGCGGCACCGGTAAGGAGACCGGCGACCGGCATCCGAAGATCCGCCGCGGCGCCCTGCTCGGTGCGTCGGCGACGGTGCTCGGCAATATCGAGGTGGGCGAGTGCTCCCGCGTCGGGGCCGGCAGCGTGGTGCTGAGCGACGTGCCGCCCCATTGCACGGTCGCCGGCGTCCCGGCAAAGCCGGTGCGCGGCAGCAATTGCGATCAGCCGGCCCTGTCCATGGACCACCGTTTCGTGAAGTAAGGCGGGCGGCGGCGGATCTGCCGCACTGCAGCACATTCGACGGCTTGTCGCCGGGCTCCGGGGCTGCTTTGGTTTCGGGGCCATGAACGCTCAGAACCCCCTCTCCGCCGACGACCATGACGTCGTCATCATCGGTGCCGGTATCTCCGGCATGTACCAGCTCCACAAGCTGCGCGGTCTCGGCCTGAAGGTCGTCGTGCTGGAGGCGGGAACCGGTGTCGGCGGCACCTGGTACTGGAACCGCTATCCCGGTGCGCGCTTCGACAGCGAGAGCTACTCCTACGCCTATTCCTTCGACCAGGAGTTGCTGGACGAATGGGACTGGTCGGAGCATTTCGCCGCCCAGCCGGAGACCCTGCGCTACCTGAACCACGTGGCCGACAAGCTCGACCTGCGCCGCGACATCCGCTTCTCCGCCCGGGTGGCGTCCGCCCATTTCGACGAGGCGGACACGGTCTGGACGGTGACGCTGGAGAGCGGCGAGGCCTACCGGTCGCGTTTCCTGGTCACGGCCATCGGCCCGCTCTCCTCGCCGACCATGCCGCGCATCCCGGGCATCGAGGCGTTCACCGGCGAATACTTCCACACCGGTCTGTGGCCGAAGGAGCCGGTGAGCTTCGAGGGCAAGCGGGTCGCCGTCATCGGGACCGGTGCCACCGGCGTGCAGACCATCCAGGAAGTGGCGAAGACCGCCAAGACCCTCACTGTGTTCCAGCGCCGGCCGAACTGGTGCGCGCCGCTGCACAACGCCAAGATCACCGCCGAAGAACAGCCGGCGCTGAAGGCGCGCTATCCGGAGATCTTCCAGCGCTGCCGCGAGACCTTCGCCTGCTTCCTGCACACGCCCGATCCGCGCAGCGCCCTGGAGGTGTCCGATGCGGAACGCGAGGCGTTCTGGGAGCAGCGCTACAGCGAGCCGGGCTTCGGCATCTGGCAGGGCAATTTTCGCGACGTGATGATCGACCGGACGGCCAACAGGATGCTGTCCGACTTCGTGGCGAAGAAGATCCGCGAGCGGGTGAAGGACCCGGCGGTGGCCGAGCTGCTGATCCCCAAGGACCACGGCTTCGGTACCCGGCGCGTGCCGCTGGAGACCAAGTATTACGAGGTCTACAACCAGCCCAACGTGCGCCTGGTCGACGCGCTCTCCACCCCGATCGAACGGATCACCTCCACCGGTCTGGAGACGGCCGAGGAGGCGTTCGAGTTCGACATGATCATCTACGCCACCGGCTTCGACGCGATCACCGGCAGCTTCGACCGCATCGACTTCCGCGGCGAGGGCGGCCGGGCCCTGAAGGAGCAATGGGCCGGCGGGCCGAAGACCTTCCTCGGCGTGATGGTCGAGAACTTCCCCAACATGTTCATGCTGGTCGGCCCGCATACCGCGCTGGGCAACATCCCGCGCAGCATCGAATACAATGTTGAATGGATCACCGGCCTGATGGCGCATATGCGCGACAACGGCATCGGCTATGCCGCCACCACGGGACAGGCGGTGGCCGACTGGACCGAGACCGTGCGCAAGGCGGGCGAGGGGCTGCTGTCCAACGAGGTCGACAGCTGGATGACCGGCGTGAACCGCAACGCCGGCAAGACCGAACGCATCCTGGCCCGCTACAGCGGCAGCGCCGTCGCCTATCGCGAGCGGTGCGATGCGGTCGCCAGGGGCGGATACAGCGAATTGCGCCTCGCCTGAGGGCGGAACGCACCGGTCGTGCTGGATCGGGCTGCGGAAAGGATCGGTCCTGCTTCTCGCGGCGGCGGGACCGTCCCGTTCTTTCTGACCGTTCTTGACTGAAATCAATGGATTCAGTCGGGAATGGCCGTATTTACTGCGTCAGATGAACCGTACCTGACGAGGCTGTCCATGGCCGCTTTCCGCACCGAGACCGTGCTCGACGTCCGTCACTGGACCGACACGCTGTTCAGCTTCCGCACCACCCGCGACCCGGCCTTCCGCTTCGAGAACGGCCAGTTCGCGATGATCGGGCTGGAGATCGACGGCAAGCCGCTCGTGCGCGCCTATTCCATGGCCAGCGCGAATTACGAGGAGGACCTGGAGTTCTTCTCGATCAAGGTGCAGGACGGCCCCTTGACCTCGCGCCTCCAGCATCTCGCCGTCGGCGACAAGGTCCTCGTCGGCAACAAGCCCACCGGCACGCTGCTGACCGAGAACCTGCTGCCGGGCAAGGTGCTGTACATGCTGTCCACCGGCACCGGTCTGGCGCCCTTCCTGTCGCTGATCAAGGATCCGACGGTCTACGAGAAATTCGACCGGGTGGTGCTGGCCCATGGCTGCCGCTACGCCTCGGAGCTGGCCTATGGCGACCTGCTGCGCCGGGACCTCAGGGACCATCCGCTGGTCGGCGAGCAGGTTCAGACCCAGTTCTCCTACTATCCGACGGTCACCCGCGAGGATTACGACCCGCGCGGCCGGATCAGCGACCTGATGCGCCAGGGCAAGCTGTTCAAGGATCTGCGCCTGGAGCCGCTGCACCCGGAGAGCGACCGACTGATGCTGTGCGGCAGCCCGGCGATGCTGGACGAGATGACCGACTGGGTGGAAGGCCTGGGCTTCTCCATGGGCAACAACTCCGCCCCCGGCAGCTACGTGATCGAGAAGGCGTTCGTCGAACGCTGAACCACGGACCATCCGGCTCTGGGATCAGGGCCGGCGCGGCGATTTGAAGGGCAGCTTGCGGCCGCGTCACCAACCGCTAAAGCGCCACGGGGACGACTCCGTGGGCCCGACACCTAGTGGAGGTGACCCATGCGCGCGCGCCAGGAGTCCGATCTTACCCCCGTTTCCGCCAACCCCGTTTCCGCCAACCCCGTTTCCGGTGCCGCCTCCGGGATCGACCGGCGGCTTGCCCGCCTGACCACCCTCTACGGCGCCCTCCAGGGGACGGCCCTGGTGCGGGCGATGCTGCTGAAGGCGTTCCCCGGGCGGGTGGCGCTGACCTCCTCCTTCGGGGCGGAGGCCGCCGTCCTGCTGCACATGGTGGCGACGGTCGATCCGGCGACCCCGGTGCTGTTCCTGGAGACCGGCAAGCTGTTCGAGGAGACCCTGGCCTATCGCGATACCCTGGTCGCGCGCCTCGGCCTGCGCGACGTGCGTAGCCTTGCGCCCGCACCCTATGAGGTGGCAGCCCTGGATCCCGACGGCGACCTGCACCGCACGGCGCCGGATCAGTGCTGCTTCGTGCGCAAGGTGGCGCCGCTCGACCGGGCGCTGAGCGGCTTCGAGGCGTGGATCACCGGCCGCAAGAGCTACCAGAGCGCCGGGCGGGCCGACCTGCCGTCGCTCGAGGCCGAGGACGGGCGGATCAAGATCAACCCGCTGCTGCGCTGGCGGCCGGCGGATATCGACGCCTATATGGACCGCCACGGCCTTCCGCCCCATCCTCTTCTGGCGCGGGGCTATCCGTCCATCGGCTGCGCGCCCTGCACCCAGGCGGTGCGGGACGGCGAGGACCCGAGGGCCGGGCGCTGGCGGGACTGCGCCAAGACGGAATGCGGCATCCACCGGCCGCGCGCCTCCATGGAGGGCGGCACAACAACCCGGGGGAACGGAACATGAGCGACGGTCCGCGCACGACACGCAAACGCGCACTCGCCAAGACGATCACCTGGCGGGTGGCGGCGACGTTCGACACCTTCCTAATCAGCCTGTTCATCACCGGCAGCTTGGCCTGGGCGAGCTCCATCGCCAGCATCGAGGTGCTGACCAAGATGTTCCTGTATTACGGCCACGAGCGCCTGTGGGACCGGCTCGGCTGGGGGGTGGATTAGACCAATCCGTTGGCCTTCAGGAAGCCCTGCAGCTTCTCCTGCTGCGCCGAGGTCAGCGGCCAGGCGGAGGGCGGACGGGTGGGTCCGCAATCCATGCCGAGCATCTGCAGCGCCGCCTTCACCCCGGTGACGTTGGTGCCGTTCAGCTCCTCCGCCCGGATGTCCTCGAACGCCCGCATCTCGCGGATGAGTTTGCCGGCGGTGGCGTAGTCGCCGCCGTCCAGGGCCGCGTGGATCGCCACCGAGCGCTCCGGCCAGACATTGATCAGCCCCGAGGTGAAGCCGCGCGCGCCGACCGCGTAGAACGGCGGCGCCCAGACCTCGGCCAGCCCGCCGACCCAGGTGATCGAGGGATCGCAGGCGGCCATGGCTTCCGCCAGCTTCATCGGGTTCGGCGTCGCCCATTTGACACCCTTCACGCCCGGCAGCCCGCAGAGCTCGGCGATCGCCTTCGTGCCGATGGCGTCGTTGCGCAGGTACAGCATGATCGGCAGGCCGTCGGCCGCGTCGGACACGGCGCGGACATAGTCGACCACGCCGCGCGGGGCGACGAAGGGATCCGGCGGCTGGTGGATCATCAACGCCGCCGCGCCCGCCTCGGCCGAGACCTTGGCCAGGCGGCAGGCGTCGCGGATGCCGCGCCCGACCCCGGCCAGCAGCGGCGCCCGGTCGCCGACCAGGCCTGCGACCTCGCGCACCATGGTGCAGGCCTCGTCGGTGGTCAGGGCGTAGAACTCGCCGGTATTGCCGTTCACCACGGGCATGTGGACGCCGGCCGTCAGCACCCGGTCGACGATCGGCGCGAGCTTGGCGGGGGCGATGTCGCCGTCGCCGTCATAGGGCGTGACGAGAATTCCGGAAATGCCCGACAGGGCGCGGTCGAGATCGTGTTTCATGGTGGTCCTCCCCATCCGGCAGGCGTGGCGCGGTTGGTTCCGCGACAGGGCCTATCAGTAACGCGCGAGCGGACGGCGCGCCATCCCGCCGAACCGCCGGCCGGCGGTCACCGCCCGGGCGGGCGGTTCGGGCGGCGCAGGAAGATCACCGCCGGGACCAGCGCGAAGAACACGATGGCCAGGGTGGTGAAGTCGTTCAGGAACCCGAGCAGCTCCGCCTGCTGACCCATGGAGCGGGCGATCACGGCGACCGCCATGTCGTGGACCCGCGACGGATCCGCGCCGTTGGCGAGCAGCCCGCGCTCCACCGCCGCCACCTGCTGCAGGTACTCGGCATTCAGCGGCGACACGTGGCCGGCGAGATCGGCGCGGTGCGCCTGGGTTCCGCGGACCAGCCAGGTCGACAGCAGGGCGATGCCGACGCTGCCGCCGAGGTTGCGTGACAGGTTGATGAGCGCCGCCGCCTGGTTGTTCTTGCCCGGCGGCAGGCCGACATAGGCCATGGAGGAGATCGGGATGAACAGGAAGCCGAGGCCCGCGGCCTGCACCATGCGGGCGTGGGCGATGGTCCAGAAATCCGCCTCCAGGGTGAACCCGCTCATGAGGATCAGTCCCGACGCGGAGCAGAGCAGGCCGAACATGATCAGATACCGGGCGTCCACGACGCCGACCAGCCGGCCGACCAGCGGCATCGCCGCCATGATCATGAACCCGCCGGGCGACAGCACCATCCCCGCCTGCATCGCGGTATAGCCGAACAGCGACTGCACGAAGAGCGGCAGCAGCGCGGTGGACCCCATCAGCACGAAGCCCAGCATGAACATCATGGCGTTGGCGATGGCGAAGTTGCGGTCGCGCAGCAGCGACAGATCGACGATCGGATCCTCGCTGCCCAGCTCCCAGATCACGAAGGCGATGATGCCGACGACCGCGAGCAGCGCCATGATCACGATGAAGTGGGAGGAGAACCAGTCCTCCTCCTGACCCTTGTCCAGCAGGATCTGAAGGCAGCCCAGGCCGAGGGCGAGCAGGGCGAAGCCGATATAGTCGATCCGGATGCCGGCGGCCCGGCGGCGCTTGACCTCTTCCTTGGCCGCCTCGGGATCCTCGATCAGCGCTTCGACCAGCAGCCAGAGGACGATCGATACCGGAACGTTGACCAGGAAGATCCAGTGCCAGCTGAAATTGTCGGTGATCCAGCCGCCGAGGGTGGGGCCGATCGCCGGGGCGAAGACCACGGAGATGCCGTACATGGCGAAGGCCATGGCGCGCTGATGCGGCGGAAAGGTATCGGCCAGGATCGCCTGGCTGACGGGCTGCAACCCGCCGCCGGTCAGGCCCTGCAGCGTGCGGGCGATGATCAGCAGCTCCAGGGTCGGCGCCATCCCGCACAGGAGCGAGGCGATGCCGAAGCCGGCGATGCACATCATGTAGAATTTCTTGCGGCCGATCACCGTCGACAGCCAGCCGCTGAGCGGCAGGATAATGGCGTTGGTGACGAGATAGGACGTCAGGATCCAGGTCGACTGGTCGCGCGAGGCCGACAGACTGCCGGCGATATGCGGCAGCGCGACGTTGGCGATGGACAGGTCGAGCACTTCCATGAACGCGGCCATCGCCACCACCGGGGCGATGATCCACGGATTGACCTTCCGCCGGGCGGCGGGCGCGGCGCCGGCGCCGCTGCCTGGGGTGGTGTCGGTCATTCGGCAGTCCGGCCCTCGCCATCCACATGCACGGTGGGGATCACCGACATGCCCAGGGACAGCGGCCGGGCCGGGTCGAGCCCGTCGGTGACGACGATCTTGACCGGCACGCGCTGCACGACCTTCACATAGTTCCCGGTCGCGTTCTCCGGCGGCAGCAGGCTGAAATAGGCACCGGTGCCCCGGCCGATCGTCTCCACCCGGCCGCGCAGCGCCAGATCCGGATAGGCATCGACCTCGATATCGACGCTCTGGCCGACCCGCATCTCGGTGAGCTGGGTCTCCTTGAAGTTGGCCACCACCCAGGGCTGGCCGAACACGAGCGAGCCCAGCGCCTGACCGGTCTGCACCAGTTGGCCGACCACCACCGACTTCCGGGTGACCGTGCCGTCATGGGCGGCGACGATCCTGGTGTGGCCGAGGGCGACCTTGGCGGCGCGCAGGGAGGCTTCGGCCTCGCGCACGGCGGCCCAGGCGGCGTCGCGGGCGGCCTCGCGGGCGTCGATCTCCTTGCGGGCGGCTTCCACCGTCTCGATCGCGGCTTCCGCCCGGCGCACTTCCGCGATGGCGGCATTGACGGCGCTGCGGGCGGCGGTGAGCTGGGCGCTGGTGGTGCGCGCCTTGGCGTCGGCGGTCTCCACCCGCTGTCTGGAGGCGAAATCGGAGCGGCTGAGTTTCTGGTAGCGCGAGGCGTCGGAGGCGGCCTGGGTCGACTCCGCTTCGGCGGCGGTCACGTCCGCCTTGCGCTGGGCGAGGGTGCTCTGGGCCAGATCGCGCGCCGCCTCCGCCTCGGCCAGACGGGCATCGGTATCGGCATGGATGTAGGACAGATCGGCCTCGGCCCGGGCGGCGTCCGCATGGGCCCGGACCAGAGCGGCCTCGGCATTGGCCACCCGCGCCTCGGCATCGGCGGATTCGATCTCCACCAGGACGGCGCCCTGGGCGACCGACGCGCCTTCCTCGAAGTTGACCGCGATCACCCGGCCGGTCACCTCGCTGGCGATCATCTGGGTGTCGCCGTCGACGAACGCGTTGTCCGTCTCCTCCTTGCCGAGCCCCTGGAACCACCAGAACCCGCCTCCGACCACGGCGACGAGAAGGACGGTGGCGAGGAATACAAGCCGGCGGCGCTTCTTCGCGCTGCCGCCAGCGGGTTTATCCGCCGCGCCGTCGCGGGCATCTGTCGGTGACTGAGCGTCCACCGGGCGACTCCATGTCGAGTGCGTTGTAACGTCGATTCGACTGAACTGAACCGTTCAGTTTTGTGTTGCGAACACATGGAATATCACGTAGGCCACGTCAAGTTCCAACCTCAGGACGCCCATGACGAACCGCGCGGATGGTCCGGGCACGACGCCTCAGAGCCCCTGCCTGGGCGAGGACGGCGACGGCCAGGACCCCAAGACCCGGCAGATCCTGAACGCCGCCGCAGCCGCGTTCATGGAGCATGGATTCGGCCCCGCCTCGGTGGATCTGATCGCCCGCAACGCCGGCGTCTCCAAGGCCACCGTCTACACCCGCTTCGCCTCGAAGGAGGCCATGTTCGAGGCGGTCGTGGAACGCGAACGCAAGCGCCGGCATCTGGACCAGGTCCTGACCGAGAGCTACCCCGATTTCGAGGCCCGCCTGCGGGCTTGGGCCGAGGGCATGGTGCGGGTCTTCATCGACCCGGTCACCGCCAAGGTCTATCGCATGGTGGTCGCGGAGAGCCCGCGCTTCCCGGAGCTCGGGCGGGCGTTCTACCGCTCCGCCCCGATGGCCTCGCGCGAGCGACTGGCCGAGCAGCTCGCCGCCCATGGGGCGGAGGCCGGGCTGGCGATCGACGACCCGATGCAGGCGGCGGCCGACTTCATCGGCCTGCTGCGCGGCGATCTCCAGCTTCGGGTGTTGCTCGACGTGGAGCACCAGCCCGATGCCGACCGCATCCAGGGGGTCGCCGACCACGCGGTCCGGCTGTTCCTCAAGGCCTATCGGGCCTAGCCGCCGGCCTGACAGCGGCGGGGCCTAGAAATTCCCGCCGTCGACCCGGAATTCCTGGCCGGTGCAGCCGCGCGAGGCGGTGGACGCGAGGAACAGGACCATCTCGGCCACGTCCTCCTCCACCATGTCGCGCTTCAGGCATTGCCGCTCGTGGATTGCCTTGCGGTCCTCCTCGCTGATCCAGTCGCGCAGCTGCCGTTCGGTGAGGATCGCGCCGGGCAGGATGGAGTTCACCCGAATGCCGTCGCGGCCGAAATCCCGCGCCAGCGACCGGGTCAGCCCGAAGGCTGCCGCCTTGCAGGCGTTGTAGACCGACAGGTCCGGCACCGCGAGCCAGGGGGCGATGGAGCCGAAATTGACGATCGACCCACCCCCCGCCTTCACCATCAGCGGCCGGGCCGCCTGGGCGGCGAAGAACTGGTGCTTCAGGTTGACCGCCACCAGGTCGTCCCAGACCTCCGGCGTGACGGCCTCGGCCTTGACCCGCTGGTCGCGGGCGGCGTTGTTGACCAGGACGGAGAGGCGCCCGCCGGCCGGCTCCGCCGCCGCTTCCACCGCCAGGGCCAGCGAGGCGGTGTCGGTGACGTTGCAGGTCGCGAAATTGGGCCGGTTGCCGCACTCGGCCGCCACCGCCTCGGCCAGCGCCGTACCGGCCTCGGGGTTGATGTCGACGAAGCTGACCTTGGCCCCCTGGCGGGCGAAGAGGGTGACGATCGCCGCGCCGATCCCGGTGGCGCCGCCGGACACGAAGACGGCGCTGTCCTTGAGGTCGGCATAGAGTGCGGGCGAGGCGGCGTAGGGTCGGCGCATGGAATCCAGCTCTTTGGGATGTGTCGAGTTTGAGTATTGATCGGCGGTTTTCCCTTCGACAAGATAAATTAAAGTAATGAAATAAATAGTCCGATGGGGAGAGCGAGGACGATGAACCGGCGTATCGATGCGGTCCTGCTGCTCGACTGCCGCAACGTGCTGGCCGAGGGCATCCAATGGCATCCTGGCCATCGACGGCTCTACTGGACGGATATTCTGGGCCGCACCCTGTGGAGCTGCGATGCGGACGGCGGAACGGTGGAGACCCGGGATTTCGCCAAGCGCATCGGCAGCTTCGCCTTCTGCACCGACGACCGGATCCTGCTGGCGCTGGAAGACGAGCTGGCCCTCTACGACCCGCAGGACGGAGCGCTGAAGACCCTGGCGCCCGTGGAAGCCGACGAGCCCCGGACCCGGATGAACGACGGTCGGGTCGACCGCGGCGGCCGCTTCGTCTTCGGCGGCGTCGACGAGCACGGGCTGAAACCCTATTCCGCCGTCTATCAGTTCAATGGCATCCGGGTGTCGCGGCTGTTCGACGGGGTCGGCTGCGCCAACAGCATCGCGTTTTCGCCTGACGGAGCCCGGATGTATTTCGCCGACACCGCCGGCAAGACGATCGAGCGGATCTCCTACGAGACGGACGGGGTGCTGGGCGCGCGGCGGACCTTCGCGATCCTGGGCGCCGACGAGGGCAGCCCGGACGGTTCCTGCGTCGATGCCGAGGGCGCGCTGTGGAATGCCCAGTTCAACGGTGCCCGGGTCCAGCGCTTCCTGCCGGACGGCAGCCGCGACATCCGCGTCGACGTGCCGGTGAGCCAGGTGACCTGCGCCTGTTTCGGCGGGCCTGAGTTCGACCGGCTGTACATCACCACCGCGCGGGAGAACTTCACCGACGCCCAGGCCGCGGCGGAACCGACGGCCGGCGGCATCTTCGTCGCCGACGTCGGTGCAGCGTTCGGGGTGAAAGGCCTGCGGGAGGACCGGTTCGCGGGGGTGATCGGGGATTAGGGGGGGCGCGGGCTGGGCTCTTCCGTCCCCCCATCCCTCCATCCCCCCATCCGACTTCCTGGAAGCGTCCCCGGACTTGATCCGGGGCGCTGTCCTGGACCCTATGACTGACCGGCGGGGGCACGATCCTGGATGACCCCTCCAGGGTCTCCAGGAAGTCGGAGGGGGGAGAGGAGGGACAAGCCGCCGCTCCCGATCCGCCATCTCCCGTCGCCCCGGCGCAAGATCGCAGCGGTTGTCCGTGAAGAATGCAAACACCCCCGATCCGGGCCGTCGGCCGCCGGTGCCTTTGCGCCGTCGCGGCCGATCGGCTAGGGACGGGGAGTCGGCAAGCCTGTTCTCGGGCGGCCGACCCTGAAACCCGGACCGGGAAGCAATCCATGGCGCGCCCCAACATCCTCATCCTGATGGTCGACCAGTTGAATGGAACCCTGTTCCCCGACGGGCCGGCGCCGTGGCTCCATACCCCGAACCTGCGCCGGCTGGCGGAGCGCTCGACCCGCTTCGCCAATGCCTATACCGCCTCCCCACTCTGCGCGCCGGGGCGGGCGTCCTTCATGTCGGGGCAGCTTCCCTCGCTCACCGGCGTCTACGACAACGCCGCCGAGTTCTCGTCCGCCATCCCGACCTATGCCCATCACCTGCGCCGGGCCGGCTATCAGACCTGCCTCAGCGGCAAGATGCATTTCGTCGGGCCGGATCAGCTCCACGGCTTCGAGGAGCGGCTGACCACCGACATCTATCCGGCCGATTTCGGTTGGACCCCGGACTACCGCAAGCCGGGGGAGCGGATCGACTGGTGGTATCACAATCTCGGCTCGGTCACCGGGGCGGGCGTGGCCGAGATCTCCAACCAGATGGAGTATGACGACGAGGTCGCCTACAACGCCGTGCGCAAGATCTACGACCTGTCGCGCGGCCATGACGGCCGGCCCTGGTGCCTGACGGTCAGCTTCACCCATCCGCACGACCCCTATGTTGCCCGGCGCAAATACTGGGATCTCTACGAGGACTGCGAGCATCTGCTGCCGACCGTCCCGGCGATGGACTACGCGGACCACGACCCGCATTCCCAGCGGCTGTTCGACGCCAACGACTGGCGCAAGTTCGACATCACCGAGGAGAATATCCGCCGCTCCCGCCGGGCCTATTTCGCCAATATCAGCTACCTGGACGACAAGATCGGCGAGATCCTCGACACGATGGAGCGCACACGGCAGGAGGCGATCATCCTGTTCGTCTCCGACCACGGCGACATGCTCGGCGAGCGCGGGTTGTGGTTCAAGATGAGCTTCTTCGACGGCTCCTCGCGAGTGCCGCTGATGATCTCGGCCCCCGGAATGGCGCCGGGCCTGATCGCCGCCCCGGCCTCGACCCTGGACGTCACGCCGACCCTGGCGGAGCTGGCCGGCATCTCCATGGATGAGGTGCTGCCCTGGACCGAGGGCAAGAGCCTGGTGTCCGTCGCCAGCGGGGCGCCGCGTTCGGGCTCCGTGGTGATGGAGTATGCGGCCGAGGGCTCCTACGCGCCGCTGGTCGCCCTGCGCCGGGGCAGATGGAAATACACCCGATGCAGCCTGGACCCGGATCAGCTCTTCGACCTGGAAGCCGATCCGCACGAGCTGACCAACCTGGCGGGCGATCCGGCGCACGCCGAGACCCTGGCCGAGTTTCGGGCAGAGGCGGACGGGCGCTGGGATCTCGACCGGTTCGATGCCGATGTGCGGTCCAGCCAGGCACGGCGCTGGGTGGTGTACGAGGCGCTGCGCAACGGCGCGTATTATCCCTGGGACCACCAGCCGCTGCTCAAGGCGTCCGAGCGCTTCATGCGCAACCACATGGATCTCAATGTGGTCGAAGAGAACCAGCGCTTCCCCCGCGGCGAATAAGGACACGGACATGAGCTACGACGCACAGCCGAAAGCCAGCCATTTCATCGACGGCGAATACGTGGAGGACACCGCGGGCGATCCGATCGAGGTTGTCTATGCCGCCACCGGGGAGACCATCGCAAAGCTGCACGCCGCCACCCCGACGATCGTCGACAGGGCCCTGGCTTCCGCCAGGGCAGCTTGCGCCGGCTGGGCGGCGATGAGCGGGACCGAGCGCGGCCGGGTGCTGCGCCGGGCCGCGGACATCATCCGCGAGCGCAACCGGGAACTCTCCGTGCTGGAGACCCTCGATACCGGCAAGCCGCTGTCCGAGACCCTGGTGGCCGATGCCAGCTCGGGGGCGGACGCGCTGGAGTATTTCGGCGGGCTGGCCGGCAGCCTGACCGGCGAGCATGTGCAACTCGCGGGGGGCGATTTTGTCTACACCATGCGCAAACCGCTGGGCGTGTGCGTGGGTATCGGCGCCTGGAACTATCCGACCCAGATCGCCTGCTGGAAGGCCGCCCCGGCGCTCGCCTGCGGCAACACGATGGTGTTCAAGCCGTCGGAGATGACGCCGCTCTGCACCCTCAAGGTGGCGGAGATCCTGATCGAGGCGGGGGCGCCGGCGGGCGTGTTCAACGTGGTGCAGGGAATGGGGCCCGTGGGGGCGGCACTGACCACCGATCCTCGGGTCGCCAAGGTCTCGCTCACCGGCTCGGTGCCGACGGGGCGCAAGGTCTATGCGGCGGCGGCGGCAGGCATCAAGCACGTCACCATGGAGCTGGGCGGCAAGTCGCCGATCCTGGTCTTCGACGATGCCGATGTGGAAGCGGCCGTCAGCGGCGCCATCGTCGGCAACTTCTACAGCTCCGGCCAGATCTGCTCCAACGGCACCCGGGTCTTCGTGCAGAAGGGCATCAAGGAGGCGTTTCTCAAACGCCTGACCGAGCGGCTGGGCGACGCAGTGATCGGCGACCCGATGGACGAGGCGACGACCTACGGCCCGATGGTCTCCGAACGCCAGCTCAAAATCGTCGAAGGCTATATCGCCAAGGGGATCGAGGAGGGGGCGCGGCTCGTCACCGGCGGCAAGCGGATCGACCGGGGCGGCTGGTACCTGGAGCCGACGGTCTTCGCCGATGTGACCGACGGCATGACCATCGCCCGGGAGGAGATCTTCGGCCCGGTGATGTCGGTGCTCGACTTCGCCGACGAGGCGGACGGCATCGCCCGCGCCAACGCCACCGAGTTCGGTCTGGCCGCCGGGGTGTTCACCCGCGATCTCGCCCGCGCCCATCGGGTGGTGGGTCAGCTGGAGGCCGGGAGCCTGTACATCAACGCCTACAACCTGACCCCGGTGGAGGCGCCGTTCGGCGGCGTGAAGGCGTCCGGCGTGGGCCGCGAGAACTCCAAGGAGGCGATCCACCACTATTCCGAGGTGCGCTCGGTCTATGTCGCGGTGAACGCCCCTGAGGCGCCGTATTGAGGGGCTGAGCTTCCCTCATGCCAACACTCCCCGGATTTATTCCGGGGTAATCCGTGGAGCCTGGGGCGGGCGTTGGTGATCTGTCGCCGAAGGTCACGCCTGAGGACGGGATCGCCCCGGAATAAATCCGGGGAGTGTACGGGGTGAGGGAGAAGCGAAGAGTGTCCTGCGGCTGTAGGATGCTCGAGTGGCTCGAGGGGGCTATTGGACCCTGACACCGCAGAGGTTCTCTTAGGCGGGTTAGCAGCAACTGGCCTGCGCCACCAGAGATCTAAAGAGGCTATCCGCCACGACTTGCTCGGCCACCCGGTCGCGACAGCGTCCGAGCCGCCGTATTGAGAGCGGGCCGACACCAACACCTCCCCCCACTCCCCGGATTTATTCCGGGGCGATCCGTGGAGCCTGGGGCGGGCGCCGGTGATCTGTCGCCGGAGGTCACGCCTGATGACGGGATCGCCCCGGAATAAATCCGGGGAGTATATGGGGGGTGAGGGAGAAGCGAAGAGTGTCCCGCGGCTGTAGGATGATCGGGTGGCTCGAGGGGGCTATTAGACCCTGACACCGCAGAGGTTCTCTTAGGCGAGTTAGCAGCAACCGGTCTGCGCCACCAGAGATCTGATCCGCCACGGCTCGCTCGGCCACGCGGTCGCGACAGCGTCCGAGCCGCCGTACTGATAGGGGGCCGACAACAATGCCCCCCACTCCCCGGATCTATTCCGGGGTAATCCGTTAAGCCTGGGGCGAGCGTTGGTGATCTGTCGCCGAAGGTCACGCCTGATGACGGGATCGCCCCGGAATAAATCCGGGGAGTGTATGGGGGTGAGGGAGAGGCGAAGAATGTCCCGCGGCTGTAGGATGGTCGGGTGGCTTGAGGGGGTTATTGGACCCTGACACCGCAGAGGTTCTCTCAGGCGGGTTAGCATCAACTGGCGTGCGCCACCAGAGATCGAAAGAGGCGATCCGCCACGACTTGCTCGGCCACGTGGTCGTGACAACGTCCGAGCCGCCGTACTGATAGGGAGCCGACACCAACACCTCCCCCCACTCCCCGGATTTATTCCGGGGCGATCCGTGGAGCCTGGGGCGGGCGCCGGTGATTTGTCGCCGACGGTCACGCCCGATGACGGGATTGCCCCGGAATGAATCCGGGGAGCGTATGGGGGGAGAAAGGAAGAAAGGCCCGCGCCTATCCGGCGCGGGCCTTTCCGTTTTCTTCGTCTTCCCGGGCCTGATCCGGGACCCAGAGGGCGATTTATCGCCGCTCCCTCAGTCCGCCGCCTCGGCGCCGAATTCGCGGGCGAGGTCGTTGGCGATGTCCGTGCGCTCCCAGCCGAAGCCGCCGTCCTTCTCCGTCGGCCGGCCGAAATGGCCGTAGGCCGCGGTGCGGGCGTAAATCGGCTTCAGCAGGCCGAGATGCTCGCGGATGCCCCGCGGCGTCAGGCGCACCCGCTCGCGCAGGACGCGGCCGAGACGGTCCTCGTCCACGCGGCCGGTGCCCTGGGTGTCGACATAGACCGCGACCGGCTCCGGCACGCCGATGGCATAGGCGAGCTGGATCACGCATTTGTCGGCGAGACCGGCGGCGACCACGTTCTTCGCCAGGTAGCGCGCGGCATAGGCGGCCGAGCGGTCGACCTTGGTCGGATCCTTGCCGGAGAAGGCGCCGCCGCCGTGCGGGGCCGCACCGCCATAGGTGTCGACGATGATCTTGCGCCCGGTCAGACCCGCGTCGCCGTCCGGACCGCCGATCACGAAGCGGCCGGTCGGGTTCACCAGCAACCGGTCGTCGGCCAGGGTCCAGCCTTCCGGCAGGGCCTGGGTGACGAACGGCTTCACCATCTCGCGCACGGTGTCCTGATCGACCGACTCGGCGTGCTGGGTGGAGACCACCACCGTGTCGATGCCGACCGGCTTGCCGTTCTCGTAGCGCAGGGTGACCTGGCTCTTGCTGTCCGGGCCGAAGCGCGGCTCCTTGCCGGATTTCCGGGCTTCCGCCATCAGCCGCAGGATGCGGTGGGAGAACTGGATCGGCGCCGGCATCAGCTCTTCGGTCTCGTTGCAGGCATAGCCGAACATGATGCCCTGGTCGCCGGCACCCTCCTCGGCCTTGTTGCCGGCATCGACGCCGAGCGCGATGTCGGAGGACTGGGCGTGCAGCCGGTTGACGATCTCGCAGGTCTTCCAGTGAAAGCCGTCCTGCTCGTAGCCGATATCCTTGATCGCCTCGCGGGCGATGCCCTCGACTTCCTTCAGCACGGCTTCGGGGCCGCGGACCTCGCCGGCGATGGTGACGTGATTGGTGGTCGCCAGGGTCTCGCAGGCGACGCGCACGTCCTCGCCGGTGGCGAGGAAAGCGTCGAGCACGCTGTCGGAGACCCGGTCGCAGACCTTGTCCGGATGGCCCTCGGAGACGGATTCACTGGTGAACAGCCATGTTCTGTCAGTCATGTTCTGACGGTCCTTCGTTGTTGTCGGGAAGAGGCGCCGGGGCGGGGCTGCGGTCTCGCGCGCCCTGCCCCGGCGCCGTTCGGTGGGATCGGTCAGTCCGGCTTGCGGAAGATCTGGATGCCCCAGGCGAGGTAGCCGGCATCGGCGGCCTTCACCCAGTTCTCCAGGCCGACGATCATCTTGTCGAGATACTCGGCCGACGCGCCGCTCTCGCGCAGCTTGTCGTAATTGCCCACCAGATCCTCGCGGACCCGGTCGTAGTGGGTGCGGAGCTGGTTGGTCATCTCGCGCTGCTCGACGGTTTCGAGGCCCGCCGCTTCGGCCGCCTCGCGGTAGAACCGCATGGAGCCCAGCGAGGTGAGCTGGAGGCGGTCGTAGACCGGCTGCAGCACGCCTTCCGGCACGTCGTCGGCCTGCATCGGGTCGGTGAAGATGAAGTGGCCGCCTGGCTTCAGAACCCGGTGCACCTCGGTCAGCACCTTGGCGCGCTGGTCGGAATGCAGGATCGCGTCCTGGCTCCACACCACGTCGTAGCTGCCTTCGGGCTCCGGAATGTCCTCGAACACGCCGTGGATGACCTTGATCTTGTCGGCCAGCCGGTCGCGCCGGATCTTGCTCCGGTTGGTGTCGTTCTGGATCTCGGAGATGTTCAGGCAGGTCGCGCTGTTGCCGTAGCGTTTCACCAGCCGGCGCATCGCGCCGCCATAGCCGGCACCGATGTCCAGCACGCGCGAATTCTGGTCTAGGCCCGGCAGGGCTTCCGCCATCTTGTCGATGGTGGTGTCGCTCGCCTCGCGGATCACCTTGGTGTCGTCATAGATGCCGACATGCAGGTCCTCGCCGCCCCAGACCATGCTGTAGAACGTGTCTGCGTCCTCGCTGTCGTAATAATCCTCGGCGACGTCGCGGACGTCGGTCTCGCCATCGTCCCGGGTGCCGCCGCCCCAGCGCACCACGTGCAGGGTAGATTTCTCGGCGACATGGATGAAGAAATCCGGGTCTGCGTCGGCGTAGGTCTCCTGGAAGTCGCCATAGGTGCGCACCCGCTGGAACCCGGCCTCCGACAGCAGGCGCCGGACGTAGTTCTTGCGGATCGGGCACATGTTGAGCGTGTACTCGGAGCCGTCCGGGAAGCTGTATTTGAAGCGGGCCAGCCCCTCGTCGATATACTCCGGCTCGGCCGTCACCTTGTCGCCGACGTAGTAGAACTTGTGCTGCGTGCTGAAGCCGTGATCCAGCATGGCGTCGTAGTTGCGCTGGTCGAGGATCAGGATGCCGTCATGCTTCAGCGCGGCATAGAACTCGGCGAGCGCGCGCCGGCGGTCGGCCTCGGTATGCAGGTGGGTGAACGAGTTGCCGAGGCAGATGATGGCGTCGTACTTGCCCTGGATGTCCCGGTTCAGCCAGCGCCAGTCGGCCTGCACTGTCTTCAGGATCAGGCCGCGGGACTGGGCGTTCTGGAACGCCTTGGCGATCATCGCCGCCGAGCCGTCGGCGGAGGTCACGTTGAAGCCCGCCTCTTGCAGACGCACCGAATGGAAGCCTGTCCCGCAGGCGACATCGAGAACGGTTTCCTTCCCGCGGGCCCGCAGGACGTCCATGAAGAACTGGCCTTCGCTCTCGGCGCGGGCGGTCCAGTTGATCAGTTCGTCCCACTTCTCCACGAAGGACATGATGTATTCGCCGCGATAGAGGTCGGTGTCGCGGTTTTCCAGCGGGTTCTCGCCGTATGCCTGGGCGTCGAGCCGCAGCTCGGCGTTGGTGGTCTGTCGGGCGGTCTGCTCCATGATGGCCTCCGGTCGTTGTGGGGGACCGGGCGTCCGGGTGCATAAAAAGGTGCCGCCTTCGGCTCCTGATACGGCCTCCCGGCCCGATCGCGGGTTCGGGCCATCCGTCACGGATGGCGATGCGAGGTCTAGGCCGGCCGCGGCCCTGTAAGGGCGGCCCCGTTCCATGGGGCCATCGCGCCAGGCGCTGGCCCAACGATCCAAGCCGCGGCGGCGTTAAAGATGGCGGCGCGTCTTGCGCGCGTTCTTGCTCTTGGCGGACCGGCGATTGGCTCGCCCGCCCACAGTCCAAACCGTGGGCGGTCCGGCATCGGTCGCGAAGACAGACCCGGACGCCCATCGGTTGCAGCATGTTTAATGTTCTGTTTACGACATAACAAGTCGGAATAGGACGCAAAACCGGGTTGACATTCCATAGGCCGTTGATCTGCCTCGACAAACCCCGTCCGAAAAAATCTCAAACAAGCGAGGGGCTTAGCCGATCGCCGTTCGGATCCGGCGCGATGCGGAGGAGAAGCCGGCCTGACTGTTCCGATACCGCAGGCGAAGACCTCCGCACCGCAGCATCTAGGTCCTTGCGAATGCGAGGCGGTCGCAATAAAGTCCGCTGCGACCGATTTCCGAACCAAGGAGCTGAGATCATGCGCCTGGCCCAGTGCGCGACCCGTCGCAATGTCCCGCAGCACGACCGGGACGTCTGCCGACCGGATCGTCGGAAGGTGTCGGCATGAACGATACCGTTGGCACGACGGCCGCGACCGGCACGGCGGACCCCGCCGGCGCGGCGGATGCGGCCCAGGGTCTCGGGGCGCCGGCGGTCGAGGCGGTGGAGCCGGATTGGCTCGCCAGCCTGACCGACATGCTGGCGGCGGGCGGCCCGGTGGTGGCGATCCTGATCGCCATGTCGGTGATCGCCCTGGCCATCGTCCTGGTGAAGCTGTGGCAGTTCCGCGCCGCCCGTCTCGGCGACCGCAAGTCGGTGCGCACCGCTTTGACCCTGGTGCGGTCCGGCCGGTCGCAGGAGGCGCTGGCCGCCGTCCGCAGCAAGCGCAATCCGGTGGCCCAGGCCGTCACGCGGGCGCTGATCGGCCAGCAGCGCGGTCTGCCGGATCACAAGATCCGCGAGGAGGCCGTACGGTTCGGCGGCGACATGCTCGAGGAGCTGCGCGGCTATCTGCGGCCGCTGGAGGTGATCGCCTCGCTGGCGCCGCTGCTCGGCCTTTTCGGCACGGTGCTCGGCATGATCGGCGCGTTCCAGCAATTGGAGGCCGCGGGCAATCAGGTGAACCCGGCCGTGCTGTCCGGCGGCATCTGGGAGGCGCTGCTGACCACCGCGGTCGGTCTGGCCGTCGCCATCCCGGCGGTGGCGGCGCTGAACTGGCTGGAACGGGTGGTCGAGCGCACCGCCCATGAGATGGACAGCGCCATCACGGGCGTCTTCACACAGGATCTCTCCACGCAGGTGGGGGAAAGCGACGGTCATGGCTACGAGCGCGAATACGGACGCGGTCCCACCCGGCTACACGCCGCCGCGGCTGGCGAATAGCGGCCGCCGGCGCCGCGCGGTCATCAGCCTGACGCCGCTGATCGACGTGGTGTTCATCCTGCTGGTGTTCTTCATGCTGGCCTCCAGCTTCCTGGACTGGCGGACCATCGATCTGGCCGCCCCGACCTCGGCGGGGGCCGGCAGCGCGATGACCGGCGCCATGCTGCTGGAGATCCGGCCCGACGGGCTGCGCCTGAGCGGGCACATGGTCACCCTGGACGAGGCCGAGCGGAAGATCATGGCCAAGGTGCGCGAGAAGGCGGATCAGCGGGTGCTGATCAAGCCGGCGGACGGCGTGGCCCTGCAGGACACGGTGAGCGTGCTGGATCGGCTGTCGGCGGCGGGCGTCGCCAACATGTCCTTCGTGCGCTCGGGCAGCCGATAGGAGCCCCCCATGTCGCTTGTGAGACAGCGTCCCAAGAACGAGGACGACCGGATCCTGCCGCTGATCAACGTGGTCTTCCTGTTGCTGATCTTCTTCATGCTGGCCGGGCGCCTGGCGGCGACCGATCCGTTTCAGATCGACCCGCCGGTCTCCGCTAGCGAGGGGCTGGTGACCGTGGAGGATCTGCTGGTGCAGGTCGGCGTCGACGGCCGCCTGGCGCTGAACGGCCAGGAGATGGGCGAGGCGCAGATGGCCGCCGCGGTCGCCGAGCGCCTCGCCGACGGCACCCCGGCGCCGGTCCGACTGAAGGCCGACGGCACGGTGGAAGCCACCCGGGTGGTGGCGATCATGGAGCTGCTGCGCGAGGCCGGTGTGGCGTCCGTCCAACTCCTCACCCTGCCGGCCGGAGACGGCTGATGCGGATCCGTCCCCGTCACATGGGGCTGGCGGTCGGGGTCGCGGTGGCGATCCACGTCGCCGCGGCCATCGCCATGGTCCTGCAGCCCGATATAGACAGCAAAGGTGCGGCCGGGGCTGGCGTAGGCGGCATCCAGGTGTCCCTCGGCCCGTCCGGCGGCGCCCCCGGCAGCGTGGCCGAGGTGGACAGCGACGTGGAGAAGGCCGAGCCGGTGACGCCGACCTCGGCCGCGGTCGCCGAACCCGACACCACCCGTCCGGAAACCGTCCAGACCCAGCCGCCGCCGGTGCCCGTCGCGGCGACCGAGCCGCCGCCGCCCCCGGCACCCGCCGAGACGCCGTTGGAGACGGCCGAGGTGGTGGAGAAGGTCGACGAGGTCATCGCCATCGCCGAGCCGGAGCGGGTCGCCCCTCCGCCGCCGCTCGAGCCGGTGAAGATCGAGCGTCCCGACCCCGTGGAGAAGCCCGTCGAGGTCAAGCCCGAGCCGGTGACCGTCGCCCGGGTCGAGCCGGAGGCGCCGCCCGTCGAGACGCCGCCGATGCCGGTGACCCGTCCGCAACCTCCGCAGCCGCAGAAGCCCAGGGTGGAGCAGACCCCGCCGCGCCCGGCACCGCAGCAGACGGCCGCACTCTCCGTGGACGCGCCCACTGCGCAGAGCGCCCAGCCTGCAGCCGCCCAGACCCAGGGGGCGGCCGGCCGCAGCGGCGTGGGCCAGTCCCAGCAGTCCAGCACCGCCCAGGCCAGCAGCGGTGGCGGACGCCCCGGCGTGACGGTCGACTACGCCTCGATCCTGCAGGCCTGGCTGGAGGACCATAAGGAATATCCCCGCCGCGCCCGCTCCCGCCGGCAGGAGGGGGTGGTCATGCTGTATTTCGTGATGGACCGCGCCGGGAACGTGCTCGACTACCGGATCGACCGCAGCTCGGGCTACGACCTGCTGGACCGCGAGGTGGAGCAGATGATCCAGCGCGCCCAGCCGCTGCCGCCGATGCCGGCGGAGATGACCCAGGCCCGTCTCGAACTCGTCGTCCCGGTGCAGTTCCAGCTCCGCTAGGACGTAGTCCGGACCCCCGTTCCTCTCTACCCTGGCGGAAAAGGTCAGGGAGGCGGGACATGCCGGAAGACGTGGAGTCGATGCGCTATTTCACCGAGGACACCTCCGTGGAGACCGTGCTCTCGCGCATGGGCGAGCCGGAGAACGCGCGTCTCGCCGAGGTGATGCGCTCGGTCATCGCCCATCTGCATGCGGTGGTGAAGGAGGTCGAGCCGACCTACGGGGAATGGATGGCCGCCATCCGCTTCCTGACCGAAACCGGCCGGATGTGCGACGACAAGCGTCAGGAGTTCATCCTGCTCTCCGACGTGCTCGGCGTGTCGATGCTGGTCGACGCGATCAACACGCGGCGGCCGGACGGGGCGACCGAGAACACGGTGCTCGGCCCGTTCCATGTGGACGGCGCGCCGGACCTGGCCATGGGCGACACAATCTCCCAGGACGGAGAGGGCGAACCGCTGGTGGTGCGCGGCCGGGTGCTCGACGGCGACGGACGGCCGGTGGAAGGGGCGGTGATCGACACCTGGCAGACCAGCCATGACGGGTTCTACGACCTGCAGCAGCCGGGGGTGCAGCCGGAGAACAACCTGCGCGGCGTGTTCCGAACCGGCGCCGACGGCCGCTTCTCCTACCGCTCGGTCAAGCCGAGCTTCTATCCGATCCCCGATGACGGGCCGGTGGGGCAGCTCCTGCACGGGCTGGGGCGCGGCAATATCCGCCCGGCCCATCTGCACTACATCGTCGGCGCGCCCGGCTTCGAGACGGTGACCACACACATCTTCGTCCATGACGACCCGTATCTGGACAGCGACGCCGTGTTCGGGGTGAAGGAGAGCCTGATCCGGGAGTTCACCCGGCACGACGATCCGGCCCAGGCGGCCGAGTTCGGGGTGGCCAATCCGTTCTGGACCGTGGAGACCGATTTCGTGCTGACCCCCGCGGCGTGAACGAAAACGGCCCGCCTCCGAAGAGACGGGCCGCGGATCGCAGTCTTGATGGCGCGGGTTAGTCGATCCGCTTGATGCGTCCCTCGACGGCCGGGGAAACGGTGCCGTTCCTGAGCACGTAGTCGATCACCTGACCGGCCTCCAGACCGCCGGCAGCGCCGTCGATCAGCACCTTGGCGTCGCGGAACATGCCGTAGCCGTCGCCGCCGCCGCCGACATAGTCGTTGGTGGACAGGGTGTAGGTCGCATTGTCGTCCAGCGGCTTGCCGGCGACCAGAACCTCGACGATGCGCGAGCCGACCGGCTTGGATCCGTCGAAGCTGTAGGTCATGCCGGAGACCTGGGGGAAGCGGCCCTGGCCGTCCTCCAACCCGCTGACCCCGTGCTCCAGGGCGGCGCGGAGCTGGGCGCCGGTGAGCTGCAGCTTGACCGTGGAGTTGCCGAACGGCAGCTCGGTCAGGATGATCTTGCGGGTGAGCTGGGTGCCGGCCGGATAGACGGTGTCGCCGCGGATGCCGCCGCCATTGGCGAGGCCGACATCGGCGCCGGTCGCGGCCCGGCTGGCATCGGCGACCAGATTGCCGAACGCCGTCTCCTGGGAGCGGATAGCGGCGCGACGGGTGTCCAGTTCCACCGCGGTGCTGCCGATGACCTGGCCCAGCTCCCTGTCCAGGGCGGCGGTGTACTCGTCGACCTGGGCCTGGACCTGCGCCGCCGGAATGGCGCCGGCGGTGGCGACCAGGCCGAAGCTCGGCTTCCAGACCAGGCTCAGCTTGCCGCGCTTCTCGACCTTGTCCATTTCGATGACGGTCTTGGCGATGAACTCGCCCTGGGAACCCGACGACGCGGTCATGTCGCGGCCGTCATAGACGATGCGGGCCAGGTGGTCGTGGCCGCCCAGCACCAGATCGATGTCCTTCACCGAGCGGGTCAGGCCGCGGTCCAGGGTTTCGCCCCCATGGCTGAGCACGATGATGAAGTCCGCCCCCAGGCCCTTCAGCACGCCGGCCGCGGTGGTCGCGGCCTCGGTGTAGTCGGCGAAGCCGACGCCCGGCCCCGGGCTGGCGAGGAAGGAGGTGTCGGGCGTGGTCAGGCCGATCAGGCCGATCTTGTAGCCGTTCATGTCGACGATCTGCGGGCCTTCGACTCCCGGGAACGGCTTGCCGTCCAGGGTGACGTTGCTGGAGATCCACTTGAAGTCGGATTCCGCGACCCGGGCCTTCAGGACCTCGTCGCCGAGATCGAACTCGTGGTTGCCGAGGGTCGCGTACTCAATGCCGACCTGCTCGGCCAGTTCGATCATGTGCGCGCCCTTGTCGATGCCGCTCATCAGCGACGGCGAGATCAGATCGCCGCCGAAGGTGACGAGCACGAAGGCGCCTTCGGCCTTGGCCGCTTCCTTCTCCGCGGCGATGACGGAGGCGACCTTGCCGGCGCTCTCCATCTTGTCCCAGTCGTTCAGGTGCAGAAGCACCAGTTTCAGCGGCTCGGCGGCCGCGGGTCCGGCCAGCGTGGCGACAGCCACGAGCGCGAACGCAAATGTGCGCAGGAAGGAGAACATCGTCGGCTCCATCGATCAGCGAAAGGCGGGAAATCCTGGATGCCACATTACTGTAACACGCGGCGGGCACCAACAAGCCTTGGCAACCGATCGTAGCCGAGGGTGATGACGGTTTGCATGCCGGTGCCGGGGAGAAGGGAACGCAACCTCGTCGTCCTTGTAACTTATCGTCTTCCGCTTCTGGTAGAGTTTCGGAAGCGGTGGTGGATGGGACGCCGAGTCGTCCTGGAGCGTGCGAGCCCGAACGTCAGCAAGGTTGCCCATCCACCGTTCATCCCTCGAACCCGAACAGTCGCCGGGGCCGCCATATGGCGAGCCCGTTTAGGCAAGGCAGGGTAGCGATGGACCAGGTGATCGTGGGTATCGACGTCTCCAAGAGCCGTCTGGATGTTCATATCCTGCTCGGCGCGCAAGGGCCGGGCGAATGTGAGGCGGTGCCGCGTGACGGCGCTGGGATTGCAGCGTTGGCCGAGCGTCTTGGAGCGCTGGGAGCAACGCTGGTGGGGGTCGAGGCGACGGGCGGCTTCGAGACGGTGGTGGCGGCGGGTCTGGCCGGGGCGGGCTTGCCGGTCGTCGTGGTCAATCCGCGCCAGATCCGGGCCTTCGCCCAGGCGCTGGGACGTCGGGCGAAGACCGATCCGATCGATGCGGAGATGATCGCCCGGTTCCTGGCGGCGACCCGGCCTGAGCCGCGCGCATTGCCCGATGCGTCCGGCCGCCTGCTGGCCGATCTGGTGGCCCGGCGACGGCAGATCGTGTCGATGATCGCCGCCGAGCGCCAGCGTCAGAGCCGCCTCACGGAACCGCGGGTGCGGCGCTCGATCCTGCGTCTGATCACGGCCCTGGAGAAGGAACTGAACGAGGTCGACCGCGAGATCGACGACCAGGTCCGCGGCTCGCCGATCTGGCAGGCACAGGAGGATCTGCTGCGCAGCGTGCCCGGCATCGGTCCGGCCACCGCCCGCACCCTGCTCGCCGATCTGCCCGAACTCGGCCGACTGGACCGGCGCCAGATCGCCTCCCTGGCGGGGCTGGCACCGTGGACGCGCCAATCGGGAACTTGGCGCGGCAAAGCCTTCATCGGCGGCGGACGCGCGAGCGTACGCACCGCCCTGTTCGTCGCAGCCATGGTCGGCGCGCGCTACAACCCTACCCTCAAGGCCTTCCACGCCAGACTGATCGCTGCAGGAAAGCCCAAGATGGTCGCCCTCATCGCCGTCGCCAGAAAGCTGCTTACCATCCTCAACGCCATCGTCAGAGATCAAAAGCCATGGCAAGTCGCTTGACCAAGATCACAGTCGCTGACGCAAGTCAGGACCAAGCCGCCTACGCCGGCCGGTAGCGCTCAGATCCTGATGTGCATCAGAATGACGGGAGGTGGTGACGGGTGGGGCGCCCCTACCGCGTGACGCTCGCCCCGCTCTGGGTGAACAGGATCTTGCGCTCGGCATCGTCCGGCGGGGCGGAGCGGCGGAACTCCTTGCCGAGATCGACCGCCCGCTGCACGGCCGGCCGCTCCTTGATCGCCGCCCGCCAGCGGCTCACGTTCGGATAGGCGTCCAGGGACGCACCCAGCGGCTTGGCGATCAGCACCCAGGGCCAGCAGATCATGTCGGCGATGGTGTAGTCGTCGCCGACGATCCACTCCCGTCCCTCCAACCGGCGCTCCAGCACCGCCACGCAGCGGTCGTATTCGTTGAGGTAGCGGGTCTTGGCGTAGGGCACGTCTTCCGGCGCGTAGTTCACGAAATGGCTGAGCTGGCCGGCCATCGGTCCCTGGTTGCCGGTCTGCCAGAACAGCCATTCCAGCACTTCCTTCTCGCCCCGTGGGTCGCTCGGGATGAAGCGGCCGGTCTTGCGGGCGAGGTAATGCAGGATGGCGCCGGACTCGAAGACGGATATCGGGTCGCCCTCCACGCCGTGGTCGACGATGGCGGGCATCCGGTTGTTCGGGCTGATCGCCAGGAACTCCGGCTTGAACTGGTCGCCCTTGGAGATGTTCAGCGGGATCAGCGTGTAGTCGATCCCCAGCTCCTCCAGCAGGATCGCGACCTTCCAGCCGTTCGGGGTGGGCCAGTAGTAGAAGTCGATCATGCCGCGTCCTCCTCCTTGGTGCCGGCGACGCCCTCGGCGCGCAGGGTGGCGATCTCCGCGTCCGTGAACCCGGCAGACGCCAACATCGCGTCGGTATCCGCCCCCAGGACCGGCGCGCCGTGGGACAGATCGGGCGCGCTCACCGAGAACGTCGCCGCCGGTCGGGCCTGACGCACGCGGCCGGCCTGGGGATGGTCGAGCTCGACCACGATGCCGGTCGCCCGGATCTGCGGATGGTCGATCATGGCGGAGCGGGTCAGTACCGGCGCGCAGGGCACGTCATGGGCCTCCAGCCGCTCCAGCCAATAGGCCGAGCTCTCGGTGGCCAGCACGCTCTGGGTCAGGGTCAGCCGGTCGTCGATATTCTCGTGCCGCAGGGCCGGGGTGAGGAAGCGCGGGTCCTCCAGCCATTCCGGCGTCTCCAGGGCGGCGGTCAGCGATTTCCACTGCTTGTCGGTGTTCACCGCCACGGTGATATAGCCGTCGGTGGTCTCGTAGATCAGGTCGATGAAGCTGGCCGCCTTCTCCTGCGGCAGCTCGCCGCCGACGAAGGTCTGGCTGCCCATGTCGGAGTGCCACAGGAAGTCGATCACGCTGTCCAGCATGGAGACTTTCACGTGCTGGCCCTCGCCGCTGCGCTCGCGCTTCAGCAGGGCGGCGGTGATCGCCTGGGCGGAGGTGTAGCCGGTCAGCTTGTCGGGGATGATGGTGCGCACAAGCCGGGGGCGGGCGTCGTCGGATCCGCCCTGGATGGAGGTGAGGCCGGACAGGGCCTGGACCAGCGGGTCGTAGACCGGCTTGTCGGCATAGGGTCCGGTATCGCCGAAGCCGCTGATCGAGCAGTAGACGATCGACGGGTTCACCGCCCGCACCGCTGCCTCGCCCAGACCCATGCGGTCGGTCACGCCGGGGCGGAAGTTCTGCACAAAGGCATCGGCCGTCGCCGCCAGCTTCAGCACCGCCTCGACGCCGCGCGGGTCCTTCAGGTTGAGGGCCACCGACTTCTTGGAGCGGTTGTTGTTCAGGAACGAGGCGGAGAAGCCGCCCTGGCGGTTGGCCATGGCGCGGGTGAAGTCGCCGCCGGCCGGGTGTTCGATCTTGATCACCTCCGCCCCCTGGTCGGCCAGCAGCATGGTGCCGAGCGGCCCGGAGACCACGCTGGTCAGGTCGATGATGCGGAATCCCTCAAGCGGTCCGGCCATGGCGCGCGCTCTCCCCCGGTTGGCTCATGCGTGGATGCAAGGTCGTGTTCAGGCGCGCGGAGTCAACCACTGCGCGGCCGCAACGGGTACCGGGAAGCGAAGGAGGAGCTTTTCGTGATTTGGAACGAATGGGAGAGGAATTGCGGCGAATTCGGAACCTGCAGCTCTGTTCCTCCCTATATATTTCCGACTTCCTGGACGACCCCGGACTTGATCCGGGGCGAGATCCAGGATCGTAACTCGGACGGGTCGGCATAACGGTCCTGGATCTCCCGGTCGGTCGTCCAGGAAGTCGGCTTTATTTGTGGAAGAGATGGGAACCCTATCTCCCGTCGAAGGAGATCGTCTTCACCAGGGCGATGACCGGCGCGCCGACCTGCAGGCCGAGCTCGTCCGCCGACTCCCGCGTGACCCGCGACCGCAGGCGCACACCGTCGGCGATCTCGATCAGAGTTTCGGCATAGGGCGCGCCCTCGGCGGCGGCGATCTCGACGATCCGGCCGGAGAGCCGGTTGCGGATGCTGATCCCCTCCGGCGGCCGGGTCGCCAGCGCCACGTCCCGGGCGCGGATGCGCAGGCGGACCCGATCGCCGACGGCCACATCCACCCGCGGAATGGACACCGGCTGACCCGCCAGGTCGAGGCGGGTGAGCTGGTAGGTGCCGTCGTGACCGGTCACCGAGGCGGACAGCACCACGCCGGCCTCGAACCGTCCGGTGGCCGGCTCCAGATCCAGCCGTTCCAGGATCGGTCCCACATCCCCCTCCGCCACCACCCGGCCTGCCGAGAGCACCACCATCCGGTCGGCCAGCCGGGCGACCTCGGCCAGATCGTGGCTGACATAGAGCGCCGGGATCGGCAGGGCGTAGTGCAGCCGCTCGAAGGTGGCGAGGATGTCGGCCCGCGACGCCTCGTCCAGAGCCGAGAGCGGCTCGTCCATCAGCAGCAGACGGGGACAGGAAAGCAGGGCGCGGCCGATGGCCACCCGTTGCCGCTCGCCGCCGGAGAGTTTGTCCGGCCCGCGCTCAAGCAGCCGCTCCAATCCGAGCAGCGTCACCGCCTCGTCGAAGCCGATCGCCGGCGCCTGCCCGGCCGACCGCTTGGCGCCGTACAGCAGGTTGCCGCGCACCGACAGATGGGCGAACAGGCTCGCCTCCTGGAACACATAGCCGATGGGTCGGCGGTGCGGCGATAGGAATAGGCGGTGCGCGTCGTCCTGCCAGGTCTCGCCACCGACGCGGAGGTGTCCGGGCAGGCGGGCGAGCCCCGCCATCGCCCGCAACACCGTCGTCTTGCCGGAGCCGGAGGGGCCGAACAGGGCGGTGATGCCCCGCATCGGCGCGGTGAAGGCGACGTCCAGGGAGAACCCGCCCATGGTCCCGGCGAACCGGGCGTCGATGCCGTCGGGCGGGCGGCTCACGACCGCACCCCCCCGATCCGCTTCTCCAGCACCAGCATCGCCAGGATCACCGCGAAGGCGAAGACCACCATGCCGCCGGCCAACAGGTGTGCCTCGGCCCAGCGCAGGGTCTCCACGTAGTCGTAGATGGCGATGGAGAGAACCCGCGTCTCGCCCGGGATGTTGCCGCCGATCATCAGGATCACGCCGAACTCGCCCATGGTGTGGGCGAAGCCGAGCACCGCCCCGGTCAGGAATCCGCGTCGGGCAAGCGGCACCGCCACGCTCCAGAATCGGTCCCAGGGGCCGGCGCGCAGGGTGGCGGCGACCTCCAGCGGCCGGTCGCCCATGGCCTCGAAGGCGTTGCGGACCGGCTGCACCACGAAGGGCAGGGAATAGATCACCGAGCCGATGACCAGTCCGGTGAAGGTGAAGGCCAGCGACCGCGCACCGCCGAGAGAGGCGAGCCACCCGCCCGGCCCGTCCGGCCCGAGCAGGATCAGGAGATAGAAGCCGAGCACCGTCGGCGGCAGCACCAAGGGTAGGGCGACGATTGCTGCCACCGCTTCCTTCCAGGCGGCACGCGACCGCGCGAGCCACCAGGCGATCGGCGTGGCGACGACCAGCAGGACCAGGGTCGTAACCGCCGCCAGGATCAGGGTCAGGCGGACCGGGGACCAGATCTCGGCGAGGTCGGGCATGGATCTCCTTCCGTCAACCGTCCGTCGTCAGTCACCCGGGGCGTAGCCGTATTTCTCCAGCACCGCCAGAGCCTGCGGACTTTTCAGGAAGGCCATGAAGGAGAGCGCGGCGTCGCGGTCGGCGGCGGATTTCAGCAGCACGGCATCCTGGGCTATCGGATCGTGCAGGTGGTCCGGCACCAGCCAGCGCGACCCGTCCCCATGGCCGGCGATCTGCGAGGCGGCGACGAAGCCAAGCCGCGCATTGCCGGTGGCGACGAACTGATAGGTCTGGGCGATGTTGACCCCCTGGACCATCTCGCCCTCGAACCGCTCGAGCCGGCCGAGATGGGTCAGGACCTGGATCGCCGCCGCGCCGTAGGGAGCGGTCTGCGGGTTGGCGATGGCGAGCCTGCCGAGGCCGTCGGCGTCGAGGGTTTCCGGACCGGTGACCAGTCCCGCCTCTCGGCTGTACAGGGCGAGGCGCCCCTTGGCGTAGGTGAAGCGATGGTCGGGATCGCCCAGGCCCTCGTTGACCGCCTTTTCCGGCCGCGCCTGGTCGGCGGCCAGGAAGACGTCGAACGGCGCACCGCCGAGGATCTGAGTGTAGATCTGGCCGGTGGAGGCGAAGCTGAAGACCGCGCGATGGCCGGTCGCCGTATCGAAGGCGGCGCCGATCTCCTTGGCGGCGTCGGTGAAGTTGGCGGCGACCGCCACCCGCACCTCTCCGGCGCGGGCGGAGGCGGCCGTGACGACCGCCAGCAGCACGAGAAGCGAGGCCCGGGACAGGCAGGTCAGGACCGACATCGGCTTCCGATATGTCTCATTGAACATATCGGGACGGTCTCACGTCGCGGCAGCGCGGTCAACGGGGCTGCGGCGACAGGCATCCACGGGGCGTCAGCCCTTCTGGTCGGCGAGCAGGGTCTGCAGCGCCTCCAACTCCACCCTGGTCGCGGCGGCCGCCTGGTCTTCCATCCGCCGGTAGAGGTCGAGCACGCTCTGGCCGAGGTCGGTGAGTTCCGCGCCGCCGCGGGCCGAGCCGCCGCGGGTGGTGGTCACCAGGGGAGCCCCGAAATCCTCCTTCATGCCTTCCACCAGGCCCCAGGCGCGCTTGTAGCTCATGCCGAGGCGGCGGCCGGCGGCGGCGATCGAGCCGGTCTCCACCACGCCTTGCAGCAGGTCCGCCTTGCCGGGGCCGACGGCGACGTTGGGGGCGATGACCACCCTGAGGCGGGGGCCGAGTGTCTGGTTCCAGGGACGCATGGCCGCAGCTTACCCGCTCTCCGTTCGCTTGGGCAGCGCGGCATGAAGGCGGGCCCGTGCAATTAGCGGCACCGGGTGTTCGCAATGCTGGACATCGGCCCCGGCAGGATTGTATACAAAGTTATACAAGCAGTTTTATCTAA
Source organism: Thalassobaculum sp. OXR-137 (assembly GCF_034377285.1). NCBI lineage: Bacteria > Pseudomonadati > Pseudomonadota > Alphaproteobacteria > Rhodospirillales > Thalassobaculaceae > Thalassobaculum > Thalassobaculum sp. OXR-137. Next base: position 638,701 of record NZ_CP139715.1, on the reverse strand, counting down.
GGTCGGCCCAGGCCGCACCGGGCGCCTGCGGGCCCCCAGAAGGAGAGGAAGTCATGGCTGAATGGGATGTCGTCGTCGTCGGTGCCGGTAATGCCGCACTCTGCGCTGCCCTGTCGGCGCGCGAGTCCGGGGCCTCGGTCCTGGTGCTGGAGCGCGCTCACGAAGACGAGGGCGGCGGCAATACCCGTTTCACCGCCGGTGCCATCCGCACGGTCTATAACGGCGTCGACGACCTGCGCGCCCTGATGCCCGACATCACCGACGAAGAAGTGGCGATCACCGATTTCGGCACCTACACCGCCGATCAGTTCTTCGACGACATGTTCCGGGTCACCCAGTACCGCTGCAACCCGGACCTGGCGGAAAAGCTCATCACCTCGTCCTACGACACGCTGATGTGGATGAAGGGCAAGGGCGTGCGCTTCCAGCCGATCTGGGGCCGCCAGGCCTTCAAGGTCGACGGCAAGTTCAAGTTCTGGGGCGGCCTGACCGTGGAAGCCTGGGGCGGCGGACCCGGTCTGGTCGAGGCCCTGTGGACCGCGGCCAAGAAGAACGGCATCGAAATCCGCTACTCCACCCGCGCCCTGTCGCTCGAATACGACGATGTGCGCGTGCACGGCGTGAAGGTGAAAGGCCCGACCGGCGTGGAGACCATCTCCGCCAAGGCGGTGGTCCTGGCCAGCGGCGGCTTCGAGGCCAACCCGGAATGGCGCACCCGCTACATGGGCCCGGGCTGGGAGCTGGCGAAGGTGCGCGGCACCCGTTTCAACACCGGCGACGGCATCCGCATGGCGCTCGACATCGGCGCCTGCCCCTACGGCAACTGGTCTGGCGGCCATGCGGTCGGCTGGGACTTCAACGCGCCGGAATTCGGCGATCTGGCGGTCGGCGACAACTTCCAGAAGCACTCCTATCCGTTCTCGATCATGGTCAATGCCGAGGGCAAGCGCTTCGTCGACGAAGGGGCGGACTTCCGCAACTACACCTACGCCAAGTACGGCCGGGTGATCCTCAACCAGCCGGGCCAGATGGCGTGGCAGATCTTCGACCAGCAGACCGTCCACCTGCAGCGCGACGAGTACCGCATCCGCCAGGTGACCAAGGTCACCGGCAACACGCTGGAGGAACTGGCGGACAAGCTGGAAGGCGTGGACAAGAAAGCCTTCCTGGCCGAGGTGAAGGCCTATAACGACGCGGTCCAGACCGATGTCGAGTTCAACCCGAACGTCAAGGACGGCCGCGGCACCAACGGGCTCTCGGTGCCGAAGTCGAACTGGGCGGTGCGGATCGAGCAGGGTCCGTTCGAGGCCTATCAGGTCACCTGCGGCATCACCTTCACGTTCGGCGGCCTGCGGATCGACGAGCGCGGCCAGGTGGTCGACGTGGACATGAACCCGATTCCCGGCCTGTACGCCGCCGGCGAGCTGGTCGGCGGCCTGTTCTACTTCAACTACCCGGGCGGCACCGGCCTGATGTCCGGCGCGGTGTTCGGCAAGCTTGCCGGGACGGGTGCCGGCGAGGAGGCGACTTCCGGTCGCGCCGACGCCGCGGAGTAGGGCATACTCGCCCCATGGCGAGGGCTCCGAAGAAACTCGAACTGAACGACAATGAGCCGGGCGGCATCGACGATGCCGCCCGTTCCGTTGCGGAGTCGCGCGGCGAGTGGGCCTATCACCGCCTGCGCGAGGCGATTCAGGCCGGCGAGCTGAAGCCGGGCGAACGGATCCGCGAAATCGAGATGGCGAAGCGGCTGGATGTCAGCCGCACGCCGGTCCGCGAGGCGCTGCGGCGGCTGGAAGCGGACGGCCTGCTCACCTTCGTGCCCTATCGCGGCATGGTCATCGCCGAGCTCGACCACCAAGCGGTGATGGAGCTCTACCAGATGCGCGAGGTGCTGGAGGGCACGGCCGCCGGCCTGGCCGCCCGCCACGCCTCCGATGCCGAGATCACCCTGCTGCGCGACCTGATCGCGGCCGATCCGGGCGACGGAGATCCCAGGGCGCTGGCGACCCATAACCGGCAGTTCCACGGCACGCTCTACCGGGCGGCCCATAACCGCTATCTGCTGAAGACCCTGAACGTGCTGAGCGACGCCATGGCGCTGCTGGGCATGACCACCCTGTCGCTGACCGGCCGTTCGGGCACCGCCCGTCAGGAGCACCAGGAGGTGCTGGAGGCGATCGAGGCGCGGGATCAGGCGCGGGCGGAGGCGGCGGCGCGCTACCACATCCGCGAGGCCCAGCGGGCCCGTCTGCGCCTGATGTTCGACGGCCAGAAGACGAAGGCCGACAGCACATAGGCGACGGTTCTCGGCGCCCCTCGGCGGCTCTCGACGGCTCTCGACGCCCTCTTTGCCGACTTCCCCCTCACCGACTTCCTGGAAGCGCGGCACGCGCTGTCCAGGACCCCGATGAGGTCGTCGGATACAGCGGGACACGGTCCTGGATCTTCCCCCGGATTACCCCGGCGCAAGGCCGGGACGGGGGCCGTCCAGGAAGTCGGGTATGGGGGAGCGGGGGACCGCGGTTCTCCCGTATCCTCTTTCCCTCCACCGACTTCCTGGAAGCGCGGCACGCGCTGTCCAGGACCCTCATGAGGTCGTCGGATACAGCGGGGCAAGGTCCTGGATCGTCCCCCCGAATACCCCGGCGCAAGGCCGGGACCGGGGCCGTCCAGGAAGTCGGGTTTGGCGGGGAGGGGGAAGGGGCGGTGCGCCCGGCCGGCATCCCCAAAAGAAAACGGCCCGGGGAGCGATCCCGCGGGCCGTTATCCGTATCGTGTCCGAGCGTCCCTGCCGGGCCGGTCCGTTTACTGGAGCCGGGTCGGGATCTCGTCGATGGCGTTGGCGACCAGCTTCTTCTGGGTCGCGGCGTCCATGTTGTCCTCGATCAGGCGCCGGGTCGCGGCGACGGCGAGGTCCACCATCTGCGCCCGCACTTCCTGAAGGGCCTTGGCCTCGGCCGCCTGGATCTTCTCCATGGCGACCTGCTCGCGCCGGGCGAGCGACTGCTCCAGCTTCGCCTCGGCCTCTTCGCGCAACCGCACGGATTCGGTCTTGGCGTGCTCCAGGATGGCCTCGGCCTCCTGCAGGGCGTCGCGCTGGCGGCGCTGGTAGTCGGCCTTGGCGGCCTGCGCCTCCTCGCGAAGCGCCTGTGCCTCGTCGAGCTTGCGCTTGATCTCCTCGGCCCGCTTGTCGAGGCCGGCGACGATCGGACGCCAGCCCTTCCAGTACAGCAGGGCCAGGAACAGGACGAAGGAGACGGCGACCCAGAATGTCGGATCGTTGAACATCAGGCGCCTCCCTGCATGGCGGATTCGACCGCCTTTCCGACCTTGGCGTCGCTCACCTTGATGCCGGTCAGCTTCACCGTCGCCTCGGCGGCGGCTTCGCTGGCCACGGACTTCAGGCTCTCCAGAGCCTCGGTCCGCTGCTCGGCGATACGGGCCTCGGCGGCCTTGGTGGTCTCAGCGGTCTTCTTCGCCGCCTCGGCCTCGGCCGTGGCGTGGGAAGCCGAGATCTCGTCCATGGCCTTGCGGACAAGGTCATGGGCCTGGGACCGGGCGTCGGCCACCGCCTTCTCGTAGTCGGCCTTCACCGCTTCCGCCTCGGCGCGCAGGCGCTCGGCGGTCTCGATGTCGTCCTCGATCCGCTCCTGCCGCTCTTCCAGCACATCGGCGATCCGCGGAATCGCGACCTTCGACATGATGGCGTAGAGCAGGGCGAAGCTGACGATCAGCCAGAAGATCTGGGTCGGATAGGTCGTGGCATCGAGCTGCGGCAGGCCGCCGCCTCCGCCACCATGGGCGTCCGTAGCCGCCCAGGACGGCACGGCCGCAACCGCCGCGGCGGCTGCGAGGCCGATGCGCCGAGACCAGCGGGTCACGCTGTTGGCGATCATGTCGTCATCCTCCTGACGGGGGTCGAGGGTGCCGGCCGGACAGCGGGCACCCGGAACCGGATCAGGTGAACAGGATGAGGAACGCGATCAGCAGCGCGAACAGCGCGACGGCTTCCGTCAGGGCGAAGCCCAGAATGCCGATGCCGAAGACTTCGCCGCGGGCCGCCGGGTTACGGGCGATCGAAGCGATCAGGGTCGAGAAGATGTTGCCGATACCGACACCGACACCCATCAGGGCGATGACGGCAAGACCGGCTCCGATCATCTTGGCGGCTTCGAGTTCCATGGGTCTTATCCTTCCGTTCGTTGGGAGGTTAGAGGCTGGGTTGATGTCTCGCGACGTGACCGATCAGTGCAGATGGATCGCGTCGTAGAGATAGATGCAGGTGAGGATCGTGAACACGTAGGCCTGCAGCACGGCGACGAGGATCTCGAAGCCGGTCAGCGCGACCAGCACCAGCAGCGGCGCCACGCCGAACACCCCGAGGGCGACGACGAAGCCGCCGAACACCTTCATCATGGTGTGGCCGGCCATCATGTTCGCGAACAGTCGCACCGACAGGCTGACCGGGCGCGACAGGTAGGACAGGATCTCGATCGGGATCAGCAGCGGCGCCATGTAGACCGGCGCGCCCGACGGGAAGAAGAACGTGAAGAAGTGCAGCCCGTGCTTGACCAGCGCCACGATCGTGATCGCGACGAAGATCGTGATCGCCATGGCGAAGGTCACGATGATCTGGCTGGTGAACGTGTAGCTGAACGGAATCATGCCCAGCAGGTTGCCGACCAGGATGAACATGAACAGCGAGAAGATGAACGGGAAGTACGGCCGGCCTTCCGGACCGACATTCTCGCGCACCATGTTGGCGATGAACTCGTAGGACAGCTCCGCCAGCGACTGGATCCGCGTCGGGACCAGGTGACGGCCGCTCATCGACTGGGTCAGGAACACGCCGACCACGAAGGTCGCCAGGATCATGAACAGAGCCGAGTTGGTGAAGGAGATATCCATGCCCGCGACATGGAGCTCCGGGCCAATGGTCTTGATCTGGAATTGTTCGACCGGAGACGCCACCTTCTACCCCTCTTTGTTTCCGCCGTCCGGCGATCCGCCGTCCGCTTGCTGCGACCCGCGAGGGCCAACCCCGTCCGGATCCTTGGTGTAGCCCACCGAGAGACCCTGGCCGGTTGCCGCGCGGTAGACGTTCATCATCCCGCCTGCGGCCCCAAGAAAGAAGAACACGATCAGCATCCAGGGAGTAGTCCCCAGCCATTGATCGAGCCCGTACCCAATCGCCGCCCCGACCACGACGCCGGCCACGAGCTCGACACCGACGCGGAAGGCGACACCGATCGCACTCTTCGGCAGGCCCGGTTCCAGATCCTTGTTCAGCGATCCCTTCTCGCCGCCCCGCGCGCGCTTCAGGCGCTCTGCGAGGCTGTCGAGCGAAGGAGGGGAGTTCTTGTCGGTCATTCCCCAGACCCGAAAGATCGGGCTCCGCTAAAGTTGATCCGGACCCCGGCGCACCTGTGGGCGCGACGAATCCCGTGCTTGCCGGACCCCCAGCGAAGCGGCGCCACCATACGCAGGGGCCTGTAGGGTGTCAAGGCCACGACCGCACTGCGAAAAACATGACAAGCGGTTGATTATAAATAATAAATATATCGGCGGTTTTCAGCCGGCGTCGCGCAGCCTCTCGGCGCGGGCCAGATCGACGGAGACGAGCTGGCTGACGCCGCGCTCCGCCATGGTGACGCCGAACAGCCGGTCCATGCGCGCCATGGTCATCCGGTGGTGGGTGATGACCAGGAAGCGGGTGCCGGTCTCCTTCACGATGTCCTGCAGCAGCGAGCAGAACCGGTCGACGTTGGTGTCGTCCAGCGGCGCGTCCACCTCGTCCAGCACGCAGATCGGCGACGGGTTGGTCAGGAACACCGCGAAGACCAGGGCGGCCGCCGTCAGCGCCTGTTCGCCGCCGGACAGCAGGGAGAGATGCTGCATCTTCTTGCCCGGCGGGCTGGCCAGGATCTCAAGCCCGGCCTCCAGCGGATCGTCGGCCTCGGTCAGCTTCAGATGCGCCTCGCCGCCGCCGAACAGGCGCCGGAACAGGGTCTGGAAATGGCCGTTGACCAGGTTGAAGGCGGCCAGCAGCCGTTCGCGGCCCTCTTTGTTCAGGGCGGCGATGGCGCTGCGCAGGCGCTGGATCGCACCGACCAGGTCGTCGCGCTCGCGCTCCATGCCCTCGATCTGTTCGGTCAGTTCGTCCAGCTCGGTCTCGGCCCGCAGGTTGACCGGGCCCATGGCCTCGCGCTCGCCGCTCAGCCGGTCCAGGCTGCGCTGGGTCTGCTCGGCGTCGGGCAGGGGCGCTTCCGGATCGATCCCGGCCTTGGCCAGGATCTCGTCCGGGGTGCAGTCCAGGCGTTCCTGGATGCGCTCGCGCTCGACGCGGAGGGTCTGGTTGATCTGCTCCAGCTGGGCCTCGGCCCGGATCAGGGTCTCGCGGGCCTCGCCGGCGCTGCGTTCGGCTTCCTTGGCCACCCGGTCCAGTTCGGTCTGCCGGCTCTCGGCGGAGACCAGGGCGTCGGCCGCCTGCCGGCGCTTGGCCTCGGCGGTTTCGATCAGCGCCACGACCTTCTCGCGCTCGGCGGCGATCTCCTGCGGCCGCGAGGCCAGGCGGGCGATCTCTCCCTCCTCGCCCTGGCGGCGGGTATCCAGGTCGCCCAGCCGGGTATCCGCGCGCTCGCGGCGCTGTTCCCAGGACTTGATCTCGCCCTCGGTCGCCGACAGCCGGGTTCGCCGCGCCTCGGCATCGCGCACCAGCCGGTCGTGCTCGGTGCGGGCCTCGACCAGTTCGGCCCGGCGTTCCGACAGGGCGGCCCGCAGCCGGGAGGATTCCGCACGCAAGGCCTCCACGTCCGGCAGGGTCTTCAGTTCCTCCGCCGCCTGGACCTGGGCGGTCACGGCCTCCTCGCGCTCGCCGGCGAGGCGGGCGGCCCCGTCATCCAGGGCGGCGAGTTTCGTGTCCACGGCGGCGACCCGCGCCTCGATCGCGGCGGCCGCGGATTTCGCCTTGGACAGGGCGTCCGACGCGGCATTGCGGGCCCGACGGGCGACCTCCACCGCGTCGTCGGCGGCGGCCAGGGTCTCCGCCGCATGCTCGGCCTCGGATCGGGCGACGTCCAGGGCGCCGCGTCGCTCGGCAAGGTGGCGGTCGAGCTCGGCCAGACGGTTGCGGCGCTCCAGACGGATGGCGGCGGAACTGGGCGCACCGGGGGTCTGCACGAACCCGTCCCAGCGCCACATGCCGCCCTCGCGGGTGACGATCCGCATGCCTGGCGCCAGGGACGGCTGGGCGGCGGCGGCTGTCGCCGGATCGGCGGCGATGCCGGTGCGGGCGAGGCGGGCGGTGAGGGCGGCGGGCGCCGTGACCTTCGGCGCAAGCGGCTCGATGCCGGCCGGCCAGTCGGCCCCGCCAGCCGCCGCGCCATCGCGCCAACCGCCGGCCGTCGGGGTGGCGTTCGCCTGGAGGGCGGGGGCCTCAAGATCGTCGCCGAGGGCGGCTCCAAGGGCGGTTTCGTAGCCCGGCGCGACGGTGACCGCATCGACGATGGGCGCGGCCTCGCTCTTCGCCTGCATTAGCAGACGGCGCAGGCCGGTGGCCTCGGTGTCCAGTTCCGAGACCGCGGCGTCCAGGTCGCGGGCGGCGGCGCGGGCGGCCTTTTCGGCTTCCTGGGCGGCATCGCGGGTCTGCTGGGCCGCCGGAATGCCGGCTTCGGCCGCTTCCGCGGCGGCGGCGGCGTCGGTCACCGCCCGTTCGGCGGCGCCGCGCTCGTCCTCGGGCACGGCCTGGCGGACCAGTTCGGCCCGGCGCTCGGCGAGTTCGGCCTGCTGGCGGTCGAGCCGGGCGATCCGCTCCTCGGCCTGGCGCAACTGCCGTTCCAGGGCGGCCCGGCGGGCGTCGGCGACGGCGATCGCCTCGGTGGTCTTGTGAACCGCCTCCTCGGCCTCCTCGGCGTCGCGGTTCGCCTTGGTCAGGGCGGTGCCGCTCGCCTCCTGGGCCTCGGCCTCGCCTTCCCCGGCGGCGGCCAGGGCATCACGCTCGCCGATCAGCCTTGCCAGCGAGGACGCGGCCTCTTCCACCAGGGTCTTCTCTCGGGCGACGTCGTCGGCGATCTGGCGCAGGCGGGTTTCGGCCTCGCTGCGGGCGGTGGCGATCCGCCGTTCCTCGGCATCGAGCTCGCTGCGGGTGACGGTCAGGTGCTGGAGTTCCGCGGAGGCCTCCGCCTCGCTCTGGCGCAGGCCGGGCAGGCTGGCGGCCGAATCGGTCTGGGCGGCGCTGGCGGCGGCGGCCGCCTGGGTCGCTTCCGTCACCTTGTCCCGGGCGGCGGCGAGGGCGGCGCCGGCCTTGCGCCGTTCCTCCATCGTGTGGGTCCAGCGGGCATGCAGGACGATGGACTCCGCCTGGCGGATCTTCTCGCTGAGCTCGCGGTAGCGCTGGGCCTGTCTTGCCTGACGCCGAAGCGCGGCACGCTGGCCCTCCAGCGCTTTCAGCACGTCGTCCAACCGTTCCAGGTTCTGCTCGGCGGCGCGCAGGCGCAGTTCCGCCTCGTGCCGCCGGGTGTGCAGGCCGCGGATGTTCGCCGCCTCCTCCAGCAGGGCCCGGCGGTCACCCGGCTTGGCCTGGACGATGCTGCCGATCTTGCCCTGGCTGACCAGTCCGGCCGAGCGGGCGCCGGTGGCGGCATCGGCGAACAGCAATTGCACGTCGCGGGCGCGCACGTCCTTGCCGTTGACCCGGTAGTGCGACCCCTTATCGCGCTCGATCCGCCGCACCACCTCGAGCTCGTCGGCGGCATTGAACTGCGCCGGGGCGCGGCGGTCGTCATTGGCGACGAACAGCCCTACCTCGGCCATGTTGCGGGCCGGGCGCTGCTCGGTGCCGCCGAAGATGACGTCGTCCATGCCGCCGCCACGCATCTGCTTGGCGGATGTCTCGCCCATGACCCAGCGCAGCGCCTCGACAAGGTTCGACTTGCCGCAGCCGTTCGGCCCCACCACGCCGGTCAGCCCTTCCTCGATGAGCAGCTCGGTCGGCTCGACGAAGGACTTGAACCCGGTCAGACGCAGTTTGCTGAAATGCACCGTGGTGGGTCTCCGAGACGGGGGTTAGGCGAGCTTGGCCTCGATCACCTTCTGGAAGGTCTCGTAGGGCTCGGCGCCACGGATCACCTCGTCGCCGATCACGAAGGTCGGGGTCGAGTTGACGTCGTAGCTCTTCTGCGCGTCGATCCGGCCGTTCAGGATCGAGTCGAGCAGGGCCTCGTTGGTCATGTAGGCATCGGCCGTCTCGGCGCTGATGCCGGCCAGCCGGCCGATCTTCTTCAGGGCGTCGATCGGGTTCTCCGCGCGGGTCCAGGTGGCCTGCTGCTTGAAGATCATGTCGATCAGCGCGAAATACGGCTTGCCGTCGATCGCCCGCGCCATGGCCGAGGCGCGCAGCGCGTACTGGTCGAGCGGGAAGTCCCGCATCTCGAACTTCAGCTTGCCGGTGTCGACGTAGTTCTCGACGATCGGCTTGTAGCTCTTGGCGTGGAACGTGGCGCAGTGCGGGCAGGTGAGCGAGGAATACTCGATCATCGTCAGCGGCGCATCCGGGTCGCCGAGCACGCGCGGCGTCTCGGCGGCTTTCAGGTCGACCTCGACGACGGCACGGGCCAGGGACGGGACCAGCGTCGTGCCGACCAGGCCGCCAGCCAGACCAAGGATCCCAAGATTTAGTGTTCTGCGATACATGTTCCGCTCCCGGACACCAGATGTTGATGACAATACGCCGAGTCCCTGCGACCCGGCAAGTTTCCCGATTAGCTCGGGATTGAGGCTATTTTCCGCCCCATACTCAAGTTCCCTCGCCGGGGCCGGCGGCTGCGCGGGCGGTGACCGCCTCGCCCAGGGCCGCCAGACGCTCGCGCAGGGCGCTGTCCTGTACGCCCCCGACCCGGTCCCGGATCGCGGTCTTCTCGCGCTCCGCCAGGGGGCGCAGGCTCGGGCGCCGGGATTTCGGCGGTGTGGGCAGCAGCCCCTGGCGGATCGTCATCCGCGCGACCGCGGCCCAGCCGAAATGGCCGTTCACCCGCTCGATGATCTGTGGCGTCAGGTGCTGAATTTCCAGCGCGCGTCCCGGCAGGGCGACGATTTTCAGGGTCGCCCCGTCGCGCCGGCCGCGCGGAAAGTTCAGCGACTCGGGCGCGCAGGACTGCGCCAGGTCGGCGCCGACGATCTGCGCCCAGTCGCGGGGAATACGGCCTTCGACGAAGCCGCGCTTGCGGAACAGCGGATCGGTCAGGCCGGGCGCCAGGTTGGACAGCGCGCGCATGCCGCCGCGCCGTACCTTCCTTGCTCCCTCGGTCTTCTCGTCCGCCATCGCGGCCCTCCTGTCCGGCTCCGGTTCGATAGGGGCGTCATCCATACATATGGCGCGGTCGCCGTCACACGCTATCTTCACCGACGATGACACACACCGCCGCTCCGATCTCCTCGCCCGATCTCGCCCGCCGCCTGCTCGCCTGGTATGACCGGCATCGCCGTCGCCTGCCCTGGCGGGCGGAACCGGGCGAGCTGGCCGATCCCTACCGGGTCTGGCTGAGCGAGATCATGCTGCAGCAGACCACGGTGGCGACGGTCGGTCCCTACTTCCAACGCTTCACCTCGCGATGGCCGTCGGTGGAATCGCTGGCTTCGGCCGACTTGGACGACGTGCTGACCGAATGGGCCGGGCTCGGCTACTACGCACGGGCGCGCAACCTGCATCGCTGCGCCGGCGTGGTGGCCATGGAACACGGGGGCCGGTTTCCCGACACCGAGGAGGGGCTGAAGACCCTGCCGGGGGTAGGCGACTACACGGCCGCAGCGGTCGCCGCCATCGCCTTCGACCGGCCGGCGACGATCCTGGACGGCAATGTGGAGCGGGTGATCGCCCGCCTGCGTCTCGTCACCGACCCGCTGCCGGGCTCCAAGCCGAAGCTGAAGGCGCTTGCCGCCCGGATCACGCCCATGGAGCGGGCGGGCGACTATGCCCAGGCGATCATGGATCTGGGCGCGACCGTCTGCACCCCGCGCAAGCCGAAATGCCTGACCTGCCCGTGGTCGGATGCCTGCGTGGCCCGGGTGGAGGGCGTCGCGGAGGATCTGCCGGCCAAGACGCCCAAAAAGGCCAAGCCGACCCGCCGCGGCACCTGTTTCTTCGTGACGGACGGGCAGGGCGCGATCCTGCTGCGCCGCCGGGTGGAGAGCGGGCTGCTCGGCGGTATGCAGGAGGTGCCCTCCTCGCCCTGGATCGAGGAAGCCGAAACGGTATCGGCGAGGGACCACGCGCCGGTTGCCGGCGTGGCCTGGCGGGAACTGCCGGGGATGGTGCGCCACACCTTCACCCATTTCCATCTGGAGCTGACCGTGCTGGCCGGCCGGGTCGAGACCGGTCCCGAGGTGGCCGACGCCCGCTGGTGGCCGGTGGAGCGGCTGGGCGAGGCGGCGCTGCCCACGGTGATGGCCAAGGTCGTGCGCCACGCGATGGGGCATCTGAGCTAGGTTCTGACGGCCCCGTCCTCGCGCGCTTCCAGGTCGAAGGCGGCGGCCATCAGGGCCTTGGTGTAGTCGCGCTTGGGGGCGTCCATCACCTGGGCCGTGGGCCCGTGCTCGACCACCATGCCCTCGCGCATCACATAGACCCGGTGCGACATGGCGCGAACCACCTTCAGGTCGTGGCTGATGAACAGATAGGCCAGCCCGTGCTTGCGCTGCAGGTCGCGCAGCAGCTCGACGATCTGCGCCTGCACGCTCATGTCCAGGGCCGAGGTCGGCTCGTCCAGGATCACCAGCTTCGGGCGCAGCACCATGGCGCGGGCGATGGAGATGCGCTGGCGCTGGCCGCCGGAGAACTCGTGCGGATAGCGGTCGCGCAGGGCGGGATCGAGCCCGACCTCGCGCAGCACCTCGTCGATGCGGCGATCCTTGTCCGCCTCGCTCTTCAGGCCGAGTTCGGAGAGGTCGTGGACGCCCATGCCCTCGCCGACGATCTCGGCGATGGAAAGCCGGGGCGACAGGCTGCCATAGGGGTCCTGGAAGACGATCTGCATGTCCCGGCGCAGGGACCGCAGGTCCTCCTTGCCCATGCCCTGGACCTCGCGGCCGAGGAAGGTGACCCGGCCGGTGCAGGAGGTCAGCCGCAGGATCGCCATGGCCAGCGTGGTCTTGCCGGAGCCGGACTCGCCGACGATGCCGACGGTCTCGCCTTCTTTGACGCCCACTGTCACGCCGTCGACCGCCTTCACATGGCCGATTGTGCGCTTCAGGAAGCCGCGCTGGATCGGGAACCAGACCCGCACGTCGGAGGCCTGAAGCACGGTCTTGGCCCGCTCCGCCACCGGTTCAGGCGCGCCCTTGGGCTCGGCGGCCAGCAGCTTCTGGGTATAGGGGTGCTCGGGCGCGGTGAAGACCCGCTCGGTCTCGCCATGCTCGACGATCTCGCCGTCGGTCATCACGCAGACCCGGTCGGACACCTTGCGCACGATGCCCAGGTCGTGGGTGATCAGCAGCACCGCCATGCCCATCTCCCGGCGCAGCCGGTCGAGCAGGGCCAGGATCTGCGCCTGGATGGTGACGTCCAGGGCGGTGGTCGGCTCGTCGGCGATCAGCAGGTCCGGCTCGTTCGCCAGCGCCATGGCGATCATCACCCGCTGGCGCTGGCCGCCGGAAAGCTGATGCGGGTAGGAGGCCAGCCGGCTCTCCGGGTCCTTGATCCCGACCAGGTCCAGCAGCTCCAGGGTTCGCGCCCGGGCGGCGTTGTCGCGCAGACCCTTATGCAGGGCCAGGGTCTCGCCGATCTGCTTCTCGACCGTGTGCAGCGGGTTCAGCGAGGTCATCGGCTCCTGGAAGATCATGGCGATCTCGTCGCCGCGGATCCGCATCAGGGTGCGCTCGTCGGCGCCCATGATCTCCTCGCCCTTCCAGGTGACGCTGGAGGCGGGGCCGTGGCTGGCGAGCGGGTAGGGCAGCAGCCGCAGGGTCGACAGGGCGGTGACCGACTTGCCGGAGCCGGACTCGCCGACCAGCGCCACGGTCTCGCCCTTGTGCACGTCGAACGAGACGCCGCGCACGGCGGGCTCGTTGCGGCCGAAGCTGACCGACAGGTCGCGGACCCGGAGCAGGGGTTTCTCGTGCTGCTCGGTCATTGGGAGAAGGTCTTTCGCGGGTCGAAGGCGTCGCGCACCGCCTCGCCGACGAAGATCAGCAGGCTCAACATGATCGCCAGCGTGAAGAAGGCGGTGAGACCGAGCCAGGGGGCCTGCAGGTTCTGTTTGCCCTGGTTCAGCAGCTCGCCGAGGGAGGGCGAACCGGGCGGCAGGCCGAAGCCCAGGAAGTCGAGCCCGGTCAGGGCGGTGATCGATCCGTTCAGGATGAAGGGCATGAAGGTCAGGGTCGCCACCATGGCGTTGGGCAGGACGTGGCGGCGCATGATCGTCCGGTCGCCGACGCCCAGCGCCCGGGCGGCGCGGACATAGTCGAAATTGCGGGCGCGCAGGAACTCGGCCCGCACCACGCCGACGAGTTGGGTCCACTGGAACAGCAGCAGCAGGAACAGCAGCGTCCAGAAGCCGGGCACGATGATCGAGGACAGGATGATCAGAATGTAGAGGAACGGCATCCCGCCCCAGATCTCGATGAAGCGCTGGAAGCCGAGATCGATCAGCCCGCCATAATACCCCTGGACCGCACCGGCGGCCACGCCGATCACCGAGGCCGCAGCGGTCAGCGCCAGGCCGAACAGGATGGAGATGCGGAACCCGTAGATCACCCGGGCGAGCACGTCGCGCGCCTGGTCGTCGGTACCGAGCCAGTGCCGGGCGTCAGGCGGCGACGGGGCCGGCACGGTCAGCTCCCGGTCGATCGTCTGGAACGAATAGGGGATCAGCGGCCAGACCGTGAAGCCCTTCTCGGCGATCAGCTCCTGGACGAAGGGATCGCGGTAGTCGGCCTCGGTCGGGAAGTCGCCGCCGAAGGTGGTCTCCGGATAGGACCGCACGATGGGCGTGTAGAGGCCGCCGTCGTAGACGATGAGCAGCGGCTTGTCGTTGGCGACCACGTCGGCCAGCAGGCTGAAGACGAACAGGACGAGGAACAGCCAGAGCGACCACCAGCCCCGCCGGTTGGCTTTGAAGTTCTCGTACCGGCGGCGGTTGATCGGCGACACGCGGATGCCGAAGACAGTCGGCCGGCGGTCGGCCGAAGCCTGGTTGGGGATGTCGGACACGCTCACCGCTCAGCCCTCCCGCCGCTCGAAATCGATCCGTGGATCGATGATCGTGTACATCACGTCGCCGAGCAGATTCAGCAGCAGGCCGAGCAGGGTGAAGAAGTAGAGGGTGGCGAAGATGACCGGATAGTCCCGGCTGATCGCCGCCTCGAAGCCGAGCAGGCCGAGCCCGTCCAGCGAGAAGATGATCTCCACGAACAGCGCCCCGGTGAACAGCACGCTGACGAAGGCGCTGGGGAAGCCGGCCACCACGATCAGCATGGCGTTGCGGAACACGTGGCCGTAGAGGACGCTGCGCTCGCTCAGCCCCTTGGCGCGGGCGGTCAGGACGTACTGCTTGTTGATCTCGTCCAGGAACGAGTTCTTGGTCAGCATGGTCAGGCTGGCAAAACCGCCGACCACCATGGCCGTGATGGGCAGCACCATGTGCCAGAGGTAGTCGAGGATCCGCGCGCCCCAGTCGAGCTGCTCCCAGTTGTCGGAGACCAGGCCGCGCAGCGGAAACCACTGCAGGAAGCTGCCTCCGGCGAACAGCACGATCAGCAGCACGGCGAACAGGAACCCCGGGATCGCATAACCGACGATGATGACCCCGCTGGTCCACACGTCGAAGGCCGAGCCGTCGCGCACCGCCTTGCGGATGCCGAGCGGGATCGAGATCAGGTAGACCAGCAGCGTCGTCCAGATGCCGAGCGAGATCGAGACCGGCATCTTCTCCAGCACCAGATCGACCACAGACCCGCTCTTGAAGAAGCTGTCGCCGAAATCGAAGCGCAGGTAGTTGCCCATCATGTCCAGGAAGCGCTCATGCATCGGCTTGTCGAAGCCGAACTGGCGTTCCAGCCGCTTGATCAGTTCCGGATCCAGTCCCCGGGCGCTGCGGGTGGTCGACGAGCCGTCGGAGCGCGGGGCCGACGCCTCGCCCGGCGCGCTGGTATTGCCGCTGATCCGGGCGGTGGCGTCGGTATTCTGACCGCTGATCTGGGCGATCACCTGATCGATCGGTCCCCCGGGTGCCGCCTGCATGATCGCGAAGTTGAGCACCATGATGGCGAACAGCGTCGGGATGATCAGCAGCAGCCGTTTCAGGATGTAGGCGGTCATTCCGGGGCGTCCAATCGGGGATCAGGCGGACACGGGCGGCGGCGGATCAGCGCTTGCCGAGATAGGCGCGGACGGCGGCCGCCTTGTCCGGATCGATCCACCAGGTGCCGGGGAAGCCGAGCCCGTATTTCGGCGCGACGTCCGGATGCTCGAACTTGTTCCAGTAGATCAGGCGGAAGTTGTCGCTGTGGAATTGCGGAATGACGTAGTGGTTCCACAGCAGCGCCCGGTCCAGCGCCCGGGTCGCCACCTCCAGGTCCTCGCGGCTGTCCGCGGCGACCACGTGGCGGATCAGGGCGTCGATCGCCGGATTCTTGATGCCCATGATGTTTCTCGAGCCCGGCTGATCGGCGACGACGGATCCCCAGAACTCCCACTGCTCGTTGCCGGGCGACGTGGACTGGCCGAAGGCGCCGGTGGTCATGTCGAAGTCGAAATCCCGGATCCGGTTCTGATACTGGATCGGATCGACCAGCCGCGGCGTCGCCTTCACCCCGATCTTGCCCAGGCTGTCGATGAACGGCAGCACCAGCCGCTCGGTCGAGGCCTGGCTCATCAGGATCTCGAATTCCAGCCGCATGCCGTCCTTGGTCATCACCCCGTCCTGGAGCGACCAGCCGGCATCCTGCAGCAGCTTGAGCGCCGTGCGCAGGTTCCTGCGGTCGCTGCCGGACCCGTCGCTGACCGGCGCCTTGTACGGCGTGGTGAAGACCTCCGGCGGAAGCTGGTCGCGCAGCGGCTCCAGCAGGGCGAGCTCCGCCCCCTCCGGCAGGCCGCTGGATTCCAGACCCGTGTTGGTGAAGTAGCTGTTGGTCCGGGCATAGGACCCGTACATCAGCGTCTGGTTGGTCCATTCGAAATCGAACGCGTAGCCCAGGGCCTCGCGCACCGTGCGGTCCTGGAAGATCGGCTTGCGCAGGTTGTAGACGAAGCCCTGCAGGCCGCCGGAGGCGTTGTTCGGGATCTCCTCCTTCACCACCATGCCGGCGTCGAGGGCGGGGAAGTTGTAGGCCGTGGCCCACCGCTTGGCCGAGTTCTCGGCCCGGAAGTCGAAGGCGCCGGATTTGAAGGCCTCCGTCGCCACCTCGCGGTCGCGGAACACCTCATAGGCGATCCGGTCCATGTTGTTCTGACCCTTGTTGACCGGGATGTCGGCCCCCCAATAGGTCTCGTCGCGCTTGTAGGCGATGCGTCGGCCGAACTCGAAGCTCTCGATCGTGTAGGGCCCCGAGCCGACCGGCGGCTCGGTCAGCGGCTCGGAGAAGTCGCGGCCGTCCCAGAAATGCTTCGGCAGCACCGGCATCTGGCCGAGGATCAGCGGCAGTTCCTTGTTCTTGTTGTTCTTGAAGATGAACAGGGCGCGACGTTCGCCGGTCGCCCGCACCTCCTGCACATCGCTCCAGTACGACGCGTAGATCGGCGAGCCCTTCTCCACCAGGGTGTTGAAGCTCCAGACCACATCCTCGGCCGTTACCGGCTTGCCGTCCTGGAACCGCGCCTTCGGGTTCAGGTTGAAGGCGATCCAGGACCGGTCCTCAGGCACCTCGATGGTCTCGGCGAGGCGGCCGTATTTGGTGAACGGCTCGTCCTCGCTCGGCTCCAACAGGGCTTCGAAGATCATGTTCGATCCGAGATAGCTCAGGCCGCCGGCCGGGGTGCCGCGCAGGATATACGGGTTGAAATTGTCGAAGCCGCCGGAATCCTCCAGCGTCAGGGTTCCGCCCTTCGGCGCGTCCGGGTTCACGTAGTCAAAATGATCGAAATCAGGCCCGTATTTGGCCTCCCCGTGCATCGCGATCGCGTGGGTCGGCTCGGCCGTGTAGTCCTGGGCGGCGGCCGAAGCGAGGGCGGACGTCGTAGCGACGGCCAGGATGGCGGCGAAACGGGCTATCGTCATCGATCTGGCTCTCCCGACAGGCAGTGCATCGCCCATCATAAACAACAGGCTCTGGGCGGAAACATGGCAGTTCGACGGATAATGTCGAGCGCCCGCGAGTCGATTGTCGGGCCGGTCAGGAGGAGAGGATGGCGACGGCGGCGGCGTGCAGGGCCGGATTGCGCGCCGCGACGATGCGCGACGTGGAGCCGAGGCTGACCGGCGCGCCGGTCCAGTCCGTCAGCTTGCCGCCCGCGCCGGTCACCACGGCGGCGGGAGCCAGATAGTCGTAATCGCTGAGGCTGGACTCGACCACCAGATCGATGGTGCCCAGGGCCAGCAGGCCGAAATTGTGGCAGTCGCCGCTGAACAGGGTCAGGCCGCAGGCGTCCTTCAACGCGGCGAAGCGGGGCGCTTCCATGGCGTTGAACATGTCCGGCGAGGTGGCGGTCAGGATCGCCTTGTCGAGCGGCTTGGAGACCGGCTCCATCATCGGCTTGCCGTTGAGGAGGGTCGCCACTTCCGGTCCGCCGACCCAGCGTTCGTCCAGGATCGGGCAGTCGATCACGCCGAGAACCGGCTCGCCCCGCCGCAGCAGGCCGATCAGGGTGCCGAAGGTCGGGCGTCCGGTGATGAAGGCCTTGGTGCCGTCGATCGGGTCGAGGGACCAGACGTATTCGGCGTCCAGATTCTTCGGGCCGAATTCCTCGCCGGCGATGCCGTGATCGGGGAAGCGGGCCTCGATCATCGCGCGCAGGGCCTTCTCGACGCTGCGGTCGGCGACGGTCACGGGGCTGTCGTCGGCCTTGATGTCGACGACAACGCCGGTGCGGAAATAGTCCCGGATGATCGGCCGGGCGGCGTCGGCCAGCTCGGCGGCGAAATCCGCCGCCGCCTCGAGGGTGAACCCGGTCATGGCGGAGAGCCGGGGCGGCCGGTCAGCCGCCGGTCGCCGTCTTGAACTCTTCCTCGGCCTTCTGGATCTCCTCGTCCGACGGCAGCGGCGCCGGAGAGTCGGCCATGGTGCGCAGATAGGCGATCAGGTCGGCGCGCTCGGACGCCTTCTTCAGGCCCGCGAAGTTCATCTTCGTGCCGGGCATGTAGTCCTTCGGCTTGTTCAGGAACTTGTTCAGCGACGTGTATGTCCAGGTCGCCGGGTCGGAGAAGTTCGCCATGGCGTCGGAATAGGCGAAGTCGTCGCGATGCGCCTTCGGCCCCATCACCACGCCGTAGAGGTTCGGACCGACCTTGTTCGCGCCGCCATTGTCGAAGGTGTGGCAGGCCGCGCACTTCTTGGTCAGGGCCTCGCCGGCGGCGACATCGGCGCTGGCCAGCAGGCCCAGGACCGGCTCGACCGGCTCCGGACCGGCCGCAGCGGCCGTCTGCGACGAGGCGCCCTCGGCGACCTCGATCTTGAACGCGTTCTCTTCCAGGTGGTTCGGATGGACCAGCGCGTCCGCGATCTTTCCGGTCGCCATCGCCAGCAGTCCCGCGCACAGGATGCCTGCGATGATCTTGTTGCCTTCGAGCGACGTCGCCATGGTGTTCAGCCCTCTTCGTATCCCACCCGGGCCCGCGCATTGACGCGCCGAGGCCCCGCGAAAATCCATGCGCGCAACCATACTGACAGCGTCCGACTCTGTCGACCATGAGGCCGACCGGACGGCTGCTGCCACGTCACGCGGAACACGACTTACCTTATCCCCGCGCGCTTGCGCAACTCCGCGCGATCGGCGTATCACCGCAGCCTCGCGTGGCATATCGCCGCAAACGCGTGTCCGGGCCTTTCCCGGGCGTGCAAAACAGGAGCCTTTGGCCGGCATGAACCCGATTCTCATGATCCCCGCCCGCTTGGCCTCGTCCCGCCTGCCGAACAAGCCGCTGGCCGATATTCACGGCGTCCCGATGATCGTGCAGGTGCTGCGCCGGGCACTGGAAGCCGATGCCGGCCCCGTCGTCGTCGCCGCCGGCGACCAGGCGATCGCCGACGCCGTCGAGGCCGCCGGCGGACGCGCGGTGATGACCGATGCGGCGCTGCCCTCGGGGACCGACCGGATCCACCAGGCGCTGGGCAGGATCGATCCGGACGGCAAACATGACGTGATCGTCAACATCCAGGGCGACCTGCCCGTGCTGGAGACCAAGACGGTGCGCGCCACCATCGAGGCGCTTAACCGTATGCCCGATGCCGACTGGAGCACGGCCGCCTGCGCCATCACCGAGCCGGAGGACCTCGATCCCGCCAGCGGCGTGAACAAGGTCGCCACCGCCTGGGAGCCGAACGGGCTGTTCGGCCGCGCCCTGTACTTCTCCAAGCACCCGATCCCCTGGGGCGAGGGCGAAGTGTTCCACCATATCGGCCTGTACAGCTACCGCCGCGCCGCGCTCGACCGGTTCGTGACCCTGCCGCCGTCGCCGCTGGAGATCCGCGAGCGCCTCGAGCAGCTCCGCGCGCTGGAGGCCGGCATGCGCATCGAAGTGGCCCGGGTGGAGACCATTCCGCTCGGCGTCGACACCCAGCGCCAGCTCGAGCAGGCCCGCGCCCTGCTGGCCCCTTCCGGAGAGACCGCATGACCGACCAGCCGAAAGTCGCCTATCAGGGGCAGCCGGGCGCCTATTCCCATCTGGCCTGCGTGGCGGCCGCGCCCGATCACGAGCCGATGCCCTGCTACAGCTTCGAGGACATGCTGTCGGCGGTGCAGGACGGCACGGCGGAGCTGGCCATGGTGCCGGTGGAGAACTCGGTGGCCGGCCGCGTGGCCGACATCCACCACCTGCTGCCGGAATCGGGCCTTTTCATCATCGGTGAGCACTTCCAGCGCGTGAACCACATGCTGCTCGGCCTCAAGGGCGCGACCCTGGAGGGGCTGAAGGAGGTCCACGCTCATCCCCAGGGACTGGCCCAGTGCCGCAAGCTGATCCAGAAATACGGCCTGAAGCGGATGCAGCACGCCGACAATGCCGGGGCGGCCAAGGACGTGGCCGAGTGGAACGACCCTTCCATTGCCGCCATTGCCTCGTCGCTTGCCGCCGAGGTCTACGGGCTGGAGATCCTGGCCGACTCGGTGGAGGATTTCGCCCACAACACCACCCGCTTCCTGGTGATGTCCAAGGCGCCGAAGCTGCCGCCGGTGTCCGCCGACAAGGTGGTCACGACCATCGTCTTCCGGGTCCGCAGCGTGCCGGCCGCCCTGTACAAGGCGCTGGGCGGCTTCGCCACCAACGGCATCAACCTGACCAAGCTGGAGAGCTATCTGGTCGGCGGCTCGTTCGAGGCGGCGCAATTCTATGTCGACGCCGAGGGCCATCCCGAGGAGCGCCACATGGCGCTGGCGCTGGAGGAGTTGAAGTTCTTCTGCCCGCCGGATGCCGTCCGGATCCTCGGCACCTACCCGATGAGCCCCTTCCGCGCCAGCGCAGCCCGGCCCGAGGGGGATTGAGGGGCTCTTTCCTACCCCCCCATTCGTCATCCCGACCTTAGTTTGGGGATGACGGGGAAATGGCCGGCCCTTCGACACGCCCTCCGGGCTGCTCAGGGCGAGGTCGGGGTTTCTGTTCAAACTTTTGACCTCGCCCTGAGCAGCCCCGTCAGGGGCGTGTCGAAGGGTCAATCCTCCACCGCCGCCAGCCTCGGCGGCGTGGGGGCGGCATCGGTGATCGCGCTCGGCTGTTCCAGTTCGATCTCCTGGATCCGTTCGCTCCGCTTCGTCACCTTGTCGGTGGAGATGCGGATCTGGCGGATGTCGTCGGTCGCCTGATTGAAATGCCGGTCGAGCTTGCTCACCCGGTCGTCCAGCCGGGTCACGTCGTCCAGCAGCTTGCCGACCTCGGCCTGGATCACATGCGCCTGTTCGCGCATGGAGGCGTCCTTCAGCACCGCGCGGACCGTGTTCAGTGTCGCCATCAAGGTGGTCGGCGACACGATCCAGACCCGACGGCGGAAGGCGTCCTGCACCACGGCGGGCAGGTTGGCGTGCAGCTCCGCATAGACCGCTTCCGAGGGCAGGAACATCAGCGCGGATTCCGCCGTCTCGCCCGGCACGATGTATTTCTCGGCGATGGCCCGCACATGCACGCCGATCTCCTGGGCAAGGCGGCGGCGGGCGACGATGCGCTCCTCGTCCGTCGTCGCCGCCTGGAGCACGTGATAGGCCTCCAGCGGGAACTTGGCGTCGATGGCGATGGCGCCCGGCGGGTTCGGCAGGGTCAGCAGACAGTCGACCCGGCGGTTACCGCCCACCGTCGCCTGGAAGCTGTAGGCGCTCGGCGGCAGGGCCTGGGTGACCAGATCGTTGAGCTGGATCTCGCCGAAGGCGCCGCGCGCCTGCTTGTTCGACAGGATCGCCTGCAGCCCGTCGACCTGGGTGGACAGTTCGGTGATGTTCTTCTGCGCCCGGTCGATGACGGCGAGCCGCTCCTTCAGGTCGCCCATGGTCGTCTCGGTGGACTTCGACGACTTCTCCAGCCCCTCGCCGATCCGCTTGGTGACGTCGGCGAGGCGCTCTTCCAGCTTCTTGGCGATCTCGCGTTCCTGGACCTGCAGGGCTTCCGCCATGCGCGCCTGGGCCGCCGACTGGCTCTCGGCGATCTGGGTGAGGCGGCCGGACAGCTGCTCCTGGCTCGCCGAGAGCCGCTCGGTCAGTTCGGCCTGGCGCCGGTCGCGCTCGGCCAGCACCTCCGCCAGCCCGGAGCCGGCGTTCGAGCGCAGATACAGCAGGATCGCCACCACGAGAACGATGGCGATCAGGGCGATGAGGAGAATGTCGGTTCCTGTCATGTTCTCACGCTAACACGGGTACGACCCCCGGCGAGCGCCTTGTCGGCAAGCCATCGGATTCTTGACGATTTCGCGCAGTTCCCCTAACTCCACCGCATTCCGACACTGGCGAATCGACCGGACATACCGACATGGCGAAGCGGCCGATCATCTGGGCACCCGATCCCGTTCTGAAAACCAAGTGCACGCCGGTGCCCGCGGTGGACGACGAGATCCGCACGCTCATGGACGACATGCTGGACACCATGTACGCGGCTCCCGGCATCGGACTGGCCGCACCCCAGATCGGCGTGACCAAGCGGGTGATCGTCGTCGACGTGTCCGAGAAGGACGAGCCGCGCGCGCCGATCTGCCTCGCCAATCCGGAGATCGTGTGGAAGTCCGACGAGACCGCCCCGCATGAGGAGGGCTGCCTGTCGCTGCCCGACCTCTATGCCGATGTGGAGCGTCCGGTCGCGGTCAAGGTGCGCTATCTCGACCGCGACGGGGCCGGCCAGGAGCTGGAGGCCGACGGCCTTCTGGCGATCTGCCTGCAGCACGAGATCGACCATATCGACGGCGTCCTCTTCGTCGATCATCTCTCCGCGTTGAAGCGGAACATGTTCCTGAAGAAGATGGTCAAGGCGAAGAAGGCCCGCGCGCGCGAAGACGCGGCCTGAGCCGGCCATGGCGCGCTTGTCATGACAGCCACGGACACCGCTCCCCTCCGGATAGCCTTCATGGGCAGCCCCGATTTCGCGGTTCCCAGCCTGCGCGCCCTGGTGGACGCCGGCCACGAGGTGGTCTGCGTCTATGCCCAGCCGCCGCGCCCGGCCGGCCGCGGGCAGAAGGAGCGGCTGACCCCGGTGGACGAGGCCGCCATCGAGCTCGGCATCCCGGTGCGCACGCCGCGCAGCCTGCGCGGCCCGCAGGAGCAGGCGGAGTTCGCGGCGCTCGATCTCGACCTCGCCGTGGTCGCCGCCTACGGGCTGATCCTGCCCAAGGAGATCCTGGACGCGCCCCGGCTCGGCTGCATCAACGTCCACGCCTCCCTGCTGCCGCGCTGGCGCGGCGCCGCCCCGATCCAGCGCGCGATCCTGGCCGGCGATGCCGAGACCGGCGTCACCATCATGCAGATGGATGTGGGCCTGGACACCGGCGACATGCTGCTCAGCCGGTCGGTGCCGATCACGGCGCAGACGACGGGGCAGAGCCTGCACGACGACCTCAGCCTGCTCGGCGCCGATCTGATCGTGCCGGCGGTCGCCGCCCTGGCCCAGGGCGCGCTCACCGGCACGCCGCAGCCGGAGGAGGGCGTGACCTACGCCAAGAAGCTGGAGCGCGACGAGGGCCGGCTGGACTTCCACCGGCCGGCGGTGGAGCTGGAGCGGCTGGTCCGCGCCTTCGATCCCTGGCCCGGCGCCTTCTTCGAGCACGGGGGCACCCGCATCAAGGTGCTGTCGGCCGAGGCCTTCGATATCGGGCCGGTCTCCAACCTGCCCGGAACGGTGCTGGACCCGGAGCTGACGATCTCCTGCGCCGACGGGGCGTTCCGGCCGACCCGGGTGCAGCGGCCGGGCAAGGGGCCGATGGAGGTCGAGGCGTTCCTGCGCGGCTTCCAGATCCCCCCCGGCACCGTCCTGGCCGGGTGACGCGGTGCCGCGCTTCAAGCTGACGATCGAATATGACGGCCGGCCCTATATCGGCTGGCAGCGCCAGGCCGACGGGCCCACCGTGCAGGAATGCCTGGAGGACGCGGTCTTCGGCTTCTCCCAGGAGCGGGTGGAAGTCGCCGGTGCGGGGCGCACCGACAAGGGCGTGCACGCCACCGGCCAGGTCGCCCATATCGAACTGGCCAGCCACAAGTTCGACGCCCGCACGGTGATGAAGGCGATCAACGCCCTGATCCGGCCCGAGCCCATCGCCGTGGTGGCGGCCGAGGCGGCGGCCGACGATTTCCATGCCCGCTTCTCGGCCAACGAGCGGCGCTATCGCTACGAGATCCTGAACCGCCGCGCACCGGCGGCCATCGACCAGGGCAAGGTCTGGCACGTTGCGGTGCCGCTGGATGTGGAGGCCATGCACGCGGCGGCCCAGCGGCTGGTCGGCCATCACGATTTCACCAGCTTCCGCGCCACCCAGTGCCAGTCCGCCTCGGCGGAGAAGACGCTCGACCAGCTCGACATCTACCGCGCGGGCCCCGAGCGGATCGTCGCCATCGCCCGCTCGCGCTCCTTCCTGCACCACCAGGTGCGCAACATGGTCGGCACGCTGAAGCTGGTCGGCGAGGGCAAGTGGACGGCGGACCGGGTGTCGGACGCCCTGGCCGCCCGCGACCGCGCCGCCGCCGGCCCCACCGCGCCGGCGGACGGGCTGTATCTGACGGGAGTGGGGTATCCGGACGACGCCTGAGCCTTGTCCTTCAAGCTCGTCATCCCGGGAGACCCCGGACCTGATCCGGGGGCTGCCCGGGACCGAGGGGGCGGCTGAGGCATGGTTCTGATTTGCATCAGGACGACGGACGATTTTTTGAATCGGCCCTCTGTCGTCTACCCACCCCACCGTCATCCATCCACCCTGCCGTCATCCTGATGCACATCAGGATCAAGCTACCGACCACGCAGCGGCTCGGTCCCGGCCTCGCCCCGGGTCGGGCCCGGGGACGAGCCGGGATGACGGTGACGTTTTCTCAGCCGAGCAGGTCCGCCACCGCCTGACGCAGCACCGCCTTGTCCGCCGGGTTGAGGTTGGGGTTGCCGGCCCGGTGGCCCCAGTCGGAGACAATGGGGCGGAACTCGGCGTTCGGCATCTGCGCCGTCTCGCGCTCGCTGTCCAGCGCGGTGAAATACAGGTCGGTGGTCGACGGCATGATGATGCTCTTCGCCGTGATCGCGCCGAGCGCCTTGGCGAGATCGCCCTTGTGGATCTCGTTGTCGGAGATGTCGGAGCGGTACCAGGTGTCGAGGCTGGCCAGCAGGTCGTCGCCGCTGCGCCGCAGGAAGTTGCCCTCCCAGCTTCGCACCAACCAGTCCTCCAGAGAACTGAACCCGGCGCCGCGCCACATCTCCTCGCGATAGAAGGCCTGACTCATCGCCCAGCCGGCATAGACCCGGCCCATGGCCCGCAGGCCGGTGACCGGGCGGTCGCGGAAATGGGTTCCGGCCCAGGCCGGATCGGCGGTCAGCGTAGCCCGGACCCCTTCCAGGAACACCTTGTTGTGCGGCGAGGTCCTGGCGCTCGTGCACACGGCGCAGATCCGCTCCACCATGTCCGGGAACAGGCTGCCCCAATGCAGCGCCTGCTGGCCGCCCATCGACCAGCCATAGATCAGAGCGACCGTCTCGGCCCCGAACGCCTCCTGCACCAGCCGCTTCTGGGCGTGGACGTTGTCCCAATGGGTGAAGACCGGGAAGCGGCCATGGCCGAACGGCTCGGGCAGGGTGCTCGGGCTGGTCGACAGCCCGTTGGTGAACATGTTGGGGATGACGATGAACCAGTCCGTCGGATCCAGAACCCGCCCCGGGCCGATCAGCCACTGGGTGTCGTAGTGCTGGGCGCCGTAGGACGTCGGATACAGCACCAGGTTCGAGCGGTCCGGCGCCAGGGTGCCGTAGGTCTTGTAGGCCAGCCGCAGGTTGGGGACGGTCGCCCCGTGCTGCAGGACGGTCGGGCCGAGATCGAAATAGGCGTAGTCCGGCATGGGACGCTCCGGGTTCGGACGGGAGCGGCGATTAGACCACGGTTCTCGCTTTGTCCAACAGGCCCGGAAGCATCTGACGATTTTTCAAACACTATTGAAATATCTTCCGAACGTGCGTTCTCGTTCAGGCTCGGAGGAGAAGGTGCGTCCGGACGGGGCTTCGGCCTTCCGGACGCACCAGCAGATCAGCTTGCTTGCAACTCGGCCAGGAACTTGTCCACTTCGACGCGGAGCGCTTGCGATTGGTTCGACAGTGTTTCTGAGCGGGTAAGCACCTCTTTCGCCGCTTGGCCGGTGCTCGTTGCGCCGGAGCGGACGTCGCTGATCGTGGTTGTTACTTTGTTGGTCGCGGCAGACGCTTCCTGAACGTTGCGGGCGATTTCCTGTGTCGAGGCGTTTTGCTGTTCGACAGCGGAGGCAATACCGCCGGCGTTCTCGTTTATCTGCCGGATGACGGAGGTGATCTCCTCGATCGCTGCGACCGTGTCCGTCGTAGATCCTTGCATTGCGGTGACTTGAGCGGAGATTTCGTCGGTGGCCTTGGCGGTCTGGTTGGCGAGGTTCTTGACCTCAGACGCGACGACGGCAAATCCCTTTCCCGCATCGCCGGCACGGGCCGCTTCGATGGTGGCGTTCAGGGCCAGCAGGTTGGTCTGCTCCGCGATCTCCTGGATCAGGCTGACGATGTTGCCGATCTTGGTTGCCCCTTCGGCCAGCGCGGCGACTTTGGTGTTGGTGGCTTCGGCGGTCTCAACGGCCCGGCGCGAGATCGAATTGGAGTCGCTGATCTGACGGGTGATCTCGCCGATCGAGGCTGAGAGTTCTTCGGTCGCCGACGCGACGGTCTGGACGTTGGTCGATGCGTCATCCGATGCGGTGCCGACGGATGTAGCGAGCGCGTTGGCCTGTTCTGCTGTGGACGACATCGTCTTCGCCGTCTCCTGCAGCTCCAGTGCTGAGGCGGACACGCCTTCGATCACGGTTCCGACGCTGGTCTTGAACGACTCTGCAAGGCGGCGCATGTCTTCGCGCTTCTCCTCGGCCGCCTGGCGATCGCGTTCGGCCTGTCGCACGCCCATTTGCTCTTTCTCGACGGCCGACGATTTGAAGGTCTCGAGGCTCCGGATGATGTCGCCCACTTCGTGGCGATCCTTGGTCGTTGGGATGTCGACGGATAGATCGCCGGCGGCAAGCCGACGCATGGCGTCGGTAGAGGCACGAAGCGGGCGGAATGCGGCCACAGCCCAGGCACCCAGCGCAAGCGCCAGCAAAAGGGCGATAGAGAAGGCTGCGAACATGAAGAGCTGGAAGCCGTCCGCCGTGTTGCGTACCTCGGTACCTTCGGCTCTGTTAAACTCTTCCTGCAGATCGATAAACTGGTTGATCTGCGCCAGCCACCGAATGAACAGGGGTCGCGCCTCATCCATCAGAATCTCATGCGCCTGGACGACGTCACCATCTCGCCGCAAGCCGATGATCTGCTCAATGAGCGGGAGGGTTTCGGCCTCGGTCTTCTGGATGGCGGCCAGGATTTCTAGCTCTTCCGCAGTGCTGTTGTTCCGCGCAGCGAAGATCTCCTGCATGCCGGTTGCCGCCTCGGCGTAGAATGCCTCAAGCTGCCTGATCTCCTTGATCGCGGCATCGCGCTCGGCATCTGTCTCGAAAAGGACGACGTCTCGGATAGAAATCGCACGGTCATGAACGCTGCCGCGGAAGTTGATGGCATACCGCTGTTTCACGCTGTTGACGTCATTGATGATGCCGAGACTGGCGCTGATCGAATTGACCTGAACCACGGCCACGACCGCCAGACCGAGCATCAGCAGGAGAACGCCAGCGTAGCCGAGAAATATCCGGTGTATGATGCGCATGTCGGTGACTCTGTATAAGTGAAAGCGATCTCGAATGAGGACGCGGAACACATACGTGCCGAGCCGTTAAAAGGATTATAATTTACGGCTAAAAACTCTGATCGATTCGATAGGCAGAAGCTATCGTTCGGTTCGCTGTTGCCGCGAGCAGATGCCTGGCTCGCAACAGCCTGAACCTTTTGATATCGAGCACTTCCGAGGGAAGTGGCCGCCGGGTGTCGGCGACATCTTCGCCCGGGCGGCCGTGTGACCGGCATGGACGGATGTCCCTCCGATCCGGCCGGGGGCGAAAGACGCAATTGGCCCACAGGGTCGTGGCGGTTACCATCGCGTTCGTTGATATGCCGCCGTGCACGCGCCGGGGAGGGTGCTGGTTGACCTTCGGAGTTGATTTCTGGATCGCCACGGCCGTGGCGGTTGGGGCAATTGCCGTATCAGCCTGGCTCTGGAGCCGTGTGAGGTCGCTCGCCGCCGCCCAACGGACCTCCGCCGCGGAAGTCGACCGGTTGCAGTCCTTCATCGCGGTGTCCTCCGACTGGACGTGGGAGCAGGACGACCAGTTCCGGTTCACCTATGTCTCCGACACGGTGGTCGACATCCTCGGCCTCTCGGCCGCGTTCTGCCTGGGCAAGACCCGACGCGAGGTCGCGCCAGAGTCCCTGGATAACCTCGCCTTCGTCGTGCACGAGCAGCAACAGGCCCTGCATGCGCCGATCCGCAACCTGCGCATGCGTTTCAAACTGCCCAACGATCAGATCCGCTATGTGGAGATCGACGGCGATCCGGTCTTCGACGCCGGAGGCCGGTTCATGGGCTATCGCGGCGTCGGGCGCGACGTCACCTTTCTGGTCGAGGCGGAGCGGGAAGCCTCGGAGACCCAGCGCCGGTTCCTCAGCGCGATCGAGGCCCGCTCCGAGGGGATTTCGTTCTGGGATCGCGACGACCGGCTCCGGCTCTACAACAGCGCCTATATCACCCTGGCAACCGGTGCCGAGAGCACCCTGCGCGAGGGCGTCTATTTCCAGGACTACCTGCAGGCGTCGGTGAACAGCGGTGTGATCCCCGATGCCGTCGGCCGGGAGGAGCAGTGGATCGCCGACCGCCTGGAGATGCGCAAACGTGCCCCCAGCAGTCATGAGATGATGCGGGGCGAACGCTGGCTCAAGGTCAGCGAGTTGCGGACGTCCGACGGCTGGCTGCTGCAGACCGTGCTGGACATCAGCGAGGCCAAGGAGCGCGAGTCCGCCATGCGCCGAGCCGTGGCCGAGGCGGAGATCGCCAACCGCGCGAAGATGGAGTTCCTGGCGGTGATGAGCCACGAGCTGCGCACGCCGCTGAACGCCATCATCGGCTTCTCCGACGTCATCCGGAACCGGGTGCTGGGCGACGCCATGGACACCTACATGCGTTACGCCGAGCACATCAACGAATCCGGCACGCATCTGTTGGCGCTGATCAACGATCTGCTCGACGTCTCGCGCATAGAGGCCGGACGGCTCGAGCTGGAAGAGACCGCCTTCAGCGTCAGCGAGCTCATGGGAGAATGCGCCCGGATGCTGCGGGTCCGCGCCGACGACAAGGATGTGGACCTCACCACCGATGCCGGCGAGCCCAGCCTGGGGCTGCATGCCGACCGCCGAGCCGTGAAGCAGATCATCGTCAATCTTGTGTCCAATGCCATCAAGTTCACCACCGCCGGAGGCAAGGTGCACCTGCGGGCGACGCTGGACGAGGTGGGGCAGGTGCGGATTGTCGTCTCGGACACCGGCATCGGCATCCCTGCCGATCGACACGAGGTCGTGTTCCGGCCGTTCGAGCAGTTGGAAAACGCCCATTCCCGGCGCCATGACGGCACCGGGCTGGGGCTCTACATCACCCGCAATCTCATCGAAGCCCATCGCGGCGCGATCGCCTTGGACAGCGTGGTCGGCGACGGCACGACGGTGACCGTGACTTTCCCGGCGGAACGTACCCTTGAACTGCGGGCCGAGCCGTCCGTGGCCGCCGGACGGTCTCCGGTCTCGGACTGAGGCCGGCTCCGTTTCAGAGGGTGCTGCGGCGGACCTGCGCGTCCGGCCGCTTGGCGATGTCCGGGATCAGCTCCAGGCCGAGCCCGGGCCCGTCCGGTGCGCGGATCCGGCCCTTCTCCACCGGCGGCAACTGGGTGACCAGCTCGCCGTACCAGCCGTAATAGAAGGCCCGCACCATCTCCTGAATGAAGCAGTTCCGGGTGTGCAGCGCCAGATGTGTGGAGGCGGTCAGCGCCACCGGGCCGGTGCAGTCGTGGAACGCCACCGGCACGTGCCAGGCATCGCAGAGTGTGGAGATCTTGCGCCCCTCGGTCAGCCCGCCGCACCAGGTCAGGTCGGCGATGATGACGCTCAGGGCGTCGAGCTCCACCAGATAGCGGAAGTCGGCCTTCCCGCCCCGGGTCTCGCCGACGGCGATCGGCGAGGTGGTGGAGCGGGCGACCTCGCCAAGGCTGCCCAGGTGGTCCATGAACACCGGATCCTCGACCCAGAGCGGACCGATCTCCTCCAGGGCGCGGGCGATCTTCACCGCGCTCGGCCGGTTCCACATGGAGTGCAGCTCGCACATGATGTCCATGCGGTCGCCGACGGCGGCCCGGATCTTCTCGAACGGCTCCAGCCCCTTCTTCAGGTCGGAGGCCGAGATGTACTGGCCCTGGCTCGCCTCGGCGGCGTAGTCGAACGGCCAGATCTTCATGGCGTCGATGCCCATCTCCAGAAGCGACTGGGCGAGCTCGTCGGCGTTGTTCAGGAAGGCATCCAGATCCTCATAGGGCCCCTCGGCGCCGCCGAGGCCGAAATTCTGCGTGCCCTGGACCGGCTTCTGGCGGACGTACTGATAGCCGGCGCAGGTGTTGTAGACGCGGATGTCGTCGCGGCTGGCGCCGCCGAGAAGCTGGTGGATCGGCTGGCCCGACGCCTTGCCCCAGAGATCCCACAGCGCGATGTCGACGGCGGAGCGGCCGCGCTGCTCGGCGCCGGCGCCGGTGAAGCCGACATAGCCGATCAGGTTGGCGTGATGCCGCTCGATCTGCAGCGGGTCCTGGCCCAGCAGGTAGGGGGCGATGATGGCGTGGACATGGGCCTCGGCCGACTGGGCGCCGTAGAAGGTTTCGCCCAGCCCCTTCAGGCCTTCGTCGGTTTCGACATGAACCCAGAGCAGGTTCGGGAATTCATCCAGGCGGATGGTCTCGATGCCGGTGACCTTCACGGTGTTCCTCCCTCATGCCGACACGCCGGTCAGCTCCACCCCGTTGCCGTCGGGGTCTTTCATGTAGATCGACGGGCCGTCGCCGCGCGCGCCGAACCGCACCTTGGTCTCCTCCGGCGCCACGCCCTTGGAGACCAGATAATCGCGGATCGCCGCCTCGTCGAAGGTCGCCAGCTTGATCGCCACGTGATCGACGTTCGGCGCGCCGTCCGGGGCCGGGCCGCCGGCCTGGCCCAGGGTGCCGTTCACGTCCACCAGGTCGATCATCGAGCCGCCGGCATCCAGATGCCACAGTCCCAGCGGTTCGTTGTGCTTGGCCACCTTCAGGCCGAGCACGTCGCGGTAGAAGGAGAGCATCGCGTCGATGTCGCGGGCGCGCAGCACCACATGGTCGAGACCGGCGAGGGCGAGGGGGCTATCGGTCATGGGAACCTCCAGAATGGAACGCCAAGGCTACGACCCTGCCGCCCGCCTGTCACGCCGTCACCGCTTGCCGAAAACCGCGACCCAGAGATGGGGCAGGACCAGCGCGCCCTTCTTGATCGGGCCGTAGCGGTAGGCGATGCCGATCTCGTCGAATTCGATGCCGTAGAGGGTCTTGGCGTGGCCGGGGCTGGAGTCCCAGGCCTCCACCGCCAACTGTGCCGAGCCCTGGCCGGCCGCCGTGTTCTCCGCCGCCCAGTCGAAGTCGTAGCCCACCGCCTTGACCCGGTCGATCAGGGACGGGCCGCCGGGGCTGCCATGGCCGATATAGCTGTTTGCGGCCATGTCCTCGGCCTGCATCTCGGCGGCGCGCATGAGCTTGTCGTTGATCCGCACCGGGCCGATCCCCTTGCGGGCGCGCGCGGCATTGATCTGGCGCAGCAGTTCGGCCTCGGCATCCGGCACCGGGGCGGGGGTGTCCTGGGCGACGATGATCGACCAGGCCTCCGCCGTCAGCCCGCCATTGGCCAGGCGGAACATGTCCTCGTGGAAGCCGACACCGATCTGCACCCTGCCCGGTGCCGCCAGCACGTCGGCCATGGACTGGGTGCGCAGGACTGCCTTGGCCAGGCTCCAGTGCTCCGGCAGGTTGCTGACGGCGACGGCGCTGAAGACGGGTGTCTCCACCCCAGCGCGCTGCAGCCAGATGCCGGCATCCGTGCCGTCGGGAGCCCGCACATCGACATAGCCGCGCTGGACCATGTCGCCCACATGGGCCTCGGCCGCCTGCATCAGGGCGGGCGCCTCCACCAGCGCCGGCAGGCCCCGGCTCAGCCGATCCTGGTTCAGGGCGCCGATCAGTTCGGCCCGCGCGTCGGCCAGGGCGGGCAGGGCCGCCACCGTCATCAGCAGGGCGACGGCGGCGGCGCAGAGGGATCGCAGACCGCTCAGGGCACCACCTTCATGTCGCGGAACTCCTGGAAGATGCGCAGGAACATCTCGTCGGTGCGCAGGCAGTCGTGGAAGCCGTGCAGGCGCAGTTTCAGCGTGTCGGTCATCACGTCCCAGTCGGTGCCGAAGACGTAGTCGGCGAAGGGCCAGGCGGCCACATCCTTGTAGGGGATCTTCTGAAGCCCGTACTTCTCGACGATGCTGTCCCACAGCGGTCCCTTGTCGGCCATGAAATCGGTCAGGGAGATGGTTTGCAGATCTCCGACCTCCATGTCAAAGAACCGCGCGAACTGGCCCCACACATTCTTCCAGCGGAAGAAGTCGCCATTGGTGATGTTGAACACGTTGTTCGCCGCGTTCGGATCGGTGCCGCACCAGACCATGGCGTTGGCCAGGTGCTGGTTGTCGCAGACCTGATAGACCGCCTCGTAGGCCCCCGGCTTGCCCGGGAAGCGCAGGGGCAGGCCCAGCTCCTTGGAGATCGTGGCGTAGACCGCGATGCAGGTGGTGATGTTCATCGGGTTGCCGAGCGCGAAGCCGCAGACGGTCTGGGGCCGCAGGGCGGTCCAGGTCCACGTCTTGCCCTTCTGGGCCGCGCGCAGCCACATTTCCTGGTCGTAGTAGAAGTTCGGCAGCATGTGCGGCGGGTCGGTCTCGCGGGCGGGCGTCTTGAACGGCCCGAGATGGGAGCCGTACCACTTGTTGCCCTCGATCAGGTGGACATGCTCCAGCCCCGGCGATGCCTTCTCGATCGGCTCCACCGCGTTGACCAGCATCGCGAGGTTCGGTGCGGAATGCTCCGCCCAGGTCGGGCGGGCCTGGAAGGCGCAGTAGAAGACATGGGTGACGTCGGTGAGGGCGCCGAGCTTGGCTTCCGCGTCGGCCCGGTCGAGCAGATCGACGGAGATGTAGGAGGCGGGGCTGTCGAAATCGGGCGCGCGCCGCGACAGGCCGACGATCTCCCAGCCGCCGCGTCGTCCCAGATCCTCGATCAGTTTGCGGCCGATCACGCCGAGCGCGCCGACCACCACCGCCTTCTTCCGATCCGCCATCATCCACTCCCTGAATTTGTCTTTCTAATTGGCCGGCATGGTGGCCGCGGCAGGCAACCAGGGTCAATGCACGGAGTTATACCCGATAGGAATGCGTGGAGCGGGGGTCTGAATCGTGACACCATCCGCGCCTCCGCCCGTCCTGTAGGCTGCGTGACGTCCCGACGATGCTGAAATTCGTCCTGCTGACTGCCCTGTTCCTTGCGATCCAGCAGCCGATATCTCCGGCGAAGGCAGCCCAGGGGGCGCCGGAGGTGGTTCAGGCGACCCTGAAGGAGATCATCGGGGAGCTGGCGGGCAATCAGGTGGTCGACCAACGCTATTCCGATCCGCTTCGGGCGGAGATCAAGCGGCAGCGCGACTTCATCGTGCCGACCCTGACGGCGGCGGGGCCGCTCAAATCCGTGACCTTCATGGACTCTACCCAACCCGCCCCGGACCAGCGGGTGCACCGGTTCCTGGCCGAGCACGAAAACACTAGTTTCGTGTGGACCATCTCGCAGGATGCCGCCGGCGTGGTCACGCTCCTGGTTCTGGCACCGCCCAATGTTCCGGCCAGCCCGGAGGAGAAGCGCACCGCTCTGGCCGGCGCCACCCTGACCGAGATCATCGGCGAGTTGCGCGACGGCAAGATCGACAAATCCCGCTATTCCGCGGCGCTCCACAAGGAACTCCAGAACCAGCAGGATATCATCGTCCCCAGCCTGGTGGCGGCCGGTCCGCTGCTCACGCTGAAATTCCTGAACGCCACCCGCTCCGAGAAGGGACAGCAGATCAACCAGTTCCTCTCCGAGCACGAGCACGCGGATTTCCTGTGGACCATCTCGATGGACCGCAAGGACGTGATCACAATGCTGATCATGCAGCCGGGGAGCTAGAGCGCGACCGGGTCCGGGAATGCGGCCTAATAGGCGATCTCCACGGTGTGCGGTTCCGGTGCCGCGTTGATCGGCCAATACAGAGACCAGGCGAGATCGTTGATCAGATAGATGGAAAGATCCCCCACCGCGCTGACCGCGGTGAACCCGGCTGCCGTGGCCGGATCGGCGGTGAACAGCAATCCGAGCCCGTAGTTTTTTGCCGAGCTGACGACCCGAAAGCTCGTCGCGCGGGCCGGAAGGGTCCAGCCGCCGAGCGGCTGCGGATCGCTGAAACCCAGATCCCAGGCCGTCTCGTGGGTATAATACGCCACGGTCGACAGGGCGGCGTTGGTGAGGATGAAGGCCGGGGCGGCCGCCACGGTCCCGCCCAGCATCGCGCCGTAGAGGACGATGTCGAACCCGTTGGCCATCACCTCGTAGGTGAGGGTCTTGTAGAGGTTCCGCTCCCAGACCTCGGACATGCCGGTATCGGCGGTCGCTTGTGTCTGTGCGGAGGCCTGCGAGACACTCGACAGCCAGAGCCCAGCCGCCAGGACCAGGGCCAGTGCGCCGACGTGCCGTCGTCGCTGACGCCTCACCGCCATCGGGATCAGTCCGTATCGTAGCGGACGGCGACGACCTCGAGCTCCTTGGGGCCCTGGGGCGCGTAGACGGTGACGGCATCACCGACCTCCGCCTTCATCAGCGCCTTGGCGATCGGCGAGATCCAGCTCACATCGCCCTTGTCGGTATCGGCTTCGTCGACGCCGACGATGCGGATCGTGTGCTCGGTCTCCGAGCCGTCGTCGTGTAGCTCGGCATAGGTCACGGTCGCGCCGAAGAACACCCGGTCCAGATGGGTCTGCAGTGCCGGGTCGACTGGTTCGGCGGTGTCGATCCGCTTGGACAGGTAGCGCATGCGGCGGTCGATCTCGCGCAGGCGCTTCTTGCCGTAGATGTAGTCGCCGTTCTCCGAGCGGTCGCCGTTGCCGGCGGCCCAGGACACGACCTCCACCACCTTCGGCCGCTCAACGCTGCGCAGATGCTTCAGCTCGGCCCTCAGCGCCTCCAGCCCTTTCGGCGTGATGAGGTTGCGGCCCAACTGCGCATCGAGCGCCTCCTCGGCGTCGTCATGCACCTCATCGGTCTCGTCCCAATCGTCGAGCCCGCCATCTTCTTCTTTTACGAATGCCTTGTTCATGGGCGCAGTCTAGCCGCAGACCGGCCGCGAGGACAGGGGCGCGCCGAGGAGGACCTTACCCCTCGATCCCCATCAGCGAATTGGCGAAGGCGCGGGCCTCGAACGGGCGCAGGTCGTCGGCCCCTTCGCCGACGCCGACCGCGTGCACCGGCAGGCCGACGCTCTGGGCCAGGGCGACGACCACGCCGCCGCGGGCCGAGCCGTCCAGCTTGGTGACCACCAGGCCGGTGATGTCGACCATCTCCTTGAACGCCTTCACCTGGGCATGGGCGTTCTGGCCGACCGTGCCGTCCAGCACCAGGACGGTGGCGTGGGGGGCGGTAGGATCCTGCTTCTTGATCACCCGGACCACCTTGGCGAGCTCGTCCATCAGCAGGGTCTTGTTCTGCAGGCGGCCGGCGGTGTCGATCATCAGCACGTCGGTGCCGGCGGCCTTGGCGGCGGCCAGGGCGTCGAAGGCCAGGGCGGCGGCTTCGGAGCCGTGCGGCTTCTCGATCACCGGGACCTTCGCCCGCTCGCCCCAGACCTTGAGCTGTTCGATGGCGGCGGCGCGGAAGGTGTCGCCGGCGGCCAGCATCACCGACTTGCCCTCGCGGGTCCATTGATGCGCCAGCTTGCCGATGGTCGTGGTCTTGCCCGACCCGTTGACGCCGACCATCAGCACCACGAAGGGCTTGTGCCCGACCGGGTCCAGCGGCTTGGCGACCGGGCCCAGGATCTCGGCGATGTCCTCGGCGAAGGCGGCGCGGACCTCGTCGCCGGTGACTTCCTTGTCAAATTTCTCGCGGGCCAGGTTGCCGGTCAGCTTCATCGCCGTCTCGACCCCGAGATCGGCGGTGATCAGCAACTCCTCCAGCTCTTCCAGCGTGGCGTCGTCCAGCTTGCGCTTGGTGAACAGCCCGCCGATGCCGTCCACAAGCCGCTTGGACGACTTGGACAGGCCCTCGCGCAGGCGGGCGAACCAGCCCTTTTTCGGGGTGCCGTCGGTCTCGGTATCGGTCATGCGGAGGGGCTCTTTATCTGGCAGCTCATGCGGCGGCCCGGGCTGTCCGCTCGCCGATCAGGACGGTGCCGTCGCGGCCGGTGACGGTGACCTCGACGATCTCGCCCGCCGCCGCACCGCCGGCGACCCGGATCTCGGCGAAGCTCTCGCCATGGCCCATGCCGTCGCGCTCGACCAGCACCCGCTCCGCCGTGCCGATGCGGGTGTCGAGCCAGCGCGCCAGGTTGTCGGCGCCGATGGCCCGCAGCTCGGCCGCGCGCGCCTTGCGGGCATCGCCATGGACCTGGGGCATGCGGGCGGCCGGGGTGCCGGGACGCGGGGAATAGGGGAAGATGTGCAGGTACTGCAGCCCGAGATCGCGCAGCAGGGCGGCCGTGTTGGCGTGCATCTCGTCGCTCTCGGTCGGGAAGCCGGCGATCACGTCGGCGCCGAAGGCCACGTCCGGGCGCAGGGCGCGGGCGCGCTCGACCACCCGGATCGCGTCGTCGCGCAGATGGCGGCGCTTCATGCGCTTCAGCACCATGTCGTCACCCGCCTGCAGGCTCAGATGCAGATGCGGCATGAACCGCGGCTCGCTCTCCAGCAGCCGCCAGATATCGTCGTCCAGCTCCACCGGATCGACCGAGGACAGGCGCAGCCTCGGCAGCTCCGGCACCAGGGCGAGCAGGCGGCGCACCATCTGGCCGAGCGACGGCTTGCCGGGCAGGTCGCCGCCATAGGAGGTGATATCGACCCCGCTCAGCACCATCTCGCGATAGCCGGACGCGACCAGGGTGCGGACCTGCTCGACGATCACGCCCATGGGCACCGAGCGGCTGTTGCCGCGGCCGAAGGGGATTACGCAGAAGGTGCAGCGGTGGTCGCAGCCCTGCTGGACCTGGACGATGGCGCGCTCGCGCCCCTGGGCCTCGGTGACCAGATGGGCGGCGGTCTCGCGCACGCTCATGATGTCGTTGACCAGGATCCTCGGCGCGTCGTCGGTGGCCGGCGCGTTCCAGGTCTCCGGCCGCAGCTTCTCCTCGTTGCCGACCACGCGGGCGACGCCGGGGATGGCGGCGTAGCGGTCCGGGTCGATCTGTGCGGCGCAGCCGGTGACGACCACCTGGGCGTTCGGGTTCTCGCGGATCAGCCGGCGGATCGCCTGGCGCGACTGGCGCTCGGCTTCCGAGGTGACGGCGCAGGTATTGACCACGATGGTGTCGCCGGCACCGGACGCCGCCAGGTGGCCCTGGATCAGGTCGGACTCGTGCGCGTTCAGCCGGCAGCCGAAGGTCTCGACCCGGTGAGAGGGAGCTGTCGCGGTGTCAGCCTGATGCGCCATAGGGCGGTAGATGCCTGCACGGGGGGCGGAATGCAAGACTCCGGGCATGATCGGGCGATTGTGGATTGCCGCCCTGCTCCCCTACATTGCGCCGATAAACAGAACGTCGATGCGTGAGGAAGCCCCATGAAGACCTACAAGATCGCGGCCATTCCGGCCGACGGTATCGGCCCGGAAGTGATCGCCGCCGGCCTGCAGGCGCTGGAAGCGCTGGAGCGGCGCGACGGGTCGTTCAAGCTGGAGGTCGAGCATTTCGACTGGGGCTCCGACTACTACAAGAGGCACGGCGTGATGATGCCGGAGGACGGGCGCGACCAGCTCAAGCCGTTCGACGCGATCTTCTTCGGCGCGGTCGGAGCGCCCGACGTGCCGGACCACATCACGCTCTGGGGCCTGCGCCTGCCGATCTGCCAGGGCTTCGATCAATACGCCAATGTGCGGCCGACCAAGATCCTGCAGGGCATCACCTCGCCGCTGGCTGGCGTCGGGCCGGGCGACCTGGACTGGGTGATCGTGCGCGAGAATTCCGAGGGCGAATACGCCGGCAACGGTGGCCGCACCCACCGCGGCATGCCCGAGGAGGTCGGTACCGAGGTGGCGATCTTCACCCGTGTCGGCGTGACCCGGATCATGCGCTACGCCTTCAAGCTGGCCCAGTCGCGGCCGCGCAAGCTGCTGACCGTGGTGACCAAGTCGAACGCCCAGCGCTTCGGCATGGTGATGTGGGACGAGATCGCCGCCGAGGTGGCGCAGGAATTCCCGGACGTCACCTGGGACAAGATGCTGGTCGACGCCATGACCGTGCGCATGACCCTGAAACCGAAGAGCCTGGACACCATCGTCGCCACCAACCTGCATGCCGACATCCTGTCCGACCTGGCGGGCGCGCTGGCCGGCAGCCTCGGGGTGGCGCCGACGGCGAATATCGATCCGGAGCGGCGGTATCCCTCGATGTTCGAGCCGATCCACGGCTCGGCCTTCGACATCACCGGCAAGGGCATCGCCAACCCGGTGGCCACCTTCTGGACGGCGGCGCAGATGCTGGAGCACCTGGGCGAGCCCAAGGCGGCGGCCCGGCTGATGGAGGCGGTGGAGAAGGTGACCGAGGAGGGGATCATCACCCCGGATATCGGCGGCACGGCGACGACCCAGCAGGTGACCGACGCCGTCTGCGAGGCGATCCGCGCGTCGAATATATAGGGCGCGCTCTTCTCTCTATTCTACCCGACTTCCTGGACTGCCCGAAGGGCTGATCCAGGACCGAGCCCATACCCTTGGGCGTGCCACGGTCCTGGATCGACCCTGCGGGATCGTCCAGGAAGTCGGTGGTGGGGAGAGAGGGGAGAGCGGAGCGCCCTACCCCCTGAGCGCCACCTCGGCGAGCCGTCTCGGCGCCTCGCCCTCGCTCAGGCGGAACAGTTCCACCGTGTCGAGCCGGGCGCGAATCTCGATGTCCTGGGCGTTCAGGTCGTCGACCAGGGCCTTGGCCAGCTTGGCCTCGCCGAAGCGACCCAGGGTGATGTGCGGCACATAGGGCAGGTCGAGGCGCAGCACCTCGGCGAAGGGCCCGCTATACAGGTAGTCGTGCAGCCGGATCAGCGCGCCGTTGCCGGCATCGGGCACCAGGTAGACGTAGGTCTCGTCGGAAAACTTGTCGAGCCAGGGCATCGCCGCACGGAAGTTGAGGTCGATCGGCGCCGTCTCGCCGGCCACGGTCGCCAGATGGCTGGTGGCGCTGGTCGGGTCGGTGGCGTCGGTCGGGAACACCAGGGTGACATGGGCGCCGAGCCCCTCCTGGAAGATCGCGCCGCGGTGGCGGCCCCGCAGGGCGTCGATCCAGGCCCGGTCGGCCGCGGCCATGGCCGGACGGCCGAGCACCACGAGGCTCATCGCGCGCTCCTCAGGATCCCAGGGACGAGAGGTCGAGTGTGCCGGAGAAGCTGGTCGCCACCGGTCCCGTCATCTCCACATGGCCGTCCTCGCGCCAGGTAATGTCCAGCACGCCGCCGTCCAGCACGACGCTGGCGGAGCGGCCGGGGATCATGCCGCGCCGGGCGGCGGCGACCACCGTGGCGCAGGCGCCCGAGCCGCAGGCCTGGGTGATGCCGGCGCCGCGCTCCCACACCCGCATGCGGAGGCGATCGCCCCCCTCGGAATCAGGTGCCAGCACGCTGACGAACTCGATATTGGCGCGTTCGGGGAAGATCGGGTTGGTCTCGATCGGCGGGCCGATGCGGGCGAGGTCGAGCGCCTCGACATCTTCGACAAAGAACACCGCATGCGGGTTGCCCATGTTGACCATGGTCGCCGGCCCATAAGCTTCGGCCCCCGGTATGGTTACGTCCAGCGTGTCGGTCTCCCCGGCGATCGGGATCTCGTTCCAGGCGAGGTTGGCCTTGCCCATGTCGACGGTCACCCGCCCATCGGCGGCGCGCTTGCAGATCAGCCCGCCGACCACGGTCTCCAGCACGATCTCCTCCGCCCCGGCCTCGTCCATCAGCAGGGAGGCCACACAGCGCGTGCCGTTGCCGCAGGCCTGGGCCTGGGAGCCGTCCGGGTTGTGGATCGCCATATAGGCCAGCCCGCCGTTCTTCGGCGGTAGGATGGTGAGGAACTGGTCGTAGCCAACCCCGCGGCGGCGGTCGCCCACCGCACGGTACTGCGCCACGCTCAGGGCGGCGTCGGCCTTGCGTCCGTCGACGACGACGAAGTCGTTGCCGAGGCCGTGCATCTTCAGGAAGGGCAAATTCGTGCTCATGACGCCTCATATAGAGACGGTGTAGGCTCGGCTGCAAGCGTACCTTGAACAGCCGTCCAACATCGTCCAACCAATCAAACAAAGAACACGAGGGAGTGAGATGCCGATCACCATCGGACACGAGCGCCTGACCGATATCGTCGCCGCCATGATGCAGGGGGCGAAGAGCTCGCCTGAGGAAGCCCGCACCATCGCCGAGAACCTGGTGACGGCCAACCTGATGGGCCATGACAGCCACGGCGTCGGCCTCGCCCCGCGCTACATGAAGCATGCGCTCGCCGGCACCATGAACCCGGGCGCCCGGCCGTCCGTGGTCACCGACAACGGCGCCTATCTGCTGCTCGACGGCAATATGGGCTACGGCCAGACCGTCTGCCGCGAGGCGATGGAGATGGCGATCGACCGGGCGAAGAAGACCGGCGTGTGCATCATGGGCCTGCGCAAGACTCACCACATGGGCCGGATCGGCGCCTGGGGCGAGATGGCGGCCAAGGCCGGGCTGATTTCGATCCACTACGTCAACACCACCGGCCACCGGCCCTACGTGTCGCCCTGGGGCGGCTACGAGGCGAAGTACTCGACCAACCCATATTGCACGGCGATCCCGGCCACTGACGACCACCCGATGATCGTGCTCGACATGGCGACCTCCCGCGTCGCCCAGGGCAAGGTCCGCGTCGCCTATTACGCCGGCAAGAAGACTCCGGCCGATGCGCTGGTCGGTCCGGACGGCAAGCCGACCGACGATCCGACCGTGATCTTCGAGGAGCCGTTCGGCGCCATGCTCTCCTTCGGCCAGCACAAGGGCTACGGCCTCGCCATGATCTGCGAGATCCTGGCGGCCGGCCTGACCGGCGGCGGCACGGCCCGCGAGGAGCTGATGAGCCAGAACACGATCTGCAACAACATGCTGACCATCGTGATGGACCCGGCCGGCTTCGGCGCCGACATCCCGTTCAAGTCGGAGATCGACCAGCTCGTCGGTCACGTCTCCACCGCCAAGGTGGCGGTCGGCCACGACAAGATCCGCTTCCCCGGCGATCCGGAACGGGAGACCTCGGCCGAACGCACCGCCAACGGCATCCCGATCGACGACAACACCTGGGCGGAGATGACCGAGGCCGGAGTCGAGGCCGGGATGGACAAGGC
The DNA here is from genome assembly GCF_034377285.1 of Thalassobaculum sp. OXR-137. Lineage (NCBI taxonomy): Bacteria > Pseudomonadati > Pseudomonadota > Alphaproteobacteria > Rhodospirillales > Thalassobaculaceae > Thalassobaculum > Thalassobaculum sp. OXR-137. The sequence goes on along the minus strand of NZ_CP139715.1, from coordinate 597,227 downwards.
CGATTTCTCGGTGAACTGAGGGGTCTGATCTTCTCCGCAAGAAGCGGATGGAGGGGCCTCGGCCGTCGGTTCAGGGTAGGATCATCACGAGCGATGGAGATCCGAGATGACTGCGATGACGGCTGAGGTTCGCACACCGATGGACGACGACGCCCGGTATAAGGTCGTTGTCGCCCGCGATAAATCCTTCGACGGCGCCTTCATCGTGGCGGTGCGCACGACCGGCGTTTACTGCCGGCCCTACTGCCCGTCGCGCACGCCGAAGCGCGAGAACGTGAGCTTTTACCGGACGCCGGAGCAGGCGCGGACCGCCGGCTACCGGGCCTGCCGCCGCTGCAAGCCGGACGAGTCCGCCGCCCCGGACCCGCGCCTGGACGCGGTGCGGGCCGCTTGCCGGGCGATCGAGAGCGCCGAGGACGAGTGCCCGAGCCTGGAGGCTCTGGGGGCCGCGGCGGGGCTCAGCCCGTTCCATCTGCAGCGCAGTTTCAAGGCGGTGATGGGCATCAGCCCGCGCCAGTACTGGGACGCGCGCCGGCTCGGTAAGCTGAAACAGAACCTTAAATCCGGCGAGGGGGTCGCCATGGCGCTGTACGGTGCCGGCTACGGCTCCTCCAGCCGGCTCTACGAAAAGGCGGGGGCGCAGTTGGGCATGACACCGGCAAGCTACGGCAAGGGCGGCGAGGGGGCGGTGATCGCCTATGCCTTCGCCGATACGTCTCTGGGGCGCGTCATCGTCGGGGCGACCAAGACGGGGATCTGCTTCGTCGGCATCGGCGATACGGACGAGGCCCTGGTGGAGGAGCTGCGCGGCGACTTCCCCAACGCCACCCTGGCCGCCGATCCGGGCGGGCTGGGCGAGACCCTGGGCGAGGTCGCCGGGATGCTGGAGGGGCGCGAGCCCCATGCGGATCTGCCGCTCGACATCCGCGGTACGGCCTTCCAGCGTCAGGTCTGGCAGGCGCTCACCGACATTCCCATGGGCGAGACCCGGACCTATGCGGAACTGGCGGCCCAGATCGGCCGGCCCAAGGCGATCCGGGCGGTGGGCAGTGCTTGTGCCAACAACCCGGTGTCGCTGATCGTGCCCTGCCATCGGGCGGTCGGCACCGACGGCACCCTGCGCGGCTACCGCTGGGGCCTGGAGCGCAAGCGCAGGCTGATCGACACCGAGGCGCGCGAGGCGGAGAAGGCTTAGAGCATCCGTTGACGCGGGGCGGGCGGTTCTGCCCCACTGGGAAAAACAACCCCAGGGAGGAGCCGCCCATGTCCACCGAACCCGCCACCGTCGTCATGGTCGAATACGAGAACGCGTCGGACGAGGTCCGCGCGGTGTTCGACGACATCATGGCGACCAAAGGCATCGGCTTCGTGCCGAATGCCTGGAAGGTCTTCGCCTCCCATCCGCCGACCCTGAAGCGGCTGTGGTACGGGCTGAAGGAGGTCATGGCGCCGGGCGCGCTCGACCCGAAGTTCAAGGAGATGATCGCCGTCGCGGTCTCCGTCACCAACGGCTGCGACTACTGCACCCGCAGCCACACCGGTGCGGCCCGCAAGCTCGGCATGACCGACGCGGAGTATGGCGAACTGCTCGCAGTGGTCGGTATGTTCAACCAGACCAACGCGCTTGCCGAGGCCTACAAGATCCCGGTGGACGACGTGTTCCTGCGGCCGTGGTCGGACCAGGGGTGAGGGGGTAGCCCTCTCTCACCCACAACGGTCATCCCGAACTCGTTTCGGGACCTGCCGGCAGATGACCGAGTGAAGGTCCCGAAACAAGTTCGGGATGACGGTTGATATTCAATCCAGGTTGAACTTCTTCGACTTCAGGAACGCCGCCAGGTTCTTGCGCTGGGGCACGGCGTATTGCCGGGCCTTGTCGTCGGACCAGCCGTAGAAGTCCGGGGCGCCGAACTCCTCCACCATCCGGTATTTCTCCTTCGGGGTGGAGAACTTCGCGTCCCGGCGCCGGTCGTAGGCGGCGATCTCGTCCAGCGCGTCGCTGTCGTCGTAGCGGTCGGTATGCACCGTCACGCTCTGCGGCAGGCGCAGGCTGACCCAGCCCTCGCGCTCCGGGAAGCCCAGCCCCATGCCGACGAAGGGGAAGACGTAGTCCGGCAGACCGAGGACCTCTGACGCCGCCTCGATCTTGTTGCGGATCACGCTGATCGGGCAGCAGCCGAGGCCCAGCGCCTCGGCGGCGCGGATGAAGGTCGCCATGACGATGGCGGCATCGCCGGTGGCGTTCATGACCGCGTCGAGATGGTCGTTCGGATAGGGCGTGCCCTTGGCCTCGGCGATCTTGTGGATGCGCCGGTTGTCGCCGCAGAACACCAGCAGGGACGGCGCGGCGGTGACCCAGGGATCGTTGATCTGCTCGTTCAGCGCCCGGCGGATCTCCGGGTCCTTGACCACGATGACCGAGCATTGCTGCAGGTCCGACTTGGCCGGGGCGGAAAACGCGCCGGCCAGGGCGATGCGCAGCAGCTCGTCCGGCACCGGCGTGTCCTTGTAGCGGCGATGGCTGCGGTGGCTCAGGATCGCGGCGATCTCGCCCTCGGCCGGCATGTCGCGCCCGTCCTGTGTCGGCAGCCCGAACCGGTCCTCGATCAGATCTGCGACGGTCTTCTTCTCGGTCATCTGGGCCTCGGCGCGCTGGTTAGGGCCGCATCATGGCCGAGGACAGCCGCCCCCGGCCACTCCCTATCTGTCGCCGTGCCGATCCGGCGTTATTCGCCTTTCACCGTCTCGCGCGCCTGATAGGCGACCCGCCGGGTGAGCTTGCGCTTGAACGGCTCGTTGAGGAACCGGTTGAGGGCGGCCGCCAGATCCGGAACCCAGGAGGCATGCGGCGATGCGTCGATCTCCTCGCGCACGGCGCAGGTCATCTTCACCAGATGGGCCGAGACGATGAACTCCGGGTTGCCGTGGTCGATTACCGCCTCGGCGCAGCCCTCGACGAAGGCGCGCGGCGACGTCACCCGCCAGCGCTCCGCCGGATAGGCCGGGTCCACATAGCCGGCATTGCGGCCGAGGAAGCAGGCGGTCTGCAGCAGCACGTCGGGGGCGAGATCCGGATGCCGCCCCATCATCCGCCGGCCGGCATTGGCGAAGGTGATGGCGTGGCTGAAATCGAGCCGGCCGACATTCTGGCTGACCGGCTGGGCGTCGCGGGTGGCGTAGAGGGGATCGGCATGCAGGAGCTGCCAGGCCGCCGCTGCCATCAGCGCGTCGTAGCAGCGCTGCGGATCGGCACTGCCGGCCGAGACCCGCTCCAGCGCCTTGGCGACCGACACCCGGCACAGATCGGCGGGCTTCACCGGGGCGCGGCCACGACCGGTCCAGGCCTCGCGCGCGGGGCGGTAGGCCTTGAACTCCGGGATCAGATCCTCGCGCCGGGCGGTCACCAGCGCGCGCACCAGCAGCAGCATCAACGGCTCGGCGACCGGGCCGCCGTCGCCGTCGGCGGCACCGTCATTGGCGGCGTCCAGGCGGTGCACTGCCTCGCGGGTCTTCTCCACATAGATCGCCGAGTGGCCGAAATCCTGGTAGTGGGCCAGGGCCGCCCGGCACAGGCCGCGATCGATCCGCGCCCAGCCGCCCTCGGCCAGCCCGCCCCGGGCCAGGCGCAGGGCCGCTGCCTCGTCCTCCGCCTCCACAGCGGCGACGAAGGCGTCCTCGTCCCACGGCTCGGCGCCGCCGGCATAGGGATGGGCCTCGCCGCGCAGGCTGTCCTCGGCCAGATGGGCGACGATCTCGGTGATGCAGACCAGCCGGTCGACCGGGTCGTCCTGGTCGTCGGCCAGGGCCAGCCAATCGGCCAGCGCCGCATGGGCGTGGGTCATGCCCCACTGGAAGCGCTCGTGGGTCCAGCGGATCGCCGCGCGCACGCCGAGCCGGGGGTCGCAGCCCGCCGCCTCGATCCGCGCGAGTTCGCGGGCGATGCGGTCGGCGCTCGGGTCGCGCAGCCCCTCGCGCAGGCCTGTCAGTGCGCGGGCCACCCGCTCGGCGGCCGGCGGGTCGGCAATGTCGATCCAGACGGTGTCGTCGCGGATCTCGCAGGGAAACACGCGGACCGCGTCGCCGCCGCCGACCACCGCGCCGGTCTCCAGGTCGAATTTCCAGTTATGCCGGTTGCAGGTCAGGGTGCAGGCGCCGCCGTCTGCCGGTTGCGCCAGCGTGCCTTCGGACAGGGGATAGCCCTGGTGCGGGCAGCGGTTGGCGATGGCGCGCACGCCGCCGGCGGTGTCGAACAGGGCGACCTGCTTTCCGTCGCGCTTCACCAGGGCCCGCCCCCGGTGCTGCAGGTCGGCCAGCGGCAGCGCCTCCACCCAGATCGGTTCGGGAGCGGTGTCGGTCGGGCGGTCGTCGATCGCAGCGGACATGGGGACCTCCTCCTGGCGTCGGCCCATTCAGGCCGTGTCGTCTCAGGATGATCGCCCCGCCGGTTTATTAAAGCAAGTTTAATCTTGTTTAAAATACTCCCCCGAGCGTGACCGGCTTGTCGGGCGTCCCGGTTTGCGGCCGCCGAGGAAGAACAGCACGGCGAGACCGCCGGTCACCGCGAAGGCCGGCCAGGTGAGGAGGGTGGAGATCACCGGATGCCACAGGAACTGGCTGACATGGCGCGAGATCCCGGCCTCGGTGAGCTGCAGGGAGGTCGGGTGCAGGGTGAACCAGACGAAGCCGGTTGAGAGCGGCGCAAACGCGCCGTGCTCGACGAGCTGGTACAGGTCCCGGGTCAGGAAGGCGGCGGCGAGGCCGGCGAAGATCCAACCGAGGCAGCGCAGGAGGGTACGCATGGAATCACCTGTCGTTTGGTGCCGCGGCCCGTCGCCCTGACTCGCCGCAGTCCCGGGGCCGCGCCCGCGCCGAGAAGGGCGGATCTTAACCCCTTACGGTGTCAGGCGAAAGAAGACCTGCATGAGGGCGTTGCAAACCAGCGCGACCTCTATTACGTTCCCGCCTCCTCAGGAGGGGTGGCCGAGTGGTTGAAGGCGCACGCCTGGAAAGTGTGTAGGGGCGAAAGTCTCTCGCGGGTTCGAATCCCGCTCCCTCCGCCAAATTCCTTTTGAAAATCTGAAATGCTTTCCGTGCGGCCCCGGACAACGGGAGGCGGCTCAGGTCATGCCCAGCATGGCGCGGGCTTCGGTCGGGGTGGCGGGTTCGCGTCCGAAGGATTCGGCCATCTGGACGAGGCGCGTCACGACCTCGGCATTGGTCGGCGTCCCGAGCTCGGGATAGGGGTAATCGCCCAGCCCGATGGCCACATGGCCACCCAGTTCCAGCGCAAGGGCCGCCGGTCCGAACAGGTTGCCGACCTTGTTGTTGACGGACCACTCGTAGCGGAAACCGCCGGGCAGGAACTCCAGATGGGCCATCAGGCCGCGGATGGTCCCGGGATGACCGCCGAGATAGCCCGAATCCGAGAGCGCGAAGAGGAGATAGGCCGGCTGGTCGGCCAGGTCCATCTCGAGGAAGGCTTCGAACATCCGCGTGAAGGGAACCGTCCAGGAGACGAAGACCGGTTTGACGCCGATCTCGCGCATGCGCCCGGCGAAATAGGCGCAGGTCTTCGGCGTGTTGATATAGGCCAGCTCGTCCGTCTTCATCTTGCGAGCGACCGGATCGTAAACGTCCACGTTGGTCGAGCCGATGTCGATCGGAGCGAAATCGGGCTTCAAAGCCGGGTCCTGCGCCGCCTTCACGATGTGCTGCAGCCGCGCCTCATCGGAGGACTTCAATGTCACCTGACCAAGGGTCGGGTGGATGAGAATGTCGGTGGCCTCGCGGATCTTGCGGATCGTCTCGAAATAGGTGTCCGGGTCGTGGTTGGGCGATCCGTCCGCGTTCCGGGCGTGGTAGTGGCAGATGGCGGCACCGGCCTCACGACAGGCGACCGCCGCCTCGGCGATCTCGTCCGGGGTGAAGGGGACGTTCGGATTCACATCCCGCGCCATGTACTCGTTCACGCGGGCTTCGATGATCAGCTTCTTTCCGAAAGCAGGTACCGTCGACCGAAATCCCATTGCCCGATCCTTTTCGTTTCTGGTTTTCGAGAAGGATGCATGGCGGTCCGCTCTCTGTCCCTAACAGAACAGCTCCAGATGCTCCTCCACGATCTGCGGCATGCGGCGCAGCGAGCCGGAGAGGTGTTCGCGCATGGTCCGCACCGACAGATCGCCGTCGCCCGCCTCGATCGCGTCCATCACCGAGCGATGGGCGGCCAGCACCTGCGCCGTCTTGCCCGGGCTGGGCAGATCCAGGGTGCGCAGCCGCGCCAGATGCCCGCACCGGGCCTGGATGTGCCGGTGCAGGTTCGGCTGGTTGACGCCGGAGAACAGCGCCTCGTGGAACGCCTCGTCGAGCTGCTTGAACAGGTCGACCTGGTCCATGTCGTCCACCAGCGCCTCCTGCATCTTCAGGAAGCCGCGCGCCTTCTTCAGCGCCTCGGGGTCGCCGGCCTCCGCCAGGCGGCGCACCACCTCGCATTCGACCGCGGTGCGCAGGAAATGCTCCTCGCGCACCCGGGCCGGGTCGATCCGGGTCACCACCGTGCGGGACTGCGGATAGGAGATCACCAGACCGTCCTGTTCCAGCCGCAGGATCGCCTCGCGCACGGGAGACTGGCTGACGTCGAACCGCTCGGCGAGATCGCTGCGCACCAGGATGGCGTCCGGCGGGATGTCCAGGGCGATGATCCGCTCCCGCAGCTCGCGATACACCCGGGACGAGGTCGGGACGCGTCCGCCGCCCCGCAAGGCGGGCTCCGACAGGGTGTTATCGGCGGTCGAGAAGGGATTCTTCGTCATCGATCCGACCTTGGGCTCCATGGCAGACGGGTGGGCGACCTACATGAGGTGAGAGGGAAGCCACACGGTTAATCCGGAAAAGGCCACCAGCAGCGCGAAAAACACCAGCATGGCGGCGAAGAAGGGCAGCGAGGCCCGGGTGAACGCGCCGGTCTTGCAGTCGAGAATGCCGCAGACCGTGAACATGATAACCCCGACCGGCGGGGTCAGGCCCCCGAAATTGATCAGCGAGACGATCAGCACGCCCATATGCACCGGGTCGTAGCCGGCCTGGATCAGCACCGGCATCACGATGGGGGTCACCAGCAGGATGTTCGCCGCGCCTTCCAGGAACATGCCGCTGATCACCAGCAGCGCCATGACCAGCAGCAGGATCGACAGCGGGTCCTCGGTGAGGGTGGTCACGAAGGTGGCGATGTCCTGGGGCGCGCGCTCGATGGTCATGGCGTAGCCGAGCACCGCCGCCGTCATGATCAGCAGCATGATCATGCCGAGGTCGGACACCGTCTCCCGCGCCGCCTCCAGCAGCTTCGCCAGGGTCAGCTCGCGGTAGATGCCGAAGCCGACGATCAGGGCGTAGAACACCAGAAACACGCCGGCCTCGGTTGCGGTGAAGATGCCGAAGCGGAAGCCCACCACCAGCACCACCGGAAACATCAGCGCCCAGAGGCTGTCGAGGAACCCGGCGCCGATCTCGCGGGCCGACGGGATGCTGGGCAGGTCGGCGCCGTAGCCCCGGCGCTTGGCCACGATCCAGGTGGTGCCCATCAGCACGGCGGTGAGCACGATGCCGGGAATGACGCCGCCCAGGAACAGCCGGCCGATCGACACCTCGTTGATATAGCCGAACAGGATCAGCCCGATGCTGGGCGGGATGGTGGCGGTGATGATCGAGCCGAAGGCCAGGATCGCGGCGGTGGAGGCCTTCGAATATCCCTGTTTGATCATGCTCGGGCCGAGCAGCCGCGCCTCCATCGACGCATCCGCCACCGCCGAGCCGGACACGCCGCCCATCATCAGGCTCAGCATGATGGAGATCTGGGCCAGGCCGCCGGCCATCCAGCCGGTGAGCAGGCGGGAGAACCGCACCAGCCGCTCGGTGATCCCCGTCGCGTTCATCAGGTTGCCGGCCAGGATGAAGAACGGCACCGCCAGAAGCGGGAAGCTCTGGGTGGCGGTCACCATCTTCTGGATGGCGACCGTCGGCGGCATGGTGCCTGTCAGGACGAAGACCGGGATCGACGCCAGCGCCAGGGCGAAGGCGACCGGAATTCCGCCGATCAGAAACACCGCGAACAGGGCGGCCACCAGCATCAGCATGGGTCGGTCTTTCCGATAGGGGCGGTCTTTTTCAGATGGGAGACGAACTGCACCATTGAGGTGCGTAGGAGCAGCAGCAGCCCGACCACCATGGAGGCGTGGATCAGCGAGCCGTTCATCTGGGTGGCGCCGATCAGCCTGGGGTGCATCAGGATCATGTTGCGCCAGGCATAGACCCACAGGAACATCAGCAGGCCGATGACGATCAGCAGGTTGGCCGCCTCCAGCACATGGCGGCTGCGCGGGCCGAGACTGTCGGGCAGCAGCGACAGGCCGAAATGCCGGCGCTGCTGCATGGCCAGGTCGGCGGCCAGCATGCAGAGCCAGACGAACAGAAGCTGGGCGATCTCGACGGACCAGATGATCGGACTGCCCAGGCTACGGGCCACGGCGGCGATGCCGACGAGGACGACGATCCCCGCCAGCAGGGCCACGGCGCAGGCGGATTCCAGGGTACGCAACATGCAAGGCTCTCGCTTCCGGGACTCGGCCCGCGCCGGGATTGTGAGGACGGATCAGCGGCCGAGGATGCCGTCGACGATCGCCTTTTCCTTCTCCAGCTTGAGCATGCCGTAGACCGGCTTCACCGCGTCCTTGAACGGCGCCAGATCGACCTCGCTCACGGTCACGCCGGCGGCGGCGACGTCCTTCAGCGCCTTCTCGCCCAGCTCGATGGTCAGGCCGGAGGCGTAGCGGCCGTTCTCCACCGCCAGGTCGCGGACGATCTTCTGGTTCTCCGGCGAGATCTGGTTCCAGGTCTCCGCCCCCACCACCAGGGCGGTGACGAGCTGGATATGGCCGGTCTTGGTGACGTGCTTGATCACCTCGTAGAGCTTGGCGCCCCAGATCGCGGTCGGCTGCGCCTCGGCCGCGTCCAGCGTGCCGAGCTGCAGGGCGGAATAGACCTCGCCCCAGGCCATCGGGGTCGGCTCCGCCCCCATGGCGCGGATCGTCTCGATCCAGACCGGGGCACCGATGGTGCGCATCTTCAGGCCGTTGAGGTCGGACGGGCCGGCGACCGGCACCTGGGTCAGGGCATGGCGCGCGCCCTGGTACCAGTTGGAGGCCAGCATCACGAGCCCGGCCTTCTCCGCCAGCTCGTCGCCCCAGCCCAGATAGTCCTTCGACAGGGCGAACGTGTCGGCCTGATCGTAGGTGTCGAACAGGAAGGGGGCGGACATGATCGCCAGCGACGGCACGAAGCTGGACAGCCGGGCCACGTCCGTGACGGTGCCCACATTGGCGCCGGCCCGGGCCTGGTCGAGCATTTCGGTTGTGTCGCCGAGCTGGGAGTTGTGGAACACGTCGATCACGACCTCGCCCTTGGTCGCCGCCTCCACGTCCGTCTTGAACTTCTCCAGCCCCTGACCCATCGGGTCGGTCGGCGCCAGCACCGTGCCGATGCGCAGCACCGTCTCGGCCCCGGCGGGTGCGGACCATCCGCCGAGGGTCGCCCCGGTCACCATGCCAATCGCCAGCGCCGTCACGGCGGGAAGCAGGCGCACTCGTTCTGTCGCGTTTCTCATGACGTTCCTCCGACTATGGCCGCAGAGGCCATTTGTTATTTTTTTAACACTAAAATATTAATTATCGGCGGGCGGGCGAGTCAATCCGCTTCCGGGCACTGTCATGGTTGCGGGTCGGTAGGGCCGCCGGGTGGCCTTGTCCCGCCCGGAACGCGGTCCAAGTATCCCTGCATGACCGATACGACACGCTTTCCAGCCGATCCGTCCCGCCGCCGGGTGCTCGCCTCCGGCGGAGCCGCCCTTGCGCTCGCCGGCCTGACGGGCGGCCTCGGTACCCGGCCCGCCCGGGCGGCCGCCGGGCCGGTCCTCGCCCGCACGCTCCCCTCCACCGGGGAGAGCCTGCCCGCCGTCGGGCTGGGGAGCTGGATCACCTTCAACGTGGGCGACGATCCCGTCCTGCGTGCCGAATGCGCGGCGGTCATGGCGGCGTTCCTCGATGCCGGCGGTGCGGTGATCGACTCCTCGCCCATGTACGGCTCGGCCCAGGCGGTGATCGGGGCCGGGCTGGATCGGCTCGGCCGCAGCGGCGAGGCGTTCTCCGCCGACAAGGTCTGGACCGGCGATACCGACGAGGGCCGGTCGCAGATCGCCCAGTCGCGGGACCTCTGGCGGGTGCCCCGGTTCGATCTCGTCCAGGTGCATAATCTGGTGGGATGGGAGGCCCATCTGGAGACCCTGGCCGCCCTGAAGGCCGAGGGCGCGGTGCGCCATGTCGGCATCACCACCTCCCACGGCCGCCGCCACGACCTGTTCGAGGAGATCATGGTCGCCCACGAGCTGGATTTCGTTCAGTTGACCTACAATCCGGTGGATCGGGAGGCCGAGCGGCGCCTGCTCCCCCTGGCGCGGGAGCGGGGGATCGCGGTGCTGGTGAACCGGCCGTTCCGGCGCGGCGCGCTGACCCAGAGGCTTGAGGGCGAACCGCTGCCGGACTGGGCGGGTGCGCTGGGGGCGGAGACCTGGGCCCAGCTCGTGCTGAAGTTCATTCTGTCCCACCCGGCGGCGACGATCCCGATTCCGGCCACGACCCGACCCGGCCATGCGAGCGAGAACGTGCGGGCGGCCGCCGGACCGCTGCCGGATGCCGACCTGCGCGGCCGCATCGCCCGGCACATCCAAGACCTGTGATGGAGACCTGGCTGACCTACAGCCCGCAGGATTTTCTCTTGTTCTCCGAGCGGGTCTATTGGCGGCTGTTCGAGCTGCACAATGCCGCGCTCTGGCCGGCGCAGGTGCCGGCGGTTCTGGCGGGGCTCGCCGTCCCGGTGCTACTTGTCCGGCGCTTCGGCCTTTCGGGTCCCGTTCTGGCGGCGATCCTGGCGCTGGCCTGGGCGGTGGTCGGGATGACCTTCCTGCCGCGCTACGGCGAGATCAACTGGCTGGCAGCCGACCTGATCCCCGTCTTCCTCGCCCAGGCGGCCCTGCTGGCCGTCCTCGGCATCCCGACGCGCAGCCTGGAAGCGCGGCCCGGCCGCGAGCGGCGATGGGTGGGTCTTGCGCTGTGCCTCTACGGGCTGGTCGGACTGCCGCTGACGGCGCTTGTCGGCGGTCGCGGGGTCGCCGGCGTGGAGATCTTCGCCCTGACCCCCGATCCGACCGCGATCGTGACCCTGGGCGCGCTGGTCGCCGCGGGCCGGGGCTGGCGCGCCCTGGCTTTGGCGATCGTCCCGGCCCTGTGGTGCGCCGCGAGCTGGGCAACCCTCGCCACGCTCGGGGTCGTCCAGGCCTGGGCGTTCCTGCCGGTCGCCCTGGGCCTCGGAATCGCGGCCTGGGCGGCGCGGACGGACGGGCGTGCTGCGGACCACTCGGGTGCAGACTGACAGGGGGTCGGGGATTGAGATGGGGTGTCTGGAGGATTTTGGTGGAGCCGAGGAGGATCGAACTCCCGACCTTCGCATTGCGAACGCGACGCTCTCCCAGCTGAGCTACGGCCCCACCGACTGGGACGGAGGGCCGTGCCCCCCGTTCAGAGTGCGCGGAACATATAAACTTCCCTCGCACAGTTCAAGGACGAGATTGCACCGCCGTTTCTCTGCGCTCCGCCCGCCCCGATCGGCGCGGTTTTCCGGGGCGATCGCGGGTCGCGTGCCGTCTGCGCGGAGGGCGGGCGGCGGGCGTGTCGCCACCGGCCTTGTTCCGGGGCGGTCGCATCGCTACCTTCGGGGCCGGAACAACAGCGGTTTGCGGCAATGAACTCGGTAATCTGGCTGATCGGCGCGGTCGTCCACTATCTGACGATCGCCCTGTTCATCTACATCGTGATCGATCTCCTGGTGAAGTTCGGCGTGCTCAACGCCTACAACCAGGTCGTCCAGGTGGTGATGAACTTCCTGTCGCGAATCTTCGAGCCGATGCTGCGGCCGATCCGCAACATCCTGCCCGATCTCGGCGGCATCGACATCTCGCCGGTGATCCTGGTGCTGCTGCTCCAGTTCTCCGTCCGCCTGCTGAACGAGGTCGCCAGCGGGCTCTGACCGCCGCGCCGCCGGGACCGCGATCCGCATGGGCAAGGACCCCGCCGCCCTGTCGCCGTTCTCCCTTCAGCCCGACCGCTTGGTGCTGCGGGTGCGCGCCACGCCCAAGGCGTCGGCGGATCGCCTCGGCGCCGTCGTGGCGGACGAGACCGGCGAGGGCTGGCTGCAGGTCTCCGTGACCGCGGTGCCCGAGGACGGCAAGGCGAACAAGGCGATCGTCGCCCTGCTCGCCAAGCGCTGGAAGCTTCCGAAATCCGCGCTGGAGGTGGTGCGCGGCGCGACCGACCGGCGCAAGGTGCTGGAGATCGCCGATCCCGATCCGGCAGCGCTCCGGGCGCGGCTCGAAGCGCTGATCGGGTAAGGGCGGTACCTTACTCCTCTTTCCCCTCTAAAATCGACTTCCTGGACTTGATCCAGGACCGTGTGACCGGCGTTCGAGGCGTGGTCCTGGATCAATCCCGGATCAGATCCGGGACAGGAAGTCGGGATTGGGATGTAGGTGTTGCTCTCACTCACCCCGCCAGCGCCAGCAGTTCCGCCACATAGGCCGGCACGATCTCGGTTGCCGGGCCGTGCCGGGCTTCGGCGAAGGCGGTGACGCCGGAGGACGGTTCCAGGTTCAGCTCCACCGTATGGGCGCCGGCCACCTGGCGGGCCTCCTGCACGAAGCCGGCGGCGGGGTAGACGTTGCCCGAGGTGCCGATCGACACGAACAGCGCACAGCGCGCCAGGGCGGCGAAGATCCGCTCCATCTCGTAGGGCATCTCGCCGAACCAGACCACGTCGGGCCGCAGCCCGCCGGCGCTGCCGCAGCGCGGGCAGATCGCCTCGTCCGACAGGTCCTCGCGCCACGGGCTGCTGGCGTCGCAGATCTGGCACAGCGCCTTCAGCATCTCGCCATGCATGTGGATCAGGTTGGCGGAGCCGGCGCGCTCGTGCAGGTCGTCGATGTTCTGGGTGACCAGCAGCACCGGGCCGGCCCATTCCCGTTCCAGCCGGGCAAGCGCTGCGTGGGCGGCGTTCGGCTGCACGGTCGGGTTCAGCAGGCTCTGGCGCCGGGCGTTGTAGAAGCCCTGAACCGTCTCCGGGTCGCGGGCGAAGGCCTCCGGCGTGGCCACGTCCTCGATGCGGACGCGCGACCAGATGCCGTCGGCATCGCGGAAGGTGTCGAGCCCGGACTCCTTGGAAATCCCGGCTCCCGTCAGGATGACGATGGGGGCGTCGGGCGTCAGGGGGGCGGGCAGGGGCATGCGGAACTCCGTCAGGGGGCAGACGGCGGCAGCCTAACAGGCTTCACCGTCCCCGTCCGAGTCCCCGTCATCGCCGTGCGGATATCCGGCCCAGCCGGTGCTGTCCTCGTCCGGCAGGCTGTCCAGCGGGAAGCGGTGCAGCGGCTCGTAGCGCGCGCCCTCCGGCTGGCGGCGGCTGCGGTAGAGGGTCACCGCATCGACGGTGAAGGGCGGGATCTGCGGCGTCGGCGCGGTCTCCAGCCAGCGGCCGACCCGGTCCGCCTCGATGCTCCTGGGGAAGCGCGCGAGGGTGATGTGCGGGGTGAAACGGCGCGGGTCGGGGGAGACGCCGCAGCCGCGGACCAGGCTTTCCACCCGGCGCTGCAGGGCGGCGAGTTCTTGTGTCGGCTCGGCGGCGACGTAGAGCACCGCCGGCTTGCCCTTGCGCTCGAAATGGCCGTAGCCGCGCGGAATCACGGCGACGGCCGGGCCGTCCAGCAGGTCGAGGGTTTCGACCAGCTCGGTTTCGGTGGCGGGATCCACCTCGCCGATGAAGCGCAGGGTCAGGTGGAAGTCGTCGATATCGTGCCAGCGGGCTTCGGGCAGGCCCACCTGCAGGTCGCCGAGCGCGTCCTTGACGGTTTCGGGAAGATCGAGGGCGACGAACAGGCGGGGCATGGCCGGGATATGGGGCCTTACGGGCCCGGATTGGAGATGCGGCGCTGCACGTCCTCGATCGCCTCGAGCACCGCCTCTGAGAGGGTGACGTCCAGGCTGGCGATATTCGCCTCGAGCTGGTCCATCTTGGTGGCGCCGATGATGTTGGCGGTCATGAAGCGCCGGGTGTTCACATAGGCCAGCGCCATCTGCGCCGGGTCGAGGCCGTTGTCCCGGGCGATCTGCACATACTCCGCATTGGCCGCCTGGGCGGCGTCGTTGGAATAGCGGCTGAAATTGTCCGGGAACAGGGTCATGCGCGCGCCCTCGGGCCGCGCCCCGCCCTGGTACTTGCCGGTCAGCCAGCCCGAGGCGAGCGGCGAATAGGCGAGCAGGCCGATATCCTCGCGGATCGCCACCTCCGCGCAGCCGACCTCGAAGGAGCGGTTCAGCAGGCTGTAGGGGTTCTGCACCGAGGCCACCCGCGGCAGGCCGTGCTCGTCGGCGAGCCGGGCGAAGGTCATCATGCCCCAGGGGGTCTCGTTCGACAGGCCGATGTGGCGGATCTTGCCGGCCTTCACGAGCGTAGCCAGGGTGAAGAGCTGCTCGGCGATCGGCGTGGTCACCTCGTCGTCGTTATGGACGTAGCCGAGCTTGCCGAAGGAGTTCACCGAGCGCTCCGGCCAGTGGAGCTGATAGAGGTCGATGTAGTCCGTGCGCAGCCGCTTCAGGCTGTCGTCCACCGCCTGGGTCAGGTTCTTGGCGTCGAATTTCGGCGACCCGTCGCGGACATGCTTGAAGCGCTCGCCCGGGCCGACCGCCTTGGTCGCCAGGATCACCTTGTCCCGGTTCCCGCGGGCGGCGAACCAGGTGCCGATGACCTCCTCGGTCTTGCCGTAGGTCTCCGCCGTGGGCGGGACGGCATACATCTCGGCGGTGTCGAAGAAGTTGATCCCGCGGTCCAGCGCCAGGTCCATCTGGGCATGGCCCTCGGCCTCGGTGTTCTGTTTGCCGTAGGTCATGGTGCCGAGACAGATCAGGCTGACGTTCAGGCCGGTCCGGCCGAGCGGGCGGTATTGCATGCGGAATCCTCGCGGGAAAGGCATCGGGAAAGCGTTGGCGGGGTTGATAGCCGCCCGGAGCCGGTCCGACAATATTCGCGGCACCTGTCGCCTTGGCGACAAAACGGGGTGACAGGGAGAAATCGCGGGACTACGCTCCGCGCCATGACCCACGCATTCGCCGGCTTCTGGTTTTATTTTAGCAGCTATCCGCAGCCGGCGGAGGCAGGGGTGCGCGCGACCTAGAACAGACCAAGCGCAGCAATCATCCCACAAGCCGCCGGCCCTCTCCCGGCGGCTTTTTTGATGTCGTCGGCGGGCCTCCACAGGAGGACTTCACCGTGAACATCGCACCCATAAAGACCGAGACGAAAACCGACCCCCGTGTCTCCGACGTGCCCGATGCCGATCCGCTTGCCCTCGATCCGCTGAGCCGGTCCGACGATCTGCGGATCGCATCGATCACCCCGCTCAGCGCGCCGGAAGCGGTGATCGCCGAGAACCCGCGCGAGCCCGAGATCATCCGCCGGGTGCAGACCGCCCGCGCCGCGATCGCCGACATCCTGCACGGCCGCGACGACCGGCTGGTGGTGGTGATCGGGCCCTGCTCCGTGCACGACCCCAAGGCGGCGCTCGACTACGCCGCCCGGCTCGCGGTGCAGCGCCGGCGTCACCGCGACACGCTGGAGATCGTGATGCGGGTCTATTTCGAGAAGCCGCGCACCACGGTCGGCTGGAAGGGGATGATCAACGATCCGCATCTGGACGGCAGCTTCGCCATCGAGACCGGCCTGCGCCGCGCCCGCGACCTGCTGCAGCGGATCAACGAGATGGGCCTGCCGGCGGGTTGCGAGTTCCTGGACACCACCACGCCGCAATACTTCGCCGACCTCGTCTCCTGGGGCGCCATCGGCGCGCGCACGACGGAGAGCCAGATCCACCGCGAGCTCGCCTCCGGCCTGTCCTGCCCCGTCGGGTTCAAGAACGGGACCGACGGCAGCGTGACCGTCGCCCTGGACGCGGTCCAGGCGGCCTCCCAGCCGCACCACTTTCTGGCGGTGACCAAGGAGGGACGGGCGGCCATCGCCGAGACGGCGGGCAATCCGGACTGCCACGTCATCCTGCGCGGCGGGCGGTCGGGCACGAACTTCGACGCGGCGAGCGTGGACGCGGTCTGCGCCCAGGCCGAGAAGGCGGGCGTGCGTCCGCAGGTGATGATCGATGCCAGCCACGCCAACAGCGCCAAGAAGCCGGAAAACCAGCCCAAGGTGATCGACGCGGTCGCATCGCAGATCGCCGCCGGCGAGCACCGGATCACGGGCGTGATGGTGGAGAGCTTCCTGGAGGCGGGTCGTCAGGACCAGATTCCGGGCGAGCCGCTGGTCTATGGCCGCAGCATCACCGACGGCTGCATCGACTGGCAGACCAGCCTCGGCGTGCTCGACCGGCTGGCGGATGCGGTCGAAGCGCGGCGGCGGGGGTGAGGGGGCTTTGCCTTACCTCTGTCCAACCCACCGCACTCCCCGGCCCCACCCGCCGCACTCCCCGGATTTATTCCGGGGCGATCGGTGCGGCCGCTTCCAAGTACCCGCCAAAATTGGAGACGGCGGAGCGAGCGGACGGGTTACCCCGGAATAAATCCGGGGAGTGCGTTTCTCTTGGCGACGGAGTGCCTCACTCCCCCTTGGCCCGGACGACCAGCTTCTCCGCATAGGGCAGGATCCGCTCCACCAGGATATCCACCCCCGCCCGGTTGGGGTGGATGCCGTCGGCCTGGTTGAGTGCGAGGTCGCCCGCAACCCCGTCCAGGAAGAACGGGTAGAAGATCACCTCGTGCTGCGCCGCCAGATCCTCGAAGACGGCGGCGAAATCGGCGCCGTATTCCTTGCCCATGTTCGGCGGGGCGTACATGCCGGCGAACAGCACCGGAATGTCGTTCTCGCCCAGCGCCGTCAGGATGGCGTCCAGGTTCTGCCGCGTGTCCGCCGTCGGTATGCCGCGCAGCCCGTCATTGGCGCCGAGTTCGACGATCGCGGCGTCCGGCGCCTCCGACAGGGACCAGGCCAGGCGGGCGGCGCCGCCGGCCGTGGTGTCGCCCGACACGCCGGCGTTGATCACGATCACGTCATGTCCGGCCGCCTGCAGGGCCGCTTGCAGCCGGGTCGGGAAGGCATCCTCGTCCGCCAGCCCGTAGCCGGCCATCAGCGAATCCCCGAAGCCGAGGATGCGGATCGTCTCGGCGGCGGCCGGCCCGGCGAGGGTGAGCGACAGGATCGCAATACCTGCGGCGAACCGCAGAACCGCATTGATCCGCCTCACGGCAGGACCATATCGGGCTCGTGGGGACGGCGTTGCGACGCCCGGCCTTGGACCAGTGTGGGATAGCGACACGATGACCTCATCTTCCGGTGACCCGATCGTCCGCCTCAGGGGCGTCACCCTGAACCTGAGAAGTGGAGCCGGCGAGGTCAATGTCCTGCGCGGAATCGACCTGTCCGTCGCCGCCGGCGAAACCGTCGGGATCGTCGGTCCCTCGGGGGCGGGCAAGTCCACCCTGATGATGGTGACCGCCGGGCTGGAGAACCCGAGTTCCGGCAGCGTGCAGGTCGCCGGGACCGAACTCGTCGGCCTTGACGAGGACACCCTGGCGCGGTTTCGCCGCGACAATGTCGGGATCGTCTTCCAGGCGTTCCGGCTGGTGCCGACCATGACGGCGCTGGAGAACGTCGCCGTGCCGCTGGAGTTGGCCGGGCGCGACGACGCGTTCGAGGCGGCCGCCGACGCGCTGAACCGGGTCGGCCTGTCCCACCGGGTCGAGCACTATCCCGAGCAGCTTTCCGGCGGCGAGCAGCAGCGCGTCGCCATCGCCCGCGCCATGGTCGCCAAGCCGCGCCTGCTTCTGGCCGACGAGCCGACGGGCAACCTGGACGGCACGACCGGCGACCAGATCATTGACCTACTGTTCGGCCTCGCCCGCGACGACGGCACGACCCTGTTGCTGATCACCCATGACATGGATCTCGCCGCGCGATGCGCCCGCACGGTGAAGGTGGCGGACGGCAAGGTGGTGGAAGACACCGCGATCGACGGCAACCGCACCGACCAGGCGGCGGAGTAGACCATGCGCACCGGACCGCTCGCCCTGCGCCTCGCCCGCCGCGAGTTGCGCACCGGCCTGAAGGGATTCCGCATTTTCCTGGCCTGCCTTGCCCTCGGCGTCGCGGCGATCGCCGCGGTCGGGTCGGTATCCTCGGCCATGATGTCGGGCCTGGAGGGCGATGCCCGGCGCATCCTGGGCGGCGATGTCGCCCTGCGCATGGTGCACCGGCCGGCCGAGCCGGAGGCACTGTCCTATCTCGAACAGTCCGGCAGGGTATCCACCGTGGTGTCGATGCGCGCCATGGCCCGTTCGGAGTCGGGGGACGACAGCTCGCTGGTCGAGCTGAAGGCGGTGGACGGCCTGTATCCGCTCGTCGGGACGTTGAAGCTGGATCGCGGCGCGGGTCTCGAGGAGGCGCTTGCCCGACGCGACGGCGTGTTCGGGGCGGTGGCCGATGCCAGCCTGGCGGAGCGGCTGAACATCTCGGTCGGCGACCGGCTGCGGCTGGGCGAGGCGACCCTGGAGCTGCGGGCGCTGATCACCGGCGAGCCGGACCGGCTGGTCAACTTCGCCAGCTTCGGCCCCCGGCTGATGATCTCCGAGGCCGCGGTGGACGAGACCGGACTGGTTCAGGTCGGTTCCATGGTGCGCCACTACTATCGGATCGTTCTGCCGCCCAGCACCGACCGCAAAGCCTGGCTCGAGGATCTCGAGCAGCGGTTTCCGGATGCCGGCTGGCGGACCAGTTCGCTGGAGAACGCGACCCCCGGCTACGACAATTTCGTCACCCGCGTGACCCTGTTCCTGACCCTGGTGGGCATGACCGCGCTGCTGGTCGGCGGTGTCGGCGTCGCCATGGCGGTGCGCAGCTATCTCGACGGCAAGACCGAAACGGTGGCGACGCTGAAATGCCTCGGCGCACCGAGTGCCCTGGTGTTCCGCACCTATCTGCTGGTGATCTGCGTCCTGGCGGCGGCGGGTACCGTCATCGGCCTGCTGGTCGGGGCGCTGGCGCCGATTGCCGCCGCCAAGCTGGCGGCCCCGCTGCTGCCCTTCGACGTGCCGGTGGCGCTGTATCCTGCGCCGCTTGCGCTTGCGGCGCTGTTCGGGATGCTGACGGCGGTGGCCTTTTCGCTCTGGTCCCTCGGCCGGGCCTGCGACGTGAAGGCGGCACAGCTTTTCCGCTCCGCCATTTCGCCCCTCGGCGGCCGGCCGCGCCTGCCCTATCTGATCGCCCTGGCGGCCGCCGTCGCCCTGCTGGTGGGCTTGGCGATCGCGACCGCGACGGACCCCAAGCTCGCCGCCTGGTTCATCGTCGGGTCGATCGGCGCCATCCTGCTGTTCCTGGCGGCGTCCTGGGTGATCATGACCCTGGCCCGCAAGGCCGGGCGCCCGCGGGATCCCGAACTGCGGATGGCCCTGGCCAACCTGTACCGTCCGGGCGCGCCGACCCCCGGCGTGGTCCTGGCCCTTGGGCTGGGCCTGACCGTGCTGGTGACCATCGCGCTGATCCAGGCCAACCTGTCCCGACAGGTGGACGAACGGATCCCGGACGTGGCGCCGGCGTATTTCTTCATCGATATCCAGCCGCATCAGAAGGAGCAGTTCCTTGAGACCGTCTCCGCCATCGACGGGGTCGGGCACATCGAGACCACGCCGATGGTCCGGGGTCGCATCACCGAGATCAACGGCGTGCCGGCGGACGAGGGCTCGGTCGACCCGGACACATCCTGGGCCCTGCGCGGCGATCGCGGTCTGACCTATTCCGCAGCACCCCCCGAGCATTCCGAGGTGGTGGAGGGCGACTGGTGGCCGCAGGACTATGCGGGACCGCCCCTGGTCTCGTTCGACGCCAACATCGCCAAGGGCTTCGGCGTGGGCGTCGGCGACAGCCTGACCCTGAACATTCTGGGCCGGCCGATCACCGTGCAGATCGCCAATCTGCGCAAGATCGACTGGGGCTCGCTCGGGATGAACTTCACCTTCGTGTTCGCGCCGGGCACCCTGGAGGCCGCTCCCCATTCGATCATCGCCACGGTTTACATGGACGATCCCGCCCTGGAGGCGGAGGTTCAGCGGGCGGTCACCGCCGCGCTGCCGAATGTGACCGCGATCCGGGTCAAGGACGCGCTGGAAGGGGCGAACCGGATCTTGACGGCGGTGGCGATCGCGGTGCAGGCGACGGCGGCGGTCACCCTGGTCGCCGGCACCCTGGTGCTGGCTGGCGCGATCGCCGCGGGCCATGCGCGGCGGGTCCGGGACGCGGTCATCCTCAAGGTGCTCGGCGCCACGCGAGGCCGGATCGTGAAGACCTATCTGCTGGAATACGGTCTGCTCGGGCTGGCCACCGCCGCCATCGCCTCCCTGGTCGGCACCGTCGCCGCAGCGGCGGTCGTCGTGGAAGTGATGCGCAGCGATTTCGTGCTGCCGCCCGGCGTGCTCGCCCTGACCGCCCTGCTGGCGATGGGGATCACGATCTCCTTCGGTTTCGTCGGCACCTGGCGGGCCCTGGGCCAGCGTCCCGCCCCGATGCTGCGCAACGAGTAGCCGCCGGGTTCGAGCGCGACAAAAAACGGTGCCGACGGCGTTTCCTTAACGGGTTCTTAGCTTTCCCGGCCGCACCCTGTCGCGTCGTGGTGACAGGGCGAATTTTCATACGGTAGGACTTATTGTGCAGTCGCCGTCGCAATTGAGTGACGATCAGGCCATCGACGTCCTGCAGGCGCTGATCGCGCCGCTGGACCAGGCCGTCGTCATTCTGTCGGCGCGGCAGCGGGTTCTGATCTGCGTGGCCGCGAACGAAGCCGCCCGCTCCCTGCTGGCGAGCGACGGGTTGGGGCTGGTCGGCCGCTCGGCCGAAGGGCTGCTCTCGGGCGACAGCCGCTCGGCGCTTTCCCATACCCTGGAGGTTCTGGCCGACGGCGCCGCCCGGTCCGCCGGGATCGCCATTCAGGGACCGGACGGCCAGGCCTCCATCGTCTCCGTGAAGATCGTGCCCCTGGGCGACCATGTCGCCTGGTATCTGTCGGCTCCGCAGCCGGATCCGCAGCCGGAGACGGAGAGGCGCATTGCGATCGCCGAGGGCCGGTTCCGGGCGTGGCTCGACCGTGGCGACGATCTTGTGGTGGTCTATGACAATCAGGACCGGGTCGTCGTGGCCAATGACCGGTGGCTGGAAACCCTGGCCATCGGGTCGCTGAGCGACGTCGTCGGGAAGACCGCCTGGGAGATCGTGACGTCGCGGGCGGAGGTCGTGGACCACGTGGCGACCGGATTTCCCAGCAAGGAAGCCTGGAGCAATCACTGGTTCGCCCAGCGCCATAAAGAGTCTGGCGACACCGGTATCGTGCACCTGAAGACCGGGCGTATCGTGCGCACCCGCTACCAGACCACCGCTGCCGGCGAACGCATCTTCACCGCCCGCGACGTCACCGACGCCGAGCGTAGCCGGCGGCGCATCGGCGAGGCTTTCGAGGCGATCGGCCAGGCCTTCGCCCTGTTCGACGCCGACCAGCGGCTGACGGCCTGGAACAGCCGGCTCGCCGATCTGGCGTCGGGCCTCGCCTTGACCCAGGGCATGCCCTACACGGCGGTCGCAGGCGCCATCGCCCGCGCCAGCGTGACCATGAAATCGCGCAGCGGCACCCCGCTGAAGGCGGAGGACCTGGTGTCCCGCACGCCGGTCTTCGGTCAGCGCTACGAATTCGAGCTCGTGGCGGAGACCGGCCGGACCCTGAGGGTGCACGAGGACGTCACCCACGAGGCCGGCCGCGTCCTGATCGGGCACGACATCACGGCGCTTAAGGGGCACCAGCTCGCTCTGGAATACCGGGTCGAGGATCTCGGCCGGGCCCGCCAGGAGGCCGAACACCATGCGGCCCGGGCGACCGCCATGGCGGAGCTTCTGCATGCGGAAAAGGAGCGGGCCGAGGCGGCAAGCCGCAGCAAGTCGCAGTTCCTCGCCAATATGAGCCACGAGCTGCGCACCCCGCTCAACGCCATCATCGGCTTTTCGGAAATCCTGAAGAACGAGACCTTCGGCCCGGTCGGGCACGACCGTTACCGCGGCTATGCCGAGGACATCCATTCCAGCGGCCATCACCTGCTCAGCCTGATCAACGACGTGCTCGACATGGCGAAGATCGAGGCCGGCAAGTTCGAGCCGGCGATCACCACGAACGCGGTGGACGACCTGATCTACGAGGTCCGCCGGATGATCAAGGGCCGCATGGCGGAGGCCGGGCTGAGCCTGGTGCTCGACCTGCCGTCGGTCGCCGTGGTCTGGGATTTCGACCGGCGGGCGATCAAGCAGGTGCTGATCAACCTGCTGGCCAACGCGATCCGCTTCACCTCGGCCGGCGGTCAGATCGCGATCCGGGTGCGCAGCGACGATCGCGGCTTCATCTTGGAGGTGGAGGATACCGGTACCGGGATCCCGGCCGAGCATGTGCAGCGGCTGCTGCAACCCTTCGAGCAGATGTCGGACATGACCAGGCGGGGGCAGGAGGGGACGGGCCTGGGGCTCTCCCTGTCGAAGGCGCTGGTCGAGGCCCATGGCGGCACGCTCTCGATCCACAGCGTCGTCGGGGAAGGGACCGCGGTGACCCTGTGGCTGCCGCCGACGCCGGGCGGGCGGTCCGACGCGTGTCCCTGAGTTCAGGGATTATTAACCGGCCGTGGCCGAATATCGCGGGAGCGCACTCCAACGTTGCGGTTCAGTCCCCCATGTCGGTTGAGTTGGCGATCCTGAATAAGCCGATAGACATACAAGGCGGTGCCCTCGCATCCGCCGCCGACACGCTGGATGCGGCATTCCTCGGTGCGCTGCTGCTGGTGCCGGTGCACTCGACGACCTGCGAAATTGTCGATTTCCTGTGCGCGGACGCGACACCCGGCGCCCTGTCCCTGCTCGGCCTCGCCGCGAAGGACCTTATCGGCAAGAGCCTGGTGCGGCGGCTGTCCGGCTGGGTCGGCCGCGATCCCCTGCAACTTGCGCAGTGCGTTCTGCGCGACGGCCGCCCGGTGGACTGCGCCTTCGACGCCACCGCCGCCCCCGCCTATCACACGTTGCGCGCGCGCTTCGCCCCGCATCGCGCCGGTATTCTGATGACCTGGAGCGACGCGGTCCCGCGGGCGGACATTTCCACCCGCCTCAGGGAGGCTGAGCGGCGGGCCGAGGTGGCGGAAGCCCGTCTGGTGGACAGTTTTGTCGCCAGCCCGGATCCCTTCGCCCTGTTCGACCAGCAGGAAAGGCTCGTGCTGTGCAACGAGGCCTGGATCGACATTTTCGGCCTGCAGGAAGTCGACTCAGTCATCGGGCGCGGAATCGAGGATCTGATGGCCGTCGCCGGACGCTCCGAGACTGTCCCGGCGAGCCAGGGCTATGCCCGATGGCGCCTTGAGAACCGGATCTCGGCTTCCGACGATTCCTACGAGATGGCGCTCGCCGACGGGCGGACCTTCCGCCTGCGCGAACGGGTGACCCGCGATGGCGGCCTGGTCAGCGTCGGGTCGGAAGTCACCGAGATCATCCGTCAGCGCGAAGTCCTTCACAGGGCGCTCGAATCGATCAACGTCCGGATCGGCATCTTCGATCCGGAGGATCGTCTGGTGGTCTGGAACCAGGCCTTCGCCCGCGTGGCCGGGGAAGACGCCCTCCAGTCCGGCATGACCTTCGAGGCGTGCGCCAGCATCAACGCGGCCCGTGACGATGTGGTCACCCTGTATGACGGACGGGAGATCGACCTGGAGGAGCGCATGGCGCTGCACGCCCTCCGTCATCGCGAGCTCCAGTTCGAGCGCCGGTACAAGGACGGCTCGGTCAGTCTGATGAGTGAGACGCGGACGCCGGACGGCTGGATCGTGATCGCCGGCACCACGATCACCGAGCTGAAGGCGAAGGAGGCGGTGCTGCGGGCCCGGGTCGCCGAGCTCGATTCAGCCCGGGCCGAGGCCGAGCGCCATGCGGCCGACCTGGCGGTGGTGACCGAGCAGCTCACCGTGGAGAAGGAGCGGGCCGAGACCGCCAACAGGACCAAGTCGCGGTTCCTCGCCAATATGAGTCACGAGCTGCGGACGCCGCTGAACGCGATCCTCGGTTTCTCGGAGATCCTGAAGCTGGAGGCCTTCGGCCCCCTCGGCGCCGAGCGCTACCGCGACTACGCCGAAGACATCCATGCCAGCGGCAATCATCTGCTCAGCCTGATCAACGACATCCTCGACATGTCCAAGGTGGAAGCGGGCAAGTACAGCCTGGTGCTGGAGGACGTCGCCCTGAGCGACGTGGTGGACCGTGCGGCGCGGATGGTGCGCGGCCGGGCTGCGGAGGCCGAGCTGCATCTCGACATCGGCCCGGTGGACCCGTCGCTGATCCTGCGGATCGACCCGCGGGCGGTCAAACAGGTGCTGATCAACCTGCTGGCCAACGCCATCAAGTTCACCCCGGCCCACGGTTATGTGGAACTCGTCACGGTCGTGGAGCCGGGGGCGGTGCAGATGACCGTGCGCGACACCGGTCCGGGCATCGACCCGAATGAGGTTCCGCGGCTGCTGCGGCCGTTCGAGCAGGCCAAGTCCGCCGGCGGACAGGGCACCGGCCTCGGCCTCGCCCTCAGCAGCGCGCTTGTCGGGCTCCATGGCGGCCGCCTGACGGTGGACAGCCTGCCGGGTGCGGGCACCAGCGTCACGGTCCGGCTGCCGCGGGACTGACGTCCCGGCGGTAATTTCCGACGGGTTTCCGGCCCACCCCCTTGCCGAGTCTGAGCGGCCCCCTTACAACGCCGCGCAGGAATGTCGCGCGTCGTCTTGGTGGCGCCGCGCGCCGAAAGGGAGCCTCGAGCAAGCCAATGTCCGATACCGAGTCCGTGAAGAAAGTCGTCCTCGCCTATTCCGGTGGCCTGGACACCTCCATCATCCTGCGCTGGCTCCAGGACACCTACCGATGCGAGGTCGTGACCTTCACCGCCGATCTCGGCCAGGGCGAGGATCTCGAGCCGGCGCGCGAGAAGGCCAAGCTGCTCGGCATCAAGGAAATCTTCATCGAGGACCTGCGCGAGGAGTTCGTGCGCGACTTCGTGTTCCCGATGTTCCGCGCCAACACGGTCTACGAGGGCACCTACCTGCTGGGCACCTCCATCGCCCGGCCGCTCATCGCCAAGCGGCAGATCGAGATCGCCCAGGAGACCGGCGCCGATGCCGTCTGCCATGGCGCCACCGGCAAGGGCAACGACCAGGTCCGTTTCGAGCTGAGCTATTACGCGCTGCAGCCGGACATCAAGATCATCGCTCCGTGGCGTGAATGGGACCTCGGCTCGCGCACCGCGCTGATCGACTACGCCGAGAAGCACCAGATCCCGGTGCCGAAGGACAAGCGCGGCGAGGCGCCGTTCTCCGTCGACGCCAACATGCTGCACGTCTCCTCGGAAGGTAAGGTGCTGGAGGATCCGGCGGTCCAGGCGGCCGACTACATCTGGTCCAACACCATCGCCCCGGAAGAGGCGCCGGATAAGCCGACCTTCGTGGAGATCGGCTTCGAGAAGGGCGACCCCGTCTCCATCGACGGCGAGGCGCTCAGTCCGGCCACCATCCTGACCAAGCTGAACGAGCTCGGCCGCGCCAACGGCATCGGCCGTCTCGACCTGGTGGAGAACCGCTTCGTCGGCATGAAGAACCGCGGCCTGTACGAGACCCCGGGCGGCACCATCATGCATGTCGCTCATCGGGCCATCGAGAGCATCACTCTCGACCGCGAGATGGGCCATCTCAAGGACGAGCTGATGCCGCGCTACGCCAAGCTCATCTACAACGGCTTCTGGTTCGCCCCGGAGCGCGAGATGCTCCAGACGGCCATCGACTTCAGCCAGCAGGCGGTGACCGGCACCGTGACCATGAAGCTCTACAAGGGCAATGCCATGGTCGTCGCCCGCAAGGCCGAGAAGAGCCTGTTCTCCGCCGACTGGGTGACCTTCGAGGAGAGCGCGGTGGCCGATTACGACCACAAGGACGCGGCCGGCTTCATCAAGCTGAACGCCCTGCGCCTGCGTCTGAAGAAGATGCTGCAGGGCTAAGACCGCCATGGCCGACAGGGTCGCGCTCGTCACCGCCGGTGCCCAGGGCATCGGCCGGGCGACCGTGCTGGCCCTGTCCGCCGCCGGCTTCCGGGTCGCGGCGATCGATACCGACGTCGAGGCCCTGGCCGAGCTACCCGATGGGATCCTGACCGTCGCCGGCGATGTCGGCGACGAGGCGGTGGTGGCCGACGCCATCGCCCACACTGTCGAGCGCTTCGGCCGGCTTGACGCCATCGTCAACAACGCCGGCATCAACGCCAACGGCCCGGTCGAGAGCCTCGACCTGGACGCCGTGCGCAAGGTGCTGGACGTGAGCCTGGTCAGCATTCTCGCCACGGCCAAGCACGGGGCGAAGCATCTCCGGGCGGCCGGTGGCGGGGCGATTGTGAACATCGCCTCTTCCCGTGCCCTGATGAGCGAGCCGGACACCGAAGCCTATTCCGCCGCCAAGGGCGGAGTGGTGGCGGTGACCCACGCGCTCGCCATGTCGCTCGGTACCCGCGACGACCGCGACGGCCCGGCGATCCGGGTCAACGCGATCTCGCCCGGCTGGATCGAGACCGGCCCCTGGCAGAAGGCGTCGACGCGCCGCGATCCGGCGCATAGCGACGCCGACCGGGAGCAGCACCCTGTGGGCCGCGTCGGCACGCCCGAGGACATCGCCGAGGCGGTGCTCTACCTGCTCGACGACCGGGCGGGCTTCATCACCGGTCAGAACCTGGTGATCGACGGCGGCATGACGAAGAAGATGATCTACGTGGAGTAACGCGGCCCCCGGCCCTTCGACACGCCCCCTGGATCAATCCCGGATTAAATCCGGGACAGGGGGCTGCTCAGGGCGAGGTCAAAGTTTGTTCCGGATAAAATTCGACCTCGCCCTGAGCAGCCTCGGCCCGAGGCCGGGGCGTGTCGAAGGGTCGATCCCGTCGCATGATCCAGCCCTACGCCGAACAGCCGGAAGGATCCCTTAGATGACCCGGACAATGGTTGGTTCCTGTCTGTGCGGCGCCGTGCGCTTTGAAGTCGTGGGCGAGATTCAGGGGTTCTATCTGTGTCACTGCTCGCGCTGCCGAAAGGACACCGGGTCCGCGCATGCAGCCAATCTGTTTACCGCGGCCGCGGCGATCGATTGGCTTTCAGGTCGTGAGAACGTCCGGACCTACCGCGTCCCGGAAACGCGGCACCAGAAGAGTTTCTGTGTGACATGCGGGTCCGCCGTCCCCAGCGTCCAAGTCGAGGGGGATCTTCTGATGATCCCCGCCGGCTGCATCG
The DNA here is from genome assembly GCF_034377285.1 of Thalassobaculum sp. OXR-137. Taxonomy (NCBI): domain Bacteria; kingdom Pseudomonadati; phylum Pseudomonadota; class Alphaproteobacteria; order Rhodospirillales; family Thalassobaculaceae; genus Thalassobaculum; species Thalassobaculum sp. OXR-137. The sequence goes on along the minus strand of NZ_CP139715.1, from coordinate 569,710 downwards.
ACGGGGCGATCTCCAGGCAACCGGACGCCCATATCTGCCTCGCCAGCCGGGCGGACTGGGACGACCGATTGGAAAATGTCGCGGGGATTGAGGGGGTGCCGGGCTGATCCCTCGGCGGGCCCTACCGCTTCCCGCCGCTGGCCGCGATCTCCGAACGACGGACCATCGCCCAGCCGTATTGCGTCTCCCAGAGCGCGCACTCCGGGTCCGCTCCCAGCGCTTCCGCCGCATGGAGCGCCCAGAACGGGTTGTACATCAGCTCCCGGCCGATCCCGATCAGGTCGGCGCGGCCCTCCTGCAGGATCTCCTCCGCCTGCGCCGCTTCGGTGATGACGCCGACCGCCATGGTCTTCACCCCGGCCTCGTTCCGCAGCCGTTCGGCGAAGGGGACCTGGAAGCCGGGTCCGCGCGGCGCGCGCTCCAGGGGCTTGCCGGCATAGTCAGCGCGATAGGCCGGCGGTCCGGCGATGCCGCCCGACGAGCAGTCGACCACGTCCACGCCCCGCGCCGCCAATTCGGTTGCCAGCGCCACGGAATCCTCGATCGACCAGCCCTCCTGCGGGCCGTCGATGGCGGAGATCCGGCAGAACAGCGGCAGCTCCTCCGGCCAGACCGCCCGCACGGCCTCGGCGACTTCCAGCAGGAAGCGCATCCGACCGGCCCGGTCGCCGCCGTAGGAATCGTTGCGCCGGTTGGTCAGCGGCGACAGGAAACTGTGCAGCAGATAGCCGTGGGCGGCATGGATCTCCGCCACCTTGAAGCCTGCGGCGAGCGAGCGCCTGGCGGAGGCGGCGAAGGCGTCCACGATATCGCCGATCTCCGCATTGGACAGCGGATGCGGCGTCGGCCAGTCATCGCCTACCGGCAGGGCCGACGGGCCGACGGTCTGCCACGGCTCGGCCTTGCTGGGGGAGTCCGGGCCGAGCGGCTTGCCGCCGGTCCAGGGCTCCGCCACCGAGGCCTTGCGGCCGGCATGGGCGAGCTGCACCGCCGGGATCATGCCGGTCCCGGAGATGAACTTGGCGATCGGCGCATAGGCCTCGGCCTGGGCGTCGGTCCACAGCCCGCAGCAGCCATGGGTGATCCGGCCCTCCGGACGCACGGCGGTCGCCTCGGTGAAGACCAGGCCGGTGCCGCCGCGGGCGAAGGCGCTCAGATGCGAGAAGTGCCAGTCGTTCGCCACGCCGTCCCGGGCCGAATACATGCAGAGCGGTGACAGCACTACGCGGTTCGGCAAAGTCACGCCGCGGATCGTCAGCGGCTGGAACAAGAGCGGGGTCTCGGTCGCCATAGGGTCTCCCTTCGATGTGCCCGGTGACGACCCGCGATCAGGCGCCCCAGGTCTTCTCCAGCACTCGGACCCAGTTGCCCCAGCACAGTTTTTCCATCAGCGCGTCATCGACGCCATGGTCGCGCATCGCCTGACGCATGACCGGCAGCCCGGCCACGTCGCCGATATCGCCCGGGATCGTCGCTCCGTCGAAATCGGAGCCGAAGCCGACCCGGTCCTCGCCCACATGCTCGATCAGGTGATCGAAGTGGCGCATCATCACGTCGAGCCCGGTCTGGGCGTTCATCTGCCCGTCCGCGCGCAGGAAGCAGGTGGCGAAGTTGACGCCGACCATGCCGTCGCTCTCGCGGATCGCGGCGAGCTGCCTGTCGGTCAGGTTGCGTGTACTGGCGCTGAGCGCGTGGGCGTTGGAATGGGTGGCGACCAGCGGCGCATCGCTGAGCTTGGCCACGTCCCAGAACCCGGCCTCGTTCAGGTGGGAGAGGTCGATCATCACCCGCATCTGATTGCAGCGCCGGATCAGCTCCTTGCCGAGATCGGTCAGTCCCGGACCGGTATCGGGATTGCCGGGGAAGCGGAACGGCACCCCGTGGGCGAAGGCGGTCGGCCGGCTCCATACCGGTCCGATGGAGCGCAGGCCCGCCTGGTACAGCAGTTCCAGCGAGCGGAACTCGGGGTCGATGGTCTCCGCACCCTCGATATGCAGGATGGCGGCGACCGATCCGCGCTCCAGGGCCGCGCGGATCTCGGCGGCGGTGCGGCAGACGGTGAAGGCGCCCTCGCTCTCCTTCTCGATCTGGAACAGCAGGCCCATCATCTCCAGAGCGATGGGCTGGGCGTAGCCGATATCGAGTTCGGCGGGCAGCGGCAGGTCGTAGCTGTCGCCCTGCATGGAGTCGGTGAAGTTGTCGGCCGCGTCGGGATCCCGGGGCGACGGCACGAACACGGCGAAGAAGCCGCCGCCGAACCCGCCCTTCTGCATGCGCGGCAGGTCGAGGTGGCCGCGGTTGTCGCCCTTCACGAACTGGGTCGCCGCGTCGGAGGACTCCTTGCGGTGCAGGCGCAGCAGGACGTCGTTATGGCCGTCGAAGATGGGAGGGGTAGTGGAGGGCATGACGCGCCGCCTGTGCCGGTGGGAAAGTCACCGAGCCTAGCAGCAGGAAGACGCGTCTGACGAGGCGGCTTCTGGCCTCAACCCGGATGCGGCCAGACCCCGGCGTAATACGGATGGGCGCCGTAGAGCAGGACCCAGACCAGCACGCCGAGCCCCAGGCGCCACCAGCCGATGCCGGCGAGGTCGAGGCGGGTGCGGCCCTGGAGGACGGCGAGGAACGGCAGGATCGAGGTGGTCATCGCCACCGGCCCCCAGGCGCTGTCCACCTTGCGGCGGATCTTGGCGTCCAGGGCGGGCATGCCGGCGAAGGACAGGACCGCGATGCCGCCGAACAGGAGAATCGAGGCGAGATCGCCGTTGGTCGCCAGGTGGCCGAGCGACCACAGGCCGGTGCCCCACAGGAACGGGTGGCGGGTGATCGTCAGGATGCCCTTGAAGGTGGTCGGCTCCGCCAGCATGGCCTCGCCGCCGACCGAGGTCGGGCTGCGCGTGGTGATGCCGGACACGAGCAGGATGCAGGCGATCGGCACCAGGATGTTGGGGACCCACTTGGTCGCCGCGCCCGGCACCCAGATCTCCATGTAGGGTGCGTCGCGGAAGGCGAGGATCAGCCAGACCAGGCCGCCCAGCATGACCAGCGAATACAGGCCCCGGAACTTCTCTTCTCCGATGGCGTCGATCGCCCGGTCGCGGATCGGCGCCGAGGACAGCAGGAAGTGCCCTCCGGTGAAGACGAGCACGCCGATGATGACCGCGTCGATCGTGCCCAGCATTCTTCTGGTCCTTCCCGCCTGTCGGACTATGCTGGCTATATGGCAAGTGAACCCAACGAAGCAACCGTTGACCCGCTCGAGGCGCTGATCCTGGATCGGTGCGCCGCGGCCGGATCCGGCAAGTCGATCAGCCCGGACGAGGTGGCGCGCGCCGCCGGTGGCAATCCGAACGAGACATCGGCCTGGCGGCCGTTGCTGCGGTCCGTCCGCGCGGCGGCGGCTTCCCTGCAGGACCGCGGCGCGATCCAGGTGCTGCGCAAGGGCAAGCCGGTGGACATCCGCACCGCCAAGGGCGTCATCCGTCTGGCCCTGCCCTCGGCCGCACCGCAGGCGCCTTCCGCGGAGGTTTGATCTGGCGCAAGGCCGGGCGGCCGGAACCCGGTATGCTCGTGCCATGACCGCTGACCCTAAACTTTTGCCCGAACCCGAACCCGAACTCGCCCGTCGCCTCGGCCCGGGTCTGCTGACGCTGTACGGTGTCGGCACCACCATCGGTGCCGGCATCTATGTGCTGATCGGCGAGGTCGCGGCCCGGGCCGGGGCCTGGACGCCGTTCACCTTCCTGTTGGCCGCCCTGCTGGCCGGGGCGACGGCGCTGTCCTTCACCGAACTGTCGGCCCGCATGCCCAAGAGTGCCGGCGAGGCGCTGTACGTGCGCGAGGCCTTCGCCTCGGAGGGGCTGTCCCTGATCGTCGGTCTGATGGTGGCGGCGGCCGGGATCATCTCCGCGGCCAGCGTGGTGGTCGGCGGCGTCGGGTACCTGCGGACGCTCATCGCGATCCCGGAAGCGCTGGCGATCGTCGTGCTCTGCGCGACCCTGGGCGGGCTGGCGATCTGGGGCATCACGGAATCGACCCTGGCGGCGGGGGCGCTCACCCTGGTGGAGATCGGCGGGCTGATGCTGGTGGTCGGCTCCGGGATCGCGACGGGCGGCGAGGGGGGACTGCCGGTGGCGGAGATCCTGGTTCCGCGCACGCCGTTTCCGGTGGTCGGCGTCTTCGCCGGGGCGGTGCTCGCCTTCTATGCCTTCATCGGCTTCGAGGACATCGTCAACGTTGCCGAGGAGGTGAAGGATCCGGCCCGGGCCATGCCGATCGCCATCGTCGCGACGCTGGTCATCGCCGGCAGCCTGTACCTGGCGGTATCGGTCACCGCGCTTGCCGTCCTGCCGCTGGTGGAACTGGCCGGATCGCCGGCCCCGCTCGCCCTGGTCTACGCAGCCGCAGGCGGGGACGCCCGCCTGCTGGGCGCGATCGCGGTGCTGGCGACGGTGAACGGGGTGCTGGTTCAGATGGTCATGGCCTCGCGGGTGCTGTTCGGCCTGTCGCGCCAGGGCTCCCTGCCGGAGTTCCTCGGCCGGGTGCATGCGACCACCCGCACGCCGGCGGTGGCGACGGTGCTCGTGGTGGCGGCGATCCTGACGCTGGCCCTGCTGTTCCCGATCGCCACCCTGGCCGGCACCACCTCGCTGGTGACGCTCGCGGTCTTCGCCCTGTGCAATCTGGCACTTTGGCGCCTGAAGCGGCGCGGCTCCGCCCCGGCGGAGGCGCCGAACCTGCCGATCTGGCTGCCGGTGATCGGCGCGCTGGTCAGCCTCGCCGTGCTCGCCGTCGAGATCGGCCGCCGGCTGTCCGGGCTGTTCTAGGCATCCTTAGGCAGATCCCGAAGCGTTCGACATTGTCTTGTCGCCGTCGGGCGTCATGATCGGCCCATGACCCTGTCCGCCAAATTCGAGCTGATCGGCGCCGCGCTGGCCAACGAAAGCCGGGCCCGCATGCTCTGCGCGCTGATGGACGGCCGGGCCTTCACCAACAAGGAACTGGCCCTGGCGGCCGGGGTATCGGAGCCGACGGCGACCGCCCATCTGCGCCAGCTCGCCGAGGCGGGGCTGACGGTGTCGATGCGGTCCGGCCGGTCGGTCTACCACCGGCTCGCCTCGGCCGAAGCGGCCAACCTGCTGGAGCGGCTCGGCGGGCTCACGCCGCAACCCTACCTGCATCGTGCCCGCCGCAGTCCCGGCAATGCCGACCTGCTGGTTGCCCGGAGCTGCTACAGCCATATCGCCGGCCGGCTCGGCGTCCTGTTGCTTGATGCCCTTGTCGCCCGGGGAGCGATCGTCCTCGAGGGCGAGAGCGTCACCCTCGCGCGGCCGGCCTTCTTCGCGTCCCTCGGCCTGTCCATGCCCCGGGCCGGGCCGGAGCCGGTGCGGCTCTGCCTGGACTGGACCGAGCGCCGTCCGCACCTGTCCGGACCTCTGGGCGCCGCCCTGATGGACCATGCCCTGCGCAGCGGTTGGCTCAGCCGCGGCGCGCCGCGCGTGCTGACGGTTACCGAGCCCGGATATGCCGCCCTCCACACCCATTTCGGACTGACACGAGAGGATATCGACCATGTTCCCGCAGCTTGAAACCAACCGGTTCACCACGGAGACCGGATACACCCTCACGGTGGAAGTGCCGCAGGAACGGGCCGATGCGGTCATGGAGGCGGTGCTCGCCGTCGTGCCGCTCACCTGGGGAGACTACGACCGGGTTGCATTCCGCAGCGCCGCCGGCGAGCAGCAGTTCCGCTCCCTGGGGACGGGCCGCAACGCGGCGACCGCCGACACGGTGACCGTGCCCTGCCTGCGGGTGACCTGTTTCCTGCCCGGCACGGCGGATGTGGTCGCGGTGATGGAGGCGGTCTATGGCGCCCATCCCTACGAGGAGCCGGTCATCCTGCTCGCCCCGGCCTTGCGGTCGCGGCACGTGCGCGGTCTGGACGAGGACAACCCGAACCGGTTCTGGAACCGGCAGGCGGCCGACTGGGTTCCGGCGGCCCACCGCTGAACCGGAGGAGGGTCAGGCTTCGGTCTCGGCGGCGGGCCGGTACGGCCGTTCCACCGACGGGATCCGGATGCGGGCCCGGGTGCCGCGGCCGGGCGTGCTCCGAAGCGTGAGAGTGCCGTCCTGCAGTTCGATGAGCCGGCGGGCGATCGGCAGGCCGAGGCCGAATCCGTCGGGGGCCACGGCGGGATCGGTGTCGGCCCGGGCGAAGGGTTCCATCAGCATGGGCAGGTCGCGCATGTCGAAACCGATCCCGTCATCCTCGACCACGATCTCCACGTCGTCCTGCTCGGGCTGGCCGAAGGAGATGTGGACGCGGCCGCCGTCGCGTCCGTATTTCAAGGCGTTGTCGACCAGATTGATCAGCGCCTGGCGCAGAAGACGCTCGTCGATGCGGGCGGAAACCGGGATGTCCGGCCGGGTGACGGTGATGTGCTGATCCCGGTCGAGGCTCTTGGCGCGCATCATCGCCATCACGCCGCCGATGACCCGGCCGATATCGACGATGTCCCGGTTGACCACGACGGTGTCGGTCTCGATCCGCGACAGGTCGAGCAGGTCGGTGACCAGATCCAGCAGGTGTTCGCCCGATGCCCGGATGTCGCCGGCGTATTCGTGGCGCTTGGCCTGCGATATCCCAAGGCTGTCCGCCGAAACCAGCATCTGGGCGTAGCCGATGATGGCGTTCAGCGGCGTGCGCAACTCGTGGCTCATCTGCGCCAGGAATCGGGTCTTGGCGTCGTTGGCGAGCCGCAGCTCCTGTTCCGCACGGCGCCGCTCGGCCAGGGAGAAGGTCATGGTGCGGATGGACAGAATGGTCCGCTCGATATGCCGCACCATCGGACGGAAGATGAACAGCACCTCCAGCACCAGCAGGACCAGGGTCGCCACCCACATCAGGGTCTTGGTGACCACCAGGGTGCGCAGATGCCCCTCGCCTTCGCGCTGGATGATCTGGGCGACCCGGTCGAGCCGGCGGGGCAGGTCGGTATGGGCGATCTCGAAGATTTCCGCGCGGAGCGTCTCCACCCGTCTGTCGGCCTGGGACGGCAGGGAGATCAGGCTGCGCAGCAACTCGATGTAGCGGGTGAGCAGCGGATCGACCGGCCGCGGGTCCTCGAAATAGGCGGCGGCGAGGTCGGGCGACATCTCGCCCCCGGGCAGCGGCTCCAGCCTGCCGGGCAGGCAATCCGCCCCTTCGGCGGCGGTGGCCGGGAGGAGTGTCGCATCCCGGCTGAGCATGATCCGGTGGGCGCGTTCCAGCAGATCGGTGCAGGCCGCGATCTCGGCGATCAGATCGGCGCGGTCGGCCTGGGTGGCGGCGGAGGGCAGGGAGGCGGTCAGAAGGGCGGTCTTCTGGGTCAGCATGCGCTGGCGGCCGGCGACGTTGATCTCGGCGGCGAGCTGATCCTGAGTCGAGGCCATGAAGATGGTGGTGAACCAGATCACCGTGGCGATTACCGCCACCAGGGTCAGACCGACCGCGTAGGCGAGGGTCGGCGCGCGCTTGGACCACGCGTTCGGCTCGACCGCTCCGTCTTCGGTCTCGGAGGCTTCGATCATCTGCCCCGCCCCATTTGGCCGCCGCGATCGGCGGCGGAAATCGATCCTTCACTGCCGGCCGGACTGGCCGATCCCGATACCCGCGATCGCCCTGACTCCCGATTGCAGCCATTGCGTAAAAAACACAATAATAATCAAATTTTTATTAATGTCCCGAAGGATGCGTCCTTATGTCCTGCCGGACCGGGGACTTCAGGCAGGCGAGCGCGCGACCAACTGCTTGGCGATGATGATCCGCTGCAGCTCGTTCGTGCCCTCGCCGATGGCCAGCAGCGGGGCGTCGCGGTAGTAGCGCTCGATGTTGAACTCCTTGGAATAGCCGTAGGCGCCGTGCAGGCGCATGGCTTCCAGCGAGTTGTGCACGGCGGCCTCGGTGGCGAACAGCTTGGCCATGCCGGCCTCCAGGTCGCAGCGCTCGCCGCGGTCATAGGCCTTGGCGGCCTGCTCGACCAGAAGGCGGGCGGCCTCGGCCTGGGTCGCCATGTCGGCCAGCTTGAACTGGATCGCCTGGTGCTCGGCGATCGGCTTGCCGAAGGTCTTGCGCTGCTGGGCGTAGCGCACGCTCTCCTCCAGACAGGCCCTGGCGATGCCGACGCCGCGCGCCGCCACGTTGATGCGGCCGAGCTCCAGCCCGCCGAGGATCTGCTGCAGCCCGCGGCCTTCCTCGCCGCCGATCAGGTTGTCGGCCGGCACGAAGCAGTCGTCATAGACCAGCTCGCCGGAATCGATGCCCTTGTAGCCGAGCTTCTCCAGTTTGGAGACGGACACGCCCTCGCCCTTCTCGATCAGCATCAGGGACATGCCCTTGTGCCGCGGCTCGGCCTGGGGATCGGTCTTCACCAGCACCGCCAGGACATGGCCCTTCACCGAGTTCGAGATCCAGGTCTTGGTCCCGTTCACCCGGTAGCCGTTGCCGTCCTTGCGGGCGGTGGTGCGGATACCCTGAAGGTCGGTGCCGGCATCCGGCTCGGTCAAGGCGATGCCGCCGCGCAGCTCGCCGCTGGCGAATTTCGGCAGCCACTTGCGCTTCTGCTCCTCGGTGCCGGCGCGCTCGACCGCCTGGGCCATGATCAGGTGGCTGTTGAAGATGCCGGAGACCGACATCCACACCGCCGAGACCCGCTCCACGATCTTGGAATAGGTCGCCGCCGACAGGCCCAGTCCGCCGTACTCCTCGCCGATGGTGGCGCCGAACAGGCCGAGGTCCTTCATCTTCTCCACGATCTCGGCCGGCCACTCGTCGCGGGCCTCCAGCTCGTGGGCGACGGGGCGCACGTCGCGCTCCAAAAAGCGGTCCACCGCGTTGAGGATCAGGGCTTCCTGTTCGTCCAGCTCGGTCTGGTCATGGGCAGCCGCCATGGCGGTATCCTCAATCTGAAATGGCTTAGGAGGCGGGGCGCTTCGGCACCAGGATGGTGCGCTCGTAGGTCATCACCACGGTGCCGTCCTGCTTGCGGCCGGTGGTGGCGAAGCGGACGATCCCCTGATGCGGGCGCGACTTCGACTCCCGCTTCTTCAGGATCTCCGAGCTGGCGTAGAGCGTGTCGCCGACGAAGACCGGAGCCGGCATCTTGATGTCGGTCCAGCCCAGATTGGCGATCGCCCGCTGGGAGGTGTCGCGCACCGTCATGCCGGTGACGATGGACAGGGTCAGGCAGGAATTCACCAGCAGCTTCCCGAACTCGGTGCCCGCCGCATACTCGGTATCGAAATGCGCCGGGTGGGTGTTCATGGTCAGCAGGGTGAACCAGGTGTTGTCGGTCTCGTTGATGGTCCGGCCCGGCCAGTGCTCGTAGACCTCGCCGACGGTGAAGTCGTCGTAGTACCGGCCGTCGCCGTCCTTGCTTGCGGTCATTCCTCACCCGCCGCGCGCAGGGGCTGCGGGGCCGGACGGGACAACTCCAGCACGGGGCCGATCGCCGTCTGGCGGTCCAGCGTCAGGATCGCCTCGGCCAGGGCGGCCGCCCGCTCCGCAGGCAGGCAGGGGCCGACCAGGGCGTCGAACTTGGCCCGGTGCTCCGCCTCGCTCGGCCAGTTGTCCGGCTCGCCCTTGGGCACCTCCACGAAGGTCTCGAAGGTGCCGCGGGTGGTCTCGATGGTGGCGGCCCCGGCCATATTGGCGGGGAAGGCGGCGTCGCAGCGGGCGTCGAGCTCGCAGGAGACCTTGTCGGTCAGATCCAGGGTGGTCTTGTCGGTGAGATGGGTCTTGTAGTCGTCCCAGCCGAACCCGCCGAGACGCAGGGAGGCGGCGGCGAGGAACGGCATGGAGAACTGGCCGTCGACCACGGTGACCGGCTTGCGCTTCATCTCGATCGGGCCGCCGATGATGGTCATGCCGTTGGCCGGCAGGCCGATGCGGATGGCGGTGACCTCCTCCGCCTTGATGTCGTTGGCCGCGCGCAGTTCCATCACCGCGTCCATCGGCGCGTGGCTGTAGCGGCAGGACGGGTAGGGCTTCACGGCGACGTTCAGGGTCTCCCACACGCTGCCGAGGCCGGCTGACGCCTTGGCCGGGGTGGCGTTCGGGGCGTAGAGGGCGAGGAAGCCACGCGTGCCGTCGATGCCGCGCTGCGGCGCCTTGAAGTCCTCGGCGGCGAGACGGGCGGCGACCAGGCCGCTCTGGGCCGCCCAGCCGACCTGGAACAGCTTGCTCCAGGAGCCCTCGGCGAGGAATTCGAGACTGCCGGCGGACTGGCTGAGCGCGATGCCGAAGGCGCTGGCGATCTGCGCGCCCGACAGGCCCAGGCAGCGCCCGGCCGCGGCGGCCGCGCCGAACACGCCGCAGGTTGCGGTCGGGTGGTAGCCGCGGTTGTAGTGGTCGATCGGGTTGAGGGCCAGCGACAGGCGGATCTGCACCTCGTAGCCGGCGATGATCGCGGCCAGGACCGTCGCGCCGTCGCAGCCGGACATCTCGGCCGCGGCGAAGGCGGCCGGTACGATGGGGGCCGACGGATGGATCGAGCCGCCGGCATGGGTGTCGTCGAAATCCAGACTGTGGGCGAGCGCGCCGTTCAGCCACGCGGCCCCCGGCGGGGTCCAGCCATCGGCGCTGCCGATCACCCGGGAACTGCCGTTGGCATAGCCCAGCGCGCGGGCGGCGGCGATCAGGGCGGGGGTCGACGGGGCTTCGTGCTGGGCGCGCACGGCGATGCCCATGGTGTCGAGGATCAGCGTCTTCGCCCGGTCGGCCACGTCCTGCGGAATGTCGGAAAGCGTGAGGCCGGCGGCGAAGTCGCCGAGCGTACGGGTGACGTCGAGGGTGTCCTGACCTGTCATCGTCTCCTCCCAGGAGCGGTATTTGTTTGTTGGGAGGAAAGGTAGGAGGGGGGCCGGGGCGCGTCAAACCGCTAACTTCGCTAAGCCCGCGGCAGGAAGACCCGCTTGTAGACCTGGCCGGTGAAGCCGATCACCAGGAAGATCCGCACCACGTGGAAGGCGACGACGATCGGCACGCCCAGATGCAGGATCTTGGCGGTGATGCTCATCTCGGCCATGCCGCCGGGCGAGATCGCCAGCGCCATGGTCACCGGCGGCAGGCCGACCGCCAGGCCGATGGCTACGCCGGTGGCGACGTTCAGGCCGACCAGGATCACCGTCGACAAAAAGGCCGGCGCCAGAAACCGGCGCAGGGCGATGACCCGGTCGCGCTGATACCGCAGGCCGAGGGTTGCCCCCATCACCACCTGGGCGAAGTTGATCAGTTCCGTCGGCACCCCGGACAGCACGGTGCCGGAAATGGACACCGCCAGGGCGACCAGCATCGGCCCCAGGAACCAGGCATTGGCGATCTTGCGCCGGGCGCCGAGCCAGCCGAGCGCGGCACAGCCGGCCAGCAGGACGATCAGACCCAGGGGATCGAACGGCAGCACGACCAGTTCGAACGGGTCGGAGCCGGTGAGGCCGAGGAGGGTGACGATCGGCGGGATCGTGATGACCACCAGCAGGATGCGCAGGGACTGGGCGAGCGAGACCGACGCGGTGTCGCCCTTATGCTGTTCGGCCAGCACCGACATCTCCACCACCCCGCCCGGCACGCTGGAGAAGAAGGCGGTTGCCGGGTCGGTGCCGGAGGTGCGCCGCAGGGCCAGGCCCGCCAGCACGCCGTAGCCGATGGACAGGAAGGCCGCACCGATCATCACCGGCAGGAAGCCCGCCACATAGGCCGCCACCTCCGGGGTGAAGGTCAGGCCGATGGCGCTGCCGAGCAGCACCTGGCCGACCTGTCGGCCGCCCGGCGGCATCGCCAGTCTGAAGCCGCACAGCCCGACCGCTGCCACCACCGCGAGGCTGCCGAGCAGCCAGGCCAGCGGCACGCCGAGACGCGAGAAGGCGTATCCGCCGGCCCCGCCCAGGGCCAGGGTCAGCAACCAGAGTCCAGCGTGTCTCATCCGGGAACCTTCGGGCGGCGGTCTGTTGCGGGCTTGGTCAGAGGGCGCGGGTGGCCCCGCCGTCCATGTCGATCACGCTACCTTGGAGAAGGTTGCCGGCGTCGGACACTGCGAAAACGGCGAGGTTGGCGATATCCTCCGGCTTGCCCAGACGCATGACCCGCCAGTTCGCCTCCATCTTCGCCAGGGCCGCCGCCTCGTCGATCCCCTCCTCGCGCATGATGAACTCGACGCGCTGGCGGATCCGCGGGGTCAGCACCGGGCCCGGATGGATCGCGTTCACCCGCACGCCGTCCAGGACGCCGCGGTCGGCCATCGCCTTGGTGAAGTTGGTCAGCGCCGAGTTGACCGACCCGCCGATGGCGAAGTTCCGCTCCGACACCCGGGCACCGACGCCGATGACGTTGAGGATGCTGCCCCTGGTCTTCATCAGGTGCGGCCAGGCGACCCGGGTCATGCGGACCGCGCCGTAATATTTGAGCGCGAAGCCGTCCTCGAAATCGGCGTCGGTCAGGTCGAAGAAGTCGCCGTATTTCGTCGCACCGGCGCTGTGGGCGAGGATGTCGAGCTTGCCGAAGGCCTTGATCGCCGCCTCCACCGCCTCGGCCGCCGTGCCCGGCTGCTTCAGGTCGCCGGCGAAGGTCTCGGCCCGGCCGCCGGCGGCGCGGATCGTGGACGCGACCGCGTCCAGTTTCTCCTGGCTGCGGGCGGTGATCAGAACCTCCGCGCCGGCTTTCGCATAGGCCTCGGCGATGGCGGCACCGATGCCCTGGCTGGCGCCGGTGACGATGGCGGACTTTCCATCCAGCCTCATGACATTCCTCCCCTGTGATGATTTAATCGCAACAATAAGCGCCGTTAGAGCCGCATTGCTACCCGTCATGGGTGGCCCGCTCCCGCGAAGGGGCGTGCTGTAAGGAGAGGAAACTATGGCTACCAATGCGTCCGCCATCGCCATGCCCAACGGTCCTGTCGACGACCCCTCGGTCTGGCTTGCCGCGGATCTGGAGCGCGACGACCGCTGGATCCATCACCTGACCGACGGCGAACTGGCCGAGCTGGACCGGGCGGTGGAGGCCGTACTCGCTAAGGGGCTGAGCGCCCAGCAGTTCCAGCGCGACGATTTTCCGCTGACCAGCCTCGCCGATATGATCGCCGGCTGGGCCCACGATCTCGATAACGGCCGCGGCTTCGTGCTGGTGCGCGGGGTGGATGCCAAGCGCTATGACGAGGACGCGCTGCTGGCGCTCTACTGGGGCATCGGCGTGCATCTTGGCCTGCCGGTGGCGCAGAACGCCGACGGCCACCTGCTCGGCCATGTGCGCGACCAGGGCCGGGACTATCAGGCGAAGAACGTGCGCGGCTACACCACCAGCGCCCAGCTCAAGGCCCATTGCGACGCCGCCGATGTGGTCGGCCTGCTGTGCCGCCACCCGGCCAAGTCCGGCGGCGAGAGCCTGATCGCCTCGTCGCTGGCCGTGTACAACCACATCGCCAAGGAGCGTCCGGACTACCTGCCCTACCTGATGGAGGGCTTCCATTTCGACCTGCGCGGCGAAGGGGCGACCGACAATCCGGACGAGACCACCTTCCACAAGGTGCCGGTCTTTTCCTGGTACGAGGGCCGGATGTCCTGCCGCTACAACGAGAAGACCATCATCGACGGCATGCGCAAGGCCGGCCAGCCGCTGGAAGGCAAGGCGCTCGAGGCGGTAAAGGCGGTGGGCGAACTCGCGATGAGCAAGCCGTTCCGCTACGACATGGTGTTCCAGCAGGGCGACATTCAACTCCTGTCGAACCACACGGTCCTGCACGCCCGCAACGCCTTCGAGGACTGGCCGGAGGAGGAGCGGCGGCGCGACCTGTGGCGCCTGTGGCTGAACCTGCGCGACGGCCGCCCGCTCGACCGCAACTTCGCCGACCGCATGAACACCGGCCCGCGCGGCGGCGTGCGGGTCCGCGCTCAGGCAGCGGAGTAAGCCTGCAGGTGATCTCGCCGGACCGGTTCGTTGCCGACGCGCTGACCAATCCGGTCAACGGCGCGATCCTCGACCGCCTTCCCGCGCTGGGATTGGGCCAGCCCTGGCTGGTCGCCGGATGTCTGTACCAGGCGGTGTGGAACCGCCTGGCCGGGCGCCCGCCGGCGGAGAACGTCAAGGATTACGACGTCTTCTACTGGGACGAGGATACGAGCTGGGAGGCCGAGGACGCGGTGATCCGGCGCGGCACTTCCCTGCTGGCCGATCTCGGCGTCGAGGTGGAGTTCAAGAACCAGTTGCGGGTCCCCTTGTGGTACCGGCAGCGCTTCGGCGCCGACTATCCGCCGGTGACCCGGGCGCGGGACGGCATCGACCGGTTCCAGGTCGAATGCACGTGTGTCGGGTTGACGCCCGGGCGCGAGCTGTACGCGCCTTTCGGGCTGGACGATCTGTATGCCGGCCGGTTGACGGTCAATCGGACGACCCCAACTCCGGGTCTGGCGCGGGAGAAGATGGAAAGCTACCGTGACCGCTGGCCATGGCTGACGATTGTGGCGGGGTGAGCTGACGCAGTGCAGCGACGCGGTGCAGCATTGAGGCGAAAACCGGTGCCTCACCGTCTTGCACCCCCCATACCCGTGTGCTAGAGAGCCTTCGCGCTGGCGAGGGTCTTCTACGCCGGCCAACTATTGTGTTCGATCGGCGCGTCGAGAACTCAGAAATTTGAACGAGTTCACGCGGGTCGTCAAACGGGACGAAGGGGCGCTTCCAGGTGGCTTCGCAATCAAAAGGCCTCGCCGCTCGCTACGCTTTGGCGTTGTACGAGTTGGCTGACGACCAGAAGGCGTTGGACGACGTCGCGGGGGATCTGACCTCCCTGCGTCAGCTGCTCGCCGAGAGCGAGGAATTCGTTCGGCTGATCCGCTCGCCGGTTCTGTCGCGCGCCGACCAGACCAAGGGTGTGGCGGCATTGTGCGACAAGTTCGGCGCCAACCCGCTGACCGCCAAGTTCCTGGGTGTGCTGGCGTCCAACCGCCGGTTGTTCGCGCTCCCGGGGATCATCACCGCCTATCTCGAGGAGCTGGCCCGCCGCCGTGGCGAGGTCGCTGCCGAAGTTTCTTCCGCCGTTGCCCTGTCCGAGGACGAGGTTCAGGCGGTTACCGACGCCCTGCGCAAGGTCGTCGGCCAGAAGGTCTCCGTTAATCTGACCGTCGATCCTTCGCTGATCGGTGGTCTGATCGTGCGCGTGGGCTCGCGCATGATCGATAGTTCGCTTCGCACCAAGCTGCAGCGCCTGCAGTTCGCCATGAAAGGGGTTGGCTGATGGAAATCCGCGCCGCCGAGATCTCCTCTATCCTGAAAGATCAGATCGCAAACTTCGGTGCTGAGGCCGAGGTCGCGGAAGTCGGTCAGGTCCTGTCCGTCGGTGACGGTATCGCCCGCGTCTACGGCCTCGATCAGGTCCAGGCCGGTGAGATGGTCGAATTCCCGAACGGCATTCGGGGCATGGCGCTGAACCTCGAGTCCGACAACGTCGGTATCGTGATTTTCGGCGACGACCGCGACATCAAGGAAGGCGACACGGTCAAGCGGACCGGCGCCATCGTGGACGTGCCGGTCGGCAAGGGCCTGCTCGGCCGCGTGGTCGACGGTCTCGGCAACCCGATCGACGGCAAGGGCCCGCTGGTCGACGTCGAGCGCAAGCGCGTCGAGGTGAAGGCGCCGGGCATCATGCCGCGTAAGTCGGTGCACGAGCCGATGCAGACCGGCCTGAAGGCGATCGACAGCCTGATCCCGGTCGGCCGCGGCCAGCGCGAGCTGATCATTGGCGACCGCCAGACCGGCAAGACCGCCATCGCCATCGACACCTTCATCAACCAGAAGACCGTCAACGACGCCGCCGGCGACGACGAGAGCAAGAAGCTCTTCTGCGTCTACGTCGCCGTCGGTCAGAAGCGCTCCACGGTCGCCCAGATCGTGAAGACGCTCGAGGATTACGGCGCGATGGAATACTCCATCGTCGTCGCCGCGACCGCCTCCGAGCCGGCCCCACTACAGTTCCTGGCTCCGTATGCCGGCTGCGCCATGGGCGAGTTCTTCCGCGACAACGGCATGCACGCCGTGATCGTGTATGACGATCTGTCCAAGCAGGCCGTCGCCTACCGCCAGATGTCGCTGCTGCTGCGCCGCCCGCCGGGCCGCGAAGCCTATCCGGGCGACGTGTTCTACCTGCACTCGCGCCTGCTGGAGCGTGCGGCGAAGCTGAACGACGCCAACGGCGCCGGCTCCCTGACCGCCCTGCCGGTCATCGAGACCCAGGCCGGTGACGTGTCGGCCTACATTCCGACCAACGTGATCTCGATCACCGACGGTCAGATCTTCCTGGAGACCGAGCTCTTCTATAAGGGCATCCGTCCGGCCGTGAACGTCGGTCTGTCGGTGTCCCGCGTCGGCTCCGCCGCCCAGATCAAGGCGATGAAGCAGGTCGCCGGCTCGATCAAGCTGGAGCTGGCCCAGTATCGCGAGATGGCTGCCTTCGCGCAGTTCGCCTCCGACCTGGACGCCTCGACCCAGCGCCTTCTGGCCCGCGGTTCGCGCCTGACCGAGCTGCTGAAGCAGGCTCAGTTCAGCCCGATGCCGGTGGAAGAGCAGGTCGTGTCGATCTTCGCCGGTGTGAAGGGCTTCCTGGACAAGATCCAGATCTCCGAGATCGGCCGCTTCGAGCAGTCGCTCCTGTCGGAGATCAAGAGCAAGGAGCCGGGGATCCTGGAGACGATCCGCACCGAGAAGGCCCTGTCCGACGATACTTCGGCCAAGCTCTCCTCGTTCATGGAGAACTTCGCCAAGACCTTCGCGTAAGCGAGGGATCGATCGGCCACGCGACCCAACGATAAGCGGACGGGACGATGCCCAATCTCAAGGACCTGAAAGTCCGGATCAATAGCGTCAAGTCGACGCAAAAGATCACCTCGGCGATGAAGATGGTCGCGGCGGCGAAGCTGAAGCGTGCCCAGGAGGCTGCCGAGGCCGCCCGTCCCTATGCCGTGCGGATGGACCGGATGATCGCCGCGCTGGGGGCCAATATCTCCGGCAGCGACGGCCCGAAGCTGCTGACCGGCACCGGGCGCGACGACGTTCACCTGATCGTCGTCGCCACCGCGGACCGCGGTCTGTGCGGCGGTTTCAACTCGTCGATCGTGCGCGCCGCGCGCCGCAAGATCGACCAGCTCGTCGCCCAGGGCAAGACGGTCAAGGTCATGACCGTCGGCCGCAAGGGCCGCGATCAGCTGCGCCGTGTTCACGGTGACAAGATCATCTCCTCCAAGGAGAACCTTGCCCGCACCGTGGTCGGCTTCAACGTGGCCGACGAGATCGGTCGCGAACTGATCCGGCGCTACGAGGATGGCGAGTTCGACGTCGCGACGATGTTCTTCAACCGCTTCCAGTCGGCGATGACGCAGATCGTCACCGAGCAGCAGCTCATCCCGGCCAGTCTGCCGGAGAGCAAGGAAGAGAACACCGGCGAGCTGAAGGCGCTGTACGAGTTCGAGCCGGACGAGGAGTCGATCCTGGCTGCTCTCCTGCCGCGCAACGTGGCGACCCAGATCTTCACCGGTCTGCTGGAGAATGCCGCCAGCGAGCACGGCGCGCGGATGACGGCGATGGACAACGCCACCCGCAACGCCGGCGACATGATCAACAAGCTGACGCTGACCTACAACCGGACGCGTCAGGCCTACATCACTAAAGAACTGATCGAGATCATTTCGGGCGCCGAGGCGCTCTAAGGGCCCTAGAGCCCGCGCCCGCCGCCCAACCGAGGAGCTGAGAGCATGGCGAACAACGCAACCGGCAAAATTCAGCAGGTCATCGGCGCCGTCGTCGACGTGCAGTTCGAAGGCGACCTGCCCGCGATTCTGAACGCCCTGCACACCAAGAACGGCGGTAACACGCTGGTTCTGGAGGTGGCGCAGCACCTGGGCGAGAACACCGTCCGCACGATCGCCATGGACGCGACCGAAGGTCTGGTCCGCGGCGCCCCGGTGGAAGACACCGGCGCCCCGATCACCGTGCCGGTCGGCCCGGAGACCCTGGGTCGCATCCTGAACGTCATCGGCGACCCGGTGGACGAGCGTCCGGCGGTCGAGTCGAAGATGCGCTACCCGATCCACCGTCCGGCCCCGGAATACATCGACCAGTCGACGGAAGCCGAGATCCTGGTCACGGGCATCAAGGTCATCGACCTGCTCGCCCCGTATGCCAAGGGCGGTAAGATCGGCCTGTTCGGCGGCGCCGGCGTGGGCAAGACCGTGCTCATCATGGAGCTGATCAACAACGTCGCGAAGGCGCACGGCGGTTACTCCGTGTTCGCCGGCGTGGGCGAGCGTACCCGCGAGGGCAACGACCTCTATCACGAGATGGTCGAGTCCGGCGTTATCGTCGAGGACGGCCCGGGCTCCAAGGCCGCGCTGGTCTACGGCCAGATGAACGAGCCGCCGGGCGCCCGCGCCCGCGTCGGCCTGACCGG
Organism: Thalassobaculum sp. OXR-137; assembly: GCF_034377285.1. Lineage (NCBI taxonomy): Bacteria > Pseudomonadati > Pseudomonadota > Alphaproteobacteria > Rhodospirillales > Thalassobaculaceae > Thalassobaculum > Thalassobaculum sp. OXR-137. Next base: position 551,249 of record NZ_CP139715.1, on the reverse strand, counting down.
TCTGACCCTGGCCGAGTACTTCCGCGACGAGGAAGGCCAGGACGTGCTGTTCTTCGTGGACAACATCTTCCGCTTCACCCAGGCGGGTTCCGAGGTGTCGGCCCTGCTCGGTCGTATCCCGTCCGCGGTGGGTTATCAGCCGACCCTGTCCACCGACATGGGCCAGCTGCAGGAACGCATCACGACCACCAAGAAGGGCTCGATCACCTCGGTGCAGGCCATTTACGTGCCGGCCGACGACCTGACCGACCCGGCGCCGGCCACGTCCTTCTCGCACCTCGACGCCACGACCGTGTTGAACCGCTCGATCGCCGAGCTGGGCATCTACCCGGCCGTCGACCCGCTCGACTCCACCTCGCGCATGCTCGATGCCCGCATCATCGGCGACGAGCACTACAACGTCGCCCGCCAGGTGCAGGAAGTGCTGCAGCAGTACAAGTCGCTGCAGGACATCATCGCCATTCTGGGCATGGACGAGCTGTCGGAAGAGGACAAGCTCGTCGTGTCCCGGGCCCGCAAGATCCAGCGTTTCCTCAGCCAGCCGTTCCACGTGGCCGAGGTCTTCACCGGTTCGCCGGGCAAGCTGGTCAGCCTCGAAGACACCATCAAGGGCTTCAAGGCCATCGTCGACGGCGAGCATGACGATCTGCCGGAAGCGGCGTTCTACATGGTCGGCGGCATGGACGAGGCCATCGCGAAGGCCAAGAAGATGGCGGCCGAGGCGGCCTGATCGCCGGCTGAGTTGGTTAGGGCGGCCTGACGGCCGGCAACAAAGAGGGATCCCATGGCGGAGACCACGCAGTTCGAACTCGTCTCTCCGGAGCGGCTGGTTCTCAGCCGCGCCGTCGAGATGGTCGTCGTGCCGGGCACCGAGGGTTATTTCGGTGTCCTGCCGCGCCACGCGCCGATGATCTCGACCCTGGATGCGGGCGTGATCGACATCTACGAAGGCGGCTCGATCGTCGAGCGGATCTTCGTCGCCGGCGGCTTTGCCGAGGTGACGGAGGAGCGCTGCACCGTGCTGGCGGAGAACGCCGTGCGGTTCGACGAGATCGATCCGGCCAAGGTCGACAAGGAAATCGCCGATACCCGCGATGTCCTGAAGGACGTCTCGGACACCGGCGAGCGCGAGCGGCTGTTGGCTCGGGTCGAGACCCTCGAGGCGATGGCGCGGGCGAAACGCGCGGCCTGACAGGTACTTACAGCTACGTTTTTCGATGAAGGGTCGTCCGTTGGACGGCCCTTTGTCGTATTGTCATACTTAACGCGTGATTCGCGGGGTCGAGCGAACCACGGCCGGCTCGAAACAGCCGGATCCGTGACTGCGCTCGAACTCCAGGCCCGGGAGGTGTGACGGTGCGGTGGCTCGCCAGGATTCTGCTGGTCGTGCTCCTGATCCTTGCGATCGGGCTGCCGGTGGCGTGGCTGACCCGCGATGCCTGGGCCCCGTCCGTGGCCAAGTGGGGCGTCAACACCTGGGCCTCGGGGCGCGGCAGCGACGGACCGGTCGTCACCGACCTGGGCTTCAGGATCGACTCCGTCTCTCCCGATCGGCTCAGCCTTTCCGCCGTCGCGGTCAACGGCCCTGGCGGCCTGTCGGCCGAGCAGGTGGAGCTCGGCTACGACTGGCGCGACCTGATCAAGGGGGAGGTGCGTTCCGTCACCCTGGACGGCCTCCATCTCACCCTCACCATCGACGAGGACGGGAGCGTCACCCTTGGCCCGCTGGAACCGATCCGGGCGCTCGCGTCCGGTGGCGACGGTGAGGGCGGCACCCCCGCCCCCGTCGTGCGCTTCTCCGACGCAGTGATCGACGTGGAGGGCGTGGCCCGGGGCAGCCTCACGGCGAGCGGCACGCTGGGGGAAAGCGACGGGACGCTCGGCCTCGCCGCCGACGGCTCCGGCGCGGTTGAAGGCGCGGATTGGCGCGCCGAGGGGAGCGGACGGTTCCAGGTCTCCCTGGGCGACGGGGCGACCCGCCTGAACGCGACGCTCACCGAAGCCCGCGTCCGGCGCGGGGACCTGTCCGCCTCCGGCCTGCGCGGCACCGCCTCGGTCAATCTCTCGCCGAGCGGCGACATCGAAGCGATCGCCGACCTGCGGGCCGACAGCGCCGAGGCCGACGGTGTCGCCGTCGCCGTGCCCTCCGCCCATCTCCGCATGGACCCGCTCGGGCTCTCCGCCGTCTTCCGGCTCGGCGACCGCGATGACCCGGACCTCCGTCTCGCGGTTTCGGCCGAGGCGCTGGACGGCCAGCGCCGGCCGGTCACGATCGACCTGAACGCCGAACTGACGACCATCGACCAACTCGTCGCCGCGGCACTGCGTCAGCCGGCGCGGGGCGCGGAAGGCCATATCGAGGGAACCCTGCGCGGCTCCGTTCCCGAGGATCTGAGCGACATCCACAGCGTGTGGGACGGCACGGTCGCCGCCGGCGGCCTCACCGTCGACGCCGTCGCTCCGGATGGCGACGTCCAGGCCCGGATCGGCATCGCCATGGCCGCGGGCACCCTGGCGCTCGAGACCCTGGAGCCGGCGCAGCTCGCCGTCGCCGGCGAGCTGATCCCTGAAGCGCTTGCCGCGCTGATCGGCGAGGGGGTGGTGACCGCCACCCTGGGCGGCGAGGAGAGGGCGTTCCGGCTGACCCTGCGCGACCCCTTCGCCGCACCGACTCTGAGCCTCGGCGGCCCGCTGGGGGCGGCGGTCGACGGCGGGGCGTCGCTCGGGTTCGACGGCGATGCCGGGCTGCAGTTCGCCGAGGACGGCGTGCGCCTCACGGCGGCCACGGGCACGGCGAAGCTGGCGGACATCGTCAGCGGCGACCTGCGGCTGCGCTCGGCCAGCCTGGTGCTCGACAGCCTGAGCGGGGGGGCGGAGGAGATCGCCGGCGAGGGGCTGCTGATCGCCCATCTGGACGCCGGCGACGCGCGGGGCCTTCGGGTCTCCCTGCCGCTGCGCGTCGTCCATGACGGTAACGGGACGGCGGCGTTCCTGGAACGCCAGGGTTCCATCACCGTGCCGCAGCTTCCCAAGTCGACCGGTGTCGCCCTGGCCGAGCCACTGACCCTGCGGCTGCGCGAGTCCGAGCGGCCGGTCCTGCGCAAGGGTTTCGACGATCCGGAGGCCATCCGCCTGGAGCTGCCCCTGGTGATGCCCGCCACCACGGCGACCGTCGACGGCGGCGCTCCCGTCCGGGTGGATCTCGGCGCCGCCACGGGCATGGTGCGGGCCCGGATGGAAGGAAGCCGGGCGGGCGCGGTGCTGCGGGTGACCACACCGAAGGTGGACGTCGCCCCGGCGGACGAGGCGCCGGACGCGCCGGACGGGATCGCGCTTGCCGGCGTGGCGCTGGAGATGCGGGCCTCCACCCTGGGCGACGGACTGACCCTGGACGGTCTCGTGGTGTCCGCCGACCGGATGAGCGATCGGGCCAGGAGTGTGCGCTTCTCGCCCCTGCGGGTGTCGGGAGAGGCAACCCGGACCGCGAACGGCGCGCTGGCCTTCAGCGCCAGTTTCGGCGGGGCGGACGGTGCCTTCGTGCTGGACGCGACGGGCGTGCACAACCTCGCCAAGGGGACCGGCAGAGCCGATATCACCCTGTATCCCCTGGTCTTCGTGCCCGGCGGGCTGCAGCCGGTGGACCTGTCGCCGGCGGCGGCGGCGATCCTGCGCAACGCGTCGGGCAAGGTCTCCCTGGAGGGGACTATCGAATGGCCGGGCCGCGACGTGCCGCCGGACGATCCGCTGACGCTGACCGTGGAGGATCTGTCCTTCACCGGCTCGCTCGGCACGGTCAGCGGCCTGACGGGGGCGGTCGGCCTGTCCTCGATCGATCCGCTGACCACCCTGGACGGCCAGGTGCTCAAAGCCACCGGCATCGACGTCGGCGTGCCCATCGGCGAGCCGAGCGTGACCTTCCATGTCGACCCGGACCTGAACCTGGTGCTGGAACAGGTCACGGCCACTTTCGCCGACGGCCGGGTGCATACCAGCGATGTGACCATCCCCCTGACCTCCGATCAGCCGGTGTCGATGGTGCTGGACGTCGACGGAGTGGATGCAGCCCGACTGGCCGAAGTGACCGAGCTGGACGGGCTGACGGCCTCCGGCTCCCTGACCGGCCGACTGCCCCTGGTCTGGGATTTCGACGAGGGTCTGTCGGTCCGCAATGCCCAATTGTCGGCGACCAATCCCGGCGGGACCGTAAAGTACCGACCGGAATCGCCGCCAGCCGCGTTGCAGGATGCAGGAGAGGAGGTTAGCCTCCTGATGCAGGCCGTGCGGAACCTCGTCTACGAAAAGTTCGATCTCGAGGTGAACGGACGGCCCGGCGAGCCGTTTGACATCAAACTGAGGGTACGCGGTGCCAATCCGGATCTGTTCGACGGGTACCCCGTCGCCCTCAATGTCACTCTTACGGGTCGCCTGGATGAGATGTTCCTCAATGCAAGACGTACACTCGGCCTTTCGGACGTTCTTCGCCGCAAACTCGAAGCCCGCAATGCGGGGGGCTAGGGCTCTTCTGGCCGCCGTGCTCTTCGGAGCGATGGCGGGAGCGTGCACCCCTACGGTTCGGGTGGAGCCGCCGACGGAGCCCATCACAATCAATCTGAACATCAAGATCGAGCAGGAAGTCCGGATCCGGGTCGAGAAGGATCTGGAAGACCTGTTCTCAACGGAAAGCGACCTGTTCGGGGGAAAGAAGCAATGACCGGTCTGAAGCGCGTGATGAGCCGGCGCCTGGTGCTGGGCGCGCTCGTCGGAGCCTTCGTCACCGTCGCCCTGCCGCGCATGAGCTTTGCCCTGGACCTGGCGACGGCCAAGGCCAACGGCTGGGTCGGCGAGCGGCGGGACGGCTATCTCGGGCTGATCGACGGCGCTCCGGCGGAGGCCCGCGCTCTGGTCGACACCATCAATGACGAGCGGCGGCAGGCCTATGCCGGCGTAGCGTCGTCCAACAATGTCCCGGTGAATCAGGTGGAGGCCCTGGCCGGTCAGAAGCTGATCGACCGCGCGGCACCCGGAACCTTCATCATGGACGCCGCGGGACGCTGGATCCGCAAGTAGGGGGCGCGGCTACGCCTCCTCTTCCGGCTCCCCGGCCAGGCGGCGGTTGGCCCGTTCCACCCGAGCCTTGAGCTCGTAGTCGGGGCGGTCGTTTTCCCAGTTGTGCATCTGCTGCACCATCTTCAGACCCGCCGTCTCGAACTTGGTGCTCTTGGTCAGGATGCTGTGCTCCGGATCGAGCTCGCGGATCGGAATGCGCGGCGCATAGCCGGCGATGCGTGTGATCGCCCGCTCCATCGCCCGGTCGCCGCCGATCGCCTCGCGCCCGCGATAGGACTCGCGCCAGAGCTGGATCATGTCGGCCCAGCCGTCCAGCCCGTAGCCCACGTCCCGGCGCAACGCCTCCAGCTGATCGATGGCGCCCTTGTTCTTGTCGAACATGTCGGCGAGCGAGCCGAGCATCCCGTTCAGGATGCCGATGCGTTCGTTGACATAGCCGATGCACTCGTCCGCCGCGGTGATGATCATGCCGACCTGGGGCAGCAGTTCCTCGCGCACCTTGGGCTGGTAGTCGTCGACCTCCTGGCGGAACTGGATGAGATCGGTGTGCTGCAGGTACAGGAAGCCGTTCTGCTTGGGCTCCCCCGGCGCGGTCACGTTGCCGAAGGGGGTGAGCATGCCGACCAGCGGGTCGAGATAGCCTTTAACTTCCTCGACGGTGGATTTGGTGCGCTCGGCGGCGAAGATCATCACCCGCTCGATCAGCAGGTCGAGATCGATCCTGGAGCGGCCCGACTGGCCGCCCATGAGCTCCATGAGGGTCTTGGTATTGGCCCGCATCATCAGCGGGTCGCCCCGCTCGATGCCGCATTCGCGGGTCAGTTCGGCGATGAAGGACAGGCGCACCATGGCCTTGTCCTCGTCGTCCTTGGCCACCAGCCGGCGTGCTTCGGCGACGGTATCGGCGTCCATGCCGTGCTCGGCGTCGCAGCGCAGGCAGGCCTCGCGCATCTTGATCGGGTCCAGGTCGCGGATGGTCTTCGTATGCGCCACCGCCTCGATCATCGCTTCGTCGCGCGGGGTCAGCGGACCGAGCGTGCCGATCTGGTCCCACGGCAGCACGAGAAGCTCGCCGCGGCGCGTGCCCGAGTAGTTCGGGATCACCGCTTCCAGCTGGCGCACGGGGCCGTGGAAATACTCCCGAACGCGGGTATGGGCGAGATCACGGTTATGAAACGTGACCGTCGTCCCCCGACGCTCGAAAGTCTGAGGTTTGTTCTCCGCGCGCATCCCCTCTCCTCCGGCGCTGTCGCGCCGGGACCCTCAAGCCAGTGTCGAAGTCACATGAGCATGAGGACCTTAAGGAAGATTTTACGCGCTGGCGAAAAATTCACAAACAATGCGTGCGAGGCGAAAGGAATTCACGGCAATCGTCGGGCGGTTGCGTCCTCGATCACCGGCCCCAGCTCGGCCATCACCGCTTCGTAGGTGGCGCGTTTGAACGGCACGATCAGCTCGACGACGGTCGCTGCATCGACCCATTTCCAGGCATCGAATTCCGGATGCTCGGTCTGCAGGTCGATATCCTGCGCGATGCCGGTAAACCGGCAGGCGAGCCATTTCTGGGTCTGGCCGCGCCAGTTCTCGCGGATCTTGCCGGGCAGATCGGCGGGAAACTCGTAGTCGATCCAATCCGCCGTCTCGGCGATCAACTCCACCGCCCGGGTGCCGATCTCCTCCTCCAGCTCGCGCAGACCGGCCTCCCGGGGCGTCTCGCCCGGATCGATCCCGCCCTGGGGCATCTGCCAGGCATTCTCCATCCCGATACGCTTGCCGACGAAGACCTTGCCGTCTTCGTTGAACATCACGATCCCCACACAGGGGCGCAGGGGCAGGTCGCTTCGGTCGGTCATGGGGATATCCGGTCAGCGTAAACGTTGGCGGTCGGCGAGGGCGGAGACCGGGGCCAGAACCACGCCCTTGCGCTCCAGCGTCCCGGTCCAGCGCTGGATCCGGTCGATCGACACCGGCAGGGAGCGGGCGATCCCGAGGGCGACCCGCTGTTCCTGGGCGACGGTCTCCAGATCGGCCAGCGCCCGGTCGACCGAGGAGATCGACGGGGTGGCGTCGAGGAACCGGTTGCTGAAGGCGCGCGGGAGCTGGATCGAGGAGGCGAGTTCGGTGGCGATGCTGCGCGACGAGCCGCGGCTGTCCACGAGCATCACCCCGCGCTCCTTCAACCCCTCCAGCACCGGCATCATCGCATCTTCCACCGTGGTGAACTGGGAGCCCATCCAGGTCGACACGCCGACGAAGCCCGGGGATTGTCCCAGCACCCATTCCAGGCGGTTCAGGTTGTCCGCCGTGGACAGGGTGGTCAGCAGGGTCGAGGGGCCGGGATCGTCGCGCGGAAAGTCCAGCGGCTCCAGCGGCAGGTCCATGAAGACCTCGTGCCCGGCGGCCCGCGCCGCCTCCAGCCAGGTATCCAGATCCTCGGCATAGGGCGAGAAGCTCAGGCTGACCGCGCCGGGCAGAAGCTGGATCGCCGCATCGGTCTCGCGCTGGTTGAGCCCGAGATTGGTGACCATGACCGCGACCCAGGGGCGCGTGTCGTCGACATTGAACGGCCGGGCGTAGGTCGACCAGGGCTGCCGGCCGTCCACCGCGACGATCGGCAGGCGCAGGTCGTCGCGCACCTCCATGAGGGCGGGATCGATCGGGGTCAGGGTGACGCCGTCGGCCGGCGCCGCGGGCCGGGCCGGGCCGTCGCCCTGACCCTCCTTGGCCGGCGTGCCGTCTGCGGCCTCGGCCGTGGCCCCATGGCCCTCGGCGGGCTGACCGTGGCCGTCGGTCCCGTCCGCCGGTGCCGCGCCGTGGTCGGCCGTCTCGGCCTTCTGCGGCAGCGCGGAGCTGTTGGGTTCCGGCGTCTCGCCCTCGTTGAGGATGTCCACGGTGAGCTGCGGGCGCTGGATCTCGCGCAGCGACTCGGTGTGTTCGGCATTGACCAGCAGCCAGCCGACCAAGCCGCCGGCGCCGCCGATCACTGCGATGGCGAGGAGAGTGGTCAGGATGGCGGAGGCAACACGTTTCCAACGCCCCTTCTTGCGAGGGGCGGTCTCGTCGTCCAGACCGCGGTCCAGATCGTCGGGTGGCAGCCCACCCGAGTCCGCTTCACTCAGCGGATCGTCCGGATTTCCGGCCCCCCGCCGTTTCTTGAACGGCAGGGGGAGGCGGGGCAGACGGATATTCGGCCGAGGTAGCCTCAATTCACCACGCGGTTCTGGAACAGATGGAAGCCGCGCAGCAGATCGACCGCACGGGCGAGCTGGTAATCCTCAAGCGGGTCTTCGTTCTCCGCCGATGCGGCCTCACCCGGGGTGGGCACATCCGCGGGCGGCTGGGCGGCGGGGGCGTCGCTGTCGTCCGGATTGACCAGCGCACCGCGCAGATCGGCCTCGCGCCGGCGGCGGCCCTCCTCGATCTTCTCGATTTTGGCGAGCTCGACCTTGATGTCCGGCTCGATCCCCTTGGCCTGGATCGACCGGCCCGACGGCGTGTAGTAGCGCGCCGTGGTCAGCCGCATGGCGGCGTTGCCCTGCAGCGGTAGGATGGTCTGCACCGATCCCTTGCCGAAGGACTGGGTGCCGAGAACGATCGCCCGGCGATGGTCCTGCAGCGCGCCGGCGACAATCTCGGAGGCCGAGGCGGAGCCGCCGTTGATCAGCACGACCACCGGCTTGCCGTCGGTGATGTCGCCCGGCGTGGCGTTCACCCGGCTGGCGTTGGACTCCTCGCGGCCGCGGGTCGAGACGATCTCGCCGCGCTCCAGGAAGGCGTCGGTGACGGAAATCGCCTGGTCGAGCAGGCCGCCCGGATTGTTGCGCAGGTCGATCACGAAACCATGCAGCCGGTCGCCGAGCTCTTCCTTGATCTTGGAGACCGATTCCTGAAGGCCGACGGTGGTCTGTTCGTTGAAGGTGGTGATGCGGATATAGCCGATGTCCTGGATGACCCGGCTGCGCACGGATTTGATGGTGATGATCGCCCGGGTGATCTCGACGTCGAACGGCTCTTCCTCGGCGCGGCGGATGGTCAGGGTGATCGGCGTGCCGACCTTGCCGCGCATCTTCTCCACCGCGTCGGACAGGGTCAGGCCGAGCACCGCCTCGCCGTCGAGATGGGTGATGTAGTCGCCCGGCAGCAGCCCGGCTTCCGACGCCGGCGTGTCGTCGATCGGCGACACGACCTTGACGAAGCCGTTCTCCATGGTGACCTCGATGCCGAGGCCGCCGAACTCGCCCTTGGTCTGCACCCGCATGTCCTGGAAGCTCTTGGCGCTCAGGTAGCTGGAATGCGGGTCGAGGGAGGTGAGCATCCCGTTGATCGCCGCCTCGACCAGCTCCTCGTCGCTGACCTCCTCGACGTACTGGGCCCGGACCTTCTCGAACACGTCGCCGAGCAGGCTGAGCTGGCGGTAGGTGTCGGTCGAGTTGGTCTGACTGTGGGTGCCGCCGGTCGCTCCCAGCAGCACGCCTCCGCCGACGGCAAAGGCCAGCGCGGCCGAGACCGCCACGCGACGGACCGCACGGCGGCGCGCCTTGCCGGGGCGGGTCGGGGCGCCGTGATCGGTGCCGGTGTCATCAAGACGGGGTTCGTTCATCCGACTCATCCTTTGGCCTTTTCGGTAAGTCCCGCAAACCACGGTAACGGGTCGATCGGGTCACCATTATGGCGAAGTTCCAGGTATATCTCCGGCGCTGCGTTTCCGGACGCGGCCATCGCGCCCACCGGTTCGCCGGCAAGCACACGGGTTCCGACGCTCAGGTCCACCCGCGCGAGTCCTGCAAGAAGGGTATGATATCCGTCGCCGTGTTCAATGATCAAAATCCGACCAAATCCCTCGAACGGTCCAGCATACAACACGATTCCGTCATGGGGGGCGATAACAAGCGAGCCCGGACGGGTGCGCAGCAGGATGCCCTCCTTGGTCAGTTCCCCGGGCCGTGATTTGCCGTAGCGCTGGACCACGGTTCCCGTGACCGGGGCGAACAGGTGACCGCGGGCGCTCTTCAGGGAAGGGCCGGGGGGCAGGGCAGGAGGCAGGGCGGCGGCCTGGACCGGCGGCTCGACCGGCGCACCGTCGTCGGCGACCGGGGCGGGCGGCGGCTCGCCGCCGTCCTGGGCCGGGGAGGCGGGCCGTTGCGGGCGCAGCTTGGGGGTGACCAGGGCGGCCAGCTTGCGCTGCTCCTCGGCTTCCGCAGCCTCCCGTTTCTCGAGGCTGTCGATCAGTTCGCGCAGGGACCGAGCCGACTCGCTGAGGGCGCGGATCTCCGCGGCGGCGCCGCTGGCGCGGTTGCGCGTTCCCGCCAGCAGCTCACCCTTCTCCGCCGCCAGGGCGGCGAGCTGGGCGCGTTCCGCGTCGAGGTCCTGGGCCGCCAGGGCCAGCCGGTCGCGCTGGGCGCGGATATCGGCTTCCAGGGTCGCCAGGGTATCGAGGTCGCGCCGCAGCTCCGTGGCATCCCCGTTGAGCCGCGGAATGGCGGATTCCAGGAGAATGCCGGTATGGACGGTGTCGAGCGGGGCGCGGCCCACCAGCAGCAGGGTCTCCGGCGGGTGGCGGGCCAGCCGCTGCAGGGCGCCGGTGAGCTGCGACAGTTCCTGGTGCCGCTCCAGCAGACGGCCGCGCTTTTCCTTCACTTCCTGGCGCAGGGTGTCCAGCGTCTGCTCGGCGTCCATCATGTCGCGTTCGGTGCGCTGGGCCCGGGTCGCCGCCGCCGCCATGCCGGCGCGCAGGCGCTCGATCTCCCCGGCCAGGGCGGAGGCCAGCCGGTCGAGCTTGGATCCGGCCTTGCGCTCGCCCTCCAGCGCCTTCTCGATGCGGCGCAGCTCGGCGGTCGGGTCCTCCGCCGTCGCCGTCGTGGCGGTCTGTGCCCTCGCGGCCGGCACCCACGCGCCCAGTCCGGCGGCGAGGCAGGCCGCCGCCAGGATCAGGACGGGCGCCACGGGACGCACCGCGTCGACTACTCGGCTGCCTGGCGGTCGCGCACCAGCATGCAGTCGCCGGTCATGGCGGCCGGCGGCTCTATCCCCATCAGCGACAGCAGGGTGGGGGCGACATCGGCGAGCTTGCCGGTCTTCAGCGACGTCACGTCCTCCGGCGCGCCGACCAGGGTGGTCGGGACCAGGTTGGTCGTGTGCGCGGTGTGCGGCCCGCCGGTCTGCGGGTCGACCATGACCTCGCAGTTGCCGTGGTCGGCGGTCAGGAACATCACGCCGCCTGCCTTCAGCACCGCCTCGGCTACCCGGCCGACGCAGGTGTCCACCGTCTCCACCGCCTTGATCGCCGCCTCCAGGCTGCCGGTATGGCCGACCATGTCCGGGTTGGCGAAGTTGGCGACGATCAGGTCGTAGGTGCCGCCGTCGATGGCCGCGACCAGCTTGTCGCAGAGCTCCGGCGCTGACATTTCCGGCTGCAGGTCGTAGGTCTTCACCTTGGGCGAGGGAACCATGATCCGGTCCTCGCCGTCGAACACCTCCTCGCGCCCGCCGTTCAGGAAGAAGGTGACGTGCGGGTACTTCTCGGTCTCGGCGATGCGGAGCTGGGTCTTGCCCGCCTTGGCGACGACCTCGCCGATCGGGTCGGTCAGGTCCTCCGGCGGGAAGATGGTGACCATCTTCGGGGCCAGGGCGGAGGAGTACTCGACCATGCCGGCGACGATGCAGAGCTTGGGCGTGCGCGGCCGGGCGAAGCCGTCGAAATCCGCATCCACGAACGGGGCCAGGATCTCGCGCGCCCGGTCGGCCCGGAAATTCGCCATGACCAGGGCATCCCCGTCCTGCACCGGCACGCCGCCGGCGATCACGGTGGGGGTGACGAACTCGTCGGTTTCGCCGCGGGCATAGGCGGCGTCCACGGCGGCGACGGCATCGTCGGCGCCGTGCTCGGCTTCGGCGAGGCAGACGGCCTTCCAGGCCTGCTCCACCCGCTCCCAGCGTTTGTCCCGGTCCATGGCGAAGAACCGGCCGCTGACCGAGGCGATGGTCGCCGCCCCGTCGAGATCCTCGATGAAGGCGCGGAGCTGGTCGGCCGCACTCTTCGGCGCGCAGTCGCGCCCGTCTGTGAACACGTGGACCACGACCTTGGCCCCGCCGGCGGCCAGCGCCTTGGCCAGGGCCGCCACGTGGCGCTGGTGGCTGTGCACCCCGCCGGTGGAGACCAGTCCCATCAGGTGGCAGGTGCCGCCCGATTTTTTCAGGGCGTCGATCACCTGGGCGACGGCCGGCTGCTTGGCCAGGCTGCCGTCGGCGATGGCGGCGTTGATCCGCGGCAGGTCCTGCATGACCACCCGGCCGGCGCCGAGATTCATGTGCCCGACCTCTGAATTGCCCATCTGCCCGTCCGGCAGGCCGACGAATTCGCCGGACGCGTTCATCAGCCCGCCCGGCCAGCGGGCGGCGAGCGCGTCCACGTTCGGCGTGTTCGCCAGGGCGACGGCGTTGTCGTTGCGGTCGGTGCGGTGGCCCCAGCCGTCCATGATGCACAGGACGACCGGGCGGGGGGGATGGGATGTCTTGCTCATGGGACGGTTATATAACCTTCCCGGGGGCAAGGTCACGGGCCGCGCGCGTCCTCTTCGCGGCGAATTTCAGATGAAGGCCGCCGCCACCGAGGCCACCAGCAGCACCGCGAAGACGATGTTCACCGCCCGGCCGAGCACCGGATGGCTGAGCCAGCGGGCGAACAGCGAGCCGAAGGCCAGCCAGGTCACGTTCACCAGCACGATCACCGGCGCGAGCGCGGCGATCTTGGCGGCGGCATCGAGCACCGGATCGGCCGGGACCAGGGCATGGGTGGAGTAGACTGCGCCGATGGCGGCGAAGGCCTTGGGATTGGCGATGGCGAGCAGATAGCCGCCGACGAAGCCGGCCGGCCTGGCGCCGGGGTCCCGGTTCAGCCCGCCCACCGGGGCGGTGGCGATCTTCCAGGCGAGATAGAGAATGTAGGCGGCGGCCAGGGCGGTGACGACGGGGACGGCGCCCGGCACCACGAAGATCAGGCCTGAGATGCCGGTGGCGATCAGCAGCAGGACGGTGGCCGTGCCGAGGCAGATCCCGGCGACATAGGGCAGGCTCGCCCGCATGCCGAAGGCGGTGCCCATGGCGGCGGAGCTGAGGGTGGCGGGGCCGGGGCTGCCCATCAGCGGCAGGGCGGCAAGCCAGAGAAGGATCAGGGCGTCGATCATGGCGCCAGTTGAGCGCGGGACGGGGAGGGAGGTCTTGGACGTTTGTGCGCGCTCAGCCGCTGACCTCGCCCTGAGCAGGAGCGCAGCGACGTGTCGAAGGGCCCTTCGACACGCTCCCTGTGGTCGCTGCTCAGGGCGAGGTCCTGGAGGATTAACCCCGATGATACGGGTGCCCCGCCAGGATCCGTTCCGCCCGATAGATCTGCTCGATCAGCATCACCCGGGCCAGCATGTGGGGCCAGGTCTGAGGGCCGAAGGCGAGGGTGAGGTCGGCGCGGTCGCGGATGCTCTGCTCGAGCCCGTCGGCGCCGCCGATCACGAAGCAGATCTCGCCACGCCCCTGGTCGCGCCAGTCGCCGATCCGTCCCGCCAGGGCTTCGCTGGACAATCCCCTGCCACGTTCGTCCATCGCGACCAGCACCGCGCCGTCGGGGATCCGGGCGGCGATCAGGCCGGCTTCCTCGGCCTTGAGGGCATCCCCCTCAAGGCGCTTCTTGGCCTCGACCTCGTGGATCGCCAGCGACCAGGGGAGCCGGTCCGCGTACTCGCGGCACAACGCCTCCATCGGGCCGCGTTTCATGCGGCCCACCGCCACGATCGTGATCTTCACGCTGCCTCCTGTCCGGGTCCGATCCTGGCCGTGCCAGGACCCGGCGGTTGATCAGGCCTGCGCGAAGGTCGGTTCGGCGCCCATATCGGCTCCGCCCTCACCGCCGATGCGGACGGTGCGGCTCGGCGGCGGGGTGGCGCCCCACATCTTCTCCAGCCCGTAGAATTCCCGGACTTCCGGACGGAACAGATGGACGATGATGTCGCCCCCGTCGATCAGCACCCAGTCGCCGCGGGATTGCCCTTCCACGGTGACGCCGTCGACGCCCTGATCCTTCAGTTTTCTGCAGAGGTGGTCGGCCATGGCCGAAACCTGCCGCGATGAGCGGCCCGTGGCGATGATCATGTAATCGCCAATGGCAGACTTTCCGGCCAGATCAATGGCCACAATGTCCTCGGCCTTGTCGTCGTCCAGTGAGGTCATCACCAGCTTCTTCAGGCCGTCTCCCGCTTTGGGAGCGAGTGTGTCGAGTATGGTCGAACTCCTTTTGTCGTCGATCGCGGTCCCGGACCGATCCGGAACCTAGTGTTGCCGTGGGTATGCCGATGGACTGGATGGTTCTAGACGGACCCTCCACCCTTACGCTCGGCCCGGATGCGGGTGGCCGACGCGGCGTGGTGGCGGGTGTGCAGAAACACCCAGGCCGGAGGCCGCCGGTCCGCCAGTCCCCAGGAGTGCCTTTCGGGCACCCGGGCCCTCGCGAAACGTTTGGCGGCTCGGCTCGCCAAAGCCCTTAAAGAATAGGTAGGCCGGTCGAAAACCGCAATGACGGCCGTGTGACAGATCAGCAGCCACCTTTCCCAGCGGTGGAAGCTCGCCAGATTGTCCGCCCCCATAATCCAGACGAACGACATGTAGGGGCAGCGCCGGCGCAGGGCGACCAGCGTGTCGGCGGTGTAATGGGTGCCGAGATACAGCTCGATGTCCTTTACCTTGATCCGCGGGTGCCGGGCGACCGCCTCGGCGGAGGCCAGACGCTCGGCGAAGGGTGCCATGCCGTCGCGCGGCTTCAGCGGATTCTGCGGGCTGACCAGCCACCAGACCTCGTCCAGACTGAGCCGCTTGATCGCCGTCTCGGCCACGTGGCGGTGACCGTCATGGGCCGGGTTGAAGGAGCCGCCCATGAGCCCGACCTTGAGCCGCCGCCGGTCCGCACCGGCCCGGGGCAGCGCCGCCGCCTCGCTCGCCGGCATGCGCAGGGCATGGGGGCGCACCCGGGCGAACAGGGCGGAGCGCGAGGCGCTGGGCAGCCGATCCTTATGCGGGCCGCGAATCGGGGTGAAGAGGGTCATGGGCTGGATCGGATCAGGGCCGGGCCGGTGTCATGGCCGGGTCTGGCCGGTCCCGCGCACCAGATACTTGAAGCTGGTGAGCTGCTCCGCCCCGACCGGGCCGCGCGCGTGCATCCGGCCGGTGGAGATGCCGATCTCGGCGCCGAAGCCGAACTCGCCGCCATCGGCGAACTGGGTGGAGGCGTTGTGCAGCACGATGGCGCTGTCGACCTCGGCCAGGAATTTTTCCGCCGCCGCGTCGTCCTCGGTGACGATGCTGTCGGTGTGGTGCGAGCCGTGCCTGTTGATATGGGCGATGGCGCCGGCCACGCCCTCGACCACGGCGACTGACAGGATGGCATCGAGATATTCGGTGTCCCAGTCGGCATCGCCGGCCGGCTCCATGGCCGGAACGATCGCCCGGGCCGCCGCATCGCCGCGCAGGGCGCAGCCGGCCTCCCGCAGCGCGTCCGCCACCGGCGGCAGAAGCTCGGCGGCAACCTTCCGGTCGACCAGCAGGGTCTCCGCCGCGCCGCAGACCGAGGTCCGGCGCATCTTGGCGTTCACCGCGATGGCCACCGCCTTGTCCTTGTCGGCGCCTGCGTCGAGATAGACATGGCACAGCCCGTCCAGATGGGCGAAGACCGGCACCCGGCTCTCGTTCTGCACCCGCTCGATCAGCGAGCGGCCGCCGCGCGGCACGATCACGTCCACGTATTGCGGCATGGTCAGCAGCTTGCCGACGGCGGCCCGGTCGGTGGTCGGCACCGACTGGATCGCATCCTCGGGCAGGCCGGCCTCGCGCAGCCCCTTGTGCAGGGTGGCGACGATGGCGTTGGAGGAGTGATAGCTCTCCGAGCCGCCGCGCAGGATCGCCGCGTTGCCCGCCTTCAGGCACAGGCTGCCGGCATCGGCGGTCACGTTCGGGCGGCTTTCGTAGATGATGCCGATCACGCCGAGCGGCACCCGGCGGCGCTCGAAGCGAAGCCCGTTGGGACGCTCCCACTCGGCCATGGTAGCACCCACGGGGTCGGGCAGCCCGGCCACGACCTCGAGCCCGGCGGCGATGCCCTCCACCCGGCCGGCGTCCAGCAGCAGCCGGTCGACCATGCTGTCGCGCAACCCCTTCTCGCGGGCGGCGGCGATGTCCCTGGCATTGGCGGCGAGGATGGCCGGCGTGTCGGCGCGCAGGGCGGCAGCGGCGGCGCGCAGGGCCCGTTCCTTCTGCTCGGCCGGGGCCTGGGCCAGGATCGCCGCGGCGGCACGGGCGCGCTTGCCGATATCCAGCATGATCGCGTCGATATCGCCGCCGGCGGTCTGTGCCGTCGCGGCGACGGGCGTGTCTTCCACCAGGCTCATCGCGCCTCTTCCTCCTCGACGGCGCGGCCGTCGGCCAGCACCAGATCGTCTCTGTGGACGATTTCGTCGCGGCCACGGTAGCCGAGGGCGGCCTCGATTTCACGGGATTTGAGCCCGGCGATCTGCCGCGCGTCGTCGGAGGCATAGGCCACCAGCCCGCGCCCGCGGATCACCCGGTCGGGCCCGTGCAGGGTCACCAGGTCGCCGCGCTCGAAGGTGCCGATCACCTCGGTCACCCCGGCGGGCAGCAGGCTCTTGCCGGCGTTCAGCGCCCGGATGGCCCCGCCATCGACGATGAGCTGGCCGCGCGGTGCCAGCGAACTGGCGATCCAGCGCTTGCGGGCGGTCAGCGGCGAGGCGCCGGCATGGAACCAGGTGCAGCGGCCGCCGTCGATGATGCGGCGGATCGGGTGGGTGTCGCGGCCGTTGGCGATCACCATCCGGCAACCGGCGGCGCCGGCGATCTTGGCCGCGGCGAGCTTGGTCACCATGCCGCCCGACGCGTAGCCGCTGCCGGCGGCCCCGGCCATCGCCTCGATCTCCGAGGTCACCCCCTCCACGTCGGAGATGTGGCGGGCCTCCGGATCGCGGCGCGGGTCGGCGGTGTACAGCCCGTCGATGTCAGAGAGCAGGATCAGCGTATCGGCGCTGGCCATCTGGGCGACGCGGGCGCCGAGCCGGTCGTTGTCGCCGAAGCGGATTTCCGCCGTCGCGACCGTGTCGTTCTCGTTGATCACCGGCACGGCGCCGAGGGCGAGCAGGGTGTTGATGGTGGCCCGCGCGTTCAGGTGGCGGCGGCGCTGCTCGGTGTCGTCGGGCGAGAGCAGGATCTGCGCCACGGTCAGGTGGTGGCGGGCCAGCGCCTCCTGATAGGCATGGGCCAGCAGGATCTGGCCGGTGGCGGCGGCGGCCTGCTTCTCTTCCAGCTTCGGGCGGACCTGGTCGATGCCCAGGTGCCGGCGCCCCAGGGCGATGGCGCCGGAGGAGACCACCAGCACCTCGACCCCGGCCCGGCGCAGCTCGGCCACATCGTCGGCCAGGGCGTCGAGCCAGGCGCGGCGCAGGGCGCCGGTCTCCTCGTCCACCAGCAGGGCCGAGCCGATCTTGATCACCAGCCGGCGGGAGTCGTCGATGCGGTGGGCCGCGCCGGCGGGCGCGGTGTCGCTCCTGGCGGTCAGGGTGTCCATACGGGCTCCCCTTCCTCCCGCTCGGCGTTCTCCTCTTCGGCCTGACGCGCGTCGGCGGCGGCATGGATGTAATCGTTCAGACGGCCAAGCGCCTGGCGCACGTTCAGGCCGGAGGCGGCCGACAGCGCCATGGGTCGCTGTCCGGTCTCTTCCTCGAACAGGTCCTGCAGCGCCTCGATGTCCTCGTCGGTCATCGCATCGGCCTTGCTCAAGGCCAGCACCTCCGGCTTGGTCTCCAGCTCGCCGCCATAGGCTGCCAGCTCCTCGCGCACGGTCTCCCAGGCCGCCATCGGATCCTCGCCGGTGGCGTCGACCAGGTGGAGCAGGGCGCCGCAGCGCTCGATATGACCCAGGAACCGGTCGCCGAGGCCGGCCCCTTCATGGGCGCCCTCGATCAGGCCTGGGATGTCGGCCAGCACGAATTCCTCGTCGCCGATGCTGACCACGCCCAGGCCGGGATGCAGGGTGGTGAACGGATAGTCGGCGACCTTCGGCCGGGCGGCGGTCACGGCGGACAGGAAGGTGGACTTGCCGGCATTGGGCAGGCCGACCAGTCCGGCATCGGCGATCAGCTTCAGCCGCAGCCAGATCCACATCTCCTGACCGGGCCAGCCCGGCGTGGTCTTGCGCGGCGCCCGGTTGGTCGAGGATTTGAAGCGGGCGTTGCCGAAGCCGCCGTCGCCGCCATTGGCGAGGGTCACCCGCTGGCCGATCTCGGTCATGTCGGCGAGCAGGGTCTCGTAGTCCTCGTCCCAGACCTGGGTGCCCAGGGGAACGCGCAGCACGATGTCCTTGCCGCCGGCGCCGCTCATGTCGCGGCCCATGCCGGGGCGGCCGTTCTCGGCCTTGAAATGCTGCTGGTAGCGGAAATCGATCAGGGTGTTGAGGGCGGCCACGCATTCGACGATCACGTCGCCGCCGCGCCCGCCGTCGCCGCCGTTCGGCCCGCCGAACTCGATGAAGGCCTCGCGGCGGAAGCTCAGGCAGCCGTTGCCGCCGCTGCCGCTGCGCACAAAGACCTTGGCTTGGTCGAGGAACTTCACGTCACGTCCTCCGCGATCCCCCGCAGAGCAGCTATCCTGCGCGCGGGTACGAAAAAAGGGAACGGCGAACCGTTCCCTTCGATGCCGCTCCCGGTTGTCGGGGCGGCTTTACTCGGCCGGCGCCTCGGCGGCAGCGACACCGATATAGGTGCGGCCGCGCGTGTGGCGGAACTCCACCGTGCCTTCGACCTTGGCGAAGATCGTGTGATCCTTGCCCATGCCGACATTCACGCCCGGATGGAACTTGGTGCCGCGCTGGCGGACCAGGATGTTCCCCGGAATGACGGACTCGCCGCCGAACTTCTTCACGCCCAGGCGGCGACCCTCGGAGTCGCGGCCGTTACGGGAGCTACCACCTGCCTTTTTATGGGCCATGGATCTACTCTCCTCTAGCTCGGTTAGGCGCCGGCACTGATGCCGGTCACGCGCAGAACGGTGATGTTCTGACGATGACCGCGGGTGCGGCGATGATTCTTGCGACGCTTCTTCTTGAAGATCATGACCTTGGGACCCTTACGCTGGTCCAAGACCTCGAAGGCAACGGAAGCACCGGCCACCAGGGGGGCGCCGACGGTCAGATTGGCGTCGTCGCCGACCATCAGAACCTGGTCGATCTCGACCGTGGCACCCGCCTCGGCGTCGAGCTTTTCGACCTTGATCACGTCCCCGGAGGCGACCTTGTACTGCTTGCCGCCGGTTTTAACGACTGCGAACATCGGCTCGATCCTGGCAAAACTAGTGGGCGCGCCGCCTGTCGGCACGCAACGGAGCGCGCACTATACGTATGGCGCTTTGCATGTCAACACGAAGTCGGCACGGGGACTCGGAATGGGAGAGTCCGGCGCCCTCCACGCCGCCCCGGCCCGGTATCGGCAGGTGCCGTACTCCTGTCCGCCGGCCAAGGCATCGGCGGTGCGCGAGATTAGTCCGGACGGTTTCGGCAAGAAAGCCCGCATCGCGTGCTTGCATCGGGCGGCGGCTTTGACTAGGTTCCCGGCCTGCTCCTGAACGAGCCTTATGGAGAGGTGCCGGAGTGGTTGAACGGGACGGTCTCGAAAACCGTTGTGGGTGTAAGCTCACCGAGGGTTCGAATCCCTCTCTCTCCGCCAATTCCCTTTGAAATATCGAAATATATTTTCTGGTTGGGCGTCCATTCCCATTATGGCTCCCCGATGCGATAAGCGCTCGGAGCTTGAGCGCCCCAAATACCTACGACGCCTCCTGACCCAAAGCCGTCATTGAGCCTCACTGGACCATCCGACCCAGAGCGGTCGTTCCGAAGCACTGTTACTCACACCTCAAAGTGGACGTTCGGGTCGATCAATCAGGAGAAGCCGAAATACGCTTCTGTCAGGTCGGAGGCGTGGACGCCGATCAGGCGGACGTATTGGCCGCCCAGGTCGATCTCGACGTCGCCATCGGCATTGTCGCTGGCCCGGGCGATGACGTCGGCAGCACTGGTGATGGCCTGGCCGTTGACATTGAGCGCGATCATCAGCCGGTCGCCCTCGGCCAGGTTGAAGTCGGCGACCACGTCGAAGCCGTTGAGGTCCTCGATATAGATCAGGTCGGCCCCGGTACCGGTATAGATCCAGTCGATGCCCTCACCGCCGTAGAACGCGTCGTCCCCGGCGCCGCCGTCCAGCACATCGAATGACCCGTCGTTGGTCCCGTCCTCGCTGGAGCGGCCGCCAGACAGGGTGTCGTCCCCCGCACCGCCGACCAGCGTGTCGGCGCCGTCGCCGCCCGACAGTCTGTCCGCGCCCGCGCCGCCATACAGGGTGTCCTGGCCCTTGTTGCCGTTGAGCACGTCGTCGCCGAGATTGCCGTACAGCAGGTCCAGATGCTGACCGCCATACAGGGTGTCGGCATCCTGACCGCCATAGAGCGTGTCGTAGCCCGCGTTGCCGTAGACCACGTCGGCCGCCTGGTTGCCGTAGACCACGTCCTGGTCCTGCCCGCCGTAGACCGTGTCTTCCTCGGTGCCGCCGAACACCCGGTCGTTGCTCTGGTTCCCGTAGAGGATGTCCTTGCCGCTGCCCGAGCCGATCGTGTCGGCCCCTGCCCCGCCATACAAAGTGTCGTCGCCGACGCCCAGCGAGATGAACTGGCTGCTGTCGTCGCCGGTGACGAAGTTGTTGCCGGCGCCGCCGGTGATCGTCGTTGAGCCCATGACCGAGGCGAACTCGATGTTGTCGAGCTGCAGGGTGGAGCCCGACGGCAGCGAGCGCATGTCGATGACGAAGGCCTCCGATTGATCGCCACCGCCGGTGCCGGTGATCACGATCGGATCGTTCAGGGTGCCCGAGGTCGTGGTCGGCACAATGGTCCGCACGTCCAGGGTGGTCGTCGTGCCCAGCTTGGTCAGGAAGGTCCGCGCCTCGGAGACCAGCGGGGTCTCGGCCGACGACCCGCGCGCCTGGATCGAGGTGATCAGGGTGGTCTGGGCGTCGGTCGGGCTCTGCGCCGTACTTGGGCCCTCTGAGGTGATCGTCGTGCCCGGCGGCAGGGTCGCGGTGACCAGGTTGCCGTTGTTGTTGGTGTCCTGCACGATCGCGGCCGAGCCCGACGTGGTGCCGGTATTGGTGATCGTCTGCGCCGTGGTCGGGGCGCCGCTGGGGACCGGCGTGGTTGGCGTGGTCGGCGTGACGACGATCGTCCCGCCGCCCGACGAGCCGCCGCCCGACGAGCCGCTGTCACCGCCGCCACTTGCCGGCGCCACAAGCGTGATCGTTGTGGTGTGGGCTGTGTCGTCGTAGACCGCCTTCCAGGTGCCGCTGGCGCTGGCGATGCCCGTGAATGTGGTGTCCTCGTTCCCACTGATGCTGACGGATTGGCCTGCCGTCTTGCCGTCTATCGACTGGGCGAGCGTGTTGTCGTTCGTGCCGGTCACGACGATGCTGTCCCCGACGGCGAAATCGGAGATCGTGTCGCCGTTGAAATTCCCGGCGGTATCGGTGAACACATCGTTGCCGCCGCCACCCGCCAGAACATCGTTACCGTCGCCGCCGGCCAGGGTATCGGCGCCGACGCTGCCGGTGAGGCTCTGCTCGCCGCCCGCTCCGGTAACGACGAACCCGTCCTCGGCGGCATCGCCGGCCATCAGCGTTCGGCCGTTCGCCAGGGCGGCCGACAGGGTAACTTTCTGAGCCGTCCCGTCGGCGGCGGTGGCAAGCTTCTCGATATTGGTCAGGGTCACGCCGGTGACCGTGCCGGTATCGGTGAGCGTGATCGTCTCCGTACCGTCGCCGGTGATGGTACCGGTGAAGCCGTTGAGCTGGGCGTTGGTCATGGTGACCGTCCCGCCCGACGCAATCGTCAGGTTCTCGAAACCGGTCAGGCTTGCCAGCTTGGTCAGGTCGCTGCCGGTGACCACAGACAGCGTATCGGTCCCCGCGCCACCATCCGCGGTCGAGCCGACGAGATGGCCGGCGTCCGTGATGGTCAGCGTCTCGGAGGCGCTGTCGAAGACGACCTTCGGGCTGAGATTGACGCCGGTCGTGGTATTGAAACCGGCCGCCGTGCTGCTTGCCGCCGTCGCGTTCGTCAGGGTGACCTGACTGGTGCCCGTTGCGTCCGCGCTCCCGTCGTTGAACGTCCAATTCAGCGTCGCGGAACCGGTCGGCGTTGCCGCGGTATTCGAATAGGTGATCCCCTGCAGGACGGTGTCGACCAGAGCGGATGTCGCCGTGCTGGTCGTGAAGCTGACGGTCAGCGTCCCGCCGGTCTGCGTGAACGTGCCGAATGTCTGGTCGGAGGATTTCAGGTCAGTCCCGTCAAGGGTGACCCCGGATGCCGAGATCCCGAAGATATCGCTGGTATTCGCTCCGCCGTTACGGGCGATCGTCAAAGAGGTGCCGGTG
Organism: Thalassobaculum sp. OXR-137; assembly: GCF_034377285.1. Taxonomy (NCBI): domain Bacteria; kingdom Pseudomonadati; phylum Pseudomonadota; class Alphaproteobacteria; order Rhodospirillales; family Thalassobaculaceae; genus Thalassobaculum; species Thalassobaculum sp. OXR-137. Next base: position 528,666 of record NZ_CP139715.1, on the reverse strand, counting down.
TAGTTTCCAGCGCCCGCGTTCAGCGCGTCCAGATCCGTCTGCGCGACGGTCACGTTGCCGTCGAGGACCACGGCCGTATCGCCTTCCGTGAAGGCGGCCGTACCGTCCAGACCCGTGAACAGGGGAACGACAGGACTGATCGTGAGCGTCTGCGACGCCGGCGTCGCGGACTGGTTCCCGGCGGCATCCTCGGCACTGACGGAGACGCTGTTGGTCCCGTTGGTATTGAGGCTGAGCGTGCCCGAAGCCGGGGTTGCGCTGCCCAGGTCGACACTCCAGTTGCCGCCCGTCGCCGTGGTCGTATAGGTGGCACCGGCCACGGTGACGGTCACCGTGCTGCCGGCCTCCGCCGTGCCGGTCAGTGTCGGCGTCGTATTGCTGGTCTGGGCGGCGGAGCTGATGGCGGGCGTGGCGGGCGCGGTGGTGTCCAGCACATAGGCCTGGCTGTAGGGGGAGCCGTCGTTGCCGGCGGCATCCGTCACCTTCACCCTCAGCGTGCTGCTGCCGGTCAGCGTCTGGCCGGCGAGCGACCAGGTGCTCTGGCCGACCGTCGCCGTTGCCGCGCTCCAGCTGGAACCGTTATCCAGCGACACGTATACGGTCTCGCCCGAAGCCAGATTACCGGACAGGGTGCCGCTGACGGTCTGGCTCGCGGTCTTGGTGATGAAGTCCGAGGTGGTGCCGCTCGCACCGGCGGTATCCGCGGAAAACGCCGCCGAGGCCACCGTGGTCGTGGGCGCGGTGGTGTCCAGCACATAGGCCTGGCTGTAGGGGGTACCGTCGTTGCCGGCGGTATCCGTCACCTTCACCCTCAGCGTGCTGCTGCCGGTCAGCGTCTGGCCGGCGAGCGACCAGGTGCTCTGGCCGACCGTCGCCGTCGCCGCGCTCCAGTTGGAGCCGTTATCCAGCGACACGTACACCGTCTCGCCGGAAGCCAAATTACCGGACAAGGTGCCGCTGACGGTCTGGCTCGCGGTCTTGGTGACAAAATCGCTGTTCGTGCCGCCATTCGCAGCGGTATCCGCGGAGAACGCCACCGAGGCCACCGTGGTCGTCGGCGCGGTGGTGTCCAGCACATAGGCCTGGCTGTAGGGGGAACCGTCGTTGCCGGCGGTATCCGTCACCTTCACCCTCAGCGTGCCGCTGCCGGTCAGCGTCTGGCCGGCGAGCGACCACGTGTTCTGGCCCACGCTCGCCGTTGCAGCACTCCAGTTGGAACCGTTATCCAGCGACACGAGCACGCTCTCGCCGGAGACCAGATTGCCGGACAGGGTGCCGCTGATGGTCTGGCTCGCGGTCTTGGTGACGAAATCGCTGTTCGTGCCGCCATTGGCCGCGGTATCCGCGGAGAACGCCACCGTTGCGATGGTTGTCGTCGGGCCGGTCTTGTCGATGGTGTAGACCTCTCCCGTGGAGAAGTCGCCGTTGCTGGCACCCGCCCCCCCGAGCGCCGTCGCGCCCCCATTGACGATGGTGTCGTCGTCGACCAGATCCAGGCGGATCGTCCCGTCGCCCGTGCCGGTCCCTACCGTCACGGTCCAGGTGGTTCCGCTTCCACTCACATTGGTGACGAGGGCCCCCGTCGTCCCGCCTGTCGTCGTCACCGAGAAGTCGTTGGAATCGACGCCCGTAACACTCTCGCTGAAGGTAACCGTGTAGGTGACGCTGCTGGCGTTCGTCGTCTCTGTCGCCGGAGTCGCGCGGACGATCGATGAAACCGTCGGTGGGGCGGCCGTAATGTTGTCGACGATCAGGTTTTGCAGGCTAAACCACGGGGCAGAATCAGCGCCGGTAAAGTCTTCGGAAAAGACGATAGAGAAACTTTTGATCTGTAAGAATTCGTTATCACTTCCGAAGCTGTTTTCCGTGGTGGACCAGATACCGCTGGACAACGTATCTATGGAGCCGGTCTTGGTGCCGCTATTATTTGTCGTCAGCGTATAACTCGCCTTATTCGTCTGCCCGGTTGTGCTGTCGAACAAGGTGATGGACTGCAGGTCGAAGGAGTATCCTGGAATAGAAACGGTAATTTTGAGGGTATCTGCGCCGCCTTGCGACGTGCCATCAAGAATTGTGTATCCCGGGGCCAGGCCATAATAGTAGCCGAGGATAACGCCGCTTACGTCCGTATACTGTTCCAATCCAAAGGTAAGGCCGTATCCGTTCTCAGTAAAATTTTCGGAGGCCGCCCCGGTAACTGTATCGGTACCCGACGTGGTCAGCGTAAATGTCGTGGGGGCAAGCACGGCTGCGAACCGATCTTGCGCCGCTGCCGTGAGGGCCACGGGCGTGTTCACGTCGCCAATGGTCGCCTCAAGCAGCCAAGTGCCCCCCAACGCGCTGGCGCCGGTCAGGTCCATCGATGCCGCGACATTGGCACCGACGAGGTCCGCCAACGCCGACACGAACCGCGCGCCGCCCCCGGCCGCCACTTCGCAGCCATACAGCAACAGATCACCGTGGTCGGTCAGGGCGTTGCCGAGGGTTGCGAGGTCCGCCCGGCGACCGGCGAGGGTCGCTTCGGCGAGCGTTAGGCTGCCGAGCTGGAGCGCGCCTTCGCTGCCATGGGTGAGGATATGGATAGCGTCGTAGCCGGAATGGGCCTCGCCCCATGCCGCCATCTGGCTCAGCCCGTCACGGGCGCCGTCGATCAGCACCACCGCCAGGCCGGGCTTCACGCCCGCCACGAGCGTCTGGCAGTCCGGCAGCGAACTGTCGACGAAGGCGACCTCCAGCCGACCGTCATTGAGCGCGGGGTCAGCCTCACGCAAAACCCGATAACCTGAAGGGTTAGGGCTGGACACGCCAGGACCCATACCGACAATGTCCACCAAACCAGCACACTGACTTGCGCTCGCCATCACACCCTGCTCCGTCCTCCATCACGCCCTGCTGCGTCTTACCTAATCGCGGACGAGACCATCAAGAGCTATAAAAAGACTCTAAGCGCATATTTGATACAGATTTTGATAAATCGTAATGAAAACCAAATAGAATGAATATAAAACAAAGCAAACAAACATCACAGATGTCGGTTTCATAGTCTGGGCCTGTGCGCCCATGGAAAATGGCCGTCGAGAAAAGGCTCTGCCGTATTGAGGGAAGGCCGGGTTCGGTACACGCCCTTGACGGCGACGCCGCCGGTGAGACCGACAGCGGGATCACGCACGGGAACGGCAACTTGCTGCGGCGTTACACTATTCGTCCCGTCGGTAACGGTTGCCTGCGTGATGCCGGTATCTGTCGAGGCGTCAAAGGAGAACTCCGAGTATCGCGTCATCGCCAGGAACCCCGTTCGGGCTTCGTGCAACGAACTTCAGCTTCCCACCCTGCAGAGCCAATATCCCACTCGGCCTTCAGCGACCCGTAGCGGCAGCCGGAGGACTTAGCCACGACGACACAAAGCGGTCTTGAGAACCAGGCGAGCCGGACACGTGCAATTGGTGCGGCAGAAGCGGCCTCCCTACGCTGGCACCGAACTGGACCGCTTTCGACCCCGCCTGAGCGTTAGGGCGAGTGCTAATCCGGCAGCCGCCGTTCCGGCCCCCGCGAGCGACACGGCCGGATACCCAAGCCCGGCATCGATCACCGCCCCTCCAAGTGCGGCACCGATCGCATTGCCGAGATTGAAGGCCCCGATGTTCATCGCCGAGGCGAGATTTGGCGCATCGGCGGCCACCATCACCACCCGGGTCTGGAGTGGGGGCACCAAGGCGAAGCTGGCGATGCCCCACAGGAAAATCAGAGGGGCAGCGGCCAAAGAAGCGTTCATGCCCGTGGCAAAGAGAACGAGCAGAATCATCACCGCGATGAGCGAGCCGATCACCGTGCCGTCGAGGGACCGGTCCGCGAAGTACCCGCCCACCCAGTTCCCGACCGCCAGTCCGACGCCATAGAGCACCAGCATCGCCATGACGAAACCGGCATCGGCCTGTGTCTCGACCTGCAGGATCGGGACGATATAGGTGAAGACGGTGAACATGGCGCTCGCGCTCACGACAGTGAGAAGAAGCGCCGCGACGACCGGCCGGCCGAACAGGACCTTAAGTTCAGCCCGCATATTCACCCTGCGCTCGACCTTCATCGGCGGCAGTGACCCGATCAACGCGAGCACGGTGACGACGCCGACCGCCGAGATTCCGAAGAACACGTTACGCCAACCCACGACCTCCGCCGTCCAGGCGGCGAGCGGCACGCCCCCAATCGTGGCCAGGGTGAGGCCCGAGAACATCGCTGCGACGGCCCCCGCCCGCTTGTGCGGCGGCACCACATTGGCGGCGACCACCGCCCCGACACCGAAAAAGGCGCCGTGATTGAAGGAGGTTATGACCCGACCGATCAGAAGTGTCGCGTAGCTGTCGGCAAGCGCGGAAATCAGGTTGCCTGCGATGAAGATGGCCATCGCGAGAAGCAGGAGGTTACGTCGGGCCATTCCGGCAAAGGCAAGAGTCATGACGGGGGCGCCGACGAGCACCCCGAAGGCATAGGCGCTTACCAGGAGGCCCGCCATCGGGATCGACACCCCAAGATCCGACGCGATCAGCGGCAGCATGCCCATGGGGGAAAACTCGGTGACGCCGATGCCGAAGGCACCCAGGGAGAGCGCCAGTAGCGGAGGATTGAGTTTCATGGAAGAGCACTTTGAAAAGGAGATCAGGCTGGCCCCAGAGAGGCCGCCGGCGATGCGGAAAGACCGGTGTCAGCCGGCGAGAGGCGGGTTAAGTCGCGCGAAGGCCTCCTGTCGGCGGTAAGGAAAATGGGGATAGGGCGCGGCGACAGCACTCGCCGCGTCAAGCCGGCCGACCTGGTCCGGCGTCAGACTCCAGCCGACGGCGCCGAGATTGTCGCGCAGCTGCGCTTCATTGCGTGCCCCGATGATGACCGAGGACACGGTAGGCCGCTGCAGGAGCCAATTCAGCGCGACCTGCGGCACAGACCGACCGGTTTCTTCAGCCACGACATCGAGCATGTCGACAACCGAATAGAGGTGGGCGTCGTCTACAGGCGGACCGAAAGCGGCCGTCTCGTGCAGCCTGCTCGCTTCCGGGATCGGTTTGCCCCGCCGGATCTTGCCGGTCAGACGCCCCCACCCCAGCGGGCTCCAGACCATGGCGCCAACCCCCTGATCGGCAGCGAGGGGCATGAGATCCCATTCGTAGTCGCGCCCGACCAGGGAATAATAGACCTGATGGGCAACGTAGCGCGGCCAGCCATGCCTGTCGGCCGCAGCCAGCGACTTCATCACCTGCCAACCGGAAAAGTTCGACACGCCGACATAGCGCACCTTGCCGCTGCGCACGAACTGGTCGAGGGTGGCGAGCACCTCCTCGATCGGGGTGAAGGCGTCGAAGGCGTGGAGCTGGAGCAGGTCGATATGATCTGTTCCGAGACGCCGGAGGGCGGCGTCGACCCCAGCGATCAGACGAGACCGCGACGACCCGGCATCGGTGGGGCCGTCTCCCATCGGCAACCCCATCTTGGTCGATAGAAGCACCGCATCGCGCCGTCCGGCGACGGCCTGTCCGAGCACCTCCTCGGATGCTCCGTCGGAATACACATCCGCAGTATCGAAGAGCGTGACGCCGGCCTCCAGGCAGATGTCGACAAGCCGGCGCGCGTCATCGACATCGGAGGTGCCCCAATGGCTAAAAAGCGGGCCGGATCCGCCGAACGTGCCGGCACCGAAGCTCAGGGCGGGGACCTTGAGGCCGGAGCGGCCCAGGGTTCTGTATTCCATCGACGAGTCCTTTTCGGAGCAGGTGGCTTCGGCGCCGAGCAATGGCCATCGAGCGGGCCACTGCCGCACCACGAGATCTGTTCTCCGCCCTATATGATTGACCTCGAAATCCGCCGGTAGTTGTATCCGGCGTCACTCTCCTTTGCATAGGATTCACAAATGGAGCGATACAAGGCCGACCGGGCGGGTGAGATGGCGACCTTCATGGCGGTCGCCCATGCGGGCAGTCTGTCGGCTACGGCACGCGACCTCGGTCTCACACCCTCAGCGGTCAGCCGCAGTGTTACCCGGATCGAGGAGCGCCTAGGGGTCCGGCTTGTGGTGCGCACGACGCGCAGTCTGCGGCTCACGCCCGAAGGAGAGGCGTATCTCCGTTCGGCCTGCCGTATTCTGGCTGATCTGGACGAGGCCGAAGAAGCGATCGCCGACAGGGGGCGGCCGCGCGGCCATGTCCGCGTCAGTGTCGCCAGCGCGCACGGCAGGCTCACGGTGGTTCCCGCCCTTGCTGAGTTCCTCGAACGTTATCCAGAGATTATTGTGGAGGTGGATGCCAGCGACGAGATCGCCGACATTCTCGGCGGCAGAGCCGATGTGGCTGTCCGTTTCGGCCCGCTGATTGACAGCCCGCTGACCGCACGGCGCCTCGGGGAGACCGGTCGCACGGTCGTGGCGTCACCGGCATATCTTGCGCGTGCCGGGGTACCGCAGACACCGGCGGACCTTGCCCATCACAACTGCCTTGATTTCAGCTTCCGACGCATCGAGCCCGGCTGGCCATTCCTCGAAAACGGCCGCAGCTACATTCTGCCCGTCAGCGGGAGCATCACAGCCAACAACGGCGAAACCCTGGTGCAGCTCGCCACCCAAGGCGTCGGCATCACCCGCGTCGGCAATTTTCATATCGGCGATGCTCTGGCCAGCGGCGAACTCGTCCCCCTGCTGGAGGATTTCAATCCGCAGGACCGCGAAGCCATTCACGCAATCTTCATTGGCGGGCCATCGATGCCGACGCGCGTGCGCGTGTTCGTCGACTTCCTAGTGGAAAAGCTCAAGTCTTAGCAGCCTATATGCACTGTCGAGGGCGCAACATTATCGACCCATACCGAACGCTCGAGGGCTATGAGTTCTTCGCCGCAGAGCAGAACGTTGGTTGGTCAGCTGAAACTGTCCCTCCGTAGGCCGATAATTTTCTCGCATCATGGACGGCCCGCCTTCTTATTCAGGCTGCGAGCAAGGCCGATGAACGCCTTCAATGCCGCCGACGGATTCCGTCGGCCCGGATAGTAGAGGCAGAGGTCGCCCAGCGGAGGCGTCCAGTCCTCCAGCACGCGTATCAGCGTACCCGCTGCGATGTCCTCGCGGACGTTCTGCTCCAGGAACAGGCCGATCCCCACACCTTCGCGGGCCGCCGCCAGTGCGAGACTGGCTTCGTCCAGCGTCACCGGGCCGTCCACATCGACCTGAACGGTCTCGCCGCGCCGCTCGAAATGCCAGCGCAGCAGGGCACCGTTCGGCAGGCGCGCCCGGATGCATCGATGTTTTTCCAAGTCCGCCGGGGTGCTCGGTACGCCGTGCCGGTCGGCATAACCGGGGGAGGCGACAACCGCATAGCGCTGCAGGCGACCGAGCGGGACCGCAATCATATCGGCGGGCACCAGATCCGCCCGGCGCAGGCCGAGATCGAAACCCCCGGCAACGATATCGCTCAGCCTCTCCTCGGTGACGAGATCGATGTGAACCTCGGGATACCGACGCAGAAACTCCAGGATCAGATCCGCCATGATCTCCCTAGCGCCGGCCGCGAAGGCGTTGATCCGCAGCGTGCCGGACGGCGTGACTTGCTGCGAACGGGCGGTATCGAGAGCGTCGTGAATGTCGCGCAGTGCCGGTCCCATCTGTGCGATGAAGGTCCGGCCGGCATCGGTCAGGGAGACGCTTCGCGTCGTGCGGTTGAACAGACGCACGCCGAGACCTGCCTCCAACTTCGCCACCGCGTTGCTCAAAGCGGTCGTGGACAGGCCCAGCGCCCGCGCAGCACCGCGAAACGACCCCTCACGCACGATCGCGACGACCGCATCCAGTTCGATGAGGCCAGGACGGTAACTCATCGTTAGTCCCGAATATCGTGATTTATCATCCAACTTTGTCCCTCTATTCAGGATGAATGTCCACGCCTAGATCATGACCGACAGACACAGTCGACAGGGACACGGTCATGAAACCAGCTGCACCGATCGCACTCTACTTCGACGCCGCAAAGGAAACGGGCGGAGACGCTCCGCTGGATGCCTTCTCTCCCGACGCGACCGTCCGGGACGAAGGCAAGACCCATGTGGGCCACGCGGCCATCGAGGCCTGGTGGCGCGCCGCGCACGAGGCGTACGGGCATACGGCGGAACCATGCGAGATCCGAGACGAGGATGGTCGCACCGTCGTTCGTGCCCGGGTGGAGGGACAGTTCCCCGGAAGCCCCGCCCTGCTTACCTTCACCTTCGGACTCCGTGACGCCCGGATTTCGACGCTGGAGATCGGCGCATGAGCGACTTTCTTCAGCTCCAGGGCAAGCGTGTCCTGGTCACGTCTGGGACGCGGGGCGCCGGGGCAGCGACCGTGGCGCTCTTCCGGGAGCTTGGCGCGACTGTCCTGACAGTTGCGCGGTCCCGGCCGGCGGAGATGCCGGAAGCGTCATTCGTGGCCGCCGATCTGACCACCGCGCAGGGCTGCGCCGCGCTTGCCGCGGCGGCCCTTGAGCGTCTGGGGGAGGTCGATGTTCTGGTCCATATGCTCGGCGGGTCATCGGCACCGGCGGGCGGCTTCGGCGCGCTCGGCGACGCCGACTGGTCTCGGGAGATCGACCTCAATCTGATGCCGGCGGTGCGGCTGGACCGCGCGCTGGTGCCAGCCATGGTCCAGCGGCGGCGGGGCGTGGTCATTCACGTCACCTCGATCCAGAGCACCCTGCCCTTGCCGGAATCGACGACCGCCTATGCCGCCGCCAAGGCGGCCTTGTCCACCTACAGCAAGGCTCTGTCCAAGGAGGTATCGCCGAAGGGCGTGCGGGTCCTGAGGGTATCGCCGGGCTGGATCGAGACCGAGGCATCCGTCCGCCTGACGGAGCGGATCGGCCGGGACGCCGGCACCGACAGCGCCGGCGGACGGGAACTCGTCATGAAGTCGCTCGGCGGCATCCCCATCGGCCGACCGTCGGCGCCGGAAGAGGTCGCCAATTTCGTCGCGTTCCTGGCGTCCGATCGGGCCGCGACCCTCACCGGCGCCGAATATGTCATCGACGGCGGGACCATTCCGACCGTGTAGGGCCACCGACAGCCTTCCAACTGGAGAAAACCCATGCGCTCTGCGATCCATAACAGGTTCCTGGCGATGGCCGTCACAGGCCATGCGCGGCCGATCGACCCGTCAGAACGGCAAGTGGGCGTTCTCCTTCACCGTCTTCATGACGAAGAAGGTTCGCGTCTGTCGCACGCCCGGCAGGGCGATCAGTTTCTCCCCCTGCAGCTTGTTGAAATCGTCCATGTCGCGGCAGCGGATCTTCAACAAGAAATCGAAATCCCCCGCCACCAGGAGGCAGTCGAGAATCTCCTTCATCGTCCCGACGGCCTCTTCGAAGGCCGCGCGGTGCTCTGGGGACGATCTCTCGAGCATGACGCCGACCATGACCAGGGTACCGAGCCCGACCCGCGCCGGCGCCAGGTCAGCCCTGACCCCGGTGATGAATCCTTCGTCGAAGAGACGTTGCGTCCGTCTGTGGCAGGTCGCGGGGCTGACGTTCACTCGCGCGGCAAGCTCGGCGTTGGTCAGCCGACCCTGGACGTGAAGGGCCCGCAGGATCTTGATGTCGATCCGATCGAGCACTGCTGCGGAAGACTCTTTCATAATATCGACCCAAACTGGAAGTTATAGATGCCATTCGGTCGAAATACTCAGGGATTTCGAAGAAAATAGCCCACCTTCGAGAGCACATTCCACAAGAAACGCGCTATCTCTGAAGACGTCAAGAACGACGCAATACTCTGGTGAAATAACTCCAGACAAAAGACCACGACCACACCACATCCAACAATAAACCTTCGACCTCCAAGAGATCTCGTCAATCGATCTCTGGTAACGGCTCCGTGCGTCCATTGCATAGAGCAACCCCGACGCGACACCCAACCGTGTACCAACAGGAGTTCATCGTGACCTCACCTCTCCGCAACACGATCATTGCTGTAGCAGCCGCCGCAGCCGTCGCCGGCTCCTCGCCGGCCGATGCCGCCTCCCGTATCGCAGACGACCAGGCGGTGCGAACCGTGGTCCTTGTCCACGGGGCCTTCGCTGACGGCTCCGGCTGGCGCGGCGTCTATGACGAACTGACCGCGCGCGGCTATCGCGTCGCCATCGTGCAGAACCCGCTGACCTCGTTCGAGGACGACGTGAACGCCACCCGTCGGATCCTCGCGCGTCAGGAGGGCCCCAGCATCCTCGTCGGTCATTCCTACGGCGGCTCGGTCATCACCGAGGCCGGTACCGACCCGAACGTGGCCGGACTGGTCTATGTCTCCGCCCTCGCCCCGGATGTCGGTGAGAGCACGGGCGACCAGTTCGCCGAGATTCCCGCGCCGAAGGAGTTCGTCATCGAGACCGGCGCCGACGGGTTCGGCTTCGTGAACCGGGAGCTCTTCCAGGCGGGCTTCGCCGGGGATACGAGCGACCCCGACGCCGCCTTCCTGCGCGACTCCCAGGTGCCGATCAACATGGCGATCTTCGGTACCCGCCTGACCCAGGCAGCCTGGCGCAGCAAGCCGAGCTGGGCGGTCGTGGCGACCCAGGACCATGCGATCGACCCGCGTCTGCTGCGCCAACAGGCAGACCGCATCGGGGCCGAGGTCGTCGAGGTCGAAGCCAGCCACGTGCCGTTCCTCACGCAGCCGCTTGCGGTGGCGGACGTGATCGACCGGGCGGCCCGCACGGTGTCGCAGGCAGCCACCCGCTGACGCCCCGTCGCGCAGCTCCGGCCTAACCCCCGTCCAACGGAAGAGGACGCCGATCCATGAGCGATACCGCATCGTGGGAAGACCCGGAATTCGCCCACCGCGCGCAGGAGAACCAGGCGCGGCTGACCGCCGGATTGCGGTCCAGCTACGACTTCATCGTCTGCGGCGCCGGCGCGTCCGGCTCCGTGACCGCCCGCCGGCTGGCGGAGAACGGCCAGGCCCAGGTTCTGCTGCTGGAGGCTGGGGGCAGTGACGAGGCTGAAAGCGTGCTGAACCCCGCGCTCTGGCCGACCAATCTCGGCAGCGCCCGCGACTGGGGGTTCCGGGCGGAGCCGAACCCGCACCTGAACGGCCGAGAGATCCCGATGTCCATGGGCAAGGGTCTTGGCGGCGGGTCCAGCATCAATGTCATGGTCTGGGCCCGCGGTCATCGGAACGACTGGGACTACGTCGCCGCACAGGCCGACGATCCGCGCTGGGGCTACGAGAACGTGCTCGATATCTACCGCCGGATCGAGAACTGGCAGGGTGCGCCGGATCCGGCGTACCGGGGATCGGGCGGGCCGGTCTGGGTGCAGCCGGCCGCCGCGCCGAGTCCGGTCGCCCTGGCCCTGCTGGACGCGGCGGGCGAGATCGGCATTCCGGTCTTCGATCACCCGAACGGCGCCATGATGGAGCAGGCGGGCGGTGCGGCGATCACCGACATGCTGGTCCGCGAGGGACGGCGGCACTCGCTGTACAGGGCCTATGTCCGGCCCTGGCTCGATCGCCCGAACCTGACCGTCCTCACCGGCGCGACCGTGCTTCGGGTGCTGTTCGAGGGCCGTAGGGCAGTCGGCCTCGCGATCGAGCATGGCGGCCGGCAGATCGCGATCGGCGCCGGGTGCGAAGTGGTGCTGTCGCTCGGGGCGATCCAGACGCCCAAGGTGCTGATGCATTCCGGGATCGGTGACCGGGCGGAGCTGGAGCGTTTCGGGATCCCGGTCGTCCAGCACCTCCCGGGTGTCGGTCGCAACCTGCAGGACCACGTTTCCTTCGGCTGCACCTGGGAATACGCGGAGCCGCTGGCGCCGCGCAACAGCGGGAGCGAGGCGACGCTGTACTGGAAGAGCCGGCCCGAACTGGAGGCCCCCGACCTGCTGTTCTGCCAGGTCGAGTTCCCGGTGCCGAGCGAGCGGACGGCGCAGCGCGGCGTTCCGGCCCATGGCTGGACCATGTTCGCCGGCCTCGCTCAGCCGCACAGCCGCGGACGTCTGCGCCTGCGCAGCGCCGACGCTTCCCGGCCGCTGGCGATCGAAGCGGACTTCCTGTCCGACCCCAGGGACCTCACCACGGCCCGCCGCTGTCTGGAACTGTGCCGAGCGCTCGGAAACGCCCGGGCCTTCCACCCCTTCATCCGCGGGGAGGTGATGCCCGGCAACCTCAAGGGCGAGGACCGCGACCGCTACATCCGCGATGCCGCCGTCACCTACTGGCACCAGTGCGGCACGGCACGGATGGGCCGCGACGAGACGGCCGTGGTGGATGGCGCGCTCCGTGTCCACGGCCTGGACGGACTGCGCATCGCCGACGCGTCCGTCATGCCGCGGGTGGCCACCGGCAACACCCAGGCGCCCTGCGCCGTGATCGGCGAGCGTGCCGCCGAACTGATCCGCGAAGAGCATGGCGTTTAACCAGGAGACCGACGATGACACCGCCCCCTCGAGTGCCCACCTCACAGACCACCCGCCGAGACGTTCTGCTTACCGGTACAGCCCTGGCGGGCGCCGTGTCGCTGCCGGGTTTCGGCGTCGCCGCGGCGACCGCCGCCAACGCATCCCCCCAACAGGAAGGCCAGACCATGAGCACCATCACCACCAAGGACGGCGTCGAGATCTTCTTCAAGGATTGGGGCCCGAAGGACGCCCAGCCGCTGGTGTTCCACCACGGCTGGCCGCTCAGCGCCGACGACTGGGACGCCCAGATGCTCTATTTCCTCGCCCAGGGCTACCGGGTCATCGCCCATGACCGCCGCGGCCACGGCCGCTCGGCCCAGGTCGCCGACGGCCACGACATGGACCACTACGCCGCCGATGTCGCCGCCGTGGTCGAGCACCTCGACCTGCGCGACGCGATCCATATCGGCCATTCCACGGGCGGCGGCGAGGCGCTGCACTACGTCGCCCGGCATGGCCAGAAGAACGGCCGGGTGGCCAAGCTGGTGATGATCGGGGCGGTGCCGCCGATCATGGTCAAGACCGCCGACAATCCGGGCGGCCTGTCGATCGAGGTGTTCGACGGTTTCCGCGCCGCCCTGGCCGCCAACCGGGCGCAGTTCTACCTCGACGTCCCGTCGGGCCCGTTCTACGGCTACAACCGCCCGGGAGCGGAGCTGTCCCAGGGCGTGATCCAGAACTGGTGGCGCCAGGGCATGATGGGCGGGGCGAAGGCCCATTACGACGGCATCAAGGCGTTCTCGGAGACCGACTTCAACGACGACCTGAAGGCGGTGAGCGTGCCGACCCTGGTGATGCACGGCGACGACGACCAGATCGTGCCGATCGCCGACAGCGCCATCCTGTCGGCCGAGCGCATCCGCACCAGCACCCTGAAGGTCTATCCGGGCCTGTCGCACGGCCTGTGCACGGTCAATCCCGATATCGTCAATCCGGACTTGCTCGCCTTCTTCAAGGCCTGAGCCCAGGGGGTGGCGGCGCTCTTCGCGGACGCCGCCCCGTCTTCCACGGATTGAGGATGGGAGACGGGCAATTGTGAGGCCGAGGGAAGAGGCAGACGGCTTCCGCCCCCAAGGGCGGGTCGGCGCAAAGGATCTCGCGGATCGGGTGACTTTGACGACTAGCGAGAACCCGTGACCGCGCCGACTTACACGCCTTGCCGTCAGCTCGCGCCAGGATAATCGGCGTCGAGCACGAACGGGTGCGGGCCCGGATAGCGCTCCACATAGACCTGATGGGACACAAGGCCGGTGCCCTCGATCCAGGCATGGATCAGGAAGGCCGGCGGCTCCAGCACCAGCGCGCCCTCCGCCCCCGGATCCAGGCGGAACTCCACCTGATGGGCGACCGAGGGCGCGATCTGAGCGATGGTGCCGGCCCAGCGGGTCTGGATGGGTCGGTGATGGTGACCGGTCAGCACCCGCTCGACCTGGGGATTGGCAGCGATGATGCGCTGCAGCTCCTCGGCGCCGTCGAGCAGTCGGATCCGGTCCATGTGCTCGATCCCGCAGATGAAGGGCGGGTGGTGCAGGAAGACGAGCGTCGGCTTGTCGGGCGCCTGCGCCAGCGTCGTCTCCAGGCGCTGCAGGCGGTGGGCGCACAGCGCGCCGTGGCCGTGACCCGGCACCACGGTGTCCACGCCGACGACTCGCACCGGGCCGAGATCGGCGGCGAAATCGATGAACTGGGGGTCGTCGCCGAAGGTCGGCCAGTCGCCGAAGACCTCGCGCAGCGCCTCGCGCCGGTCGTGGTTGCCCGGGATCAGGTAGACCGGCATGCCGAGGCTTTCCAGCAGACCACGCAGCAGGGCGTACTCCTCCGCCAGACCGCAATCGGTCAGGTCGCCGGACAGCACCAGCGCGTCGGGCAGCGGGTCCAATGCCTTCAGGGTCGCCAGCGCGCGGGCGAGCATCATGTTGACTTCGACGACCCGGTAGGCGGGTTTGCCGCGCGGCCGGATATGCAGGTCGGTGAGGTGAGCGATTTGCATGGCGGTGTCCGAAAGGAGGGGTAGCGGGAACGGACCGGCCCGGAGAAAGCCCCGGGCCGGTCGCTTGGTATGTCGCGGTGCCGGTCAGTGCATCAGGCGCAGGGCCGTCTGCTCCACATAGGGCCGCATGATCTCGTCTGCGTTCTTCTGCGCCTCCTTCAGCGCCTCGGCGGGCGCCTTCTTGCCGGAGAGAACCGCCTGGACCTCGTCCTCCAGCGCCTTGCGCACGGCGACCGTGTTGTAGGTCGCGAACCAGGACTTGGCGTACTGGAGCTGGTCCAGGGCCACCTTGGCGTCCGGATTCTGGGCGATGAACTGCTTCATCTCCGGCAGCTCGTAGGCACCCTTGTTCGGCGCGAAATAGCCGGTGAAACGGCTCCAGTGGCCGGCGATCTCCGGGCTGGTCAGCCAGTTGATCAGGGTCCAGGAAGCCTGCTTCTGTTCGTCCGACAGGCCCTTCGGCATGATCAAGGACGCACCGCCGATGGCCACCGCGTTGCGCATGTTCCGCGGCACGAAGGCGACGCCGTAGTCGGACTTCATGTTCTCGCGGATGAAGGAGAGCGAGCCGGTGGACAGCACCACCATCGAGGTCTGGCCGGCGAAGAACGCGGTCGACACCGCCTTGCCGTCGGTCACGCCCTCGGGCATCACCTTGTACTTGTGGACCATGTCGTCGACGAGGGTCAGCGCGCCCAGCATGCTCGGGCTGTCGTAGTAGACCTCGCCGCCGAAGGCCGGGTTGTAGTACTGGCCGCCGTTGGACATGGTCAGCGCCGTCATGATCCAGCCGAGATAGTCGTAGTTGCCCGGCAGCATCAGGCCGTAGCGCTTGATGGTGTCGCCGTCGCGCACCGTCAGCTTCTCGGCCGCCTCAACCCATTCGGCCCAGGTGGCCGGCGGGTTGCTCGGGTCGAGGCCGACCTCCTTGAAATGGTCCGCGTTGAAGTACAGCAGTGGCGTGGAGTTGTGGAACGGCACCGCCCAGATCTTGTCGGCGAAGCGGGCGTTGCCGTGCAGCGCGGTCCAGTACTGATCCATGAAGGCGTCCGGCGTCTTCCCGTCGGCCTCGACCAGCGGGTCGAGCGGCTCGATCTCGCCGTTGATCTGGTACTCGAGCACGAAGTTCGCGCTCATGATCACCGCCGCCGGCGGCCGGCCGGCCTTGATCGCCGCACGGGTCTTAATATTCGTCTCGTCGTAGGAGCCGGTATAGACGGCGGTCGCCTGGATGTCGGGGTGCTCGCCGTTGAACCGGTCGATCAGGTTCTTCATTTCCTTGGCGAGCTTGCCCTCCACCGGAACCGGGAAGAACATCTCGATCTCGGTGGCGGCGGACGCCGCGGTGGATCCCAGGCCCAGGGTCAGGGCCGCCGCCAGGGCGACGGATGCGAAACGGGACATTGCCTTACCTCCTACTTCACGCCAGAGAACAGGAACGAATTCACGAATTGCCGCTGGAACAAGGCGAATGCCGCCAGCAGCGGGGCCACCACCAGGAAGGTGCCGGCCGCCATTACGCCCCATTGCGAGGCGCTCTCCGCCCCCATGGTGAACGAGGCGAGTCCGATGGTGAGGGTGTGGTTGTCGGGCGAGGAGATCACCATCAGCGGCCACAGGAACTCGTTCCAATGGCTGACAACCGAGACGATGGCGAAGGCGATCATGCCCGGTCGCGCCAGCGGGACGAGGACCCGCCAGACGAGCTGCCACCAGGTGGCGCCGTCGACGATCGCGGCCTCCTCGAAATCGCGCGGGATCGTCTTGAAGGTCTGGCGCATCAGGAAGACGCCGAAGGCCGAGGCGAAATACGGCACCATCGCGCCGAGCAGACTGTCGTAGAGCCCGAGCCGGGTGATGGTCACCAGGTTCGGCACGATCAGGATCGGCGGCACCAGCATGAGCTGGAGCAGGAAGGCGTAGAACATCAGGTCCTTGCCCGGAAACCGCAGGCGGGCGAAGGCGTAGCCGGCCAGGGTGACGGTCACCAACTGGACGCCGAGCGTGCCGGCGCAGACGATCACGGTGTTGAGGTAGAGCAGCGGGAATTCCGCTGAATCCAGCGCCTCGGCGAAATTCGCCCAGGTCGGCGAGAAGTCCGGCCACAGCGACGCCATGTCGAGCCCGCCGAAATTCTGCGGCCGGAACGAGGCGATCGCCATCCAGATCAGCGGGGTCAACCAGATCAGCACCACCGCCGACAGGGTGGCGATGACGAGCATGGCCGCCGGGTTGGCACCCTTGGTTCCAGCACCCGCCATGTCAGGCCTCGTAATGGGTGCCGCGCTCGAGCGTGCGCAGCGACAGGAAGGACAGCGCCAGCAGCCCGGCGACCGACAGCACGGTGGCGGCCGCCGCCTTGCCGTAGTCGTAGTTCTCGTGGGCCTGCTGGTAGATGTAGAACAGCAGCAGGTTGGTCGAGTCCGACGGCCCGCCCTTGGTCAGCACCATGACGTGGTCGACCTGGGTGATGACGTTCACCAAGGCAATGATCAGCACGAAGGCCAGAGTCGGCCCGAGCAGCGGGAAGGTGATGCGCCGGAACCGCTGCCAGGGGGTCGCCCCTTCGATCCTTGCCGCCTCGTACAGGTCCAGCGGGATCGACTGCAGCCCGGCAAGGAAGAAGAGCATGTAGTAGCCGGCGTTCTTCCAAACGGTGAGACCGATCAGCGAGAACAGCGCGATGTCGGGATCGCCCAGCCAGTTGGTCGTCCCCCCGCCGAGCCTGGCGAGGTAGTAGTCGAGCAGACCGATACCCGGCAGGAAGACGAAGAGGAACAGCGCCGCGGCGGCCACCAGCGGCAGCAGCACGGGAAAGAAGACCACCGTGCGCAGCAGGGCGTTGAACCGGGTGGCCTCCTGCAGCCCGACCGCCAGCGCCAGGGCGATGGCGATCGACGGGACGATCGTGCCCAGGGCATAGATCAGGTTGTTCACCACCGCACGCCCGAAGCTCGCGTCATTGAGCAGGCGCTCGAAATTGCCGAGCCCGTAGCTGACGGCGCTCGTCCCGAAGGTGTCGATCGTCAGCGCCTGGACCAGGGCCTGGCCGATCGGCCAGTAGGTGAACGCGGCGAGGAAGATAAGCGACGGCAGCAGCAGAAAACCTGCGCGTCGCATCTCCGATCGCCGTCGGACATCTGCCCTGGCCGTCGGGCGGATGTGCAGAGCCGCGTCGGTCTCTGCCGCTAGTCCAGCCACCACAGCCACATGCTCCAAGAATTCGGAAGTCTTGGCGGTGACGCTATCGGCGCTTCATGACAGTTGAGGGGTGCCGACGTGACCGCGGCGTGAATGTTCGGCGACAGAACCGCACGGGGCCGATCGGAGGTCGCTCTAACATCATAGTGTCACGCAATCGGTCTAATCAGGTCGCAGACCGTATGGCGGGGAAGATATGGCGCAGATCGAACTTACCGACGTCCGCAAATCCTTCGACAGCCTGGAGGTGATCCACGGCGTCAACCTCTCGGTGCCGGACGGCTGCTTCGTGGTGGTGGTCGGCCCGTCCGGCTGCGGGAAGTCGACCCTGCTGCGCATGGTCGCCGGCCTGGAGGATGTCAGCGCCGGCGCCATCGCCATCGGCGGCCGCGACGTCACCGCCCTGGAGCCGAAAGACCGGAACGTCGCCATGGTGTTTCAGAACTACGCGCTCTATCCCCACCTGACCGTGGCGCGGAACATCGCCTTCGGCCTGGAACTGCGGGGCACCCCGAAGGCCGAGATCAAGCAGCGGGTGGAGCGCGCGGCGAGCATTCTGCATCTGGACGGGCTACTGGAGCGCAAGCCGCGGCAGCTATCCGGCGGCCAGCGTCAGCGCGTCGCCATGGGCCGCGCCATCGTGCGCGAGCCGGACGTGTTCCTGTTCGACGAGCCGCTCTCCAATCTGGACGCCAAGCTTCGCGTCACCATGCGGCTGGAGATCCGACGCATTCACGAGAGCCTGGGCGCGACCTCGCTCTACGTCACCCACGACCAGGTCGAAGCGATGACCATGGGCGATGTCCTGGTGGTGATGAACGACGGCCATGTGGAGCAGATCGGCGCCCCGCTCGACGTCTACGAGCGGCCGGCCTCGACCTTCGTAGCGTCCTTTATCGGCTCGCCGCCTATGAATTTCCTGACCGCCGATATCGAGGATCGCGAGGTGCGCTTCGATGCCGGTCGTATGACGATGCATCACGCCGAGCTTCCGAGGGGCTCCGCCATTCTAGGCGTTCGTCCGGAACACCTTAGGATCGACCCGGAGGCGACGGATTTCGAGATGTCCGTGCGCATGGTCGAGGCCCACGGCGCAGAGACCATCGTGCACGGGATCTCCGGGCGCCATGACGTCACCGTGCGGCTGGCGGGGAGTCACCGCATTCGTCCGCAGGATATCCTGCCCTTGGCCGCAGAGCGCGGGCATCTGCACCTGTTCGACATCGAGCGCGGCCGTCGGATCGCGTGAAATCGCGCGAGGTACGGATGGGCAGGTCGCCTCTGACCTGCAATGTCGACGAGCAGAACCGAGTTAAACGTGGGCCTCAGTGACCGGTACCGGAGGCCGACGATCCATGGAAAAATCGACCCGAAGCGGCCGTTGCGGGGCACAACTGGTGTCCGGGCCATCACGGTGGTCCTACCGGGTCTTCTTCGGATAGATCTTGGTGACGTTTTCGTCGTCGGTGGGGCCGCTTTCGTGTAGGAGCGCCCGGATGATCGCGTCCGTCCGATAGGTGCCCGCCTGGATGACGCCGGCCTCGCCGTCTTCGGTGAGGAGCGGCAGTATCTCCGACGTTGCCAGCACCGCCCGCCCCCGATCGAGACCCATGATCTCAAGCCGGTTTGCGATCGCCGTTGCCGTGCTTTCCAGATAGGCCGGACCGGGCGTGAACCCGAAGCCGATCCCATCGTTCGGTGTGGCTGTGTCCGCCACCGAAGCGCTAGTGAGATAGGGCATCCCGATACAGACAACCCGTCCCGCCGAGGGTCGCATGTCCGTGTCGTGCAGCGCGGTCCCGCTCATGATGCCGCTCAAGACCGCCCCGGGCGCATGCGGCAGCAAGAACGTCATTGCAAGGACGTTCTCAAACGCGGTGTTGACCAGCGTGACCTGCAGACTCCGCCCGATGCGGAAGATCTGCCCGGTCATGACCAGATCGCCGCCCGGAAGACGTTCCAGATAGGAGGCCATCCAGGTTCCGTCGGCCCGCGCGCGAATGATCAACTCGCCACACAACACATAGCGCCGCTGAAGCGTCGACCAGGCGCCGCTCAAAACGAAATACGCTCCCGCCATGTAGCCCGGCAGGGCATTCGCCGAGGCAATATCGCTGGGGGTTTCAATCCGCTCTTCGGGGCCCGGCTGCTCTTCAGGGCCGGACGGGTCGTCAGAGCCGGCGCGTTCCGGGTCACGGCGGTGAGCCTTCGGTCGGGCCGCGCCCGCGATGCGCGACGGTTCAATCTCGTCGGTCGGAACCTTCGTGCTGTAGCGGGCCACCATAAGCCCGCGAAAGGCCTCATACGTGCACGCCCGCAGAACCGAGCCGCTGACCGGGTGGCCGCCGTCATTGAGATCGAGCAGCGTGGCCAGATCGTCGTAGACGGAGGGATCGCGTGGCGACGCCACCCCATTTGTCCACTTGTAGGCAAGCTCCGGACGATAGCCCGTCTTCGGATTGATCTCCTTCAGACGGCCGTAAAGCTGCTTATGGGTGACGGTGCCGAGCACCCGCATGAGCAGCGCCAGTTTCTGGTCGAACGCCACCGGATTAACTCTACTCAACAAAAATAAAATCCCATATTTCGGAAAAACCGGAAATTAACGTCATTCGCCAAGTTGCCTGTCGAATTCAATGCGGTTTCGAAATTTCAGAGAAAACCACACGTCGCCGCGAAATATTTGGATTTATTCCTTCCCATTGCAACAGCGCGTCGCTGAAACTTTAGGATTACCAAAATTCCCGACCCCCTGACGCCGGCGCAGGCGCCACCATGCGCTGTGACCGACGCCGAGCACGAACTGCCGTCGGGAGCAGGGCGGGCATTTGGATTGTCGGGAGGCGCAACGACTGGAGCATGGGGCGCGGGACCTTTTGTGGCGATCGGCCGCGACGTCCCGCCTGCCTGACCTCCGCAATCCAGGGCCGGGTCCAGCCGACCCGCCTCCCGCTTCCCACCCGTCTTTCCTCTTCTTTTGGCGCAGGACCCTTCGTCGATGATCCGATCATGATACGCGACCGCCCGGATACCGACGCGGTTGCGGCACCGGACCTTGTCCTGATCGACGCCCGGGTTCCGGAGCCTGAGATCTTGCTGGCTGCCCTGGCGCGCCCGTGCCGGGTGGTACGGGTTCCGCAGGGTGCCGACGGGTTGGCCGTGCTGCGCCGCGCACTGAGCGAGAACGGAACGCCGCCACCGTCGGTTCATCTGTTCAGCCACGGCGCGCCGGGACATTTGCTGCTTGGGCGGGAGCGGATCGATACGGCGGCCCTGCGGCAGCGGGTGGTGGAGCTTGACGCGATCCGGCGGGCGCTCGCCGGCGCGCCGGTCACGCTGTACGGCTGTTCGGTCGGCGCGGGTGAGAGCGGCTGGGCGTTCGTCGCAACCCTGGCGGCGGCACTCGGCAGCGGGGTCCGTGCGTCCTCTACCCCGACGGGCGCGGCGTCGCGTGGCGGCGACTGGGCCTTCGACGTGGCGGTCGGCGCCTCCCCGACGGGGTTTTCCGATCTGATCGAGCGGGACCGCGCCGCCTTGTGGCCCGGCCTGCTGGCCACCTACACGGTGACCAACACGAACGTCACCGGCGCCGGATCGTTGCGCCAGGCGATCGCCGATGCCAATGCCAATGCCGGCGCCGACATCATCGAATTCGCCGGCGGCGTCACCGGAACCATCCATGTCGCCGACATGGGGTCCGGCATCACCACGCCGGTGACAATTTCCGAGGCGCTGACCATCACCGGGCCCGGCAGTGCCAACCTCACGATCGCCACCGATCCGACGATCACCGAACTCTTCAAGATCGACGATGGCGACTCAGGCGTTCTGCAGGACGTCTCGATATCCGGGCTCACCTTCCTGGCCGGCGACAGTGCTGCCGGGATCACCAGCAACGAGAACCTGGCTCTCACCAACGTCGCCGTCACCGCCGAAGCGGTTGGCAGTAGTAACGCGGGGGTAAATCAGACCGGCGGGACCCTGACCCTCTCCGGGACGACGTTCAGTGGTGGCTGGCAGCGCCCCATCGAAGCCGGTTCAGATGTCACAGTGTCCACCGGTACCCTCACATTGGAAGACTACCTGAGCGTCAGTTTGGGCCGCTTGACGGTGTTGACCGGCAGCACTTTTGAGGTGGATTCGGGCGTATCAATCGAAGCCCTTTTCGGCGCCGGCACCATCGTTCTCAACGCCGGCCGGGAATTGGTTGTCGAGGGCACAAACCCCTCGACCTTCTCCGGCGTGATCTCCGGGGGTGGCGGCGTGCGTGTCCAGGCCGACGCCTCGCTGACCCTCACCGGTGCCAATACCTACACCGGCACGACGACAATGAGTTCGGGCGGAACCGTGTCGATCGCCGGCGACGACAATCTTGGAACCGGCGCCCTCTACTTTGGCTCGACTGGCGGTACCCTCCTCGTGACCGGCACCACCACCATCGACAACGCCCTCGTTCTGGGCAACGGCACTGTGTCGGCCGGCGCCGGCGCCGATGTCACCCTGTCCGGTGTGATCAGCGACAACGCCGGTTCACGGGCCTTCACCAAGACCGGCACCGGCACGGTCACGCTCTCCGGCGCGAACACCTACAGGGGCGGCACCACGGTCAGCGAAGGAACCCTGACACTGTCCGGCGGCAACGCCCTACCCGATACCGGGACGGTGAACGTCGCGGCCGGGGCCACGCTGGATCTCAACGGCACGACGGAGACCATCGGCTCACTCACCGGCTCCGGGACCGTGACGGTCGGCGCCGGCAGCATCAGCTTCTCCAACCCCGCGGCAAACAGCTTCAACGGCACGCTGTCCGGCACCGGGACCTTCAGCGTGGCCTCCGGCGTCACCCTCAAGGGCACCGGCACCTACGACATGCCGGTGACCGTACTGTCGGGCGGCACGATCGCCCCCGGCAACAGTCCCGGCACGATCTCCACCGGCAACCTGACCCTGGCCAGCGGCTCGACCGCCAGCATCGAGATCGACGGTACCACGGCCGGCACCGGGTACGACCAGATTGCCGTCACCGGAACGGTGACGATCAACGGCGCCACGCTGAGCACCGTGTTCGGCTTTACCTCGGCGAGCGGCACTGTCTTCACCCTGATCGCCAACGACTGCGTCGATGCCGTCACCGGAACCTTCAGCGGTCTGGCCGAAGGCGCCAGCGTCACCTCGGGCGGGCGCAGCTTCCGGATCAGCTACACGGCCGGAGACGGCAACGACGTCACCCTGACGGACATCACCCCCGCCCCCGAAAGCTCCGGAAGCGGTGGCAGCGGCGGCGAGAGCGATAGCGTCGGCGGAACGGCGGGCGACGACACGCTCTACGGCAATGGCGGCAACGACACGGTGCGGGGATATGGCGGGCTCGATATCCTGTACGGCAATACCGACAACGACCTGATCTATGGCAACCAGAGTACCGACACGCTCTATGGCGGACAGGGGGCCGACACCCTTTATGGCGGACAGGACGCGGATTGGATCTGCGGCAACCTGGGCGGCGACGTGATCTACGGCAACAAGGGGGACGACCGGGTCTGGGGCGACACCGGTGCCGACACGCTTTTTGGCGGACAGGACGCCGACACCCTGTCCGGCGGTGCCGGCGATGATCGGCTCTTCGGCAATCTCGGCGCCGACGTCTTCCGCTTCGACGGTGCCGACGGGGCGGACGTGATCCACGACTTTTCCAGTGCCGAGGGCGACATGATCGCCATCGCGGCCCATGTGAACGGCAGCGGGGTGGCGCGTGCGGCCGACCTGCTCAACGGTGTCACCACCGATGCGTCGGGCAATGCCGTGCTCGACCTCGGCTCCGGCAACACCGTCACCCTGATCGGCGTGGGCCCAACCGGCCTCAGCGCGAGCGATTTCCTGCTGATCTAGCGGGGGAGGTCGTTCTCGACCTTCCCGACGCCGAAGGTGTTCCGCATCGCCAGCGCAATCTGATCCGAATGAGGGACATCCGGAGGGTTGGGGGTTTCGCAGCCATGATTTTCATAATGACGTTGTTTTTTCTGGTAGTTCTCCTGATGGCTCCCCCAAACTCCCCGCGATGAACTCCCCGAACGCTCGCACCACCGGCGCAGGGCGGCTCGACGCATAGGCGATCGACAGGCCGATCTGCGGCAGCGCCGGCAATCCCTGTTCCACCACATGGAGGTCCGGCGGCACCGCCGAGCGGGTCGCCACGCTGATCGCCAGACCCGAGCGGGCGATCGCGAGCAGACCGGCCAGGCCGTCGCTGGCATGGGTGATGCGGTAGGGCAGGCCGGCCGCCTCCATCGCGCCCTTCGCCATGCGGTGGTCGAGCGTGTCTGGACCCGACAGGGCCAGCGGCACGACCGGGCCGGCGAGCAGATCCGGGCTCGGGCTGTTGGCGATCCACACGAAGGATTCCCGGCGGAACACTTCGTCCGCGGGCACTTCGCCTGCCACGGACACCAGGGCCAGGTCGATGTGGCGGCGCTGCAGCATTGGCCGCAGCGCCACCGTCGGGGCGCAGACGATCTCGATCTCCACCTCCGGATTGTCCCGGCCGTAGCGCCGCAGCAGGTCCGGGAAGAAGGCGGTCAGGTAATCCTCCGGACAGCCGAAGGCGATGGCCCCCTGGAGCCCCGTCGCGCGGATGGAGGCCAGGGTTTCGTCATGGGCCGACAGGATGCGCTCGGCCCCGACCATCAGCCGCTCGCCCGAGATCGTCAGGGTTACACCGGAGCCGGTGCGGTGGAACAGCCGCTCGCCGGCGATCTCCTCCAGCCGCTTCATCTGCAGGCTGACCGCCGACTGGGTGCGGCCCACGCGTTCGGCCGCCGCCCGGATCGAGCCGGCCCGGGCGACCGCGACGAAGCTGCGCAGCAGAAGGATGTCGAGCGTGGCCATGGCTATAAGGAGAACTCAATTCCGGGATTTATACTATGAAAGTTTCTCAGATTCGCGGTGCCGGTATCCTGCCGACATCCGACCCACCCCGACCCCATGGAGCGTGCGCATGACGCGGCAGGACAGCATGACCAGCGACGACGGTTTCTGGGCGGATGTGGACGCGCATGTCATGCGCTACGGACCCGCCTTCGAGCGCCGGGTGATCGACCGGGCGGAGGGCAGCTTCGTGTTCGACGAGGAGGGCCGGCGGATCCTCGACTTCACCTCGGGCCAGATGAGCGCGGTGCTCGGCCATTCCCATCCGGAGATCGTGCGGACGGTGCGCGAGCAGGCGGGGCGGCTGGATCACCTGTTCAGCGGCATGCTGTCCCGCCCGGTGGTCGATCTCTGCGCCCGCCTGGGCGGGCTGGTGCCGGGGCTCGAGAAGGTCCTGCTGTTGTCCACCGGCGGCGAGTCCAACGAGGCGGCGATCCGGCTGGCGAAATGCGTGACGGGCCGGCATGAGATCGTCGCCTTCACCAAGAGCTGGCACGGCATGACCGGGGCGGCGGCGGGGGCCACCTACAGCTCGGCCCGCAAGGGCTACGGCCCGGCCGCGGTCGGCAATTTCGCGATCCCCGCCCCGCATGCCTACCGGCCGCGCTTCACCCATCCGGACGGCAGCCTGGACTGGCGTACCGAGCTGGACGACGCCTTCGCCCAGGTCGATGCCCAGTCCACCGGCAGCCTCGCCGCCTTCATCGCCGAACCGATCCTGTCGTCGGGCGGGATCATCGACCTGCCCGAGGGCTATCTCGCCGCGCTCAAGCGCAAATGCGAGGAGCGCGGGATGCTGCTGATCCTGGACGAGGCGCAGACCGGCATCGGCCGCACCGGCACCATGTTCGCGTTCCAGCGCGACGGGGTGACGCCGGACATCCTGACCCTGTCCAAGACCCTGGGGGCGGGCCTGCCCCTGTCGGCGGTGCTGACCAGCCGGGCGATCGAGGAGGCGGCCCATGAGAAGGGCTTCGTCTTCCTGACGACCCATGTCTCCGACCCGCTGCCGGCGGCCGTCGGCCTGACGGTGCTGGACGTGATCGCCCGCGACGGGCTGATCGACCGGGCGCGGATCGCCGGAGATCGGCTGCGGGCCGGACTGGAGGCGATGAAGCAGCGCTTCGACTGCATCGGCGACGTGCGCGGCCGCGGCCTGCTGCTCGGGCTGGAGATCGTCGCCGACCGGGCCGGCAAGGTCCCCGATCTCGACCGGGGCGACCGCATCGCCGCCGAGGCGATGGCCCGCGGGCTGAGCATGAACATCGTCAAGATCCCGGCCATGGGCGCGGTGTTCCGCATCGCCCCGCCGCTCACCGCGACCGACGCGGAGATCGACCTGGGGCTCGACATCATGGCCCAGGCGATCGCCGCCTCCGCCTGACAGCTGCCGGGGCCCCTGACGTAGACTGCTGCAGGAGGCTGGGCGGCCGACCGTGCGGCGGCCCGGCGATAAATCAGCGATAAATATGTGTGTATGTCCCCGGATTCGATGCCGTCCGTGGGAACCGACCGTTCTGCCTGCTCGTTCCTTCGCCACAGAGATCGTGTCGGAAGGACAATCCCATGAATGGAATCATCTATCTCGTCGGCCTCGTCGTGATCGTGCTCGCGATCCTTTCGCTGCTGGGAATTCGCTGACGCTACGCCCCGGCCCGCGTTGCGGGCGCTGGGGACGCGGCAGGCTGATACATGGAGAAGGCAATGGCAGAGACTATGCGTGCCGCGGAACCCGCGGCGGTCGTGCGTACGGATACCGGACCGGCCGCCAGTCATATCGATTGGCCGGCAATCTTCGTCGGCGCCCTGTTGGCGACGGCTGTATCCTTGGTTTTGAACGCCTTCGGGGCAGCGATCGGTCTGTCCGTCGTCTCGCCCTTCGGCGATGACGGGATCGGCGGAACGGCCACCCTGATCGCCGTCGCGATCTGGACGATCTGGGTGCTGGTCTCCAGCTACATGGCCGGCGCCTATGTGACCGGCCGGATGCGCAAGCGGGCGTTCGATGCCTCCGAGCACGAGTCTGACGTGCGCGACGGGGTGCACGGCCTGACCGTCTGGGCCCTGGGCGTGCTGCTCACTGCCGTCGTCGTCGCCTCCGCCACGGGTACGGTCGTGCGGTCCGGCGCCCAGGTTGCCACCGCCGCCGGCTCTGCCGCGGTGGAGACAGTGGCCGGGGACTCCTACGACTACGAACTGAGCCGGCTGCTGCGTCCGAGCGATCCCAGCTCGTTCAACGAGAGCCGGGAGGTGATCTACGAGGACATCGTCCCGATCATCCAGAGGACCGTCGAGGACGGCGCGATGACGGCTGAGGACAAGGCCTATGTGGCCCAGGTCGTCAGCGCGGATACCGGCCTGACCCAGCAGGAAGCCGCCCAGCGGGTCCAGCAGATGGAAACCGCCGTGCTCCAGGCCAAGCAGGAGACCATCGAGGCCGCGGAGACCGCCCAGACGGCGACCATCCTGAGTGCCTTCGTTCTGGCCGCGGCGCTGCTGATTTCCGCGGCGGGATCCTGGTGGGCTACCGGTGTCGGCGGTAACCATCGCGACGAGGAAACCGTCATCCGCTGGTTCTCGCACCCGCGCCGCTGAGCCTCAGTCCCATTGGAGGAACTATCATGCCTTACCTGATCCTGTGGCTGCTCGGCATGCCGCTGACGGTGGTCATCCTGCTGGCCCTCGTGCTGTAGGCCCTAAATCCTAAAATAGATCCAGGCGGCGGGTTCCTTCGGGACCCGCCGTTTTCTATGGGGCGGCGGTCGTGACGATCCGGACCGCCCGCGCCACGCCGTCTTCGGCCCGCAGTCTGGCGCCGAGCGCCCGGGCGTTCTCCCGCAGGATCGGGTCCTCGGTCGCCCGGACGATGGCGGCGGCGAGACGGTCGGCGGTCAGGCGGTCGCGCGGCACCGGCTCCGTGCCGACCCCGAGCGCGTGGCTGAGCCGGGCCCAGCCCGGCTGATCGCCGAAGAACGGACAGATCACACTGGGCACCCCGGCATGGAAGCCTTCGGCCGTCGTCCCCGCGCCGCCGTGATGCACCACGGCCGCCATCCGGGGAAACAGCCAGCCATAGGGCGTCGGATCGATCGCCAGGACGTCGTCGCCGTCGCCCACTTGCAGGTGGGCCCATCCCCGGGCCACCACCCCGCGTCGGCCGGCCTTGCGCAGGGCGGCGGTCACCAGGGTGCCGAGCGCGGTTGGGTCCAGACTGGTCATGCTGCCGAAGCCGATGAAGACCGGAGCGGGCCCGCCGTCGAGAAAGTCGGCAAGCTCCGGTGGCGGCGCATAATCGGGTGCGGGCTCCAGCCGCCAATAGCCGGTGACATGGGCGTGGGGCGGCCAGTCGTCCGGACGCGGCAGGACCGCGCTGCCATAGGCGTGCAGGATCGCAATGGTGCCCGCGCCGGGCGGGAACAGCACGTCGGCGCCAGCCCGGACCGGCGGCAGGTCCAGCGCCTCGCGGCGGAACCGGTCGATGGCCCGGCGGAACAGCCCGATCGACCGGCGGACCAGCCAGTAGGTAAGCCGGTTGTAGCCGGGGACCGGCAGCGACGGAAACCCCATGGCGGGCGCCGTGGCGGTGGCGGCGTACATCGGCTGCAACGCGCCGAGAAAGGCCGGGATCCCGAGTTTCTCGGCCACGTGGCCGGCGGCGAAGAGCTTGGCGTGGAACACGATGGCCGTCGGCCCGAACGCCTGTGCGGCCGCCCAGGTCTGGCGCATCAGCGTCTCGTTGACCGGCCCGGACCGGCGCGAGAGCCGGATGCCGGCGCCGATCCGCTGCCACCAGCCGGCCCCGCCCTCCATCAGGGCCCGGCCGTCGGGCGTCTCGATCAGGGCCAGGGCGGCGTCCGACATCCCGAAGAACGCCACGTCATGCTCTTCGACGAAGCTCCGGAACCGCTCGGACGTGGCCAGCAGCACCGTGTGCCCGGCCGCCTGAAGCCCTTTTGCCAGCGCCACGAACGGCTCGACATCGCCGCGTGAGCCGTATGTGCAGAGGAGAATTCTTTGGCCGGTCATTTCAGCGCCAGCGTCGGGTGTGTTCGATCAGGGCCCTGAGCTTAGGCGCCATGTTCCGACGGTGCGGGTAGTAGAGGAAGAAGCCCGGGAAGGGCGGCAGGAAGTCCTCAAGCAAAGACACGAGTTCGCCGCGCTCGAGGTAGGACCGGACCGTATTGGCCGTCGCGAAGGTGAGGCCGCCGCCGCTCAACGC
Source organism: Thalassobaculum sp. OXR-137 (assembly GCF_034377285.1). NCBI lineage: Bacteria > Pseudomonadati > Pseudomonadota > Alphaproteobacteria > Rhodospirillales > Thalassobaculaceae > Thalassobaculum > Thalassobaculum sp. OXR-137. The sequence goes on along the minus strand of NZ_CP139715.1, from coordinate 499,886 downwards.
CATCCGCAGCATGAGCCGCAGGTCGTTGGTTGTGACATAGGGCGCGACGGCGACGTCGAAGGCCACGCCTTTCTCCTCGAACTCCCAGCGGTGCGGGGCGACGTTGGGCGCCCGGCGCCAGCCGATGCAGCGGTGATGGACGAGGTCGCGCGGATGGGCCGGCGCGCCATGGGCGGCGACATAACCGGGCGTGGCCACGACCGCCTCGCGCTGGTCGCCGGACACGGGCACCGCGATCATGTCCATCTCGATCACCTCGCCCAGCCGGACGCCGGCGTCGAAGCCGGCGGCCACGATGTCGAACTCTTCATCCGTCACCGTCACGTCGAGCTCCACCTCGGGATGGGCGTCGGTAAAGCTGACCAGGAACGGCCCCGACAGAAACTCCTCGGCGATGGAAGTCACCGCCAACCTCAGCAGACCACGCGGCCGGTCCTCGCCGGCAAGGCCTTCGAGGGCGGTGCCGATGTCGGACATCGGCTGAGACAGGGCGGCATAGAGGCGCTCACCCGCTTCGGTGAGGCGTACGGAACGGGTGGTTCGCGTCACCAGGCTGACGCCAAGGCTGTCTTCGAGACGGCGCACACCCTGGCTGACGGCGGAGCGCGTTACCCCAAGCCGATCGGCGGCGGCGCGGAAGTTGTTCTCCTCGGCGATTGCCGAGAACAGCGGAAGGAGATTCAGGTCGATATACATTGTCCAGTAATACTAACCAAATTGTCCATTGATTGGTAGATACTGCTAACCCCCGCCAAGGTCCATCTCCGGGGCTCACCGCAATCACGGAGACGACAATGGACAAGGTCATTCTGGTTACCGGCGCGTCCGGGGGGATCGGCGAGGTCATTGCCCGTGAGCTTGCCGCCCACGGCGCCAAGGTTCTTCTGGGCGCGCGCCGGCTCGACCGCATCGAGGCGGTCGCCGACGACATCCGCGCGGCGGGCGGGACGGCGAAGGCCCACGGCCTGGATGTAACGGATCGCGCGGCGATGATGGATTTCGCCGAAACCGCCCTGTCCCTGTGGGGCCGCATCGACGTCCTGGTGAACAATGCCGGGATCATGCCGCTCTCGCCGCTCTCGGCCGGAAAGCACGACGAGTGGGAGCGGATGGTCGATGTGAACATCAAGGGCACCCTCTGGGGCATCGGCGCGGTGCTGCCGGTCATGGAGCGCCAGGGATCGGGACAGATCATCAATATCGGCTCGATCGGTGCCCTGTCGGTCGTGCCGACGGCCGCCGTCTACTGCGCGACGAAGTTCGCGGTCCGGGCGCTGTCGGACGGGCTGCGTCAGGAGACCGACACGATCCGGGTCACCTGCGTCAATCCCGGCGTCGTCGAAAGCGATCTCGCCGCCACCATCACCCATGAGGGAACCAAGGCCCTGATGGACGAGTACCGGGCCATCGCCCTGCAGCCCTCGGACATCGCCCGGGCCGTACGGCAGGTGATCGAGGCGCCGGACGGCGTCGACACCACCGAGATCACGATCCGTCCCACCCGGTCGCCGAACTGACCGGACCCAGGCGAAAGGAGAAGCATCATGCAGAAAATCCTGACAACCCTCGCCGCCGTTGCCTTGCTGGCTCAGCCGGTCGAGGTCACCGGGACGGACGCCAAGGCCGACCACCCCTATGTCGGCATGTGGGTCACCGAGGACGGGCGGATCCGTCACGAACTGCTGCCGAATGGCCGCTACGTGGAAGCCCGCGGGTCTCGGGAGCGCGCTTATGAGGGCCGCTATGAGGTGACCGGCGATCACATCGAGTATTGGGACGATACCGGGTTCACCGCCGACGGCGATTTCGTCGACGGCGTCCTGTACCACGCGGGCATGGTGCTCTATCGGCGCTAGTCCCGCCCAGAATGACGTCGGCGGCCGTGTCCTTCACCGGATGTGGCCGCCGATCGGGGCATCACGGTCGCCTCTACAGCCCAAATTTGCTAAACTGGTCACACACGGGTACAACCCGCGCCAATTCCATCATACGAGGCTTTTGCCGTGAACGCCGTTGTCCCCCCCGCCCGGCCCCGCCAAGGCGCGCGGGAGATCTTCAAGTACAAGAAGTACTGGGCCCACCGCTTCGGGGTGGCGCCGTTCCTGCCGATGAGCCGGCAGGAGATGGATCTGCTCGGCTGGGACAGCTGCGACGTCATCCTGGTGACCGGCGACGCCTATGTGGACCATCCGAGCTTCGGCATGGCCGTGATCGGCCGCACGCTGGAGGCGCACGGCTTCCGCGTCGGCATCATCGCCCAGCCGGACTGGACCAGTGCCGAGGCGTTCAAGGAACTGGGCCGGCCGAACCTCTATTTCGGGGTGACGGCGGGCAACATGGACAGCCTCGTCAACAACTACACCGCCGACAAGCGCATCCGCACCGACGACAACTACACGCCGGACGCGGCCCCGGGGAAGCGGCCCGACCGGGCGGTGCTGGTCTACTCGCAGCGCTGCCGCGAGGCGTTCCCCGACGCGCCGATCGTGCTCGGCGGCATCGAGGCGTCCCTGCGCCGGATCGCCCATTACGACCATTGGAGCGAGAAGGTCCGCCGCTCGGTCCTGATCGACAGCAAGGCCGACGTGCTGCTCTACGGCAATGCCGAGCGCGCGATCATCGATGTCACCCACCGCATCGCCCAGGGCGACAACGCCCGCGACCTGTTCGACATCCGCGGCCTGGCGCTGGTCCGCAACGACAACGCGCCGGACTACCGCGAGATCGACATGACGTCGATCGACGACGCGCCGGAGCGCGCGTCCCGCGGCGACGAGGAGCAGGTGATCCGCCTGCCGTCCTACGAGACCGTGCGCGACGACAAGGAGGTCTACGCCCAGGCCTCCCGCATCCTGCATCTGGAGAGCAATCCGGGGAACGCGCGCCCGCTGGTGCAGCGCCACGGCGACCGCGACGTCTGGGTGACGCCGCCGCCGATCCCGCTGACCACCAAGGAGATGGACTGGGTCTTCGACCACCCCTATGCCCGCGCGCCGCACCCGTTCTACGGCGATGCCCGCATCCCGGCCTGGGAGATGATCCGCTTCTCGGTGAACATCATGCGCGGCTGCTTCGGCGGCTGCACCTTCTGCTCGATCACCGAGCATGAGGGCCGGATCATCCAGTCGCGCAGCCAGGAGTCGATCGTCCGCGAGATCGAGGACATGCGCGACAAGGTGCCGGGCTTCACCGGACAGGTCTCCGACCTGGGCGGGCCGACGGCGAATATGTACCGCATGGCCTGCAAGGACCCGGAGATCGAGAAGTCCTGCCGCCGGCTGTCCTGCGTCTATCCGACCATCTGCAAGAACCTGAACACCGACCACAAGCCGCTGATCGACCTGTACCGGGCGGCGCGCGGCACCGACGGGGTGAAGAAGGTCTCGATCAGCTCGGGCCTGCGCTACGACCTGGCGGTGGAAAGCCCGGAATATGTGGAGGAGCTGGTCACCCATCATGTGGGCGGCTACCTGAAGATCGCGCCGGAGCATACCGAGGACGGCCCGCTCACCAAGATGATGAAGCCGGGCATCGGCTCCTACGACCGGTTCAAGGAGATGTTCGACGCGGCGGCGGCCAAGGCGGGCAAGAAGTACTTCCTCATCCCGTACTTCATCGCCGCCCATCCCGGCTGCACCGACGAGGACATGATGAACCTCGCCCTGTGGCTGAAGAAGAACGGCTACCGGGCGGACCAGGTCCAGACCTTCACGCCGACGCCGATGGCGATGGCGACGGCCATGTACTATTCCGGCCGCAACCCGCTGAAGCCGGTGCGCCGTGCCGGGACCGAGCGGGTGGAGACGGCCAAGGGCCTGCGCCAGCGCCGGCTGCACAAGGCGTTCCTGCGCTACCACGACGCCGAGAACTGGCCGCTTCTGCGCGAGGCGCTGAAGGAGATGGGCCGCGAGGATCTGATCGGCAACGGCAAGCACCACCTGATCCCGCGCTGGCAGCCCGCCGGCACCGGCAAGGCCGGTGGCGAGGGCCGTCGGCGCGCGGGCGGACCGGCGAAGGCGGGCGCTCCGGGCCGGCCGGCCGGCTGGAAGCTCCCGCACCGCCCGGCCGAAATGGACCGCGAGACCAGCGGCCGTCCGACGGACCGAGCGGGGGGCAAGCGCAAGTCCAATGCCGCGCGCCGGAGATCTCACACCGGCTGACGGCGGCGGCAGCAGCCGTCATCCAGAACCACCAGATCCATCGCAACGTCCCACGGCATCGGGAAAATCGTCGGTATGCGGGAGAAGGCGTACCCGACACCGACGATCTGCGGCCTCGGCTCGATCCGCACCAGGGTTCGGTCGTAATACCCGCCGCCATTGCCGAGCCGGTATCCGTCCGCATCGACGCCGAGGAGGGGGGCGACGACGAGGTCCGGGCGGCCGGTGTCGGTGTCATCGGGCACGGGGATGTCCCAGTGGCCCCGGGTCATCCGGCATCCGGGTTCCCAATTGCGGAAGACCAGCGGCTGGTTCCGCGCTTCCACCGCCGGCAGCAGGACGCGGGCGCCGGCGTCGTGGATCTCGCGCATCCAGGAACGCAGATCGGGCTCGCCCCGGATCGGCCAGTAGACCGCGACCGCCCGACCGTCCAGCGGGCCGAGCGACCGGCGCAGCCCGTCCGTAATCGCCCGACCGGCCGCCTCGCGGTCGCCGACCGGCAGGGCCCGGCGCAGGGCGTAGAGGCGTTGGCGCTCGGCCTTCCGGAAGCGGGCGACGTCGCGGGCGGTCTCGCAGTCCACCACATGGCCGTCGACCAACCGGTGGCCGAAGCAGGCCGCTTCGCCGCCGGGCGTGGAAGTCGGATCGTCGTCCATGGTCGCTCACCTCGAGAAGATCCGCGACCCAGTGTGCGGCCGATGGCCGCCGACCGGAAGGGCGCTCTGCCGCGCCCCCCGTTTCCGTCGATCAGAGCAGCAGGAAGCCCGATGCCGAGAGTTCGGCGCCGGAGACCCCGACCAGGGTGACGGTGGCGCCGCCGCCGAGATGGACGACGGCGTCGCCCTGCGCCGTCTCGGTGAGGCCGGCAAGCAGGTCGGCGGCCGACCGGACATCGTCGAGGGAGTCGATGCGGGTGACGATCCGGTCGCCCTCCGCGATGCTGAAGTCGAGGATCGTGTCGTCCCCGGACGCGCCGAAGAACACGAAGAGATCGGCGCCCGCATCGCCGGAGAGCAGGTCGTCGCCGACCCCGCCATTGAGGGTGTCGTCCCCGTCGCCGCCGCCCAGGCTGTCGCTGTCGCGCCCGCCGTGAAGCCAGTCGTTGCCCGAGCCGCCCGACAGCGTGTCGTCGCCGAAGTTTCCGTAGATCAGGTCGTCTCCGGATCCGCCGTCGGCTCGGTCGTTGTTCTGGCCGGCAAAGATGACGTCTTCTCCGTCCTCGCCGTCGATCCAGTCGTCGCCCTGGTTGCCGTAGATCAGATCGCGGCCGGCGCGGCCATGGATGCGGTCGTCGCCGCCGAACCCGCGGAGGCGATCATCGTCGGCCGCGCCGTAGAGGTCGTCATCCCCGTCGTAGGAATCGTCGGCACGATCGTCGTCGCTGCCGTCATGATCGCGCCCTTCGCTCTCCCGGTCCTCGTCGTACCGGTCGTCACGATCCCGCTCGTCACGGTCCCGGTCTTCATACCAGTCGTCGTGGTCCGGGCTGTCGTCGTCGTGGGCGCTCTCATAGCTCGACATGGGTGTCTCCTCTCCGTCGGGCCGGCTGGGGGAGCCGGTGTCTGGGGTGGAGAGTTGCGCTCCCGGCTGTGCCGCTCAATCGGACCATGGTTTGTTTGCGGGCCTCGACGCGGCATAATCCAAAGTCGTATGACCTCGGGACCGGCAGATTTCGGGGGGCGAATTTGACCGAGATGGTTGGAGACCAGGGGGCGACTGGGGAACGGGGACCGAAGCCGGCCTGGGTCAGCGCCGGCAGCCTGCTGCTGGCCGCGTGCATGGCGTTCTTCGCCGGCGATGTGATCTGGGACGTCGCCGAGCATCTGCGGGACGGGGTCGGTTACGGGGCCGAGGAATCCGTGCATCTGCTGTTCGAGACCCTGGCCGTGCTCGGGCTCGGATACGGCGCGTGGCTCCTGCGTGGATACGTGGCCTTGCTGCGCCGTCAGAGTGCAGCAAGTGCGCAGACCATCGCCTCGCTGCGGGGCAGCTTCGAGCTGGTCCTGGTGCAGAAGTTCGACGACTGGAAACTGACGGCTGCCGAACGGGACGTCACGCTGCTGATCATCAAGGGGCTGAGCGTCGCCGAGATCGCCCAGGCCCGTCAAACCGCGCCGGGGACGGTGAAGGCGCAGTCGTCCTCGATCTTCCGCAAGATCGGCGTGTCCTCACGCACCGATCTCATGAGCCATGTCCTCGAGGAATTCATCGACGCCTCCAGCCTGCAGGCCTGAGGCCGGGACGCGCAGCCCTCGATGGGTCACTCCAGAGAGTGCTCGACCGCGTCCAGGGGCAGGTCGAACCGGCAGACCAGGCCCGTCTCGCGGAAATCGAGCTCGACCTTGGCGTCGAGCTCGTACTGGACGAGGTCGCGGATCACCCGCATGCCGAACCCGAATTCGCTCGGCGGGGCAACGGGCGGGCCGCCGCTTTCCTGCCACTCCACCAGCACCCTGTCCCCGCGCATCTCCGTGCGGGTCGATATGACGCCGTCCTCCGTCGACAGCGCCCCGTATTTCAGGCAGTTGGTGACCAGTTCGTGGATCGCCATGCCCAGGGTCTGGGCTGCCTGGGGGTTCAGGCGGATATCCCGCCCCTCGAAGCGGATTCGGTCCAGCATGTTGCCCGAATAGGGCGCGCATTCCTCGACGATCCGGGTGCGCAGGCTGGCGCCGTCGAACTGGGCATGGCTGAGCATCGAGTGGGTGCGGGCGAGCGACAGCAGGCGCTGACGCAGGTTCGCCTTGAAGCTGGCGACATGCTCTTCCTTGTCGGCCAGGTTCACGATGGAGCCCATCACCGTCAGCATGTTCTGCACCCGGTGGTCCAGTTCCGCCAGCAGCGTGGCGAGGCGGGTCGAGCTCTTCTTCAGCTCGGTGATCTCGTAGGTCAGGCCGATCAGGCGCGGTCCCTCCGCCCGCTCGGTGAACATCTTTCCCTTGCTGACCAGCCAGCGTTCCTGGCCGCTGCTGTCCAGGACCCGGAACTCCACGTCGAAGACTTCGCCGCGTTCCACCGCGCTGGTCTGTTCCCGCAGCACGAACTCGCGGTCGTCGGGATGAATGTAGGCGAAGAACTTCTCGACGCTCGGCGGAATCTCGCCCGGCCGCAGGCCGAGCATCGTGTAGAGCCGGTCGTCCCATTGCGCGAGGTCGCTGCGCGGATCCCAGTTCCAGGTGGCGATGCGGCCGGCCTCGAGCGCCAGGCGCAGGCGCTCGGAGTTCTCCAGAAGCTGCTGCTTGTAGTCGTGGTTCGAGATGGCGCCGTGGACCACGTTGGCGACCGCCTGGACAAAGGCCACGTCGTCGTCGGAGAACCGTTTGACCTCGGTGGCGTGGACGCCGATCACGCCCCAGGGGTCGGTGTCGGAGCCGACCACCACACTCACGCCCGACTTGACGCCGTGAATCGTCAGCAGCGCCGGGCCTTGGAACCGGGTCTCGTTCGGCAGGTCGGTGACCACGACGGGGTGGCGGCTCGTCAGGGTGTAGCCGCCCTGGCTCTCGGGGCCGTCTGGCACCGCGGTGACGTTGACCTCGCCGTCGCGGAAGCCGCGCTGGGCGACCACGACGAGATCGCGCCGGTCGGGGCGGTGGCGCAGCACCTTCGCCATGGGACAGTTCAGGCCGTCCACCAGGTAGCGCGCCGCGGCGTCGAACAGGAACGGGAGCGGGGCGTCCGACAGAGCGATGCGGCCGAGATCGGCGACGGCGCGCTGCTGGCGTTCCCGGATCCCGCGCAGCTCGGTTTCGCGGAACAGGTCGGTAATGTCGGTATAGGTGATCAGCACGCCTTCGATGCGGTTATCGGTCGTCCGATAGGGCAGCACCTGGCGGTGGAACCAGCTGTTGTCGGTCCCGCTCACATGGGCCGAGCGGGTGGCCAGGGTGGCCATGCAGGCCTCTACGTCGCCGTAGAGGGAATCGTCGTTGACCTTGGTGGACAGATCGGAGATCGGCCGGCCGATATCGGTGTCCAGAATGCGCAGAAGCTCGGCGGCCGACGGGGTGAACCGACGGATCACCAGCGACTTGTCCAGGAACAGCACCGCGAGCTGGGTGCTGTTGATCAGGTTGGAGATGTCGTTGTTGACCCGCTCCAGCTCGACGATCTTGTTCTCGAGCTGATTGTTGACGGTCGACAGCTCCTCGTTCAGCGACTGCAGCTCTTCGCGGGAGGTCTCCAGTTCCTCGTTGGAGGACTGGAGCTCCTCGTTCATCGACATGACCTCCTCGTTGGAGGCGCGGAGCTCCTCGTTGGAGGCCTCCAGCTGCTCCACCGCCGAGGTCAGCTCGTCGCGGGTGATCTGCAGGTCGAACTCGAGCCGCTGGATGGTGGACTGTTCGTCCGGACCGATCTCCACGGCCGGTTCGACCGGCTGCACGTCGCCGATATCCTCCAGGTAAAGGATGACCGCCCACTGGTCGCTCTGCAGCCGGACCGGATCTGCGGTGATGCGCACGGCCACGTCCTTGCCGTTGCGCCGCATCCGATGAGCCGTCGCCGTCTGCACCTCGCAGGTCTCGAAGGCCTGGCGCAGGGCCTGGCGCATCCGCGTGCGCAGCCCGTCCAGCGCCATCAGCGTCACGTCCCGGGTGGGCTCGCCGGCCGGGAAGTCGAGATAGTCGCGGACCGGGCCGTGGAAGTAGATCGCGTCGTTGCGCTGGTTCACCAGGATGCTGGCCGGCACGAACCGGGAGATCATGGCGTTCTTGGCAACGTCGATCGATGTCTGTCGGTAGGTCTGCATGCGGGCGATCGTTTGGCTTTCGATGCCCCGGGCGCCGCTCTGCACGTCGAGCGGAACCTGGGAAAGGTTGACCCGGTCGCTGTGCTTCTCGCCCACGCACCGGTAGATCCGCCACTCTTTCGACAGGGTCGCGTAGAGGGAAGACTGTTTGCCGACCGTCTCGGAGCTGCCCAGGAACAGGCACCCGTCGCGTTTCAGAGCAAAATGGAACATCCGCAGGATGCGGCTCTGGACTAGCGAATCCAGGTAGATCATCACATTGCGGCAGATGATCAGGTCGAGCTTGGAGAAGGGCGGGTCGCTCAGCAGATCCTGGCGGGCGAAGAGGATGTGGTCGCGCAGCCGCTTTCCGAGCACATAGCGGCCGTTCTCTTCGGTGAAATGCCGTGCCAGCCGTTCCGGCTGGACGTCCGCCGTGATGGTGGCGGGGAAGGCCGCCTCCCGCGCCGTATCGACCGCGCGCTGGTCGATATCGGTGGCGAAGATCTGGAACCGGGGTTCCTTGCCGAACAGCTCGAAGGTTTCCAGCAGAAGGATCGCGGCCGAGACCGCCTCCTCGCCGGTGGAGCAGCCGGCCACCCAGATGCGCAACGGCATGTCGTCGTCGAGGTCGCGCACCAGCGGCGCGATCACCGTCTGCGTCAGCAGGTCCCAGGACTCGGGATCGCGGAAGAACCGGGTGACCCCGATCAGCAGGTCGCCGGCGAGATGATGCACCTCTTCGCGGTCGGCCCGCAGCCGGTCCAGGTATTCCTGCATCGTCTGGACCTGGGCCAGTCCCATGCGGCGCCGGATGCGGCGGTTCAGGGTGGCCGGGCGGTAGCCGCTGAAGTCGTGACCGGTCTGGCTGCGCAGCAGGCGCAGCAGGGCATGGAACGCGGCGGGCTCCTCCTCGCTCACCTGGCCGGCCGTCTCCGGGGCGACGATGAACGGGTGCCCGGCGTAGCGAATCAGCAGGTCGGGCATCGCGGCGATCGGCGCGACGAAGTCGGCCACCCCGGCCTTCACCGCGCTGCGTGGCATGCCGTCGTATTCCGCCGTGTCCGGATCCTGGACGAGGGTCAGGCCCCCGGTCGCCTTGATCTCCCGCAGGCCCGCCGTGCCGTCGGAGGCGGTGCCGGTCAGCACGATCCCCACTGCGCGTTCGTGCAGGGTCTCCGCCAGGGAGCGGAAACAGTAGTCGATCGGCATCCGCACGCCGCGCTGGGCGACGGGACGCTCGATCATGATCGTGAGATCTATCACCCGCAGATAGCAGTTCGGCGGGATCACATAGACCGTGTTCGGAGCCAACGGCGTGCCGTCGGTCGCGGTCTGCACCGAAAGCGCCGTATGCCGCGCCAGAAGCTCGGCCATGAGGCTTTCGTGGTTCGGATCCAGATGCTGGATCAGCAGGAACGCCATGCCGCAATCGTCCGGCATCGCCTCCAGGAACTGACGAAACGCGTCCAGGCCACCGGCCGACGCGCCGATCGCGACGATCGGAAACGGCTCCGGCGGGGCGTGATCGCCGTTGGACGTCATGATGTCGTCTTCTTCGTCGGGCATGGGATGACCTCGGTCGGGATCGTCTGGCGCGACTGCGAAGGAGTTAGGCGAGGGATCGCGGAAAAACAGTAGTTGGTATAGGTTGTAGCAAGACAGACTCGAACCGCCCAGACCAACAAAATCATATGAGGAACCGGTGCCCATCCGACGCGTTGCGTAGAGATGAAGAACCGTTTTCAGGGACCCGCCGATGTCAAATGAGCAGGCCGAACTGAGACACCACGCGCGTGTGATGCTGTGGGACCGCGACGTTGGAGACGAGCTGTTCCGGCTGGCCACCGATCAGGTGACCCAGGGTCAGACGGTCGTCGACAATCAGCGGATGGACGCCTTCCGCCGGTTCTACCGGGCATGGCGCGACGGCGTGTCGACGGTGGGCGCGCCTCTGTTCACCGATGCGGCGCTGTTCAGCGCGCTGCCCGGTCCGGACAACGTCCCGCGTCAGATACTGATGCTGTCGGATTTCGCCGGCTTCCCGATCGACCAGGCCGCGGAGATCGTGGGCATCGACCGCGATGCCGCCGAGAAGGCGCTTGCCGCCGGTCGGGCGCAGAACCGGGTGGACCCGGCAATGGGTTGCAAGGCGCTGATCATCGAGGACGAGTTTCTGATCGCCGAGGAGCTGAGCGCGCTGTGCAAGCGGGCTGGGATCGCGGAAGTCTATCTGGCGCGCACGGTGGATCAGGCTCTGAGCGCCGCCCAGGACCATCTGCCGGACATCATCTTCGCCGATTTCCGGCTGAAGGACGGTGAGACCGGGGTCGAGGCGATCGAACCGCTGCGCGACCTGACCGGCGCGCCGGTCGGCTTCGTGACCGCCTATCCGCATTCGGTCCTGAAGCATTCCGTCATCCCGCCGGACTTCCTCATTCAGAAGCCGTTCCGCCCCGAAGCGGTGACCGCGATCATCGGTCACTGGCTTGTGGAAAAGGAAATGGACTGAGGTTCAACCAGAAGCTGAGCGGGAGTGCGGCGGTCAGTTGGTGAAATTGTCGCCGATGTCCAGATCGCTCGAATGGGTCAAGCCAATACGCAGCAGTTCTCGAATGGCGGCTGCCATCGATGGGACGCGGTTTTCAAATTGCCAGTCTTTAAGCTGGTCGATTTCTGAATCCGTCAGCATGACCTGCTGGCGGACTAGACGCTTTTCTCTTTGATTTTGGCTCACGTGTCCATTTGACCTTTATGCTTCATCGAGAGCACATCCGAAGAAGCCGCCACCATAGCAAATCACGATCGCCGACCGTGCCCTAACCCCGATGGAATCACTTTGAGCGTAACCGGCGATTTGGTCAATTGTCTGACGCTGAGTATGCGGGTGAAACCCGTCTAAATGGTTGTATATGTATCAAAATAGAATGAATTGCGGGGTATCGCCGGGAGCGCCGTAGCTCCGACACGGTGACCGGAGCTACGGCGGTTCGCAGACGTCCTAGAGGAAGACCGTCGTGATTTCCGGCACCAGCAGGATCAGCGCCAGGATCAGCAGCTGGATGCAGATGAACGGCAGGAAACCCCGGAAGATGTCCGTCAGGGATATATGTGGCGGAGCCACGGACTTCAGATAGAACGCCGCGGGTCCGAAGGGCGGCGACAGGAAGCTTACCTGCATGTTGACGCAGAACAGGATCCCGAACCAAACCTTCACCAGGGTGACGCTGTCGAGGCCGCCGGTCAGGCCGAGCTCCTCCATCGGCATCTTCAGGACGATCGGCAGGAACACCGGCATGACCAGCAGGACGATGCCGGTCCAGTCCATGAACGCGCCGAGGAACAGGAAGATCACCATCATCACCAGCAGCACGCCCATGGTCGGCAGGTCGTAGCCGAGGATCAGGTTGGCCACGTAGGTCGGCCCGCCGGCGATGGTGTAGGCGCCGGCCAGGGCGGTGGCGCCGAACGTCACCCAGATGATGGTGCCGGTCGACTTGAAGGTGCGCATGGAGGCTTCCTGCAGGAGCTGGAAGGAGAACTCCCCGCGCAGCACGATGAGGACCAGCACGGCGATCGAGCCCATGCCCGCCGCCTCGGTGATGCCGGTGATACCGCCGTAGATCGAGCCGAGCACGACGATGACGATCAGCAGCGGGGCCACCAGGCCCTTGCCCTTCTCCCAGGCGTCGGCGGCCTTCTGGCGACCGACCACCAGGAGGAGGAAGGCGAGGCAGGCAGCGGCGATCGCTGCCGCGACGCCGAGCGACTGGGCGTCGATCAGGGTGGTCTCCTCGTCGATCGAGCCGACGGTGTAGAGCACGGCGCCGCGCACGACGACCAGGGCGGCCGCCCCGCCGACCATCATCGCCAGCAGGCTGAAGCCCATCGTGGCCTTCTCACTGCCGGTCATGTCGTCCGGCGACGGCTCGGGCAGGGGAGCCTGCTCGGGATACATGCGGGTCCGGATCAGGATGTAGACGATATAGCAGCCGGCCAGGATGAAGCCGGGCAGGAAGGCCGCCTGGAACAGGGCGTGGATCGAGGTCTCGGTGATCAGGCCGTAGAAGATCAGCACGATGGACGGCGGGATCATGGTGCCGAGCGAGCCCGACGCGCAGATCGTGCCGACCGCGAGGTTCTGGTCGTAGCCCAGGCGCAGCATCTGCGGCAGGGCGATCAGGCCGAGCAGCACCACTTCGCCGCCGATGATGCCGGACATCGCCGCCATGACGATGGCCATCACCGCGGTGACCACGGCGATGCCGCCCCGGGTGCGCGACAGCCAGATGTTCAGCGTCGAATACATGTCCCGCGCGATGCCGGACCGTTCCAGCAGCGTCGCCATGAAGATGAACAGAGGGACCGAGACCAGAACGTAGTTCGTGGTGATGCCGTAGAGCCGCTGGGCCAGGATGTTCATCGGCCCGGTGCCGAAGGTGCCGAACAGCAGGTCGGGCCCGAACTTCAGCACCATGACGACGACGGCGAGGAAGCCGGAGGCGAAGCCGAGCGGCATGCCGATCGCCAGCAGGGCGAGCATGCCGACCAGCAGGATCAGCGAGATTGTCCCGATATCCATGGCGGCGTTTCCTCAGTCGGTCCGGGTGTTGGACGGGTCGGTGCCGATGTTCGGCATGTCGATGTCGTCGGCCGGATCGTGGGATTGGGGATCCTTGTTCCAGTCGTAGATCAGGTTGGAGACCGACTGCAGGGCCAGGAAGATCAGGGTGATCAGGATCAGCGGCTTGATGGTCGCCGGGATCGGCGGGTCGAAGGCGGTGCCGAAGGTCTCCCAGCGCAGGAACTTGGCCTTGGCCTCGCCATACCCGCCCCACACGACGGCGACGGCGAAGATCACCACGCAGAGCACGGACAGGGTGTCGAACAGCTGGCGCATCCACTTGGGCGCCATGTCGTAGAGGATGAAGATGCGGATGTGGCTGCGCTGCTGCAGCGCGTAGAGCCCGGCGGTCAGGTAGATGCCGCCGCCGACCCACAGGGACATCTCATTGACCCAGAGCGTCGGCGCCAGGAAGACGTACCGCATCACCACTTCATAGAAGATGATGGCGACGATGAAGGCGGGCGCCCACATCGCGATCCGGCTGAAGCCCCACGTCACCCAGTCCAGAGGACCGGTCCGCTCATGCTCGACCATTTGCCACTCCCTTGAACATTCGGCCGCGGTTTTTGCGGCATCTTCCGGTCATTTTGCCGAAAGGGTACCGGCGGGCACCGCGACAAAGACGCCGCCCGCCGGATATTGGGTCAGATCCCTCGGATCAGTTCTGCACCAGGCCGAGCTGACGCAGATAGGTCATGTGGCTCTCGACCAGGGCCTTGGCTTCCGGCGTGGTCGCGAAGTCGACCCAGGCGGCCTGGGCGGCGTTGCGGAACTTCTGAAGATCCTCGTCCGACCAGGCGTAGAGCGTGACGCCCTTGGTCTTCAGGTCCGCAGCGGCTTCCGCGTTCTTCTTCTCGAAGGTCAGCGCGGTGCGCAGGGCCAGGGATTCCATGGCGACGGACATGATCCGGCGATGGCTCTCCGGCATGGCGTCCCACTTCGCCTTATTGCAGGCCAGGTGGTCGGACGGCATGGAGTGGAAGCCCGGGTAGTTGGCGTGCTTCACCAGATCGTACAGGCCGAGCGACTGGTTGTTGGCCAGACCGGAGGCGTCGGCGCCGTCGATGATGCCGGACTCGAGCGCGGTGAAGACCTCGGTGAAGTCCATCACGATCGGGCTGGCGCCCATGTTCTCGAAGATCTTGGTTTCCATGCCCGGCGGGGAGCGGAACTTCCAATCCTTGAAGTCATCGGCGTTGCGGATCGGCTTGGAGGAGGACAGGGATTCCTGACCGTAGACCCACCAGCCGATGAGCTGCATGTCGAACTGGTTGTACAGCTTCTGGGCCGCCTCCATGCCGCCGCCGTAATACAGCCAGGAAAGCTGCTGATACGGGGTCGAGTACCCGCCCATGATGTCGCCGACAAACTGGAAGGCCGGATTCTTGCCGGTCTGATAGGCACCGCTGGTCATCTCGCAGTCGAGAATGCCGGTGGCGGCCGCGTCGAACGCTTCCACCGACTTCACGACGGAGGACGAGTAGAACATTTCGATCTGGATCTCGCCGTTCGACATGGTCTGGACGTTGTCGATGTACTGGGCGGCGAGCTTGCCGGAGACGGTTTCCGGCGCGTAGTGCGTCTGGATGCGCAGGCTCGTCGTCTCGGCCATGGCCGCGGTGCTGAGCCCGGCGGCGAGCAGCGCCGCCGGCACGGCGGGCGCAAGCTTCGCAATCATTCTCATCTATTCCTCCCATTGGCTGCCGGTATTCCGGCTTTTGATCCGACCCTGTCAGGTCAGACCCGTTTTGTCGTCGAGGATATCTGCATCGATTTTTTCCGACGCAGCAAAAAGCGCCTCGTCCGACCTGTCTCCGACTTTGTCGGCCCCATGGAGGAAGGTCAAGGCATAGGCTGTTGTATGGTTGTTTGACGTCGTCTTCGGCCGTGTGAAGGTCGTGAGAACAAGGTGTTCCCACGATCATTCATAAGCCCCCGCCGGGGAGACGGGGCAGGACCGCCGCTTTCGGGGCGGCGGACGACGGGCGACGGCGGCAGGTTGGTCCGGCCGTTGCCGCCGCCCGTCGGATCCGGCGGTCAGCTGCGCGGGCTCAGTTCTTCACCAGACCGAGCTGACGCAGATAGGTCAGGTGGCTCTCGACCAGGGCCTTGGCCTCGTCGGTGGTCGCGAAGTCGACCCACGCCGCCTGGGCGGCGTCGCGGAACTTCTGCAGCTCCTCGTCGGACCAGGCGTACAGGTTCACGCCCTTGGACTTCAGGTCGGCGGCGGCCTCGGCGTTCTTCTTCTCGAAGGTAAGCGCGGTGCGCAGGGCCAGGGATTCCATGGCGACGGACATGATCCGGCGATGGCTCTCCGGCATGGCGTCCCACTTCGCCTTGTTGCAGGCCAGGTGGTCGGACGGCATGGAGTGGAAGCCCGGGTAGTTGGCGTGCTTCACCAGATCGTACAGACCCAGAGACTGGTTGTTCGCCAGACCCGAGGCGTCGGCGCCGTCGATGATGCCGGACTCAAGGGCGGTGAAGACCTCGGTGAAGTCCATGACGATCGGCGAAGCGCCGAGATTCTCGAAGATCTTGGTTTCCATGCCCGGGGGCGAGCGGAACTTCCAGTCCTTCAGATCGGCGGTGCTGCGGATCGGCTTGGACGAGGCCAGGGATTCCTGACCGTAGACCCACCAGCCCACGAGCTGCATGTCGAACTTGTTGTAGAGCTTCTGGGCCGCGTCCAGACCGCCGCCGTAGTACAGCCAGGAGAGCTGCTGATACGGGGTGGAGTACCCGCCCATGATGTCGCCGACGAACTGGAAGGCCGGGTTCTTGCCGGTCTGATAGGCGCCGCCGGTCATGTCGCAGTCGAGAATGCCCGTCGCCGCCGCGTCGAAGGTCTCCACCGACTTCACGACCGAGGACGAGTAGAACATCTCGATCTGGATCTCGCCGTTCGACATGGTCTGAACGTTGTCGATGTACTGGGCGGCGAGCTTGCCGGACACGGTTTCCGGCGCGTAGTGCGTCTGGATGCGCAGTGTGGTGGTCTCGGCCATCGCCGCGGTGCTGAGCCCGGCGGCCAGCAGCGCTGCCGACACGGCGGGTGCGAGTTTAGCGATCATGGTCATCAAATCCTCCCAATGGGATGCCGGTATTCCGGCTTCTGATCCTACCTTGTCAGACAAGGTCTGTTTCATCGGCGAGGATACCTGCATTGGTTTTTCATCCATGCAGAAAAACGCCTCGCCCGACATGGCTCCGACTTTGTCGGGACCGCCGGGCAAGGTCAAGCGATTGGGCAACGTGTGGGTAATCGAGCGGATTGCGGGCGATCTCGGCGGGTGACGGCGGCCGCCGCCCGGATGTCGCACTATCGGGCGATAGATCGTATGTATGGGCTGGTTCCCGCCGCTACAGGCGCGGCCCATCCCCGCCGCTCGGACGGGGATGGACGGTCACGCGCGGTGCGTCAGCCGCATTTGGAATAGCCGCAGGCGGTGCAGAGGTCGCAGCCCTCCTGCTTCACCAGGGCGACCGAGCCGCAGCTCGGGCATTGCCCCGGTGCGGTGCCGATATTGATCACCTGCTTGACCGGCTTCGGCGCGACGGTTTCGGCGTCCGGCGCCTTCAGGAAGCCGATGGCCAGCATGTGCTCTTCGATCACGTCGCCGATCGCCGCCAGCAGGGAGGGGACGTAGCGGCCCTTGACCCACTGCCCGCCGCGCGGATCGAACACCGCCTTCAGCTCGTCGACCACGAAGCTCACGTCGCCGCCGCGCCGGAACACCGCGCTGATCATACGGGTCAGCGCCACGGTCCAGGCGAAATGCTCCATGTTCTTGGAGTTGATGAAGACCTCGAACGGGCGGCGGCGGCCGTCCTGCTCGATGTCGTTCACGGTGATGTAGATCGCGTGGTCGCTGTCGGCCCATTTGATTTTGTAGGTCGCCCCCGGCAGGAAGGTCGGCCGGTCGAGCGGCTTGGTCAGATGGACGATCTCGTGCGCCTCGGCTTCGGCCGTTTCCGGTGCCGCCTGTTCCGGCTCCTCGCGCTTGGTGGCCAGCACCGAGCCGGTGATCAGGTTCGGCCGATAGGTGGTGCAGCCCTTGCAGCCCGTGCGGTAGGCCTCGCGATAGACGTCCTTGAACGTCTCGAAGGCAATGTCCTCCGGCACGTTGATGGTCTTGGAGATCGAGCTGTCGACGTATTTCTGAACCGCCGCCTGCATGACCACATGGTCGTGCGGGGTCAGGCTCTGGGCGTCGACGAAGGCGTCGGTCAGCTCCGCCGTCTCGCCCTTCAGGCGCCGGTACAGGCGGTAGGCGAAGTCGCTCACCTCCTCCACCTTCTTGGAACCGTCCGGCATCAGCACGGTGCGGTCGTAGGTGAAGCTGAACACCGGCTCCAGCCCGCTCGACACGTTGTCGGCCAGCAGGGAGATCGTACCGGTCGGGGCGATGGAGGTGACCAGGGCGTTGCGGATGCCGTGCTTGGCGATCCCCGCCTTCAGGTCGTCGTCCAGCTCCGAGATGCTCTCGCCCGCCAGATAGGCGTCGCGGTCGAACAGCGGGAAGGCGCCCTTCTCGGCCGCGAGGTCGATGGAGGCCTGGTAGGCGTGGCGGCGCACCGCGTCCATCCAGCGTTCCACCGTCGCCACCGCGTCCGGCGAGCCGTAACGCAGGCCGCACATGATCAGCGCATCGGCCAGCCCGGTCACGCCGAGCCCGATGCGCCGCTTGGCCAGCGCCTCGCGCCGCTGCTCCTCCAGCGGGAACAGGGAGACGTCGACCACGTTGTCCATCATCCGCACGGCGAGCGGCACGGCTTCGGCCAGGGCCTCCTCGTCCAGACTGGCACCGGCTTCGAACGGATGGCGCACGAAGGTCGCCAGGTTCATCGATCCGAGCAGGCAGGCGCCGTAGGGCGGCAGCGGCTGCTCGCCGCAGGGATTGGTGGCGGCGATGGTCTCGCAATAGTGCAGGTTGTTGCGCTGGTTAATCCGGTCGATGAAGATCACGCCCGGCTCCGCCACGTCGTAGGTGGCGGTCATGATCCGGTCCCACAGGTCGCGGGCGCGGATCGTGCGGAACACCTCCCCGTCGAACTTCAGATCCCAGTCGGCGTCGGTCTCCACCGCCTGCATGAAAGCGTCGGTGACCAGGACCGAGAGGTTGAACATCCGCAGCCGCACAGGATCGCGCTTCACCTCGACGAAGGATTCGATGTCCGGGTGGTCGCAGCGCAGGGTCGCCATCATGGCGCCGCGGCGGGAGCCGGCGCTCATGATGGTGCGGCACATGGCGTCCCAGACGTCCATGAACGACAGCGGGCCCGAGGCGTCGGCGCCCACGCCTTTGACCGGCGCGCCCTTGGGCCGGATCGTGGAGAAGTCGTAGCCGATGCCGCCGCCCTGCTGCATGGTCAGGGCCGCTTCCTTCAGCGCGTCGAAGATGCCGCCCATGCTGTCGGGGATGGTGCCCATGACGAAGCAGTTGAACAGGGTGACCTGACGCCCGGTGCCGGCGCCGGCGACGATGCGGCCGGCCGGCAGGAAGCGGAACCCGTCCAGCACCTCGCGGAACCGCGCCGCCCATTGCGCCCGCTCGCGCGGCTTCTCGGCCTGCGCCAGCGCGGTGGCGACCCGCGTCCAGGTATCCTCCATCGTTGCGTCGATGGCGGATCCGCCCTGTTTCAGGCGGTATTTCATGTCCCAGATCTGCGTACTGATGGGCGCGAGATCGTTCATCGAATCCTACATGTAGTGGTTCGCAACTGAGCTATACAGTGTATCTCGACATCAGCTCCCAGACAAGAACTCCGGCATCGGCGTCCCGCCCAGGCCGGATCCGGTGTCCGTTATGGCGTTCTTAACACTTGGGCGCGTACCAGTCGTCCTCAAGCAATAAGATGAAGGGAGGGCCGGCGCGTCGGCCTGGAAGCTCACGTGTCATCAGGACCAGGCAAGCCGAGTGGCACCCCGCGGGGACCGAATGTGGCGAGCGACCGCCGCCTTGCCGGTGGCGTCTCCATTGCCGCATTGGTGCTTGTCGGACTTCTCTCCCTCTCCGGAATCGCCGCCTCTGTACTCGGCGGCCTAAGGCTGGCCGACTACAGCCGTCAGGTCTGGGAAGAGCGCGCCCGGATCGAAGCGCTGGCGCATTCCACCGCCATCGACGGCGCCCTGCTCCAGGTCGAGGCCCAGCTTCGGGCGCTCGCGACTCTGTTCTACAGCTCCGAATATGTCGACGACCGCGAACTCGCGCAGGCCGAAGCGAACCTGCCCTCCGAAGGCCTGAGCATCACCCTGACCGGCCTCGTCTTCGCATCGGTCATCGATGACAGCCAGCGGAGCGCGACGGAGACCGAGTTCGGGTTCCCCTTCACGGTGCCCGGAGAGCCCGGGACCCGGTCGCCGATGACGCTCAGCCACTTTCCGGTGGTCCTGCCCAGCACGACCTATCCCCAGTTCCACATCGGCGCCGACCTCGCCGCCGTCGCGGCCCTGCGGTCCATGGCGCTGTCCGCCGACCGTCTGCGCCGTCAGGTCATCATGAGCCCGACCTTCGAGCTCGACGGTAGGCAGGTCGTCGGCTTCGCCATGTCCGCGCCCAACGGAAAGACCCAGGGCCTGCTGCTCGGTCTGCTGGCCCTGGACGATCTGTTCGAGCGGGTGATGCGATCGGACCGGCCCAGTCTGCATATGCGGCTGCTGGAATACCCCGGAAGTTGGGAGTTCGACGGGATGCCGCGGGTCGTGCGCGGTATGGCGGAGCTGCCGACCGACAGCCTGGTCACCTTTGATCACCGCTTCACCCATGGCGAGGCGCGTTGGAACCTGCAATGGAGCGTCAGGCCCGGTTTCCAGGGCGGGGTCGATACCGTCCCGGCGCTTCTGGTGGGTGTCGGCGGCTCCCTGCTGAGCCTGCTCGTCGGTCTGGCGCTGTGCCTGCTGATCTACCAGAACGCGCTGATCCGCCGCCGGGTGGAGGATCGGACCGCCGAACTGAGCGAGGCGCTGCATCGGGCCGAAGTCGGCAACCGGGCCAAGACGAATTTCCTGGCGGTGATCGGCCATGAGCTGCGCACGCCGCTGAACGCCGTGATCGGCTTCGCGGACCTGCTGGAGAACCTGCAGCCGAGCGATGTCTCCCGCAACTACGTCCATTTCGTGCAGGGGGGCGGCCGCCATCTGCTGCGCCTGGTCAACGCCCTGCTGGAGGTCGCCCAGGCCGAGGCCGGCGAACTCACGCTGGCGGAGTCCGAGATCGGGATCCGCGATCTGGTGGAGGAGGCCGTACACGCACTCGATCCGGCCCTGGTCCTCTCCACCGTCGCGATCGACCTGGATCTGGCCGACGATCTGCCCACGGTGCGGGGCGACCGGGAGCGCCTGATGCTGGTGGTGGTCAACCTGCTGCTCAACGCCATCCGCGCGGCAGGCGACGCGGGACGTGTGGTCGTGCGGGCGGTCCGGCTGCCGGACACGGGCTGGGTCCGGCTCCTCCTGTCGGATTCCGGGCCCGGGATGACGGATGACCAGCTCCAGGCGTCCCTGCGGCTGTTCGAGCAGGTCGAGAACCCGATGAACCGCCGGCACGAGGGGCTCGGCATCGGTCTGCCTCTGTGCCGCCATCTGGTGCACCTGCACGGCGGCATCCTGGCGATCGACACCAAACCGGGAACGGGGACGACGGTGACCGTCGACCTGCCCGCCGCCGGGGCCGTCAGGTCGCCACGGCCATGAACCAGCCGGCCACGGTCACCCGGGCGGTGGCGAACAGGTATTTGGAATACTCGTTGGCCAGCAGCGCCAGGGTGCCTGGGTAGCGGTACCAGCTGTCCAGCCGCACGTCCGGCGGGATGACCGGATGCGGAATGATGCGCACCTCCGGCATGGCATGGGCGAATTCCAGCATCGCACGCGGCATGTGGTAGTTGGAGGTGACCAGCACCACGGAGGTCCGGTCGCCCACCGCCATCCAGATCGCCGTCTCCCGCGCGTTGCCGATGGTGTCGGTGGCGCCGTGGCCCAGCACCAGGCAGCAGTCGATCAGCTTGTCGGGCAGGCGGGTATCGCCGTCGTCGAGCAGGGAACGGATGCCCTTGCCGTCGACCCGCTCGTCGACGCCGCTGACGAACAGCACCGGTGCCGCGTCCGTCTCCAGCAACGCCACGCCCTCGTCCAGGCGGCGGCTCCCGCCGGTCAGCACCACGATGGCGTCGGCCTTCTGCGGCGACGCCTCCGCGACCCGGGGCAGCCGATCGACGAAGCGCACGAGCCCGACGGTCCAAACCGCGAAGACCCCGATCAGAACCGCCAGGACGAGCCAGCCAAGGGCGCCAACGCGGCGCTCCTGCGAACGGCCGCTGCGGAAACGGTTGCGTCGTGCCATTTCAGGCCATCCTGGCGAGGGCTGTCTGTACCGATACGCGCGCCGTCGCCATGGCGATGGCAGCGGTGACGGGGGGAAGAAGGATGAGGGCGAGCCATTCGACCCACCCGATGCGGAC
Source organism: Thalassobaculum sp. OXR-137 (assembly GCF_034377285.1). Classification (NCBI taxonomy): domain Bacteria; kingdom Pseudomonadati; phylum Pseudomonadota; class Alphaproteobacteria; order Rhodospirillales; family Thalassobaculaceae; genus Thalassobaculum; species Thalassobaculum sp. OXR-137. Next base: position 477,910 of record NZ_CP139715.1, on the reverse strand, counting down.
GAGCGCGGTGATGCTGGTCACCCCGACATCGCCCGGATCGGCGGACCACTGGCCGATACCGATCTGCAGGCCGACGATACTGGCCACGGCGAGCAGGGCGCCGGCGATGCCGCCGATCAGCGCGAGCCGGCCGGCGTGCCACTGGAACTGGCGGGCGATGTAGCGGTCCGGCGCGCCGATCAGGTTCAGGATCTCGATCTCCTCGCGGTGCACCGACAGGCCGGTGCGCACGGCGAAGATCACCGCCATCACCGCCGCCAGCAGCACCACCACGAGAATGCAGGTGCCGGCGATGGCGACCGAATTGCCCAGCGCCCGCGCCTCGGCCAGCCAGCGGCCGTGGTCGTCCAGTGTGGTCCCGGGCGCTGCATTGTCGAGCCGGGCGGACAGGCTGGCGAGGTCGACCTCCTGGCCGCGGTCGAGATGAAGGTCGATCAGCAGCGGCAGGGGCAGGGTCTCGGCCAGTTCGGCGCCGAGCCAGGGGGCGAGCAGGGCCGCCGACTGCTTCGGCGGCATCGGCTCGACCGAGGCGATCCCCGGGGTGACGCCCAGCAGGCGCAGGACCGCGTCCAGCCGTTCCTGCTGGCTCAGCCCGTCCACCGGCGGGATCTGCACGGTGGCGGCACCGGAGAGCCGCTCGTCCCAGTCGGCGACGAAGCCCCGGGCGGCCAGCGCCCCGACGGTCGCCAGGGCGGCGAGATAGACCATCACGGCCAGCAGGGCGGGCAGGAACCGGGTGGAGGAATCCCGTCCGAGCGCGAGGTCGGAATGCCCGATCATCGCGGATCCACCGCCGGCGGACGGGGGGCTGCCCGGGACGTCGCGGGTGCAGCGGTCCGCGGCGGCGGCTTGAGCAGGCTGGCCGGGGCGCGCCGGGTGATCCGGGCATCCTCCAGGTGCAGCCTGGGATGGTCGAACCGCTCGACCAGGCTCTCGTTATGGGTCGCGATGATCACGGTCGTACCCATCTTGTGCAGCTCTTCGAACAGGTAGAGCAGGCGCACCGCGATGCGGTCGTCCACGTTGCCGGTCGGCTCGTCGGCGAGCAGCAGGGCCGGGCGGCCGATCACCGCGCGGGCGATGGCGATCCGCTGCTGCTGACCGCCGGAGAGGGTGGCGGGCAGGGCGTCCAGATGGCCGGACAGGCCGACCCAGGCCAGCAGCTCCGGCACATGCTCGCGGATCAGCGACTCCCGCGTGCCGGCGATGCGCAGGGGCAGCGCGACGTTATCCAGGGCGGAGAGATGGGGGAGCAGGCGGAAGTCCTGGAACACGACGCCGATGCGACGGCGGAAGGAGGGGCGCTCCTTGCGGGTGACCTTGGCGATGTCGTGGCCGAACATGGAGACCTGTCCGGAGACCGGGCGGGTGGCCAGGTACATCAGGCGCAGCAGGGTCGACTTGCCGGCACCGCTGGCCCCGGTCAGGAAATGGAAGGATCCCGGCTCCAGGTCGAACGACACGTCGCGCAGGATGACGGGGCCCCCGTCATAGCGCATGAAGACGTTCTCAAATCGAACCACCGCGTCCCTCTGTCATTCGACAGTCTGAAAGTCGCGCGAGTGTGGCCCAAGGGCGTGGCGAAAGAAAGGCGTTGCCAAGGTCTTATGCGACCGAGGCTCCGCCGGGTCCTTCCGACATGCACGCGTTCAGAGGCGCGCGCCTGCCTTCGGCCGGCCCTTGGAAGCCCCGCCCTTGGAAGCGCCGCCCTTGGCGTCCTCGTCGAACAGCGAGGCGAGCTGCTCCATCATCGTGCCGCCCAGCTGCTCGGCGTCGACGATGGTCACCGCGCGCCGGTAGTAGCGGGTCACGTCGTGGCCGATGCCGATGGCCACCAGCTCCACCGGAGAGCGCGACTCGATGTACTTGATGGTGTCGCGCAGGTGCTTCTCCAGGTAGTTGCCCGGGTTGACCGACAGGGTGCTGTCGTCCACCGGCGCGCCGTCGGAGATCACCATGAGGATGCGACGCTCCTCCGGCCGGGCGATGATGCGGTTATGGGCCCACATCAGGGCCTCGCCGTCGATGTTCTCCTTCAGGATACCCTCGCGCAGCATCAGGCCGAGCGACTTGCGGGCCCGGCGCCACGGGGCGTCGGCCGACTTGTAGATGATGTGCCGCAGGTCGTTCAGTCGGCCCGGCCCCTGGGGCTTGCCCGAGGAGATCCAGCGCTCGCGCGCCGAGCCGCCCTTCCAGGCGCGGGTGGTGAAGCCGAGAATCTCGACCTTCACGCCGCAGCGCTCCAGCGTGCGGGCCAGGATATCGGCGGCGATCGCCGCGATGGTGATCGGCCGGCCGCGCATGGAGCCGGAATTGTCGATCAGCAGGGTGACGACCGTATCCCGGAAGTCCGTGTCCTTTTCCATCTTGTAGGACAGCGGATAGAGCGGCGCGGTGACCACGCGGGACAGGCGGCCGGCATCCAGCACGCCCTCGTCCAGGTCGAAGTCCCAGGACCTGTTCTGCTGGGCCATCAGGCGGCGCTGCAGGCGGTTGGCGAGCTTGCCGATCACGCCTTGCAGGTGGCTGAGCTGCTGGTCGAGCAGGGCCCGCAGGCGGGTCAGCTCGTCGGCGTCGCACAGGGTGTCGGCCTGCACCACCTCGTCGTATTCGGTGGTGAAGGCGCGGTAGGCCTGGTCCTGCCAGTTGCGGCCGTCCATGTTCGGATGCATGGGAGAGCCCGGATTGGCCGGTTCCTCGTCGCCGGAGCCCGGCTCGAGATCCATCTCCTCGGAATCCTCGCCTTCGGCACTCTCGTCGCCGGCCTGCATGTCCGAGGGGATGCTTTCGCTCTCGGTGCCGTCTTCGGTGGTGCCGCGGGTGCCGCCGTCGCTGGTCTCGTCGACGTCGCCGCCCTCGTCCTCGCCTTCGGCCTCGCTCGGGTCGTCGTCGGCCACGCCCTCGTCGCCGACATCCAGGTCGAGATCGGTGATCAGCTGGCGGGCCAGCTTGGCATAGGCGCCCTGGTCCTCGACATGCTTGACCAGTTCGGTCAGGTCGGCGCCGGCCTTGGACTGGACCCAGGGGCGCCACAGGTCGATCACCCGCTGGGCGCATTCCGGCGGCGCTTCGCCGGTCATCGATTCCCGCGCGATCAGTCGCATGACGTCGACCAGGGAGACGTCGTCCTTCTCCGCCCGGTCGAGGCCCTTGCGCTGGAAATTGTCGTCGAGCATGGCGGAGAGGTTGTTGGCGACCCCCTCCATCCGCCGCGCCCCGATCGCCTCGACCCGGGCCTGCTCCATCGCCTCGAAGATCTCGCGCGCCGCCTGGCCCTGGGGGGCGTAGCGGGCATGGACATCGTCGTTATGGTGCTTCAGGCGCAGGGCCATGGAATCCGCCTCGCCGCGCAGGCGGGCGAGGGCGGCCGGATCCATGTCCTTGGGCGGCGAGGGCAGGCGGGCACGGGTGCCCGCCGCCGTCGCATGTTCGGCGCCGTATGTGACCTCGAGCTCGACCTCGCCCGACATCGCCCGCAGGCAGGCCGCGGTGGAACGCTTGAAGTCCTCGAACGCCGGATCGTCGGGCGCGCGGTTGCTCCTCATGGGATTCCTCGCTGGCTGCGGTTACTCGGCCGCCTTGATGCCGAGTTCGGTGATCTCGTCGCCGAAGCAGCGCTGGTAGTATTCCGCCACGATCGTCCGCTCGACCTCGTCGCACTTGTTGAGGAAGGTCAGGCGGAAGGCCAGGTTCACGTCGCCGCCGAAGATGTCGGCATTCTCGGCCCAGGTGATCACCGTCCGCGGCGACATGACCGTGGAGATGTCGCCGGCGATGAAGCCGGCGCGGGTCAGGTCGGCGCAGGCCACCATCTTGGAGATCGTCTGCTTGCCTTCGTCGGTGGCGTAGGTCGGGCTCTTGGCGAGCACGATGTTCACCTCGGCGTCGTGCGGCAGGTAGTTCAGGGTGGTGACGATGTTCCAGCGGTCCATCTGACCCTGGTTGATCTGCTGCGTGCCGTGATAGAGGCCCGTGGTGTCGCCGAGGCCGACCGTGTTGGCGGTCGAGAACAGGCGGAAATACGGGTTCGGCGTGATCACCTTGTTGGTGTCCAGCAGGGTCAGGCGGCCGTCGACCTCCAGGATACGCTGGATGACGAACATCACGTCGGCGCGGCCGGCGTCGTACTCGTCGAACACCAGGGCCACCGGGTTCTGCAGCGCCCAGGGCAGGATGCCCTCGCGGAACTCCGTCACCTGCTTGCCATCGCGCAGGACGATGGCGTCCTTGCCGATCAGGTCGATACGGCTGACATGGCTGTCCAGGTTGACGCGGATGCAGGGCCAGTTGAGGCGCGCCGCCACCTGCTCGATATGGGTCGACTTGCCGGTGCCGTGGTAGCCCTGGATCATGACGCGGCGGTTGCGCGCGAAGCCGGCGAGAATGGCCAGCGTGGTGTCATGGTCGAACAGGTAGGAGTCGTCCTTGGCCGGGACGTACTCGCTCGGCTCACTGAAGGCCGGCAGTTCGAGGTCGATATCGAGGCCGAAAACCTCTCGGGCCTGGACTTTGATGTCCGGCACCATGAGGGGGTGGGCGGGCTTACGCTCGATGACGCTGTCGTTCGTCATGGACGAGATCCTGTCTCTCGGGAGTGGGGAGCCGATGCTCCACAGAAGGGATACCGTAGCTCTATGAGCCTTAACTTAGAAACCGACGCAAAGTCGTATAGGCCTCGTTGATACTTTTCAACCGTTCCTCCGCCGCCTTATCGCCGCCATTGGCGTCGGGATGGTGTTTTTTGACCAATTCCTTGTACCGGGCCTTGAGCCGCTCCAGCGTGAAGGGCGGCTCCAGACCGAGGATGGCGGCGGCCTTGCCTTCGGCGGTGTCGGCCGGCTGGCGTCGGCGCGACTGACCCTCCCCGCCTTCCTCGTCGTCGTCCATGAAGCCGAACGGGTCGTTGACCCGACGGCGCGGGCCCTGGCCCGGCTTCATGGTGCCGAACGGCCAGGAGGGACGGTTCCAGGTCGTGGAGTTGCGGATGTCCTCCTCGACCTCGTTGTCGCTCATGCCGTCGTAATAGTTCCAGGCCTTGTTGTACTCGCGGACATGGTCGAGGCAGAACCAGTAGTAGTCGTTCAGTCGGTTACGGGCTTTGGGCGCACGATGGGTGCCTTCCGCGCCGCAGCCGGGGCGGTCGCAGGCTCGCACCGCGGGTTTGCTCGGTGCGAAATCCTCCAGGAACGAGTCTGGATTTGCCTTCGGCATTCGTATGCCCATCTGCTCCGTAGGCGTGTAACAAGACCGGGTCTCCGACCCTAGCGTGCCCGAAAGGAAAGTCCAGCCATGACCATTGCCGAAATCATGCAAAACAAGCTGCAGACCGCCTTCTCGCCGACGGCCCTTGAAATCGTCGACGAATCCCACCTGCATGCCGGACATATGGGCGCGCGCCCCGAGGGCGAAACCCACTTCCGGGTCACAATCGTGTCCGCCGCCTTCGCCGGCGCCGGCCGCGTCCAGCGCCATCGCATGGTCCACGAGGTGCTGGCCGACGAACTGCGCGACCGGGTGCATGCGCTCGCCCTGCTCCTGCGCGCGCCGGAGGATGCGTGAGGACAACCGAAAATGGTTAACGAAAATAAATAACGTTTATTGGTTGCGGCGCTCGGGCACCCATGTCATTGCTACGTTGCGGGTAAAAGCCGCGCGTAAAATGCACGTTCCACGAGCGTAGAGTTCAACTTGTCCTCTGAGAACGATAAAACGTCGATCCTCGAGAGCCGAAACGTCACCGTCGGTAACAAGCGGACCAGCATGCGCCTGGAGCCGCAGATGTGGGACTCCCTGGAGAAGATCGCCAGGACCGAGGGCGTCACGATCAACAGCCTGTGCACCCAGATCGATCTGCGGCGCGGCCCTGTCGGCCTGACCTCGGCGACCCGCGTCTTCATCATCAGCTATTTCCGCCATCTGGTCCGTCAGCACGAGATGGAACGCGGGCTGACCGCTCCGGGTCTGGTCCCGCGGATCAACGGCCTCAAGGGCGCGTCCCTGGCCCGCTGGGTGCTCGACACCGTGGTCCCGTCCGAGGGCCTCGGCCGGGCCTCGCGGCGGGGATAGGCCGGCGGGATAGGCCGCCGGGGAGACCGCGCCGAAACCGGCCTCAGTTCGACAGCTTGGCTTTTTCGAATGCCGCGGCCAGCTGGTCCCGTTCCTCGCAGGTCTCCTTGTCCTTGCACAGGACGGTGATCCGATCCAGCAGGTCGCGCGCCAGTTCGGTGCGGCCGGTCTGCAGATACAGCTCGCCCAGATATTCCATCGCCTTCAGGTGCTCGGGGTCCAGGCGCAGGGCGTTGAAGTAGTATTCCTGCGCTTCGGCGAACTTGCCGAGCTTGCGGGTGGTGAAGCCCAGATAGTTCCAGGCGTCCGGGTCCTTCGGGTTGCGCTTCAGGGCCGCGTGCAGCAGCGGCTCCGCCTCGGCGAACTGCTCGGCCCAGACCATGGCGATGGCCCGCTCCAGCTCCGGGTCCTCCATCTTGGTCGGCTGGTCCGTCGGCATCGGCGCCATGGCACCGGCGGGAAGGATGACGGCCGGCGCCGCCAGGACGGTGAGGGCGAGGATCGAAGCCCGCAGAAGGGTGGCACGCATTATTGGACCTGCTGTTGTGACAAGGCGGTCGGTCTACCGGGGCAGCGCGTCTTCGATCGCCGCGATGGCGCTCGGATCGGTGGGCGACACCCGGGTCGGGATCGCCGCCACGAACCGGCCGTCCGGGCCGATCAGGTATTTGTGGAAGTTCCAGCTCGGCGCCTTGTCGGCCCCGCCGGCCTCGGCCGCCCAGCGGTAGAACGGATGCGCGCCGGCGCCGACCACCGTCTGTTTCTCGGTCATCGGAAAATCGACGGAGAAGTTGGTCTCGCAGAAGCTCTTGATCTCCGCCTCGGTGCCGGGCTCCTGGCCGCCGAAATCGTTGGACGGCACGCCGAGAACCACCAGGCCCCGGTCGCGATAGGTCTCCCACACTTTCTGCAGGGCGTCGTATTGCGGGGTGAAGCCGCAGCGCGAGGCGGTGTTCACCACCAGCACCGCCTTGCCGGCGAAGTCGCCCATGGACATCGGCTCGCCGTCGATCGAGGTGAAGCCGAACTGGTGGGCCGGTCCGGTGCCGGCGGGTTGGGGTGTGGCGGCCTGGGCGGTGGTGTCGTGTCCCATCAGGGCGGTCCCCATCAGCAGGATCAGCGCCGCGAAAGCGCCTCTGGTCCGTCTAAGCATAGCGCTGCTCCTTCCACGGGTCGCCCAGCATGTGATAGCCGCGGGATTCCCAGAACCCCTTGATGTCGCGCTCGACGAAGCGGATCGAGCGAATCCACTTCGCACTCTTCCAGAAATAGAGCGCCGGCACGACAAGGCGAACCGGTCCGCCATGCTCGCGGGTCAGCGGGGCGCCGTTCCAATGGGTGGCGATCAGGCTGTCCGGTTCGTGCAGGTAGTCGACCGGCAGGTTGGTGGTGTAGCCGTCATAGGACTTGATCAGCACGAACTTCGCTTCGTCCCGGGGCCGCACCTCGGCGATCAGGTCGCGGGTCGCCACCCCGGCGAAGGTGTCGCCCAGCCGCGACCAGGAGGTGACGCAGTGGATGTCGACCGTGCGCTCGCTCTGGGGGATCAGCGACAGTTCGGCATAGTCGAAGGTGGTCGGCACCTCGACCAGTCCCTCCACCTTTAACGTCCAGTCCTTCGCCGGGATGTTCGGGTGGGTGCCGAGATCCAGCACCGGCCAGTCGCGCACCAGATGCTGGCCGCGCGGCAGCATGCCGGCCGGCGCCTCGGGCTTGCCGAACTGCTTGTTCTCGCGCACCCAGCGCTCCTTCTCGGAGACCAGCTTGGCGCGTTTGGCGGCGATGCGGGCGTCGTCTGTCATGGCGGGGAATATACGACAGCACAGGGGCGGCGGCACGGGGGCGCCACGAAAACGTGATGGGCCGGAACGCGAACGGCCCGCCTCGCGGGGGAGACGGGCCGTCGCAAGCGGGCGGGAAGCCGCCGCTCAGTACATGTGCTGGCCGCCGTTGATCGACAGGGTCGAGCCGGTGATGAAGCCGCCCTCGTCGGCGGTGAGGAACACCACGCCGCGGGCGATCTCCGAGGCGTCGCCGAGACGGCCGACCGGGATGCGCGCCTTGATCTTGTCGAGCACGTCTCCCGGCACGGCCGCGACCATGTCGGTGTCGATATAGCCCGGCGCGATGGCGTTGACGGTGATCCCCGCCCGGGCGCCTTCCTGGGCGAGCGCCTTGGTGAAGCCGTGGATGCCGGACTTGGCGGCGGCGTAATTCACCTGGCCGTACTGGCCGGCCTGGCCGTTGATCGAGCCGATATTCACGATCCGGCCGAAATTGCGCGTCCGCATGCCCTCGATGACGTTGCGGCACATGTTGAAGCAGGAGCCGAGGTTGGTGTCGATCACCGCCTGCCAGGCGTCGTGGCTCATCTTGTGGATGGTGCCGTCGCGGGTGATGCCGGCGTTGTTCACCAGGATGTCGACCGGGCCGACCTCCTTCTCCACCTGGGCGATACCCTCCTTGCAGGCCTCGAAGTCGGAGACGTCCCACTTGAAGGCCGGGATGCCGGTGCGGGAGGTGAAGGCCTTCGCCCGCTCGTCGTTGCCGCCGTAATTGGCGGCGACCTTGCAGCCAGCGTCCTTGAGCGCGACGCAGATCGCCTCGCCGATGCCGCGGGTTCCGCCGGTAACCAATGCTACGCGTGCCATTCGTCCCTCCCTGTCCTGTTCCGGTCCTCGCGGCGTTGAGCAGCCGCGTTGGGTTTTGTGAGCGTCGACGGGCGCACCCCGTCCGTCAACGCCGTTGGTTCATCATGGTTGCACGGGAGGGCGCTATCGTCCCGCCCTCCGCGCAGCCGAAAAGGTCAGTCGCGCTCCACGCACATGGCGACGCCCATGCCGCCGCCGATGCACAGGGTGGCCAGGCCCTTCTTGGCGTCGCGCTTCTGCATCTCGTGCAGCAGGGTGACCAGCACCCGGGCGCCTGACGCGCCGATCGGATGGCCGAGCGCGATGGCGCCGCCGTTCACGTTGACCTTGGAGGTGTCCCAGGCGAGGCCCTTGTTCACGGCGCAGGCCTGGGCGGCGAAGGCCTCGTTGGCCTCGATCAGGTCCAGGTCGTCCTTCGACCAGCCGGCCTTCTCCAGGGCGCGCTGGCTGGCCGGGATCGGGCCGGTGCCCATGATCGCCGGATCCACACCGGCGGTGGCCCAGGACACGATGCGGGCGAGCGGGGTCACGCCGCGCTTGGACGCGTTGGCGGCGGTCATCAGCACCAGGGCGGCCGCCCCGTCGTTGATGCCCGAGGCGTTGCCGGCGGTCACGGTGCCGTTCTCGCGCACGAAGGCCGGGCGCAGCTTGGCCAGGGTCTCCGCGGAGGTGTCGGGCTTCGGATGCTCGTCGGTATCGACCACCGTCTCGCCCTTGCGGCCCTTGATGGTGACCGGCGCGATCTCGTCCTTGAACCGGCCGGCGGACATGGCGGCACCCGCCTTCTGCTGGCTGGCGAGCGCGAAGGCGTCCTGCTCGTCGCGGGTGATCTGAAACTTTTCGGCGACGTTCTCGGCGGTGTTGCCCATGTGGTAGCCGTTGAAGGCGTCCCACAGCCCGTCGCGGATCATGGTGTCGATCAGCGACAGGTCGCCCATGCGCTGGCCGGCGCGCAGGTACTGGGCGTGCGGCGCCTGGCTCATGCTCTCCTGGCCGCCGCAGACCATGACCTCGGCGTCGCCGAGCATGATCGCCTGGTAGCCCAGCGCCACCGTGCGCAGGCCGGACCCGCAGAGCTGGTTGATGCCGTAGGCGGTGCGCTCGACCGGGATGCCGGCGCCGATGGCGGCCTGACGGGCCGGGTTCTGGCCGGCGGCGGCGGTGAGGATCTGGCCCATCACCACCTCGTCGACCTCGCCGGCCTCGGTCTTGGCCCGCTCCAGCGCGGCGCGGATGGCGACCTCGCCGAGATAGCTGGCGGCGACGCTGCTCAGGCTTCCGTTGAATGCGCCGACCGGTGTGCGGGCGGCTCCGGCGATCACGACCTCGGTCATCGGGTCTCTCCTCCTGGATCGTCTCTTACGAGTTCTGCTCTTCAGACATACGTCTCGACTTTCGGCGCGCCCACGAGCCCTGGGCCGCGGCGCGGGGAATATCACAGACCGGGCGGTTAGGCCCGTGCGTTAAACATAAGCGCGGGGAGAGGGTGCCACAACCGGGAGGGGTGTGGGGTTGATGTGGATCAAGGGGGCGGCGATCCGACCCGGTTTTACGCTTTTCTCCGAGAAGGCGTGGCCAAAATTGAACCGGGTAGCGTATCCTTCTTGTCTGCAACCAACGCAAAGCGTAGTATTAATATGACAGATTACGCCAAAGGATAATGGGGTTTCGACCGGACAATACTAAACAAAAAATCACTCTATAAAAATAAAAGGACGAAAAATGATTTGGAATGAACTTGGATTTCGAGACAATCCTTTTAGTACAGATCCGGTTCCTGCTAATAACGAAGGTCTTCGCCTTTTGGTGGGCAGGAATTCTGAGTTACGTCGATTGAGTATAGCGATAACATCTTCAAATAACCACGCAACAATAGAAGGAGATAATGGTGTAGGCAAGACTAGTTTGGTCGGAGTTGCGGCGTATAAATTATTTTTGGAGCATCAGAGGGATTCTACTAAGCCACTGTATTTACCGATGCCGAGGGCTTTTCAAATATCTCCTGATGAAGATGCGGCGAATTTTTCGCCAAAATTCCTTTTTTCGCTTGCTCGATTTATTTCAGAGAACAGAGATTTAATTCAAAAACACCATAGTGGATTGAGGAACTTGGATAATATTAGCATGTGGTTAAACGACCCGATAATTTTAGGCGGTGGGGCCAATGTGAATGTTATGGGGAACGGAGGTGGCTTAAATGTCACGAGAAGCATTAATACTAGTTCAGGTTTTTCGCAGGGAGGATTAGACGCTCATTTGCGTGAAATCATGATGACAATTTTTCCATCACAAAGATCAGGTGGTGTTGTCTGTCTTCTTGATAATTTGGAACTTTTAGATAACTCCCAGAAGGCGAGATCGACGTTAGAATTGCTTCGGGACGACGTGCTATCTTTTCCCGGTGTAAAATGGGTGCTTTGTGGAGCGCGCGGTATACTTAGAAGTACGATTTCGACTCCAAGACTTCAGGGAAAACTTGCAGATCCAATAGAATTAAAGGCTCTATCCCCTGAAAATGTTACAAAAGTTATTGAAACTCGTCTAGATATATATAAAGAGCGAGACGACGCATATACTCCAGTCGAATCTGGTGGATTCAGTAGAATTTACCAAATTGCAAATCATAATTTGAGAATTGCACTTGGATTTTGTGAGGCATTTGTCCTTTGGTGTGCGGAAAGTGACAATCGGCCAGAAAACCCTGAAGATAAATTATTGTTAATTGATTCTTGGTTTGCATACGTTGCCCAGCAAGCCATGGAGAGCACACGGGATATAACGCCGCGTGCTTGGCAGCTTTTTGATGATATTTCAAAACTACCAGAGGGTTGTTCGCCAAGTGATTTTATAGAGTTTGGCTTTAACAACGGCCCAGCCATGCAGCCGCATCTTCGTCGCCTAGAGCAGGCTAATTTGATTCAAAGTGCTTCTGCAGAAACTGATCGGAGGAGAAAAATGATCAACCTAAGTCCAAGAGGGTGGATCGTGAGGTATTATCGAAATGATTATAAAATATAGATGTTATTTTCATCCTAATTAGACGGCCTTTGGATTTGGTCGAGGAGGGATAATGTGACCCTCTACCTCGTCACCGACATCGAGACCGACGGCCCGGAGCCGGCCGAGAACTCGATGCTGTCGCTCGCCACGGCCGCCTGTGCGCCGGGGCGGGGGATCGTCGGCACCTTCACCCTCAATCTCGCCCCGCAGCCGGGCCACGCCGCCTATCCGGAGACGGCCGCCTGGTGGCGGACCCAGCCGGAGGCCTGGGCGGCGGCCACATCCGATCCGGTGGCGCCGGGCGAGGCCATGACGCGCTGGGCCGACTGGGTGCGGGCGCTGCCGGCGCCGCGGATCTTCGTCGCCCATCCGCTCACCTTCGACGGCATCTGGGTTGACTGGTATCTGCGGCGCTACGTGGGGGTGCCGCTGAACCGGGGACCGCTCTCGGGCGAGGCGCTGTTCGCGCCGACCGCGCTGGACCTGCCGAGCCTGATCGCCGGGCGGCTCGGCCGGGACCCGGCCACCCTGCACGAGAAGCGCTACCCACCGGAATGGCTCGGTGCCGTGCCGCACAGCCACCGGGCGATCGACGACGCGGTCGGCTATGCCCACCTGTTGCTGCGAGTGCTGGCGATGCCGGTGGCGTCTGAGGTGGGCGCGGGACCGGGGACCGGAGCGCCCTAGCGTTTCACCCCGACCGGCGGCAACGCATCGCCGCCCAAATCTCCGTCCGCCGGATCCCCGTCGGGCCGGTCGGGGCTCGGACGGCCGATCACGCTGACCTTGCCGTCGGTTTCCATGATCGCCCAGCCGACCGCGTCCATATGGGTGTGGCCGGCGGCGCGGATGGCGTTGCGGACTTCCGCCTCGGTGACGCGCTCGCGCCGCAGGGCGGTGTGGAGGACGACGCCGTCGCGCACCAGGACGGTCGGCTCGTTCTTGATCAGGCCGGCGAAGGCCGGGAAATGGTAGGACGCCTTGGTCAGGATCCACTGCAGGCCGATCAGCAGCAGCATGGCCAGCACGGTCTCGGCGATGCTGATGTCCTTCGCCAGGATGCCCGACGCGGCGAGCGACCCGAGGCTGACGGTGACGATCCAGTCGAAATTGTTCATCTGCGACGTGGTGCGCTTCCCGGAAATCCGCACCGAGACGATGATCGCCAGATAGAGCAGCGGCGCGGTGATCAGGACGCGCGCGAGGTCGGCCGGCGAGTCGAAAAAGACGGGCTGGTCCATGGGTTCCGCTCCCGAGGGTTGGGCGCGGACCCTAGGCGTGCGGCAGCGGGGCGGCGAGGACTATCGGTGACGTCACAGACGGTCCGAGCGACTGTCCTTACGAGCCGACGTCCCGGAACACGTGCTAGCCGACGTCCCGGACGGCGCCCGGACCTGATCCGGGAGGCGATCCGGGATCGTGCCCCGGCGTCGATCACAGGGTCCTGGATCGGCCCCCGCCCCGGCTCAAGGCCTGGGCCGGGGATCCGTCCAGGAAGTCGATAATTCAGGGATGAAGGGAAGAGCCGGGCGGCCCTCTCAATACGTATAGTCGTCCTCGGCCAGCAGCGGGTACTGGCTCCACACATGGGCCGGCTCGACGGCGGTGGTGTAGCTGATGTACCGCCCGTCGATGTCGTCGAAGGAGTTCAGGCCGAGCAGGCCGAGATCGATGCGGACCTCCTCCTCCAGCAGCTCCAGCACCCGCACCACGCCGGCCGCCCCGCCGGCGGCGAGGCCGCAGCACAGCATCCGGCCGATGCCGACCACGTCGGCGCCCAGCGCCCGGGCCTTGATGATGTCGGAGCCGCGGGTCACGCCGCCGTCGACCGCGATCTTCGCCCGGCCGGCGACCGCGTCGACCACTTCCGGCAACGCGTCCAGCGCGCCCAGCCCGTGGTCGAGCTGGCGGCCGCCATGGTTGGAGACGAAGACCATCTCGGCCCCGTGCTCGACCGCCATGCGGGCGTCCTCGGCGGTGGCGATGCCCTTCAGGATCAGCGGGATGTCGTGGGTCTTCTTGAACCGCTCCACGTCCTTCCAGTTCAGCGCCTTCTGGAACTCCATGCCCGGCACCTGGCGCCAGGGCTTCACGAAGCGGTTGGCCATGTCGCGCTCGCGCCGGCTGTACCAGGCGCTGTCGACGGTGATGGCGAAGGACTGGTAGCCGTGGTCGACGGCGCGGGCGACGATGTCGTCCAGCCAGGCGTCGTCGCCGCGCTTGTACAGGCAGAACACCTTGGTGCCGCCCTCGATCTTCGCCACGTCCTCCAGCGGCACGGTGCCGACCGAGGACAGGAACAGCGGCACGCCGTAATGGGAGGCGGCGCGCATCGCCTGGACCGGGCCGTGGGCGGCGAAGCTCTCCAGGCTGCCGACCGGGCAGAGCACCAGCGGCAGGGTGACCTTGGTACCGAGGAAGTCGCCGGACGTGTCGACCTCGCGCATGTCGCGCAGCACCCGCGGGCGGAAGCCGATCTTGTCGAAGGCCAGCCGGTTGCGCTTGACCGTGGTCTCGCTCTCGGTGCCGCCGCGCATGTAGTCCCAGGTGTTGCGGTCCAGGTTCACCCGGGCGCGCTTGACGATCTCGTGCAGCACGTGGAACTCGTCGCGCACCCGGTCCAGATCGGCTTGCGGGATGGCGCCCAGATCGGGGGCGGCGGGGGTGGCGTCGTTCATGGTCGGTCTTCCTCCCGGAGGCCCTTTGGCGGGCGATCGTTGATCTCGTCTCGTTTCTTCAGCCCGGCATCGTTTCGGCGAGCCAGGTATGCAGGGTCGTCCAGGCCCGGCTCGGCGCACCGGCGCTGACCACCATGCCGATATGGCCCAGCGCCACATCGGCCCGGGTGGCGTTCGGCAGGCGGTCGGCCAGGGCGCGGGCCGAGGCGGGCGGGACGATGCGGTCGCGCGCCGGGATCATGGCGAGGGCCGGCACCGTCACCTGTTCCGGAATAACCGTCCTCCCGGCAATCCGCCAGTCCCCGATTGCGGGGGTGTTGCGGCCGTACCAGTCGAACAGCGCCTCTCGGGCCACCGGGGCGGCCAGCGGTACCCCGTCGTTCAGCCAGTCCTCCAGGGCGACGAACTCGGCCGCTTCCGGCGTGGCGGCGTCGGTCGCGCCGAAGCGCAGGAATTTGTTGATCACCAGCAGCGGGTCCAGCGCGAAGAACAGCGCCTGGATCCAGTCGGTCGGCAGCCAGCCCAGGGTCTCTATGGCGCCGGACAGCCAAGGTTCGGCCATCGGCAGGGAGGCGGCGATCGGCGGCGCGTCGGCGGCGAAGTCGAACGGGGTGGCGAGCAGCAGCAGTCCGGATATGTCGCGCGGCCGGCGCTGGGCCAGGGCCACGGCCAGCAGCCCGCCCATGCAGTAGCCGAGCAGGGCGGGGCGGGTTCCGGTGATGGTGAGGACGGCCTCCAGCGCCGCCTCCAGCCGCCCGGCGACATAGTCGGTCAGGGTAAACCGCCGCTCCGCCTCGCCGGGAAAACCCCAGTCCACCAGGAACGGCCGGTAGCCGCGCCGGGCCAGGTCGCGCAGCAGGGAGCGCTCCTCGGTCAGGTCGAGCACGTAGCCGCGGTTGACCAGGGAGGGCACGACCAGGATCGGAATGCCGTCCGGCGCCGCCCCCGGTACGCTCCCATAGTCGAGCAGCAGGGAGCTTCCGTCCTTCCAGCAGACGGCCGGTTCGGCGACGGTGCGGCGATAGGGGTGGTGGCGGTAGCGCTCGATCCCGGACAGGAAGCGGTCGAGGCGGCGGCGGACCTCCTCCTCCATCGCGCTCTCGAAGCTCTCGGGCGCGGGGGCGGGGCCGGGTCCGCTATGACCGGCGGCCGCTGCGGCTCTTGCCGCCTCCAGGGCGTCGAGCTGGGCCTTCAGGCTCGCCGCCGTCTCGCTCAAGCCGTTCTTCCAGTCGAGCGATCCGTTCTTCCAGGCGACGGAGCTCGCGTAGGATGAGAGCCAGGTCGTCGCCGCCGCGCTCAGATACAGGGGCAGCGGGCGCGGCCCCGGCCGTGGGGCGTCCCTGCTGCTTCCGATACCGTTCGCTGTCGCCGTCATGGCCGGCACTATAAGGCGAAGCGGCCGCAGATGAAGAGGCAGCAGCGGCGCCGGGTCCGTAGCCGGGCTGCAGCCCGTCGGCCATCGGCCGCGCCGGCGGAGCGGCGAAGCCCTGGCCGGTCCACAGGGCGGTCCAGCGGCGCATCGCGTCGGTCACTTCCGGATCGGTCGCCATTGCCTGGACCTGGGATTGCCACAGATCCATGAACCGGCGCGCCAGGTCGCCGGCGTCGGGCGGTGGGGAGGAGCTGTCGGCGGAATCGGTCATTTGCGGTCATGTCATGCGGTGCGGTCCGGGCGGCGCAGTATCACATGCCGGTTCCGATGGGCCAAGGGCGGGGGATACCCCTACCTAAGGTACAGGCTTCCGCGCCGCCACACGCGGCAAGGTCGGGAAATTGCACGGATTCCGGACATCATCGTTGCAAAGCACAAACGGGCGGCGCAGTGTTAAAAGAAACCCAAAGAACTGAACCGAGGGTGGGACAGCAGGCCATGACGGATAGTTCCAAGACAGACGCCGGCAAGAAGGCGACCCGGACCCCGGTCCGCAGATCCGCAGCGGCGAAGGCCTCGACGGTCGGCCGGCGGTCGGAGGCGGAGGACGGCTCCGGTGCGACCGGTGGCGCCGAGCCGATCACCATCAAGAAATACGCGAACCGGCGGCTCTACAACACGGCGACGAGCAGCTACGTCACCCTCGACCACCTGTGTCAGATGGTGAAGGATGGCGTGGAGTTCGTGGTCTACGACGCCAAGACCAGCGAGGACATCACCCGCGCGGTTCTGACCCAGATCATCGTCGAAGAAGAGGCCAAGGGGCAGAACCTGCTCCCCATCGGCTTCCTGCGCCAGCTCATCAGCTTCTACGGCGACAACCTGCAGATGGTGGTTCCGGGATATCTCGAATCCTCCATGGCCGCGTTCTCCCAGAACCAGGAGCGGATGCGCAACTACATGCAGGAAGCGTTCGGCGGCATGTACCCGTTCGGCTCGATCGAGGACATGACCAAGCGCAACCTGACGATGCTGGAACAGGCGATGTCCATGTTCACCCCGCCGGGCACCGCCCCGGGGGCGGCGGCGCCGAAGCCGGAACCGGCGAGCGCCCCGGCGCCGACGGGCGAGGACACGGCGGCGGCGGTCCGCCAGCTCCAGACGCAGCTCGAGATCCTTCAGCGGCAGCTCATGGATCTCGGCACCGGCGGCCTGGGCAAGCGGGACAGCAATGAATCCTAACGTGGTTAACGGGTTTTAACCTTCGATTTGAATCCACACACGGGTTTTCTCTTAACAAATCTGCGGTAGACTGGCGCTGTCGATCCCTGATGGAGGCCGGACCTCATGGTCTCGCCCGTCGACGGCCCCGGCCCGCTGCCGGCCAGCTACCTCCCCGTGCCGACGGGCGGACGCGCCGTCGTCCCCTATGTGCGTGCCGAAACCGATCGTGTCCAAGCCGGTGAGAGTGGCCAGCGGCGCCCGGATCGGACCGGCGGCGACGCGGTGGCCGTCCCGGTCACCGGCAGCGAGCCAAGGCCGGAGAGCCGGGGCAATCCGTTCCTCGAGCGCGGCGAGGCGTTCCGCCGTCCGCTCCTCGCCAGCAGACCGGCCGCGACCTTCCTCGCCCAGTCCTTCGCCCAGGACGGCGACGCGGCGAGCCGCACCGGCAGCGCCGAGGCGGCCCGGCGCTATCGCTCGGTCCAGGAGACCGTGGACAGGGATACCGCCCGTCGGACCGGGCCGCCGGGCGTGGATGTGGTGACCTAGGGCCTTTCTTCTTCACACCTTCCCTCCAAACCGACTTCCTGGACGGCCCGCAGGGCCGATCCAGGATCGTGTTCCGGCGTTGGTGCCAGGGTCCTGGATCGGCCCTGCGGGCCGTCCAGGAAGTCGGGAAAGAAAAAGGAGATAGCGGAAGAGCGGCCGAAGCCGCTCCCTACTTCAGCAGAATATTCGTGATCTCGCGCAGCTGGGTGCGGGCGCGCAGCAGGTAGAAGCCCTGGACCGCCAGGTGGCTCGGGAAATAGGCGCCGTCGGGCGCGCCGTTCATCACCACCACCGGATCGAGAATGGCCGCCTGGTTGAGCGACTGCATCATCTGGTCCCAGGCCGGGCGGAGCTGGCGGTCCTTGATCACCCCGTCGAAGTCGCGGCCGAGCTCCCGCAGCACGATGGCGTAGCCATAGAGCCGCCCCTTCACCCCGTAGAAGATGTCGTCGACCTTGGTGTCGACCAGCAGCGGCCGCGGCTTGGCCAGATGCTGGTCCAGGGTCGCCGAGGCCGAGCCGAGGTCGGAGGCGATGCGGTCGAGGGTGGCGATCAGATTGTCCGAGCGGCGCTCGAAGATCGCCTGGCCCGCCGCCAGACGCTCGTTATAGGCCTTGAGCGCGCGCGCCGCCGCCCGGTACTGGCTTTCCGAGGCGGGCGTCGGCAGGAACGACGTGGAGAGATCGAAGATCCAGACGTTGCCGGGGTATTTCAGCAGGCCCGCCGCCCGATCCAGATCGGCGTCCACCTCGGACGACCCTCGGGTCCGGCCGATCTGGTCGGCCAACTCGATGGTGAAGCGCGACAGGGCGTAGACGATGCCCTGCTGGTAGTTCGGCGTGTTGTCGAGCAGGGCCGAGGGATAGAAGAACGGATCGTTGGCCGTCCAGAAATGGGTATCGACCTCGCGCTCGATCAGCGCCGCCGTGACCGCCACCGAATGGCTGCCGCCCTCCGGCTCGTTGATCGCCTGGAAGTTCGGATCGTCGTCGATGCTGTGCATCGCCACGGCGCCGATCAGGTAGTACAGGACGATCAGGACGGCCAGGACGATCAGGGTATAGCCACTGAACCGCGCAAATCCGCGGCCCGGCAGGAAGCGGTGTTTGGGAGCCGAGTACTCGTCGTCCCAGTCGACTTCCGGTCGTGCCATATGCCTGCCCCTTCGCAGATCGATCCCGTTTCCAAGGTAAACACATAGGAAGCGGGGGCGGTTCTGTCATCCTCGGCGATCGCCGGGCAGACGCGGCCCATCGACACGCCGCATGCCCGACGGCGCGCCGGATCGGCGCGGCGCAGCTTCAGAAGCGCTTCAGCAGGCGGTCGATATAGTCCAGTTCCTGGGCCGGCCGGTCGCGCTCGCCGGAGCGCCGGCGCAGCTCGTCGAAGATCCGTCGCGAGCGCAGCAGGTCGCTCTCCGCCGGAATGCCGTGGCGGGTATTGCCGTCGGTGGCGTAGCCCTGGCTGTCGTCGCTGTCGTTGTTCAGCGGATCGCGGATCTGCCCGTCTTGGGCGCGGCCCTGGGCGCCGGGCGTGGGGGCTGCACCGCCGCCGGCCTGCTGCTGTTGCTGCATCGCCTCCGACAGCGCCTGGGCGCCGTCCTGAAGGGCCTCGATGGCGTCCCCCTGCGGGCCCACCGCGTCGCCCGGCTGGCTCTGGCCCAGGGCGTCGCTGGCCCCCTTCATCGCCCGCTCGGCCTGACCGAAAGGCTGCGGGATCCGGCCCATGCCCTCGCCCAGCTTGCGCATGAACTCGCCGAGCTGCCGGCGCAGCTGCTCCTGCATCTGGGCGAGCTGTTCGGCGCTCATGCCTTGAGGCGACTGACCCTGGCCGTTCTGGCCCTGCCCGTTCTGGCCCTGGCCGGGACGCTGGCCCGGCTGGCCCTGTTCGCCGCGCTGGCCCGGCTGCTGTCCGGGCTGGCTGCCGAAGGGCTGGTTGCCCAGGTTCTGCTGGCCCCGGTTGCCGAACTGCTGCTCCTGCTGGTGGTTCTTGAAGGTCTCGTCCATCAGCCGCTGCTGCTGCTCGGCCAGATCCTGGAGCTGGCGCATCATCTCGCGGGCGGCGAGCTGTTCCGGCGACATCATCTGCGGCCGTCCGGCACGCAGGTTCTCCATCAGCTCGCGGAGCTGGGAGAGCATCTCGCGCGCCGCGTCCTTGGCGCCGGCCTGGGCCATTTCGCGGGCCCGCTCCAGCATGTCCATCAGGTCCTGGCGCTCGATGATGCGGTTCGGGTCGACCTCCTGCATCTGCTCGGCGTTCTGCTCGCCGTTGCGCATCATTTCCTGCATCTGCTCGGCCATGGCCTGAAGCATCTTGTCGATGGCCTGGCGCAGCTCGTCCATGAGCTTGTCCAGTTCGGCCTGATCGACGCTGTCCTCGGCCAGCAGGTCCATGATCTTGCGTTCGATCTCCCGCAGCTCGCGCTCGGCGAGGGAGAGTTCGCCGTCCTCGACCCGCAGGGCGGTGTCCCAGAGCAGCTTCTGGACGGCCTCGACCATTTCCGGGCTCTCGTCGTTCAGGACGAGGCGGCCGGCGGCGGTGCGCAGGGCCAGAAAGGTGACGAGATCCTCGAAATAGTGATGCGGCCGCACGGCGATGGACATCAGCACCTGGGCGATGTCGTCCTTCTCGCCGGGCTCGGTGGTCAGGCGCTTGCGCTGCTCGATGATGGCCTGGGCGACCGGATGGGTGAACTGCCGCTCCGGCAGGATGATGGTCAGAGGCTCGCTGAGCCCCTCCTGGCCGATGGCGTCGCGGGCCACCAGGGTGATCCGCACCGGCTGTCCGGCCCAGGGATGGGGGGTGAGGTCGTGGTAGTCCTTGGCGTCGACGGCCTCCGGCGCGGAACCGGGCAACGACAGCGGTAGGACGATCGGGGCCTCGCTGGCCACTTCGGACAGGCTGTCGAGCCGGTCGATCCGCGCCTCGACCGCGTCTAGTCCGTAATCGTCGGACGCGGCGAAATGGATCATCAGCGCCGCCCGCTCGGTGGCGGCCGGCGGTTCCGCCATGGAGACGGTCGGCTTCAGGTCCGGCACGACGGTGATCGTCCACCCGGCAAGGTCGTCGCCGTCCTGGCGGATGGTCAGCGCGGTCCCCGCCTCAATGGGCATCTCGATCTGATGGGCGCGGGTGCCGACGGTCTCGAACGGGCGGACGGTCTCGCGCGCCTGATCCCCTTCGCCCTCGGCGACGGCCAGTTCGGGCGTGCCCTCTCCGCCGTTCACCTTGGCGAGCAGGACGGAGCCGACCGGGACGGCGAGACGTTCGGGCGGTGTCTCGGCGGCAGGCGCGGCACCGCCCTCCTGCGTCTCCACGGCGCGTGCCAGCAGCATGGGGACGCGGCCGGTATAGGCCGGCGGGTTGATCCAGACGTCGAGAGTCGGCGGTGCCGCCGCATAGGGCGACCGCAGATCCGGCTGGAAGGCCTGGGCGATCCGCTGGCCGGGATTGCCGGCGGCTATGGCGAGGCCGAGCACCAGGGCGAAGGCGAGACCGGCCCGCAGGCCGTAGCGGTCCAGCCGGGCCATGCTCGGTTCCGGGGCGCCGACCTTCAGACCCTTCAGGCGGGCCGCCTCGCGTTTGAGATGGGCGCGCCAGATGGCGAGGCCCATGTAGTTCGCCTCGTCCGCCGGACGGTCACCCAGGCTGCTGAGCGGCCGGTGGGACAGACCGCTGTCGCGCTCCAGCCGGCGCACCGCGTCCGCATGGGTCGCGGGCTGCCAGCGCTGTGCCCCGCGGCGCAGGCTCCACAGGAAGGCGGCGCCGAGGGCGACCAGCAGCGTCAGGTGCCCCCAGCCATAGGTCAGGTCGCCGATCCATCCCGGCACGCCGATAAGCGCCAGCGCGATGAACAGCGTGGCGATCACCAGGGGCGGCCACAGCGACGGCCATAGCCGCTCCCAGCCCAGCACAGCCTTGGCCAGAGCGAGCTTGGCGGCAAGCACGCCGCTCGGGTCGGCACCTTCTTTGAACGTCGACCGGTCCGGCGTCTGCGGGTTGCGCACCACGGGTCTCCACCATCGTCGGGGCGTCCGGTGCGCCGGTGGCTTCTTCCGGCCGGCATAAACCTGCCATCGCCAGAACCCGCTCCGAAGCGACCGCCTACCGGGCGCCGATACAGGGAGTGTTGGTCGGCGCCCCGGGTGGGTCAAGTCCCGGGACGGCGTTTCAAGCGGATGTGTTCGTCAGCTCGAGGCGAGGGCGGATATCTCTCCGCGGCCCATTTCCTCCGGCCATTGCCCACTCGCCGGACTTGTTCCGGGGTAGGGCGTCCTCCGGGGCGGGCGCGAAAGGAAACTCACAGGCGCCCGCCAAGGCGGCCGGGGTAGCCCCGGAACAAGTCCGGGGAGTGAGAAAGAGTGGAATGGCTGCTATCTCTTTTCTCCCCCGGACCGCCTACTCCGTCAGCACCTTGGTCTGGTACGGCGCCGGATAGCTGCGGGGATGGGGGGAGGGTCTGTCCTTGGGCGGGTTCGGATCGCCCCGCTTGCCGCAGGCGGCGAGACCGCCGGTGGCCAGGGCGGCCAGCGCGAGAAGCAGGGTCCGGCGGGTCTCGTCCATCCTCAATCCTCCGTCTCAGGAACCGTCGCCCAGGAACCGCTTGCGGGCCTCGGCGACCTGTTCGCGGACCCGCACCGGGGCGGTGCCGCCGTAGCTCGTCCGCGCGTTGAGCGATGCCTCCACCGACAGCACGCCATAGATGCGGTCGTCGATAGCCGGGTGAATCTCGCGCAGCACGTCGAGCGGCAGATCCTCAAGCCCGCAACCGCGCTCCTCGGCGGCCTTCACCGCCCGGCCGGTCACATGGTGGGCGTCGCGGAATGGCATGCCGGTCTCGCGCACCAGCCAGTCGGCGAGGTCGGTGGCGGTCGGGAAGCCGGCGACCACGGCCTTGCGCATGGAGTCCGGATTGGCCTGCAGGTCGCGGATCATGCCGGTGGTGCAGGCGATGCAGAGGCCGAGATTGTCGACCGCGTCGAAGCACGGCTCCTTGTCCTCCTGCATGTCCTTGCCATAGGCCAGCGGCAGGCCCTTCAGCACGATGGCGGTGCCGGTGAAGGCGGCCAGGATGCGGCCGGCCTTGCCCTTCACCAGTTCGGCGCCGTCCGGGTTCTTCTTCTGCGGCATGATCGAGCTGCCGGTGGTGAAGGCGTCGGACAGCTTCACGAAGCGGAACTGCGGCGTGGTCCAGATGATCAGCTCTTCGGCCAGGCGCGACAGGTGCACCGCGCAGATCCCGGCGGCGGCCAGCACCTCCATCACGAAATCGCGATCGGAGACGGCGTCGAGCGAGTTCGCCGCCGGCCGGTCGAAGCCGAGCTTGGACGCGGTCATGTGGCGGTCGATCGGGAACGGGGTGCCGGCCAGCGCCGCCGCACCGAGCGGGCTCTCGTTCAGCCGCCTGCGGGCATCGGCCAGCCGGGAGCGGTCGCGGCCGATCATCTCCACATAGGCCAGCAGGTGGTGGCCGAAGGTGACCGGCTGGGCCGGCTGCAGGTGGGTGAAGCCGGGCATGATGGTCTCGGCATGCCGGTCGGCCTGCTCGATCAGCGCGGCCTGCAGGTCCTTCAGCTCGACCTCCAGCGCGTCGACCGCGCCGCGGGTCCACAGCTTCATGTCGAGGGCGATCTGGTCGTTGCGCGAGCGTCCGGTGTGCAGACGGCCGGCCGCATCGCCGATTTTCTCGCGCAGCCGGTTCTCGACGTTGAGGTGGATATCTTCCAGTGCGTGCGAGAATTTGAACGACCCGGACTCGATCTCGCCCCAGATGTCGTCTAGACCCTGGGCGATCGCCGCCCCATCTTCGGCTGTGATGATGCCCTGAGCCGTCAGCATCTCCGCATGCGCCTTCGAGCCCAGGATGTCTTCGCGCCAGAGGCGACGGTCGAAGTCGATGGAGGGGTTGATCCGTTCCATGGCTTCCGCCGGTCCGGCGGCAAAGCGGCCGCCCCACATTGAATTCGCGGGAGTAGAGTCGGTCATGGCGTTTCTCGGTTCGCTTTCTTCCTGGTCGCCGCGGCGGCTGGCGCTGGTTGGCGGGGTCGTCGGTCTCGTTGCGGCACTCGCTGCGGGCGGGGCCATTCTGACGGTCGCCTCCGCTTCCGGTCCGCCGGCGTTTTCCGGCGGCTACGGAGCGTGGGAAGCCTTCGCCGATCCGCAGCCGGCACCGGACATCGACTTCCTAGACCCGGACGGCGAGCGCATCAACCTCGACGCTTACGCGGGGCAGACGGTACTGGTGAATTTCTGGGCCACCTGGTGTGCGCCCTGCATCCGCGAGCTGCCCGCGCTGGACGAATTGCAGGTCGATCTCGGCAGCGACGCGTTCCGGGTGCTGATCATCTCGATCGATCGCAAGGGTCTGGAGGTTGCGCAGCCGTTTCTCGACGGGCTCGACGTGACGCACCTGAAGACCGCCGCCGATCCCAAGGGGGCCCTGGCCCGCGAGATGAAGGCGACGGGCCTGCCGACCACGGTTCTGATTTCGCCGGACGGCAAGGTGATGGGACGGATTCTCGGCGATGCGGAATGGAATTCCGACGGTGCCAAGGAGTTGGTGCGTTACTATCTCCAATAGCGCCGTCGAACGATCCCGTGACCCGACCGAGGGAGCCGAAGCAGAAAGATGACGACCCTGACCCGATTGTCCGTCGCCCTTCTGTCGTTCGCCGCCATTCTTGTGTCCGTCGATCCGCCCGCCAGCGCGGCGCAGGAGCCGAAATTCTTCCGGATCGGCACCGGCGGGGTGAACGGCACTTACTATCCGATCGGCTCCATCATCGGGAACGCGATCTCCAGTCCGCCCGGCTCGCGCGCCTGCGAGGCCGGAGGGAGCTGCGGCGTTCCCGGCCTGATCGGGATCGTCGTCTCGTCCAACGGATCGGTGGCGAATATCGAGGCGATGGAGCGGGGCGAAATCGATTCCGGCTTCGCCCAGTCCGACGTCATCCATGCAGCCTATACCGGAACGGGGGCCTTCGCCGGCCGCGAGCCCATGACCGACCTGCGGGTGATCGCATCGCTCTACGCCGAGCACATGCAGCTCGTGGTCGGGGCGGAGACCGATATCGCCACCCTGGCGGATCTGGCCGGCCAGCGGGTGTCGCTGGACGAGCCGGGCTCGGGCACGCTGCTGCTGGCCACCGGGCTGCTGGAGGCGGCCGGGATCGGAACCGGCGGGGTCATCGCCGAATATATGAAGCCGGGACCGGCGGCGAGCCTGATGGCGCGGAACGAACTGGACGCCTTCTTCATCGTCGCCGGCGTCCCGACGAACGCGGTCGCCAATCTGATCCGGGCGCGACAGGCCCGGATCGTGCCGCTCGACGGGCCCGCGGTCGACGCGCTGCTGGAGCGTCACGAGTTTCTGACCCGCGCGCCGATCCCGGCCACGGTGTACGGGCCCGACCAGAAGGAGATCGACACATTCGGCGTGACCGCGCAGTGGGTCACCACCGCCGGCGCGCCGGACGACCTCGTCTACGCCGTCTGCAAGGCGCTGTGGAACGACGCCACCCGCACGCTGCTGGACGGCGGGCATCCCGGCGGCAAGCAGGTCCGTCTGACTTCGGCGCTGATCGGGGTCAACGTACCGCTGCACGCCGGCGCGGAGCGTTGCTACGCCGATCTCGAGAAGGCGGACAAGAAGTAGCCGTGACGCCCGGAGCGGTGGTTTCGTCGCCGAGCCTGAGGCAGGAAAGGGGTTTCCCCGGCCGCCTGTGGAGGCTGGCCGGGGAAACGGAATCGCGGGGGTGGGGGATCCCGCGACACCTTCAAAAGCGACAAAACAGAGGATCTGGTTATCCGTCCCCCAGATCAGTGAATCGTATCGGCCAGCCGCATGGCGTGGCCGTGAATCTGGCGCCGAGTGGCAACGTCGAGATCCTCGAACGAGGCCTGGGCCATCATCAGATCCACCGAACTCCCACTGTTGATGGCGCGCATGAGCGCCGTCGCAATTTTGGTCTCGTTGCCGACAATGTCGGCAACAGATTGAGATAGAAGGGCAAAAGCCTTATCAGTCACCATTCTGGTCATCGTCTTCCCTCTTTCTGAAGGACTGTAGGTGACGTGAATTTATGTAAAGTTTTATCTAAAATCAAGGCAAAAGCGCTGGAAAACCGCCATGCACGGTGGCCTTTTCAGTAATCCTTTGAGTCAGAGGGGTTTAGACGATGGACGATCCGATCGGCGGTCACCCGACCCGCGCAGAGCAGCTCGATATCCTGGTCGCGGCGGCGGATGCCGTGCTGCGGCAGGGCGAGGCCGTCCTCGATCTCGGCTGCGGGACCGGCTATCTGGCCCACCTGCTGTTCCAGCGCCGCGACGATGTGGCGTTCACCGGCGTCGACCGCAAGGGCGAGTCGCTGGAGGCGGCGCGGGGCCGGTTCGGCGACCGGGCGCGCTTCGTCGAGGGCGACCTCGGCGATATCGGCGCGATCGAGATCGGCGGCGGCCCGTTCAAGGTGATCGCCACCGCCCTGACCTTCCACGATCTGGAGGACGCGGCCAAACGGTCGGTGATCGCCTGGGCGGCGGAACGGCTGGCGCCGGGCGGGGTGTTCCTGCTGTACGACCGGCTGCGCCTGACGACGCCGGCGACGTTCGAGCTGCAGCGGGCGATCTGGGCGCGGATCGAGGCGATCCACGGCCGGCCCATGCGGACGGCGCAGACCTTCTCCGACTACGAGGCCGATCTGTCGCAAAGCAACCGGCCCGCCAGACTCGACGATTACGTTCGGTGGTTTACCGAACTCGGCCTGGAGCATCAGATACTGCATCTGCACGGAAACGTCGCACTCATAGCGGCGGCCAAGAGGGAGGATACGGAATGACGGAACGCTACGCCGCCCAGGCGCTGATCGACTACGCCGAGGCGCTGTTCGTCGGCGCCGGACTGCCGGCCGACAAGGCCGCCCTGGTGGCGCCGCTGATGGTCGAGGCCGACCTGATGGGCCACACCACCCATGGGCTGCAGCTCGTCGGCGCCTATCTCGCGGCCCTCAAGGACGGATCGATGACGGCGACGGGGATGCCGGAGGT
Organism: Thalassobaculum sp. OXR-137; assembly: GCF_034377285.1. Taxonomy (NCBI): domain Bacteria; kingdom Pseudomonadati; phylum Pseudomonadota; class Alphaproteobacteria; order Rhodospirillales; family Thalassobaculaceae; genus Thalassobaculum; species Thalassobaculum sp. OXR-137. The sequence continues at coordinate 451,328 of NZ_CP139715.1, read as the reverse complement.
GCTGTCCGACCGCGGCCCGGTGGTGGTCTGGGACGGCATGCGGCTGTCCGGCGTGTGGCTGACCGCGAGCGCGGTGGACCTGGCGGTGGAGCGGGCCCGGCGGTACGGCACCTGCACCGTGTCGATCCGCCGCTCCCATCACATCGCCTGTCTGGCCGCCTTCCTGCAGCGGGCGACCGATGAGGGGATGATGGTGACCCTGACCTGCTCCGACCCGGCGGTGGCCAGCGTGGCGCCGTTCGGCGGCACCAGGGCGATCTACACGCCGGATCCGATGGCGGTCGGCATCCCGACCTCCGGCGATCCGATCCTGATCGACATCTCGGCCTCGATCACCACCAACGGGCTGACCAACCGGCTGCACAAGGAAGGTCGGACGCTGGAGCATCCCTGGCTGATCGACGCCGAGGGCAACCCGTCCAAGGACCCGGCGGTGCTGTTCACCGATCCGCCGGGCACCATCCTGCCGGTGGGCGGGCTGGACCACGGGCATAAGGGGTACGGCCTGGCGCTGATCGTGGAAGCGCTGACCCAGGGGCTGTCCGGCCACGGCCGGGCCGATCCGCCGGAAGGCTGGGGGGCGAGCATCTGGGTTCAGGTACAGGACCCGACAGCCTTCGCCGGGGCGGATGCCTTCAGCCGCCAGACCGACCGGCTGGTGGAGCTCTGCCGCACCAACCCGCCGCGCCCGGGCGTCGACGCGGTGCGTCTGCCGGGCGACGGCGCCCTCGCCCGCAAGCGCGCGGCGCTGGCGGAAGGCGTGGCGCTGTATCCGGGGATCATGGAGGGGCTTGCGGAGTGGGCCGGGAAGCTCGGGGTGACGCCGCCGGCGCCGCTCTGAGGGCACGCCCTCTCATCCCAACCACACTCCCCGGACCTGTTCCGGGGCCCACCCATCCGACTGCACTGAGTCCGACGCTGCTGTTCGACGGCGTTGGTCTCGCCCGAGGGTAGGCCCCGGAATCAATCCGGGGAGAGAATGAGAATGGGAAAGAGGGTGGATTCCTTTCCTCTAATCCCGCGCCAGCCGTTTCAGCTTCGGTGACGGCGCCACCCTTTCCAGGAACCCGGCCACCGCCTCCCGGGCTTCGTCGCGGCGTAGAACGTGATGGGTGGAACCGTCGATCACCACGGACCGGGCATCGGCGAAACCGTCCATGTCCTCGCCGCAGTCGCCGCGCAGGAACCACCGCTGGAACCAGCGGTCCTCGGCGCTGACCACGGAGAGGACCGGAATGTCGTCCTCCCCCTTGATGCCCCAGAGCGGCGGCCACGGGATCTGGCAGGTCCAGCCCAGGATCACCCGGGCGGCGACGTCGCTGCCGGTATAGTTGGCGGTCGTCATTCCGCCCTCGCTCTGGCCCATCAGCACGATCTGCGAAGGGTCGACCCAGGGGAAGCTCCGTACCTGGCGGATGGCGTAATCCGCCTCGGCCAGCCGGAAGCCGATCACCCCGGGATGGGAGCCGGCGGATTTCGAGCGCCAGTCGCAGCTCGTGGGCTTGTAGGCGCGCGAGAAGCTGTCCGGGGCGATCACCGCGTAACCGAGGTCGCGCAGGAACTCCACATCGACCCGATAGCCCCGGTGCAGGCCGTTGCAGCCATGCAGGAAGATCACCACCGGCAGGGTCGGGGCCAGCCGGGCGGAGCGCAGCAGCGGTTCCACCTCGCTCATCTCCCCGGTGATGTCCGTCATGGCCGGATCGGCCGAGGAGAACGGCACGACCACCGTCGCCCCCTGCCAGGTGCGCATCAGCTCGTCCGGCAGGTCGGCCGAGCGGGACAGGTAGCAGCCGGCGAGCATTAACAGGCCGAGCAGGGCGAACAGGATCTGGATCATGGTACAGAACCTGTCGTCGGCACCCCGTTCCGGCAAGAGCCGGGCGGCGACATACTGCCGTCACGGCCTCTTGCCAGGATGGACGCCCGCCCTGCCTGACTTATCAATAGACCGACTGAAAAGGACCCGCCGATGCGCCTCGTCGTCGCCACCTACAACATCCAGTACGCCCTCGGTCAGGACGGCCGCTACGACATCGCCCGGATCGCCGACGCGGTCGCCGACGCCGACATCATCCTGTTCCAGGAAGTCACCCAGAACTGGGCGCGCAACGACGGCGAGGATCAGGTGGCGGAACTGGCGGCGCGGCTGAACCGCTACGTGGTGTTCGGTTCGACCTTCGACAGCGATGCCAGCACCGTGGTGGACGGCACGGTGGTCAACCGGCGGCGCACGTTCGGCAACATGATCGCCAGCCGTTGGCCGATCCTGTCCTCGCGCACCCAGCTTCTCCCCAAGCATGCCCTGCCGGAGACCATGGACGTCCAGCGCTGCGTGGTGGAGGGGATCTGCCAGACCCCGGCCGGGCCGATCCGCGCCTATTCGGTCCACCTCTCCCATATCTCCGCCGGCCAGCGCCTGCCGCAGGTCGAAGTGCTGATGCGCTTCATCCGCGAGGGCGGGACCGACGCTCTGCCCGCCGACGGGCCGTTCCCGAACGCCTGGGCCGGCGATGCGGTGGACGTGCCGCTGACCGACACGGTGATCCTGGGCGGCGACTTCAACTGCACGGCGGAGTCACGGGAGATCGAGCTCGTCTGCGGCGAGATGGACCCCCATCGGGGGCGCCTGCGCCGGGCCGACCAGCTCGTCGACACCTTCGTCGCCGCCGGGCACGATCCGCTCGCCGCGTCCACCTTCTACACCCAGGAAAGCGGCTACAAGATCGACCACCTGGTCGCCACGCTGGACCTTGCCGGCGCGGTGGTGCGGAGCTGGATCGGCGACAGCAAGGCCTCCGACCACTACCCGGTATTCGCGGAGCTCGACTGGGCCGGACGGACGGTCTGAACGCCGCGCTCGCGGGCCAGGGCCTCGCGGCGGGCGATGTAGATGGCGGCGGAGACGATGATCACTGCCCCGACCCAGGTCCAGATCTCCGGCACCTCGGAGAACAGCGCGAAGCCGATCAGGGCGGACCAGAGGAGCTGGACGTAGCGGGCCGGCGCGATGGCCGACATCTCGCCGACCTTGAAGCCCTGGACCATGGCCAGGTGCCCCACGGTGGCCAGGCCGGCGATCACGACGATCAGGAACCATTCCTCCTGGCTCGGCCATTTCCACACCGAGATGGCCGGACCCATGGTCACCAGGGTGACGATGATGGAGAGATAGGCGACCACGGCCGGGCCGGATTCCTTGCGGGTCAGGGCCTTGGCCACCAGGTCGGAAAAGGCGAAGAGCGGTGCGGCGATCAGCATGGCGATCGCCCCGGGATCGACATCGGCGAACCCGGGCCGCACGATGATCAGGGCGCCCAGCAGACCGACGACGACGGCGGTGATGCGCGGCAGGCGGATCCGTTCGCCCAGGAACAGGGCGGCGCCGACCGTGGCGAAGACCGGGGCGGTGAAGCCGATCGCCGTCACCTCCGCCAGGGGAATCCGAGACATCGCGTAGAACCACAGCATCACGCCCGTGCCGTGCATCAGGCCGCGTCCGAGATGCAGCTTCCACCGCATCGCCCGAAGATCCGCCGCGGTGACCCGCAGGAAGAAGGGGGTCAGGAACAGCAGGCCGAACCCGTAGCGCAGGAACGAGGCCTGGATCGGGTCCATGGTGTTGCCGACCAGCCGGACCAGCGCCATGAAGCTGGAGAAGATCAGCCCGGAGAGGACGATCCAAAACATGCCCTGGACATTGCGGGGCACGGCATCGAAGGCGGCACGGATTTGTGCGACGGAGGGCATCCGGTACAGTCCGGTGGGAGGCGGCGCGACAGACGCTGCCGGAGAACCTCAGGGGAGCACGCGAAGCATGGCCGGATCAAGCGCTTACGAGTTGCCGGACAGTCTGGTGTCGACCGGCTGGCTGGCCGAGGCAATGGAGACGGGAGGGGTGCGGGTGTTCGACTGCACCTGTTTCCTGGTGCCCGATCCGCAGACCACTCTGCGGGCCGAGAGCGGGCGGACGTCCTATGAGGAGGCGCATATCCCCGGGGCAGCGTTCCTGGACCTGACGGGCGACTTCTCTGACCCGGCGGGGCGGTTCCGCTTCACCATGCCGACGCCGCAGCGCCTGGCTGAGGTGTTCGGCGCCCATGGCATCGGCGACGGCACGGCGGTGGTGCTCTATGCCGCCGACAGCCCGCAATGGGCGACCCGGTTCTGGTGGATGCTGCGGGTTGCGGGCTTCGACAACGCCGCCGTTCTGGATGGCGGGCTGAAGAAATGGCGGGAAGAGGGTCGGCCGGTGGAGAGCGGCTCGGTGACCCTGCCGGCGGCCACCCTGACCCCGCACCCGCGCCCGGACCTGGTGGCGGGCCGCGACGAGGTGCTGGCGGCGGTCGGCGATCCCGGCGTGTGCATCGTCAACGCCCTGTCGCACGCGCAGCACAAGGGCGAGGGGGTGCATTACGGCCGGGCCGGGCGGATCGCCGGCTCGACGAACGTGCCGTCGTCGACGCTGCTCGACCCGCAGACCAACGCATTTCGACCGGCGTCCGAGATCGAGGCGGCCCTGCGTGCGGCGGGGGCGATGGAGGCGGGGCGGGTGGTGCCCTATTGCGGCGGCGGCATCGCGGCCTCGGTCACCGCCTACTGGCTGACCCGTCTGGGCCGGGCGAACGTGGCGCTGTACGACGCGTCCCTGTCCGAATGGGTGACCGACGAGAGCCTGCCGATGGAGGTGGGGTAGGGGGCCACAACCTTCTCCAAACCGTCATCCCGAACTTGTTTCGGGACCTCCCGGCGGATGATCGAGGTGAGGTCCCGAAACAAGTTCGGGATGACGGGTTTGGAGGGGTCGAAGGGCCGCGGCCCGCGCCTTAGCCCCGGTCCAGCCGCTTCTTCATGTGGTACAGCACGGTGCCGATCGGCCGGTCCTCCAGTGTTCCGTAGACCGCGTAGCCGATGCGTTCGTAGAACGGCCGCGCGTCCACGGTGCGCAGATAGGCGATCACCGCCCCGTGCCGGCGGGCGAAGTCCTCCAGCCGGGTCATCAGGTCGCGGGCGAGGCCGAGGCGGCGGTGGGTCTCCTCGATCCAGAGCTGCTCGACTTCCAGCCCGTTCCAGTACACGTTGCCCTGGACACCGCCGATCACCGTGCCGTCCGCCGTCCGGGCGAAGAGCGCCGCCGACACGTCCTCGGACTCGTCGGGCAGGCCCGGCAGCCGGGACTGCACATATCGCCACATCCCGGCCTTCACCGTGGCCAGGTCGGCCGCCGCAGGCGTGGTGGTCAGCTCGAACTGGAAATCGGGCATGGCGCGGGTGGGGTCGTTGACAGGGCGGATGGCAGCCTATATACACCCGCGCTCGCTGTTCGAGCATCATTCAGACGACGTGACGGAGGCTTCCCGTGAAGCGCACTTATCAACCGAGCGTTCTCGTCCGCAAGCGCCGCCACGGCTTTCGCTCCCGCATGGCTACGGTCGGCGGTCGCAACGTGATCCGCGCCCGTCGGGCAAAAGGCCGCAAGCGCCTGTCCGCGTAGACCCTTCTACGGTCTACGCCCGCAGGGCTGGAGAATGACGGCATGCGCGCGTCGGGCTCCGCCAAACTAGACGTATTGCCGGCCAGGAAGGATTTCCTGGCCGCTGCGCGTGCGCGCAAGGTGGTCGCACCCGGCCTCGTTCTGCAGATGCGGGCGCGGGAGGATGGCGATGCACCGGCGCGCGTCGGCTATACAGCCAGCAAGAAGGTCGGCAATGCCGTCAAGCGGAACCGGGCGCGCCGCCGGCTGCGGGCCGCGGTGAACGACGTCCTCGCCGCCCGCGCCCTGCAGGGTCACGATTACGTGCTCATCGCCCGCGCGGCGACCGTCGGACGGCCCTACGACGATCTCCTGGCCGATCTCGCAGGCGCCCTCGACCGCATCGAAAAGAAGGGGCGATGATGGCACCCGGTCCGATCCGCAGGCTCGCGCGGACCGCCGCCCTGGCCCCGGTCTATCTCTACCGATACGCGCTTTCGCCGTTTTTCGCCGGGTCCTGTCGCTATGCGCCGAGCTGCTCGGCCTACGCGGTGGAGGCGGTTCAGACACACGGGGTCTTGCGCGGCGGCGTCCTAGCCCTTAGACGCTTCGCAAGATGCCAACCCTGGGGAGGCGCCGGCTACGATCCGGTGCCGCCGCTCGCTGCGAGCGACCCCCGGACCATGACCGCCTATCCGGCGGACTCGACCCGCGCCCGCACCGCCCGCGCCAGTACCGACGGAAGCGTTCTATGAGCGACCAGAAGAATATGATCATCGCGATCGCCCTCTCCGTGGTGATCCTGATCGGTTTCCAGTTCCTCGCCGCGGAGTTCGGGTGGACCCCGACCGCTCCGTCGCAGCAGGCGGTCGAGCAGGGCGCGGACCCGACGCCGGGCTTCGACACCGATACCCCCAGGCCCTCGACCGACCAGACGACAGCGCCGACCCCCGGTTCCGCGCCGGCGATCGCGGCCAGCGGCGAGGCGGATCGCACGGCGGCCCTGGCGGCGACCCCGCGCATCGAGATCAACACCCCCACCATCGACGGCTCGATCTCGCTGGTGGGCGCCCGCATCGACGACGTCGTGCTGGACGACTATCTGGTCACGCTGGATCCGGCGAGCGGCCCGATCCACCTGCTGGAGCCGACCAATTACGTGCGGCCGTACTACGCCGAGTTCGGCTGGGTCGCGGCCCCCGGCGCCAATCTGGAGCTGCCGGGCCCGAAGACCCAGTGGGAGACCGACGCGACCGAACTGACCCCCGGGTCGCCGATCACGCTCACCTGGACCAGCCCCCAGGGCCTGACCTTCAAGCGCACCATCGGCGTCGACGACGGCTACATGTTCACCATCACCGACACGGTGACCAACGGCTCCGACGCGGCGCAGGAACTGTTCCCCTACGGCCTGATCAGCCGCGGCGGCCTGCCGAAGACCACGGGCTTCTACATCCTGCATGAAGGCCCGCTCGGCGTGTTCAACGAGACCCTCAAGGAGGTCGACTACAGCGAGCTTCAGGAGGACGGCGACCAGGACGCGAAGTCGCCGGGCGGCTGGATCGGCATCACCGACAAGTACTGGCTGGCGGCCCTGGTGCCGGATCAGAAGGCCGAGTGGAACTACAAGTTCCGCCACTCCATCCGCAACCAGAACGACCGCTTCCAGGTCGACTATCTCGGCGGCGCCACCGCCATCGCCGCGGGCGGCGAGGTCACCAACACCTCGCATTTCTTCGCCGGCGCCAAGCGTCTCGACCTGCTGGACAAGTACGAGGAGCAGATCGGCGCGCCGAGCTTCGACCTCGCCATCGATTTCGGCTGGTTCTACTTCCTGACCAAGCCGTTCTTCATCGTGCTGACCTGGCTGCACGGCATCCTGGGCAATTTCGGCCTGGCGATCCTGGCGCTGACCGTGGTCATCAAGCTGATCTTCTTCCCGCTGGCCAACAAGTCCTACAAGTCCATGGCCAAGATGAAGGAGCTGACGCCGAAGCTGCAGGAGATGCGCGAGAAATACGGCGACGACCGCCAGCGTCTCAACGAGGAGATGATGGCGATGTACAAGCGGGAGAAGGTCAATCCCGCCGCCGGCTGCCTGCCGATCCTGGTGCAGATCCCGGTGTTCTTCTCGCTCTACAAGGTGTTGTTCGTCAGCATCGAGATGCGGCACTCGCCGTTCTACGGCTGGATCCGTGACCTGTCGGCGCCCGACCCGACAACGGTCTTCAACCTGTTCGGCCTGATCCCCTGGGATCCGCCGGCCATGCTCATGATCGGCGCCTGGCCGATCCTGATGGGCCTGACCATGTACCTGCAGCAGCGCCTCAACCCGCAGCCGGCCGACCCGGTGCAGGCCAAGGTGTTCATGTTCCTGCCGCTGCTCTTCACCTTCCTGCTCTCCAGCTTCGCCGCCGGACTGGTGATCTACTGGACCTGGAACAACCTGCTGTCGATCCTGCAGCAGTGGGTGATCATGAAGCGCATGGGCGTGAAGAACACCCTGTCGTGAACGATCCGGCAAACCCCGACGCTCCGTCCCAGGCGGAGCTGGAAGCGGCCCGGATCCTGTTCGCCCAGGAATGCGGGTTCGTCGCCGCGTCTGCGACGATTCCGCAGCTGCCGCCGGAAACCCTGCCGGAAGTCGCCTTCGTCGGCCGCTCGAACGTGGGCAAGTCGAGCCTGGTCAACGCGCTGACCGGCCGCAAGACCCTGGCCCGGACGTCGAACACCCCGGGCCGGACCCAGGAGGTCATCTTCTTCGACCTGGGCGGCCGGCTGATGCTGGTCGATCTGCCGGGCTACGGCTATGCCAAGGTCTCCAAGGCCAAACAGGCGATCTGGACCGACACGCTCTTCGCCTATCTGCGCGGCCGGCCGACCCTGCAGCGGGTCAGCATGCTGATCGACGGCCGCCACGGGCTGAAGGAGCTCGATGTCGAGGCGATGGACATGCTGGACCGGGCGGCCCTGTCCTATCAGGTGGTGCTGACCAAGGCCGACAAGGTGAAGCCGGCCGAGCTGGCGGCGATGATCGACAAGACCTCCGCCGCTCTGAAACGCCATCCGGCCGCCCATCCGACCGTGGTGGCGACCAGCAGCGAGACGGGCGACGGCATCCCCGCCCTGCGCGCCGAACTGGCCCGCTTCGCCAATCCGAGCTGATCCCGCCTCTTCGTCATCCCGAACTCGTTTCGGGACCTCAAACTGCATTCCCGCCCGCAGGTCCCGAAACCAGTTCGGGATGACGACGGGGATGAAGGAGAGCCCCCCGATCCCCGCCCCGATCACGGGGGTACTTTGCCTGACGGGCGCAGCGCTCTATAACCGCAGGCCGGTTTTCTCGTGCCCGGTTGTCCAGTGGAGGGAAGGAGCGCCATGACCAGCAAGCCGATCGACCTTAAGCGGCGGGCCGAATGGCTGTCGAAGGCGGGCATTCTGACCGAGGCGCTTCCCTACATGCGCCGATACTCAGGCAAGACCGTCGTCATCAAGTACGGCGGCCATGCCATGGGCGACGACGACCTGGCGCTCAAGTTCGCGGCCGACATGGTGCTGCTGCAGCAGGTCGGCATGAACCCGGTCGTGGTGCATGGCGGCGGCCCGCAGATCGGCAAGATGCTGGAACGGCTCGCCATCAAGAGCGAATTCATCGACGGGCTCCGCGTGACCGATCAGGCGACGGTGGAAATCGTCGAGATGGTGCTGTCCGGCGCGATCAACAAAGGCATCGTCGCCGCCATCAACCAGGCCGGCGGCCGGGCCATCGGCCTGTCGGGCAAGGATGGCGGGCTGATTCGGGCGGAGAAGCTGCGGCGCACCAAGGTCGATCCCGACAGCAACATCGAGAAGGTGCTCGATCTCGGCTTCGTCGGCGAGCCGACCAAGGTCGACGGCTCGCTGCTGCGGTCGCTGGTCTCCCAGGACCTGATCCCGGTGGTGGCGCCGATCGGCCTCGGTCCCGAGGGCGAGACCTACAACATCAATGCCGACACCGCCGCCGGCGCTGTGGCGGCGGCCGTCGACGCCAGCCGCTTCATGCTGCTGACCGACGTGGAGGGCGTGCTGGACAAGGACCGCCGTCTCATCCCGGAACTGACCGTGTCCCAGGCGCGCGAGCTGATCGCCGACGGCACGATCTCCGGCGGCATGATCCCGAAGATCGAGACCTGCATTGAGGCGGTCGAGGGCGGCGCCGAGGGCGCCGTGATCATCGACGGCCGGGTGCAGCACGGCGTCCTGCTGGAGCTGTTCACCAGCCACGGCATGGGCACCTGGATCCGGCGCGGCTGATCCGATCTCCTCGGACGGCGGTCAGGCGTTCTGGCCGCCGTCGAACATCCCGAGCTGCCAGAGCATGTCCTCTTCGCTCAGCGGATAGCTGCCGCGCACGCCGCGCAGCATGTCGCGCTCGGCGATATAGGCGAGGCGGAGCTGGAGCTGCTCGGCGAAGGACATGCTGAGCCCGGCCTTCCAGGACAGGGCGATCACCGCCTTGGCACTCCCCGAATTCAGGATCGAGTGGACGATCGGCTCCTTGTAGCCGGTGCGCACCGCCAGGCTCGAGATCACCTTGGCGCGGCGGCCGGAGGCCACGGCCTGGACCAGATCGTCCTCCGACAATCCGGTGCCCTGCGGGCTGGTGCCGACGGTCTCCTCGAGCCGCTGGGCCATGACGGTCTGCAGGTGCTTGGAGGTCTCCGGATCGAGGTCGGAGCGGCGGGCGAGCTGCTCCACCAGGGCGCTGGCGACGAACTCCGACAGACGGCCGATCTGCCGGCCGGCGAGCTTCGGCCGCGCGACCAGCGGGGCGTGCCAGCTCGGCTTCTGCGGCGCCCCTTCGATCAGCCGGTCCAGGGTTTCCTCCCGGATCTGGGCGGACTCGTTGCCCAGCAGCACGGCGATGGCCGCATCGTCGCCGCTGGTGGCGATCGCGTCGGTGACTTTGGAGGAGACGCCCTGGCGCCGGGAGATGGCGCTGACCGACCCGGTGTGCGACGGCGCGCTGATGACGTCCACCAGGAACTCGTCGCTCAGCAGGCTGGAATGCTCGAGCACCGGGCCCGCGACCTCGATGGCCGCGTCGCGTGCCAGGACCTGGATCACGCCGGTGATCACCTCGGGCGGGGCGCTGTCCACGTCCTTGATGGATTCCGCCAGCCGGGCGCGCACCTTCACGGCGGCGTCGAGGGCCAGGGCCTCCAGCACGTTGATGGTGAGCTGCCGTTGGGGGCCGCGGCGTTCGTCAACCACGTCGGGCGCGAGAACCCCAATCTTCTCCGCCACGGCGCAGCGCACGCCCTCGTCGTCGTCCTGGGCCAGAAAGTCGTCGGCCTGACGCGGCGTGTTGATGTTCGCCGCCACCACCCGGCGGACCGCCCGGTCGGAATCCTCGGCCAGGAAAAACAGAAGCTCCGGCGGCACGTCGAGGCGGGCGGCCAAGGCGCAGCGTTCCGGCACGGAGCCGGTGCGCGCGATTTCCATCGACTGGGCGAGGGTCTGCTTGTCGGCGGTCTTGTCGTCGGAGCGGCGGCGCGGTGTCGGCTTGGTCACGGTTCCTCACCCAGGCGTTTCGATGGTGGTTTCGGCATCGGCGTCGGGAGCGATCCGGTACCAGCCCTTACCGCCATGCTTGATTTCGTACATGACCGCGTCCGCCCGTTCGATCAGATGCTCGCGGCTTTCGCCGGAGCCCGGCCGATAGACGGCCATGCCGATGGACAGGCCGACAGGATAGTCCGGCGATCCGGAATACTGCAGCAGTTCCTTGCCGGTCTCCAGGATCCACTCGGCGCGGGCCGGCGCCTCCGCGACCGACACCCCGTCCAGCCACAGCGCGAATTCGTCGCCGCCGAGCCGGGCGATCAGGTCCCCCGGCTGGGCCTGGCGCTTGAGGATGTCGGAGAGATGGACGAGCGCCTGGTCGCCCACCTGGTGACCCTTGGTGTCGTTGACCTTCTTGAAGTTGTCCAGGTCGACATAGGTCAGGGTTCCGGGCACGCCGCCGCCGGCGGACAGCCGGCGGGTGATCGCGTCGTCGAAGGCGCGTCGGTTCAGCAGGCCTGTCATCGCGTCGGTGGTCGACAGCCGCTCCAGATGCTGGTGGGCGGCGGCCTGGTGCAGGGCGATGCCGAGCTGGTCGGAGAGGTCGGCGATGAGCTGGGCGTCGTCGTCGCTCCAGTCGGCGGTCTCTCCCGCGCGCCACAGCAGCACGGCGCCGTTGATCTCGTGGTGGTGAGACAGGCGGTGAGCCAGAACCGCGCCGATATCGTAGGCCTCCACCGCCGGCTCGCGGCTGTTGGTGATGCGCTCGCGCATCTCCTCGAAAATCGCGTCCGGGACCGGCGTGCCGACCGCGGCGGCCAGGGACATGCCGGTGCCGGGCAGGATGCGGTAGACCGAGCAGCCGTCGGCGTTGCCGCCGCGGAACACCGCCTCGGCGGCGAGCGACAGCATCCGGTCGGGATCGGTCTCGTCGCGGATCGCGCGCATGATGTGGGCGGTCAGGCGCTGGCGGGCGCCGACCCGGGCGAGTTCCATGTCCCGCATCCGGTCGTCGGTCACGTCGCGGCAGACCCCGCGCGCACCGGCCCAGCTTCCGTCCGCGGCGAAGAGCGGGGCGGCGGCGGTCTCCAGCCGGGCCTCGCCGCCGTCGGGCCGGCGGAAGGTGATCTCCATCTCCTGGCGCGCCTCGCGTGTCCGGAACGGGCTGTCGACGGTCACGCCCGGCGGGGTGACCAGAAACGCATCCGCCCGCCGTCCGATCAGGTCCGCCGCCGACCAGCCGATGCCGCCATGGGGGGACACGAAGGCGAAGCGCCCCTCGGCGTCGGTCTCCCAGGCCAGGTCGGCGGAGATTTCCACCAGATCGCGGTAGCGCTGGCGCGAGTCGACCAGGGCGGAGCGCAGGTTGCGGTCGACGGAGACGTCGCGGCCGATCAGCAGCACCGCGCCGTCCTCGCCCACCGGCAGGGCCGAGAAGCTGGTGGCGCCGGGGGCGGTCCCCGGGACGTCGCGCAGTTCGATCACGGCGGAGATCCCGCGCCCGGCATGGCGGGCCTCGGCGATCAGCGAGGCGATGTCGCTCAATTCGGGGAGGCGCCGCGCGAGGTCGGCGCCGGCCATGTTCCGGGCCTGAACCTTGTCGTCCTGGCCGACCAGGATCGCGGGGCCGTCGGCGAGGGCGAACGGGCCGGTCGACACCATTCTGGCGACCAGCACCTCGTCCTGCGCAGCACCGGCAGTTTCGCCCGGAACGCTCATTCGCCCACCCTACCCGATCACCGCCTGATCCGCATTCGATTGAGTTATCGTCATGGCAGCGGGGACGCCGCAGGTCCAGTGCATTTGTGGCAAATCGACGCTGACCCGTCGACCCTCACCCGCAGGCTGGTGCTCGGCGAGACGGTGACGGGCACGGGCATGGTGGGTATTGTCCTGGCCAGCGTGGGGGTGGCGGTCTCCAGCGGGGTGCTCGGTGCCCTGCGGCGGCGCGCTCCCTGATCCCGACCCGATGCCCAGGACGCCGCATGCTCGCCAAGACCATCGACTGCTGGATCTTCGATCTCGACAACACCCTGTATCCGGCGCGCTCCAACCTGTTCGTCCAGGTCTCCGCCCGGATGACCGAGTTCATCAAGGACCGCTTCGATCTGGAGCACGAGCCGGCCCGCGAACTGCAGCGCGATCTGTTCCGCCGCCACGGCACCACCCTGCGCGGGCTGATGACCGAGCACGGGGTCGATCCGGCGCCTTTCCTAGACTACGTGCACGACATCGACGTCAGCATCATCGACCCGGCGCCGGAACTGGACGACCTGCTGACCCGCCTGCCGGGCCGCAAGGTGATCTACACCAACGGGTCGGTCGGCCATTTCGAGCGGGTGGCCAAGCGCCTGGGCGTCGACCGCCATTTCGACCACGTCTACGACATCGTCGCCTCCGACTATTCGCCGAAGCCGGACCCGGTGCCCTACGACAAGCTGATCAGGCTTCTCGACATCGACCCGACGCGTACTGCGATGGTCGAGGACATGGCCAAGAACCTGAAGCCGGCGGCAGATCTCGGCATGACCACGGTCTGGCTGAAGAGCGATTTCGACTGGGCGACCGACGGCGCCGACCAGCCCCATGTGCACCATGTGGCCGAGGATGTGATCAGCTTCCTGCGCGCCGTGGTCGACGGCGAATTGGAGTCGTGACGCGCACCGCGTTGACAGCCCTCCGGCCCCCCGCCATTGTGCCGCAGACCTGCGGATTTCCGACCTTTCGACATGAGCCGAGACCCCATGACCTCTGATCTTCAAACCGTCATCGACGCCGCCTGGGAAAACCGAGACAGCATCACCGTCTCCACCAAAGGCGAGGTGCGCGACGCCGTCGAGGCGGCGCTGGAAGGGCTGGACAACGGCTCGATCCGGACCGCCCAGCCCGAGGGCAATCACCAGTGGAAGGTCAACCAGTGGGCCAAGAAGGCGGTCCTGCTGTCCTTCCGGCTGAACGACATGGTGGTCGTCCCCGGCGGTCCCGAGGATCCGGAGCGCGGCCCGTCCGTGTGGTGGGACAAGGTCCCGTCCAAGTTCGCCGGCTGGAACGAGAACCGGTTCCGCGAGGCCGGCTTCCGCGCCGTGCCGAACTGCGTCGTGCGCCGCTCGGCCTATATCGCGCCGGGCGTCGTGCTGATGCCGAGCTTCGTGAACCTGGGCGCCTATGTGGACAAGGGCACCATGGTGGACACCTGGGCCACCGTCGGCTCCTGCGCCCAGATCGGCAAGAACGTGCACCTGTCCGGCGGTGTCGGCATCGGCGGCGTCCTTGAGCCGCTGCAGGCCGATCCGGTGATCATCGAGGATAACTGCTTCATCGGCGCGCGCAGCGAGGTCGTCGAAGGCGTGATCGTCGAGGAGGGTGCGGTGCTCTCCATGGGCGTGTTCATCTCCAAGTCGACCCGCATCATCAACCGGGAGACCGGCGAGATTCATATCGGCCGGGTGCCGGCGTTCTCGGTCGTGGTGCCGGGCTCCATGCCGGGCAAGCCGCTGCCGGACGGCACGCCGGGCCCGTCCCTGTCCTGTGCGGTGATCGTCAAGACGGTCGACGCCCAGACCCGGTCGAAGACCTCGATCAACGAGCTGCTGCGCGACTGATCGCGAGGAGATCGAGATGTCGGCGTCCCCCCAAGCCGGCTCGGCGTCCGCCGGCTCTGCGTCGTCGGCGCGCCTCGACCCGGTCGAGGTCGCCGCGGACCTGATCCGCTGCCCCAGCGTTACCCCGGAAGAGGGCGGTGCCCTCGACCTGCTGCAGTCCCTGCTGGAGCCGATGGGCTTCGCCTGCCATCGGCTGCGGTTCGAGGCGGAGGGGACCCCGGCGATCGACAATCTCTACGCGCGCCGCGGCACCGAGGCGCCGCACCTCTGCTTCGCCGGCCATACCGACGTGGTGCCGGTCGGCGATATGGGCGCCTGGACCAAGGGGCCGTTCGACGGGACAATTGCCGACGACCGGCTCTGGGGCCGGGGGGCGGCCGACATGAAGGGCGGCATCGCCGCCTTCGTCGCCGCGGTCGACCGTTACCTGTCCTCCAGCGCGGGCAAGGGCTCGATCAGCCTGCTGATCACCGGCGACGAGGAAGGCCCCGCCGTCAACGGCACCACCAAGGTGCTGGACTGGATGGAGGCCAACGGCGAGATCCCCGACATGTGCATCGTGGGCGAGCCGACCAATCCGAGCGCCATGGGCGACATGATGAAGATCGGCCGGCGCGGCTCCTTCACCGGCCACATCACGGTGCATGGGACCCAGGGGCACGTCGCCTATCCGCATCTGGCCGAGAACCCGGTCCACAACCTGATCCGACTGCTGGAGCCCTTCGCCCACGGCACCCTGGACGAGGGCACGGCGCATTTCCCGCCGACCACCCTGTCGGTGACCACCATCGATGTCGGCAACCCGGCGACCAACGTCATCCCGGCGGAGGCGCGCGCCACCTTCAACGTGCGCTTCAACGACGCCCATTCCGCGGAGTCGCTGGAGAAGATGTTCCGGGGCAGCTTCGACCAGAAGGGCGTGCGCTACGAGATGACGACGGAATGCTCGGGCGAGAGTTTCGTCACCGAACCCGGGGCGCTCTCGGATCTGATCTCGGACGCCACCTTCGCCGTGACCGGCCGCCGCCCGGAGCTCAGCACCACCGGCGGCACCTCTGACGCCCGCTTCATCAAGCGGCTCTGCCCGGTGGTGGAGTTCGGGCTGGTCGGCCAGACCATGCACAAGGTCGACGAGCATGTGGCCGTCGCCGATATCCGCACGCTCACCGATATCTACGCGGACGTGCTGAACCGCGCGCTGGGTCGTTAGGGTCATGGCCTTGCCGCCGATCCCCAGCCAGTCGGAGATCGCGGCCTCCGTCTATGGAACCTGGCGCCTGCTGCTGGGCGACAAGGGCGGTCTGAGCTATTTCGGGGCGGGTGAGGGCGCCTTCTGGCGGTCCTGCTGGGTCCTGGCGGCGGTGCTGCCGCTGAACCTGCTGATCTTCCTCATCCAGTCGGCGGCCGTCGACGCACCGCTGTCCTTCGGGCAGTTGGTCATGGTCGGGCTCACGGTGGTGATCGCCTGGTACGGCTACGCCCTGGCCGCCCATTACGTGCTGCCGTCGCTCGACCGGTCGGAGCGCTACTACGACTACATGATCCCGGAATTCTGGTCGTCCCTGCCCACCGTTGTGGTCCAGTTCGTCTGCATCGGCCTGGAGACCGCGGACATGCTGCCCGGGTCCCTCGGCAAGATCCTGACGGTCGGATCCTTCGGCGCGGCGCTGTGGCTGCGGGCTCAGATCCTGCGGCTGTCGCTGGACATCACCTATGGCGCGGCCGTGGGCCTGGTGATCGGCAGCCTGGTGTTCAACGCGGTGCTGGCGGCGATCCTGATCCCGGGGTGACGGCCTCGCTCACTCCAACCTCTCATTTACACTTTCACACTCCCCGGACTTGTTCCGGGGTGAGACCAGATCTCTCGCGCCCATCAGGAGGACGCCTCGCCCCGGAACAAGTCCGGGGAGTGTGAGAAGGGAACGGAGAAGGTTCTGTTCTGTTACCCCGGCAGCTTGCCGGTCAGCACGTAGCGCAGGATGTCGACCACCTGCTCCGGCGTCTCTGCCACCGCCAGGGCGGCGCCGTCGACCTCCTTCAGGGCGTGGGTGTGCTCCGGGGCGTGCAGCACCACCAGCGGCGTGCCGAGGGCCGCCGCGTAGCCGGCGTCGAAGGCCGCGTTCCACTGCTTGTACTTCTCGCCGAAGCGCACGACGACAACGTCGGCCTGCTCGATCAGGGTGCGGGTGCGGATCGCATTCAGCTTGGCGCCCTTGTGGTCCTTCCAGAATCCCTTCTCCTCCGCGCCGAGGATCGCCACGCCGCAATCGTCGCTGGCGTCGTGGTCGGTGACCGGGGCGGAAAACTCGACATCCAGGCCGGCGGCCCGCGCGCCCTTCTCGATGACGTCGCGCCAGTCGGTATGGATCTCGCCGGACAGATAGACGGACAGGGTCACAATGGCCTCCTCACGGTGATTGGGATCGCCCCAGGGCTTAGCACATCCGGCCCGGGAGGTCAGGGTCGCGGGCCGGCCATGGCCTGGACCCGGGGGTAGTAGAGGTACAAGGTCACCGCCCGCGCCCCCATGAAGGCGACATAGGCGCCCCACAGCCCGTCATTGCCGAACAGGTCGACCAGCGGCAGGCCGGCGGCGACGAAGGCGATCAGCGAGGCGATCATGGCGTTGCGCATCTCCGCCGTGCGGGTGGCGCCGATGAAGATGCCGTCGAGCTGAAAGGCCCAGATGGAGGCGAGCGGCAGCAGGATCGCCCAGATCAGATGGGCGTCGGCTTCCCGGCGCACGCTGTCGATCCCCGTCAGCAGCTCAATGATCAGCCCGCCGAACAGCGTATAGATCGCCGCCGCGACGACGGCCACCGCCAGGGCGCAGACCGTGCCGGCGCGGGCGGCGATGTCGAGCCGGAGCCGGTCGCGGGCGCCGATCGCCTTGCCGACGATGGCCTCGGTCGCCTGGGCGAAGCCGTCCATGGCATAGGCCGAGAGGGTCTGGAACACCATGAGCACGGCGTTGGCGGCCAGCGCCACCTCGCCGAGGGCGGCGGAGCGGTCCATGAAGAAGGCGGTGCCGGTCAGCACACAGACGGTGCGGATGAAGATGTCCCGGTTGACCGCCACCATGGCCTTGATCGGGGTCAGGCTGAAGATCCGGTCGCGCTCGAAGCGCCCGCCGATCTGGCGCAGCAGCCGTCGGGCCAGGACCAGGGCGACGACCAGACCGGCGGTCTGGCCGAGCACGGCCGCCCAGGCCACGCCTTCCACATCCAGGCCGGCGCCGAAGACCAGGACGACGGAGAGCAGGATGTTGATGCCGTTGATCACCACCTGCTGGATCAGGCCGTAGCGGGTGTTCTGCAGGCCGAGGAACCAGCCGAGCAGGGCGATGTTGGCCAGGGCCGGGACGGCGGCCAGGATCCGGATCTCGAA
The DNA here is from genome assembly GCF_034377285.1 of Thalassobaculum sp. OXR-137. Lineage (NCBI taxonomy): Bacteria > Pseudomonadati > Pseudomonadota > Alphaproteobacteria > Rhodospirillales > Thalassobaculaceae > Thalassobaculum > Thalassobaculum sp. OXR-137. The sequence continues at coordinate 433,322 of NZ_CP139715.1, read as the reverse complement.
ATAGTCCCGGGCATGGCTCTGGACCGCGGTGCTGCCTTCCAGCAGGGACAGGCCTGCCGTGCCGATGGGGCCCCTGAACAGGGTGAGCAGCCCGCCGAAGACGGCCGCCAGGATGAGCGCCCGGGCGAGCACCGCCCGGACCTCGTCCACCGCCTGGGCCCCGTGCGCCTGGGAGGCGAGGCCGGTCGTGCCCATGCGCAGGAAGCCGAAGGCCCAGTAGACATAGGTGAATATCAGCGTCCCCAGCGCCACGCCGCCGAGATAGGCCGGGTCGTCCAGATGGCCGATGACTCCGGTGGAGACGGCGCCGACCAGCGGCACGGTAAGGTTGGAAAGAATCAACGGCCAGGCGAGTGACCAGATCGAAACCAGATCGGTGCGTCGAAGGAAGGGGGACGAGGACAAAATCACCATCGGCCAGGCTGGGGCGGGCCCGCCAATCTAGGCCAGACACCCCCTCGGCTCACCCAAAATCGCCGGACGGAGGTGAACAACAAGTGTTTGAAAATGCCCCAAAAACGAGTGAAGGCCTGGAGACGGATCTCCAGGCCTTCCGTTACTCGCTATCCGAACCGGGCATCAGGTGGGGAGAGGGGGACGTGCCCCGATCCGAAAGCACTTCTAACTTAGGCGTTGTTTCTGTAATGTGCAATAGAAATTTTTGTTTCAGATCGAAAGGCAGAAGGCATGAAACGGAGAGTGTTCACACGTCGCCGTCATGCCGAGATCGTGGCCCGCAGACGGCTTCGGATCGCGACATGGCTGGGTGCACCCCTGGCCCTGGCGGCGCTGGGGTGGGAAATGCTCGCAGGCGGCGGAATGCCTATGCTCGGACCGCTTGCAGCCGGCGTCGTGGCGCTGGCCTATGCGGTCGCGCTGGTCCGGATCCACGACCTGACGGGGGAGTGGACGTTCTTCTAGGACGGGGATTTCGGCGACTTTAAGGTTTTAAAGTCTTAAGCTTGTGTCGGTTGCGGCGCGCCAATTGGTTGAGCGCCTCGACGGCGACGGAGAAACCGATGGCCGCGTAGAGGTAGCCGCGCGGGATGTGGAAATGGAGTCCGTCGGCCACCAGCGCCACGCCGATCAGCATCAGGAACGACAGCGCCAGCATCTTCGAGGTCGGATGCTTGTGGATGAAGTCCGCGATGAACCCGGATGCGGCCATCATCACGCCGATCGACACCACCACCGCGGCGATCATCACCTCGATATGCTCGACCATGCCGATGGCGGTCAGGATGGAATCGACGCTGAACACCATGTCGAGCGCCATGATCTGGACGATCACGCTGGTGAAGCCCGCCGAGACGGTGGCCTTGGGGCCCTGATCCTCCTCGTCGCCCTCGACGGTCTTGTGGATCTCCAGCGTGGCCTTCGCGAGCAGGAAGGCGCCGCCGACCATCAGGATCAGATCGCGCCAGGACAGGTCCATGTCCTGGAACGTGAAGGCCACCGCCGTCAGCCCGATCACCCAGGTGATGGCGAAGAGCAGAGCGATGCGCATCACCAGGGCGCCGGCCAGTCCGATCGTGCGGCCCATGGCCCGCTGCTGCTCCGGCAGCCGGTTGGCGATGATCGAGACGAACACGACGTTGTCGATGCCGAGCACGATCTCCATCAGGGTCAGGGTGAGGAAGCTGGCCCAGACGGTGGGATCGGCAAGAAGGTCCATTATCACGCTCAACCTGTTGGAGTACGCCAGGGGAAGTCCTGGCCGTAGGAACGCTCGAAGGCCGAGAGGGTTTGAGAATGGGCGAGGGTCAGGTCGATATCGTCCTTGCCGTCCATCAGGCACTCCTTGACGAACGGGTCGATCTCGAAGCCGACGGTCTCCGGATCGTTGGCCAGCCGCACGGTCTGGCTGGCGAGATCGACGGTCAGCGGCGCCGACGGGTCGGCCTCGGCCATTTCCCAGATCTTCTCGATCGCTTCGATCGGCAGCTCGACCGGCAGCAGACCGTTCTTGGCGCAGTTGGAGCGGAAGATGTCGCCGAAGCTGGCGGCGATGATGCAGCGGAAGCCGGCATCGGCGAGGGCGTAGACCGCACCCTCCCGGCTCGAGCCGCCGCCGAAATTGCGGTCGGCGACCAGGATCTCCGCCCCCTGGTATTGCGGCTGGTTCAGCGGGAAATCCTCCCGCATGGAGCCGTCCTCGTTCCGGCGCAGGTCGTGGAACAGGTAGTTGTCGTAGCCGTCCGAGCGCGGCTTGCGCAGGAAGCGGCCGGGCTGGAGCTGGTCGGTGTCCACATTGGCGAGCCGCAGGGGCACGACGGTGGCGGCGAGCTTGCCGAACGGTTCCATGGTCTAGCCCTCCGCCAGCTTGCGCACGTCGGTGATGGTGCCGGTGACGGCGGCCGCGGCCGCCATGGCCGGGCTCATCAGGTGGGTGCGCGATCCGGGGCCCTGGCGGCCGCGGAAATTGCGGTTGGTGGTCGACGCGCAACGCTCGCCCGGCGGCACCATGTCGCCGTTGGTCGCCGCGCACATGGAGCAGCCGGATTCCAGCCACTCCGCGCCGGCGCCGGTGAAGATCCGGTCCAGGCCCTCCTGCTCGGCCTGGTGCTTCACCATGGTGGAGCCGGGCACGATCATGGTCGGCACCTTCGTGCTGCGGTCCTTCAGGATGGCGGCTGCCGCCCGCAAATCCTCGATGCGGGCGTTGGTGCAGGAGCCGATGAAGACCCGGTCCACCCGCAGCCCGTCCAGCGGCGCGCCGGGGGTCAGGCCCATGTAATCGACCGCCTTCTCGAAGGTGGCCCGGCGCCCCTCATTGGCCTCGCCCGCCGGATCCGGCACGGCGGCGGTGACCGGCAGGGCATGTTCCGGCGACGTACCCCAGGTCACGGTCGGCGCGATCTCGTCGGCATGCAGGGTGACTTCGCGGTCGAAGACGGCACCCTCGTCGGTCTTCAGGCTCCGCCAGAAGGCGACGGCCGCGTCCCAGTCCTTGCCCGTCGGCATGTAGCGCCGGCCCTTGAGCCAGGCGATCGTGGTCTCGTCCGGCGCGATCATGCCGGCGCGGCCGCCGGCCTCGATCGACATGTTGCAGACGGTCATGCGCGCTTCCATCGACAGGCCGCGGATCGCCGCGCCGGCATATTCGATGACATGGCCGGCGGCCCCGTCGGCGCCGATCTTGGCGATGACGGACAGGATCAGGTCTTTCGCGGTGACATGCTTGCCCAGGGTGCCGTCGACGGTGATGCGCATGGTGCGCGGCCGCTTCTGCCACAGGGTCTGGGTGGCGAGCACATGGCTCACCTCCGACGCCCCGATGCCGAAGGCCAGCGCCCCGAAGGCGCCATGGGTGGAGGTGTGGCTGTCGCCGCAGACCAGCACGATGCCGGGCTGGGTGAGGCCGAGCTCGGGGCCGACCACATGGACGATGCCCTGCTCGGGGTCGCCCAGGCCGAACTGGCGGATGCCGTTGGTCCGGCTGTGCTCGTCCAGCAGCCGGATCATGGTGGCGATCTCCGGCTCGTCCGGGCCGGCCTCGCGGTTGCGCGTCGGCACGTAATGGTCGGCGATGGAGAAGGTGAGGTCGGGGCGGCGCACCTTGCGGCCGCTCATCGCCAGCTTCTCGAAGGCGTGGAACGAGCCTTCATGGCACAGGTGGCGGTCGATCCACAGCAGCGCCTGCCCGTCGTCGCGGGCGGTGACGGTGTGGGAACGCCAGATTTTTTCGAAGAGAGTGAGCTGCTCGGTCATGGCCTGGAGATTAGCCGGAAGCGGGGGGAGGGCAAGGGGGTGATGGAGGTATCGATGTGGTGAGGGGCTCGGACCCGTACCAACCCAATGCCCGTCATCCCGAACTCGTTTCGGGACCTCACTTTGGTCATCTGCTGGCGAGGTCCCGAAGCGAGTTCGGGATGACGGATGGGAAGATGGGGGCGAGCGTCATCCCTTCACCACCATCGAAATCCCCGCCACCACCAGGTCCACCCGACCCGCGCGCTCGGCAACCCTTTGGTGCAGGCGGCCAGCGTGGTCGCGGAAGTCGCGGGCCATCTTGTGCTCCGGCACGATGCCGAAGCCGACCTCGTTGGAAACCAGGATCGACGGACCCGTCGGCGCCGAACACCAGGCCAGTAGGTCGGCCGTCGCCGCGTCCAGGTCCCGGTCGTGCACCATCAGATTGGTCAGCCAGGTGGTCAGGCACTCCACCAGCACAACGCGCCCCGGACGGGCCTCGCGGACCAGCGTCCCGGCGAGGTCCAGCGGCTCCTCCACCGTCAGCCAGCCATCCGCCGCCCGGTCTTCCCGGTGGCGGACGATGCGCTCGGCCATCTCCGCGTCCATCGCCTCGGCGGTGGCGAGATAGACGACCTCGAGCCCGCTCTCCCGGGCGAGCGCCTCGGCCCGGCGCGACTTGCCGGACCGGGCACCGCCCAGGATCAGGGTGAGGGACGTCACAGGGCCGCCGCGGTGCCAAGCAGGGCGGTGGATTCATGGGCGAACATGCCGCCATTGCCATGGGCGAGGCCGATGGTGGCGCCCTCGATCTGCCGTTCGCCGCATTCGCCGCGCAGCTGCCGCACCGCCTCGATGGTGGTGAAGATGCCGAGCATGCCCGGATGGGTGCAGGACAGCCCGCCGCCATAGGTGTTGAACGGCAGCGCGCCGCCCGGCCGCAGCCGCCCGTCGCCGACGAAGGCTCCGCCCTCGCCCTTGGGACAGAAGCCCAGATCCTCCAGCAGCATGACGGCGTTGATGGTGAAGGCGTCGTAGACCTGCACCACGTCCACATCGGCCGGGGAGAGGCCGGCCATCTTGAACGCCTCGCGCCCGCTCTGGACGGCCGAGGTGGTGGTGAGCGACGGCATCATCGAATACTGGCGGTGGGTATGCCCGCCGGCACAGCCGAGCAGGTGGACGGGCGCCTTCTTCAGATCCTTGGCGCGGTCGGCCCTTGTCATGACGATGGCGCCGCCGCCGTCGGTCACCAGGCAGCAGTCGCGCACGGTCAGCGGGTCGCAGACCATGCGGGAGCCGAGCACGTCGTCCACGCTCAGCGGATCGCGCATGAACGCTTCCTCGTTCATCCCGGCCCACATCCGCGCGGCGACGGCGACCTCGGCGAGTTGTTCGCGGGTGGTGCCGTAGTCGTGCATGTGCCGGGCCGCCGACATGGCGTAGCCGGCGATCGGCGCGCGCAGGCCATAGGGCTTCTCGTAGGGCAGGTTCTCCGCCCCGGACGGCGAATGCAGCTTGCCGGACGCGGTGCGCTGGTTCGAGCCGTAGACGATGAGCGCCACGTCGCACAGCCCGTTCTCCAGGGCCAGGGCGGCGTGCAGCATCTGGATCACCGCCGAGGAGCCGCCGACGATGGTGGCCTCGGAGAAGCGCGGCTGGATGCCGAGATATTCGCCGTAGGTCAGGGCCGGGAACACCGAATGCATGGAGACGGCGAACAGTCCGTCCACGTCCTTCAACGTCAGTCCGGCATCGGCCAGGGCGGCGCGGGCGGCGTCGGCGGCGATCTCCATGTGGCTGAAGCCGGGGGCCTCGCCCAGATGGGCGGTGGCGGCGCCGATGATGGCGGTCTTGCCGCGCAGGGACCAGGTCATGCCGAAGCTCCCTTTTCCGGATCGAACACCACGACTTTCTGGCCGTCCTGCTCGGCGAGACGGGCGGCGACCGGCATGCCGATGGAAACCGCGGTCGGGTCCACGCCCTCCACCCGGCTCATCATCCGTACGCCCTCGTCCAGGTCGACGAGGCAGACATTATAGTCGCCGCCGCTCTCCGGCCGGCGCCGGATGACGGTGGTGGAATGGACGGTCCCCTTGCCGCTGGGCGCGACCCAGGCGAGATCCTCGCCGCCGCAGGACGGGCACATGACGCGCGGCTGGAAGATATGCGTGTCGCAGGAACCGCAGCGCTGAATGCGCCAGTCCCCGGCCTCCAGATAGGCGAAATAGGTGGCGTCGGGTCCGCCCGGGGCGGGCTTGGCGTCGGGCATTCGGGGTCCTCCGGTGTGTTGGTTTTTTCTCTGATTGTTTCGTCTCCCCGGCCTTGTGCCGGGGCCCAGGGTGGGTGCCGCTGGAGCGTCGGGCGATGTGTCTCCAAAGCTCCAGCAAGCGTCCGTCTCGGTCCCGGCGCAAGGCCGGGAAGACGTATCAAGAAATTCGGGCCGTCACACCACGCGACCCTGCGCCCGCGCGCGGGGATCGCCGACGGCGACCGCCATGCCGTCGGCACCGACCGAGATCGTCTGGCAGACCGCCATCATCGGGTCGCGCACCGGCTGCACCGACAGCGACAGGCCTAGATCGCGGGCGACCGCGCGGGCGGTGTCGGCGATGTCCGGGTCGCACATCATCGAGTCCTCCTCGGCATGCACCCGTGCCTCGCGCACCGCCTTTTCCAGCGGAATGTCCCGGCCCAGATGGTGGAACAGGATCTGCATCAGCGCGGTGACGATGCGGGTCGCGCCCGACGCGCCGATCGCCATGGCGGCTCGGTTACCCTCGAACAGCAGCGTCGGCATCATCGACGACGCCGGCCGCTTGCCGCCGACCACCGAATTGGCGCTGCCCTCCCAGGCGTGGAACAGGCGCATCTGGTTGTTCAGCAGGATGCCGGTCCCCGGCACCACCACGGCGGAGTGGTTGTTGTTGGAGAAGGTGATGCAGGCGGCGTTGCCGATCGCATCCATGGCGCAGAGGCTGGTGGTCTCCGTGCTCTCGCCACCGGGCGCGATGGGCGACGGCACGAAGGCCGGATCTCCGAGGCCCCGGCGCCGCGCGTTGAACATCGCCAGCATGGCCTCGGCCAGCGCCTTGGTGCGGCCGTACTCGTCGTCGGGCACCCCGGCGGCATCGAGCGCGGCGAGGCCCTTGGCCACCATGAACCCGGTCGACGGCGGCCCCATGGTCGCGATCCTACGGCCTCGGTACATGCCGCCGGCGGCCGGTCGGCGCACGACATGGTAGCTGGCGAGGTCGTCGGCCGTGAGGAAGCCGCCATGGGCCTCCATCTCGGCGATGATCTTGGCGCCCAGCTCGCCCTCATAGAAGACGCGCGGCCCTTCGTCGGCGATCAGCTCGAGACTGTCGCCGTATTCCGACATGTCCATGCGGTCGCCGGACTCGAACAGGCTGCCGTCCTGCTTGAGCAGCATCGCCGCGGTGGCCGGCATGTAGGACAGCATGTCCTTGCTGCGGGACATGCGCAGGGCGGCCTTCGGCGCGACATTGAAGCCCTCATGGGCGATGCGGATCGCCGGCGCCATCACCGACTTCAGCGGCATGCGCCCGAAGGTGTCCAGCACCCGGCACAGGCCGGCGGCGGCGCCGGGGACCGCGACCGAGCGGTGGCCGATCTCGTTGGCCTTGTCCTTGACCAGCACGGTGTAGTCGCCCAGCGGATTGGCCGCCTGGAACAGCTCGTATTTGGCGGTGACCGGGGCGGTGCCCATGAAGTCGAAGGTGGTCGTCGTCTTGGTCCGCGCGTGGTGCACGGTCATGAACCCGCCGGCGCCGAGGCCGCTGTCCAGCGGCTCGACCACGCCCATGGCGAAGGCGGTGGCGATCACCGCGTCGATGGCGTTGCCGCCGCGCTCCAGGATCTCCACGCCGGCCTCGGCCGCGTCCGGGTTGCCGCAGGCCACGGCGCCCAGCTTCATGGGCCCGCGTTCGAAGCCGACCCAATCGGCGTTCGGGTCAAAACCGTCAGGCATGCGGAGATCCTCCAGAAATGGGCAGCGTCCGGCAGCGGGGAGTGGTGCGCGGAGCCGGCAAAGGCTAGAGCAAATCACGTTCGGATGGAAACATCCGAACGTGTGAATTTGCTCTATCTTTAGGTATTTAGAGTACGATTCACGGATCAGATCTGGCCGATCTGATCCGATCGTGCTCTAGACAAAGCGGCCCGTGATACACAAGCTCCCTTCCGCCGTGCCTGCCCGGGGCGCCCATCCGCCCCCTCCGTTCTGCAAACTCCACTCGAGGTTCATCGTGAGCGAAACGCCGACCGTTCTGCTGACCGGCAAGAACTCGATCCGTCGCGCCGACTTCCTGGCCGAGCACACCCAGTCCGACCTGCGCTTCATCTGCTGCGACAAGGACGAGGAGCCCGAGCGCCTGCAGGAACTGCTGCAGGACGCGGATATCATCGTGGGCGGCGGAGGCGGCCTGACATTCCCGGAGACCAACCGGCTGAAGCTCTACCAGATTCCGTTCACCGGCTATGACTGGATCACCCCGCCGGAACTGCCCAAGGGCGTGATCTTCTGCAACACCCATGAGCACGAGACCACCATCGCCGAGCACATCCTGGCCGGCATGCTGGAGTTCCAGACCGGGCTGATGCGCGACACCCATCCGATGATGGTGGAGAAATCCTATAACGGCCGCTCGATCTCCGCCGGCCCGATGCACCGCGAGATGCGCGGCTGCACGGTCGGGATCGTCGGCTACGGCCATATCGGCCGCGAGGTCGCCCGGCGCTGCAAGGCGTTCGACATGACAGTGCTGGCGGTCAGCCGCACGGTCCGCGACGAGGGCGAGCTGGTCGATCAGTACTGGACGGTGGACGACGGGCTCGACCGGCTCTGCGCGGAGAGCGATTTCATCATCGTCTGCGCGCCGCTGGACGACGTGACCCGCGGCATGATCGGCGCTGCCCAGTTCAAAGCGATGAAGCCGGACGCGGTGATCTGCAATGTCGGCCGCGGCGAGGTGATCGACGAGGCCGCCCTGTACGAGGCGCTGTCGTCCAAGCGGATCCGCGGCGGGATCATCGACGTCTGGTACGTCTACCCGTCGAAGGAGGACCCGAACCCCTGGCCGTCCAAGTTCCCGTTCCAGAAGCTGGATAACGTGATCCTGTCGCCGCACAACTCGGCCTGGACCGAGCCGATGACCACCCGGCGCTGGATGTTCGTGGCCAAGCAGCTCGACCGCTTCGTGAAGGGCGAGCCGCTGGAGAACATCTGCTTCGAGGGGGAGGGGTAGACCACTTCCGTTTCCCCAAACTGTCATCCCGAACTTGTTTCGGGACCTTATCTCGGACATTGGCCCCTGAGGTCCCGAAACAAGTTCGGGATGACGGGTGTGGGCGTATAGGGCTTACCCCCACACCGCCTTGCGGATCAGGTTGGCGCCCATCAGGGCCATGACGATGAACACCGCCTGGCGGAACCGCGCCTGAGGCAGGTGGCCGCGGATCCGGGTGCCGATCGCCATGGCCGCCAGGGCCGCCACCAGCGCCACCGCCGACAGCGGCAGGGTCTCCACCGTGATGCCGCCATTGGCCCAGATCGCCACGACCCAGACCAGGCCGGTCAGGAAGAACGACAGTCCCACCCCCTGCACATACTCGTCGCGGGTCAGTTCCAGGCTGGCGAGATAGACCGCGATCACGATCCCCTGGCTGCCGGTCATCCCGCCGATGATCCCCGAGAACAGCCCGACCGGCACCGACAGGGCGAACTCACGGCGGCGCGGGATGGTCGGAATGCCGCCCAGCATCTGCATGCCGGCATTGGCGATCAGCAGGCAGCCGAGCGCCACCTGCATCCATTTCGGGTCGACCGAGAACAGGATCTCCGTTCCGATCCACAGCCCGGCCGCCGCCGCGGCGTTCAGCAGCCCGAAGCGTTTCGCCAGAGTGCCGACCGCGCCGACCTGGACGATCTGCCAGAGATTGGAGATCAGCAGCGGGATGATCAGGATGCCGATGGCGGTCCGCAGGCTGACGACGTTGGCCAGGATCGCCATGACGATGGTCGGCAGGCCGAGGCCGACGATGCCCTTGACCCCACCTCCGACAGCAAAGGCGAAGGCGACGAGCAGCGCGAGCGACAGCTCGGGAAGCGGGAGATCGGGCATGATGTATCCGGCGCCGAGAAGTCAGGCGCCGGCCTTTTCCATAAGAAACCAGGTGAGGTCGTCGGCCGGGAAGGCCGGATCGCGGTGGTACTGGAAACCGTAGTCCACCAGGCGCAGGTCGGGGAAGCGGTCCATCATCTCGCCGGCGAAATCGCGCTTGAACAGCCGGTCCTGATGGCCGCGATACGGGATCGCCGTGGGGCTGGGGTTGTAGTACTCCGACAGCAGGATCAGCCGCGAGGAGGCGGCGTAGAGGTTGTCGTACACCGTCGGCAGGGCGTCCGGGTTGATGTGGATGAGCACGCCGGAGCAGAAGGCGAGCTCGCTCACCGCGACCGGGTGCTTCTCCAGGATCGAGCCGTGATGCACCGTCAGGTCGGGCAGGGTGCGCAGCACCTCCACCGCCTTGGCGTTGATCTCGATGGCGGACAGGGCGATCTGCGGCAGCAGGTGGCGCAGGGCGACCAGGTTGATGCCGACATTCGGGCCGAACTCCACCGCCGAGGCGACCCCGCCGGCCCGCTTCAGGACGTTGGAGAACAGATGGGTGCGCGAGGCCAGCAGCGCCGCCCCCTGGTTGCGGTCGACATAGTCGTCGCCGAACGCCCCGCTCCAGAACGCCTCCTGTTCGGTGCGCCAGCTCGTCGTCATGTCGATCCTCCCGCGATCCTGTCTTCGTAGCGTCGCTGCTTCTGGGCGACGCCGGCGTTCAGTGTGCGCCATTCCGGATGCGCGTCCAGCAGCGCGATCACGTCGCGCCAGCCGAAGGCCGGATTGTCCGGGGTCAGCGCCTCGAGGATCCGCACCAGCAGCTCGTAGTCGGACCGCTCGTCCAGGGTCCAGCGATTGGCGCCGAGATTCACCGGCGACGTATAGCTGGCGATGCGGAACCGCTCCGGCTGACGGTAGAGGAACGGCGTCACGTGCTCGCGGTCGTAGGTGTCGTCCGCCTCTTCGTTGGCGATGCGCAGGGCGGCCATGGACACGACCTCGACATCCAGGCCGATCGGCCAGGTGCGCGGGAAGCTGTTGGTGGCGTAGTCCACCGGCGGCTCGCTGTCTCGGAACACCCCGACCACCGCGTCGAGCAGCGCCGGGTCGGTGAGCGGGCAGTCGCCGGTCAGCCGCACGGCGATGTCGGCGCCCACGCTTTCGGCCGCCTGCACGAACCGGTCGAGCACGTCCGGCTCGGAGCCGCGGAACACCGCCACCCCCTCGACTTCGGCGAGGGCGACGACCGGGTCGTCCTCGGCGTTGGCGGTGGTGGCGATGCAGACGGTGTCCACGCTCGCCGCCCGCCGCACCCGGTCGATCTGGTGGGCCAGCATCGGGCGTCCGGCCGCGGGCATCAGGACCTTGCCCGGCAGGCGGGTGGAGGTCATGCGGGCCTGGATCACGGCGGCAATCGTCACGTAGGTCTCCCGGGGCGTCTCCAAAGGGCGACTGACGGTAGCATGTGGCCGTCGCCCCGGCGCCGGATAACGGCTAGTCTGGGTTCATGAGCGACCGACCCGCCATCACCCTGCGCCCCGCCACCGCCGACGATTCCGAGGATCTGCTGGCCTGGCGCAACGATCCGCTGACCCGCGCGAATTCCCGCAGCGGCGAGCCGGTGACCCATGAGGCGCACGCGGCCTGGATGTCGCGGGTAGCGGCGGATGCGAATCGGCATGTCTGGATCGCCCTGGAGGGCGAGGCGAAGGTGGGAAGCACGTCGGCACTGCTGCACGAGGACGGGTCGGTCGAGATCTCCCTCACCGTTGCGCCCGAAGAGCGCGGCCGGCGTCTGGCGTCTGTGCTGGTGACGGGGGCGGTCGCGGAGGTGAAGGCCCTGTGGCCGGACGCGCGGATCCGCTCGGAGATCAAGGAAGGCAACACGGCCAGCCGAAAGGCCTTCGAGGCCTGCGGGTTCGAGCAGGTGGAGGAGCGTGACGGGCTGCTGCACTACGACCTGAAATCCTGAGGGCGGACAAGCCCGGCGATCAGCGCGGCGACCCGATCCGCGCCCCGGCCGTCGCTGCGCTCCCGCGCGTTCTGCGCCAGGACCTGTCGCCGGGCCGGGTCCCGCGCCACGGCGGCGACGGTGCGGGCCAGGGCGGCCGTGTCCAGGCGGTCCAGCGGTCCGATGTCGATGGCCGCACCCTGCCGGGCGAGGGCCGCGGCGGGGCCGGTCTCGCTCTCGTTCTGGGCGCCGACGATCATCGGCACGCCCAGGCAGGCCATCTCCAGCACGGTCGACCCGGCCGCCGACACCGCCAGATCGACGGAGGCGAGCAGGTCCGCCATGTCGCGCACGTCATGGCGGATCTCGACCCGCGCCGGCAGGAGTGCGGCCTGCCGCTCCAGATCGTGCAGCGCGGGGTTGGCCGCCCCGACGACCAGGATCACCTCAGGCTCGCCGGCGAGCTCCGCTGCGGCCTCGGCGACCGCACCCAGGACCAGGGCGCTGTAGCCTTTGGGATCCGCACCGCCCATCAGGACGAGCACGCGCCTGACGGTCTCCGGTATCGCGCGGAGGCCGGTGCCGGCGTCGCGGAACTCGCGGCGCAGCAGCCCGTAGGTCGGCCCGAGGCACAGCCGGGCCTCGGTCTTGCCGGAATACAGGGCGGCGTCCGCGTGCAGGTTCTGGTTCACCACCACCGCGCCGGGATAGGCCGACCGATGACCCATGTCGTCGATGGTGGCGAGCGGCAGTCCCGCCGCGGCGATCGCGGCGAGGTCCCCGTCCGCAATCTCCAGCCCGTCGGCCACCACGGCGGCCGCATCGTCCACCAGCTCCTCTGCCGGCCATCGGTCGTGCAGCACCACCTCCGCCCCTGCATCGTGATAGCGTTCGGCGATCGCGGGGGGCACGGCGGTGCAGGCCAATCGGGCGGTGCCGCCGAAGCCGATCCAGCTCTGGGCGAGCGCCAGGCAGCGCATCACGTGGCCCATGCCGATCCGGCTGTCGGCATCGGCGCGGATCACCAGCCGCTCGCCCTTCAGGGAGGCGGAGGTCGGTGCTGCTTCATTTGCGGCGGTGGGAAGAGTATCGTCTGGCGGCCGAATCACTGGAACTGCCCGGTCGGAGGACCTGCTGGATGAAAGGCGAGTTTAGCATAGCCGGACGGCCGATCGGTCCCGACCACCCGCCCTATATCGTCGCGGAGATGTCGGGGAACCACAACGGGGACATCGACCGCGCTTTCCGCATCCTGGAGGCGGCCAAGGCTGCCGGGGCCGACGCGGTGAAGCTGCAGACCTATACCGCCGACACCATCACGCTCGACCATGACGGGCCCGAGTTCCTGATCCAGGGCGGGCTGTGGGACGGCCGCCGGCTGCACGAGCTGTACGAGGAGGCGCATACCCCCTGGGAGTGGCATGGGCCGATTTTCGACAAGGCGCGGGAACTGGGGATCACCGTGTTCTCCACCCCGTTCGATCCGACGGCCATCGACCTGCTGGAGAGCCTGGGCGCGCCGGCCTACAAGGTCGCCTCCCAGGAACTGGTGGACCTGCCCCTGATCCGCCGGGTCGCGGCGACCGGCAAGCCGATGATCATGTCGACCGGCATGGGCAGCCTGGAGGAGATCCGCGAGGCGGTCGAGGCCGCGCGCGGGGCGGGGGCGGAGCAGATCGTCGTCCTGCACTGCGTCAGCGCCTATCCCGCCCCGGCGGAGGAGAGCAACCTGCGCACCATCGCCGATCTGGCCGACAAGCTCGGCGTGGTCACCGGACTGTCGGACCACACCATGGATACCACCATCGCCACGCTCTCCGTCGCCATGGGCGCCTGCCTGATCGAGAAGCACGTCACCCTCTCCCGCGCCGAGGGCGGGGTGGACAGCGCCTTCTCTCTGGAGCCGGACGAGTTGGCCCGGCTGGTGCGCGACACCCGCATGGCCCATGCCGCCCTCGGCGCGCCCGCCTACCGCCCCACCAAATCGGAGGAGGCGGGGCTCAAGTTCCGGCGCTCGCTCTATGTGGTGGAAGACGTACCGGCGGGTGCGGCATTCACCGCTCAGAACATCCGCTCGATCCGCCCCAATCTCGGCCTCGCGCCGAAGCATTACGACACCGTGCTCGGCCGTCGGGCGACCCGCGACCTGAAGCGCGGGGAGCCGCTGGCCGCCGCGATGGTCGAAGGCGGCATCGACGCCTGACATGCCCACGCCGACAGAAATTCTGGAGCGCGCCACCGCCCTGCACCTGGCCGGACGGGTGCAGGAGGCGATCCCGCTCTACGCCCATCTGCTGCAGGCGAACCCGACCCATGCGGATCTGCTGTACCGGTTCGGCATGGCCCTGCACCAGAGCGGCCGGGCCGAGGCCGCCGAACAGGCGCTCCGGCGTGCGGTCGAGCACGGCCCGGGGGAGGCCTCGTACTGGCACGCGCTTGGCGTGGTGCTGCACGGGTTGCAGCGCCATGCCGACGCGGTCACCGCCTACGAGGCCGCGCTTGCCCGCAACCCGCTGCTCCCCGATACCCTGGCCTCGCTCGGAGGCATCCTCGCGACCGGGCCGCGCCGGGACGAAGGGGTCGCGATGCTGCGCCGGTCGGCGGTGCTGGTGCCGCAAAGCGACGAGAGCTGGACGCGCTGGGCCAACCATCTGCAGGCCGTCTCCGAGCTGAAGGCCTGCGCGACCGCCCGCCACCGGGCGCTGACGGCCGCACCGACCCGGCCCGACCGCTGGGTGTCCCACGCCCTTGGGCTGATGGACATCGAGCAGGGCGACGCTGCCATGCGTGCGTTCCGGGCGGCGGCTGTGATCGCCCCGGGCGGGCACGAGGCCTATAACCACCTGGCCTGGCTGCAGGTCGGCCGGCTGATGATCGCCGAGGCCCGCACTGGATTCATTCGAGCCCGCACATTACGGCCGGACCTGGCCTCGGCCTATGCCGGCCTGTCGGAGGCGGCCTTCACTGCCGGTGAGGCCGAAGATGCGGTCCGCTGGATGCGTCAGGCGCTGAAAGTCTCGCCGGGGGAGGCCCATTACCGCTTCCGTCTCGGCATCCAGCTCCTGTCGATCGGCGAGATGGCCGAGGGTTGGGAGGGCTACAGCTACATGCGGCGCAAGCCGAGCGCCGTGCGCCGCGATCCGTCGATCCCGCTGTGGGACGGCACGCCGAACAAGGACATCACCCTGCTGATCGCCGCCGATCAGGGGGTGGGGGACGAGCTGCTGCATGCCTGCGCCATCGCCGATGCGGCCCGCGATGTCGGCCGGATCGTCATCGAATGCGACCAGCGGATCGTCGCCCTGATGCGGCGCAGTTTCCCCGACGCCTATGTGCACGCCTATCACCGGGTCGGGGACCGCAACACGCCGGAGCATCTCTACGACTGGGTGCCCGACGACTGGCGCCCGGATGCCTTCGCCGACGGCGCGCTGCTGCTCTCGCGCTATCGCGGGACGATCGCGCAGGCGGATGCGGCGGCGGTCCCCTGGCTGAAGGCCGACCCGGCCCGGGTGGCGGAGATGCGGGGGAGGCTGGCCGCCCTCGGCGACGGCCCGAAGATCGGCATCGCCTGGCGTAGCCGCCGGCTGACCACCTTCCGCCTGCCGCATTATCCGGGCATCGGACCCTTCGAGGAGGTGCTGAGGGTCGACGGCGCCCGCTTCGTTTCCCTGCAGTACGGGCTGGGGTGGCGCGCGGAACTGGAGAGCAACGGGGCCGATGTCGCCGTCATCGACGGCCTCGACACCACCGACGATATCGACGGCGTCTTCGCTCTGGTGGAGGCGCTGGATCTGGTCATCTGCCCGTCCAGCACGGTCGGCTGGATCTCCGCCGCCTTGGGCAAGCCGGTCTGGCTGCTCTACAACGCGCCGGTCTTCCTGGAATACGGCACCGACCGCTTTCCCGGCTTCCCCACCGTCCGCTGCTTCCGCAAGACCCAGGTCCAGCCCTGGCGGCCGCTGATGGCGGAGGTCGGGCGGGAGCTGTGCGCCTATCTGGCTCAGGACTGAGTGGGGGAGGGCGGCGCCGTGGGCTTCTTACCGCGCAGGGTCTCTCGATAGGTGATGTAGAGGCCGCTGGAGACGATGATTCCGCCGCCGACGAAGGTCCAGATGTCCGGGAACGTGCCGAACACGAAGTAGCTCACGATGATCGCCATCACGAGCTGGCCGTAGTTGAAGGGGGCCAGGACCGACGCCTCGCCGTACTGGAAGGCGCGGATCACGAAGTAGTGGCCGAGCCCGCCGATGAAGCCGAGCAGGGCGAACAGCCCGGCATCGAGCCACGAAACCGGCGTCACCCAATAGAACGGCAGGGCGATGGAGGAGATCACCGCGCCGACCACGGCGATGTAGGTGATCGACGTCTCCGGCGAATCGGCGGCGGAGAACTTGCGGGTGTAGATCTGGTAGGTCGCGTAGCAGAGCGCCGTGCCGAGGACCAGGAACATGGCCCAGTGGGTCTCGCCGCCGCCCGGCCGGATGATGATCAGCGCGCCGGCGAAGCCGACCGCAACCGCCGTCCAGCGCCGGACGCCGACGATCTCGCCGAGGAACGGGGCGGCCAGCGCGGTGACGATCAGCGGCGAGGTGAAGTTGATGGCGCTCGCCACCGGCACCTCGATGAAGCGCAGGGCGGTGAAGAAGCACGCCGTGGCCAGGAACATCAGCAGCGACCGGATGAAGTGGATCCCCGGCTTGCTCGCCCGGAACAAAGACAGCCCCTGGCGCGGCATGAACATCAGGATCACGAAGACCAGATGCCCGGTATAGCGTGCCCAGACCACCTGCACTGTGTGGTACTCGCCGGACAGGAACTTGGCCGCGACGTTCATGAACGGCAGCAGGTTGATCGCCAGCAGCATGAACAGCACCGCCCGCATGGTGTCCTGGGACGGGTTCCGGACGGGGGCGGCGGCTGTGGTGGGAGGTACACTCGACATGCCGGCACCATAGTGCGGCGGCGCTCGCGGACACATCCCCTTATCCGGATCTTCCGCGATGCCCAGACGGCAGCTATCGTCCCCGCGGATTTCAAACGGGAGGCACATATGGGAGCCCAAGCTCTGCGGTTCGACACGCCGGACGGACCGGTCGAGGTCGACGTCACCAACTGCGTCGTCGCCGGCTGGACCGGCCGCGACCAGGCGGCGATCGACCACCACATCGAGGAACTGGCCGAGATCGGCGTGCCGGGGCCGAGCACGGTGCCGCTGTACTACCGCTGCGCGGTCGAGCAGCTCACCCAGTCGGACCGGGTGCAGGTGCTGGGCGGCGACAGCTCCGGCGAGGTCGAGCCGGTGCTGGTGGCGACCGACAAGGGGTTGTTCCTGACCGTCGGCTCCGACCATACGGACCGCAAGGTGGAGACCTATTCCATCGCCGTCTCCAAGCAGATGTGCCCGAAGGTTCTGGGCACCACGGCCTGGGCGGTCTCGCTGGACGACGATCTGGACGCCCTGGTGCTGGAAGCCAAGGCGACGATCAAGGGCAAGGAAGAGACCTACCAGACCGGCACCCTCGCCCTGATCCGGCCGCTGAAGGACCTGGTGGACGGCTATGGCGGCCTGAAGCCGGGCACGGTCATGCTCTGCGGCACCGTGCCGGTGACCGGCGGCATCCGCCCGGCCGACCGGCTGGCGATCTCCATCACCGACCCGGCGCGCGGCCGCAGCCTCGCCCATGCCTACGACATCGAAACCCTGCCCGTGGTGAGCTGACCCATGACCTTCGTGCCGAAAACCCCGATCGCCGAGATCCTCACCGCCCTCGAGACCGGCCAGACCACCGCCGCCGCCCTGCTGGACACCGCCCTTGAGCGGGCGAAGGATCCATCCGGAGAGGGGGCCCGCGTCTTCACCGCCCTGATGGAGGACAGCGCCCGCGCCGAGGCCACGGCCAGCGACGGTCTGCGCAAGGCCGGCGTGCCGGCCCGTCCGCTGGAAGGCCTGCCGATCTCGGTCAAGGACCTGTTCGACGTGAAGGGCGCCGTCACCACCGCCGGCTCCAAGGTGCTGGCGACCGAACCGCCGGCCGAGGCCGACGCTCCGGTCGTCGCCCGGCTGCGCGCCGCCGGCGCGGTCATCGTCGGCCGCACCAACATGACCGAGTTCGCCTATTCCGGCCTTGGCATCAACCCGCATTACGGCACCCCGGCCAATCCGTGGGACCGGGCGTCGAAGCGCATTCCCGGCGGCTCCTCCTCCGGTGCTGCGGTCGGCGTGGCCGACGGCATGGCGACGGTCGGTCTCGGCACCGATACCGGCGGTTCCGTGCGGATCCCGTCGAGCCTCTGCGGCCTCGCCGGCTTCAAACCGACCCAGAGCCGGGTGCCGATCGCCGGCGCGGTGCCGCTGTCGACCAGCCTGGACAGCATCGGCCCGCTGGCGCCGACCCTGGACTGCTGCGTGCGGGTGCATCAGGTCCTGGCCGGCGAGACGCCGCACGCCATCCCGGCCCTGCCGGTGAAGGGGCTGCGTCTGGCGGTGCCGCAGGATTTCGTGCTCGACGATCTGGACGAGGCGACGGCGGCGGCGTTCCAGGCGGCCCTGACCCGGATCTCCGAGGCCGGCGCGACCATCGTCGATCTCTCGCTGCCGGAACTGCTCGAGTTGCCCGTGGTCAACGCCAAGGGCGGCTTCACCGCGCCGGAAAGCTACGCCCTGCACGAGCGGCACATCCTGCGCGATCCGGACGCCTTCGACCCGCGCGTCATCTCCCGCATGCGCCGGGCCAGCGAGCAGTCGGCGGCGGAGTACTACGCCCTGGTCAACGCCCGGGCCGACATCCGGGCGCGGGTTTCGGCCAAGACCTCGGCCTTCGACGCGGTGCTGATGCCGACCACGCCGCGCATCGCCCCGCCGATCGCCGACCTGCTGCCGGACGATGCGGTCTATGGGGCCGTGAACATGGCCATGCTGCGCAACTGCTCGGTCGGCAATTTCCTCGACCGCTGTGCCGCCACCATCCCCGTGCACGCGGCGGGAACCGCTCCGGTGGGGCTCATGATCATGGGAGAAACCCTCGCGGACGACCGGACATTGGCCATATCCCTCGGTTTGGAGACCTTATTCGCGTAAAGGGCTTCTGGTAACTTTCAGTCAAAACTTCAAGGGGTTGAGAGTTCATTGTTGCGCGCCTAACTGGGAGGGGTACGCTTTTGGTTCCGGGACGCAGACCTGCCCCCGGAGACGTCGAAAGGAGGATCGTATGACAGCGACTGATCGGATCCACTCCCTGCGCGCACGGCATGCCTCGCTCGAGGAGAAATTGGATAATGAGTCCGGGCGACCGTTACCGGACGATGTCGCGATACATGACCTGAAACGTCAGAAGCTGGCCATCAAGGACGAGATAGAGCGTCTGCAGCGCCATTAGCCTGCGGGCGCCGGCATCGTCGCCAGCGAACCGAACGCAGTTTCCTTTCAATCGTGCCGGTCCGGCCGTCGATCACGGAGCGTACGGACCGGCACTGCGGGCCCGCCTTTCCACCGAAAGGCGGGCTTTCTAATGGGCGGGTGAGGGAGGACGTGCGGCTGCCACTATGCCCGTTCTTCTCACGCCCCGGACCTGTTCCGGGTCAACGCCTCGGCTAGGACGGGCGCTTCCCTTTGAAGCTCCATCACGTGGATCGGATTGCCCCGGAACAGGTCCGGGGAGTGCGCGTATGGCATGACGGAGTTGGGATAAGGGGCGTTCCCCGTCTTGCCCCGGGCGTCCTCCCGGAGGACAGTGGCTCCCCCCGTTCGTCACCCGGAGCATCCGCCATGACCACCCCGCCGCCCGCCCGTGTCGGAGATCCGGCCGGCGCGATCGATACCCCCGCTCTGGTGATCGACCTCGACGCCTTCGAGCGCAATCTCGACCGGATGGCCGCCTTCGCCAAGGAAACCGGCGTGCGCATCCGCCCCCACGCCAAGACCCACAAGTCGCCGATGATCGCCCGCCTGCAGATGGAGCGCGGCGCGGTCGGCCAGTGCTGCCAGAAGGTCGGCGAGGCCGAGGTGCTGGTGGATGGCGGCATCGACGACGTGCTGGTCTCCAACCAGGTGGTCGGCGCGGCAAAGGTCGCCCGCCTCGCCGCCCTGGCCAGGCGCGCCCGCATCGGTGTCTGCGCCGACGATCCGCAGCAGGTGGAGGCCTATGCGGCGGCGGCCCGGGCCTTCGGCACGACGCTCTATGTGCTGGTGGAGATCGATGTCGGCATGGCGCGCTGCGGCGTCGCTCCCGGCGCCCCGGCGGTCGACCTGGCCCGGCGGATCGCCGAGGCGGAGGGTCTCGTGTTCGACGGCATCCAGGCCTATCACGGCTCGGCCCAGCACATCCGCGGCTATCTGGAACGCAAGGCCGCCGTCGCCCAGGCGTCGGAAGCGGTGTCCGCGACGGTCGATGCGCTCGCCGCGGCCGGCCTGGAGTGCCGGACCATCGGCGGGGCGGGCTCCGGCACCTTCCGGTTCGAGACCGGCACCGGCCTGTGGAACGAACTGCAGCCAGGCTCCTACTGCCTGATGGATGCCGATTACGGCCGCAACCTGAAGGACGACGGCTCCGAGGGCCTGGAATTCGAGAACGCCCTGTTCATCGCCGCCTCGGTGATGAGCGCGGTCGTGCCCGGCCGGGCGGTGGTCGATGCCGGCCTCAAGGCCTCCTCGGTGGACAGTGGTCTGCCGGTCGTCTGGCAGCGCAAGGACACCACCTACGTCTCCGCCTCCGACGAGCACGGCAAGCTCTCGCTCGGGACGGGCGCTCCGGCCACGAAGCTCGGCGACCGGGTCTGGCTGGTGCCCGGACACGTGGATCCGACGGTCAACCTGTACGACTGGTATGTGGGCGTGCGCGGCGGGCTGGAGAGCGGACACGTCGAATGCCTGTGGCCGGTCGCGGCCCGGGGAGCCCTCTCCTGACCGCGTCCGCGTTGACAGCCGTCCCGCAACGCGCCAAATCCTGGACATGGACACCATGACCCCCGCCTCGCAAGACGCCGCGCCCGAGCGCCCGATCGACGAGGAGCAGGAAGAGCTCATCGACGAGTTCGCCTTCTTCGACGACTGGATGCAGCGCTACGAGTACCTGATCGATCTCGGCCGCAAGCTGCCGCCGCTGGACGAGGCCTATAAGCGCGACGAGTTCAAGCTGAAGGGCTGCCAGAGCCAGGTCTGGCTGGTCGGCGAAAAGCGGGGCGACCGGCTGGTGTTCCACGCGATCAGCGATGCGGCCATCGTCTCCGGCATCATCGCGCTGCTGCTGCGAGTCTATTCCAACCGCACGCCGCAGGAGATCGTCGCCACCGAGCCCGACTTCATCCCAGCCATCGGCCTCGACTCGCACCTGTCGCCGACCCGCAAGAACGGGCTCGGCGCCATGCTGAAGGCGATCAAGGAGCGCGCGACGGCCGAGCTCGACGCGGCGTAGGCGGCGATGGCGGCCCAGCCTCCGGCCCCGACCTCTCCCTCCCTGGACAGCGTCTACCAGGACCGGCTGCTGGACCTGGCCGAGACCATCGCCCGCGACGGGTATGTGGTGGCCGCACCCGATGCCGAGACCGGGGCGGTGAGCCGCGCCTGCGGCAGCCGGGTCACGATCCAGGTACGCTTCGACGGCGATACGGTGGCCGAGTACGGCCAGCGCGTGGAAGCCTGCGCGCTCGGCTCCGCCGCCGCCTCGGCGGTGGGCGGGGCGGTGGTCGGCGCGTCGGTCGCCGAAGTGCGCGCGGCGGCGACGGCCCTGGAGAACATGCTGAAGCGGGACGGCCCGGCGCCCGGCGGCCGGTTCGAGGCGCTCTCCGCCCTGCTGCCGGCGAAGGCCTTCACCAACCGCCACGCCTCCATCCTGCTGACCTTCCGGGCCCTGGAGAAGGCGTTCAAGGCGACGGGGCGATAGCCGTCGCAAGTCCCGGCCCTTCGACACGCCCCACCCCGGATCAAGTCCGGGCCGGGGCCGCTCAGGTCGAGATCTTTTCTGTCTCATTCAAATTTCATCGTCATCCCGGTGAACAGCGGGCTTGACCCGGGGTTCGACCGGGACCTGGACAAAACGGCACGGGGTCCCGGCCCGCTCCCGGATCAGGTCCGGGAGCGTCCGGGATGACGACTGTTTGGAAATGGAAAGGCCTCGCCCTGAGCAGCACCCCACGGGGTGCGGGTCGAAGGGCCGGCGCTCGATGGGACGTGTCGCCAGGGTGGATTTCCCGCATGATGCGCCTTCCCATAGCCCGGCCCCGACACCCTTGGGCCGGTTCTCGCACATGAAGGACATGCCTTGAGCGACGCACGGCGGACCCGGCTGCTGGACGGGCCGATCCTGAAGACACTCGCCACCCTCGCGGTCCCCAACATCGCCGCCTCCTTCCTGCAATCGGGGATGAGCGTGGTGGAGGGGGCCTATCTCGGCCGGCTCGGCACGGTGGAGCTGGCCGGGGTGGCCCTGGTGTTCCCGCTGCTGATGCTGACCAACATGCTGTCCGGCGGCGCCATCGGCGGGGTGGTGGCCGGGGCCACCGCCCGCGCGCTCGGCGCCGGCGACGATGCGCGGGCCCAGGAGATCCTGCGGAGCGCGGTGCTGATCGCCCTGGCCCTGGCCACGGTCATGGCGCTGGCGATCCTCTGCTTCGGCCGCTCGCTCTACGCCCTGCTGGGCGGCGAGGGCGCGGTGCTGGAGGCCGCCGACCTCTACGGCGACCGGCTGGCCGCCGGGATCTTCACCCTGTGGCTGTTCAACGTGCTGGCCAGCCTGCTGCGCGGGTCCGGCGACACGATCCGGCCGGCGATCGCGCTCGGCTGCGTGCTGATCCTGCATGCCGGGATCGCCTGGGTGCTGATCTTCCCGCTGGGCCTCGGCATCGCCGGGGCGGGGCTGGCCATGCCGCTCGCCTATCTGTTCGGAACTCTCGGCCTGTCTGCCTGGCTGCTGGGCGGCCGGGCGGCGGTGCTGGTGACGCCGGGACCGGTATCAGCGCCGGTGCTGGTCCCGCTGCTGCGCCAGGGCACCCTGGCGGCGACCCAGTCGGCCCTGACCATCTCCATGGCGCTGATCGTCACCGCGATCATCGGCCGGCTCGGCACCCACTGGCTCGCCGGCTACGGCATCGGGGCGCGGCTGGAGCTGCTGATGATCCCGGTGATCTTCGGGGTCGGCGGCGCGCTGATCGCCATGGTCGGGGTGAATGTCGGCGCCGGCCGGCGGCAGCGGGCGATCCGCATCGCCTGGACCGGCGGCGCGATGGCGGCCTGCATCGTCGGCACCATCGGCCTGGTCGGCTCGGTGCAGCCGGATCTCTGGGGACGGCTGTTCACCCAGGATCCCGAGACCTTGCTGGCGGTCGGCACCTATCTGGGGATCGTCGGGCCTTGCTACGCCTTCTTCGGCCTGGGGCTCTGCCTGTATTTCGCCAGCCAAGGGCTCGGCTCGATGGTCTGGCCGGTGATCGGCACGTTCCTGCGGCTGCTGATCGTGGTGGCCGGCGGCGCGGCCCTGGTGATGACCGACGCCGCCACCCCGCAGGCGGTCTTCGCCGTGGTGGCGGGGGCGATGGCGTTCTACGGGCTGTTCATCGTGGCGGCCCTGAGGCTGGGGCCGTGGCGCTCCTAAATTGTTCACCGTCATCCCGGACGAGCCCGGACCGGATCCGGGATCGGGCCGGGACCCCGCCCGTTCGACCGCAATTGGGTCCCGGGCAACCCCCGGATCAAGTCCGGGGCTTCCCGGGATGACGATGAAGAATTGTTGGGTCCACTACCGCCGCAGCTTGATCAGCAGCATGAGCGGAAGCACCGCGAAGGATGTCAGGGTGAAGGCGTAGAACGAGTTCAGGTACCCGATCATCGCCGCCTGCCGGGCGATCTCGCTGGACAGGCCGGCCAGCGCGCCCGTGCTGTCGAGTTCCCAGACCCGGAACAGGGAATCCTGGAACTGCAGCGCCTCGTTGGTCGGCCGGGCATGGGCGGTCATCTCCGCGTAGTTCACCCGCGCCCCGTTCAGGGCGATGGAGATGGCGATGGAGATGTAGATCGAGCTGCCGAAATTCCGCACCAGGTGGAAGATCGCCGTGGCCTCTGACGTCTTCTCGCGCGGCAGGGTGTTGAAGCTGACGATCGTCAGCGGGACCCACACCAGCCCGACGCCCAGCCCCTGCAGCGCGCTGGTCCACAGCACGTCGAAGGTGGTCAGGTTAATGCTGAACTGGGACATGTACCAGCCGGCGATGCCCTGCAGGGCGAAGCCGATGGCGAGGGTGGGGCGCGGGTCGAGCTTGCTGCCCCAGAACATGAAGAAGAACCCGACCAGGGTGCCCACGCCGCGCGCGCCGAGGATCACCCCGATGATCGAATCCGGATAGCCCCGCACCCCCTGGAGCAGGGCGGGCAGCAGGGTCATCGGCGTGAAGTTCAGCATCCCGAAGACGAAGACCAGCAGCAGGCCGATGGCGTAGTTGCGGTCGAGCAGCAGCTTGGGATCGAGGAACGGCCGCTCCGCCGTCAGGGAATGGGCGATGAACAGGTAGAGCATCAGGGCCGCGACCGCGCCGCAGAGCAGGATCGTCGAGCTGTCGAACCAGTCCAGCCGCTCGCCCTGATCCAGCATGAACTGGAAGGCGGCGATGAACAGGGCGAGGGTCAGGAACCCGGTCCAGTCGAGATAGCTGGAGCCCGCCTTGGAGCGGTCCTGGATGTAGACCACCACCCCGGCCAGGGCGGCGAGGCCGCAGGGCACGATCATGAAGAACACCCAGCGCCAGTTGTAAACCTCCGACAGGTAGCCGCCGACGGTCGGCGCCAGCACCGGCCCCAGCACCACGCCCATGCCGAAGATCGCCATGGCCGAGCCCTGCTGGTGCTTGGGGTAGCTGTCCATGACGATGGCCTGGCTCAGCGGCACCAGCGGCGCGCCGAACGCGCCCTGGAAGATGCGAGCGACCACCAGCAGTTCCAGGGTCGGCGCCAGCCCGCAGGCCAGCGAGGCCAGGGTGAAGCCGCTGACCCCCCAGATCAGGATCGTGCGCCGCGAGAACCGGGCGGCGAGCCAGCCGGTCATCGGCGTGGCGACGGCGGTGGCGATGATGTTGAAGGTCACCACCAGGGCGATCTGGTCGGTGGTCGCCGACAGCGCGCCCTGCATCTGCGGCAGCGACACGTTGGCGATGGTCACCGTCATCGCGTACAGCGCGGTCACCATGGTCAGCGTCGTCAGGATCAGCGCCCGGGTCAGCGCGTCCGGACGCGCGGCCTCGGCTGGTTGATCGATCGGCTCGGCGGTCATGGGACCAGCTTATCGGCTGCCCGCCGCAATAACGAGAGGTGCTGCGTCATCGGGTGCCGTGAGGTGATGCACAGCGCCGTCAAATCACGCTAATCTCTGCCGCCCGCCAGACCAGGAGACCCGTACATGGCCGACGCCGATCCCGCGCAGAGTGTTGCGAAGCCCTTCATTCGTGCCATGCCGCCCGCCGGCCAGCCGCCGATCCAGCGGGATTCCAAGTCGGGAATCGACCCGTCCAAGATCCGGCGCATGAACCTGAACGAATCGCCCTTCCCGCCCTCGCCCAAGGCGATCGCGGCGATGCAGGAGGCGGCGACCCGGGTGAACTACTATCCCGACCCGCTCTGGCGCGATCTGACCTCGGCGCTGGCGGAGCATACCGGCCATCCCAAGGAGCGGATCGTGCTGGCCAACGGCTCCGACGAGCTGATCGTCGCCGCCGGCCGCATCGTGCTGTCGCCGGGCGACGAGGTGCTGGTGCCGGTGCCGTCCTTCCCGAGCTACAACAAGGCCGCCGCGGTGAACGGTGCCACCCTGGTCGCGGTGAAGGTGCGCCAGGACGGTTCGGCCGATACCGAGGGCATGCTGGCCGCGGTCACCGACAAGACCCGCATCGTCTTCCTCGCCACCCCGAACAACCCGACCGGCGGCATCCTGACCACCGAGGAGGTGGTGTCCTTCGCCAAGGCCCTGCCGCCGACCACCCTGCTGGTGCTGGACGAGGCGTATTACGAATACGGGATCCATGGCGGCGGCTCGGACCATCTGGCGGCCATGGCCGAGGTGACCAACGTGCCGTGGGTCGCCTTCCGCACCTTCTCCAAGGCCTACGGCCTCGCCGGCATGCGGGTCGGCTACGCGCTGTGCGGGTCGGACGAGGTGGCCGGCTGGTTCCAGAAGGTCCGCAGCACCTTCAACGTGAACGCGGTGGCCCAGGCCGGCGCGCTGGCGGCTTTGGGCGACCAGGCGCATATGAAGTCGATCGTGGAGCGCACCTTCGTGGAGCGCCAGCGGCTGGAGGCGGGGCTTGCCAGGCTCGGCTGCGAGTCGTTTCCGAGCGTGGGCAACTACCTGTCCTCCAAGACCCCGAAGCCGGCCGCCGAGGTGGTCGCCGAGCTTGAGAAGCGCGGCATCATGATCGGCCGCCTGATGGTGCCGGGCTACGAGGGCTACATCCGCATCACCACCGGCCGGGCCGAGGACACCGACGCCCTGCTGGCGGAGCTGGAAGAGGTTGTTGACGGACAGTAGGTTCTAGAGAAACCCGTTACAAACCGTTATCCGGCGTGACAACTCGTGACAGGCGCAGGGTTCTGCGGAAAACGGGGCGGGTGTCACCCCCGGGCGGCCGCGGCGGGTTCTGGAGTAAATTCGGCGATTTCGCGCCTGATCGCGCCGGACAGGCGGTATTTAAGCGGTCGGCGCATAAACGTTCAAGCGGCGTTTAAATGGCGGACAACCGCCCGTTTCAGGGTGTCTGTCGTTACCGGCCCGGCCGGCGAGAGGGCGTTGGAACTCTTGCATTTCGACCGGCGCAGCGAACTCATGCAAGAGTTCGCTGGAGAGGCGCGGAGAGCCGCCGTTTTCCTGTCGGAACGCGGAGTAGGCGGCGACACCAAACATTTGCACTTTTTCGGTCACTGAAAGCGCGCCGCTTCATCCAGGAGGCGGTCCGCTGTTCGATCAAGGGCGAGCTTGGCGGCCGGGCAATTGATCCCGCCGACACCCAATCGTTTGGCGTTCAATTCGGCCCCCACCATGACGCTGTCTTTTGATCGTTGATGGCTAGTTAGTGCCTGCGGCTTACCGCGGAGCGCGTCGACAATACGCTGCTCAACCGCCTGCGCTTGGCTCGGATCGCAGAGCCGCACGCCGGCAAGATGCGGGGTGATCTGGACTGTGAGCCAAAAGGCAGCACTCGCGGCCTCGGCGGGCGTGTAGCTGTACGACCCACTGAGGACTGATCTCGCCCTGTCCACGGCGACACCAAAGCCGGACAGCAGTGCCTCTTGATCCAGCGGCGTCGAACTCAGAGAGGAAACCCAGCGCGACCTTACGACGGCGCCGGCGCGCAGTTGATCGACAACCCGTGCAGCCCGTTTTCCGGAAAGCACCTCTTCGGCAGGCCAACTGATCGCGCCTGCATCATCGATACGTACAGCAGCCACCGACCCGGGTTTGTGTGGCCCGCCCCCTACGGCAATCGAAGTCGAGCCATTACCCGCAAGCGTCACCACCATGTCGCCGCGCCGCGATCCCTGCAGGGTTGCCCGAACTGAGCAGTTCGTTTCGTCGGTGAACGCGTCTCGACGGCATGTAATCACCCATTGCCCCAGATCCCGGCGGGGTGGCCGTTCGCCATGGGACCACTCGGAGAAGAAAACGTCGTCGTTTGGGCCGGCGAGGGTCGGGCTAGAGGATAAGAGGGACAGCAGCCCTACTGCCCCGGCGACGAGTGCTTTTCCGATCATCATTAACCCCTGTTTCACTCTAGCTACAAACCCCGTTCATCTTTTGATGGCGGGCCGGGGCTTGGAGGGCGCCGTTGCAGCGGCGACCTCGTCCCTAACTGCGGAGGACAGGAGCGTAAGGTCCTCGACCGTCATTTCGTGGCGGAAGGCGACCGTGCGCAGCTGTTCCTTGAAGAGCGGCGAGGGCGTCCAACCGACCGCCGCCAGCGCCTCATCGACAGCCGCGTAAGCAGCGCGAATGCGGACACCGACGTCCTTGACCCGCTGCTCCATGCGACGGTCGGCCCCCCTATCGTCGAAGGCCGTGCGCAGATAAAGATCGGCCTCGGCGCGCTGAGCGCCCGAAGCACCGCCGCCGCGAGCGAGCGACTGTAGCTCCACATAGATCGGCCAGAGCGCATCATCGTGGCCGAGCGCGTCAGCCGAGACCGGCAGATCCACATGCTCCATCAAGGTTTCGCGGATCTCCAGAAGCCGTCGATCGATCTCGTCCTCGGGCAGCACCTGTGGATTGGAAGAGCGCATCTCCCCGCGGCCCGTCGCCAGCCACTCGATGGAAACACCGGCGGCGTCGGCTATAGCGGCAGCCTTGTCGATGCTCGGGGCGCTCCCTTTCAGGTACTGCCGGATTGAGGCTTCTCCGATTTCACATCGGCGAGAGAACGAGCTGACCGACTCGTCGCCGATGGCGATCGCTAATCGATTCGCGAAGGGCGCGTCAGGCATAGCGGCCGCTTTCTTGCCGGCCCGGAAGCCAACAAATTCGTAGAAAACTACGGTCATCGTATTTTTCTACTTGCTTGTATCGTATCATTATACGAGCCTTCACAAACGTTCACTCAAAGTCCCGAACAAAGCCGGCCCTGCCAGGCCGGCCACACGACAGGAGAAGCCCATGGCGAACCGCCGTGCCGCGGACAAGGATCCGATGGAGATCCGGTTCCTCTTGAACCGCAAGGGCCTGACCTTCGCGGATGTCGACCGGATGTACGGTCTGCCGAAGTCAGTCGCGCGAGTCACCGCCCGCTGCCCCAATCCGAAAGGCGAGTTGGCGATCGCGGAATGCCTCGGCATGTCGCCGCGCGAGATCTGGCCCAGCCGTTACGACCCGAGCACGGGAGAGCGCCTGAAGCCTCAACCCGGCTCGCACTATACGGATCGCCCGAAGTTTCGTCAGCAACACCAGCAGAAGGTGGCCTGACATGAGCATCATCAAGAAGCTCGTCGCGTTCTTGAGCCCCGCCCCTCGTCCGACCTCGATCGCCAGCAGCTTCAGCGACCAGAAGGCGGCCCAGGATCATGTGGCGGCAAGGCGAGCGTATCTCGAAAGATCTCGCCGACTCGCTCAAGCGTCATCCGGTGGAAATCCATCGCCAGGCTCTGCTGAGCCGGCGAACGGTCGAGGTCGCCCTGGCGATCGAGGGCGTCGGTGAATCCAGCCATGCGCTCCAGCACCCGCTCCGCGTCCTCCGGCGCTAGTGCTCCGCCGCGCACCAGCTCCGCCATCAACACCCCGAAGGCCATGCACCAGGTTGTGGCCGCCTCTAGCGCCAGGTCGTCGTTGATATCCATGTCCTCATCTCCTGCATCCGTTGGTCGTATGTCGATAGTCCACGATCCCGTCTTGCTAGACAGCGTCAAAACGGGGGGGGTGTCGTGACGGTGGCCGGCACAGAACAGATCCACAGGATCCCGCTCGACCAAATCGACGTCGTCGACCGGCTGCGGGTGGTCGACCCCGCTCATGTCGCCGCGATCGCCGAAAGCATCCGCGACATCGGGCAGAGCCAGCCCATCGAGGTCCGCAAGGCGCCCGGAAGCGAGAAGTTGCTCCGCGATCGATACATCCTGGTGTCCGGCGCGCACCGCATCGAGGCGGTGCGCGACCTCGGGTACCTCGATATCGAGGCCCGTATCGTGGTCGCGACCGATACTGAGGCCCGGCTGCGCGAGATCGACGAGAACCTGGCGCGCCACGATCTGAACCCGCTGGACCGGGCAGCCTCCTATGCCCTGCGCAAGGAGTATTACGAGAAGCTGTATCCAGGAGCGGTTCAGGGCGCGGCCGGCCTGCAAGCCATTGAAAAAGGCCAAACTGCAAAAATTGCAGTTTGGTCGTCGGTCCTCTCCTTCGCCGCCGCGACCGCTCGGTCGACCGGCCGCGCCGAGCGCACGGTCTGGCGCGCCGTTCAGATGTACGACCGCCTGGCGCCAGCAGTCCGCGCCCGCATCGCCGGTACATCGATCGCCCGCCAGGAGGGTGAGCTGTTCCGGCTCTCCAGGCTGACGGCC
Source organism: Thalassobaculum sp. OXR-137 (assembly GCF_034377285.1). Lineage (NCBI taxonomy): Bacteria > Pseudomonadati > Pseudomonadota > Alphaproteobacteria > Rhodospirillales > Thalassobaculaceae > Thalassobaculum > Thalassobaculum sp. OXR-137. Next base: position 403,525 of record NZ_CP139715.1, on the reverse strand, counting down.
GAGGAGCAGGCGCAGGCGGTCGATCTGATGTTGACCGAAGGTGGCCCGCGCAAGGTCGCGGATGCGGCCGCCGCCATCCGAGGCCAGCGCGACAATCAGCCCGATGCCGACAAATCCAGCCGCGCCGCCGAGCGCGAAGTCACCCGCCTTGCCACCTGGCTGCGCCGGGCGCCCAAGCGGGTCCGCAACATGTTCTTCGCGCTCATCCGTGACGAGTTCGTCGCGTGGCTGGCCGAGCGCGACCAACCGGAGGAAGACGCATGAGCGACAACGCACGCGATCCCAATTCCGCCACACCCGCACAGAAGCGCGCCGAACTTCTCTCGACGTTCTTCTTGGGCGACCGCCGGCCCGGCAGCGTGCCGGCCGACCCCGCCATCTACAACGGCGCGAGCGGGAGAGACACCTTCCTGGCATGGGCGGACGCCCAAGGGTGGAGTGGTCGCGACTGGGACGAGCTCCTGCTGACCGTTCTGCTCAACCGGGGCCGCCTAGAGGGGCCGTTCACCGTAACCGTCAAGCTCGAGGATCGCGGCGGGCTCACCGAAGAGCGGGCGTCCGCTCTCTTGCGCTCTGTCTACGGCCTCAGCCGCTAGGTCCCGGCATGTTGCGGATCCCCTCCAGAGCGGCATCGACCGACTCGCCGAGGTCCTCGGCGTCGCTGAGGTGTGAGCGGAGAACCTCGATCTCCGCGAGCAAGGCTTCCTTGTCCAGGACGCCTGACCGCACAAGGACGCGAATAGCGGCTGTCGACATCAAGAAGTTCGAGATCAGCAATCCATCGTCAGTGGCCATCGTTCTCTCCATCGGTTGTGTTGCAACTCCGATGGTAGAGCGCGGCCGGGCGCGCGTCACGGTTGTGATGCGTAGCCCGGCCGCCGCTCCTGGGGGGGGTATGGCTGACCGCGATCCTCGTCAGCTGGTGACCGCCCCTTCGCAATGGCTCGACGGGGCGCCGTTCGCTGTCGACCTCACCGACCAGGGCCTGCAGTACGTCATCCCCGGCTGCGAGCGCCTGGATGGCGAGGCCACAACGACCCCGCAACAGCTCCTTAAATGGCTGCGGAGGGCGCGCACATGATCGACCTCCGTGATCGCCATCAGCTTATCCGCCACCGCCGAACCGGCGGCTATCCGGTCATCCTCGCCGATCCCAACTGGCCCTTCGACACGCACAGCGAAAAGGGCCAGGGCAAGAGCCCCAGCCGCCACTACGACACCATGCCGATCGGCGAGATCTGCAGCGTCGACGTCAGCCTTCTGGCAGCCAAGGACGCCGTTCTCTTCCTGTGGGCAACCTGGCCGCACATGCCGGTCTGGACGCGGGTGATCGAGGCCTGGGGCTTCGAGTATGCCGGCCTCGCCTGGGAGTGGCGGAAGTTCAATCCGGAGACCGGCAAGTATGCATTCGGCCCCGGTTACGGCACCCGCAAGAACCTGGAACCCTGCCTGCTCTGCACCCGCGGCAACCCTCAGCTTCGCAAGCCGACCGCCTTTTTCGGCGACGTCGAGATACCCGAGGGCGCGCACAGCGTCCGGGACTTCATCGACTGGTGGCCCCAGGACGAGATCCGCTCTCCTCGCCGCGGCCATAGCCAGAAACCGCCCAGCCAGTACGAGCGCATCGAGACGATGTTCGGCGGCCCCTATCTGGAGCTGTTCGCGCGCAACACGCGGCCGGGCTGGAAGTCCCTCGGCGACGAGGTCGCCAAATTCGGTGAGGTCGGATGATGGCGAAGGCCCGGCGCGATCCGCTGACGCTGGACCTGCTCTCCTGGCAGCCCAAACAACCCATGTCGCCGGTTGTTCCGACTCCGGCGCGCGCGGCCGAGCCGGAAGGGTGGCGCCTTGCAGAGCGGATCAGTCTGTCCGTGGCAGCCGCGCTCCGGGATTCCGACATGCCGCGCGACGAGGTGGCGCGCCGCATGTCGGAGTTCCTGGGCGAGGACGTATCGGCCCACATGCTCAACGCCTACGCCAGCCAGGCCCGCGACGATCACAACATTTCGTTCGCCCGGCTCGTCGCCCTCTCCCATGCGCTTGGGCGGCTCGATTTGCTCGACACCGGAGCGCGGCTGCTCGGTGGCGCGGTAGTCGACCAACGCTATCTGCCGGCCATCGAGGAGATGATCCTGATCGACGAGATCGAGGAGCGCGAACAGCGGCGCAAGCAACTCCGTCCGAGATGGAGGGGCCGCTGATGCGCGTCGAGTGGTTCACCGCCGCCGAACTGGCCGAGATGAAGTTGCGCGGACTTCCGCGCAAGCAGAAGGGTTCGAACCCCTATGCCGGCATACATCGCCTCGCCAAAGCCGAGGGCTGGGCCGATGCCCGCACTGTTTCCGGAGAGCCCCTGGCGAGGCGCCGTAAGGGTCGCGGCGGCGGCTTCGAATACCACTACACCGTTCTGCCGACCCTCGCCCAGGTCGCCCTTCTGGCGCGCGAGGTCCGCGAACGGGCGGCCGAGGCGGATGCGCAGCGCGCCGAGCCCGGCCGCGCCGAGATCTGGAGGCACTTCGAAGCCGCAACCGCGAAGTCGAAGGACCGGGCGCGCCGCAACCTCGCCATCCTGGCCGCGGTGCTGGATCTGGAGCGCGGGGGCGCCAATCGCTCGGCCGCCGTCGCCCAGGCCGCCGTCGATAACAAGGTCGCCATCAGCGCCATCTGGAACTGGTTCGAGGCGGTGGCGGGCAAAGACCGCGCCGACTGGTTGGCCTGGCTCACACCCCGCTACTCGCGGAGCGGCAAGCCGGCCTCCGAGATCCATCCCGACGCCTGGGATTTCTTCCTCGCCGATTACCTGCGCCTCAGCAAGCCGAGCGTCGCCGAATGCTGGCAACGCCTGCAGGACGCCGCGCGCGACCACGGCTGGGTGCTGCCAGGCACTCCGAAGACCCTGTCCCGCAAGCTCAAGCGCGAGATCGACCCCGAAGTCATCACACTCAGGAGGGAAGGTATGGAAGAGTTCAACCGGAAATACCCAGCACAGCGCCGGGACCGCTCGGATCTGCGCGCCCTGGAGGCGCTCAACTACGACGGTCACAAGATCGACCTGTTCGTGGAGTGGCCCGGCGGCGAGATCGGCCGCGCATTCCTGTTGGGGTTCCAGGACCTGTCGAGCAACAAGATCCTTTCTTGGCGGCTCGACACCACCGAGAACGCCACCGGCTTCCGCCTGGCCTTCGGCGACGTCATCGAGAATTGGGGCATCCCCGACACCGTCTTCTCGGACAACACGATGGCAGCCGCAGCCAAGGCCAATACCGGCGGCGCCAAATACCGCAACCGCTACAAGCCGCGCGACGACGACTTCCTGGGGCTGTTCCCGGCGCTCGGTATCGACCTGCGGTTCACCAAACCGGGCCACGGGCAGTCCAAGCCGATCGAGCGCGCCTTCGGTGAGTTGTCTCGCTACATCTCCAAGGCCCCGGAGTTCGAGGGCGCCTATACCGGCAACAGTCCGACGAACAAGCCGGCAAACTACGGCGCGCGCGCCGTGCGGATGATCGACCTGCTGCGGGTCTGCGAGCGCGAGATCAACCGCTACAACGCCCGCACCGACCGCAACAGTCTGGTCGCCCAGGGCCGCTCCTTCGACGATGTGTTCAACGAGAGCTACGAGCGCGACCTGATCCGCAAGGTCGCCCCCGAGGACGAAGCGATCCGTCGCCTCTGGCTGCTGTCGGTGGTCGGCCTTACCTGTCGCCAGCCGGACGGTGTGCTGCACCTCTACGGCAACCGTTATTACGACCCTGCCCTGGCCCGCTATATCGGCCGCAAGGTCGCGGTCCGCTACGACCCGGACCGACTCGGCAAGCACATCCATGTCTATGACCTGGACGGCACCTACATCACCGCCGCCGGCTGCATCGCCGACAGCGGCTTCATGGATGAGTCGGAAGCGAAGAAGCACGCCCGAGCCAGGAAGGCCCGGCTGCGCGCAACCCGTGAGCTGGCCGACGCGCAGATCGTCCTGAATGAGCGCGACGTGGCACGGATGCTGCCGACGCCCGACGCCCCGGTGAAACCGGAAGCCAGGGTCGTCAAACCGCAGCGGTTCAGTGCTGCCGCCACGAAGCCGCAGCCGGCCCGGCTGCCCGAAAGCGACCCCAACGCACTCCCCGATGAGTTCGTGAACAACGTGATGGCCATGAAGGCCATCCGTGATCGCACCCGTCTGTGACGGGCCGTGAGTGACCGGCGGGCGCGGGAACGCCCACCGGTCGATAACAGTGGAGGTAGGAAGACATGAACCTTATCAGCACACATACAGCCCTGGAAAGCGTCGACGACGGCGACCTTCGCCAGCGCGCCCGGTCCGTCATGGAGGCTGAGCGCCTGTCGCAGGCCGCCGCCGCAAAGGAGATCGGCGTATCCGGCGGTGCCCTCAACCAGTGGCTACAGGGCAAATACAAGGGCGATAACGACGGCTTTGACCGGGCGGTAGAGCAGTGGCTGTCCGCCCGTAGTCGCCGCCAGGAAGCCGCCCTGCGGATCCCTTCATCGCCTCCGTTCTTCAATGGGCCGACGGCGCGCGACATCGTGGTGACGCTCGCAATCGCCCATGCCGACGGCGACATCGTGACGATCACTGGCGTGCCGGGAGTCGGCAAAACGGAGTCCGCCAAACACTACCGGGACAACAACCGGTCGGTGTGGCTCGCCACCATGGCCCCGCACTGCTCGTCCGTCGTGCCGGCCTTGCAGGAGATCGCCGAGGCGGTGGGCATCAAGGACATGTCGTTCACCGGCGCCCGGCCCTTGTATAGGGCGATCCTTCGTAAAACCGCCGAGACAGGCGGCCTGCTGATCGTGGATGAGGCGCAGCACCTCAACGTCAAGTGCTTCGACGAAATCCGCAGCATCCATGACGCCACAGGCATCGGGATCGCGTTTCTGGGCAACGAGACGGTCGCCGGCCGAATGACGGGCGGCGGCAGGACCGGCGAGCACGCCCAGGTCTACAGCCGCGTTGGCGGGCGCCGGTACATACCGCGCCCGACCGCCGGCGACGTTCGAGCACAGGCCGAAGCATGGGGTGTGACCAGCCCGGAATGCATCGCCTACGTCGAGGAGGTGGCGGCAAAGCCCGGCGCATTGCGCCTGGTCAACAAGGTGGTCCGCCGCGCCGTGATGCACGCGGGCGGCGTGGAGCTGATGGGGCTCCAGCACCTGAAGGCCGCCTGGGCAAACCTGGGAGGTGGCCAATGATTGCCGAAAAGATCGAAGGCGTGATCGAGCGCTGGTTCACGGTGATGCAGGAGACCGGCGTCTTCCCGCACCAACTCTTCATGCAGGGCATCGACGAACTGCACGACGCGGCCCGCATGGCGCGGCGCCTCGAAGCCAAGCCGGTACCGCGGCGCCAGCGTGTCGTGGCGTCGACCGACCCCAGCGACCCCGTCGTCGATCTCGCCTCCTTCCGGGGGCGAGCCAAACAGCCGACATCGGGAGCCGGTCTATGAGCGCCGTGGTGGAAACCGCCCCGCTGTACCCGGGCGAGGGCGCGCGCATCAGCTGGGTCGAAGGCAAAGGCACGACTGCGGTTCGGATCGACGCCGTCGTCTCGAAGATCCGCGCCAGCGGGCACATGCAGGTCTGCCGTCTGGACTTCTTCGACGGAACCTCGGTGACCGCCGTCATGGATGCCAACCCCGACAGCGGCGTGATCTCGATGACATTCGAGACCGCCGATGGCGAGCCGCACCTGGTCGCGCTGGAGGCCGACCATGGCTAAGCGCCGCGGCCTGGTCTGGCTGATCCGCCAACAACTGCGGTGGTGGCTGCTCGGCAGCCTCCATCGCTCCCGCTTCACCGACACACAGATCTGAGGAGCCTGATATGAGCGATCAACTCACTCTGCCCGTTTCCGGCCGCGAAATCCCGGCTGGCTACGTCGAGGACGCCAAGGGGAGGTTCGTCACCGAAGCGAGCATCCGCCCGGTCCAGCAGCTCGAAGATCAGATGGTCCGGAAGGTCCTGGGCTACGCGGTCGAGCTGCACAACCAGATCCAGCGCTTCAAGGGCCACGTGTTCGCCGACACCGGGTCTTACATGAGCCTCGCGGAGGAGGAGTACGGCGCCACGAAACGAGGCGCGAAGGGACGCGGCAACGTCACCTTCATGACCTTCGACGGTCTGATGAAGGTGCAGATCGCGGTCGCCGACCGCCTCAGCTTCGGACCGGAGCTGCAGGTGGCGCGTGCGCTCTTCGACGAGTGCATTTCCGACTGGACCGAGGACGCCCGCGACGAGCTGCGCACGCTGGTCGATCAGGCCTTCCAGGCCGACAAGGAAGGTCAGGTGAGCCGCGACGCCGTCTTCCGACTGCTGCGCCTGGAGTTCGACGACGCTCGGTGGAAACGCGGCCAGGAGGCGATCCGGGACAGCATCCGAGTGATCGGCTCCAAGAGCTACGCCCGCTTCTACATTCGCAACGACCAGGCCGATGGGTGGCGCGCCGTGCCGATCGACCTGGCCGCGGTATGAGGAGGCGACCATGGGCGCGCTCGCAAACCGCCACGCCCGACCCGCCGCCGACGATCTGATCCAGGTCGAGATCTACGAGGCATCCCGCCCGGCTGAGGTCCCGGTGGTGCACGTCGATCTCTGGTATGGCCGCCGGGACCTGTGGGTCTACCGCGCGGCCGGTGGTGAGGTCCGCACCGTGACCCCCGTGCGGGGCCTGCCGACGCCGCTGCCCGACGCCGAGTGGCTCGGCTGGCCTCCAATCGGCGAGTTCCTCGCCGGCCAGGGAGTCTGACATGGACCGCGTCTGCCCCGTCCGCGGCTGCGGCGCACCGCTCCGAAAGGGCCACGCCATGTGTCGCGAGTGCTGGCACCGGACGTCGACATTCCATCGACGGAATGTCAGCCAGCGTTGGCGGCAGGTTCAGAGCAGCCCGATCGACGAGCGGCTTCAGGCCGTCAACCGTTATCGCGGCGCCCTGGCGCTGGCGGTATCGGACAGCGAGACGCGGCGATGACCCGGCCGCTCGACGACGCGCTGCTGGGCTTTTGGTCTGCCACGATGCAGCTGCTGCCGCATCAGCCGAAAGCCCTGCAGGAGAACGTCCGCCGGGCAGCGACGGCGGTCACCCAAGCCGCCCGCGAGGCCGCCGAGCGGCCGGCCGGCGATCCGACCACCGAGCTGCGCGAGGCCCTGGAGCGCGCATCCGCCCAGCTCGGATGGTCGGACGTCATGGTGATCGTGAACGCCACCGGCCGGCGCTGTTCCGGCCCTGCCAAGAGAGCCGCCGAATGACCGCTACCGCCACCCGCACCGACGACAAGGCTGCTCGCCGGCCGCGCATGCAAAAGGTCCAGATCGCCAAGAGAGACCTGGGCCTCGACGACGAAACTTATCGCGCGCTCCTCCGCCGGATGTTCGGTGTCGAGAGCAGCACTGCGCTGAACCTCCGCCAGCTCGACGAGCTGCTCGACCATTTCAAGGCCCAGGGCTTCAAGCCTGCCAAGGCCGCCGCCCCGGCCCGCGCCGGCAGCAGGCGCCTGGCCACGAACAAGTATGCCCGCAAGGTCCGGGCGCTCTGGATTTCCCTCTATCACCTGGGCGTGGTTCGCGACCCAGCGGAGGCCGCCCTGGTCACCTACGTTCGGCGAGTAACCGGCGGCCGAGGCCGTGGGCTTGAGGCCCTCGAATGGCTGAAGGGCGAGGAAGCCTTTAAGGCGATCGAGGCGCTGAAGGCCTGGGCAGCGCGTGACGGTGGCGTGGATTGGAGCACGGACGGCCTCGGAGCCTGGGCGCCCTACCTGCCGATCGACGCGCACGAGCGCTTTGCCGTGGTGTCGGCGCAGTGGCGACGCCTGCGGGATCTCGACGCCGTCAGCGACCCCCAGGAGACGCGCTGGTGGAACGTCGCGATCGCCGCCACCGACAAGACGCGTCCCGATCTCTACGAACCGGAGGACTGGTTCCGGGTTACCGAATGGTTTGGCCGGACGCTGCGTGAAGCCTTGGCGGCCAGGTCATGACCCGGCGCATCCCAAACCGTTGGATTCTGCCGATCGTCTGCGAGATCTGGGGTGTGGACGCCGCCGAAGTCAGGGGACCTGCCCGGCAGCGGAAGTTCACCGAGCCGCGGCAGGTCGCCTTCTGGCTGAGCGCCCAGCATGGCGAAAACTCCCTGATGGCGATCGGCCGGTTCTACGGCCGCGACCACACGACCGTTTGGCACGGAGTCCAAAGGGTGACAGCCCGTCTCGGAAGGGACCACGGCTTCGACCACCGAGTACAGACGGCGGTGCAGCGCGTGGTGGCGATGCGGCCGATCGACGATCCGGACTATCAAATCGGCTGGCCAGTTCCGGTGCTGGTCGAGGCCGGCTTCCAGTACCTGGGCGGGGAGGTTCAGAGTTGACCTTTGCCGCCAACGTCCGTCCAGAACCACTTTGTGTAGTTCTCAGAGACCCAATGGATGATCCGCGGCACAGCATCCGCTGCACCAGCTTCGTCGCCCGTTTTCTCGATGTAGACCTTCCGGGCGGCCAAGAAAGCGGGGTGGTCAAGATCACCTGCCTGGCGCCGCTCTCGATAGGCGATGGCAACCGCCCTGTAGAGGTCCGGATCGACCGGTCTAGGCCCCATGAGAAAGTCTCGCTCGATGAACGTCGCCGGCGGAGCCTACCATGACCGCGCCGGCGCTCCCGCTACCTCAATTGCTCGCGGAGCTGGCCGAGGCTCATGGTCTCGGGGCCGCTCTGTCGCTCGCGCGGGAAGCAGGGGGGACAATCGTTTTCCTGCCAGAGAAGCCCACCCCGTTGCTGACACGCCGGTTCGGGGACCAGGTCGCAACCTGGTTGGTCTCGACTTACGGCACCGGTCCGGTTGCCATACCGCTTGGCCCCTACGCCCGCGATCGCGTGCGTGCCGAGAAATTGCGGCAGGCGATTATCAACGGAGAGGGCAGTGCGTCCGATCTCGCCCGGCGTTTCGGCATTGCCGCACGCACGGTGAAACGGCATCGTGCGAAAGCTCGAGAGCAGGATGACGATCTTCCGCTTCTTGCCGGCCTCTCCCAAGATCAGGACTAGAGAACGGCCATGGTGACAGGTGTCACCATGGGTTTGTGACCGAGCATCGGTCACGCTTCGAACGTGAGCGGGGCATAGCCCCGCGCCCTACGTTCGAGGAACCGCGATGTCCTTAGCCCTGCCCGATCCGAAGTCGTCCGTCATCCCGGACTGGCAATGGAAGAACTTCACGCCCGACGAGTTGCGGTGCAAGTACACCGGTCTGCTGGTCGTGGTTCCGGACTTCATGGACAAGCTGCAGACGCTCCGTGAGATCCTGGGCTTTCCGTTCATCATCAGCTCGGGCTACCGCCACCGCACGCATCCGGCCGAGCGCAACAAGGCGCAGCCGGGGACGCATGCCTACGGCCGGGCCGTAGACATCCAGGTCTACGGCGTCCGGGCTCTGGCGATCGTCGAGCAGGCGCGCGCCTTCGGCTTCACCGGCATCGGCGTGTCCCAGCCCAATGGCAGCGACGGACCGCGCTTCGTGCACCTCGACGACATGACCGCGGCCGAGGGCTACCACGCCCCGCGCCCGGCGCTCTGGACCTACTGAGGAGACCGAGCAGTGAACGACGTGAAGAAGCACTGGATCCCGGAACGCAAGTTCCTCGCCGCCGGGCTGTCCGGCATCGCCACCTGGCTGCTGACGCTGGTCCTGGCCGCCGTCGGCGTGGATGTCCCCACCGAGATCCAGACGGCCGCGGTCGGCCTGGTCATGGGAGCGGTGCACTATTTCGTGCCGCCGGCCGCCCTGGACATCCTGCGGCGCATCGACAGCGACCTGAAGTCGACCTTCAAGGTACCCGGCGACGCGGTGACGAAGGTGGCGCTGATGTTCCTGCTGCTGGGCGGGCTCGCCTTCGGCGGACCGGTCGCCTGCGGCACCTACGCGGTCTACAAGGCCGAGGCCGCTACGCCCGCCCAGGCGGTCTACGCCGTCCAGTCGGACTACAACGCCGCCCTATCCTCGGCGGCCGAGCTGATCGAGAGCGGGCTGATCAGCGAGGACCAGGTGCAGACCATCCGGCGCCTGGACAACGCGGCCTACGAGGCGCTGAAGCGCGCCCAGGTCGCGGTGCGCCGAGGGCACGATCCGACCGTGGAGGCGGCCGTGTCCCTCGCCCGCTCGGCCGTCGCCGAGCTTGCCGTCTATCTCGCACGCCAGGAGACGGGCCGATGAACGCGTCCATGATCCTGATCGGGATCCAGATCGCCGACGCGATCGCCGCGGGCATCCCGAACGCGATCGCCGCGAAGCGGGCGATCGAGCGCATGGTGGCCGAGAACCGCGACCCGACTGATGCCGAGTGGGCGGACATCAACGCTGTCACCGACGAGCTGCGGGCCAAGCTGCATGGGGACGGCAGTGCCTGATTTCGCCGACCAGGCCAGCGAGTACGAAGAGGCTGCGCGCGCTTCCGCTGTGAGGCGCGCGCTCTCCGTGCCGAAAGGCGACGGTCGGACCCACTGCATCGACTGCGGGGAGGAGATTCCGGAGGCACGTCGAGCGGCCGATCCGGGCGCGGTCACCTGTATCGATTGCCAACGTGACCGGGAGCGCGCGACACGATGATCGAGCTGGTTAAAGAGCTTAACGCGTGGGCCGGCCTGCTGTCGGTCGTCGGGATCGCGATGGTTTCCATCGCGATGCTGTATCTGCGAAGCGTGTTCGCTCCGCGCTCCGACCTGGAACTGGAAGTCGCGGCCAGGGACGAAGCGGCCAAGAAGGTGGTCGACCGAGTGGAGAAGCTGGAGCGAGCAGTCGATCGGCTCGAGCAGCGGGCGGCCACCGCGCCGACACAGACCGATCTGCAGAACATCGTGATCTCGATCGAGTCGTTTCGAGGCGACGTCAAGGCCATGGCGTCGGAGGTGACCGGTCTCGATCGGGAGCTTCGCCAGATCGGCCGGAAGGTCGACATGCTTGTCGAGAACGAGATCAAGGGCGCACAGAGCCAGAGGGTCAGCACATGAGCATCCAGGACATGCTGCGCGAGGAGCTGCGGCTGACGATCATCGTGACCCTCAACGAGGTACCTGGCCAGAGCGCCTACGAGGGCCTGCTGCAGGAAGCGATCGCGCGCTATCACAACCAGTTTCCGACCCGCGCCGAGCTTCAGGCAGAGCTGATCTGGCTTCGCGACGCCGGCCTGCTCACGATCGCCGAGCATCCGCAGCCGGGTCGTGTGAGCTACACGGCCACCCTGACGGCGCGTGGCGAAGCGACCGCCACCGGGCGGCTCAAGACCGCCGGCGTGCGTCGCCCGAACGCGTAGCGCTCCACATGAGAAAGCGCGGCCCGAAGAGCAAGATCGAGAAGCTGGATCCGGCCATCAAAGCCGAGATCGACCGGCTTCTGCACGTCGAAGGGCGCACGATCGACGACGTCGTTGAGTTCCTCCAGACGCTCAAGCTGGATGACACACCGTCGCGCGGTTCGGTCGCGCGATACAGCGCCACGACAGCCAAGATGCGCGGCGACATGGACCGAATGCAGTCTGTGACGTCTCAGCTGGCTAAAGAGTTCGGCGACCAGGACAACGACGCCGCCCGCTTCCTTATGCAGATCGCGCAGACCATCGCCTTCAAGCTGATGGACAAACACGCCGGCGCCGACAACGTCCTCGAGGTCGAGGAGTTCATGCTCCTGATGAAGGGCATGAAGGACATGGCCTCCGCGCGCAAGACCACGCTCGATGCCGAGGAGAAGGTCCTCGCCAAGCTGAAGCGCGAGGCCGCCAAGCTGTTCGACCAGGCGCAGCGAGACGCCCAATCCGCGGGTGAAGGAAAGGGCCTGTCGGCCGAGCGCCTGGCGCAGCTCCGCCGCGACATTCTCGGCGTCCGGGTCCAGGCCACATGAGCGAGCAGCTCCCCACCGCGACCATGCCGCCACCGCGATCGCCGATCGACGATCTGCCCCTGGGAGTGCTGCCGCCAGACGATCTCGATCCTCTGGCGGACGGCATTCTTATGGCCCACCAGGTGGAGTGGGTCTCCGACGAGTCCGACCTGAAGCTCGCCGAGAAGGGCCGCCGGACCGGCATCACCTTCGCCGAGGCCCTTGCGAGCACCTTGATCGGCGCGGCCAGCGCCTCGGCCGGAGGAGACAACACCTTCTACATCGGCGACACCAAGGAGAAGGGTCTGGAGTTCATCGGGACCTGCGCCAAGTTCGCGCGCAACGTCGCCGCCGAGTTGCTGTCCGTGGAGGACTTCCTGTTCGACGACGTCCAGGAGGACGGCAGCTCGAGGCAGATCCAGGCATACCGGATCCGCTTCGCATCCGGTTTCCAGATCTGCGCTCTGTCGAGCCGGCCGGCCAACATCCGAGGCCTGCAGGGGCGCGTGATCATCGACGAGGCGGCGTTCCATCCGAACGTCCGCGGTGTGATCGACGCCTGCAACGCTCTGCTCATCTGGGGCGGCAAGATCCGGATCATCTCTACTCACAACGGCACGCTGAACGCCTTCAACGAGCTGATCAAAGAGACCCGCGAGGGCCGGTACGACTACTCCATCCACCGCATTACGTTCGATGACGCGGTGGCCAACGGCCTCTACGAGCGGGTTTGTCTGCTGCGGAACTGGACGGCTTCGGCCGAGGGCAAGGCCGAGTGGTACCGCAAGGTCCGTCGGAGCTACGGCACGCGTGTCGATGCGATGCGGGAAGAACTGGACGCCGTTCCGCGGGAAGGCGACGGCGTGATGCTGCCCCTGGCTTGGATCGAGGCGTGCAGTATCGAGGACTATCGCGTCGCGCGCTGGGAGCCACCGGTTGAGGGGTTTGTTGACCTCCCCGAGGTTCAACGCCAGGCCGACATGCGCGCCTGGCTCGACGAGAACGTCGGCCCGCATCTAGAGGCTTTGAAGGATCTCCCGACGGCGATCGGTGAGGACTTCGCCATGCGCCAGGACCGGACCTGTATTGTCGTCGGCTACACAGCTCAGAACCTGGTGCGCCGAGCGCCGCTGGTGGTCGAGCTGCGGCAATGCCCCTACGACCAACAGAAGCAGGCGCTCTACTACATAGGGGCTCGGCTCAACCGGCTGCAGCGGATGGTCCTCGACGCCAATGGCAACGGCATGGTGCTGGCCCAGGAGGCTCGCCAGAAGTTCGGATCGAACCGGGTGACCGAGCTGATGGCCAACGACGCATGGTACCGAGAGAACACCCCGAAGTTCACGGCCGCTTTCCAAGATCGGACCATTTGGATCCCGGCCGATCGAGATGTCCGGGACGATCTGCGCCAGTTCCGAGTGGTCGGTGGTGTCGGCAAGATCCCGAGTGATATCCGCAACGAGGGCAGCGACGGTGGACGGCGGCACGGAGACGCCGGCCAGGCCCTGCTGCATTTCTATGTCGCGACGCTGACCGGGATCGTCGAGTTCGGATACGAGGCCGCGATCCCGATGCGTCGCCGGGTCGATGAATCACCCGCATATGGCACCGATGACGAAATGCCGGGCGCCCGGTTTGGACCAGGTGCCTGGTAGGAGACGAGAGCATGGCCAAGATCCCGACACTTGTTGGCCCGGACGGTGTGACGCCGCTACGCCGCGAGGTCCTTCTCGACGAGCTGGCCGGTCCGACCATGGCCGGTGTGCGCCGCCCGATCGGCGAGCACCCGTCGCGCGGCCTCACACCCGCCCGGCTCGGCACGATCCTGCGTGCCTCTGAGGAAGGCGACCCGGTCTCCTATCTCGAGCTGGCCGAGGACATCGAGGAGAAGGACCTCCACTACGTCGGCGTCCTTGGGGCGCGCAAGCGCGCCGTCGCCCAGCTCGAGATCACGGTGGAAGCGGCCGAGGACAAAGGCCCCTGGCAGGAGCACGCGGACTTCATTCGGGAATGGCTCCGCCGAGACGAGCTGGAAGACGAGTTGTTCGACATGCTCGACGCGATCGGCAAGGGCTTCAGCGTTGTCGAGATCCTGTGGGAGACGAGCGAGAAACAGTGGTGGCCGAGGCGTCTGGAATGGCGGGATCCCCGGTGGTTCATGTTCGACCTGGTCGACCTTCGCACCATTCGGCTGCGCGACGACGCCGGTCAGCCTGTGCCTCTTGCGCCGTACAAGTTCATCACGTCGATCATCCAGGCCAAGTCCGGCCTGCCGATCCGCGGCGGTCTCGCCCGGCCGGTGTCGTGGGCCTGGCTGTTCAAAAACTTCGGCCTGAAGGATTGGGTCTCGTTCCTGGAGACCTATGGTCAGCCGCTGCGGCTGGGCATGTATCCGAACGGATCCACGCCGGAAGACCGCCGGATGCTGCTGCGGGCCGTATCGCAGCTCGGTCACGACGCCGGCGGCATCATTCCCGACAGCATGAAGATCGACTTCGTTGAGTCGGCCTCGAAAGGCGACGGCGCCCTCTTCAGCAGCCTCGCGAACTTCCTGGATCAGCAGATCTCCAAGGCCGTGCTCGGTCAGGTGGGGACCACCGACGCGATCGCCGGCGGCTATGCGGTCGGCAAGGTTCACGACCAGGTGCGTCAGGATATCCAGCAGAGCGACGCCAAGCGCCTGGCGATCCCGATCAACCGGGACCTGGTCAAGCCGATGATCGATCTGAATTTCGGCCCGCCGAAGGATGGCAAGTACCCTCGGGTCTTCATCGGCCTGCCCGACCAGACGGACATGGCCAAGCTGATGCCGCTGATCGAGAAGTATGTCGACATGGGCGGCAAGGTCGGATCGTCCGTCGTCCGCGACAAGCTCGGCTTGCCGGATCCCGACAAGGACGAGGAGCTGCTGCAGCCCCGTCGGCGTGCCTCGCCGGGCGCACCGAACGAGAACCGAGATGGTGCGTCGGACCCGGAGCAGGACACGGCAACGGCCGCCGCCCAAGCGCGCGGCGATCGTGACGCCGTAACCGAGCTTGCCGACGAGGCGATTGACGACTGGCGCCCGATGGTCGAGCCGATCGTGGATCCGGTCCGCCAGCTGCTCGAGGACGTGACGAGCCTGGAGGAGCTGCGCGATCGCCTTCCGGAGCTGATCGAAGAGATGGAGCCCGACGAGGTCATCACCGTACTGGCCCAGGCCGGCTTTGCAGCACGACTGGCCGGTGAGGTCGACGCGCCGATCGACGACAGTTCCGACGCGGGTGCCTGATCGATGCCCGCGCTCGAATTGAAACCGCTTCCGCCGCGCGAGGCGGTCGACTACTTCCGCTCGAAGGGCTTCAAGGTGGGCTTTGCCTGGCAGGACGTCTGGCAGAGCGAGCACGCCCGGTACTTCACCGTAGCCAAGGCGATGCAGCTAGACATCCTTGAGGACATCCGCGGCGCCGTCGACCAGGCGCTTGCCGACGGCACCACCTTCGCTCAGTTCCGCGAGGGCCTGGAGCCACTGCTGCAGGCCAAGGGATGGTGGGGCCGGCAGCGCGTAACCGACCCGGTCACTGGCGAGGAGCGCCTGGCGCAGCTCGGCAGCCCGCGACGGCTGAAGACGATCTTCGACGTGAATCTCCGAACCTCATATGCGGCCGGCCGTTGGGAGCAGATCCAGCGCACCAAGCGGCTACGGCCCTATCTGCGGTACGTCGCCGTCGATGATGATCGCACCCGGCCGGAACATCAGGCCTGGCACGGTACCGTGCTCCCCGTCGACGACGCCTGGTGGTCGACCCACTACCCGCCCAACGGCTGGAACTGTCGTTGCACCGTGCGCCAGCTCTCGGCGAGAGAGGCCGAGCGGCTCGGCGGCGTGAGTGAAGCACCCGTCTTGAGGGAACGCCGGTGGGAAAACCAGCGGACCGGCGAGATCCAGAATGTGCCAGCCGGGATCGATCCGGGATGGAACTACCATGTCGGGCTCGCTGCCGACGCCGTCCGACGCGACGCGACCCTGGAGCAGGGCCTGTCGTCCGGCGCCACCCGCGCGCTGCTGGACAAGCTCGCCGGCGCCCGCCCGGATATCGCCCATGCGGCCCTGCGTGACGTTGTGCGATCGCCGGACTTCGCCCGCCAGCTGACGAAGCCGACCGTGCCCATGCCGGTCATGCGCCTGCCGCCGGCGGTAGCCGAAGAGATCGGCGCCAGGTCGCCGATCGCCGTTCTGTCGCCCGAGAGCTTGACGAAGAACCTCCGCCAGCATCCCGACCTGACCCCGGCTCAGTACCGGCAGCTGCCCGAGCTGGGCGCGGCGCCCTCCCTGATCGTCCAGGATCGTGACGTGTCGGTGGTGATCGTCCGGCGGCAGGACGGCCCGCTTATGGCGGCGGTCAAGGCGACGGACACGGGAGCCGCGACCTATGTGACGTCGTTCCGGCGGACCAACTCGGCCGATATCCGCCGGCTGATCCAGCGAGGTCGCATTCTGTTTGGATCCTGGGAGGAGTAGACGGCGCGCGGCGGGGCCTCCCATGAACCCCGCATTGCGCTCCCGTCTTCGTTACCGAGGACGGTGCTACGGCCGGGAGAGTTTCACCGTGTCGCGCGCGCCGCTCCTATCAGGTAGGCTCGCCATGAAATCCAGTCAAGCAATGGCTGAACGACACCACCGATCGGATCGAAGCGCGTTTAAGGTCGTTTAAATTCCAGTGATCGCTCCTCTGGAACAGACAGCCACCGCGCAAGGCGAGGCGCTAGGAAGCCCCAGGACGGCCGAGATCGCTCTGAGACCCCCGGTGATGCCCTGAAATCCCTTAAACGATTTTTAAACGGCCTGGAGCGCCTCCCAGGCCCATTCGGGAGTAGCTCGGCGGACTGTCTCTTGCCCGCGCACCCCGAAACCACCATGCTGGGGCCAGTTCGGGGGACTGATCCAGTCGACCGACCGGGCCTGAAGCCCCACCGAACCGCTTCCCGACCTTCCGTTTAATCGCTCCCCATGGTGACAGGTGTCACCATGTTTTCGGGCTGGTGGCGGCTCCACCATGCTCTCCATGAGCAAGAAGGTCACAGACCCCACGCGCCACGAAACCGGTATGGGCGCGGTTATTCAGCTTCCGGATCCGGTCGCCGGCGTTGCGCCCGAGTGGATCCAGCTGATGCCGCTCGGCCTCATTCAGCCGCGCGACGGACGCCCGCCGTATGAGCTAACCGACACCGCCTCGGTGATCGCGACCTCGATCTCGGCGGCCCGTGGCCTGGATCTCCCGATCGACTACGACCACCAGATCGACCTGTCGGCCGTCAAAGGCGTCGGCGGCACGGCCCGCGCCGCGGGCTGGATCAAAGAGCTTGCCGAGCGGGCCGATGGCATCTGGGGACGCGTCGAGTGGACCGCTGCTGCGGCCCAGGCGATCGCGGCCAAAGAGTATCGCTTCATCTCCCCGGTCTTCGACTACACGAAGGAAGGCCGGCAGATCGTCCGGCTGCGCCATGCAGCGCTGACGAACAATCCCGCCTTCGTCATGACCGCCCTTTCCCACCAGCAGCAGCACAAGGAGGTCCAGGTGGACCCGTTCCTGAAAGCATTGCTTGAGGCGCTGGGCCTCAAGGAGGACACCGACCAGGCGACCGCCCTGGCGCATGTTCAGAAGCTCTCCAGCTCGACGGCGATCGTCACTGCGATGGCCAGCAAGCTCGGCGTGAAGGACACGACCGAGACGGCCCTCGCCGCTGCGATCGACGAGGCGCGGAAGTCGACCGCGCCCGACCCGTCCAAGTTCGTGCCGATCGAACAGGTCACCGAGCTGCAGACCTCCCTGGCTTCGATCCAGAAGGAGCTGTCGACCGACAAGGCGACCGCGGCCGTCGATGCGGCGGTGAAGGCCGGGAAGGTCTCGCCGGCGCTGAAGGAATGGGCGACCGCCTACGCCTCCCAGGATCTCGCCGGCTTCAAGGCCTGGTCGGAGAAGGCGCCGGTGGTTACCGGCACCTCGGGCCTCGCCGCTCAGCCCCAGAAGGGCGAGGACGGGCTCTCCGAGATCGACCGCGCGATCGCGTCCCAGATGGGCGTGCCGCTCGAGGACTTCAAAAAGACCCGCCAGGCAGAGCTTGGCGTGCAGGCGGAGGGCTGATCCATGACGGCGCTGACCGGAGATCGCAACACGCCCGAGCGTTCGGGCGAACTGGTGGTGCTGCTGGTCGCGGCCGCCACCACCATCCATGCCGGCTCCCTGGTGGTCCTGAACGGCGGCTATGCCGAGCCGGGCTCGACCGCCACCGGGCTGATCGCCGTCGGCCGGGCCGAGGAGCAGGTCGACAACAGCCTCGGGGCCAACGGCGCGAAGTCGGTGAAGGTGAAGCGCGGCGTCTTCCAGTACGCCAACAGCGAAGGCGGCGACGCGATCACGGCCGCCAACATCCACAGTGCCTGCTACATCGTCGATGATCAGACGGTGGCCAAGACGTCGGACACCGGCGCCCGGTCGCGGGCTGGACGGATTATCGACGTCGATACCCGCGGGGTGTGGGTCCTGGTCGGCAACGGTCCGTTCGACAGCGATGCCGGCGCACTGCTCGACCAGAACAATCTGGACGACGTCGACGACGCGGCTACGGCGCGGGCGAACATCGGCGCCAACCAGGTGGTGCTCTCCGTCCCGGATGCCGCCGCTCTCGACGGCACCGACCCGATCCGGATCGTGAGCCCCGTCGCGGGGATGATCACCAGCATCCGTTCGGTGATCGACGGCGCCCTGACCACCGGCAACGCCACGCTGACGGCCGCCATCGGCGCGACGCCCGTCACCAACGGCGTGATCACGATCACTCAGGCGGGCTCCGCCGCCGGTGACGCGGACAGCGCCACGCCCTCGGCCGCCAACGTGGTGGCCGCCGGCGATGTCATCACCATCACGCCGGGTGGCACCAACGACGCGGCGCGGACCGCGGCGGTCACCCTGCTGATCGAAACCTGAGCCCCGGAGGCACCCTTGGAAGTCAATCGCGCATCGCTGGCTGGGATCAACACCAGCTTCAACACGATCTTCAACGGCGCCCTGGGCGGCGTCGAGACGACCTGGAACAAGATCGCCATGGAAGTCCCCTCGACCACCCGCGAGAACGACTATCGCTGGCTCGCCAAGCTGCAGGGCATGCGGCGGTGGGTTGGCGACCGTGTCATCAACAACGTGGCCAAGGATGGCTACAAGGTCGAGAACGAAGCGTTCGAGAACACGATCGGCGTAGATCGCGATGACATCGAGGACGATCAGATCGGGGTCTACAACCCGTTGGTCGCCGACCTGGGTCAGACGGCGGCCGAGCACCCGGACTTTCTGGTCTGGAACCTGCTGAAGTCCGGCTTCACTGAGGCCTGCTACGACGGCCAGTATTTCTTCGACACAGACCACCCGGTGATCGGCGAGAACGGCGACGAGCAGAGTGTTTCCAATTTCCAGGGCGGCGCCGGCACCGCCTGGTTCCTGTTGGACACCACGCGGGCGATCAAGCCGCTCATCTTCCAGATGCGCCGCCGGGCGCAGCTCACAGCGCTGATCAACAACACCGACCCGAACGTCTTCATGGCGAAGCAGTTCGTGTGGGGTGTGGACATGCGCTGCGCTGCCGGGTTCGGGCTCTGGCAGCTGGCCTATGCGTCGAAGCAGACGCTCAACTCCGAGAACTACTTCGCCGCCCGCGCCGCCATGATGTCCATGACCGGCGACCATGGCCGCCAGCTGCGGCTGCGCCCGAACCTGCTGGTCGTGCCGCCGAGCCTGGAGAAGAAGGCTCTGGAGGTCCTGAAGGCCGAGCGTGACGCGGCCGGTGCGACCAACGTGGCCCAGGGCACGGCCATGCACCACGTCGAACAGTTGCTGGCGGCCTGATCATGGCGCGCCCCGGCATCCGGATCTCCGCCCAGCGCGACGGCTTCCGTCGCGCTGGCGTCCGCCACCCGAAGAAGCCGACCGATTATCCGGTCGACCGCTTCTCCGAGGACCAGCTCCGCCAGTTTCTGGCCGAGCCGATGCTCTCCGTCTCTCCGGTGGAACTGGAGGACGACGAGGACGACAAGGCCGCCGCCGACAAGGCTGCTGCCGACAAGGCCGCCGCTGACCGGGCCGCTGCCGACAAGGCCGCTGCCGACAAGGCCGCTGCCGACAAGGCCGCTGCCGACAACGCCAACGCAGAGAAGGCCAACGCAGAGAAGGCCGACGCAGAGAAGCCTAAGAAGGGCAGCGGCAAGAGCGCATGACCTACGCCACGCAACAGGCCCTGGTCGATCGTTTCGGTGAGCTGGAGATCCTTCAGCTCACCGATCGCGATAACGTCGGCTCGATCGATGCGGAGGTGGTCGCCTCCGCCTTGGCCGATGCCGACGAGCTGATCGACAGCTACATCGCGGCGCGGGCGGCCCTGCCGCTCGCCACGGTCCCGGAGCGCCTGGTGCGTGTCGCCGGCGACATTGCCCGCTACTTCCTCCACGCCGATGCGCCGACCGAGCAGGTCCGCACCGCCTACAAAGACTCGCTCACCTGGCTGCGCGACGTGGCCGCCGGCAAGGCGACGCTCGGCGACGATGGAGTGACCGCCGCCGGGCCGGCGTCCGCGACCATCGAGTTCGTCGGCGACGATCGCCTGATGTCCCGAACCGGCCTGAAGGACTTCTGACCATGGCCGGCTTCTCCGCTTCCCTGTCGATCGACGAGGTCCGCGCGGCGACCGTGCTGTCGCAGTGGGCGGACGGCGGGCAGGATCTGACGGAGCTGTTGGATCCCATCGGCGCCGCGTTGCGCGACAACGTGCTCGACCGGTTCGAGACGGGCAAGGGTCCGGACGGGACCGCCTGGCCGAAGAGCCGACGAGCTTCTCAGGAGGGTGGCCAGACGCTGGTTGACAGCGCTCGCCTCCGAAACTCCATGACCTACGAGGCCTCCGCCGGCGAGGTCATGGTGGGGACCAACGTGATCTATGCGGCCATCCACCAATTCGGTGGCGTGATCCGCGCTAAGACCGAAAAAGGCCTGTCCTTCACGGTGCCTGGCTTCGCCGCTGAAGGCGGCCAGGAGGGCTTCGTCAACGTCCAGAGCGTGACCATGCCGCCCCGCCCGTTCGTCGGCTTCGGTCCGGAGGACGAGGCGTCCGTGATCGACATGTTCGAGGCTTGGCTGTTCACCCCGATCGCCATGGCGGCCGGGGGTGCGGCATGACGATCCTGTCGCAGACGATCGCACGCCTCCAAGAGGGCAAAGAAGCCAGTGGCCTGGTGCTGATCGAAGGTGTCGCGGAGTTCGCGGCACTCACCGGCAACCCGCCGCGCCACCTGCAACCCGCTGGCTATGTGATCGCTACGACCGACAGAGCCGGCAAGTCCGAGCTGATCGGGAAGCACCGGCAGCTCGTGACCCGCGGCATCGCTGTCGTGCTGGCGTTGGGCAACCTGCGGGATCCGCGAGGCGCCGGCGCAAGTCTGGCCATCGAAGACCTGGAGGCGACCGTCACCGCACAGCTGGCGGGGTGGAAGCCGACCGGGGCCGAGGACTCCATGCAGTTTGCCGGGAGCCGCACCCTCGGCCTGCGCGACCAGGTCGTGTGGCGCCAGCTCGACTTCACCGTCCGAACCAAGCTGCAACCGTAGGGAGCCGTCCGATGTCAGGAGGCCAATTCGTCATCGATCCGAAGACCGGCGAGCGCGTGCGCGTCGGCGAACCGCCGAAGTCTCTGAGCCGCGCCGAGCGTCGGGAGCTGGCGGCCCAGGCCGATAAGAAGGCCGAGCCGTCGGCCGAGAAGCCGGTCCAGGCGCTGCCCAAGCCGGCGGCCGAGCCGAAGTCCGACAAGCCGTCGCCGCGGCGATCGCCGACGAGCGACAGCAGCCCGCGCCCCCTGGGAACGAGCACCAGCTCGGCGAAGGCGGCGTCCGATTCCTCTAGCGGTAAGGAGTGACCGCAATGGCCGACGAAATCTCCATGAACACGGCCGTGCTGTTCAACCAGCTCGAGGAGACATACAACGTCTCTCCGGGTGCGATGGCCGCCAGCAACGCGGTTCTGATCAAGTCCATGACCGCCGTGCCGCTGACCGGCAACCGGGTCGAGCGCGACATCGTCACGCCGTACTTCGGCGCCAACCCCGGCAAGCTGGCCGCCAAGCGCGGGACCATGCAGTTCACCGTTGAGGCGACCGGCGCGGGCGAGACGGCGCTCGATGCCGGCCAGGCACCCGCGTTCGGCCGACTGCTGCGGCAGGCTGGCACGTCCGAGACTGTCCGTGCGCCGGCGGCGACGATCGCGGCGAGCCCGCCGACGGGCGTCGGCGGCCCCACCGGCACGTTCACCTACGCGGCCGGCGACCCCTACGAGGGGATCGTCGATCGCCTGGTCACGCTCCTGTGCACCACCGGGGGTGGGTCTGGCGTTGCGGAGTTCACGGTGAGCGCGCCGGCCACCAAGCACCTGGCGGCCTACGAGGCGACCGCGCAGGTCATGACGGATGCCACGGACTTCGATCTTCTGCACGGTGCGACCATCACGCCGACGGTCGGTACCGCCTTCGAGGTCGGCGACAGCTACACGATCCAGCTGTCCCCGCCTGGCTCCTTCTATGCGCCGATCAGCGACACCTTCGAATCCGGTGAGAGCTTCTTCCAGTATGGCACCAACCGGCATCGCTTCGGCGGGCAGCGCGGCAACGTCACGATCAACGCGGCGGCCGACGGCTACTTCGACCTGCAGTTCGACTTCATGGGTCTGCCGGGGGTGCGCTCGAGCGAAGAGATCCCGGCCGTCGACTTCTCCGCCTTCCAGGATCCGCTGATCGTCGACGACGACAACTCGCCCTACGTGGCGCTCGGCGGCGTGGAGATCGTGCTGCGGAGCTTCAACCTCAACGTCGGTCAGAACACCGTCATGCGGTCCCTGGTCGGTCAGAAGAAGGTCCGCACGTCAGGCCGCGCCTCTTCCGGCACGATCGTGTTCGAGGCGCTGGATCTCGACGACGCCGACTTCTTCGACAACCTGGACGACGGGTCGACCCTCACCTTCGAGCTGATCCACGGCCTGGTGCGCGGCGAGATCGTCCACCTGACCTGCACGCGGCTGGAGATCACCGGTCTGCAGTACCAGGACGAGGAAGGCGTGGCGATGTTCTCGGCCAACGTCACCGCGCTCCCGTCCGACGCCGGCAACGACGAGCTGCTGCTGGCGATCAAGTAGATCCCAAGCGAAACCGAGGAGGGCCTCGCCGCACCCGACACCCAATGGCCGGCGAGGCCCGACGATCCGGGAGTAGGCCCGCAGCTGGGCGGACAGCTGCTGAACGCGGGAGCTATGGCGCGTGACAGCCGGGAGAGACCGGCAACCGTTGTCTCAGAGGAGAGCCGCATGGCGCCCAGGAAACAGAAGCACGAGGACATCGACGCCTCGGACATTCCCCTCGATGCGTTCGAGGAAGGCGGCCTGTTCGTCTTCGATGCCCGCCCGGTGGTCCGCAACTGGCCGGCTCGGATCCGTGTGCCGATCGGCGATGGCCAGTTCCAGACGCACGAGATCCGGATCGACGTCGACTACCTGGACATGGACGCCTACATGCAGCTGCAGCAGGACATGACGGACTATGCGGCCAAGGGCGGCAAGCACGGCGACGCCGCCGACCCGCTCTACAAGCACCTGAAGGGCTGGTCTGGGATCGCCGCCCAGGGCAAGGGCGCGCTCGGTTATTCCGATGCCGCGAAGAGTCAGCTACTGCGCGACCCGCGGATCCGCGGCGCCGTGATGGAAGCCACCGCCCGCATGGTCCTGGGGATCGAGGAAAAAAACTCCGAGACGCCGCCCGAAGATGGGCAACCGCAGGCCGGCGGGCCAAACCGCGCGGCACGTCGGGCGGCGGAGGCGAAGACCAGGAAGGCTACGGAATAGCCGATCAGTTGCGCGATGCCGGTCAGGACGTCGACGCCTTCCTCGACGCACAGCGCCGGCGACGCGCCCGTCAACGCCGGCGGGAGCGGGAGCTGCCGGCGACCAGGCCGGCCTATCCGATCCTGCCGGCCAATACCGAGGCAGTGATGGTGTTTCAGCGGTGCCAGACCCAATGGACGTATGCCGGCGACCCGCCGGCCCATACGGGTCTGCGCGTCGAGGCCGTCACCGCAGTGATTGATGCGCTCGGCGTCCCGGCTGAGCGCCGGTCCGATCTGCTCGGCCGGATCCAGATCATCGAGATGAAGGCGCTCGAGGTGCTCAACCGGATCCGGATGGCGGACCTGGCCCGGATCCGCCGACAGCAACCCCGGCCGGCGAGGTCGCGATGACCGATATCGTCGTCGGCCTCACACTGCGTGCGGACGGCCGGGGCTTCGTCGGCGAGGTCCGCAACGCCCGATCGGAGCTGGCTGGGCTGCGCGACAGCGGTACCGGCGCCGGCCGCGCTCTCGAAGATCTGCGGCTGCGCAGCTCATCCGCGCTCGCATCGCTTCGATCGCTGCAGACCGTCATCGCCGGACTTGGCCTGGCCATCGGCGTGCGCGATGCCGTGCAGGAGTTCGCCGCTTACGAGCGCGGGCTGGTCGGTGTCGCCAAAACCGCCGATCTGAGTGCAGACCAGATCCGAGAGATGGGTGCCGCCGTCACCGAGATGGCCAGGCGCATGCCGTTCGCGCGCACCGAGCTGCTCGGCATCGCCCAGGCCGGCGGTCAGCTGGGCGTCAAGGGCGTGAAGGACCTGACGCTCTTCACCGAGACCGTAGCGAAGCTCGGCACCGCGTCCGACCTCGCCGGTGAGGAAGCGGCGACCAGCCTCACACGGATCCTCAACGTCACCGGCGAGGCGATCGACAGCATCGATACCCTGGCTTCGGTTATCGTGGCGCTGGGCAACAATGCGGCGGCCAGTGAGTCCGAGATCGCCCGTGTCGCCACACAGGTCGCCCAGGCCACCGCGATCTTCGGCGTCTCCGCCGGCGAGGCTGCGGGCTTCGGCGCGGCGCTCCGGTCGGTCGGTGTCCAGGCCGAGCTGGGCGGGTCCGCCGTCGGCCGGACGTTCCGGGCGATCGAAGAGTCCATCCGTGGCGGCGGTCAGCGCTTCCGTGAGCTGGCCGAGATCACCGGCATCGCCGGCGACCAGCTCCGCCAGACGTTCGAGCAGGACGCCACCTCGGTTTTCGTATCGTTCGTCGAAGGTGTGGGGGCGGCGGTCGAGAGTGGAGAGAGCGCGGCCGAGGTCCTGGAACGCTTCGGCCTGCAGGGCGAGGAACTGCTAAAAGTCCTTCCGACCCTGGCCGTCAACAGCGATCAGCTTAGCCGTTTCCTGGGAATCGTCGCCGACGAGACGCGCAATACGACCGCGCTGAACGAAGAGTATCTCCGGTCGGCGCAGACCTTGTCTTCGCAGCTGGCTCTGACCGGCAATGCACTGGACGAGATCGCCGCGTCCCTGGGTTCCGCACTCGCGCCGGCGATTGTTGAGGCGACCGATGATCTGCGGTCGTTCGTCCAGGAGGCGGTGGATTCCGGCGACGTCGCGGCGACCTTCGACGCGGTTGCCTATGCGGTCGGCGCCCTCTCGAGCAACTTGGACATACTCGCCGCCACCGTGGGTGTCGGAATCTTCGCCCGTATGCGGCCGGGGATCGTCGGTGTGCTGCAGTCGATCAATGCGCTGGTTCCGGCAGTCGCCTCGAGCACGGCCAGCTGGGTGACATTGAACGCCGCCGTCGCGACCGGAAGTGCCGTCGACCTTAACAGCGCTCGAGCAACCGAGCTGAAGGCGGCCGCCCAGGTCGCAGCAGCCCGCGCCAGTGTCGAGGCAACCGCGTCCACCCTGGCCCAGGTCAAGGCTGAGCGCGCGCGTGCCGTGGTGGTTGCAGGCTCCGCGGAGGCCGACCTGGCCCGCATTGCCGTCGGGCGCCAGGTGCTCGCAATCGAAGCCCAGCTACTGGCCCAGAAGAACGCGTTGGCCGCCGCCGAGGCCCGGCACCTGGCTGCCCTGCAAGCCACTACGGTCGGCGCCCGCACGGCGACCATCGCCATGCGGGGCCTGTCCGGGGCGATGAACCTGATCGGCGGCCCGGCCGGTGCTGCGCTACTTGCCGCCGGCGGGATCTACTACCTGGCGACCAGGCAGTCGGAGGCGTCGCAGGCCGCAGAGCTGCATGCGCGCGCGATCGAGGGCGTTAACCGCCAGCTCGGCCTGGGCGCCGGCCTCAGCCAGGACGCAGCGCAGCGCGCCCGTGAGGAGGCCGAGGCGAGCCTGGCGCTGACCGAGGCACTGATTGCCGAAACACAGGTCCGCGCGACCCGAGGCGGCCAGATGCGACGGGCCGCCCAGGAGGACCTGGCCGAATACAAGCGGCAGGCCCAGGAACTGCGCGAAGGGCTGAAGCTGCTCGATGTCCAGGGTGAGCTGCGCGCCCTCTTCGACGGCAACGAGGGTCTCTTCGGAGCCGGCGGTCTGTCGGGGATCCTGCCGACCAGTGGTCCAGGTGGCGGCGCCGATTTCGGGGGGCTGGCCACAGACGTCCAGTCGCTGGTGGACCAGCTCGATCCGATGGCGAAGGTCATGCGGGAGGCCAGCGACGCCGAAGAGCAGCTGCGGGCGTCGCATGAGAAGCTGACGGCCGCCGGCTACGACGTCGAAGCCCTGATCAAAGCGCTGAACCACGGCACCGACGCCTACGCCTTCGGGCTGGGCGCCGCCGCTCGAGCGGCCCGCGAGCAGGCCCAGGACACTACGCTGGCGCTACAGGTCCGCAAGCTCGAGGCCGAGGGCACCGAGCAGGCCCGCCAGGAGATCGTGCGGCTGACCGCTGCCCGCGAACTGGATCGCCTGGAGTCCCGTCGCCAGCAGGCCGTCATGGCGGCCGCACCTGGTCAGATCGGGGAGATCAACGCGGCCTACGCCGAGCTGCGCGCCGCGGTGCTGGCCACCCGCGACGCCGAGCTGGAATGGTCATCCGGCCAGGACGAGGCGCTGAAGGCACTGCGCGCGCGTCTGGATCCGATCGCCGAGAAGTATCGCGACGTCGACCAGCAGGCCCAGCTGCTGATGCGGGGCTTCGAGGCGGGCAAGCTCACCTACGAGCAGTACCTGGATCTGATCGCCCGCCTGGGCGACCAGGTGGAGGCATGGGCGGCCGCGCAGAACCAGGCGGCCGATGCCATGGTCCGCTCGGCCGAGGACCTAGAGTTCCAGAACGAGATCCGACGCCTGGAGCTGGAGAACACCGACGAGGCCCGCCGGCGGATCGTCGCGCTGACCACGGCGCGGAAGCTCGAGCAGCTGGAGCTGGAGCGGTCGCGCGCCCTGCTCGAGGCCCTGCCAGAACAGATCGACGCGGTGAACGCGGCCTACGATCGGATGCGCAAGGCGATCATGGACGAGGGCCAGGTGCGCGAGCTGGAGCGCATCAAGGATCAGGCCAACCCGCTGGCCGAGGCCTTCAAGACGGCGGCGGAGGGGATCCAGCGCGGCTTCAGCGACGCGATCACCAATGTCGTGCGCAACGGCAAGCTGCAGTTCAAGGATCTGGCTGGCAGTGCGAAGGACATCTTCGCGCGCATGTTCGGGGAGATCGCCACTCTGGCGATCGCCAAGCCGATCATCGTCCCGATCGTCGGCGCTCTCGGCCAGGCGGTCGGTCTGTCCCCGTCGGCGATCGCCAGCATCACCGGCCAGTTCGGAGGCGGTGCCGGCGGACTGACCGGCGCCCTGCCGGCCTTCTCAGGCGGCGGTGGCGGGCTGATCGGTGGCATCGGCGCCGGCATGGGGCTGATCAACCTGCTGCGCGGGGGCTCGCTGACCACGGGCTCGGCCACGATCGGCAACCTCTTCGCGTCGCTGGGCTCCAGGCTCGGCGGTGCTGAGCTGGGCGCCACGTTCGGCAATGCCGGCCTTGCCTTCGGATCTCCGCTCGGCTCCATCGGCTCCTTCGCCACCAACCTGCTGCTCGACCAGCTCCTGGGCGACCGAGGGATCGGCTCGACGATCGGCTCGACGATCGGCGCCGTCGCCGGTTCCTTCTTCGGTCCCTTCGGCACCATTGCTGGCTCGGCCCTGGGCAATGTCGTCGGCGGCCTCTTCGGTGGCGGTCAGACGCCTTCGGTCGGGCCGACCGGGGTGGCACGGATACCCAATGTCATCGGCACCAGCGAGATCCAGCTCTCCGCCGACAACGACGGCGACCCCACGGCGGCCGGCGAGGTTGCCCGGCGCATCCGGGAGATAGCCACCGAGGCCAGCGATCGCTACGGGGCGACCGGCTCTCGCGCATACGGGCTCGATGTCGGCGCCTTCTCCAATCCGGAGGGTGGTTCGGGTCAGTCGGCCGGCTTCAACCTGAAGGAAATCATCAACGGCCAGCTGGCAGATAAGGACCTGTTTCGAGGCCTGTCGGCCGACGAGGCGGTTACGGAAGGCGTGCGGCTCACGCTGCAGAAGGCCTTCGACGGTTTCGACACGGACCGCGTTTCGACAGCCCTCCAGAATTCGTCGGCCAAGACGATCGAAGAGCTGCTCTCGGACTTGGACTTCGCCGCCGGCCTGGACGAGTTGTTCCTGCCGGACCTCGATATCGCCGGACCGCTGAAGACGCAGCTGGATGCGCTGAAGGACGCTTTCGAAGAGGCCAAGGAACGCGCCAAGGAACTTGGCCTGGCGACCGAGAATTTGGCCGACAACTACGCGACCGCGGTCACCCAGGTGCAGCAGGGCTTCCGCACCAGCCTCGAGGCGGAGGCGGCCGGTGTAGGCGGCCAGTACAACCAGCTCCTCTCCCTTGCGGCACAGCTCAAACAGCTCTCTACCGATGCCGAAGTGGCCGGCGTGAGCGCCGATACCCTGGCGCAGGTGATCGACGGCCGCTTCCGACCCGTCATCGAGGGCCTCGGAGCCGGAGAGCTGCAGGCTCTGATCGATGCATTCAGCGGGGTGGCCGATCAGGTCCAGGGCGCGGACATCATTCTGCGAGAGCTTACCGAGACCCTAAATTCACAGGTGGTGGACTCCCTTACCCAGACTGCCGCAACCACTGCGGAGATCGCCGAGCAGCAAGAGCAAGCCCGCAATACCCTGATCGAAGCTTACAAGCGCGAGAGCGCCGAACTGCAGACCCTTCGCGACCGCATGATGGGGTTCGCAAACTCGATCCGTGAAACCCGGCGCGGCCTGGAAGTCAGCGACCTGGCCAAGGGCGGTCCCACCGATCGGCTGGATGCCGCGAAGGGTATCTTCGACGACGTGTTCGAGCGCGCCCAGGCGGGCAACGAGGACGCGATCGCCGGCATCGAGCAGGCGGCCCAGAACTATCTCCAGATCGCCCGCGAGGTCCTGGTGGGTGCGGACTATAACGCCGCCTTCGACATGACGGCGGACCGCCTGTCGCGTGTCGAGTCCGTTGCAAAGCAACAAGCCCAGATCGCCGATCAGCAGCTGGCGCAAATGCAGATGCAGGTCAGCCAACTCGTTTCGATCAACGACAACGTCATCTCCGTCGCCGACGCGATCCGCGATCTGGAAGCCGTGCTTGCAGCCGCCCCCAACGCTGCAACGCCCAGCGGCGGGTCTGCAGGAGATATCAGCGACCAGTACACGCGAGAGGAGCGGTATCTGGCGCGAAATTCGGACGTTGCGGCGTGGGCACAGGCGACGGCCGCGGCGGAGGGCGTTACCGACCCGGATCAACTACGCGTCCGCCTGAACCAGCTCGCATATCAACACGCTTACGAGTATGGCATCGCGGAAGGGCGAGAGTACGAAAAGGGCGGCTGGCATCCCGGCGGTCCGGCGATCGTGCACCCCGGCGAGCTGCTCTACACCGGCGGGCCGATGCACGTCTTCAACGCCCAGCAGTCGCTGGCGCTGATGTCCCGGCCGGCGAACACCAACACCATGGACATGACGCCGCTGGTCGGCGCGATCGGCCGGACCACCTCGGCGATCTACTCGGCCGGCGATCGCCAGGCCATGGCCACGGCAGATCTGGCCGGCCAGGTGGAGCGCATGGGGATGACCATCGCCGACCAGGGTCGCCAGATCCGCGATCTCTCCATGCAGCTGTCGAAGAGGTCATCATGAGCCGCGGGCGCATCATGGCCTACCTTGCCGAGGTCGACCTGACCGCGGCCGACGGCACGTCGCCGACGACGCTCTATCTCAGCGACCTGCCGATGCGCCCTTGGCCTTCGACGGATGCCAATCGCCCGAACCAGTCCTATGACAGCCGGATTCTGGAGGCCCCGTCGATCGGGCTCGAGGTCTTCGCCGACGCCTCCCGGCTCACCGGAGCGCTCGGCACGGGTGCTCTGGTGCTCTCCAATGCCGATGGCGCCCTCAACCAGTACCGCGGCTCCATCTTCACGGCCGTGCGCGTCTGGTGGGGCGAGATCAAGACGGACGAAGAGGAGGAACGCTCCTTTGCGGCCGACTTCCGCAAGATCGTCGACGCGCGACCGGAGGCGCCGGCCTGGGACGTCACCGGCAGTCGGCCGAGCCGACTGGAGATCCCGATCTACGATCGCCGGGCGGACCTGGAGAACGACATCCAGGAAGAGACCTTCGACGGATCCAACAGCGGAGCTACCGGCTACGAGGGCACCGCCGACGATCTCAAGGACAGCGTCAAGCCGCTGGCACTTGGCGACCTGGTTACCGCCAACATCCCGCTGATATGGGTCAACGCGACCGCCCAGGTCGCCCAGGCCCACGCCGGCGAGATGGAGGAGTATTCGGCGATCTACGATCGCGGGGCCGCCACCGGCCTGACCGACGACGGGGACGTGTCCGGATCTGCCTTCGACAGCGCTAGTCCGTCTGCGGGCCATCGGGTCACCGACCTCGGCCGAGGGCTGCTGAAGGTCAACCAGTCCTTCGGCGGAGTGGTCACCGCCGGCGTGAAGGGTGCGGTCGATCTGGTCGCCGGTGTGGGCTACCTCGACACCGCTCCGGAGCTGATCGCCGCGCTGATCGAGAGACAGGATCCGGCGGCCACGATAGGCCCCACCTTCGCGGCGATCTCCGAGACGGCGAAGGTCGGGCTCTACATCGCCGAGCGAACGTCGACCGCGCGCGTCATCGAGGCCTTGGCCCGGTCGATCGCCTGCTGGGTCCTGCCGGATCCGCTGGGCGTGTGGCAGATCGGCAAGCTGCACCTGCCGACCGGCTCGCCGGATCGCACGATCGATGACGTCGACATCATCTCCATTCGGCCGGGCGATCCCGAGGTCAGCCGGCCAGTATGGTCCGTCACGGTACGCGGCGGCCGGCTCTACCAGACCCATTCGCGCAGCAACCTGGCCGGCAGCATATGGGGCACTGACGCCGAGGAGCGCCTGCGTCGGGAGTGGCGGACCGGCATCAAGAAGGACACCGCGCTGCGCGACCTCTGGTGGCCCAATGTCCGCTCGATCGACCTGGAGACCGCGCTACGCGATCCGGCGGACCTGACCGACGTCGCCGAGCTGCTCTTCGACTGCATGTCGGTGCGCGAGGACGGCACGCCGTTCGCGGAGTGGGTGGTCACCGTGGAGCAGGATGAAGAGTGGCTCGACCTGTTGGCCGATCCTGGCATCGGCAAGGCGGAGGTCCGGCTCCGGTACAGCGCCGACGATATCGACCGGGTGATGATCGTCATGGCTGCCCAGCCCGGCCGGCCGACCGGCGGTCAGCTCACCTTGAGACTGTGGGGCTGAGATGACGACAGGTCGTATCCTCCTCGACAACCTGGCGCTCGACGCCACCCTGTCCGGCGGCAGCTGGGGCGGCACGCTCGACAACGTCCTGGATCCCCGGATTGTCAGCAAACCGGCACGGTGCGCCGATCCGTCCGACCTCGAGGCGAGCCAGTTCCTGATCACCTTCGACCGCAAGGTGTATCTGACCGATCTCCTGATCGGCGGTCACACAGCACTGCTCGACAGTCGCTACAGAGTCACCTGCTACGAGGGGGAGACCACGCTGCAGCAGATCGGATGGCACGACATCTTCGGGCGCATCTACCCGACGTCGTCGCTGCCCTTCGAACAAAGCAATTGGTACACGGGAAAGCCGCGCCTCAAGGACATCCAGGGCTATGCCCGCCATAAACCGATCCGGTTTCCGCTCTTCTGCTCGCCGGACAGTATTCTGGTCGAGCTGGACGTCCGCGATGTCGCCGAAGCTGGCAAGGACTTCGACATCGGATACCTAGCAGCGACCGCCGCGTTGACACCTGGCTGGACCTACGATTGGGGCCGAGAGCTGGCCATCGGCCGGCGCACTCAGGAAGAAGTCACCACCGGCGGCCGGGTGATCAAGTCACGCCGTACCAACGCCCGCGTGCACACGGTCAGCTTCTCGTCTCTGACCAAGGTCGAGGCCATGGCGATCTACGACCGCGCCCTGCTCGATGACGAGCACCCGATCGTCTTTGACCCGGATCGAACCGACTTGGTGCACGAGTTTCGGGAGGTTTTCCCCGCCGTCATGACCGTGGTGAGCCCGCCGCGCCAGGTCGACGAAACCGGCGACTGGTCGGTCACGCTCCGCTTTGAAGAAATGCAGGGATAGGAGATCAGCATGGCTATCGACTTTGCGACAGCGATCAGCCGGCTCCTGGCCGGATATTGGAACTCTGGGTCCAAGACCGACGCCAACCCCGGTGGTTTCGGCAACGACGGACACACCGAGAACCTGCCGGCCCTGGCCGAGGCGCTCGGCGTCGTCGGAAGCGAGGTCGCGACGAAGGCGACGGCTGCCAGCGGCGATGCTTCTGACGCATCGGACGCCGCCGACGCGGCCGGCCTCTCGGCAATAGCCGCTGCCGGCGCTGCGAGTGCAGCGGGTACGGCCCGCGACAAAGCTGAGCAGTGGGCGGACGCCGACGAAGACACTGAGGTCGAAGCGGGACGCTACTCGGCCAAGCACCACGCGGCCAAGGCCGAGCAGTCGGCGACCGATGCGGCGGCGGCCGTGAACGGCGTGAGAGTGTCCGCCAATGACGACACACCGAAGCACCTGGAGGAGGCGCTCCTACCTGGCGCCGGCATCGACATGGCCACTCAAAACGAAGGCGGCAACGAGACGCGCACCATCTCGGTCAATCTCGGTCTGATCGCCGGCATCGCCTACGCACTTAGCTGAGAGAGGAGATAACATCATGGCACTGACCAACACGCCCGCCTGGCCGCAGGTCCCGAAGATCGAGACGGCGGCAATCACCTCGGCCAACACCGCGACGGATGGCACTGGCGCGATTACGACCGTTGCCACGGCTGGAGCGAACGGCCGGCGCATTTCCGGCCTCTACGCCGGGGCGCGGGCCACGGTGACGGCGACGGCGGTTCGGTTCTTTCTGTCGACCGACGAGGGATCAACGTGGACCTATCTTCCGCGCCTCGATGCCCTCATCCCGGCGTACACTGTCACCAACACAACGGCTAATGCCGGGCGGGTTACCGTTATCGATCCGGAGGATCAGTACACGTTCCTGGATCTGCCGGCAGACGCGGTGCTCGGCGCTACCATCGCCGTCGCGCTCGGCGGCGGCGTCGTGATCGTGGCCGAGGGGCACGACTTCTGATGGCGCACCCGATGCAGCCAGCCGGGGGAAGGCCGTCCGGGACGCCGCCAGGTTACTCAAAGGCGGTGCGTGGTGCTGCGCTGGCAACGATTGCTGCGCTGCTCCTTGTTGGCGGCGGCGGCGGAGGAGGAGGAGGGTCTGTTGATGTAGGCGCCATCGGCGCTGGAGGCGGCGGTGGTGAGTTTCTTGAAATCACTACGCCATTCACCATTCAAAAAGGCGTCGATTACCCAATCAGGCCGGGTCTGGGCGGACGGGGCGGTGCCACGACTTCCGCTGCCGGCAATGTGGCGCAACGCGGCGAGAGCGGAGAGGCAACGTTCGCCTTTCGTTGGGCCGTTAACGGCGGCGGTGGTGGTGGCGCTCCGTATACGCCGGGTGGGGCGGGAACAGGAAACGGCAGCGGCTTTGACGGCGGTTCGGGTGGCGGCTGTATCACCGGATCATCGTCATCGGTCAAATTCAACTCTGCAAGCTACGGCTTTGGTTCAACTGGCCCAGGCGGGGCTGGCGCAGGCGGTACAAACGGGGGCGGAACCGCTGCCGGGCCGGGGCGAAGCTCATCCATCACAGGATCACCTGTAACCTACGCCGCTGGCGGACAGGCTGGCGTGACGAATGGGGGCCCGTCATTTCCCGGCGCCACCAATAACTCAGGTAATGGCGGTTTGGGTGGCGGCTCAACAGGCTACGACGACGGCCAAACCGGTGGTTCCGGTGTTGTCATCGTTCGCTTCCTGGCATCGGAAGGAACGCTTGTCGCTACTGGAAGTTTTTCGGTGGCAAATGACGGCTTGTACAAGATCGTCACGTTCACCGGCGCTGGCTCCTTTAAACTGATCTGAGGCTGACATGACCGACTGGCAAAGAGTGGAGCTGTCCGGGCCTACAAGCGTTGGGGAAGTTGGCGCATTGCCCGACTTCCTTGTCGGTCTAGCTCTCGACACGTTGACGGACCTTAGCTTGTTCGCGAGTACCTATCCGGACCTAGACGGTGTCGGTTACTGGCCAGTGGTAGATCTCCCGCCTCCAACACCGGGCCTTGGCCAAACCCTCGGACAGACGCCGGAAATGTCGATCGACGCTGAGCTGAAGCATGTCGGCCGCTCCTATCACTTGGAGTTTCTGCCGTTGGCCGAGCGGAAGGCAGTGCTGAAAGAGGCGATCACCGAGGAGTTCCGTCGTCGGCGAAATGGCGGCACGACCGCGTCGATCGGTGGATTCGACGTCGAAGTCTCAACGACACACGAGGCAGCGGTCGAACTTGATCGGGCAATCGCCAAGATCACCCGCACCAATTCGGCTGGCACCATCCCCGTCGTCACTCGCGGCAAGGCTCGGGTGACCCTGACGGCGGCGATCGCAACAGACATGCTTCGGGCGATCGAGGACCACGTTGCCGCCTGCCAAGAGAATGAGAACAGTCTCTATGGAGAGGTGGACGACGCCGAAACCCAGGCTGATCTGACCGCCATCGACATCATGGCAGGCTGGCCGTAACGGCCGCCGGAAGGCGTTTAAACGGTCCATCGACTGCATTTGAACGCCGTTTAAATACTGCCCCCGCTTCCGGGCGGGGGACGGGCTGCGCTAACAGCCCGAGCCGCGGGATGGACCCCCGCACCGGATACACCGGCCGCCATGGACAACCAGGTCGCCGGTCCCGCCCTCCCCGCGCGGGGGAACGGCGAGCGTAGGAAGGTACAGCGATGGAGTCGACTCCGAGATTGTTCCAAGACGAAGTGGACGTGCTTCAGGGCCTCGCGCCCTGGCTTGGCGGCAAGCGGGCGCTCGCCGGCCGCATCGTGAAAGAGATCCTGAGGATTCCGCACCGATGCTATGCCGAGCCCTTCATAGGCATGGGCGGCGTCTTCATGCGGCGGCCGAGACGGGCGGCGGCCGAGGTGATCAACGACGCGAGCGACGACGTCGTGAACCTGTTCCGCATCGCGCAGCGACACCCTGCAGCTCTGGCCGAGGAGCTGTCAGGCAAGCTGATGGGCAGGGCCGAGTTTGAGCGCCTGGCCCGACAGGATCCGGAGAGCCTCACGGACATCGAGCGGGCTGCCCGGTTCCTTTACCTCCAGTATGCGGGATTCGGAGGCAAGGCCACGTCCAGGACCTTCGGTGTCGACCCCGGTTCCCCTGCGCGCTTCCAGCCAAGCCGGGTCATGCGGCTGCTGAGGAGGGTCCACCAGCGCCTCGAAGGCGTGGTGATCGAGCGTCTCGACGCGGGAGCCTTCCTAGCCCGCTACGACCGGCCCTACACCCTGTTCTACTTGGACCCGCCCTACATCGGGTGCGAGGACGACTATGGAGCGGAGCTGTTCTCGGCCGTCGACCATCGCCGCATAGCCGACCACCTGGAAGGCCTGGCCGGGGCGTTCGTTCTCAGCATCAACGATTGCGACCAGGCGCGAGAGCTATTCGGCCGCCGGCGCTTGCTCGAGGTCGAGCTGTCCTACACGATCAACCCCGCAGCTGCCGACGTCCGGAGGCGAGAGCTGATCGTGACGAACCGATGAAGTGCGAGCTACCGGCCGTGGAGAATGCATGTGCTACAAAACCTGCTGTCCCGGACTCCAAAACCTGCGGTCCGGCTACAGAGGTGCTGGCGTAGGGGAAATCCACCCCCCCCCATCCCATACTCGACTTCCTGGAAGTGCGGAGCACTGTCCAGGATCATGCACCGACGCCGCCGCGTCAGGGTCCCGGATCGACCCCCGGCGCAAGGCCGGGGTTCCGTCCGGGAAGTCGGTTTGGGGTAAGGTAGGGAAGTGACTGCCCCTACCCGTGCTGCCAGTTGTCCGGGTCCGTGTTGTCGCCCGGGGACAGGCCGAGGATGTCGCCCTCGGTGTTCACGCCGAGGCCCAACACCGTGCGGTTGGCGTAGCCGAAATAGGCGGTGACCTGGTTGATCTCCAGAATCTCGCCGTCGTCCCAGCCGACCGACCGCATCTCCTCCACCATATCGGCGGTCATGGTCGCCGGATCGCGGGTCAGGTGCTCGGCATAACGCAGGGCGGCCCGGTGTTTCCTGTCGAAGGCGGGGGCGAAATCGCCGGCCTCCAGCGCGCCGCGGATCTCGTTCGCCCGGTCGTCGTCGGCGAGCAGCCGGCGCAGCCCCTGGAAGTGGTGCTCCACGCAGTAGGAACAGCCGTTCAGCAGGCTGACCTGCACGCCGATGGTCTCCAGGAAATGCTTGGGCACCGTGTTGGCCGCATGGTGCAGCACGTACTTGTAGAGGGTCATGTGCCCCTCCATCGAGTGCGGCCGCAGCGAATGCGCCATCATGATGTTGTCGACGTTGTCGCCCGGCCCCTTCACCCGGTCGTACAGGGTCTTCAGGCGGCCGGTGGCGTCCTCGTAGGGGACGGTGTTTATCCAGGTCATGCGATGCGCCCTCCCGGTTGGTCGTGCGACGGTACACCGACGCCCCGACGGCCGGTACAGGAGAGTCTCGCGTCTACTCCGTGGTCTTTTTGCGCACCCGCGCCTGCTGGCGCGCCTGGTCCTCGCGGGAGAGGTTGAACGGATCGACCGGGATGTTGCCGACAATGAACTGGGAGCAGACCTCGCCCTCGTAGGTCATCGGCAGGACGACGCGGCGCCAGCATTTCGCGCTCACCCAGTCGGGCGAGCGGTGAAGGCTGTAGATCGGGCGCCGCGCCCGATAGGCCGCGAGGTAGATCGCGCGATACATCAGCGCCAGGTTGTTCCGGGTCACCCGGTTCATGTCCGAGACCCTCTCGCCGGTCCAGTCGCGGCCCGCATGGGCCGCCACGCCGGTGCCGTAGAGCCGGTAGCGGGCGTCGAAGCCGTCGCGCAGCACGTCGAGGATCATGATATTGCCCACCGCCGGCAGCAGGGTGAGCATGTCGAACTCCGCCCGGTTCTGGCGGCCGGTCTGCGGGTCGGTGTGTTTCTGCCAGTAGGAGAACAGGAAGCTCAGCTTCGTGTTCTCGAGCGTGTCCGGCGAGGTCGCGAAGAAGCAGGCGAGGCAGTCGGCGCTCAGGCGGCTCGGCGGACAGCCCTCGATGATCGCGGTGGCGGCCGCATCAAGCTCCGCGTCGGTCGGCTCGACCCAGTCGGGGTCGACGGTGCGGTCTACCAAGCGCATTCTCCTGTGCCGCCGCGCCGGGTCGCGGTCCTGCCCCACGTCGTGAGATCCGGCGTTGACGGTCGTCGTCGACCGCAACGCGACCACACTCCCGAGCGGATGTCACCCCTTCTCCCGCTAAGGTCACCGAGGGCGGACGCGGATGCACAACTGGGTTGTGCCGGCGGCCGACAGGGGGCTGCGCCGGCCTATCCGCGCACCGATGTCAGGCCGCCATCCACCGGCATGATCAGCCCGGTGACGTAGCCCGCCTCGTCGGAGGCGAGGAACAGGGCGGCATTGGCCACGTCCCAGGCGGAGCCCATGCGGCCGAGCAGGGGGACGCGGGCGTTGCGCTCCCGGCGGACCTCCTCGCGGTCGATGTTGCGCTCCCGCGCCCGGCGCTCGATCGCCATCGGCGTGTCCATCAGACCCGGCAGGATGGCGTTGGCGCGGATGCCGAACTCGGCGTTTTCGACGGCCAGATGGTGGGTGAGGGTGTTCACCGCCCCCTTGCTGGTCTTGTACGCGACGCCGCTGCGGGCGGTCGGCTCCGTCCGGCCGCTGATCGAGGAGGTGGAGGAGACGTTCAGGATCACGCCCGAGCGCTGGTCGCGCATGACCGGCAGCACATGCTTGCAGGTCATGACCATGCCCTTGAGGTTCATGTCGAACAGCCGGTCCCAGACCTCCATGTCCATCTCCGGCGTCGGCCGGTCGCCCAAGGACATGCCGACATTGTTGTGCAGGATGTCGATCCGGCCGTAGCGCTCGACGCAGGCGGCCGCCATGGCGCGGCAACTCTCCTCGTCGGTGATGTCGGCCTGGAAGGCGGAGGCGGTGCCGCCATCCTGGGCGATCATCGCGACCGTGTCCTGCGCCGAGGCCAGGTCCTTGTCGACGACCAGCACCATGGCCCCTTCCTGTCCGAAGCGCAGGGCGACGGCGCGGCCGTTGCCCAGGGTTTCGCCCGGCTGCTGTCCGCCGCCGACGACGATGGCGACCTTGTCCTTCAGGCGCATGCCCGTTCCTCCCGGTTGATCGTGTTCTTGTGGTTCAGGCCGGGAGCGGGAACTGCTCCAGCCAGGGGGCGTAGTCGTCCTCCACGTCGATCTGCAGGCTGGCGAGGATCCGAACCACCCCGCAGTAGAAGCCGATGGTGACGATGAGGTCGACCAGATCCGCCCGGTCGATCCCGGCTTCCAGGGTGGCGTAGGCGGTGTCGGTGACCGCCATCTCGGTGACCATCTCGCGGGCGGCGCGCAGTACGGCGGTCTCCAGCTCGGGGAAGCCGCCGCTGCACTCGGCCTCGGTCTCGCGGCTGATGGCGTGGATGTCCTCGGCACTGACTCCGAACTGCTCTACGCCGAGGCGGCAGTGGTGGGAGTATTCGTAGGGGCTGCGGGTGAGGTAGCCGACCTGGATGATGGCGAGCTCGCGCAGCCGAGGATCGAGGCCGCTGCCGTAGCGGATATGGCCGCCGATGGTGCCGAAGGCGCGGGCCATGCCGGGGCTGTTCGCCAGCGCCCGGTGCAGGGTGATCGGTCGCTTCAGCAGATCCTGGTCCTCGGGCGCGAGGTCGTCCGGCGTGAGATACGGAACGCGGGCCATGCGGTGGTTCCTCCCAGGGGTTTTATCGCGGAGCGCCTCTTGCGGGCGCCTTTTGGGGCATTCTTCGTGTAGAGGCCCTTCGACACGCCCCCGGATCAAGTCCGGGGGCTGCTCAGGGCGAGGTCTAAAATTTCGCCCTTCGACCTCGCCCCGAGCAGGACCCCGGCGGTTAGCCGGGGGCCGTGTCGAAGGGCCGGGGATCACGCGAAGGGCTGGGTTAAGGCCTCACAGGCTCTCCCGCGTCTCGAACACCATCGGGGCCATCTGGTCGACGGTGCGGCCGGCCCAGTCTCGGGTCGGGATGCTGGAGAACGAGCGTTCCTGTGCGGCCTGCAGCTCGTCCAGGGCGGCGCGCAGGTCGATGGTCGTCACCGCGCCGTCCTTCACCACCTGGTTGCCGTCCACGAACACGTCGCGGATGCCCCGGTCGGTGGCGGCATAGATCAGCGAGCGGATCGGCTCGCGCACCGGCATCATCGACGGCGCGGTCAGGTCGACGCAGACCAGATCGGCGCGGCAACCGACCGCCAGCTTGCCGATATCGTCGCGGCGCAAGGCCCGGGCCCCGCCGACCGTGGCGGCGTTGAAGATGTCGGAGGTGTTCAGGTCGTCCACCGTCTCGGCGATGGTGCGGGCCACCGTGGCGACGTTGCGCATCTCCTCCAGGAAATTGTGCGGATAGGTGTCGGTGCCGATGCCCATGTTGATGCCCTCGCGCACATAGCCGCCGAAGGTGCGCAGGGTGATGCCGCGGCGCATGAACACGGTCGGGCAATGGGCGACGGTGGTGCCGCTGTCGGCCAGCAGGCGCAGGTCCTCGCGGGTCGACCAGTGCACCCAGGGGTGATGGTCGAGGAAGATGCCGTGGCCGATGATCGCGTGCTCGCCCAGCACGCCGATATCGCTCATCCACTGCACCGGGGTGCGGCCGTGGCGGCGGATCATCTCCTGGAACTCGTTCACCGACTGGGCGGCGTGGGTCTGCCAGGGCAGGTTCCGTTCCTTGGCGTAGTCGAAGCTGTCGCGCAGCAGGTCGGCCGAGCAGGTGTCGATCTGCGCCGGCGCCATCATGCCCATCAGGCGGCCCGAGGGGTGCTGGTTGGCGAGGTCGATGGTGCGCATCGCCTTTTCCATCCCGGCCCGTCCGCCCCCGGTCTCGTCCCAGTCGTACTGAAGCTGGTGGCCGTCATTGGTGTACCATTTGGCGTCCTTGAACATCGGCGCCACGCAGGCGCGGATGCCGGACTCGGCCAGCACGTCGAGCCAGGCGTCGAACGGGAAGGAATAGTCGACCACAGTGGTCACGCCGCTGGTCAGCAGCTCGGCCATGGCGACCCGCAGGCTCGCGGCCAGCCCCTCGGGGTCGTTCTCGAAGATGGTGAGGAACTCGTAGAGCGAGGAATGGAAGAAGCCGGGGCTGCGGATCTCGTCGGTCACGCCCTTGCGCAGCGGCTCGCTGGTCGGGTGCGAGTGGATGTTGACCAGGCCCGGCATCACCATGCGCTCGGAGCCGTCCATCTCCACATCGACCTCGCCGGTATAGCGGCCGCCCACCTGGGTCACCACGCCGTTGGCGAAGACCACGTCTCCCCCCTTCAGGTAGACGTGGCGGCTCTCCTTGGCGTCCCAGGCGACGATCCAGGCGGCGTTGCGGATGACGGTGGTGCCGGGGGCGGACGGACCGCTCATGGGGAACTCCATTCTGTGGGGCGCGGCAGCCGGGGAGGCGGGCGCCGGGAAACGGGCGGGGTCGGCAAGGAGTCTAGCCCCACATGCGCGGCGGCCGAAAGACCTCCAAATCGACGTTAGGGACGCTTCTCGCGCATACAGGCGTTGACGTGGCGTCCAATCGTGGGAACGATCCTTCTCTTCCAAAATGCTGCACCGCAAACTCAGGATCGATTGTCTGCCATGGGCGCTAACCCCCAGTCCGTTCGTCTTGCCGTCGATGTCGGCGGCACCTTCACCGACGTGGCCCTCGAGATCGGCGACCCCGCCGCCGACGGCCGCCGCGTCACCTCCAAGGTCCTGACCACGCCGCGGGCGCCGGAGCAGGGGGTGATCGACGGGGTGGAGAAAGCCGTCGCTGAGGCCGGGATCGCGCCGGGCGACGTGACCCTGATCATCCACGGCACGACGCTGGCCACCAACGCGCTGATCGAGCGCAAGGGGGCGAAGACGGCGCTGATCACCACCGAGGGTCACCGGGACTCCGTGGAGATGGCGCAGGAGAACCGGTTCGAGCAGTACGACATCAACATCGACCGGCCGGATCCGATCGTCCCGCGCTACCTGCGCTGGTCGGTGCGCGAGCGCATGAACTACCGCGGCGAGGTGCTCATTGACCTCGACGAGGACAGCGTGCGCGCGCTGCTGCCGCAGTTCGAGGCGAACGGGGTTGAGGCGGTGGCCATCGGCCTGCTGCACTCCTACGCCAACGGGGCCCATGAGACGCGGGTGGCCGAGATCATCGCCGAGGCGCGGCCGAACCTGGCGATCACCCTGTCCTGCGAGGTCTGCCCGGAAATCCGCGAGTACGAGCGCCAGTCCACCGCCTCGGCCAATGCCTATGTTCAGCCGAAGATGGCCGGCTATCTGCGCAAGCTGGAGGACGAGATGCGGTCGCGCGGCTTCGGCTGCCCGTTCCTGCTGATGACGTCCGGCGGCGGCCTGACCGACCTGGATACCGCCGTGCGCTTCCCGATCCGGCTGGTCGAGTCCGGCCCGGCCGGCGGCGCCATCCTGGCGACCGAGATCGCCAAGGAATGCGGCCTCGCCAACGTCGTCTCCTACGACATGGGCGGCACCACGGCGAAGATCTGCCTGATCGACAATTACGCGCCGCAGATGACTCGCACCTTCGAGGTGGCCCGGGTCTACCGCAACATGAAGGGGAGCGGCCTGCCGGTGCGCATCCCGGCCATCGAGATGGTGGAGATCGGTGCCGGCGGCGGCTCCATCGCCCATGTGGACAGCATGGGCCGGCTGCAGGTCGGCCCGGAGAGTGCCGGCTCCGAGCCGGGCCCGGCCTGCTACGGCCGCGGCGGCGAGCGGCCGACCGTGACCGACGGCGACGTGGTCATGGGCAAGGTCGATCCGGCCCGCTTCGCCGGCGGCTCCGTGGCGCTTGACGTGGCCGCGTCCGAGAAGGCGGTGGCGACCGATGTCGGCGCGCCGATGCAGTTGGAAGGCCGGCTCGCCGCTTTCGCGCTGGCCGAGATCGTCGACGAGAACATGGCCAACGCCGCCCGCGTCCATGCCATCGAATGGGGCAAGGACATCTCCGCCCGCGCGATGATCGCCTTCGGCGGCGCCGCGCCGCTGCATGCCGCCCGGCTGGCCGAGAAGCTGGCGATCGATACCATCGTGGTGCCGACCGGCGCCGGCGTCGGCTCGGCCATCGGTTTCCTGCGCGCCCCGGTCTCCTACGAGGTGGTGCGCAGCCGCTACCTGCTGCTCTCCGACTTCGACGCCGGCTCGGTGAACGCGCTGCTGACCGGCATGTCGGACGAGGCCCGCGCCATCGTCAGCGCGGCGGCCGCCGGGGTCGAGCTGTCCGAGACCCGGGTCGCCTATATGCGCTACTCGGGTCAGGGTCACGAGATCACCGTGCCGCTGCCGGAAGGCGACCTGACCGCCGCCGACGGCGACGCGATCCGCAAGTCCTTCGAGACGGAATACGCCAAGCTCTACGGCCGCACGATCCCCGACGTGGAGCCGGAGATCCTGTCCTGGACCCTGACCGTCGCCGCCCCGATCGCGCCGGCGCCGGAACCGGTGGAGGCCGCGTCGGGTGCCGGCACCGCCGCGCCGATCGACAGCCGCGTGGTGTTCGATCCCGACCTGCAGCGCGATGCCGACTACGCCATCCATGCCCGCACGGACCTCGCGCCCGGCATGACCGTGGCCGGCCCGGCGCTGATCGTCGAGGACCAGACCACGACCGTCGTGACGTCGACCTTCAATGCCAAGGTGGACGGCCTCGGCTACCTGATCCTGACCGCCAAGCACAAGACGGCGGCGTGAGGAGAATGACCATGAGCACCAACCGTTCGGCCCTCGACCAGATCCACATCCAGATCCAGTGGAACCGTCTGCTCTCCGTCGTGGAGGAGCAGGCCCAGACCCTCGTGCGCACGGCCTTTTCCACCTCCGCGCGGGAGGCCGGCGACATCTCCGCCGGCGTGTTCGACACCGACGGCCAGATGCTGGCCCAGGCGGTGACCGGCACCCCCGGCCACGTCAACGCCATGGCCGCCTCGGTCGGGTTCTTCCTGGAGGTCTACCCGATCGAGACGATGAAGGACGGCGACGTCTACATCACCAACGATCCGTGGAAGGGCACCGGCCACCTGAACGACATCACCGTCGTCACCCCGACTTTCCTGGACGGCAAGCCGGTCGGTCTGTTCGCCTGCACCTCCCATGTGGTGGATATCGGCGGCCGCGGCTTCGGGCCGGATGGCCGGCAGGTCTACGAGGAAGGGATCAACATCCCGATCATGCCGCTGGCCCGCGAGGGCGAGGTCGATCGCGGCCTGCTGCACCTGATCAAGGTGAACGTCCGCAACCCGATCGAGGTGGAAGGCGACATCTACTCCCTGATGGCCTGCAACGAGGTCGGCGGGCGCCGGCTGGTGGAGATGATGCGCGAGTTCGGCATGGCCGATCTCGGCGAGCTCGGCCGCCACATCATCGACAGCTCCCGCGCCGGGATGCTGGAGGAGATCGGCAAGCTGCCCAAGGGCACCTACCACAACTCCATGCGGATCGACGGGTTCGAGAGCGAGGTCGACCTGGTCGGCTCGCTGACCGTGTCCGACGACGGGATCGACATCGATTTCGAGGGGACGTCCGGCACCTCGCGCTACGGCATCAACGTGCCGCTGACCTATACCCAGGCCTATGCCAGCTTCGGCGTGCGCTGCGTGATCGGCGGGTCGATCCCGAACAATGCCGGCTCGCTCGGCGTGATCCGGATCACCGCGCCCGAGGGCTCGATCCTGAACGCCCCGCCGCCCTGTGCCGTGGCCGCCCGCCACGTGATCGGCCAGATGCTGCCGGACGTCATGCTCGGCTGCCTGAACCACATCATCCCGGACAAGGTGCCGGCCGAGGGCACGAGCTGCCTGTGGAATCCGGTGCTGCTCGGCGGCCGCGGGATCGTCGACGGCGATTACGGCGACAGCCGGCCCTTCGCCATGAACACCTTCCACACCGGCGGCACCGGCGCGCGTCCGGGCAAGGACGGCATGGACGCGACCTCCTTCCCGTCGGGCGTGCGCAACACCCCGGTCGAGGTGAACGAGACCATCGCCCCGCTGATCTTCTGGAAGAAGGAGTACCGGACGGATTCCGGCGGTGCGGGCACCTATCGCGGCGGCACCGGCCAGGTGATGGAGATCGCCCATGCCGACGGCAGGCCGTTCGCCATCTCCTCGATGTTCGACCGGGTCATCCATCCGCCGCGCGGCCGTAACGGCGGGGCGAACGGGGCGACCGGAAAGATCTATCTGAAGTCCGGCCCGAAGCTGCAGGGCAAGGGACGCCAGACGATCCCGGCGGGCGACACGCTGGTGCTGGAGATGCCGGGCGGCGGCGGGCTGGGCAATCCGGCCGACCGCGATGCGGCGACCCTCGCCATCGACGTGCGCGACGGCTTCGTCAGCGAGGCCGCGGCCCGCGAGGCCTATGGCTGGACCGAGCCGCAGCTTGTCGCAGGCGACGATTGAGGTCTTGTCGCTCGCCGCTGAGTTGCGGATAACC
Source organism: Thalassobaculum sp. OXR-137 (assembly GCF_034377285.1). NCBI lineage: Bacteria > Pseudomonadati > Pseudomonadota > Alphaproteobacteria > Rhodospirillales > Thalassobaculaceae > Thalassobaculum > Thalassobaculum sp. OXR-137. Next base: position 358,636 of record NZ_CP139715.1, on the reverse strand, counting down.
GGTGGCGGGGCGTTCTGGGGAGAGCGCCCCGCTGACGGAGCCGGAATGGCGGAACTCGACTGGATCTACGATGAGACGCGGCGGCTGATCCAACTGACCTATACGGGCCCGTTGACCGTCGACGACATGATGCGATCCCGCACCGTGCGCCGGTCGCTCGGGTTGCAGCCCGGCACCGTCCGGGTGCTGGTGGACCTGCGCTACGCCGACCTGAGCGAACTCACCGCGGCGGCCTTCAAGTCGATGGAGACGGAACGCGTCGAGCGGATGGGCGGTCACGCGGACCGCGCGGCAGGCGTGTTCGGACGGGAGACCGATCTCGGCATCGCCGAGCTCTGGGCGGATTATCGGAACCGGTCGGCGCCCGGCTGCACGAGGATCTTCATGAGCAGGCGCGAGGCGATGGCCTGGCTGTTTTCCAACGAGTGGACGCCGCGCGACGTGTGAGGCGGTGGTCTGGCCGCGGCGACGAACCGCTCTTAGACCACAATGTTGAGAATGGACCCGCGCGGTGCGTTGGGGTTGAGCAGACGCACCTGATCGGCCGTCCGCTCCAGGTCGAATTGCCGGCGCTCGGTCTCGTCCAGCGGTTCCGCGAATACGGTCTCCTGCGGCCGCTCGGTGCCGGCGCGGGACGCACGGGCATCCGCCCGACGCTCCGAGGCGTCGGTGACTGCGCCCCGCTGGCCGTCGAGCGGGGGAAGAACCGGTAATCCTGTGGGGCCGATCGCCATGACCGTTGCTCCCGGTTACAAATCATTTTCTGATAATTTTATATAATTTGCTTGAATGTGGTTTCAAGAAGATTCGGCCGCACGGCGCGACCGCGGAAATTTCCAGGGAAAATGAAGGTCTTGGGCGGTCAGGCCAGGATGTCGACCACCTTGGCGCGCTGGCGGTTCAGTGCCGCCCGGCCGGTCTCGCGGATGTAGTCGAGGCGTTCGATCAGATCCATCTCGGCGACATCGCCGGCGGGCCGTCCGCGGACCAGGGGCTGTTGGGCGGGTTCGTTCGGCACACCGCTACCGTCGCCGGCGATCCGGACCTTGTCCGGGCTGGCGATATGCGAATCCCAGATCGGCGCGAGCAACCCGCTGATCATGGAGCTGTGACACCGTCGTTGAACCTACGATGTATATGGCATATCGCGGCGTGAATCGCAAATTCGATCCCGAAATGGCAAAATGGGATCGCATTCGTAAAGTGTGGTTACGGATTGGCGTTAAGGCCCGGTAACCATGCCAGGCTTGGCGCTCACCGCGCGCTTCCGTCGTCCGGCGGCAGCAGCTTCGATTTGAAGCGCTTCGCATAGCCGAGCGGATCGTCGGCGAAGCTGCCGCCTGTCGAGGTCTCGCGGGCCGTCTCGATGATGTGGCGGCCGGCATTCTCCACCGTCGGCCGGGCGCGGCGGGCCGCCTCGCCGGCGATCTCGGCCGCTTTCGCCCGCAGACGGGGGTCGGACGCCGCCCGCCTTACGGCTTCGCGGGCCAGTCGCGCGAACAGGCTCATGCCACCCTCTCCCTCATGCCACGCTCTCCTCCGCCAACGCCGCCTCGATCACGCCCCGACGGCTGTCCAGGAACTCCTCGAAGGCGGCTGCAAGCGTGTCGAACGCCGCCTGGTCCATCGGCAGCGACAGCACCATCATGCCCCGTCGGGCGGTGTAGATGCCGCCCTGGATCAGATCCAGGTGCATCAGGTCGACCAGCCGCCGGTTGCGCCGCCCCGCTTCCGGCGGAGAGGTGGGGGCGGTGCGCCCGGCATGCAATGCCATCATCGAGCCCCGCCCGGTCATCGCCAGCGGCAGGCCGCGATCCTCGATCGCCTTCTGCAGGCGGGCCCGCATGGCGTCGCCGTCGGCGTTGAGGGAGATCGCCCGCTCCGGCGTGTAGACATGGGTCAGGCCGGCCAGCCCGGCGGACATGGTGAAGACGTTGTTGTTGAACGTCCCGGCATGGGGCCAGGCGCCCGGCTGGCGCGGGTCGAACTTGGCCAGGATGTCGGCCCGGCCGCCGAAGGCGCCGAAGCTCAGCCCGCCGCCCAGATACTTGCCGAGGGAGATCAGGTCCGGGGTGATGCCGAGCAGACCGTGCAGGCCGGTCGGCGACAGGCGGGAGGTCATGACCTCGTCGAAGATCAGCAGCGCGCCGGTCTCCTGGGTCGCACTCCGCAGCGCCTTCAGGAAGGCCTCGGACCCGGGCAAGCAGCCGCCGGACCCGGACATCGGCTCGACCAGCACCGCGGCCAGCCGGTCGCCCTGCTCGCGGATCAGCGCCGCGCTGCCCTCGGCGTCGTTGTAGTCGCCCATGACGTAGTCGAACGGCGCGTTCAACGGCGAGCCGGAGAAGTACAGCACCCCGCCGTGATAGCCGCCCTTGAACACCATGACCCGGTCGCGGCCGGTGAAGGCGCGGGCGGTGGCCAGCGCCATCATGTTGGCCTCGGTGCCGGAATTGGTGAAGCGCACCCGCTCCAGCGCCGGGAAGCGGTTGACGATGGCCTCGGCCAGCCGCGCCTCCTGCAGGGTCGGCCCGCCCAGCACCCAGCCGTCATCGGCTGCCTGCTTGATGGCGTCGCGGATCACCGACTCGCTGTGGCCGTAGAGCCCGGCGGTGTATTCGCCCAGGTAGTCGACATACTCGTGCCCGTCCACGTCCCACAGCCGGCAGCCCTCGCCCCGGGCGAAGCGCAGGGGGTAGGGGTGGTAGTGCAGGACGGTGCGGGTGTTGCCGCCGGGCATGGCGGCCAGCGCCTGCTCCTGGATCGCGGCGCTCTTCGGATTGGCGGCGGTGAACCGCTCCGCCGCTTCGGAATAGGCGGCTTCCAGAGTCGCGTTGCTGCCTGCACTGCTCATGCCGTCCCCGCTTTCTTCGCGTCTACCGCGCCGTAGCCCATGGTTCCGAATTTCTCGCCGACCCGCGCGATCTCGTCGTCGGGCAGGATCACCGGCTTTCCGACCTGCAGGGTGCGCCAGTACATGGCCGCCAGGGTCTCGACCTCCACGGCCAGGGCCAGCGCCTTCTTCAGGTTGGGGCCGATGGCGATCATGCCGTGATTGGCCAGCAGGCAGGCCTTGCGGTCCTTCAGCGCCTCCAGGGCGGTGTCCGACAGTTCCTGGGTCCCGAAGGTCGCGTAGTCGGAGCAGCGGATGGTGGAGCCGCCGGCCTGGGCGATCATGTAGTGGAAGGCCGGGATCTCCATGCGCAGGCAGGCGAGCGTGGTGGCGAACATGCCGTGGGTATGAACGATGGCGCCGCAGTCCGGCCGGGCACGCATGATGTCCAGATGGAAGCGCCACTCGCTCGACGGCCGCCGGTTGTCGGAATGGCTGCCGTCTAGTTTCATCGTGACGATGTCCTCCGGCGCGATCTCCTCGTAGGGGATCGAGGACGGGGTGATGAAGAACCCGTCCTCCGGATTTTCTGACACCCGCACGCTGGCATTGCCGGATGTGCCCTGGTTGATGCCCAGAGCATTCATCTTGATGCAGGTGTCGATCACCTCCTGGCGCAGGGCGCGTTCGGCGGCGGACATGGGCATGGATCGGCTCCAGATCGTCGTCTCTGAAGCCGCCAGTCTACGCACGCCCGCAGCGGGTCGCCATCCCGTTCCGAGCCCTGGAGAGGGTCGAGTTGACCGCTTTCACCGGCGCGCCCACTATTCCGGCGCCGTTGGGTGTGACGGGGTGGGCGGCGGAGGATCTGTTGGAGAAGCTGGGCGCTGGTACGCCGGACGAGCTGCCGGCCTCCGTGGTCTCTGCGATCCGGACGCTGCTCACCTATTGGAACGACAAGCGCGGCACCCGGGCCATGCCCAGCCGGGCGGATTTCGATCCGATGGATGTGCCGCGGCTGCTGCCGCGCCTTCTGCTGATCGATGTGGAGGGGGTCCGCTCCGACGGCGCCGGCATCTTCCGCTACCGGGTCGTCGGCGGCACCGAGGTCGCCAATCGCGGACACAACCCCACGGGACGTCTGGTCGAGGAGGGGTTCTACGCAGAATCCCTGGAGAATGCGCTGGCCCATTACGAGGCGGTGCGTCAGTCGAAATGCCCGATCTACGACCGGGTCACCTTTCTCGACGACAGGAGCAGGCCGGTCCATGAGGACACGATCCTGCTCCCGTTCTCCGAGGATGGGACGACGGTGTCCCAGATCCTGGTCTATTCCCAGCAACTGCCCCTGGACGGGGCGTTCAAGCCTTCAGGAACGCGCCGTTGACGCAGTTCCACAGCTCGCCCGTCTCCAGGTAGCGCATCATCGTCTTGGTCGAGTTCGCCCGCGCGTCGTAGCGGCCGGCCTCGCTGTTGAAGGCGGCGTGCGGGGTGAGGATCAGGCGGTCCTTCAGCCAGTCCGGCTGTTCGGCGAAGGCCTTCACCAGCGGATCGTCCAGGCTGGCCGGCTCCACCGGCAGCACGTCGAGCCCGGCGGCGGAAATCTCGTTGTTGCGCAGGGCCTCGATGAGCGCGGCGGTGTCGACGATCGGACCGCGGGCGGTGTTGATCAGGATCGCGTCCGACTTCATCCGCTTCAGGGCGGCGGCGTCGATCATGCCGCGGGTCTCGTCGGTCAGCGGGGTGTGGATGCTCAGCACGTCGGCCCGCTCCAGCACCTCCTCCAGGCTCTCCACCCGCTCGATCTCCAGGGCGATCTCCTGGCCGCGCGGGGCGTATTTGTCGTAGCCGACGATGTGCATGCCGAAGGCCTTGGCCCGCAGCAGGGCGGCGGTGCCGATGCGTCCGAACCCGACCACGCCGAAGGTCTTGTGCCGGATCCGCCGCGGCTCGCCCCGGTTCCAGTGGAAGTTACCGGCCGGGTCGGCGGTCATGGTGCGGTGATAGGCGGTCAGCCCCCGGCTGAAGGTCAGCATCATGGCGATGGCGTGGTCGGCCACTTCGTTGGTGCCGTAATCCGGGCAGTTCGACACCGGGATGCCGGCGGCCCCCGCCGAGGCCAGGTCGATATGGTCGAAGCCGACGCCGCAGCGCACGATGATCTTGCAGTTCTTCAGCCGCGACAGGACCCGCTGGTCGATCGGCAGCACGTGCCAGACCAGCAGGGCGTCCACCTTCTCCCAGGTCTCGTCGGGGACGTCGGAGGCGTCGGCGGTGGTGTAGTGGATGAAGTCGACATCGCTCCCGGCGACCTCGCGCTCGACCCGGTGGTCGTCGTCGTGCTGGGCATCGGGAGTAAGAACGGTATAGCGGGCCACAGGCGCCTCCGGTTGGTTTCTTGCTTTGGTTGGGCGCGATGGTGGCTTGAGCGCGGGTCCGGGGCAACCCTTCGACACGCCCCCGCTGTCGCGGGGGCTGCTCAGGGCGAGGTCTGAAAATTAATCTCTGACCTCGCCCTGAGCAGCGCCCCTATGGGCGCGTGTCGAAGGGCCGTTGCCGGACTCGAAAACAGCAATCCCAGAGTAAATCCGGGACGGGGAGTGTGGAACGATTACACTTACCGCGCCTTTATGCGCGTGATGAAGCTGTCGATCAGGCGCTCGTAGAGCTTGTCCTTGAGCACCTTGTCTTCCACGCCCTGGTCGATGTTCGGGTTGTCGTTCACTTCCACGACGAACACGCCGCGGTCGTTCTGCTTCAGGTCGACGCCGTACAGCCCGCTGCCCATCAGGTTCGCCGCCTTCATCGCCACGTCGAGCACGTCCTTGGGCGTGTCCTGCACCGCGAAGGTGGCGAAGCCGCCGGATTTGCCCCGGCCGGTGGCGCCGTGGTTGTAGATCTGCCAGTGCTTCGGCGCCATCTTGTACTGGGACACGAAGAGCGGCTGGCCGTCGAGCACCCCGACCCGCCAGTCGAAATCGGTCGGCATGAATTCCTGGGCCAGGATCAGGTCGCTGTCGGCGAACAGGGTCTTGGCGATCTTCTTCAGCTCCGCCGGGGTCTCGGCCTTGAACACCCCGCGCGAGAACGAGCCGTCGGGGATCTTCAGCACGATCGGGAAGCCCAGCTCGTTCGCCGCCTTGGTCAGGCCCTTGGAGTCCAGGATTAGGGTCTTCGGCGCCGGCACGCCCTTGGCCAGCAGGGTTTCCGCCAGATAGACCTTGTTGGTACAGCGCAGCATCGAGGTCGGGTCGTCGATCACCGGCATGCCCTCGTCCTCGGCCTTGCGGGCGAAGCGCCAGGTCGGGTTGTCCAGGGCGGTGGTCATGCGGATGAACAGGGCGTCGAATTCCGACAGCCGGGCATAGTCGCGGGTGCGGATGCGCTCCACCGACACGCCCATCTTCGCGCCGACCCGCTCCAGGGCGTCCAGCGCCTTGGGATCGGAGGGCGGCATCGGCTCCTTGGGATCGATCAGGACCGCCAGCGTATAGCGCACCGGCCGCTTAGCCGACGGGTCGCGCCACTCGCGCCGCGTATGCGCGTCGAGCGCGGCGGCGAAGGTGTCGTGCTCGTCGGCCCGCAGCTCGTCGATGGTGCGCTGGCTGACGGTGCGGACATAGAAGCCCCAGGTCGCGTCCAGGGTGACCTTGACCCGCAGGATTGGCGCGCGGAACCGGTCGAACGCCTCGCGGGCGACCCGGGCGAACCGGGCGTCCTGGGTCCGGCCGAAATAGACGTCGATCGAAAACGACGCCTCCGGCGCTTCCTTCATCCTGCTCAGCGCCCGGGTCAGCACCCGCTCCACCGCGCGCACCCCGGTCCAGACCCGGCCCCGGTCCTTCAGCGCCAGGATGGTCGCCGCCGTCGGCAGCACCTTGTGGCCGCGCGCGTCGGCCAGCAGCGAGGCGTAGTAGCCCTGGCCGAGATAGACCAGGTCGCGGGACAGGTTGATGATCCGCACCGGCGCCTTGCCGGCGGATTTCGGGTCGGTGAGGTAGTCGGACGTGGCGACGACACGCAGACCTTCCGGCGCGGTCGGCAGATCGCTCGGCCGGTCGATGAGAATAACGGGCTGTGTCACTCAAGCGTCTCCGTTCGCGATGTAGACGACCGCCTGCAGGCGCGACCGCCCGAACCGCGTCATGGAGGTGAAGGCCGACCTAGGTATTGGCACATGGGTGCAGTCCATATCGGATTTCAACAGGTCCTCGTCCATATCCGGGTCATGCACCATGATAAATCTGTCGTCGACGCCGGTGACGACGACCCAGTGGGGCGCCTTCTCGGCGTTGAAGCGGTAGGAGCTGACCAGCATCAGCGGGATCCAGCCGGCGGCGATCGCCTTCTCCAGGTCGTCCGGCGTCGACCGGGTGACGTCGACCCTCACCCCGGCCTTGATCAGGTCCTTGGTCAGCATGGCCTGGACCCGCTGCAGCACCTGTTTCTTGGCCGGCGAGCGCACCGTGTCGATGAACAGGGTGCCTTCCTGGCTGATACAGACCCACGCGCGGAAACCGCGGTGATGGGCGGCGAGTGCCAGGCCGCGCGGTCCGCAGCCGCCATGGCCCGACGTCATGAAGATGGTGGTGGCCTCGCGCCAGATCCGCAGCTCCTCGTCCGGATCCGGGACGGAGCCGGGCTTCAGCGCCGCCATCGCCATCATCAGACTGGCCGGACCGCAGGTGAAGTCGGTGGTCTGGTGGATATACGGCACATGCGGGCCGTTCGAGCCCGGCACCCAATGCAGCCGCTTCTCGTAGCGCCAGCCGTCGCCGTCGTCCTCGTAGTAATGCGGCAGGACCCGCAGGCGGCGGTAGCCGAGCCGTTCGTACAGGGCGATGGCGGCGGCGTTGTCGGCGCGCACCTCCAGCCGCAGGGCGACGCATTCGTGTGCGCGAGTCACCTTTTCCGCGTGCTCGATCAGGGCGGTGCCGATGCCGGCGCCGGCGGCTTGCGGACGCACGGCGATGGAGTACAGCCGGGCGAGCGCCGTGCCCGCATGGAACAGGACGAGCCCATATCCCAGGATGATGCCGGACGCCTGTTCGGCGACGAAGAGGCTGGCCTTGGCGCGGGTCAGCATGCGGTGGAAGCTGCGCCGGGTCAGGCGGTCGCTATCGAAGCAGGCGGCTTCGATCTCGAGCAGCGCCGGGATGTCGGCGACGGTGGCCGGACGCAGGTCCGGGGCGGAGGTGGACTCCGCGCGAAGTTGGTTCATCGAAGTAGGATAGGCCCCCAGGACGGCCGGCGCATCAGGCAACGCGATGCCGGTCTCGACATTCCGCTCTTCGGCCATTCCGCGATCCGCCGCAATCGTGATTTTCGCATGGCTGGTCAGCGGTTTATGCGATCCACCGCGACCACCCGGTGGCGCACCGAATAACGCCGGTCGATCTCGCCGCGCGGGGCGATGTCCCACAGCCATTCCTCGTCGCCCTCCGGCAGGCGGGCGCCCTTGTTCGGGTCGAGCGTCGCGATCACGGCACCGCTCTCGTCCAGGATCTCGATCTCCCGGTCGGCCACCAGGCAGGTCGGGCAGGAGAAGGCGGCGAGCCAGGCGAGATGCGCCTCCCCCAGGTCGCATCCGATCCTCTCCGCCTCGGCATCGTCGCGGTGCCGGGTGGCGACCGTCGCGAGCTGCGAGATCAGGTTCACCGAGGCGACGAAGCCGATGGACGGGTCGTCCAGCCAGGCGGCGGGCGGGCGGATCTCCGCCAGCGCGTCGAGGCTCTCGGTGACGTCGTGCAGGCGGCAGACCACGTTGCCGAGACTGTCGGCCAGACGCCGGGTCCGCCGGGAGAAGGCCAGGTCCACCAGCACGACGGACCGGAACCGACCGCTCAGCGCCTCGAGCGGGACGTCGTTCACATGGCCGGCGCCGAGGATCAGGGCCGTCCCGTCCGGATCGCCGGCCTGCGCCGCCCGCATGACGGCGGCCCGCGACCGGGCCTCGTGCCCCGCCCAGGCGGCGGCGTTGCGCTGCCGGCGCGCGGCGATGGCCACGAACTCCCCGAGATGCCCCGACCGGCGCGCCAGCGGCAGGGACGGGGTGCGGATCCAATCGAATGCCTCGCGCAACATGGGGGCAAGAATGGCGCAGCCGCGACACCGCGCCTAGCCCGGGCAGCGGCGCCCCCGCTCTCCGGCGCGCGTCAGTTTTTATTATGATTCTAACATGCTGATTTAAAACAAAAAATTTTAGATATTCATAAACGGTTAACTGCTGGGAGAGAGAGTGCGCGCCGAACGAGAAGTCCCTTTTTGGAGAGTGGGAAATGGGTATCGGTAACACGATGACCAACATGAAGATCGGCACGCGCCTGACGGGGGCGTTCGGCGTCATCCTGGCGCTTCTGGCGGTCATGGCGGGAATCGTCAGTTTCAATCTGCTGGAGTCGCGCCAGCTCGTCGGTGAGTACCGCAGCACCGCAATGAATTCCAACCAGCTCAGCCGGGTGCAGGCCGAGGTCCTGACGACGCGCATCTACACCAAGGACGTGATCGCGGGGGCCAATCGCACCGTCATCGACAGCGCCCGCGCGGGCCTGGCCGCCGCGATCGGCCTGATCGACGAGACCATGGAGACGATCGTCGATCCGGATCAGGCGCGCCGGCTGAAGACGCTGCACGAGATGATGGAGACCTATGGCGCCGGCATCGACCAGGTCGTCGATCTGGACAAGCGCGCGCGGCTCCTCGAGCGCGACCTGCGGGGCCAGGCGGCGAGCCTGACCGCCGAGGTCGACACGCTGATGTCGGCGATGGCCGACGATGTCGACGCCAGCTGGACGATCTCCGTCCTGACCATGCTGTCCAACGACATCGAGGGCATGCTTGGGGCGACCCTGGAGTTCACCGAGTCGCGTAACGCCGACCACATGAAGGACGCGTTGGCCGCCAACGCGAAGATCGCCGATCACCTCGACACGCTGCGCGGCGCGGCCGATGCCGCGGCGCTGCAGCGGCTGTCGGCCACCCAGGCCGAGTTCCAGGCGGGCGTCGGGAACCTCAACGCCCTGTTCGCGCAGCGTACGGCGGCCACGGTGGGCACCCTCGAGCGGATCGGCCCGGAGGCCGCCGAGCTGATCGACACGATGCGGGACGCGTACGAGGAGATCCAGGACGGCATCGGGTCGGCGATGCAGTCCAATGTCGAGACCTCCCTGCTGGTCGCGGTGTCGGTTTCGGCGGTCATGGTGCTGCTGGGCGCGCTGGCCGCCGTCGTCATCGGCCGCAGCATCGCCCGGCCGATCATCGCGCTGACCCGTGCCATGGGCCGCCTGTCCGAGGGCGATCTGGACGCCGACATTCCGTCGACGGAACAGAAGGACGAGATCGGGCTGATGGCCCGGGCGGTTCAGGTGTTCAAGGAAAACATGATCCGCGCCAAGGCGCTGGAGGCCGAGGAAGAGCGTCAGCAGGAGGCGCGCGACCGACGGGCCGAGGCGGTCGAGCGGGCGATCCAGGATTTCCAGACCCGGATCGCCGAGCGGCTGGACGCCCTGCGCGGGGTGTCGGACGAGCTGTCCCACTCCGCGGACACGCTCACGGGCGTGGCGGCCGAGACCAAGGAGCAGAGCACGAATGCCGCGGCGGCCTCCGGGCAGACGGCGGCGAACGTGCAGAGCGTGTCGGCGGCGGCCGAGGAGATGGACTCCTCGTTCGGGGAGATCGTCGGCCAGGTCACCCGGGCCAGCACCTCGGTGGAGACGACCTCCGACCGGGCCCGCGACACCCTGATGGCGATCGAGGAGCTGAAGGATCAGTCGGAATCCATCGTCCAGGTGGTCGAGCTGATCAACAGCATCGCCGACCAGACCAACCTGCTGGCCCTGAACGCCACCATCGAGGCCGCCCGCGCCGGGGATGCCGGCAAGGGCTTCGCGGTCGTCGCCTCGGAGGTGAAGAGCCTGGCGACCCAGACCGGCAAGGCGACCGAGGAGATCGCCGAGAAGATCCGGCGGGTTCAGGCGTCCTGCGTCGCGTCGGTCGAGGCGGTGCGCGAGATCGTGGATCGGATCGAGGAGGTGAATTCGATCTCCGCGGCGATCGCGGCGGCGGTGGAGGAACAGAAGGCGGCGACCTCGGAGATCACCCGCAACATGCTGGAAGCGGCCCGGGGTACCGAGCAGCTCTCCGAGAGCATCACGCGGGTGAGCGACGCGACCGACCGCACGTCGGTGACCGTGGGCGGCGTGACCGAGGCGGCACGCCAGACCAGCACCGAGGCCGGCGAGATCAAGACGGCCATCGACCGGTTCATCCACGAGGTCCAGGCGGCGTAGCGTCTGGGGTCACGCGGAGCACCACGGAAGCAACCTCCCGGCCCGGAGGTTGCTCTCCTTTGAGCGGGCCTAGCCGCCGTAGCGCTTCTTGAGTGCCGCCCATTCGGTCGATTCCTTGAAGACCCGCCACTGGGCCAGGGCGTCCCGCATCTTGTTCATGTCGAATTTCGGCGCCTTGTAGTACTCCTTCTCGTAGAGGTTCAGGAGCTGGCGCCGGTCGGTCTGCGAGCGGGTGTGGTGTTCCTCTGAATCCGACAGGGCGGTGAGCCCGGTGGCGAAGGCGGTGCCGAGCCCCTTGAAGATGCCGCCCAGCCCTTCCTTCTCCTGGTCCTTGGATTTGTTGCGGGCCTCCAACTCGCGCTGGGTCTCGAAGACCGACGTCTCCGAGTGCCAGTCGCCGATCGTCTCCAGGACCTTGAAGGCGAGGGCGGTGTTGTAGCCGCACTCCCGCATGGCATCGATCCCGTAGAAATCGGCGTGGTCCTCGTGCCGGCGCTTCAGCATGTTCTCGAAGCTCTTGTTGCCGGCGAAGTGCTTGAAGGCGCCGACCGCCGTCCGCGCGCCGGCCGACGCATCGCTTTCCAGCATGGCTTCGAACTCGGCCGAGTTGTTGGGGTGCTGCATGGCGACGTGGCCGTACTCGTGCGCCAGCAGGAAGCCGAGCTCCAGCGGGCTGTCCAGAAGCTGGAGCGTGCCGACCGAGATCAGGATCAGCCCGCTGCGGTTCGCCAGGATCGTGCTCATCGGCTCCCCGGTCTTCGAATAGGAGGCGATCAGGTTGACGGTGACCGGCAGGTTGGGCCGCGGTCCGACGGTGGACAGGCAGTTCGCGAGGACGGCGTTCAGGTACTTGTTGGTCTTGGGGGCATCGAGAAAGACGTAGCCTTCCTTCTCCATCGCGCGCCGGTCGGCGGTGAGGCGTTGGCGCATCGCCTCCGGCCGGGCCTTCACCTCGCCGTAATGGCTCTGGAACACGCTGAACAGCCGGTCCCGTCCGATCTCCCGGGTGGTGACGGGGCCGGTCTGATTGTCGTCGCCCGGATCGGCGACGGCGCTTCCTGTCGAAAGGACCGTCGTCAGGGCCGCGCCCGCGACGAGCAGAGCGGCGACATACCTTGTGACGCGGGGGGCGGTCATTGACAGCCGCTCCCGAACGCGCGGGCGGTGCTCGAGCTCGCCTGGGTTCCCGCATTCGCGTGGCACCGCTCCTTCAGCGCGGCGGCGTCCGAGGTGACGACGTCGGCCGGGTTGATCCAGACCTTCTTGCCGTCGATCACCGCGTCGTACATGCCCATCTCGTTGAGCTGCGCGTCGAGCGGAAGCCGCTGCTGAGCGGCGGCGGCCGACAGCCGGTTCAGCTCGGCCATGGTCTCTGGCTGATACAGCGGCAGATCGTTGCTGAGCAGCTTCTCGATCACGACCTGCTCCGAGGCGGCGGGCAACGGCGCCAGGCCGATGCCGCAGAATCCGGCCAACAGCAGTATCGCCGTTCTTCTGTTCCATGATCCGGTCATGCGCGGGTCCTTCTGGTTGGCCGTGCTCGGGGCAGCAGTCACGGACGGGGGCGCTGGGGTTGCGGAGGCGGAAAGCTGAGCGACCGCATCAGGGTCTGCAGGCGGTCCTCCAGGTAGCCGAAGTACTCGGAGCTGTGGACGGACGAGATGGCGAAGACGATGGAGATGATCCCCAGCAGGTTCGCCGGCGCGATGTGGAAGGCGGCGACCTGAACCGTCGTCAGCAGGATGCCGACCATGCTGAGCATCACGAAGGACGAGAGGTCGAACAGGAAGCGGTAGCCGATCGAATGCTCTGGCCCGGGGGCGATCGGCTTCAGCACGGCGGCCCCGAAGGAGACCACCAGGCACAGCACGGTCCAGATCGTCAGCTCGAAGAGGCTTTTCAGGCTGACGCCCAGGACCTTCCTGTCCATCACGTAGTAGTCCTTGCCGAACATCAGCAGGTTTTCGAGCGCGGTGGCGTGGGTGTAGGTAGCGGACAGCGCCTCATGGGTGGGCGGCGCGGTCCACACTGTCGCGCCCTCGATCTCCGGCCCGTAGAACACGATCTTGTCGGTCAGGTATTCCGCCAGCTTGTCGTCGGGAAAGCCGCCCAGCAGATTGTCCAGCAGCAGCGTGGGATATCGCGGACAGCGTTGCAGCGTGTCCTCCGGCTCCAGCGAGACCCAGTTGATCACCTGACCGTGCCAGCTGGTGCCGACCTCCGGATTGCACCTGAACGCCTTCCAGTTGGCCTCGGCCTCCTCGGTTCCCCAAAGCAGCAGCATGGTCTCGGAGTCGAAGCTGAGGGTGACCTTGGTCTCGGAGTCCCGGCCGCGCTCCAGCTCCGATTTGGCGTTGGGGTTGGGCAGCACCACGGTCTCGGACTCAGTGCCGCGCTGCTTGGGATCGAGGAGCCGGCTGCAGGCCAGGCCCCAGGCCTCGTGGCGCTCCGGATCGCGCGGCATGCGCGCGCAATACGCACCGATCAGGGCGTTGGCCGGCGCCTGATGGGTCATCGAGCTTTCGCGCCACAGCCGGTAATCCAGGTAGTCGATCTCGTCCCGGGTCAGCCGCGTGGTCACCGGCGTCACGAGATTGGCGATCTGCGGCAGCATCCCGGAGCGGGATTCCGCCGATGTGACGAAGACCTTGATGTTCTTCCGCTTGTATTCGTTGAGCACCAGGATCAGCGGCACGATGCCCTTGACGTCCTTGTCCTTGGTGAAGAGCAGGTCGACGAAAACCGCTCTGGGCTCGAAGGTCAGGATCTTCTTCAGCACCCGGGCATGGTCGATATAGGGCATCGGCCATTTCGAGTGGGTCTCGACGAAGACATCGTCGATCAGCACCACCGCCATTTCCTGGTTCCACGTCGACGGCAGCTCGGGCCCCATCATGAAGCTGAACAGGTCGAGGGTCTTTTTCTCGGTGTATTGCAGGAAGCCGAAAGGATCGATGCTCTGGAGCGTGAGGCCCAGCAGCAGCATGGTCAGGAACCGGGCAAAATACCGCCGACGCCGGTCCGCCGGCCGGGGCGGGCTCTGCGGTGACGCGCGCGCTATCTCAGTCGTGTCCGTGTTCATGTCGCGGTCCCCCAACCCAGCCGCTTCCATCAACGCATGGACGCTGCTCCCGACAAGACAACGTTAAAAAAGAGAATTACTGGAATCAAGTGCACGTATTGTGGGATTTGACACGGGCCGGGGCAGGGCTCATGGTCGCGGGGTGATGCTGGGGTGCCTCCCGACGGGGGCTGAGATCAAACCCATCGAACCTGAACCGGGTCGCGCCGGCGGAGGGAGTCGTCACGGCGCTTGTCGATTGCCCTCCTTCGAGAACGCCGAACGCTCGGTCCCTCCCCCGGAAAGCCGTCCCGAGGAGTGAGACGCCATGCCTTTGCCTTTTGCCCGTTCCCTCGCGAGTCTCGGTGCCGCCGCCGCGATCCTGGCCGGTGCCGCGCAGACCGCCCGGGCCGACGATCCGCTTGCGGTTTCCGTGCTGGTGCCGATCACCGGCTTTCTGGCGCTGGAGGGCACCGCTCAGCGCAACGGTGCCGTCCTGGCCCTGGACAATCCGCCGGACGGGGTCGCCGTCGCCTATGACGTGGCCGACACCGCCACCTCGCCGGAAGTCGCCGTCACCGCCCTGCGCCGGGCGCTGGACCGGCAGAATCCGGTCGCCATCGCCGCGCCGATCTTTGGCACCCAGATGCTCGCCATGGCGCCGATCGCCGACCGGGCCGACGTGCCGCTGATCACCGTGTCCGGCACCGCCAAGCTGACCGAACTCGGCTACGACGTGGTGTTCCGCTTCTTCCCGACCGACGCGGTGGTGAAGGTTGCCCAGGCCCGCTATGCGGTCGAGGAGCTCGGCATGGAGAAGCCGGCGATCCTGTACCAGACCACCGCCTACGGCCAGAGCGGCCATGCCGAGCTGGTCCGCGTCCTGGCGGAACTCGGCGTCGAGCCGGTGCTGGAGGAAGCCGTCGATCCGGGCGTGAAGGACTTCGTGCCCGCCCTGGAGCGGGTGGCGGCGGCCGGGGCGGACGGTATCCTGCTGCAGCTCCACTCAGGCCCCACCGCGCTCGCCGTGCGCCAGGCCCATGAGCGCGGCTTCGCCGGCAAGATCGTCGCGGGCTCGGCCCTGCACCAGCCGACCACCGCCGCCCTGGTCGAGCCCGCCGCCCTGGCCGGCGTCTGCGCCGAAAGCGCGTCCTCGCCGATCTCCGAAAGCACGCCGGAGATCGCCGCCTTCGCCAAGGCCTACCGCGCCCGCTTTCAGGCCGAGCCCGACGCCTTCGCGCTGGCGCAGTATGACGGCATGAACATGGTGCTGGCGGCGCTCGCCGACGGGGCGCGCACCGCCTCCCAGGTCAGGGACTGGCTCGCCGGGCACCGCTACCAAGGGCTCGCCATGGAGTATGTCTCCGACGGCACCGGCAACATGGCCCATGACGCCATCATCCTGTGCTACGACGGGCAGACGCGGGTGCCGTCGGTGAAGAAGCGCTACGACAACGTCGACGGTATCCGCTGACCCGGTTCTCGCTGATATAATGCGGGCATGGTGGAAACGGCTCTCCAATTGCTTGCGACGGCGCTCGCGCTCGGCTCGGCTTACGCGCTGACAGCATTAGGTTTTGTGCTGATCATCAATGCCGTGGGTGCGGTTAATTTCGCCCATGGCGACCTGGTGATGGCCGGCGGATTCGCGGCAGTCGCGCTGGCGAGTCTCCTGCCGGACGGCCTGCCGGTTCCGGGGCTGATCCTGTTGCCGGCGGTCCTGGCCGCGATGGCGGCCGGCGGCGTGCTGCTGGCGGCGGTCGCCTACGTGCCCTTGCGCCGGGCGCCGCCGGTCTCGGTGTTCATCTCGACCATCGCCGTGGGCCTGATCCTGCAGCACGCGATCGCGCTGGGTGCCGGGCCGCAGCCCCGTGTCGGTCCTCCGCTGGTGGGGGGCGGCATGGTCGAACTGCTGGGCGCGGCGCTGTCCTACCAGCAGCTCGCGACCATCGCCGTGGCGGGCGTGCTCTGCGCGGCGGTCCACATTCTGCTGCACCGGACCCGGTTCGGCCGGCGGCTGCGGGCGGCGGCGCAGGATCCGGAAATGGCCAGGGCCTGCGGCATCGACCTGCGGATCACAATCGGCGCCACCTTCGCTCTGGCCGGGGCGCTGGCCGGCGGCGCGGGGTTGCTGCTGTCCAACCAGTATTTCGTGACGCCGACCGACGGCGCGGGTTTCATGCTGAAGGCGTATATCGCCGTGGTGGTCGGCGGCTGGGGCCGGATCTGGGGAGCGGCACTCGCCGCGCTGCTGATCGCCGTGTTCGAGGTGATGGTCGCCGCCGCGGTCTCCTATCTGGTGGCCGAAGCGATGCTTTATCTCGGGGTGCTGGTCCTGCTCATGCTGCGTCCCCAGGGTCTCTTCGGCGAGGCCGAGGGGCGCCGGGCATGAACGGTCCGCAGTGAGGGTGGAGTGAACAGACGCAGCCTTGTCTACGCCGTGCTGCTGCTGGCGGCGGGCGGTGCCCTGATCGGCGCCGGGGACGATTACGCCCTGCGGATCGCCACCCTGGCCGGAACCTACGCCATCGCCGCGATCGGCTTCCAGCTCGTCTTCGGACGGCTCGGGCTGCTGGCGCTGAGCCAGGGCGCGCTGTTCGCCGTCGGCGCCTATGCCCTGGCGCTGGCGACCGTGAGCTGGGGCTGGCCGCCGCTGGCCGGGCTCGGCCTGTCGATCGTGGTGCCGGCTCTGGCCGGCGCGCTGGTCGCGATCCCCATCGCCCGGCTAGAGTCCCATTACGTGGCGCTGGCCACCCTCGGTCTGGCCCAGCTCGTCCTGCTCGCCGTGACCAATCTGGAGGTCACCGGCGGGGCGAACGGGATGTATGGCATCCCGCCGCTGACGGTGCTCGGCCTCGACCTCGGCGGCGGCTGGCGCCTGCTCGCGGTGGTCTGGGGCGGCGTGGCGCTGGCGCTCGGAATCTTCTGGTGGGTGACCGCATCCGGGAGGGCCGCGCGGCTAGCGACCCTGCGCGATGCGCCGCTGACCGCAATCGCCCTGGGCCTCGACCCGGTCGGCGCCCGGCTGCTGGTCTTCGCCGTCGCCGGCGCGCTGGCCGGGTTCGCCGGCGGGTTCCAGGCTCTCGGCCTCGGCGTCGTCTCTCCCGCCGTCGCCCGGTTCGACGTCATGGTCACCCTGCTGGCGATCGCCGTGGTCGGCGGCCGGGGCAGTGCGTGGGGCGCGGTCGTCGGCTCGGTCCTGCTGGTGCCGCTGCCGGAGGTGTTCCGCGGGCTGGAGCAGGCCTATCTGCTGGCCTATGGCGTCGTGCTGCTGGCCGCGGTGATCCTGCTGCCGCGCGGGATCGATGGGCTGCTGGCAAAGGTCCTGCCCGACCTGCCCGGACCGGTGCCGCAGCCGCTGCGGGCCAAGGGCCGCAAGATCTCGGTGCTGCGCGCCGAGAAGCTGACCAAGCGGTTCGGCGGGGTTCAGGCGCTGGACGGGGCCGGATTCGACGCCCGCGCCGGCGAGGTGACCGGCATCATCGGCGCCAACGGATCCGGCAAGACCACCCTGCTCAACATCGTCACCGGGCTGGAGAGCGCCGATGGCGGGATCGTCCGGCTGGATGCCATCCCGCTGCTGGCCCAGCCGCCCCGCGCCCGCGCCGCCCTGGGCCTCGCCCGGGGCTTCCAGCATCCGGAGATCCCCGACGGGGTCGACGTGCTGGCGGCGGTCTCCGCCGCCGCTCCGGCCGCCGCCGGCATGGCCGCGCTGGAGCGGGTCGGACTGGCGCACAAGGCGCGCGCCGCCACAGCGTCCCTGGGTCCGGCCGACCGGCGGCGCCTGGACATCGCCCGGGCGCTGGCCACGGGCCCCACCGTCCTGCTGCTGGACGAACCGGCCTCGGGGCTGAGCGCGTCGGAGCGGGCCGACCTCGCCCGGCTGCTGCGCGATCTCGCGGGGGACGGGATGGCGGTGGTGGTGGTCGAGCACGGCATGGACTTCCTGCTGCCGATCGCCGACCGGCTGGTCTGCCTGGATGCGGGCCGGGTGCTGGCCGCCGGATTGACCGATGCCGTGCGCGCCGATCCGGCCGTGGTCGCCGCGTACCTCGGGGAAGAGGCCGCCTGATGACCCAGCGCCTGGAACTGGACGGGCTGACGGTGACCCATGCCGAGGGCGTGGCGGTCGATCAGGCCAGCTTCTCCTGCGGGGCCGGCGAGGTGGTCGCGGTCATGGGGGCGAACGGCGCGGGCAAGTCGAGCCTGATCCGCGCCGTGGCCGGCGCCGACCCGGTGACCGCCGGCGCGATCAGGGTCGACGGCAGGGACGTCACCCACCTGCGGCTGGAACAGCGGGTGCGCGCCGGCATCGGCTGGTGCCCGGAAGGGCGGCGGCTGTTCCCCGGTCTGACCGTGGCCGAGACCCTGGACGTCGCCGCGGTCGGTCCGGCGGCGGCGCGCGCAAAGGCGTTCGACCGGGTCTGCGCCCTGTTCCCTGTTCTGGCGGAGCGCCGGGACGCCCTGGCCTGGACCCTGTCCGGGGGGCAGCAGCAGATGCTCGCCATCGCCCGCGCCGTGATCGCCGAGCCGACGGTCATCCTGCTGGACGAGCCGTCCATCGGCCTGGCGCCGGTGGTGCTGGACGACGTCTTCGCCGCCATCCGCGGCCTCGCCGAGTCGGGGGTGGCGGTCGTGCTGGCGGAGCAGGCCGTACCCCGGGCGCTGGCGGTCGCCGACCGGGCCATCGTGCTGCGCCGGGGCGTGGTGGTGCTGGATGTGCCGGCCGAGCGCATCGACGCGGGCGTGGTCGCATCCGCCATGCTGGACGCTGGTTCGGAGCGCGCGTAAGAGAAGGTCTCCCCATCCCTGCAGGAGATCCTTCATGACCGGCACCCTTTCGCCTGACTGGCGTCGTACACCCGCGCAGACCGCCGCCGACATCCTGCTGGAGATCCAGGCGATCCATATCCGCCCGGAGGAGCCGTTCACCTTCACCTCCGGCCGCCTGTCGCCGGTCTATGTGGACTGCCGCAAGATCATCTCCTTCCCGCGCGCCCGGCGCCGGCTGATGGAGATGGGCGTGGAGCAGCTCACCGCGCTCGCCGGGGCCGAGGCCTTCGACATGGTGGCCGGCGGCGAGACCGCGGGCATTCCCTTCGCCGCCTGGATGGCCGACTCGCTCGACCTGCCGATGCTCTATGTGCGCAAGAAGCCCAAGGGCTTCGGCCGCAACGCCCGGATCGAGGGCGAGGTGCGCGACGGCGCCCGGGTCCTGCTGGTGGAGGATCTGGCGACCGACGGCGGCAGCAAGATCTCCTTCATCGACGCGATCCGCGAGGCGGGGATGCAGGTCGCTCACTGTTTTGTGGTCTTCCATTACGGCGTGTTTCCGCAGAGTGTGACCACTCTCAAGGAGAAGGGCGTGGACCTGCACGGCCTGTGCACCTGGTGGGACGTGCTGTCGGTCGCCGAGCGGCACGGCTACTCCGCCGAGCAGCTTGCCGAGGTCCGGGCGTTTCTCGCCAATCCGGAAGAATGGGACGCGCGCCACCGCACCGTGACGGCGTAAGCGCGCTGCGAAGAGGGAGAAGGGAATGCTGAAGATCCTGGGTCGGGCGAATTCGGCCAACGTCCAGAAGGTTCTGTGGGTCTGCGAGGAACTGGGCGTTCCCTTCGAGCGCGAGGATTACGGCGGCCCGTTCGGCAAGACCAAGGAGAAGGCCTATACCGAACTGAACCCGAACAGCGTGGTGCCGACGATCATCGACGGCGATTTCGTGCTGTGGGAGTCGAACGCCTGCACCCGCTATCTCGCCGCCAAGCACGGCAAGGGCACCCTCTGCCCGACGGACCCGCAGGACTACGCGGATGCGGACCGCTGGATGGACTGGCAGCAGACCACGGTGCTGCCGTTCATGACGCCGATCTTCTGGGGCCTGGTGCGCACCGCCGAGGCCGACCGCGACATGGCGGCGATCGGCGCCGCCATCGAGAAGGGCAACTCGGTCTACGCCATTCTCGACAGGCGGCTGGAGGGCCGGAAGTTCATCATGGGCGACAACCTGACCATGGCCGACATCCCGGTGGCCATCCAGGCCTACCGCTTCGTCACCCTGGTCAAGGACCGGCCGTCCACGCCGAACCTGGACGCCTGGATGCAGAACTGCCGGGCGACCAAGGGCTTCAAGAAATGGATCGACCTGCCGCTCACCTGAGCGGGGTCTTCCACCTCACCCAAAATCGTCGTCCCGGACTTGATCCGGGACCAAGCCGCTGACCCGTCCGCTGCTTGGTCCTGAAACAGGTTCAGGACGACGGCAGGTGTGGTTAGACCACACCATTCGTCGCCTTCCACGCCGCGATGAACGCCTCGCGTTCCTGCGGATCGTAGATGCCGCTGCGGTCGGCGCGGGTCGGCAGGGTCGCCATGTACGGCCGCCGCTCCGCCCAGAACAGATCGAAGATCCGGCGCAGCTCGGCCACGGGATCCGGGTGCTCGTCGACCCGCAGGTCGACCGCCGCATGCACCTCGGCGCCGCGCACGAGGAGCGCCGCGGACTGCCGGCCCCGCTTGTCGCCGCCGGCCGCCTGACCCGCCTCCAGCGCGCCCAGCAGCCGGTCGGCGAAGGAGCGCTCCTCGCCCTCGCTCCAGGCGGTCACCGTCGCGTCCAGCACCTGCGGCCCGGCCAGCATGTTGCCGGCGATCGAGACCGCCTCGCCCGTCCAATGGCCGCACCAGTCGATGCAGCTCTCCCCGGTATGGGCGAAGGGCCGGCCGGCCGCATCGACCCCGTGGATCTGCCGCCACATGTGCCCGTCATCGCCGGCCAAGGCGTGCTCGATCGCCGTCTGCCCGCCGGTCCCGTTCGCCAGCGCCTCCAGCAGCCGCTCGCCGGCGACCGGGCTGGTGTAGGACTGGGAGGACAGGGCCCCCGCCCCGTCGCGGAACATCGGGCAGAGCGCGCCGACGGCGATCACCCTGGAAGAGATGGCGATGCCGATCTGTCCGCTGGACGGATCGCGGGCAACGATGGACCAGGTCATGGGGCGGCTCCTTGGCGGATGGCTGGGGGATCGGCGGGTGGATCAGCCGTGCGCTGCGACGATGCGGCGGATCACCTCCACCGGCAAGTCGCGACCGCTGGCCTCGGCATTCTCGTGCAGGTGCCGCAGGTCGGCGGTGGCGAAGGCGGCGCTGTGCACGTCGGGATGGGACAGCACGAAGCCGAGGCAGGCCTGGGCCGCCGTCCAGCCGGGCACCGCGGTGAGGAACCGGCAGCGCTGCGCCCGGCCGACATGGTGGCTCGCCACCAGCCGGTCGGCCAGCCGCCGCCTGGCCTGCCACCAGGTGCGCGGCAGCGACCAGTCGGCGTCCAGCGGGGCGAAGCTCAGGCGGGCCAGGGTTCCGGTGGCGATCACCCCGAGCCCGTCGCGGGCGGCATGCTCGATCGCCGTCTCGCTGTCCTGATCGGCCGGGCTGTAGCTCGGCATGATCACGTCGATCAGTCCCGTTCCCCGGGCGGCGGCGCGGCCGGCGGCGATCTGCTGCGGCGTGCCGGCGATGCCGATCAGGTCGGCCGCCCCTTCGCCCTTGAGCGCCGCCAGGGTGTCGAGCAGGTCGTCGCTCAGATACGCCATCTCCGGCCGGTCGAGACAGACCAGCGGCAGCCGGTCGAGACCCAGGCGGTCCAGGCTCTCCGCCACCTGCTGTTCCACCGTATCGGGAGAGAAGTCGCGGGCGACATGGCTGCGGCCGAGCCGGACGGTGCCGACGCAGGTGGAGATCAGCAGGCCGTCGCGTTCCGGCCCCAGGGTGCGCAGGGCCTTGCCCAGCCGCTCCTGGGCCCGCGCGGCGGCATAGGCCGGGCCGGTATGGAAGCCGGTGATGCCGAGCTTCACCGCCTGCCGGATCAGGGCGACGGCCGAGGCCTCGTCCATCCAGCGCCCCGACCAGGGCTCGGCGCAGGACAGGCTGAGCTCGGACACGGTCCATCCGGTACGGCCGAGCCGGCGGGGGGCGACGGGCATGGGGACGGATATCCGGTCGGGGCGGTCAGGCGCTGGCGCGGCGCGACTCCTGGCCCTGGACGGTGAAGAACGACGCCGATTTCGGCTGCTTCGGCAGTTCGACCTCGATCGGGATCATCCGGGCCACCGGGCTCTCCTGGCCGCGCACGATCTTGCCCTCGTTCGGGTTGGCCATCGGGTTGCGGGCGATCGGTACCGCGTCGGCGGCGGTGTAGACGCAGATATACAGGCCGCGCGGCCGCTGGGAGGCGTTGGCGGCCGAACCGTGGGCGAGGCGGGTGTGCATCAGGCAGACCGCGCCCGCCGGGCCGGTCACCGCAACCTGCTTCGCCTTCATCTCCGCCTCGGCCTCCGGGCGCATCTTGCCGACGAAGACGCCGTTCTCGAACAGGGTGTGCATCGGGCCGCGATGGGTGCCCGGCACCACCATGAGGCAGCCGTTCTCCTCGGTCACGTCGTCCAGCATCAGCAGCGCGGTGATCACGTCGTCGTTGGTGTGCGGGGTGAAGGCGAAATCCTGATGGTAGCCGACCTCGGTCTTCGTACCCGGCAGCTTCACGTTGATCTTGCAGTGGTGGAACTTCAGGTTCGGGCCGATCAGGTCGGCGATCATGTCGACCGTGCGGGCATTGGTCATCACGTCGAGATAGGCCGGCGAGATGTCCGACGGGTTGTTCACCCGGCGCAGGGCGGGGTGCTCGGCCGTGTGTTCGGCGCCCATGTCGAAGCGGGCGCGGCCGTCCACGGTCTGCGGGCCGAACGGCTCGTCATGGGCCCGGCTCTCCTCCACCCATCCGGCGAGATCGGCCTTCAGGGCGGCGAGCTGCTCGGGCGTGACCGCGTTCTCGACGACGAGAAAGCCGTCCCGGTTGAAGGCGTCGATCTGGTCGGCGGTGAGCGCGGTAGCCATGGCGTCCTCCTTGTCCTGATGCATTTCCATCGGGCCGCCTATTTGTGCACGAACTCGTGTGACCTGCAAAGCTGGCGCTGAGACGTCCCCGCCCCATCTTACGGGGTGGAGGTACCCATGCGCGCTACTGTTTCGGTCATCGGCCTGTCCGGCGTTCTCATCGCCCTCGTCGCCGTCGGGGCGATGTGGCTGTGGGAGGGGTCGGGCGGCCAGGCGATGAGCATCCACGGCTATCTCGCCCTGGGTCTGGGCGCGCTGTTCACCTTCTGGCTGACCGCCGGGCTGATGGCGCTGGTGTTCTATTCCAGCCGCCACGGCTATGACGACGAGGCCGGCTCCGGCGACGAGATCGACGAGCGGATTCCCTAACCGAGCTAAGACTTGCTGTAGGGATCGCTGCTACGGATGCGGTAGGAGCCTTCGCCCATGGCCAGCACGTTGCCCTCGGCATCGGTGACCTCGCCCCAGGCGAAGAAGATCTTGCGCCCGCCGCCCTTGCGCACCGCCTTCGCGCGCACCGTGCCCTCGCGGCTCTGGCCCATGAAGTTGGTGGTGAGCGTGAGGGTCAGCGCCTTGGCCGGCGGTTCGCCCGCCGGACGCCACACCCCGCAATAGCCGCAGACCGCGTCGATCAGCGTCGCCATCACCCCGCCATGCAGCACGCCGGACCGGTTCAGGTGATGCTCCTGGATGTCGAGCTCCATGATCGCGTGCTCCGGCGTCCATTCCACCAGCCGGAAGCCCAGGGTGGCGTTGAAGCCGACCAGCTCCTCGAGGGACTCGGACGTGCCGCCGGGAGAGGCACCGGCGGCGGGTGTGTCAGTTTGACTCATGACGCGATCCGTATTAGAACAAAACAAGAACATTCGTTCCCCTGCCCCGATCCATCCCGGAGCGAACGATGGCCGATCCTATCCATGCCGCCCGTGCGAGGCCAGACCGCGATGCCCTGATGGCGGAGATCCGCCGGCTGGAGCGTGCCTACGACACCGGCCTGCCGGCGCGGACGGCCGCGCTGGGCTGCGACGCCCTGGCGGCGCATCTGCCGGAGGGCGGGCTGGCGCTCGGCCGGGTGCACGAGCTGGTGGGCGAGGCCCGCTCCGAAGTGCGCGACGCGGCGGTGTTCGGCTTCGCCTGCGCGCTGCTCGCCCGGCTCGGCGACGGCCCGGTTCTGTGGTGCGCGCGCCACGCCAATGTGCTGGGCGGCGCGCCCTCGGCCCGGGGACTGGCCTCGCTCGGCCTCGATCCCGCCCGGGTGATCTTCGTCGATGCGGCGGAGGAGGCCGACCGGCTCTGGGCGATGGAGGAGGGGCTGTCGGTGCCCGGCCTCGCCGCGGTGGTCGCCGAGCTCGATCCCGCCCGCCGGGGCGAGGTGACCGCCAGCCGCCGCCTGCAGCTCGCCGCCGAGAAGAGCGGGGTGACCGGCCTGATCCTGCGCCCCCGTCTGGTCACCCGGCACGGGGAAGGGGACCGGGTGCCGCTGGCGGTGGAGACCCGCTGGCAGGTGACCGCCGCCCCGTCGCCCTACGGCCCCCACGACACCCGCCCGGTCTGGGACGTGACCCTGGAGCGGGCACGCCGCGGCCGGCCGGGACGCTGGCGGGTCGCCTGGAACCCGGCAACGGGCGGACTGGAGGAAGCGATACCGGCGGCGATCCCCGCGCAGATTCCGCGGATCGGTGACCGGAACGACGAGGAGGTGGCGGCATGACGACGGGTAACGCGATGACGGGGCAGCACCCGGCCTTCCGGGCCGAACGGGGGCGCCGGGTGATCGCGCTCTGGTTGCCGCATTTCGCGGTGGAGCGGCTGGGAAGGGGGCGCCCCGCGGCGGAGCGGGGCGGCGCCGATCCGGTACAGGCCGTGGTCGCCACCGAGCGGGGGCGTCGGGTGATCGCCGGGCTCGCCGCCGGGGTGGCCGGGCTCGCCCCCGGCATGGCGCTGGCCGATGCCCGCGCCCTCACGCCGGACCTGACCGTCGCCGATTGGGACGCGGCGGCCGACCGGGCGGCGCTGCGCGACCTCGCCGCCTGGTGCGTGCGCTATACCCCGCTGGTCGCCTTCGACCCGGCCTCCGCCTGCTTGACCGGCGGGATCGGCGGCGACGCCGCCCTGTGGCTCGACGCCACCGGGGCCAGCCACCTGTTCGGCGGCGATGGGGAGATGGTGGCCGACCTGGTGAACCGGCTGGCCGGCTTCGGCTATACCGCGCGGGCCTGCATGGCCGATACGCCGGGCATCGCCTGGGCGGTGACCCGGGCCGCGGCCACCCGCCGCCCCGACGTGGTGGTGCCGCCGGGGGCCGGGATCGCGGCGATCGCCAGGCTGCCGGTCGTCGCCCTGCGGGTGCCGGGTGCCACCGCCGAGGCCCTGGCCCGCAGCGGGTTACGCGCGATCGGCGACGTGGCCGGGCTGCCGCGCGCCCCGCTCGCCGCCCGGTTCGGCCCCGAGCTCGCCCGCCGCCTGGATCAGGCCGCCGGCAACCAGCACGAACCGATCGAGCCGCTCAGCCCGCCGGCGCCGCACCGGGTCCGCCTCGGCCTGCCGGAGCCGGTGGGCCTGCGCGAGGATATCGAGCACGGGGTGCGCCGGCTGCTGGAGCGGCTGTGCGACCGGCTGGAACGGGAGCGTTCGGGGCTGCGGCGGCTGCGGGTCGACTTCTTCCGGGCCGAGGGCGACGTGCGCTCGCTGACCGTCGGCACCGGCCGGCCGGTGCGCGATCCGGTTGCCCTGTTCCGGCTGATTGCCGAGCATCTGGACAAGCTCGATCCCGGCTTCGGCATCGACGTCATGGTGATCGAGGCCGAGCGGGTCGAGGGACGGGAGGAGGCGCAGAAGGCGCTCGCCGGTGCCCTGCTCGGCGCGCCGGCGACGGGACGGATGGACGAAGGCGTGCAGGACCTGGTCGACCGCCTGGCCAACCGCCTGGGCGAGGACCGGGTGCACCGCCTGGAACCGGTGGAGAGCCACATCCCCGAACGCGCGGAGCAGGCCGCCCCGCCGGCCAGCGTCTCGCGCTGGTCCACTGCGGTCCATCCGCCGGTGCCGCGGCCGGCCCGCTTGCTGCGCCGTCCCGAGCCGGTGCAGGCGACGGCCCTGCTGCCCGACCACCCGCCGGCCCGGTTCCGCTGGCGCGGCGTCGACTACCGCATCGCCCGGGCCGCCGGGCCGGAGCGGATCGCGCCGGAATGGTGGGAGGACCTGCCGGCCGGCCAACGGCGCGGCGGCCGCACCCGCGACTATTTCCGTCTGGAGGCGCGCGACGGCCAGCGCTTCTGGCTCTACCGCGAGGGTCTGGCCGAACGGGGCGAGGCGCCGCAATGGTTCATGCACGGCCTGTTCGCCTGAGCGGCCGGAACGCAGCGACGGAGACGAGAATGGAACAGCGGGTCAGCCTGATCACTCTGGCGGTGGCCGATCTGGAGCGCAGCCGGCGGTTCTACGAGACCGGCCTCGGCTGGGCGGTGGTGTCCGGCGAGACGGAAGGCATCGTGTGCTTCCAGCTCGGCGGTCTGGTGCTGGCGCTCTACGGCCGCGAGGCCTTCGCCGAAGATGCCAAGCTGACGGGGCCGGCAGAGGCGGTGCGCCCGTCGGTGGCGCTGGCCCACAACACCCGCTCGCGCGCCGAGGTGGACGCGGTCATGGCCGAAGCCGTGGCGGCGGGCGCGCACCCGCAGAAGCCGGCGGCGGAGACGTTCTGGGGCGGCTATGCCGGCTATTTCGCCGATCCGGACGGTCATCTCTGGGAGATCGCCTGGAACCCGTTCTCCCCGCTCACCGAGGACGGCTGTTTCCTGTGGCAGGCGTGAGGGACGAGGCCGACACCTCACGTCGTCATCCCGGACTTGATCCGGGATCCACCGGTCGGACAGGCGGGTCTTGGACATAAAGTTCCTGGATCGAGCCCAGGATGACGGGGAGAGAGGATCATGCGCCCACCGGTTTCCCCCACCCCACGCTACGCCGAGCTGCAGGTCACCACCAACTTCTCCTTCCTGCGCGGCGGCAGCCATGGGGAGGAGCTGGTGGAGCAGGCGGCATCCCTCGGGCTCGCCGCCCTGGCGGTGACCGACCGCAACACCCTGGCCGGGGTGGTCCACGCCCATGTGGCGGCCAAGGAGGTCGGCCTGCCGCTGCTGATCGGCGCCCGGCTCGACCTGATGGACGCCCCGGACCGGCTGGTCTTCCCGGTGGACCGGGCCGCCTATGGCCGGCTGTCCCGGCTAATCAGCCTCGGCCGACGCCGCGCGCCGAAGGGCGAGTGCTACCTGTACCGCGCCGATCTGGAGGCCCAGGACGAGGGCCTGCTCCAGGTTCTCGTTCCGCCCGAGGACGCCGCCGCCTTTACCCCCTTCGCTGACGACCTCGCCCGCGCCGCGGCCCGGCGTCCGGGCGACACCTATCTGGCGGTCAGCCGGCTCTACCGCGGCGACGACGCGGCCCGGGTCGCCGCCCTGGTCGAGCTGGCCGCGGCCGCCGGCGCGATCCCCGTGGCGACCAACGACGTCCATATCCACGTGCCCGAGCGCCGGCCGCTGCAGGACGTCCTGACCTGCATCCGCGAGGGCGTGACCGTGGACGCCGCCGGCTACCGGCTCGCCGCCAATGCCGAGCGCCACCTGAAGACGCCGCAGGAGATGGCCCGGCTGTTCCGCGACCATCCCGCCCTGGTGGCGGCCACCGTCGACCTCGCCGGGCGCTGCCGGTTCTCCCTGGACGAGCTGAAATACGAATATCCCGACGAGGTGGCCGCCGGCGAGGACCCGCAGCAGCGCCTGATCCGGCTCACCCTGGAGGGGGCGGACGAGCGCTATGACGGCGCCGTTCCGGCCAAGGTCCGGGCCCAGCTCGACCACGAACTCGCCCTGATCGGCCGACTCGACTACGCGCCCTACTTCCTCACCGTGCAGGACGTGGTCCGCTATGCCCGGTCCAAGGGGATTCTCTGCCAGGGCCGCGGCTCGGCGGCGAACTCGGCCGTGTGCTACTGCCTCGGCATCACCGCCGTCGACCCGGCCCAGGCCGATCTGCTGTTCGAGCGCTTCGTCAGCGAGGCGCGGGGCGAGCCGCCGGACATCGACGTGGATTTCGAGCACGAGCGGCGCGAGGAGGTGATCCAGTACGTCTACGCCAAATACGGCCGCGAGCGGGCCGGGCTGGCGGCCACCGTGATCAGCTACCGCGCCCGTTCCGCCCTGCGCGACGTCGGCAAGGCGCTCGGCCTGTCGGAGGATACGGTCGGCGCCCTGGCCGGCCAGGTCTGGGGCTGGCGCGGCGATCCGGTCAGCGACGAGCGGGTGCGCGAGATCGGGCTCGATCCCGACGACCGGCGCCTCGCCCTGGCCCTGGCGCTGGCCCGCCAGCTCGCCGGCTTCCCGCGCCACCTGTCCCAGCATGTGGGCGGCTTCGTCATCACCCGCGGCCGGCTCGACGAGCTGGTGCCGATCGAGAACGCGGCGATGGAAGACCGCACGGTGGTGGAATGGGACAAGGACGATCTGGAGGCCCTCGGCATCCTCAAGGTCGACCTGCTCGCCCTGGGGATGCTGAGCTGCGTGCGCCGCGCCTTCGGGTTGCTGGAGCGGCATTACGGCGTGTCCCACAGCCTCGCCTCCATCCCCGCCGAGGACCCGGTCGTCTACGACATGCTGTGCCGGGGCGACAGTCTGGGCGTGTTCCAGGTGGAAAGCCGGGCGCAGATGGCGATGCTGCCGCGCCTGCGCCCGCGCTGCTTCTACGACCTGGTGGTGGAGGTGGCGATCGTGCGGCCGGGCCCGATCCAGGGCGACATGGTCCATCCCTATCTGCGCCGCCGCAACGGGGAGGAGCCGGTCACCTTCCCGTCGCCGGAGCTGCGCGCGGTGCTGGGCAAGACCCTGGGTGTGCCGCTGTTCCAGGAGCAGGCGATGAAGATCGCCATCGTCGCCGCCGGCTTCACCCCGACGGAGGCCGACCGCCTGCGCAAGGCGATGGCCACCTTCAAGCGCAGCGGCGACATCCACAAGTTCAACGAGAAGCTGGTCCAGGGCATGATCGAGCGCGGCTACGAGGCCGAGTTCGCCGAGCGCTGCTTCAAGCAGATCGAGGGCTTCGGCACCTACGGTTTTCCCGAAAGCCACGCCGCCAGCTTCGCCCTGCTGGTCTATGTCTCGTCCTGGCTGAAATGCCACTACCCGGCGGTGTTCGCCGCCGCCCTGCTGAACTCCCAGCCCATGGGCTTCTACGCGCCGGCGCAGATCGTGCGCGACGCCCGCGATCACGGGGTGGAGATCCGCCCGCCCGACGTGAACGCCAGCCACTGGGACTGCACCCTGGAGCCGCGGCCGGACGGAGCCATGGCCCTGCGCCTGGGACTGCGCCAGATCAAGGGGATGAAGGAGGAGCACGCGGCCGTCCTGGTGGCGGCGCGGGGGGCGGGGTACGGCGATCCGCTGGACCTGTGGCGCCGGGCCGGGCTCGGCGCGCCGGTGCTGGAGGTGCTGGCCCGCGGCGATGCGTTCCGCTCCCTGGGGGTGTCGCGGCGCGAGGCGTTCTGGGCCGCCCGGGCGCTGGCCACCGCGCCGGACGGGCCGGCCTCCGGAAACGAGGAGGATGCCCTGCCGCTGTTCGCCGCCGCCGAGGCCAAGGTCGCGCTGCCGGCCGCGCCGATCGGCGAGGAGGTGGTGGACGACTATGCCTCCCTGCGGCTGTCGCTGAAGGCCCATCCGGTCGCGTTGCTGCGTAGCCGGCTGCAGGAGGAGGGGCGGGTGCCGTGCTCGGTGCTGGAGAGCGATGCGGGGCTGGGCCGGGCCGGCCGGCGGGTGCGGCTCGGCGGGCTGGTGCTGGTGCGCCAGCGGCCGGGCACGGCCAAGGGGGTGATCTTCATCACCCTGGAGGACGAGACCGGCATCGCCAATCTGGTGGTCTGGGCCGACACGTTCGAACGCTACCGCCGCGAGGTGCTGGGGGCGAAGTTGCTCGGCGTCACCGGTCGGGTGCAGCGCGAGGGCCGGGTGGTCCATGTGGTGGTGGAGCATCTGGAGGATCTGACCGGGCGGCTGGCGGCGCTGACCGACGGCACCCTGGACAGGGCCGGGTTCGCCAGCGCCCTGGACGGCGCGACCGCCAATGCCGACGAGGTGCGCCGTCCGACCACCGACCAGCGCGCGGAGCAGAGCGAGGCCAAGAAACAGCGGGAGCTCGACAGCGACCGCCGCCGGGCGATGCGCGAGGCAAGGGAGGCAGAACCGGTCTTCGAGCCGGAGGCACCGCCGGTCCCGGCCCGCGCCACTCGCTCCGAAGGCATCCGCCATCCCCGCAACGTGAAACCCGACCTGAAGGTGGTCAGCCGGGACTTCCACTGAGGGATGCGCCACAGTGCCCTTGTTTCACCCCGTCATTCTGACCTTTAGTCCGGATGGCGCCGGAGAGGAGGCGTGGCGGTTGATCGATGTCAAGGTTGCCGGCCGACGGGCGGGCTATCAGGGGCGACATCCGAACCCGGAGGCCCGATAACCCGCACCGATGCCAGCGCCCATCACTCACAACAGCGCAGAGCGCGCCGCCGTCCCGTTCATCGGGCGTTACCCCGGTGCGTTCGCCGCCATCGTGGTGGCGATCCTGACCATCACGGCGATTCTTCTGGTGCTGGCGATCAACCGCATTCAGACGACCCAACTGGAAGCCGACGCGATCGCGCGGGGCGAGAGTTGGTCTTCGGCGCTGATCTCCGTGCTGGAGTCGGTCGACCAGGTGTTTGAAGGCGGTCAGTTGTCCGAGAAGGACCGCTCCACCATCGCGCTCGCCTCGCGCATCGGCGGGTTGGAGAAATTCATCATCTTCGATGCCGCAGGGACGGCGATCGCCGCCAGCGAGCCGGCGGATCTCGGGACCGTCAACCGCTCCCCCTACTGGGTGGATTCCGTGTTGCGCGGCCGCGTTCACGCCACCATCGAGCATCAGGCTTCCGGCGAATTTGGGCCAACGGAAGCAGATGCGGCCCCGACCGGCGACGGGATCGTGGTGGCCGAGACCTATGTGCCGGTTTTTGCCGGCGACGGCGCCGGCCGCCGGGTCATCGGCGCCTTCGAGACCTATCTGGACGTCACCGACAGCGCCCGCAGCTACGCACGGATCGGCTTCTATGCGTCTGCCGCCGGGATTGCCCTCATTGCCGCCGCTGCGGCGATCGCCGTGATCTTCGCCCGTCGGACCCTGGCCTATCGCCTGGAGCGCGAGACCATTCTGGCGCAGGCCCGGCACAGCGCCGAATCCGCCAACCGCGCTAAGTCATCGTTTCTGGCGACGGTCAGCCATGAGATCCGGACCCCCATGACCGGCATCCTGGCGACCGCCGAGCTCCTGGAAGAGTCCGGCCTGGATGCCGAGCAGAAGACGATGGCCGGCATTGTCCGCAGATCGGCGACATCCCTGCTGGGCCTGTTGAACCAGCTTCTGGACCAGTCGAAAATCGAGGCAGGCAAGCTGGATATCGACCCGGTGCCGTTCCTTTTCGCGCCTTCCGTGCTTGCCGTCGTCGAGCTGTTCTCGTCGGCGGCCGGCGCCAAGGGCCTGAGCCTCACCGTCCACATCGACGACGCGCTTCCCAAGACGGTGGTTGCCGACAGCGCGCGGATCGAGCAGATCCTGGCCAATCTCCTCGGCAATGCCCTCAAGTTCACCGAGACCGGCGGCGTCACGGTGTTGGCGGTCCCCGACAGCGACCGGGCCGGCTGGGTGAGGGTTGACGTGTCGGATACCGGGATCGGCATCTCGCCGGACGCGGCCGGCCGCCTCTTTGACCCTTTCGAGCAGGCGGACAGCGGCACGACCCGGCGGTTCGGCGGAACCGGCCTGGGACTGACGGTCTCGCGACAACTGGCGGAGCTCATGGGCGGGACGTTGTCGGTCGCCAGCACACCCGGACAGGGCAGCACCTTCACATTAACACTGCCGATGCCGGCCGCCGCCACGGTGAATGCGGATGCCGCCCCGTCGCACCGCGTGCCGAGTGCGCATCTGCGGGTGCTGGTGGCCGAAGACGACGCGACTCTGCGCTGGGTGATCGGTCGCCAGTTGGATCGGCTGGGATGCGCGGCCACTATTGTCGAGGATGGGGCGGCCGCCCTAGCCGCGTGGCGTGGCGATCCAGACGCCTGGGATCTCATCATCACCGATTGGCACATGCCGCGTCTCGACGGCTTGGGGCTGATGCGGGCCTTGCGGGACAGCGGACAGGACGATCCGCCGGTGATCATGCTGACGGCGTCGGGCATGCCCGAGGAGATTGAGACCGCCCGCCGAGCGGGGGTGAGCCAGGTGCTGGTCAAGCCGGTGCAGCTCGACGGTTTGGCGACGGCCCTGGCGGCTGCTGAGCAGGGGGCTGAGCGAGGGGCCGAGCGGGGGGTGGAGCGCGGCGGCGCGGCGGCGGCCGTGCCGGCGTCGGTGGACGACGAGAAGACCGAGGTCCTCGACACCTCGGCACTGGAAGAGCTGAGCGGCGGCGATCTGGAGATGGTCGATCTTCTGCTGCGCGACTTCGCCCGGCGGCTGGAAACCGACCGACAGGCTCTCGCGGTGGCGGACGCTGAGACCCGCCGCCGGACGGCCCATGCCCTGCGCGGGGCCGCGGCCGCCGTGGGGGCCGCCGCCCTGGCGGCGGCGTGCGAGCGTCTGGAACACGACGGCGATACCGACGCCTGGACGTCCTTCGAGCGAGCGGCTAATGCGTTGGCGATCAGGTTGCGGTCACGCAGGCAGGCGGTTGCCGAAAACGGGGCAAACGATGGATGACGTATATCAGGATCTCGATGCTCTCGTGGTCGAGGATGACGAGATCCAGCGCAAGATCACGGTCCAGGCCTTGAAGGTCCTGGGTTTCGCCTCGGTCCGCAGCGCCGAGGACGGAGAGACCGGATTGCGGGCCTGCATGGACAAGCTGCCCGATGTCATCGTCTGCGACATCGAGATGACGCCGATGGACGGGATGACGTTTCTGCGCGCGTTGCGCCGCACCCGGATGCTCAAGGTCCGGGAGATCCCGGTCGTGTTCCTGACGTCCCACAACGAGTCCGCAACCGTCCAGGAAGCCGTGAAGCTCGGCGTCGATGCGTTCATCGTCAAACCGCCGACCCTGAAGTCCCTGAAGAGCCGGATCGACGTCGTTCTCGGCATTGCCTGACCACTCCCCCGTGCCGTCGCGGCGACCGCCTCTTTCCCCATTGAGCGCCCGACCGGCCCGCGCCACACTCCCGGCATGCGCGAGGTCGATTACATCATCGTCGGTGCCGGCTCGGCGGGCTGCGTGCTCGCCAACCGGCTGAGTGCGGATCCGGACGTCTCGGTGCTTCTGCTGGAAGCCGGGGGCAAGGACTGGAACCCGCTGATCCATATCCCGCTCGGCACCGGCAAGCTGGTGCGCTCGTCCATGCATAGCTGGGGCTACTGGACCGAGCCGGAGCCGCATCTGGACAACCGCCGGCTCTACTGGCCGCGCGGCAAGGTGCTGGGCGGGTCGTCTTCCATCAACTCGATGATCTATGTGCGCGGCCATCCGCGCGACTACGACACCTGGGCGCAGCTCGGCAACCGGGGCTGGGCCTGGGACGACGTGCTGCCCTATTTCAAGCGCTCCGAAGGCCATGTGGACCGACGCGCCGACGCCCTGCACGGCACGTCCGGCCCGCTGAAGGTGCAGCGCGGGCGCGGCGACAACCCGCTCTATGACGCCTTCGTCGCCGCCGGGGTGCAGGCCGGCATGACCCGGATCGACGACTGCAACGGCCCCGAGCAGGAAGGGGTCTGCCGCTACGACTTCACCATCCATGACGGACGGCGGGCCAGTGCGGCGGTGTGCTACCTGCGCCCGGCGCTGGGCCGCTCCAACCTGACGGTGGAGACCTCGGCCCTGACCCATCGGGTGGTGCTGGAGGGCGGGCGCGCGACTGGCGTGGAATACACCCGGGGCGGCTCGCTGGAGCGGGTGCATGCACGGCGCGAGGTGATCCTGTCCGGCGGGGCGCTGAACTCGCCCCAGGTGCTGATGCTGTCCGGCATCGGCCCGGCCGATCACCTGAAGAAACACGGCGTTGCCCCGCTGCACGACCTGCCCGGGGTCGGGCGCAACCTGCAGGACCATCTGGATATCCCGCTGCAATACGCCTGCCCGGAGCCGGTGACCCTGCACAGCCTGATCCGGCTCGACCGGGCGGCCCTGGCCATGGCCCAGGCGGCGCTGTTCCGCACCGGTCCGGCGGCGACCTTCCCGGCGGAGGGCGGGGCTTTCGTGAAGACCCGGCCCGAGCTGGAGATGCCGGACATGCAGTGGCACATGCTGATCGGCCTGGGGGCCAAGCGGGTGCGGCTGCCGTGGCTGTGGCACCTGTGGAAGGACCGGATGGACCAGGACGGCTTCACCATCCGCATGTGCCAGCTCCGTCCCGAGAGCCGCGGGCATCTGGAACTGGCCTCGGCCGACCCGGCGGCGAAGATCCGGATCTTCGCGAACTACTACGCCACCGAGAACGACCGGCGGGTGTTCCGCGACGGGCTGCGCATGGCGCGCGGCTGGGTGGCGCAGTCCGCCTTCGACCGCTGGCGCGGCGAGGAGCTGAACCCGGGCCCGTCGGTGACCACGGACGACCAGATCGACGCCTATGTCCGGCGGATCTCGGAGACGATCTACCACCCGGTCGGCACCTGCCGCATGGGCAGCGACCCGGACGCGGTGGTCGATCAGGAACTGAGGGTGCACGGGGTCGAGGGGCTGCGCGTGGTCGATGCGTCGATCATGCCGCGGCTGATCGGCGGCAACACCAACGCGCCGACCATGATGATCGCGGAGAAGGCGGCGGATATGATCCTCGGGCGGGCGGCCGCCGGGGACCGGGCGGCGGCTTAGGGGGCTGCTTCTGTCGTCCGTGGCTAGGTCCTGAAACGAGTTCAGGACGACGAAGTATCGTTCTTCAAAACTAAAACCGTCGTCCTGAACTCGTTTCAGGACCAAGCCTCCGACATATCAACCCCGCGACCTCGGCCTGAGCAGCCCCGGAGGGGCGTGTCGAAGGGCCTGGACCAGGAGCGGCCCTTCGACACGCGTCCTGCGGACGCTGCTCAGGGCGAGGTCAGGGGGAAAGATCCGGTCTTGAACTTGTTTCAGGACCAAGGTGCTGGCGCGCGTCCTTCTCCCAAATCGACTTCCTGGACGGAAGCCGGCGCCGGGGTGATCCGGGGACCGATCCAGGACCGTGCGCCGGGCGTCGATCACAGGGTCCTGGATCACCCCCGGCATAGAGCCGGAGGCGTCCAGGAAGTCGGTTGGGGGTAGAAGGGCGAGGCGGCGGATTACTCCGCCGCGTCCTGATAGGCCTCGATCGGCGGGCAGGTGCAGATGACGTGGCGGTCGCCGTACACGTTGTCGATCCGCGAGACCGGCGGCCAGTATTTGGAGGCCTCCATGCCCGGCAGCGGGAAGGCCGCCTGACGGCGCGAATACGGCCGGTCCCAGGCGTCCGCCAGCAGGTCGTCGCTGGTATGCGGCGCGTTGCGCAGGGCCGAGGCCTCGACCTCCACATCGCCGTTCTCGACCGCCCGGATCTCCTCGCGGATGGCGATCATGGCGTCGCAGAACCGGTCGATCTCCGCCTTGCTCTCGCTCTCGGTCGGCTCGATCATCAGGGTGCCGGCCACCGGGAAGCTCATGGTCGGGGCATGGAAGCCGTAATCCATCAGCCGCTTGGCCACGTCGTCGACGCTGACGCCGCAGGCATC
Organism: Thalassobaculum sp. OXR-137; assembly: GCF_034377285.1. Classification (NCBI taxonomy): domain Bacteria; kingdom Pseudomonadati; phylum Pseudomonadota; class Alphaproteobacteria; order Rhodospirillales; family Thalassobaculaceae; genus Thalassobaculum; species Thalassobaculum sp. OXR-137. Next base: position 322,826 of record NZ_CP139715.1, on the reverse strand, counting down.
CTTGATCGGCCGCAGGTCGATGATGCACTCGTGCGCCACCAGCCCGTCCGGCCCGGCATAGAGCACCGGGTAGTGGTCGGACAGCCGCTTGGCCAGGTAGTTGGCGTTGAGGATCGCCGACTGGGTCGCCTTCTTCAGGCCCTCGGCCCCCATCATGCGGATATAGGCCCAGCTGATCGCCAGGATGCCCGCACTGCCATAAGGAGCGGCCGAGACCGCGCCGATGGCGTTCTCGCCGCTGTCCAGTTCCTCGTGGCCCGGCAGGAACGGGACCAGATGCTGGGCGACGCCGATCGGACCGACGCCGGGCCCGCCGCCGCCATGGGGGATGCAGAAGGTCTTGTGCAGGTTCATGTGGCTCACGTCGGAGCCGAACTCGCACGGGCTGCACAGCCCGACCAGGGCGTTCAGGTTGGCGCCGTCGGTATACACCTGACCGCCGTTGTCATGGACGATCTGGCAGATCTCGCGGACCTTCACCTCGAACACGCCGTGGGTCGACGGGTAGGTGATCATCAGCGCGGCCAGATTGTCGGCATGGGCCTCCGCCTTGGCCTTGAGGTCGTCCACGTCGACATTGCCTTTGTCGTCGCAGGCGACCACGACCACCTTCATCCCCGCCATCGCGGCCGAGGCCGGGTTGGTGCCGTGGGCCGAGGACGGGATCAGGCAGATGTCGCGATGGGCCTCGCCGCGCGCCCGGTGATAGGCACGGATCACCAACAGGCCGGCATACTCGCCCTGGGCGCCGGAATTCGGCTGCACGGAGACCGCGGCATAGCCGGTGGCCGAAGCCAGCATCCGCTCCAGCTCGCCGATCAGCCGCAGATAGCCCTGGGTCTGGTCGGACGGCGCGAAGGGGTGGATGTTGGCGAATTCCGGCCAGGTGACCGGGATCATCTCGGTGGTGGCGTTCAGCTTCATGGTGCAGGAGCCGAGCGGGATCATCGAGCGGTCGAGCGCAATGTCCTTGTCCGACAGCCGGCGCAGGTAGCGCAGCATCTCGGTCTCCGACCGGTTCTCGTGGAACACCGGATGGGTCAGGAATGCCGACGTCCGCCGCAGGTCCTGCGGGATCGTGTCGCCGACGGTGTCGCTGAACGCCGCCTCGATCTCCTCGAAGGTGAACTCGGCCTTGGAGCCCTGCCAGAAGCAGGACCAGATCCGCTCCACTGTCTGCCGGTTCGAGGTCTCGTCCAGGCTGATGCCGACGGCACCCTCCAGGAACCGCAGGTTCAGGCCCTCGACCCGGGCCGCTTCCCAGATGGTGGCGGCATGGTCGGGGGCGTTCACGGTGATCGTGTCGAAGAAGTCGTCGCTGTCCAGCTTGTAGCCGAGCCGGCGCAGACCCTCGGCCAGGATGGCGGCCAGACGGTTCACGCGGGTGGCGATGCGGGTCAGCCCCTCCGGTCCGTGATAGACCGCATACATGGAGGCGATGACCGCCAGCAGCACCTGGGCGGTGCAGATATTGGAGGTCGCCTTCTCGCGGCGGATATGCTGCTCGCGGGTCTGCAGGGCGAGGCGGTAGGCCGGGCGGCCGGCGGCGTCGACCGACACGCCGACGATGCGGCCCGGCATGTTGCGCTTATGGGTGTCGCGGGTGGCGAAATAGGCGGCGTGCGGGCCGCCGAACCCCATGGGTACGCCGAAGCGCTGGGTGGTGCCGATCACGATGTCCGCACCCCAGTCGCCCGGCGGGGTGAGCAGGGTCAGCGCCAGCAGGTCGGCTGCGACCACGACGATGGCGTCGTTGCCATGGGCCCGCTCGACGATGTCGCGGTAGTCGTTCACCGAGCCGCGGGTCGCCGGGTACTGCAGCAGGTAGCCGAACGCCTCGGCGGGAAGGCCGGCGAATTCGTCACCGACCTCGATCTCGATACCGATCGGCTCGGCCCGGGTGCGCAGCACGTCGATGGTCTGCGGATGCACCCGCTTGGAGACGAAGAAGACCGCGCCCTTGTTCTTGGCCAGCTTGCGGCCCAGCGCCATGGCCTCGGCCGCCGCCGTGCCCTCGTCGAGCAGGGAGGCGTTGGCGATGTCCATGCCGGTCAGGTCGGCGACCATGGTCTGGAAGTTCAGCAGGGCCTCGAGCCGGCCCTGGCTGATCTCGGCCTGGTACGGCGTGTAGGCGGTGTACCAGGACGGGTTCTCGAGCACGTTGCGCTTGATGACCGCCGGCGTGACCGTGTCGTAGTAGCCCATGCCGATCAGCGAGGTCGCGACCTTGTTCTGGGAGGCGATCTCCGCCAGTTCGGCCAGGGTCTCGGCCTCGCCCTTGGGGGCGTCCAGGGCGAGCGGCTGGTCCAGGTGGATCGACCGGGGCAGGGCGGCGTCGCTCAGGGCGTCCAGGCTGTCATAGCCCAGCGCGGCCAGCATGGCGGCACTCTCGTCCGGGCTCGGTCCGATATGCCGGCCGATGAAGGCGGCCTGATCGTGCAGCTGCTCGACGGTCATACGGGTGTCGGTCATAGGGTTCTCCAGGCGGGCACGCGCTCGGGTGTCTCGGCTCAGCCGATCAGGTCGTTGTAGGCGGCTTCGTCCATCAAACCGTCCAGCTCGGACGGATCGCTGAGCTTCACCTTGAAGAACCAGCCGGCACCGGTCGGGTCGGAATTGGCGGTGCCCGGCGCGTCGGCAAGGGCCTCGTTGACCTCGACGATCTCGCCCGCCACGGGGGCGTAGATCTCGCTGGCGGCCTTCACGGATTCCACCACGCCGGCCTCGTCGCCCTTGGCGACGGTCTTGCCGACGTCGGGCAGTTCGACGAACACGATGTCGCCGAGCTGTTCCTGGGCGTGGCCGGTGATGCCGACGGTGCCGACACCGCCGTCGACGGAGATCCACTCGTGGTCTTCGGTGTACTTAACAACCATAGTCCCGCTCCTAAGCGATTGTTTTAGCGTTTATATCCAGGAGTAACGAAAGGCAGTTTGACGATCGTCGCCGGCAGGGGCTTGCCGCGCACCATGAGCGAGACGGCGGTGCCGACCGCCGCGTGGGCGCTCTCTACGTAGCCCATGGCGACGGGGCCCTCGACGCTGGGGCCGAAGCCGCCGCTGGTGACCTTGCCGATGGGCGTGCCGTCGGCATCCACGATCTCGACGCCCTCGCGGGCCGGGGCGCGGCCTTCCGGTTTCAGGCCGACCCGCTTGCGCGTGGTGCCCTCGGCGATTTCCTGTTGGATGCGCGCGGCACCCGGAAAACCGCCCTCCTCGCGCCGGCGCTTGCCGATCGACCAGAGCAGGGCCGCCTCCACCGGGGAGGTGGTGGTGTCGATGTCATGGCCGTAGAGGCAGAGCCCGGCCTCCAGGCGCAGGGAATCCCGCGCGCCGAGACCGATCGGCTCGACATCCGCATGGTCCAGCAGTTTGCGCGCCAGGGCCTCGGCTCCGTCGGCCGGGACGGAAATCTCGTAGCCGTCCTCGCCGGTATAGCCCGAGCGGGTGACGAAGCAGGGGAAGCCGGCCACGTCTATCGCCGCCCCGGTCATGAAGGTCAGCTCGGCCGCTTCGGGAGCCAGTTCGGCCAGCACGTCGACCGCCGCCGGTCCCTGCAGCGCCAGCAGCGCCCGGTCCTCCAGCACGCTCAGCCGGTCGCCGAACGCGTCCTTCATCAGCGCGATGTCCTGGTCCTTGCAGGCGGCGTTGACGACGACGAACAGGTGGTCGCCCGCATGGGTGACCATGAGGTCGTCCAGGATGCCGCCCTCGGCATTGGTGAACTGGGTGTAGCGCATGCGCCCGGCGGCCAGCCCGCCGATGTCGCCCGGCACCAGGGTCTCCATGACCGTCGCTGCATTCTCGCCGTCGATCCGCACCTGACCCATATGGGAGACGTCGAACAGCCCGGCCTTGGCCCGCGTGTGCTTGTGCTCGCCGAGCACGCCCATCGGGTACTGCACCGGCATCTCGTAGCCGGCGAAGGGCACCATCTTGGCGCCGAGCTCGCGGTGGAGCGCATTGAGCGGGGTGGTCTTCAGCGTGGCATCGGTCATCGAGACTCCGTGACAAAGGGTGCATGCGACCGGGGTTCCGGTGCACGCCCCCTCTCTGTCCCGAGACCTGAAAGATTGACCGCGATGGGCTGCGGCTTTCCTCGTCGGTGGGGCGATCGCTCGCCCGCTCTCCAGAGTCACCTCACCTCGGGGTACGGGCGCCTGAGAGTTTCCGGGGGCGGTTGCTCCTTCGGCGGCGCCGCGATCCGGGGAAGTTCAAGATACGGCCGGATCCGCCGCTCTCTCCCCCGAGGGTCGTGGGTTATGACGGCGCAGAGAGTAGCCGAAGAAACGGAATCTGCAACCGCTTCTTGGCCGTCCGCGCCGGATCGTCCGATCCGCGAGGGCCGCCGGGCGCGGCGCCGTCGCCGGTCGTAACCGGGGCGGCAGAAGCCGCGAACCCGGTCGGCAGGCCGGCTCAGGGGCCCTTGGTCCGCCTGTTGTACTCGACCTGTTCGGGGGTGATCTGCAGGCCCACCAGGATCCGGACCCCGGAGAAGTCATTGTCGGCCGGGGTGGGAATCGTGATGTCGACCTCCTCCACGATGCCGATCCGCCGCCGGTTGCCCTCGAACGGCAGCGTGACGTCGTAGATTTCCTTGGCGATGAAGTTGGCCGAGCCGTTCTCGATCGCGACGAAATACTGGAGCGTGGCCTCGCGCGCCGTGTCGGCGGGACCGCGCTCGGCGCTCAGCAGGACGTTCATCGCGACCTCGACGCCCTCGTCACCGTACCGGCAGACCGACTCGACCGAATCGACCTTGGCGGTGAAGGCCACTTCCGTGAGGTCCTGACCGCCGCCCGGACGGAAGCTGGTCATCCGCTCGGTCCCGGCCACGGCGGCCGCCGGCGGGCAGGTGCGCTCCACCGGCTTTTCGCTGGCGCAGGCGGAAAGGGCGAGCGTGGCGGCAGCCGCCAGAAGAAGATGTGAACGCATCAGAGTCCGTTATCGGTTCCGTCGCAGGGCGGCTGGCCGCGGCATCGCGTCCGGCCGGGAAAAGCCTGTCGGCCGACGATAGCCCGCCCCCCCGCCGCGTGCAATTGACCCGGCGCGGGACGGACGGATGCGGCGGTCATTGACGGCGGCCCCGCATTCGTCGGAAAACGGGGCGTGATGACAGCGCACCAGAAACAGCCTCTGACCATCGTGCTCGCGGCCCCGCGCGGGTTCTGCGCGGGCGTCGACCGGGCCATCCAGATCGTCGAGCAGGCGCTGCAGAAATGGGGCGCCCCCGTCTACGTGCGCCACGAGATCGTGCACAACCGCCATGTGGTGGAGAGCCTGGAAGCCCAGGGGGCGGTCTTCGTGGAGGAGCTGGACGAATGTCCGCTCGACCGCCCGGTGGTGTTCAGCGCCCACGGCGTGCCGAAATCGGTGCCGGCCGAGGCCGAGCGGCGCGAGATGATCTTTGTCGACGCGACCTGCCCGCTGGTGAGCAAGGTGCATCTGGAGGCCGAGCGGCACCACCGCATGGGCAGCCACATCATCCTGATCGGCCATGCCGGCCACCCGGAGGTGATCGGTACCATGGGCCAGCTTCCCGACGGGGCGATCAGCCTGGTCGAGGACGAGACCCAGGCCGAGACCTTCACCCCGCCGCCGGGCGTGCAGGGCCTTGCCTTCGTTACCCAGACGACCCTGTCGGTGGACGACACGGCCCGGATCGTGGAAGCGCTGCGCCGCCGCTTCCCGGAGATCGCCGCGCCGAAGAAGGAAGACATCTGCTACGCCACCACCAACCGCCAGGAGGCGGTGAAGGCCATCGCCCCCCAGGTCGACGCGATGGTGGTGATCGGCGCGCCGAACTCGTCCAACTCCAAGCGGCTGGTCGAAGTCGGTAAGGTCTGCGGCTGCGACGATTCCCGGCTGATTCAGAAGGCGGCGGAGCTGGACATGGACTGGCTCGCCGGGGTGCGCCGTCTTGGCGTGACCGCCGGGGCCTCGGCGCCGGAGCTGCTGGTCGAGCAGGTCATCGCGGCCTGCCGCGAGCGTTTTACCGTGACCGTGGAGGAAGTGGAGGTCGCCCGCGAGGACGTCCGCTTCAAGCTGCCCCGCGCCGTCGCGCCTGCCTGACGCAAGGATCCAAGGGACATGGCGGTCTACACGCAGATCTCCGACGGGGAGTTGGAAGCCTTCCTGGGTGAGTACGACCTGGGCGAGCTGGTCTCCTTCTCCGGCATCGCCGAGGGGGTCGAGAACTCCAACTTCCTGGTCCGCACCACCAAGGATACCTTCATCCTCACCCTCTACGAGAAGCGGGTGAACAAGGACGATCTGCCGTTCTTCATCGAGCTGATGCGCCATCTGGCGAAGAAGGGGCTGAACGTGCCGAGCCCGGTGCCGGGCCGCGACGGCGCCACCCTGCGCGAGCTGAACGGCCGTCCGGCCGCCATCGTCACCTTCGTCAACGGGGTCTGGCGGCGCCGTATCCGCCCGTCCTGCTGCCGCGAGCTGGGTGTCGGCATGGCCGAGATGCATGTCGCCGGCCTGGATTACGAGCGCAAGCGCGAGAACAATCTCTCGGTCGCCGGCTGGCGTCCGCTGTTCGACAGCTGCGAGCTGCCGAAGCGCGAGATCTATCACGCGATGCATAACCAGCTGAACATGGAGCTGCATCATCTGGAGGCGCACTGGCCGCGCGACCTGCCGGTCGGCACCATCCATGCCGACCTGTTCCCCGACAACGTGTTCTTCCTGGGCGACAAGCTGTCCGGCTTCATCGACTTCTATTTCGCCTGCACCGACATCCTGGCCTACGACCTGGCGATCTGCCTGAACGCCTGGTGCTTCGAGACCGACGGCAGCTTCAACGTGACCAAGGCCCGGAACCTGGTGATGGGTTACGAGAGCGTGCGGCCGCTGAGCGCTGCCGAACGCGAGGCGCTGCCGATCCTGGCCCGCGGCTCGGCGATCCGCTTCCTGCTGACCCGCCTGTACGACTGGCTCAACCATCCCGAAGGGGCGCTGGTGAAACCCAAGGATCCGATGGAGTACCACCAGAAACTGCGCTTCCATCAGGGCGTGTCCGGTCCCGCCGCCTACGGCCTCACATGAGCGGCGAGGAGGCGGGGGAGAAGGTCCAGGTCTTCACCGACGGGGCGTGCAGCGGTAATCCGGGGCCGGGGGGCTGGGGCGCGCTGCTGCGCTGGCGCGGCAACGTGAAGGAGCTCTCCGGCGGCGAGGCGGAGACCACCAACAACCGCATGGAGCTGATGGCGGCGATCTCCGCCCTGGAGGCGCTGACCCGGCGGATGCAGGTCGACCTGACCACCGACAGCACCTATGTGCGCGACGGCATCACCAAGTGGATGAAGTCCTGGAAGGCCCGGGGCTGGAAGACCGCCGACAAGAAGCCGGTGAAGAACCGCGACCTGTGGGAGCGGCTCGACGCGGCGACCCAGCGCCACGATGTCGACTGGCACTGGGTCAAGGGCCATGCCGGCCACCCGGAGAACGAACGCTGCGACGAGCTGGCCCGCGAGGCGATCAAGACGATGCGGGAGCGAAGGTAGCTTCTCCCCCCTTCCTCACTCCCCGGATTTATTCCGGGGTGAACCCATCGGTGGCTTCATCCTTCGGAAGTAATCTCCGGTCACGTCGCGCCCGGCGCTTACCCCGGAATAAATCCGGGGAGTGAGTGTGGAGGTGGGGGGCGACCCAGCGGGGCTGACGTCGATACCCGATTTCGTGTAAAACCCCGCGCCATGACGCACCCGATCGCACCTTTGGACCGCCGCTTCACCGTGGCGCCGATGATGGACTGGACCGACCGGCATTGCCGGGTGTTCCACCGTCTGCTGACACGCCGCGCGGTGCTGTACACCGAGATGGTGACCGCCGATGCGGTGCGTTTCGGCGACCGGTCGCGGCTGCTCGGCTACTCGGCCCAGGAGCACCCGCTGGCCCTGCAACTCGGCGGCTCGGAGCCCGAGGCGATGGCCGAGGCGGCGAGGATCGCCGAGGACTGGGGCTATGCCGAGGTGAACATCAATGTCGGCTGTCCCTCCGACCGGGTGCAGTCCGGCCGGTTCGGCGCCTGCCTGATGCGCGAGCCGGAGACCGTGGGCCGGGTGGTCGCGGCCATGCGCGCCGCCGTGTCGATTCCGGTCACCGTAAAATGCCGCATCGGCGTCGACGACCAGGATCCGGAGACGGCCCTCGACGCGCTGGTCGACCGGGTGGTGGATGCCGGCTGCACCACGATCATCGTCCATGCCCGCAAGGCCTGGCTCCAGGGCCTGTCGCCCAAGGAGAACCGCGACGTCCCGCCGCTCGATTACGACCGGGTGCGGCGGCTGAAGGCGGCCCGTCCGGAGTTGGAGATCCACCTCAACGGCGGACTCGGCGACCTGGACGTCGCCCTGGCCGAGAGTGCCGGGCTGGACGGCATGATGGTCGGCCGCGCGGCCTATCAGACGCCGTGGATGCTGTCGGAGGTCGACGCCCGGGTCTATGGCGAGGCGCCGCAACCCCTGGACCGGCACGCCGTGGTGGACGCCATGGCCGAGTATGCCGACCGGATGCGGGCGGAGGCCGGCACGCCGCTGAAATCCATCGGCCGGCACATGCTCGGCCTGTTTCAGGGACTTCCGGGTGCCCGGGGGTGGCGCCGCCGGCTCTCCGAGACCATGTATGGCGACGATGCCACCGGTGCCGTGCTGCGCGAGGCGGCGTCGATCGTTCCCGCCGGCGAGTCCAGACACGCTGCCTGACCCCACCCGAAGGAGACCGCGATGACCCGGACCCGGGCCCTGACCGAGTACGGCCCCCTGATCCTGTTCTTCGTGGCCAATTACATCTGGGGGATCATGCCGGCGACGGCGGTGCTGGTGGCGGCCACGGTCGTCGCCACCGCCTACACGGTCTATGCCGAGCGCCGGATTCCCTGGATGCCGGTGATCGGCGCGGTGCTGGTGTCGATCTTCGGCGGCCTCGCCCTGGTGTTCGACGATTCCTTCTTCCTGAAGATCAAGCCGACCGTGGCGACCCTGCTGATCGCCGCCGGCCTCGGCATCGGGCTGCTGTTCCGCAAGTACTTCCTGCGCACCATCCTGGCCGGCGTGCTGGAGCTGGATGAGACCGCCTGGCGCAATCTGACGATCTACTGGATCTGCGCCTTCTGCATCATGGCCGCCGCCAACGAAGTCGCGTGGCGCACCCTGTCCACCGACGGGTGGGTCACCTTCAAGGCGTTCGGGCTGACAGGCCTGTCGGTGCTGGCCGCCATCGGCGCGGCACCGCTGATGAAGGCGGTGCGCGGCGGGGAGTCCTGACCCGCCGCACACCCGGTCATCGGATCAGCTATCGACCTTGGCGGTCGCCCACTGGCTCTTGAGCTGGCTGATCTCGGTCGCGCCCGCGGTCTCCGCCACGCTGACCTCGCGCTTGCAGCCATCGTCGTCCTTGCACGCGGCCTTGATCTGGGCGACGGCGGCGTCGGTGCGCGCCTGGGCCCGGTCGATGGCGCTCTGGAAGAATGTGTCCTTCTTCTGCTCCGTCGGGAAGGACTCCGGCACCAGCAGCAGGGTGATCTCGGACGGGTACTGGTTCATCGCCCCGGAGCTCGCGTCGATGGCCAGGCCGATCAGGCCGCCGAACACCACGTTGCCCACCGTCATGTCCTGGAACTCGGAGGCGAGGGTCGCGAAGGTGTCCTGATGTCCGTCGGCGGAGCATTTCACCACGACCGCATTCTTCGACTTGTCGATCTGGACGGTTCCCGGCGTCGGGTTCACGACGGCGATGGTCATCCCCTCGCGCTCCATGCGGCACACCGCGCCGGCGGGATCGGTCTGAATGGTCACCGTCTGGTCGGCGCCTTTGGTGATGGTGGCGCAGGCGGACAGGGCGAGGCCCGCAAGCGCGAGACCGGCGAGGTGTGAGTACGGCAAAGGCATCGGATCGAATTCCCCCTAGCATGATGCGAGTCGTAAGGGGATCCGGACTATCATGGATGGTCCCGGCGGTGGTCCAATAATTCTCTACATTTGGTGTGGATTTTTCATCAGACCCGCCAGCAGTAGCGACAGCCCCAGGCCGATCATCCCGAGCACGCCCATCGCCAGATAGGCGAGCTGACCGTAGGATTCGTAGAAGAAACCCGCCGCCGGCATGGCCATGCCCATCACCACGCCGGACACCAGGGCGTAGTAGAAGGCCTGGGCCGTGGCCTCGAGCCCCTCGGGCGCGTTGTCCTGCAGGTAGCGCATTGCCCCCAGATGGGCGGCGCCGAAGGTCAGCCCGTGCAGAAGCTGCAACGCTCCGACCGCGTAGAGATCGTGGGTGACGGCGGTCAGCGGCCAGCGGATTAAGGCGCCGATCCCGGCGATCGCCAGCAGAGCCGGGGCCGAGGCGAAGCGGCCGAGCCGGGCGGCCAGGGCGAAGACGACGATCTCGGCCACCACGCCCAGCGACCACAGCACGCCGATGGCGCTCTCGCCGAACCCGACCGCGCGCCAGGAGATCGTGCCGAAGCCGTAGAACACCGCATGGCTCGCCTGGGCGCAGCCGGCGGCGCCGATGAACACCAGATAGCGGCGGTTGGAGACCAGCCGGGCCGCGGCCGTCCAGGACCAGGGCTTGCGGGCCTGTCCCCCGTGCGCCGGCAGCCACAGGCAGCTCGCCACCAGCACCACCATCGTGCCCAGGAGCAGCGGCAGGATGACCGGATCGCCGAACCGCTCGGTGGCAGCGCCCACGGCGAAGGCGGCGACGATGAAGGAGACCGATCCCCAGATCCGGATCGGGCCGTAGGCGAGGCCGCGCAGCTTGACTTCGCTCAGGGCCAGCGCCTCGCCCAGCGGCATGATGCTCTGGACGGTGAAGCCCAGCAGGACGGCGAGGACCAGGTAGCTCCAGAACGGCTCGGCAAACCAGAAGGCGCCGTAGACCGCGCAGCCGGCGAGGGCGAGCAGGACGGTGGTCCGCTTGAGCGCACCCGTGGCGTCCGCCACCGTCGCGAGCACCGGATGGGCGGCCAGCTTCACCCAGAAGCCGACCGCGAGCACGGTGCCGATCGCCACCGGCGACAGGCCGCGGCTCTCCAGCCAGGCCGGCCAGTAGGGCAGCATGATCCCGACCACCGCGAAATAGGCGGCGTAGAACAGGGACAGGCGTGCCGAGATCGGGTTGAAGGTCATGGCGCGGCTTTCGCTCGGAGGGATCGACGCGGACTGGCGATGCTCCAGACCGACGCCATATAGTGTCGCCAGGAGACGGACAATGACCGAACGACACGACCGGGACATCGACGAGAGCGGCCGCCGCATGACGACGGTGTTCTATCTTGCCTTCGCCGTCATGCTGACCGCCGCCCTGGCGGTCCTGCCGATGGTCGCGGACACCTATCGGCTGTCGGGTCTCTGGGTCACTTTCTGCGCGGCCATCGGCATCAACTGACGCGCGAACCGTCCCCGGGGTCTGGGCGTCCGGGCCGATCTCACGGTTTCGTGAAGTCGGTGGCCAACCGGGCGACCTTTATTGACAGTGCAATTCATTCTCATTAGTGCTCCCCCTTCGTGGCGCCGTGTGCGGCATCTGACTCGGCTCACAGTGACAGGCGTCCGGGAAGACGCAGCCATCTGCAGGAGAGCAATTATGAATCGTTTGGGAGGAATCCGGCGCGGCGGACCGAAGGGCCTGACCGGGGTGCTGGCGCGGATCGCGACCAGTGCGGCGATCGCCCTGGCGGCGGCCGGCAGCTTCGTGGCCCCGGCATCGGCGGCCGGCGAGCTCAACCTCTATTCCTCGCGCCACTACGACACCGACGAGCGCCTCTATTCGGAGTTCGAGGAAAAGACCGGCATCAAGATCAACCGGATCGAGGGCAATGCCGACGAGCTGATCCAGCGCATCAAGAGCGAAGGGCGCAACAGCCCCGCCGACGTGCTGCTGACCGTCGATGCCGGCCGGATCTGGCGGGCCGAGCAGATGGGCATCTTCCAGCCGGTCAGCACCGAGTATCTGGAAGCGCGGATTCCGTCCCATCTGCGGCATCCGGACGGCCTCTGGTACGGCTTCTCCCAGCGCGCCCGGATCATCTTCTACGACAAGGACCGGGTCTCGCCGCTGCAGATCCAGACCTATGACGATCTGGCCGACCCGGCGCTGAAGGGCATGGTCTGCACGCGCTCCAGCTCGAACGTCTACATGCTGTCGCTGATGGCCGCGCAGATCGAGCACAAGGGCGAGCAGGGGGCCAAGGACTGGGCCGCCGGCGTCTACGAGAACCGCGCCCGCGATCCCCAGGGCGGCGACACCGACCAGCTGCGCGCCATCGTCTCCGGCGAGTGCGGCGTGGCGCTGGCCAATACCTACTACTTCGCCCGCGCCCTGCGCAGCGAGGTGAAGGGACTGGGCGAGACCGAGATCGCGAAGATCGGCTGGATCTTCCCGAACCAGAGCACCACCGGCGCCCATGTGAACATCTCCGGCGCCGGCGTGGTCGCCACCGCGCCGAACAAGGAGAACGCCGTCAAGTTCCTGGAGTACCTCGCCTCCGACAGCGCCCAGGCGTATTTCTCGGCCGGTAACGACGAATACCCGGCGGTTCCGGGCGTCGAGCTCAGCGCGTCGGTCGCCCGGCTCGGCCTGTTCCGCCAGGACACCATGAACCTGGCCAAGCTCGGCGAGAACCAGCCGCTGGCGCAGAAGCTCTACGACGAGGTCGGCTACAAATAAGTCGTCCCGCGCAGACCTGACATTCGGCGCCGCCCCGTCTCCTCGGGGCGGCGCTTTTCGTTTCGGCAAGCCCGTGGAATACGGCGGCTCTTGACCGTTGCCGACCGGGCAGTGACCATTCCCGGGTTACCGCGACGCCCGTCAGAGGAGGCCCCCATGGCTCTGTCGATCACCCCGCTCACGCCGGTCCTCGGCGTGGAGGTCACCGGCATCGACATCGGAAACCTCAGCGAGGCCGATTTCGCCGCCATCGAGCGGGCGTTCGAGGATCACTCCGTCCTGGTCATCCGCGGCCAGCACGGCATCGACGACGCCAAGCAGGCCGCCTTCTCGCGCCGCTTCGGCGATCTGGAGAGCACGATCTCCTCCAATCCCGGCGGCGAGGGGACGGCCATCGCCATCTTCTCCAACGTGGATGCCGAGGGGAACCTGATCCCGCCGAAGGACAAGCGGATGATCTTCAACTCGGGCAACCAGATGTGGCACACCGACAGCTCCTACAAGCCGGTGCCGGCCAAGGCCTCCATGCTGTCCGGCCGGGTCGTCCCGCCCGAGGGCGGCGAGACGGAATTCGCGTCCGGCCGCGCCGCCTGGGACGCGCTGACGTCGAAGGAACAGGCGGAATACGAGCCGCTGATCGCGGTGCACGACTTCCTCTACAGCCGCGGGCTGATCGACAAGTCCCTGCTGACGGAGAAGGACCGCAAGGAGCTCCCGGCGGTGCGCCAGAAGCTGGTCCGCACCAATCCGGTCAACGGGCGCCACGCGGTCTATGCCGGTGCCCATGCGAGCCATATCGAGGGAATGCCGGTGGAGCAGGGCCGCGCCCTGCTGCGCCGCCTGACCGACCTCGTGACCCGGCCGGAGCATTGCTATACCCACCGGTGGCAGGACGGGGATCTGGTCATGTGGGACAACCGGGCGGTCCTGCACCGCGGCCGGCCCTGGGACGAGAGCAAGTATCCCCGCGTCATGCACCGCACGACCGTCGCCGGCCTCGGACCGAGTGTCGAGGACGGCAAGCCGCTGGCGGCCTAGCGTGCATCGCCGGGCTGTCGGACCGGAGGGGCGCCCATGACCATGCCGGTCTCCGACGGCGAGGCCTGGACGGAGGAGCGGCACAGCCCGCTCTCCAGCCTGCACGACTGGGTCTATCTCGCCCGCGAGTTCGACTACGCCTACCGCCGCGGATCGGCCGGGGGGAGCCTGAAGGTCCGCTCCCACATGAAGCAGGTGCGCGACCGTCTGGCCAAGATCCTGGCCGGCAAGACCTCGGTCCGCTTCCCCGATCCCGCCGCCAAGCCGGTGACCGCCCACCTGCGCCGCGCGCTGGACAACGGGCTGGACGGCTCCATGCGCTCCATGGTGCGGGCGATCGGCAATGTGCAGGAGCAGCTCGCCTGGGAATACGGCTACGAGCGGATGCCGCGCTACCTCATGGAGCGCTATGCCTATGCGGACATCATGGGACCGAAGGGACCGATCATCTCGCCGACCCTGACCCTCGGTCTGGTTCTCTTCGCGCCGCGCACGACCTATCCTGCCCACAGCCATCACGGCATCACGGAGAGCTATCTCTCGCTCTCGGGTCACTGGAGCGAGAATGACAACGGCGTCTATGCCCCGGGCTCGATCGTCCTCAACCTGCCGCAGCACATGCACACCATCACCACGGCCGATCGCGAGCCGGTGCTGCTGGCCTATGCCTGGTGCGGCGAGTCCGAGGTCCTGTCGGCCCCCGGCATGCGTTTCAGCCGCAAGCCCAAGACGCCGCCGGCCTGAGCGGTCATGCCCGTGACCGCCCGCAAGGAGGCGCTGCAGCGCTATGCCGGCGCCCTGGAGGTGTCGGTCGGGTCGGGCCGGGTGCTGCGCAGCTACTACACCCCGCCGATGCGCCTGTTCCGCCCCTATGGGGAGGGCGGCGAGCCCCGGACCTTCGTCGTCGCCAATGTGGCCGGCGGGGTGGTCGGCGGCGACCGGCTGAGCGTGTCCCTCGATGTCGGCGCCGACGAGGCGCTGCTCGCCACCACCCAGGCCGCCGAGAAGGTCTACCGCAGCGACGGGGCCGAGGCGGTGCTGACCAACAGCTATCGGGTCGGCCCCGGCGCGGTGCTGGAGATGCTGTCCTCCGGGACCATTCTGTTCGACGGCTCCCGGCTTCTGCGCTCCACCGAGATCGACGTCGCCGCCGGCGGCCGCTTCGCCTATGCCGAGACCGTCGTGCTCGGCCGCATCGCCCGCGGCGAGGTGTTCGCCAGCGGCAGCCTGAAGGACCGGATCCGCCTGCGCCGCGACGGCAGGCTGGTCTGGGCCGACGATTTCGGGCTCGACGGCGATATCGCCGGGACCATGGCGGCGGCGGCCGGTCTCGACGGGGCGAAGGCGCTGGCCATGCTGCTGCTGGTCGGCGAGGGGGCGGGGCAGGCGGTCGAGATCGCCCGCGCCCAGGCCCCGGTCGACGGCCTGCGGATCGGCGCCAGCGCGTTGTCGGGCGACTGCGTGGCGGTGCGGATCCTGGCTGGGGATCCGGCCGCCGCGCGCACTGCGCTGGCCGCGATCTGGAGCGCCACGCGGTCCGCCTGGCTGAACCGGCCGGCGCGGATGCCGGTGATCTGGTCGGTATAGCGCCGTTTTCGCAGGTGCGAAAAAGGATCGACGCCGAGGCGAACCGGCGGCAACCTATGCGGTGCAGAGGAGCGGGAGGGTCTTATGCAACTCAGTCCACGCGAGAAGGACAAGCTGCTGATCGCCATGGCGGCGATGGTCGCGCGCCGGCGCCTGGAGCGCGGCGTGAAGCTCAACTATCCCGAGGCGATCGCCCTGATCACCGATTTCGTGGTCGAAGGCGCGCGCGACGGCCGCTCGGTCGCCGACCTGATGGCGGCGGGGGCGGAGGTCGTCTCCAAGGATCAGGTGATGGAGGGCATCGCCGACATGCTGCACGAGGTGCAGGTCGAGGCCACCTTCCCCGACGGCACAAAGCTCGTCACCGTCCACGACCCCATCCGCTGAGCGAGGAGAGAGGCCATGATCCCGGGTGAACTCATCCCCGCCGAGGGCGAGATCGAACTCAATGCCGGCGCCGACCGGCTGACGGTCACCGTCGCCAATACCGGCGACCGGCCGGTGCAGGTCGGCTCCCACTACCATTTCGCCGAGACCAATCCGGGCCTGGAGTTCGACCGCGACGCCGCGATGGGCCGCCGCCTCGACATCCCGGCCGGTACGGCGGTGCGCTTCGAGCCCGGCCAGACCCGCGAGGTCACGCTGGTGCCGTTCGGCGGGGCGCGCAGCGTCTTCGGCTTCAACGGCAAGGTCATGGGGGCCCTGCCGGAAACCCAGAAGGGCCAGGGCAACGTGCCGCCGCGCATGATGCCGCGGGCGGCCTATGCCGGCATGTTCGGCCCGACGAAGGGCGACAAGTTCCGGCTGGCCGATACCGACATCATCATCGAGGTGGAGAAGGACTACACCACCTATGGCGACGAGGTGAAATTCGGCGGCGGCAAGGTGATCCGCGACGGCATGGGCCAGTCCCAGGCGACAAGGGCGCAGGGCGCCGTCGACCTGGTCATCACCAACGCCACGGTTCTCGACGTCACCGGCATCTTCAAAGCAGATATCGGCGTGCGCGACGGCCGCATCGTCGCCATCGGCAAGGCCGGGAACCCCGACGTGCAGACCGGCGTCGACATCGTCATCGGCCCCGGCACCGAGGCCATCGCCGGCGAGGGCAAGATCCTCACCGCCGGCGGGCTCGACGTGCACATCCACTTCATCTGCCCGCAGCAGGTCGATGAGGCGCTGTCGTCGGGCGTGACCACCATGATGGGCGGCGGCACCGGCCCCGCCACCGGCACCAACGCCACGACCTGCACGCCGGGTCCGTGGAACATCATGCGGATGATGCAGGCGGCCGACGCGCTGCCGATCAATCTGGGCTTCTTCGGCAAGGGCAACGCCGCCCTGCCCCAGGCGCTGGAGGAGCAGATCCGCGCCGGTGCCTGCGGTCTGAAGCTGCACGAGGACTGGGGCACCACCCCGGCGGCGATCGACTGCTGCCTGTCGGTGGCCGACGCCATGGACATCCAGGTGATGATCCATACCGACACCCTGAACGAGTCCGGCTTCGTGGAACATTCGGTCGCCGCCTTCAAGGGCCGCACCATCCACGCCTTCCACACGGAAGGCGCCGGCGGCGGCCACGCGCCGGACATCATCAAGGTCTGCGGCGAGGCGAACGTGCTGCCGTCCTCGACCAACCCGACCCGGCCGTTCACGGTCAACACGGTGGACGAGCATCTCGACATGCTCATGGTCTGCCACCACCTCGACCCGCGCATCCCCGAGGACGTGGCCTTCGCCGAGAGCCGCATTCGCAAGGAGACCATCGCGGCGGAGGACATCCTGCACGACCTCGGCGCCTTCTCGATCATGGCGTCGGACAGCCAGGCCATGGGCCGGGTCGGCGAGGTGGTGATCCGCACCTGGCAGACTGCCGACAAGATGAAGAAGCAGTTCGGCCGGCTCGACGGCGAGACGGGCGACAACGACAACCTGCGCGCCCGGCGCTATGTCGCCAAGTACACCATCAACCCGGCGATCGCCCAGGGCGTGTCCCATGAGGTCGGCTCCATCGAGGTCGGCAAGCGGGCCGATCTGGTCCTGTGGAGCCCGGCCTTCTTCGGCGTGAAGCCGGACATGGTCCTGGTCGGCGGCCTGATCGCCAGTGCGCAGATGGGCGACCCGAACGCTTCCATTCCGACGCCGCAGCCGGTGCATTCGCGGCCGATGTTCGGCGCTTTGGGCGGGGCGCGGACGGCGGGCTCGGTCACCTTCATCAGCCAGGCGGGGCTGGAGCGCGACATCCGGCACCAGTACGGCCTCGCCAAGCAGACGGTGGCGGTGGCCAACACCCGCGGCGGGATCTCCAAGCAGTCGATGCGGATGAACGACTACCTGCCGAAGATCACGGTGGATCCGGAGACCTACGAGGTCACCGCCGACGGCCGCCTGCTCACCTGCGAGCCGGCCCAGGTGGTGTCGATGGCGCAGCGGTATTTCCTGTTCTGAGGGGGAGCGCCCATCGATTCATCCACGCCCGTCATCCCGGACGACCCCGGATCCAATCCGGGGGCGGGCCGGGACCGTGATGCGGACGGATGCGCTGGGTCCCGGCCGACCCCCGGGTCACGCCCGGTGGTCGCCGAGATGACGATGAATGGTAGAGACCTGAAGAATGTTTAATCTCGGCCACTCCCCGGCCTTGTGCCGGGGCCCACGTGAGGGGTGGCGCGAGAGGCGGGCTTTTGATCTCTGGCGATCCGGCCCGCTGACGGGTGGGCCCCGGAATGATCCCGGATTAAATCCGGGACGGGGAGTGAGTAAGAGAGACTGGGGAAGGAAAAGAAGAACATGACCCGCGCCACCGAACATGCCCGGGCCGGGCACTGGCCCGCCGAGGAGGCGAAGGCCGCCGTCACCCTCGATTTCGACGCACGGTTCCGGCGCCGGATGATGCTGACCACCGATGCCGGCGAGGAGGTCCTGCTCGACCTGGCCAAGCCGGTGGCCATGGCCGGCGGCGACGGGCTGAAGCTCGACGACGGCGGCTGGCTCAAGGTGGAGGCCGCACCCGAAGAGTTGGTGGAGGTGCGGGCGAGCTCGCCCCACGCCCTGCTCCGGCTGGCCTGGCACCTGGGCAATCGCCACCTGCCGGCGGAGATCCATGCCGACGCGATCCTGATTCGCCCCGACCATGTGATCGAGGACATGCTGAAGGGGCTCGGCGCCGACATCGCCCGCGTCACCCAGCCGTTCCAGCCCGAGGGCGGCGCCTATGGCGATCCCGCCAGCCCCGGCGGCCACCATCACCACGATCACGACCATGGGCACGACCATGGGCACGACCATGGGCATGACCACGGTCACAGCCACGATCACGGGCATGACCACAGTCACGGCCCCGGGCATCACCACCACCATACCCATGGACACTGACGGCCTGCTGAAACTGGCGGCCTGGACCTCGCCGTCCTTTCCGATCGGGGCCTTCGCCTACAGCCACGGGCTGGAATGGGCGGTGGAGGCGGGTCTGGTCACCGACGCGGCGAGCCTGAACGCCTGGGCCGCCCGTCTGCTGGAACACGGCGCCCCGCGCCAGGACGCGATCCTGCTCGCCCGCGCCTATCGCCAGCTCGACGACGAGGCGGCGCTGCTGGAAACGGCGGAGCTGGCCGCCGCCCTGAAGGGCACCGCGGAGCTGGCCCAGGAGACGGTGGTCCAGGGCGGCGCCTTCCTGCGCACGGTCCGGGCCGCCTGGCCGCAGCCCCGGCTGGATGCGCTGGCGGCGGTCTTCGCCCGCGACAGGCTCGAGCTCGCCCTGCCGGTGGCAGTCGGGATCTGCGCCGCCGCTCATGGCATCGACCTACCCTCCACCCTGCGCTTCTTCCTGCACGGGGTGGCGGCCAACACGGTCTCCGCCGCGATCCGCCTGTCGATGATCGGCCAGACCGACGGTCAGCGGGTCACGGCGACGCTGGAACCGGTTATTCTCTCCACCGCGTCGCAGGCGGAAGCCGCCGACCCCGACGCGCTCTGGTCTTCCGTCCCGATGGTCGACTGGTGTTCCATGCGACACGAAACCCAGCACACGAGGTTGTTCCGGTCATGAGCACGGCGTTCGATATGTCCCCCCACGGTCCCTTCCGCGTCGGCATCGGCGGGCCGGTCGGCTCCGGCAAGACCGCGCTCGTGGAAGCGCTGTGCAAGGCGATGCGCGACGTGAACGACCTGGTCGTCGTGACCAACGACATCTACACCGACGAGGACCGCCGCATCCTGGTCCGCGCCCAGGCGCTGGAGGAGGAGCGGATCATGGGGGTGGAGACGGGCGGCTGCCCGCACACCGCCATCCGCGAGGACGCCTCCATCAACCTCGCCGCGGTCGAACGCATGGCCGGCCTGTTCCCCTCGGCCCAGATCTGCTTCATCGAGAGCGGCGGCGACAACCTGGCCGCCACCTTCAGCCCCGAGCTGGCCGACATCACGATCTACGTCATCGACGTGGCCGCCGGCGAGAAGATCCCGCGCAAGGGCGGTCCCGGCATTACCCGATCCGACCTGCTGATCATCAACAAGATCGATCTCGCCCCGCTGGTCGGTGCCGACCTGTCGGTGATGGAGGTGGATGCGAAGCGGATGCGCGGCGACCGGCCGTTCCTGTTCACCAACCTGAAGGACGGCACCGGCGTGCCCGAAATCGTCGCCTTCATCCGGCGCCATGGCGGGCTGATGTAGCCCCGCCTGCCGGCTGGTCGGGATCGACGGTTTAAACCCGTAAACCACTTGGGGCTTCTCGCCTGGGATTTAATCGTTTGTTATTGGATCTGCCGTAAGTTTCCCCCGTTCGCGGAGCATTTCATCCGGATGCAGCGCAAGGGCCACGGTGCCTGGTTACGGGGAAGTATGATGTTTCTTTTCATGCGGCGGTCGGACAACGAGAACAAGCCTGAGGTTGCGGAGGCGATCAACCATTCGCAGGCCCTCATCGAGTTCGATCTCGACGGCACCATCAAGAGCGCCAACGAAAACTTCCTGACGGCGATGGGGTACTCCCTGGCGGAGATCGTCGGCAAGAACCACAGCATGTTCGTGCCTGTGCGCGAGCGCGAGTCGGAGGAGTACCGGGGGTTCTGGAAGGCGTTGCGCGCCGGTCAGACCCAGGCTCGGGTGTTCCGCCGGATGAAGCGCGACGGCTCCGACATCTGGCTGCGGGCGAGCTATGTGCCCGTGAAGAACCGTACCGGCGCGCTGACCGGCGTGATCAAGATCGCGACCGACGTGACCGAGCGGGTCCTGCGGGACTCCAACTTCGCCGGCCAGGTCGATGCCATCGGCAAGACCATGGCGGTGATCGAGTTCGAGCTCGACGGCACGATCGTCACCGCGAACCAGAACTTCCTCGACACCATGGGCTACTCCCTGGACGAGATCCGCGGCAAGCCGCACAGCATCTTCGTGGAGCCGGAGACCGCCGGCGGCGCCGACTACCGGGCGTTCTGGAAGTCCCTGGCGGCGGGCGAGCCCCAACGGGCGGAGTACAAGCGGATCGGCAAGGGCGGCCGGGAAGTCTGGATCCAGGGGTCCTACAACCCGATCCGCGATCTGGACGGCAAGCCGTTCAAGGTGGTGAAATTCGCCACCGACGTGACCGAACAGAAGCTCAAGGCGGCGGATGCGAGCGGTCAGATCGACGCCATCCACGCCTCCCAGGCCGTCATCGAATTCGACCTGAACGGCGTCGTGCGCACCGCCAACGCGAACTTCCTGAATACAATGGGCTACACGCTGCCGGAGATCCAAGGCAAGCACCACCGCCTGTTCGTCGACCAGGCCTATCAGGCCAGCCCGGACTACGCGGCGTTCTGGGACACGCTGCGGCGCGGGGAATTCCTCGCCGGCGAGTACAAGCGCATCGGCAAGGGCGGGCGCGAGGTCTGGATCCAGGCCTCCTACAATCCGATCCGCGACATGAACGGCCGGCCGTTCAAGGTGGTGAAGTTCGCCGCGGACGTGACGCCGCAGGTGCTGGCCCGCAAGCGCGCCGAACATGTGCAGCAGCTCATGGAAACGGTCGCCGCCGGTGCGGAAGAACTGAACGCCTCGGTCAAGGAGATCGCGGCGAGCATGATCAAGTCGAAGGACACGACCGCCGGCGCCTTCGACCTGGTTGTCGCCGCGGGGGATCACACCACCGAGCTGGAACAGGCCACCACGGCCATGGGCGGCATCGTCGAGGCGATCAACACGATCACCGGCCAGATCAGCCTTCTGGCGCTGAACGCGACGATCGAGTCCGCCCGGGCCGGCGAGGCGGGTAAGGGCTTCGCGGTGGTCGCCAACGAGGTGAAGACCCTGGCGAACCAGGCGAAGAACGCCACCGACAGGATCGCCGAGAATATCGGCCGGATGCAGCATGTCTCGGCCGAGGTGGTCGGATCGCTCGCCTCGATCCGCTCGGCCATGGACGAGGTCCAGGAATACGTCGCCTCCACGGCCGCTGCCGTCGAGGAGCAGAGCACGGTCGCCAACGACATGTCGGCGAACATGCAGCGTGCGTCTGCGGAAGCCAACGCCATGGGACGCTGACCGGCGTTCCTGTCCGTATTTCCGCGCAGATTTCCCTCGGCCGTCGCCGCGCCGACCATCGGCGTAGAAAATTTTCGGCCGAGGGAATGCGGTACCCTGCGGCAGGGCCTTGCGCAATCCGACAGCGCAACCGTGCGCTGCACCGTGAGGCCGCACGCCTCAACTATTTGAAATCACCCGAAAGTTGTTATTCCTCGCTGTCTCTTGTTGCTCTGCAACACGGGATACCCCCAACTTTTTTGCGGTCGCGAAAGATTATGGCGTCCACATGGGGTAAAAGTGAGATAAATATGACCATTTTTTCATTCAGGAGAAATTAACTTTTCTGTTAGATCGTAAGGCTGTGGAGGAACGTACAAGCAAGAAGGGTATGCTGACATGTCGGCCCATTCCTATCTGTCGAACTTCCGGATCGGCACCAGGCTCGCCGCGGGCTTTGGCATTATCCTCGTCCTGCTTCTCGTCTTGGCGGGGCAGGCCGGATACAGCCTCTGGCAGTCCCGGGAAGGCGTGTCGGCCTATCGCGCGATCGCGACCAACACCAACCTGATCGCGCGGGTCCAGGCCAAGATCCTGACCAGCCAGATCAGCGCCAAGGCGTTCGAGAGCAGCGGGTCCGCCAGTGCCGCGGCCATGGTCGAGATGCGGCTTGCCGACGTTCAGTCTCTGCTCGACGAGGCGCGCACCTCCGTGACCGATCCGGATCAGGCCGCCCTTCTGAGCCAGGTCCAGGACAACATCACCACCTACGGCACCACGTTTGCCGCCGTCTCGGCGCTGCAGGACGAGCGCAAGAAGATCGTGCTGACGCTGGACGAGACCGGGGAGCGCTTCACCACCCTGATCAAGGAAATGGTCGAGGACGCCAAGGGCTGGGGTGACGTCAACGCCATGGGCGATCTGGCGCGCGCGCTCGAAGGCGCCCTGGAGGTCCGGTTCGCCTCCCAGCGGTTCCTGGTGACCAACGACCCGGAGGCGATCGGCTATGTGCGCCGGTATCTCGGCAACGCCCTCGAGATCGTCACCGAACTGGTCGATTCCGGCGACTTCCGGGCGATCACGGTGCAGGAGGACCTGACCACCTTCGGCGAGACCTTCGACGCGATCGTCCAGCTCACGGTCAAGCGGAACCAGATGATTTCCGACACGCTGAACGTTCTCGGCGACCGGTCGGCGGAACTGATCGAGGAAATGGAGACCCGGTACCTCGACCAGCAGAACGATCTCGGCGCCGGCATGCTGAGCACCACGGAGATCTCGCTGCTCATCGCCGGCGGCGTCGCCCTGGCGGCCCTGATCATCGGAATCCTGTCGGCCATTCTGATGGCGCGCAGCATCACGGTGCCGGTGGGCTCTCTGACCCAGAGCATGGGCCACCTTGCCGATGGTGAGCTGTCGACCGAGGTCCCGTCCACCGAGGCGCAGGACGAGATCGGCCAGATGGCGCGGGCGGTTCAGGTGTTCAAGGACAACATGATCCGCACCAAGGAGCTGGAGGCGGAACAGGCCAAGCTGGACGAACGGCGCCAGGAGCGGGCCTCGGCCCTGGAGGCGGCGATCTCCGAGTTCCAGACCAGCATCGGCGAGCGGCTGGAGAAGCTGCGCGGCGTGTCGGAGGAGCTGGGCGGATCGGCGGAAACCCTGCGGAGCGTGGCCGGCGAGACCAAGGACCGCAGCTCCGAGGTCGCCTCGATCTCCGAGCAGACCTCCGCCAACGTGCAGAGCGTGTCGGCGGCGGCGGAGGAGATGGACTCCTCCTTCGGCGAGATCGTCGGTCAGGTGACCCGCTCCAGCGACACCGTCCGCAATACCTCCGAAAAGGCGCGGGTCACCCTGTCCTCCATGGAGGATCTGGCGGCCCAGTCCGAGGCGATCGCCCAGGTCGTGGAGCTGATCACAAGCATCTCCGAGCAGACCAACCTGCTCGCTCTGAACGCCACCATCGAGGCGGCCCGTGCGGGCGAGGCGGGCAAGGGCTTCGCGGTGGTCGCGTCGGAAGTGAAGAGCCTCGCCACCCAGACCGGCAAGGCGACCGAGGAGATCGCCGACAAGATCCGCCGGGTCCAGGAAGCCTGTGGCACCTCGGTGGAGGCCGTGCGCGAGATCGTGTCCAGCATCGAGAAGGTCGACGAGATCTCCGCGGCGATTTCTGCGGCGGTCGAAGAGCAGAAGGCGGCCACGGCGGAGATCACCCGCAACATGCAGGAGGCCGCCCGCGGTACCGAGCAGCTCTCGGCGAATATCGGCGGCGTGAACGAGGCGACGGACCGCACGGTGGAGACCGTCGGCGACGTCGCCGACGCGGCGGGCCGAACCAACACGGTGTCGGGCGAGCTGCGCGACGTGGTCGATCACTTCGTCGGCCGGGTGCAGGCGGCTTAACGGCAAGAGTTGACCTGGGGGACGGGCGGCGCTCCGGGAAACCGGGGCGCCGCTGTCTTTTGGGGCTCAGTTGGCGGCGGCCCAGACCCGGTCCATGGCCGCCTGGTCGAGACCGCCCATCAGCATCGCGGTCAGCAGCATCCGCGCCTTGAGCGGCGGCAGCCGGCCGGCCGAGCGCACGCCCCGGCGCAGCAGGTCCATCTCCGATCCCGCGCGCTCGTAGGTCTTGGCCAGCACATAGCCGGCCTGCATCCGTCCGGCCATCACCACCGGCAGGCGGGCGACCAGGTCGTCCATCTGCGGCGCGATCCAGGACGGGGTGTGCCCGCCGCCCATCGCCCCCAGCACGACGCCGGCATAGCCGAAGCTCTCCGGGTCGGCGAGCATCGCGGCGACCAGCCCGCCGCTTTCGCCCAGGCCCATGGTCAGCAGGGCGACCGTTGGCAGCGGCGGCTCGATCCCGGTCAGCAGGGTGTCGCCGAGTTCGGCGTCCAGCGCGGTCTTGTGGTCGCGCACCGGCCGGCCGGTCAGCCGCACCCGGTCCTCCACGATCACGCCGAGCGGTCCGGCCTCCGGGCTGGCGAAGGCGTCGATCCGGCTGGAGTTCATCTTGGCCACGTCGACGGCGGCGTGGATGGTGTCGAGCATGACGACCATCACGCCGAGCGACCGGGCCTCCCGGCGGACCGCCGGATCGGTGACCACCTGCATGGCGGCATAGACGTTGCCGGGCCCGTCATGGGAGATCGAAAGCGGATTGCGCATGGCGCCGGTGACGACCACCGGCACGTCCACCCGCAGGGCGAGGTCGAGCAGGAAGGCGGATTCCTCCATCGTGTCGGTGCCCTGGGTGACGATGGCCCCGTCCGCTCCGTCGGCGACCGCCGCCTCGATGGCGCGGGCAACCTCCAGCACGTTGTCGACGGAGAGGTCGGAACTGCCGATGGTGCTGACCGTGCGCGCCTCGATCCGCGCCAGGGCGTCGATGCCCGGTGCGGCGGCGACGAGCTGCTCTGCGGTGAGACCCGGGCGCACCCCGGCCTCGCCCTTCACCATTGCGATCGTCCCACCGAGCGCGAAGACCGCGATCCGAGGTTTGGCCATGTCTTCCCTCCTTTTTGGTTGGCGGGAAGATGCGCGGAAGCCGGGATGTTGTCGAGATGGGAAGACCGCTCCTTCCCACACCCGCGACCTCCCCCTGGGCAGGACCCCGGCGTTCTGCCGGGGGACGTGTCGAAGGGGCACTGGGTCCCGGCCGACCTCCGGGTCAGGCCCGGAGCTCGCCGGGATGACGGATGAGTTATTTTTACAACACGACCGTCATCCCGGACGGCCCCGGGCCTGACCCGGGGGCGGGCCGGGACCCGGAGGACATGGGGCGGCCGGCCCTTCGACACGCCCCCGTCCCGGATTAAATCCGGGACGGGGGCTGCTCAGGGCGAGGTTATTGTTTCAATTCAAGAATTCTTCCACGAAGGCTTCCATGGTCGGGTAGGTGGCGTCGGGCACCGCCAGTTCGGCGCCGAAGCCGGTATGGCCGAGCGCCTTGCCGCCGCGATCGATATGCACCACCGGCTGGCCCAGCAGGTTGCAGGGGCGGACGTCGGCCCGGCGGCTCTGGGCCACGTGCAGCACCCGGTGCGGCGGGATACCCCGTGCGGCGAGATCGGTGAGCGACAGCACGAAATGCCGCAGCGACGGCTTGTAGGCGCCGGCGCGCTCGGCGGTGACGAGGATCTCGAACGGCTCGCCGAGCCGGGCCCGGGATAGGGCGAAGGAGGCGTCGTCCATGTTGGTCAGCGCGCCCAGCACGAAGCGCTCCTTCAGCCGGGCCAGGGCGGCGACGCTGTCGTCATAGGCGACCCACTCGCCGACCGAGGCGCCGAAGGCGGCCTGCTGGTCGGGATCGACGCGCCCGCCCCATTCCCCGGCCACATAGGCGATGGCCAGCTCCAGGATTCGCGGATAGGGCCGGGCCGGCGACAGCATCTGGTAATGCGCCCGGGCCCGGTCGAAGGCGTCGATCAGCGCGGCATCGGTGGGGGCCACGCCGGCACCGTCGGCCCCCTGGCTATCCACACAGGCCCGCAGCCGCGCCAGAATGCTGGGCTCCCAGTCGATCAGGGTGCCGTAGACGTCGAAGGTGATCGCGTCGAAATCGTCCGGTCGCATTTCGCTTCTCCAAATTATCGATAATCGATAAAATGATCCATGGACAGGCCGCCGTCAACAACCAGGATGGGCGCATGCGTTCCCGGTCGACCCCCTTGCCTCACCCCGCGTCCCTGCGCCGTTCGATGCCGGAAGAGGTCGCCGCTTTGCTGCGCGAGGAGATCCTGGACGGGGTCCTGGCGCCCGACGCGCGGCTGCGCCAGGAGCATCTGGCCCAGCGCTTCGGCACCAGCCAGGCGCCGATCCGCGAGGCGTTCCGTCGCCTGGAGGCGGAGGGGCTGGTCGTGGCCGTGGCCAACCGGGGGGTGCGGGTCGCCGGGCTCTCGGCGGCGGAGGCGGAGGAGATCGGGGCGCTGCGGCTGTCCCTGGAGCCGGGGCTGGCGGTCCGCGCCGCCGAGAACGCCACCAATGTCGACGCGGCGGCAGCACGGGCGGCGATCGAGGCGATGGGGCAGGCGTCGACGCCGGCGGCGTTGATGGTCGCCAACGCGGCGTTTCACGACGCGCTCTACGCCGCCGCCGGCCGGCCGATCACCCTGGACCTGGTGACGGGCCTGCGGGCGCGGTTCGAGCGCTATCTGCGGCTGATGTGGCGGATGACCGGCCATGCCGCGCTGTCGAACGACGAGCACGGCGAGATCCTGGACCTGGTGCTGGCCGGGGACGGGGCCGCCGTGGGTCGGGTCATGGCGCGGCACATCGAAGGCTCGACGGCGGAGATCCTGAAGGCGCTGACGGCCGGCCGATAGCCCGCCTTCTCCTCCGTCGTTCTCTCTCCCCACTCCCCGGATTTATTCCGGGGTGAGGCTTGGGATCCGTCGAAGCTTGAAGGCTTCCTCTGACACGCGGGCCTGGGCCCCGCCCCGGAATAAATCCGGGGAGTGGGGGAGAGGGGTCAGTGTGTGACGGGACAGTGTGTGAGGGGAGTGAGAGCGAAGAGGAGTGTGGTCTGAACGCTCCCCACCTTGACCCCCGCGCGCCCGCATGGGGAAATGCCCTTAACCAAGAACAAGACACGATAACCGGGAGGATCGAATGGCGAACCGGGGGTTCGGCCCGCTCCAGGGCATGACGGTGATCGAGCTCTGCCACCACATGGCCGGGCCCACCTGCGGGCTGATGCTCGCCGATATGGGCGCCGACGTGATCAAGGTGGAGAAGATCAAGGGCGGCGACGACACCCGCCGGAATCTGCCGCCGGAGATCAACGGCGAGGCCGCCGCCTTCATGATGATGAACCGCAACAAGCGCGGCGTGGTCATCGACCTGAAGACCGAGGAGGGGGCGGAGATCCTGCGCAAGCTCGTCGCCAAGGCCGACGTGCTGACCGAGAACTTCCGCCCCGGCGTGCTCGAACGGCTCGGCCTCGGCTACGAGGATCTGAAGGCGATCAACCCCGGCCTGATCTATGCCTCCATCTCCGGCTTCGGGCGCACCGGCCCCTATGCCAGGCGCGGCGGCTTCGACCTCGTCGCCCAGGGCATGAGCGGGCTGATGAGCATCACCGGCGAGCGGCCGGACGGCCCGCCGGTGAAGGTCGGGGCCCCGATCTGCGACATCACCGCCGGCCTGCTGCTGGCGCTCGGCGTCTGCGCCGCCTATTCCCACCGGCTGAAGACCGGCGAGGGCCAGCGGCTCGACACCTCGCTGATGGAGGCCGGGATCACCCACACCTATTGGCAGTCGGCCATCGCCTTCGCCACCGGCGTGGCGCCTCGGGCCATGGGCTCGGCCCATCCGCTGAACGCGCCCTATCAGGCGGTGAAGACCGCCGACGGCTATATCAACATCGCCGCCAATACCGGGACGTTCTGGACCGGCATGCTGGACATGATCGGCGCGCCGCAGCTCGCCGACGACCCGCGGTTCAAGACCAACGGCGACCGCATGGCCAACCTGAAGGATCTCGAGGCGGAGCTGAACGCGCGGTTCGAGACCAGGACCAGCGACGCCTGGCTCGCCGAGTTCGAGACGCGGGGGATTCCCGCCGGGCCGATCTTCGACGTGCTGGAGATGCACCGGGACCCGCAGACCATCGCCCGCGAGATGGTGCCGACCACCGAGCATCCGGTCGCCGGCACTGTCCAGACCATCGGCCTGCCGATCAAGTTCGAGACCACGCCGGGCAAGGTGGCCACGCCGTCGCCGCTGTTCGGTCAGCATACCGAAGGCGTGCTCGAGGAGCTCGGATACGGCGCCGAGGAGATCGCCAGATTGGCCGAGACGGGCGCCGTCCTGCTCGGCACGTTGCCCAACCAGGAGGCTGCCGAATGAGTGAGGTCAAAGGGACGAGCGAATTGAGCGGCACCGACGACGTGCTCGTCCATGTGGAGGACCGTATCGCCACGGTGACGATCAACCGGGCGGCCAAGCACAATGCCATGAACCTCGAGGTCTTCGGCGCGCTGGGCAAGGTCTTCACCGCGCTGGACGCGGACGCGGAGCTGCGCTGCGTGGTGATCCGCGGGGCGGGCGGCAAGGCGTTCTCCGCCGGGGCCGACATCTCTGAGTTCGAGAGCGTGCGCAAGGACAAGAAGGCGGCCATCGACTACGCGAAGACCTCCAACCCGTCCGGCCATGCGGTGGTGTCCTGTCGCCACCCGACCATCGCCCTGATCGAGGGGCTGTGCGTCGGCGGCGGCTTCGGGCTCGCGGCCCTGTGCGACCTGCGGATCTGCGGCGAGAGCAGCCGGTTCGGCGTGCCGGTGAAGCGGCTGGGCCTGGTGGAATCGCCGGAGGAGCTCGAGTTCCAGGTGAAGAAATACGGCGCCACCGCGATGCTGGAGATCCTGCTGGTGGGCGACCTGCTGAACGCGGAGAAGGCCTTCCATTACGGCATCGTCAACAAGGTGGTGCCGGATGCCGAGGTCGAGGCCGCGGCCTATGAATGGGCGGCGAAGATCGCCGAGGGCGCGCCGCTGACCGCGCGCTGGCACAAGAAATTCGTCTACCGCCTCACCGACCCGGCGCCGCTGAGCGACGCGGAGATCGACGAGGGCTACGACGCCTTCGACACCGAGGATTTCCAGCGCGGCTACAAGGCGTTCCTGGCCAAGGAGAAGCCGAGCTTCGTGGGGCGTTGACGCTCCCGTGCGGCATCTGGAATGAAGAAAAGCACATAAGTATCATCCACTCCCCGGCCTTGTGCCGGGGCGAGGCCGGGAATCTGCATGGGCGGTGAAATCGACCTCCCAACGGTCGAGCCCGCTACACGGATTGCCCCGGCACAAGGCCGGGGAGTGCGCGAAGAGAGAGAAAAGCCCGGTCATCCGGTCTCTGCCTGGGGACGATGCGGAATATCCGGACGGGCGAGCGACGAAGCAGGTGCTGCGCTACATGTCAAAGGGAGCGATGAGTTTTTTGGTGCGCCCTGTCGTTCTTATATTGGCAGGAGTGACTGCAGTGGGCTCGTCAATTGCGTTCTTCGGCACATCAGACGCACGCGCACAAATAATTTTGGGAGTTGTATGGATTTCTTGTCTTTGTTTTTATTTCTGATGGCGAATAGTCTAAGGCCAGGATGGGATGTCATCATATCTGCATTGTATTTATTGTCATTAAATTTGGTGTTTGAATTATTATTTTATTTAAATGGGGACATTGCTTATAAAAATATTAGTCATTTCGGTAATTTTTTCATTGGAGAAAAATCAATTGAAATGTGGAGATATAAGAGCTTTGAAAATAAAGAAGAGTTGTATCAAGTTCTGTCAACAAAAGCCGTGTCAGATATAGCAGCTCTATTCGTTTTGGTGTTGTTTGTAGTATATTTGGCAGTTCTTCATAAATTTAGAAAAAATGAACATTTCAAAAAAATAAAAACACGTCAAATAAATAAAAATTTCAAAGTTTATAAAAAACTAGGAGTTCTAGGAATTTTTTGCGCGATATTGTACATAAGTTCAATATTCAATGTCAAATATTGGATCAAAGTAGTTGAGTATGAAGACCTGAGATATATAGGGTTTTCGAGTGTATATCTCGTATTTTTCGTATTATATATAATTTATAATATCTATGTGTGGTTTTTCATTTTGACGGGAGAAAATATTAAACCAAAATCGGAGAGTAGAAACTCAATATCTTGAAGGTATTGGAAATATGGGGGCTATCTATCGCTAATCTCGGAGAAAAATTGTTCGGAACTTCGAGGCATGATCGCAAAATAATCCTGGATTAAATTCGGGACAGGACGACGGGATGGGCGCGCGCCCTACTCCCCCGCCTCCGCGTTCGGCCGGTGCCATTGCGGCCACATTTTCTCGACCACCGGGCCGGTGTCGGAAAACGCGTGGCACGTGTTGAGCAGGCGCGGGGGCCGGCTGGAGCCCTCGGTCTTCTTCGGCGCCTCGCCCCGCTCCTCCGCCTCGCGCTGCATGCGGGACTTCTCGCCGAAGATCGTCTGGTAGGCCACCGTCGCCAGCGGGCCGAGCAGTTCGACCAGATGGGTGCAGCCCTCCACGCCGCCCAGACGCTCGCGCACCTGCTTGCGCCAGCCGGCGCCGATGGACAGGCCCTCCAGCCGCTTGAAGTTCGGCGTGATCGACGGGCAGATCGGGAACGGGCTGGCGTCGGTCGAGGCCTCGGCGCCGTGAACCGTCATGTCCGCGTCGATGGTCAGGCGCAGCCACATGTCGTGGATCGCCTGGCCCGGCTCCACGGTGCCGCGGAACTCGTTGGGGAAGGCGTAGCTCTTGGTGTCGACCAGATGGCCTTCGATGTCCCACATTCCGTCGCTGCGCCGCCAGCCCTTGCAGACGATGGTGCGGTCATGGACGGGTTCACGCTCTACGGGAGGGCTCAGCGGCATGGATGTCTCTCGTGTTGGCGGAAGGGCGGGGCAGCAGACGGAGCGCCGGGCCGGCCGTCAGGAACTGGCCGGCTGGGTGATCGGGGTCATGCGCAGCAGCGTCATCTGGTTGCGGTGCCGGCGCAGGATCCGGAAGCGGAAGCCGTGGAAGGAGAATTCCTGCCCGACCTCGGGGATCTTCCGGGCCTCGTATAGCACGAGCCCGGCGATGGTGGAGGCCTCTTCGTCCGGCAGGTTCCACTCGAACTCGCGGTTCAGGTCGCGGATCGTCACCGATCCCTCGACCACGAAGGACCCGTCGGGCTGCGGCCGGACGCCGGAGACGGCCACGTCGTGCTCGTCCAGGATGTCGCCGACGATCTCCTCCAGGATGTCCTCCAGGGTCACCACGCCCATGAAGCTGCCGTACTCGTCGACCACCACGGCGAAATGCTCGCGCCGCTCGCGGAACGCCTGGAGCTGGTCGAGCAGGGTGGTGGTGTCCGGGATGAACCAGGGTTCCGCCGCGATCGCCATGACGTCGAAGGCTTCCGGCGTCATCCCCTTGGCCGCGCGGATCGCCCGCAGCAGCGCCTTGACGTGCAGCACGCCGACGATGTTGTCCTGGTCCTCGCGGTACAGCGGCAGGCGGGTGAACGGGCTTTCCAGCACCTGGGCCAGCAGCTCGTCGATCGGGGCGTCGGCATCGATCATCCGCACCGAGCCCCGGTGGGTCATGATCTCCTCGACCTCCACATCGGCCAGGTCGAGGATGGAGCGCAGCATGGCGCGCTCGTGCTCGACCTCCTGGCCGCCATCCGCGTGCATCTCGATCAGCCCGCGCAGTTCCTCCTCGCGCTCGTCATGGCCGAGACCGGCGGCGACGGAGACCCCGAACAGTTTCAGGGTGGCGCCGACGATCACCCGGGTCGCCCAGGTGAAGGGGGTGAGGACGAAGACCAGGGCGCGGATCAGCGGACCGACCACCAGGGCCATCTTGTCCGGGTTGTTGATGGCGTAGGTCTTCGGCAGCACCTCGGCGAAGATTACCACCAGCACGGTCATGACGACGGTGGCGATGGCCACGCCGTTCTCCCCCATCAGCGCGATCATGGCGCTGGTGGCCAGGGCGGAGGCCAGGATGTTGGCGATGTTGTTGCCGATCAGGATGGCCCCGATCAGGCTGTCGCTCTTCTCCTTCAGCTCGACCACCGTGGCCGCCCGGGTGCTGCCCTTGCGGGCGAGCTGGCTCAGCCGCGCCTTGCTGGCGGCGGTCAGCGCGGTCTCCGAGCCGGAGAAGAAGCCGGACATCAGAATCAGGAAGAAGATCACCCCAAGGGTGATCGCCGTCTCGACATCGATCTCGATCGTCGTGAGGAAGTCCATTGCCGGCTCAGGCCGCCTTCTGCCGGGTGAGAAGGGCGCGGGCCTGCGCCGGGTCGACATCGTCGCGCACCCGGGCCTCGCCGAGCGCGTCCAGCAGCACGAAGACGATGCGGCCGTCGCGCGCCTTCTTGTCCTTGGTCATGTGCGCCAGCAGCTCGTCCGCGCTCCAGGTGCGGTGGGGATCGACCTGGTCCAGCTCGGTGCGCAGGCCGACCGCCGCCAGATGCTTGGTCAGCCGCTCGGCGTCCTGGCCGGTGCAGGCGCCGATCTGTACGGACAGCCGCGCCGCCAGCACCATGCCGACCGCCACCGCCTCGCCGTGCAGCAGCGAGCCGTCATAGCCGGCCATGGCTTCCAGGGCGTGGCCGAAGGTATGACCCAGATTGAGCAGGGCGCGCCGGCCGCCGGCCTGTTCGCGCTCGTCGCCGGCCACGACCTCGGCCTTGGCCCGGCAGGAGGCGACGATGGCCTTGCGCCGGGCCGCCGGATCGCCGGCGACGACCGCCTTGCCGTGCTGTTCCAGCCACTCGAAGAAGCCGCGGTCGCCGAGCGCGCCGTATTTCGCCACCTCGGCATAGCCGGCCAGCAGTTCGCGCTCCGGCAGGGTGTCGAGGACGGCGGTGTCGATCAGCACCCGGCGCGGCTGGTGGAAGGCGCCGACAAGGTTCTTGCCGTGGGCGGTGTTGATGCCGGTCTTGCCGCCGACCGAGCTGTCCACCTGGGCCAGCAGGGTGGTCGGGATCTGGATGAAGTCGAGGCCGCGCAGCAGGCTGGCCGCCACGAACCCGGCGAGGTCGCCGACGACGCCGCCGCCGAAGGCGACGATCAGCGTGCGCCGGTCGATGCCCAGCGCCAGGGCGCGCTCGCACAGGTCCTGGTAGCGGGCGAAGGTCTTGCCGGACTCGCCGGCCGGGGTGGTCAGGGTGTCGACCCGGCGCGCGGTGGAGCCGCGCAGCGCCGCTTCCAGCGCGCCGAGATGCGGGCCGGTCAGCCCTTCGTCGGCGATGATGACGAGGTGGCGGCCGTCGATCAGATCTGACAGTTCGCGGTCGGCCGCGGCGATCAGGCCGGCGCCGACACGGATGTCGTACCGCCGGTCCGCGAGATCGACCTCCACGGTTTCGATGTCGCTCGATGCGGTCTGGGTCATGCGTCGTCCATCATGGGTAGGGCGTGGCCTCACGCGCCAGGTGGTCGAGGACGGCGTGATAGACCTTATCGACCGTCTCCTCAATCGGAACGCGCTGGGTTTCCACGACGAGATCGGCCTCGCCATAGATGGGATAGCGCTTCTGCATCAGGTCGCGCAGGGTCGCCTTGGGATCGGCGGTCTTCAGCAGCGGCCGGTTCGACCGCTTGGAGACCCGCTCGAACAGGGTCTCGAAATCCGCCTTCAGCCAGAGCGAGGTGGCCTCCGCCTTGATCAGGGCGCGGGTGTCGTCGGCCATGAAGGCGCCGCCGCCGGTCGCCAGGACGCGCGGGCCGCCGCTTTCGATCAGGCGGCGGATCACCCGCCGCTCTCCGTTGCGGAACTCCTCCTCGCCGAACGCCTCGAAGATCTCGGGGATCGTCCGGCCGGCCGCCTTCTCGATCTCGGTGTCGGCATCGGCGAAGGCGACGCCGAAGCGGTGGGCCAGACGGCGTCCGATGCTGCTCTTGCCGGCGCCCATCAGCCCGACCAGCACCAGGGGACGGGCGAGCAGGGCCGCGGGCGGGGCCTCGGCGCCGGCCTCGTGCTCCAACGGCTCGTCGACGAGATCGCCCATGACCTCACCGATCTCCGCGACGTTCTGGGAGGTCGATTCGGTCAATGCAGCCTGTGAGCTCGGACGAGCCGCCATGAGCAATGTCCCGGACATGGCCGGATCCCGTAGGTTCGTTTGCACGCGCGGTGCCCCACCGGTTAAAGTGCCACCGTCGCGCCTTAGTTAGGACCGTAGCATATGCGTCGCGACACCCGCCAGCCGAGTGACGGTCCAACTCGACGTGCTCGGCCAGGTGGGAGTCGTTCTGTCTCGATTCCGGCGACCGGGCCTTGGCCATGCGTTTTACACTGTTTCTGCTGTTTCTTGTCATTCTGATCCTCGCCGGCGGCGCGGTGTTCCTGTTGACCTGGGACATACCCGCGCCGACAGCGCCGATCGAGAAGGTGATACCGAATGATCGGTTCCCGCGTTAGGCACCGGAACGGGGGTTCGCGGCGGCTCAGCGCCGGGGTGCTCGCCGCCGTCTGGCTCCTCGCCCTCACGCCGCCGGATGCGCGCGCCCAGATCGGCGCGCCGATCCAGATCGGGCCGCCGCCGACGACCGACACCCGACAGGAGCCGCCCGTCCTCGGCCTTCCGCCGGCCGTCGGCCAGCCGGCGGTGCCCACGGTCATGCCCGCACCGGTGCAACCGGAAACCCGAACCACCGTCGACGGATCCATCACCATCGACCCGCTGGCCGGGCTGACCCTCGACGCGACCGGAACCCTCAGCCCTGCGACCGGCGGCCTGCGCTCGGATTTCTGGGCCGGTACGCCGGGAGATATCGCCCTGCGGCTGGTGCCCCTGGTGCCCGCGGCGCCGACCAGCCGCACGCTGCGCGATCTGGCCCGCCGTGCCCTGCTGAGCGCCGGACCGGCGCCGCGCGACCTTGCGCCCGAAGGCGATCTGTTGCTGGCCCGCGCGGAGCGGCTGCTGGCGATGGGAGCGATCGACGATCTGGCGGCGCTGGCCGAGCGCGTCTCCGACGACCGTATCTCGCTGGAGCTCAGTGCGCCGCTGGCCGAAGCGGCCTTCGCCCGGGAAGACGACGCCCGCGCCTGCGGCCTCTACGACCGCCTGACCGGGGCGGCCACCGACACGTTCTGGATCAAGGTCGCGGCGGTCTGCGACGCCCTGGCCGGCCGCAACGCCAAGGTCGATTTCGGCGCCCGTCTGCTGTCAGAACTGGGCGACGAGGACGAGCTGTTCGCCGCCCTGGCCCAGGCCGCCACGACGGCCCAGACCGGCTCGCCCTTCCGCATGGGCGGGGCCGGGCCGGTGCATCTGGCCATGGCACGGGTCGCGAAACTGAAGATCGAGCCGGACATCGGTGAGATCGAGTCCCTGCCGGTGCTGGTGGCGCTGGCCCGCGGCTCCGGCAATCCGCCCTTCGCCCAGCGTCTGGAGGCGGCCGAGAAGGCGGAACGGGCGGGTGCCCTGTCCGCCGCCGAGGTCACCGGCCTCTACAGCGACGTGTCGGTGTCCACCGCCTCCGTCGAGGCGGCGATCGCCGCCGCCCAGGCCGATCCCGGACCGCTGAGCCGGGCCATCCTGTGGCGGGTGACCGAGGCGCAGACCGCCCCGGCCGAGCGCGCCCGGGCGATCGACAAGGCCATGGAGATGGCCGAGGACGACGAGACCTGGCAGCAGACCGCCCGGCTGTTCTCGAGCTTCCTGGTGGCGCTGGATCCCGGCGCCGATGTGGACTGGTTCGCCGAGGACGCGGTCCGCGGCCTGCTCGTGGCCGACCAGTTCCGCGCGGCCCGGCCCTGGATCGAGCGGCTGCGCCGGATGGAGGCGTCCGGATCGGAGGCGGCCTCGACGTCCTGGCTGCGGCTGTGGGCGGCGGTGCGGCTCGCCGGCGGCGACCAGATGACGGCGTTCGACGAGGCCGCCGTGGCGCGCTGGTGGGCGTATCTGCGCTCGCTGGACGAGCAGCAGGCCTCCCTGCGCGGGTCGGCAGCCCTGGCGCTGATGGCGGCGCTGGGCGATCCGGTGGGCGCCGACGCCTGGCGCGCCCTGGTTACGGTTCCCGCGGTGGACATCCGCGCCGTGCCCGAGACCGCCTTCGCCTTCGCGATCCGCGCCGCCGCCGACAGCCGGCGGCTGGGGGAGACGGTCCTGCTCTGCGCCGCCGCACCGGGCGAGACCCCGCTGGGCGAAATCGCCATCCCGGCTCTGGCCGACATGGTGCGGGCGCTCGCCGCCGTCGGGCTGGAGCCGGAAGCGCGGCGTCTGGCGACCGAGGCGGCCCTGGCCCACGGCCTCTGAGATGTCCGATCCGGCCGTCGCCGCCGACTTCACGGTGGAAGCCTTCCTGGAGATGCTGGTCGCCGAACGCGGCGTGTCCCGTAATACCCTGGACGCCTATCGCCGCGACCTCGCCGATGCGGGCGGCTGGCTGACCGGACGCAAGCGGGCGCTGGCGACGGCGGACAGCGACGACCTGCGTGGCTATCTCGACGGATTGGAGCGCGCCGGCATGGCGCCGCGGACCGCCGCCCGGCGGTTGTCGGCCCTGCGCCAGTACTACCGGTTCCTGTACAGCGACGGCCACCGCACCGACGACCCGACCACCGTGCTCGACGCGCCGCGCCAGGGCCGGCCGCTGCCGAAGATCCTGTCGGAGACCGAGGTCGACGCCCTGCTGGACGCCGCCCGCGGCCTGGACGGGCCCGAGGGGCTGCGGCTGGTCTGTCTGCTGGAGGTGCTCTACGCCACCGGCCTTCGGGTGTCGGAGCTGGTCGGCCTGCCCTTCGCCGCGGTCGCCCGCGATCCCCGCGTGCTGCTGGTGCGCGGCAAGGGCGACAAGGAACGCATGGTGCCGCTGACCGACGCGGCCATGGCGGCGATCGCCGACTACAAGGCGGTGCGCGGCGTCTTCATGACCGGCAAGTCCTCGCCTTTCCTGTTCCCGTCGCGCTCGGCCGAGGGGCATCTCACGCGCCGCCGGTTCGGCCAGTTGCTGGACGAGGTGGCGCTGGAGGCGGGGATCGACCGCAAGCGGGTCTCGCCCCATGTGCTGCGCCACGCTTTCGCCACCCATCTGCTCGACCACGGGGCCGACCTGCGCAGCGTGCAGCAGATGCTCGGCCATGCCGATATTTCCACAACGCAGATCTATACCCATGTATTGACCGAGCGCCTTCGGGCATTGGTCGAGACACACCACCCTCTGGCACAGCGTTAGCCCCGCGCTTGAGAGGGAGCGGCGGCATCGGTATGGTGCGCCGCCGCAAACGGAGTAGTTTTCCCGCATGCATCAGTTCCTCGACTTCGAAAAACCGATCGCCGATCTGGAAGGCAAGATCGAAGAGCTCCGCCATCTGTCGAGCGACGGCGACCTCAACATCGCCGAGGAGGTCTCGAAACTCGAGGCCAAGGTGGAGCGCCAGCTGCGCACCACCTATCAGAAGCTGTCGCCCTGGCAGAAGGTGCAGGTCGCGCGCCATCCCGGCCGCCCGCACGCCCAGGCGGCGATCGACCATTTGATCGACGAATACGTGCCGCTGGCCGGCGACCGGTCGTTCTCCGACGATCCGGCCATCGTCGGCGGCGTGGGCCGCTTCAAGGGCCGGTCCGTCGTGGTGATCGGCACCGAGAAGGGGGCGACCACCGAGGAGCGGGTCCGCCGCAATTTCGGCATGGCCCGGCCGGAGGGCTATCGCAAGGCGCGCCGCCTGATGGAGTTCGCCGACCGCTTCCGGATGCCGATCCTGACCTTCGTGGATACCGCTGGCGCCTATCCGGGCGTCGATGCCGAGGCGCGCGGACAGGCCGAGGCCATCGCCCGGGCGATCGAGGCGTGCCTCGCCGTCCGCGTGCCGCTGATCGCCACGATCCTGGGCGAGGGCGGTTCCGGCGGCGCGGTGGCCCTGGCCGCCGGCAACCGGGTGCTGATGCTGGAGCACGCGATCTATTCGGTGATCTCGCCCGAGGGCTGCGCCTCGATCCTGTGGCGCTCCGGCGAGCATGCCAAGGACGCCGCTGAGGCGCTGAAGATGACGGCGCAGGATCTGGAGAAGCTGGGGGTGATCGACGGCATCGTGAAGGAGCCGCTCGGCGGCGCCCATCGCGAGCCGGCCCCGGCGCTGGATGCCCTGGGCGTGGCCCTGGACAAGCACCTGAGCGAGCTGGTCGGCCGCGACGGCGGCGCATTGCGGGCCGAACGCCGCGACAAGTTTTTGGCGATCGGCGCGGCGGAGTAGAG
This sequence comes from Thalassobaculum sp. OXR-137, assembly GCF_034377285.1. Taxonomy (NCBI): domain Bacteria; kingdom Pseudomonadati; phylum Pseudomonadota; class Alphaproteobacteria; order Rhodospirillales; family Thalassobaculaceae; genus Thalassobaculum; species Thalassobaculum sp. OXR-137. Next base: position 284,312 of record NZ_CP139715.1, on the reverse strand, counting down.
CGCCGCTTTCCTCTCTTCTCCTGCATCGTCATCCCGGGCGATCCCGGACCTGATCCGGGAGCGGCCCGGGACCCGGCACGCTCATCGCCTGGGTCCCGGCCGACCTCCGGGTCGAGCCCGGAGCCCGCCGGGATGACGGAGAGATCAGGTGCTCTTGAGCGCTACACCGCGCCCTGATGCGGCGGGGCCGGGTCGTATTCCATGTTGCGCTGGACCTGACGGGCGAAGGCCGGCTCCCAGATCTCGCCGATCAGCCACAGCGCCATGTCGATCCCCGCCGACACGCCGGCCGAACTCACCACATTGCCGTCGCGCACATAGCGCACGTCGTCCAGCACCTCGCCCGCCTCGCCGCGGCCGCGCACCAGGTCGACCGCCCGCCAGTGGGTGGTGATCCGCCTGCCCTTGGCCGGACCGGCGGCTGCCAGCAGCATGGAGCCGGTGCACACCGACGTCACCCAGGTGCAGCCCGCTGCCGTCCTGGCGATCCAGGCCAGCAGCTCCGGATTGTTCACCTCGCGCCGCGTGCCCTGGCCGCCCGGCACCACCAGCACGTCGAGCGGCGGGCAGGCGGCCATCGTGTGGTCGGGGACGACGCGCAATCCCTTGGCGCAGCGCACCGGCGTCTCGGCCGGGCCGATGGTCACGCACTCGATCTCCGGCTTCAGGTGACCGGCCATGGTCCAGACCTCCCAGGGGCCGACCATGTCCAACTCCTCCAGATCGTCGAACATCAGAAATCCGACACGCATGGAACTCTCCTGTTTCAGGGGGGAACTCGTCAGGTGGGAGCGGGCCCGCCGAACTGACGGCGGTATTCGGCGGGCGATACCCCGAAGGCGCGCTGGAAGCTGCGGCGCATCCGTTCGGCATTGGTGAAGCCGGTCTCGCTGGCCACCCGCTCGACGGCCGCCCCCGGCCGTTCCAGCCGGCGGCGGGCGGCGTCCAGCCGCGCCCGCTCGACGAAGGCGGCGGGCGTCTCGCCGACCGCCTCGCGGAAGCGCCGGGCGAAGGTGCGCGGCGACATGCCGACCCGGGCCGCCAGATCCTCCACCGACAGCCGGTCCTCCAGGTGGTCGAACATCCAGGTCTGCAGCGCCGCCAGCCGGTCGTCGGCCGCCGATTGCAGGGCGAGTTCGCTGCTGTACTGGCGCTGGCCGCCGCTGCGCTGCATCGCCATGACCTTGGAGCGGGCGATGCGCAGAGCCTCCTCGCGGCCGAGATCGCGGGCGATCATGGCGAGCGTCAGGTCCATGCCGGCGGTCACCCCGGCGGAGCTCCAGAACTTGCCGTCCTCCACGTAGATACGGTCCGGCTCGACCCGGATGGCCGGGTGGCGCGCGGCCAGGGTGTCGGCGTGCTGCCAGTGGGTGGTGACGGTGCGCCCGTCCAGCAGCCCGGTGCGGGCCAGCAGGAAGGCGCCGGTGCAGACCGTCGCGGCCCGGCGGCTCGCCTCCGCCGTGGCCACCGTCCAGTCCCGCAGCGCCCCGGTCACCGGCGTGTGCCGCGAGCCCGGCCCGCCGGCGACGATCAGGGTATCGACCGTGGCCGGATCCAGCGTGGCGATGGTCTCCTGGGCTTCCAGGCCGAGGCCGGCTTCGGTGGTCACCCGGCCATCCTGCGGCGCCACCAGGACCACCCGGTAGGCGGCGGCGGGAGAGCCCGGGCGGATCGCGGAGGCGAAGAGTTCGAACGGACCGGCCACGTCCAGAAGCTGGCAGCCGGGCACGGCGAGGATCGCGACGACGGCGGGCGGGGCATAGGCCGGGGCGGGGGTAACGGTGCTCATGTCCCAAGCCTGCTCTCGCCCCGCGATGGCGGCAATGTCAAAGATCCCTCATTTTCCGCCAAGGGCCGCCGGCCGGCGAAACCGGACCGCTCCCCGCCCGAAATCGCCCCGCGCCTGCCATAGCCCCCGCAGTCCACCGGGCCGCGGATCGCCTCCGACGGCCCGCCTGCGAGAGGAGATCCGCATGACCCTGGGATGCGACGGTCCGGGAGAAGAGCGCTGGGCGCTGGCCGGGCCGGAATGGTTCGACGACCTGCGCCGCTATTGGGTCGATCAGCGGGCGGGGGCCGAGCTGCCGGACGCGGACGAGCTGTTCCTGGCCGATCTGTGCGAGATCATGCCGAGCCTGCTGCTGGCCTATCTTGATCCGCTGCGCGGGTCGTACCGGATCGAGTTCTCCGGCTCCATCGCCCGGGGGCTGCTGGGCGGCGAATTGCTCGGCCAGTATCCGGAATGGGCGGAGCCGGGGACGGCCCTGTCCTGGATCGGGGCGGGCTATGCCGGGGCCGGGCGGCTGATCCCGCCGGGCATCGTGCAGATCCGCCACCAGGACCTGATGGCCACCCACCTGCCTTACCGCAATTCCGACGGCAAGGTCGGGCTGATCCTGACGGCGCTTGCCGAGAAACCGCTGCGCGCGGCGAACCGGCAGGGGGCGACGGTCCTGCCGTTTCCGGGGAAGCGGGGTGGGAAGGGGCGGGGGAAAGAATAAAGATGCCGCCTCCCTCACCCTGTCATCCCGGCGTTCTCCGGGCTCGACCCGGAGGACGGCCGGGACCCAGGGGCCTCGTGCGGGGTCCCGGGCCGCTCCCGGATCGGGTCCGGGACCGCTCGGGATGACGGGATGACGGGATGACAGGGTGAGGAAAAGTCGTGCGCCCTAAACCCGGGCCACCTCCACCCGTGCGTCGTTGAAGCAGGCGCCTTCGCAAAGGTCCGCCTTATGGGTCGGCAGCAGGGCGTTGACCGTGAGCCCGGTGTCGCTGGTGCGCATCCAGGTCCCCTTGTCCGAATACACGCTGCCCGGCCGGACCGCGTCGGTCAGCACCGCGCGCAGCACCGTCTCGCCCAGGTCGTTGTGGACCCGCACCAGGTCGCCCTCCTCGATGCCGCGGGACGCCGCGTCCACCGGGTTGATCTCCAGCGGCTGCACGCCGTCGCTTGCCGCATGGCCGCCGAAGGTGGCATTGGTGCGGTGGGCGGAGGACGGGGTGATAAGCGCCAGCGGATAGCCGCTCTCCACCGGCCGATAGGCGGGCACGCGGAAGCCGCGCGCCTCTTCCATCCAGTCCGAGGCCAGCTCCGCCTTGCCAGAGGCAGTCTTCGGGAATACGGTGGCGAAGGGCACGATCTCCTGCGCGCCATCCGCCGTCATGTTCAGCGCCCGGTCGAGCGGCAGCTCGCTCGGCCGCATCCCGCCCAGACGCGGATCGGCGCCGTCGATCGCCTCGTCCATCAGCTCCGCATCGGTGGCGGCGAAGCACGGATCGGTGTAGCCGAACCGTGCCGCCAGCCGGCGGAAGATCTCCGTGTTCGGCAGCGCCTCGCCCACCGGCGCGATCACCGGCTCGGCCCGCTGCAGATAGGTCTGGCCATAGGCCGGGAAGATGTCGGCGTGTTCGAAATGGGTGCAGGCCGGCAGGATCACGTCGCAGTAGCGCATGCTGTCGGTCATCTGCACCTCGCAGCCGACGACGAACACGTCCTCGCGGCTGAACGCCTCCATCACCAGCTTCTGGTCCGGAAACACGGCGATGGGGTTGTGGTTGTAGACGAAGACGGCGGCGACCTTCGGATCCAGGTCGTCGCGCAACATGTTGGCCGGCACGTCCATGATGTTCATGCGCCGGGTGCCCTGCGGGATCAGGTCGGTGCGCTGCAGCTTCGCCACGGTCTTCGGCACGGCGGCCCCGACCTTGGCGATGACGCCGCCGCCGCGCACGCCCCACTTGCCGCAGAGCACCGGCAGGGCGGCGACCGCGCGCACGGAATTGCCGCCGTTCTGGTTGCGCTCCATGCCGTTGCCCATGCCGATCAGGGCGGGGCTCGCCTCGGCGTACCAGGATGCCAGCGTGCGGATCTGCTCCTCGGGCACGCCGCAGACCTCGGCGGCGCGCTCGACCGTCCAATCGCGGGCGGCCGTCATGAACTCTTCCGCACCCGACGCCCAGCGGTCGATGAAGGCCTGGTCGAAGGCGCCGATCCGCTCCAGCTCGGCGGCAAGCGCGAAGGCCAGGACCACGTCGGTGCCGGGCCGGATCGCCACATGCATGTCGGCCTGCTCGGCCGCCTTGATCCGCTTGGGATCGACCACGACGATCTTCGCCCCCGCCGCCTTCGCCCGGTTGATGGTGCGGATGAAGTGCAGGTTGGAGACGGTGACGTTGTTCGACCACACGATGATCAGCTCGGCGCCGATCCCCTGCTCCGGAGGGGTGCCGGGCATGGCGCCGTAAATCGACACGAAGGCCTCGCCCTTGACGCCGCCGCACATCGGGCCGCGGTCGAGGAGGGTGGCGCCCATCTGGTGGAAGAAGCGGAAATCCATCGACCCGCCGGCCAGCATCCCATGCGGCCCGGCATAGGCCAGCGGCACCACCGACTGCGGCCCGTGCTCCGAGATCGCCTTGGTGAGCCCGGCATGGACCAGGTCCAGCGCCTCGTCCCAGGAGATGCGCTCGAAGGCATTTTCGCCGCGCCTGCCGACCCGCTTCATCGGATGGGTCAGCCGGCCCTCGCCGTGGACGAAATGTGGGTAGTAGCGTGAGACCTTGTTGCAGACCACGCCCTCGGTCAGCGGGTTGGCGGTGGAGCCGCGCACGCCGGTGACCTTGCCGGCCTCGACCGTGACGTCGAGGCTGCAGGTGTCCGGGCAGTCGAGCGGGCACACACTCGGTTTCGTGATCGAAGCTTGGCCGTCGGGCATGGATGCCTCCAGTGTCTTGTTACGGGCGATCTTGCGCCCGGTTTGGCTCTGCCGGTAGCGCCATTGCCCGGGGTCTCATGGCGCCAAGCCAACGGGCGACGGCCGTGTACACGGGCTCCTCACGGCCTGTTGACTGGCGCCGGCGGCGCCAGGGGGCATCTTGGCCGGGCGGGTGTGCGGCCCCATCATCGCATCCCGGCCGAGAACCCAACCGGATTGAGGGAAGCGGGGACCACGTGAGCGAACGGCAGGCGACAGAGAGCTCCGGAGACTTGGAGGGCAGCGGCGTCACGCTGCGCCGCCTCCTGCCCATCGGCCTGCTGCTGGGCGGTCTGGTGGCGTTCTTCGCCGCCGATCTGGACCGGTTCGTCTCGTTCCAGGCGGTGTCCGAGAACCATGAGGTCCTGCAGGACTGGGTGGCGGCGAACCCGGTGGTCAGCCGGCTCGGCTACGCGGCGGCCTATGCGCTCTCCATCGCCTTCTCCCTGCCTGTCGGGCTGGTGCTGACGGTCACCGGCGGGCTGGTCTTCGGCCTGGTGGAGGGCACTGTGCTGACGGTGCTGGCGGCGACCGTCGGGGCGCTGGCGGTGTTCCTGGCCGCCCGCACGGCGATCGGCGACAGTCTGCGCGCCAAGGCGGGACCGTTCGTCGCCCGGCTCGAGGACGGATTCCGGGAGAACGCGCTGAGCTATCTGCTGGTGCTGCGGCTGGTGCCGATCTTTCCGTTCTGGCTGGTGAATATCGTTCCGGCTCTGCTCGGGGTGTCGACGCGTGTCTTCCTGATCGCCACCGCCATCGGGATCGTGCCCGGGACCTTCGTCTTCGTGTCGGTGGGCAACGGCCTCGACACCGTGTTCGACCGGGGCGAGCTGCCGGGCCTGGGGATCTTCCTTGAGCCCACCGTGTTAGTCCCGATCGCGGGCCTGACCCTGCTGGCGCTGGTCCCGGTGCTGTATAAGCGCCTGCGCCGCGGGGCCGCGTCATCCGCGTGACGGCATGATACGCTCCCAACCCGGACACTCCCCGGATCTATTCCGGGGCGAGCCTTTAAGCTGAGACAGGCGTCGTGCGATTTCATGTCGACGGTATAAACCGCTGCCGGCCTTACCCCGGAATCAATCCGGGAAGTGACGAGTGGGCGTTTGATCTGACCGCAGGAGCCCCAGCATGACCGAGACGATCCAGGCCGATATCTGCGTCATCGGGGCCGGTGCCGGCGGGCTGTCGGTGGCCGCCGGTGCCTCGCAGATGGGCGCCAGCGTCGTCCTGTTCGAGAAGGGCGAGATGGGCGGCGACTGCCTCAATGTCGGCTGCGTGCCGTCCAAGGCGCTGCTCGCCGCCGGCCACGCCGCCCATGCCGCGGCCAGCGCCGGTCGGTTCGGCGTCGACGCGCCGGTCCGCTCGGTCGACTGGGCGCGGGTGCGCGACCACGTCCGCGGCGTGATCGCCGAGATCGCCCCGATGGACTCCGTCGCCCGCTACAGCGGTTTCGGCGTCCGCGTCGTCCAGGCCGAGGCCCGGTTCACCGGTCCCCGCGCCGTGGAAGGCGGCGGGGTGCGGGTGGAGGCCAAGTTCGTGGTCATCGGCACCGGCTCGACCCCGGCCGTGCCGCCGATCCCCGGGCTGGACAGCGTGCCCTTCCTGACCAACGAGACGGTGTTCGACCTGGAGACGCGGCCGCGCCGGCTGCTGGTGCTGGGCGGCGGCCCCATCGGCTGCGAACTGGCCCAGGCGCACGCGCGGCTCGGCTGCGAGGTGGTGCTGGTGGAGGCGAAGTCGCTGCTCGGCGTCGAGGACCAGGAGGCGGCCGAGGTGGTGCGCCTGGCCCTACGGCGCGACGGGGTCGAGATCCACGAGGGCACGGCGGCGATCCATGCCGGCCCGTCCGCCGACGGGATCGAGCTGACGGTGCGGTCCGACGCGGGCGAGGGCGTGCTGAGCGGCAGTCACCTGCTGGTGGCGGTCGGACGGCGCGTCGGGTTCGAAGGGCTGGATCTGAGCCGGGCCGGGATCGAGACCGACGAGCGCGGCCGCCTCAAGCTGGACCGCCGGCTGCGCACCACCAATCGCCGGGTCTTCGCCGTGGGCGATGCGGCGGGCGGAGCCCAGTTCACCCATCTCGCCGGCTTCCATGCGGGCATCGTCATCCGCAATGCCCTGTTCCGCCTGCCGGCCAAGGCCGAGATCGCGCTGCCCCGGGTGACCTATACCGCGCCGGAACTGGCCAGCGTCGGCGACGACGAGGCGGCGCTGCGCGGGCGCGGAGACGCCTTCGAGGTCCTGCGCTGGCCCTTCGCCGAAAACGACCGCGCGGTCGCCGAGCGGGAGGTGGAGGGCTTCACCAAACTTTACGTCTCGCCAAAGGGTCGTATTCTGGGAGCCGTCGTGGTCGGCACGGGGGCCGGAGAGATCGTCTCGCTATACACCCTGGCGATTGCCAAGAAGCTGAAGGTGTCCGACATCGCCGGCCTCGTGGTCCCGTACCCCACCCGCACCGAGGTGGTGAAGCGGGCGGCGGGAAGCTGGTATGTGCCCAAGCTGTTCTCCGCGCGCACCCGGCGCATCGTGCGGTTCCTGATGCGCTTCGCCTGAGCACCCGACGGATCGGACGATGCGGTCGCTCTCCTTTCGGCTTCTCTGCCTGACCATCTTCTTCGTGATGGTCTCCGAAGTGCTGATCTACACCCCGTCGATCGCCCGCTTCCGGCTGACCTATCTGACCGAGAAGCTGGACAAGGCGCATCTGGCCGCGCTCACCATCGACGGCTCGCCCGACCGGGTGATCAGCCAGGAACTGACCTTCGAACTGCTCGACCATGTCGGCGCCTACGAGATCGTGGTCACCGGCGCGGAAGGCTCCCGCAAATCCCTGAGCCGGCCGATGTTCCCGACGGGCGAAGTCGAGGTCTCGCTCTACGATCCCATGCCGGTCGAGCTGGTGGTTGACGCCTTCGACGCCCTGTTCCAGACCGGCAACCGGATCCTGCGGGTGACCGGTCCGGCGCCGATGGACCCGGCGAGCACGGTCAGCATCACCATCGACGAGTTTCCGCTGCGCGAGGTGATGTACGACTTCTCCTGGCGCATCCTGACCCTGTCGGTGCTGATCTCGGTCTTCACCGCCGCCCTGGTCTTCGTCAGCCTGCGCTGGCTGCTGGTGCGGCCGCTGCAGCGCATTACCGAGAGCCTCGTCGCCTTCCGCAAGCGGCCCGAGGACCGCAGCACCGATCTCGACGACCGCGGCCGGCGCGACGAGATCGGCGTGGCCCTGCGCGAACTCGGGCTGATGAAGGAGGAGATGCGCGCCGCCCTGCGCCAGCGCACCCGGCTCGCGGCCCTGGGCACGGCGGTCAGCAAGATCAGCCACGACCTGCGCAACATGCTGTCGACCGCGACCCTGATCTCCGACCGGCTGGCCATGAGCCAGGACCCGGACGTGCAGAAGGTGACGCCGACCCTGGTCAAGGCGATCGACCGGGCGGTGGCTCTGTGCTCGACCACGCTCAACTTCACGCGGGAGACGCCACCGCTGAAGCTGGCGCCGCTGCGGCTCGCCGACCTGATCGCCGACCTGCGGGCCGATCTGGCCCCGGTGCAGGGCAGGGAGATCCAGGTGCACCTGGACCAGACCGGCGACGTCGTCATCCAGGCGGATCGCGACCAGATGTACCGGGCGCTGTCCAACATCGCCTCCAACGCCGTCAATGCGGGGGCAGATACCCTGCGCGTGACCGTGCGGGAGGAGGGCGGCCGCCTGCTGGTGGACCTCGCCGACAACGGCCCCGGCATCCCCGAGGAGGGACGCGGCAGGCTGTTCCAGCCGTTCCAGTTCTCCACCCGGCGCGACGGGACCGGCCTCGGTCTGACCATCGCCCGCGATCTGGTGCAGGCCCATGGCGGCAGCCTGACCCTGGAGCGCACCGGCTCCGACGGCTCGACCTTCCGGATGAACCTGCCGGTGCAGAGCGCCGGGTGACGGGATCGCCGCGCCGGCCGGCCCGCGCTGCCGGCGCAGTAGATTTTGCTTTGCCGGAAAATGCGTGTGCGGTGTAGCCTTTGGCCGAATCGGGCGGGTTTGGCGTGGCTTCGGACCGGCAATGGCGGACGGGGTCGAGCGGCTTAGGGCTGCGAGAATGCGTCGGACATAATTCTCCTGCCGCAGGGTGACCGTCGTCGTGACCGTCGTCTCCGGACCGGAACGGGAGGTCTGCGCTCTGCGGTTTCCGGGCGCTGTACCGGGGCGCGGGACCGGGGCGTCGGACCGGAATGACAGGACCATTGGTGATTGCCTATGTCGAAACGGGTTGGAAAATTGGGCAACGACCGGGTCGGCCCGTACGACCCGGCGCTGTCCTTCAACCTGGACGGCGGCGAGGACGCCGATATTGAGGTCGTCTCCGAGATCGATACGCTGACCGGCTATCTCACCGAATGGCGTGAGGATTCCTGTTCGATCGGCCTCGTTCCGGTCCTGGGCGAGGCCCATGTGGGCCACCTGGTGCTGCTGGCGCTGGCGGCGCGGGAATGCGACCGGGTGCTGGTGGCGGCGGGGCCGAAGGCCGATGTGCTGACCGATCCGGTCGGCCGGACGCTGCTGTCGCGCAACGGGGCCGACGTCCTGTACGCGGCATCGATGGAGATCGAGCCGGTGCCGGTGGACGACCTGCCCGAGTTCGCCGCCTCCATGGAGGGCCTGTTCGCCCGGGACGCGCTGACCGAGGCGGTGGGCAAGATCGAGCGGCTGGTGGAACTGGTGGCACCGGACCGGCTGTATCAGAGCGGTGCGGTTTTTCAGCGGGCCTGCGTCCTGGCCGCGCGGCTGTCCGGGCGCGACGGCGCGCCGCTGATCCGCGTCGTCGATGCGGCCCGCGGCCCCGGCGGCATCACCCCGGTGGCCGAGATCGACCGGCTGGACGAGGCCGGGCGCGAGCGGGTGGCCAGCCTCAGCCGGATCCTGGGGCGCATGACGGGCCGTCTCGCCGACGGGGTCAGCACCCCGGCCGGCGAGGTCGCCTGGGGCCTGGACGCCCTGACCGACGCCGCCTTCGACGGGGTCGACTATCTGGAGATCCGCCACCCTCGGACATTGGAGCCCGTGGAGCGGGCCGGCGCGCCGGCCCGGGTCTTCGTCGCCGTGCGGATCGGCGACATCCGGTTCGTCGACAGCGTGCCGGTCAGGTCGCCGGACGCAGACCGATGATCGGGTCGACCGGCCGCGGCTCGAGATCCCAGGGGAAATAGATCCAGGTATCCTGGCTGACCTCGGTGACGAAGGTGTCGACCAGGGGACGGCCGGCGGGTTTGGCGTAGATCGTGGCGAAATGCGCCTTGGGCAGCATGGCGCGCACCACCTTGGCGGTCTCGCCGGTATCGACCAGATCGTCGACGATCAGCCAGCCTTCGCCGTCGGTGGTCATGGACGGCGGCTTGACCATCTTCAGCTCGCCGCGCGGACCGTTATAGCCGGCATAGCTGGACACGCCGATGGTGTCGATCATCCGCAGTTCCAGCTCGCGGGCGACGATGGCCGCCGGTACCAGCCCGCCGCGGGTGATGCCGATGATCCCTTCGAACGGACCGATATCCAGCAGCCGCCAGGCGAGCGCCCGGCCGGTGCGGTGCAGCTCCTCCCAGGAAACCGGAAAGGTGCGACGCAGTTCGTCGTTCTTGCTCGCATTCATGGGTGACCGCCTCCACGCGCCGCTTTGATGGTCCGGCTATAGCCGCCCCGCAAGGCGGTGGCAATGCACAGGCGCAGGTCGTGCGGCCTCAGGTGGTGCGGTCGGGCAGGGTTTCGAGCACGACCCCGTCGATCTTCCAGCTCCCGTCCGGCTGCTGCTCCATGAAGTACAGCGCCCGGCGCGCGATGCCGTCGGGGCCGATGACGAAGACCGGCTGGGTCGGCCGGCCGTCGAGGAGGGTTGCGTCCTCGAACTCGAAGACCTGCGGGCGGGCGACCGCCTCGTAGCCGCCGGTGACCATGTCGCGGAACCGCTCGGCAGTGCCGAACATCGTGCGGATATTGGGCGATGCGTAGGAAAAGGCCCGGTCCCAGGCGTCGGCGCGGAAGGCATCGACCTGGGCCGAGATGACGCCGCGGAAGGCGGCGGCCTCCTCGGCGGTCTGGGCGGCGGCCGGCGCGCCGAGCAGGCCGAGGGCGAGCAGCATCGCGGCGATCGTTCGGGGCAGGCGGAGAACGGTCCGGATCATGGGGCACCTCCACCGCTCTCTACGCGCGCGACCGACGGGCCGGATCACGGGGGTGAAAAAGAGCAGGCGCCGAAAAGAGCAGGGGCGGCTCGGATCGATCTCCGGCCGCCCCTGGCGTCGTCTCTTGGATGGCTGTCGCTCAGCGCACGTAGATGCGGACCTCGTTGGAACGCGCATCCGGCGCCGACTGGGCCGACAGGGCGACCCGGCCCGGCGGCAGACCCATCTCCTGCAGGCTGCGGAACACGGTCTGGGCATTGCGCTTGGCCTGGTTGGCGTCGAGCGCGTTGCGGCCCTGGTTGGCGGATTGCGGGCTGACCGCGATCACGTCGAAGATCGCTTCCGGCCGGGTCTCCAGCGCGCGGCGGACGGCGCTGTAGAGCGGCTGTTCGTATTCGACGCCCGGCCGGTCGAAGCGGATCACCACGAGCGGACGCCGGCCGGCCGTGCCCATGCTGGCCGGGGCGGGGAAGCTGGCGCCGCCGGCCATCGAGGCCTGGGGCGAGGTGCCGCCGAAGGACCGGTTGGCCAGGCTGGTCCCGAACAGCTCGCCGTTCTTGATCGCCACGGCCATGGTGTTCAGGTCGTTGCGCTCGTTCGCGGCATAGGAGCTCTGGCGGCGGATGTCGTCGCTCAGCTCGGTCAGCAGGCGGTCGATCAGCACGACGGTCTGGTTGGTGTCGTCCTCCAGCACCGCGAGCTGCTCGTGGTCGGCCTCCACGGCGCCGGACAGGCCATAGGCGGCGCGCACGGATTCCAGCAGATAGGTCGACAGGGCCGCGTCGGAGGAAACCCGGTTGGCCAGGGCGTTCATGTTGGAGATGTCGGTGTTGACCTGCTCCAACTGGCGCTGGGCGCTGTTCCACTGGTCGACGAGCTGCGGGTTGCCCGGCGTGGTGCCGACCTGCAGGCGGGATTCGATGCCCGCCACCGTCTGGTGGTAGTTCAGCGCGTTCTGGGCGGTGGTGGCGCGCAGGGACTGCAGGCTGCCGTTATGGCCCCGGATGCTGTCCTGCAACCGGACCAGGTCGCCTCGCAGTTGAATAACCTTCTCGCCGACAAACGTGCCCGTGGGCTGCATCGTGGCGGGGGGTCGAACCTCGAAATTGGTGTTGCCCAGCGGCGGCGGGCCGCCGACCAGCGGTGAGCCCGCGCGTTCGCCCGCAGACGGCTGAATGGCGACGCTTGCTGCTGGCGGCGCATCGGCGCTGGGCGCCTCGCCGGTCAGAGACGGCCACAGCGAATCACTGCTGAACGAACACCCCGCAAGGGCGAGTACGCCGACGCCGATAACGGCCAGGCGGCGCATGGAGTCGAATGATTCGATCACCGCGTCATCCCTTTTAAATCCCAACCCGGACCCCCGAAGAACGCGTGCCGCCCCCCAAGCGACCGGGCGCGTCCATGATGCGATACGCGGCGTTAGGAGCCAAGAGCCGTCTCTTCCGAGATTTCCATCGGCTTTTATCCAACGACCCCGCTCACAAATCACTGCGGAGATACTACTTAAACCACGGAATCCGAACAAGTTCTTTTGCCTCGTGGATTTTCGCATCAGGGCTCTTGCCAAGCGTCGGGTGTTTGAGTAGGTTGCGCCTCCTTCGCGGGGGGCACCCCACGAAATGGCGCCCGTAGCTCAACTGGATAGAGCACCTGACTACGGATCAGGAGGTTGGGAGTTCGAATCTTCCCGGGCGCGCCACTCCCCCTTGAAAACCGCATATTTTTTCGCCTTCGACCCTGCGTCGAACCGATCCCCGTTGCGGATCGCGCATAGCGCGAATCGCAATCGCATACTCCCGGGTCCGCTGCGCTTGACCGCGACCCTCGCCACCCGCCATGCTTTCTTCGACGGCGGATCGCTGCAGCCAATAAGCGGTGACCGACCGGTTCCAAAGGGAGGAATACATGACGGTTACCCGTAGGGCGGCCTTTGCCGCCGCGATGGGTCTCGCGCTGGCGGTGTCCGCCGGAGCGCAGGCCGCAGACCCCATCAAGATCGCCTTCATCGACCCGCTGTCCGGCCCGTTCGCCACCACCGGCGAGTCCGGCCTTCGGTCCTTCGAGTTCGCCGCCGAGGCGCTGGTGAACGAGAAGGGCGGCGTGCTCGACGGCCGGAAGTTCGAGATCGTGCCGCTCGACAACCAGATCAGCCCGAAGGAAAGCCTGATCCAGCTCAAGCGGGCGATCAGCGACGGCATCCATTTCGTGGTGCAGGGGAACTCGTCGGGCGTGGCGAACGCGCTGACCGACGCGATCGAGAAGCACAACAAGCGCAATCCCGAGGAGCGCGTTCTGTTCCTGAACTACTCAGCGGTCGACCCGGCGCTGACCAACGAGAAGTGTAACTTCTGGCACTTCCGCTTCGACGCCAATGCCGACATCAAGATGGACGCGCTGACCGACGCCATCGTCGAGAACCAGGACATCAAGAAGGTCTACATCATCGGTCAGGACTACAGCTTCGGTAAGGCCGTCGCCGACGCGGCGGTGAAGATGCTCGGTGAGAAGCGGTCGGACATCGAGATCGTCGGCAACGAGCTGCACCCGATCGGCAAGGTGAAGGACTTCACCCCCTACGCCACCAAGATCAAGGCGTCCGGCGCCCAGGCGGTGATCACCGGCAACTGGGGTGCGGACATGGTCGGCCTCGGCAAGGCGATCATCGAGGCCGGCGTCGATGCGCCGATCTACACCTACTACGGCGCCCATGACGGCATCACCGCGACCTTCGGCGAACTCGGCGAGGGCATCATCCGGTCGGTGCGCGAAGGTACGCTCAACCCGCCGACGCCGGAATTCAAGAAGCTGAACGACGGCTTCAAGGCGAAGTACCCGGACAACGACATCAACCAGCCGCGCATCTTCAACACCATCGACATGCTGGCCAAGGCGATCGAGAAGGCCGGCTCGGCCGACCCGGTGAAGGTGGCCTATGCGCTGGAGGGCATGGAGTACGACACCATCATGGGCGGCAAGGCCTGGATGCGCCCCTCCGACCACCAGATCATCCAGGACGTCCACATCTCGGTGCACACCAACAAGAACATCGAGGTCGACGCCGACAATTCCGGCTACGGCCTGGTGAACGAGAAGACCGTCACCATGGCGGGCAAGGACAGCCCGACCAGTTGCCAGATGGAACGGCCGGACGCCTGATCCGGACGATCCCACCGGTACCGGATCCGCCCGACAGGGCGGGTCCGGCGCCGGGTATCGCATCTGCCAGATGACGGGATGTCCGTATGTTCGAACTGGTGATCTTTTCCCTGCTGAACGGGCTGGTCACGGGCCTGCTGCTGTTCATGCTGTCGAGCGGGCTCACGCTGATCTTCAGCATGATGGGCGTGCTGAACTTCGCCCATGCCAGCTTCTATATGCTCGGCGCCTATTTCGCCTACACGATCTCCACCTATGTGGGCTTCTGGCCCGGGCTGATCGTCGCCCCGCTGCTGGTCGGTGTCGCCGGCGCGCTGGTCGAGCGCTACGGCCTGCGCCACGTGCACAGGCACGGGCATGTGGCCGAGCTGATCTTCACCTTCGGTCTCGCCTTCCTCATCGAGGAGATCGTCCAGTTCTTCTGGGGCAAGGCGACCAAGGATTATTCCGCGCCCGAGCTGCTTCAGTTCCCGCTGTTCACGCTCTACGGCCAGAATTTCCCGGCCTACAAGGCCTTCATGATCCTGATCTCGGTCGGCATCTTCATCGGCCTGTTCACCGTGCTCAGCAAGTCGCGGGTCGGGCTGATCATCCAGGCGGCGATCACCCATCCGCACACCGTCTCCAATCTCGGCCATAACGTGCCGCTGGTGTTCATGGGCGTGTTCGGCGTCGGCTCGGCCCTGGCCGGGCTCGCCGGGGTGATCGCCGGTCCGGCCCTGGGCACCTTCCCGGGGATGGCCTTCGTGCTCGGCTCGATCGTCTTCGTGGTGATCGTCGTGGGCGGGCTCGGCTCGCTGCCCGGCGCCTTCGTCGCCTCGCTGCTGATCGGCTGGCTGCAGACCTTCGCCATCGCGCTCGACTGGTCGGTCAGCGACCTGCTCGACCTCATGGGCGTCAGCTTCGACTCCGACCACGCCCTGCGGGACCTGTGGAGCCTGTCGCTGCCGCAGGTGGCGCCGATCCTGCCCTACATCCTGCTGATCCTGATCCTGATCTTCCGCCCGCGAGGGCTCATGGGGAAACGCGAGACATGAGCGCGACCGACACGAGATCCGCCGCGGCCGCGCGCTCTGCCGCGGCGGCGGGGGCGGAGCCGGCCTGGAAGCGGGTCGCCGAGGAGCAGATGCGCCGCGGCGCCTTCACCCGGACCCTGCCGGTCTGGGGCGGCGCCTTCGTCATCCTGATGATCATGCCGCTGCTGTTCTCCTCAGCGGTCGGCGTGACGATCATGAACCAGATGGGCATCTCCATCGTCTTCGCCCTCAGCTACAACATGCTGCTGGGCCAGGGCGGGATGCTGTCCTTCGGCCACGCGGTCTATTTCGGCCTGGGCGGCTTCCTGTCGGTCCATGTGATGAACTACGTGGAGTACGACGGCTGGTGGCTGCCGCTGCCGCTGCTGCCCTTCGTGGGCGGGCTGTTCGGCCTCGCCTTCGCCATTCCGATCGGCAGCTTCTCCACCCGCCGGGCCGGCACGGTCTTCGCCATGATCTCGCTCGGCGTGGGCGAGCTGGTGGCCGCCTGCTCGATCATCTTCGTCGCCTTTTTCGGCGGCGAGGAGGGGGTGAGCGGCGACCGCACCATGGGCCCGCCGGTGTTCGGCACCGAATTCCTGAGCGAGGTGGAGGTCTATTACCTCATTGCCGGCATCGTGATGATCGCGGCGCTGTTCATGTACCTGTTCTCCCGCACCCCGGCGGGCCGCATGGCCAATGCGGTACGCGACAACGAGGAGCGGGCCGAATTCGTCGGCTACAGCCAGCGCTATGTCCGCTTCGTCTCGTTCTGCGCCTCGGGCTTCTTCGCCGGCATGGCGGGCGGGCTGTTCGCCATCAACTACGAAATCCTGACCGAGGAGAACCTCAACCTGGTGACCTCCGGCTGGGTGCTGCTGATGGCCTTCATCGGCGGGGTCGGCTTCTTCGTCGGGCCGATCGTCGGCGCCATCGTGCTGACCCTGCTGCAGACCGTACTGTCCAACCACACCGAGCTCTGGCAGCTCTATGTCGGCATCCTGTTCGTGCTGACCGTGATGTACGCGCCGCGCGGCCTCACCGGGCTGGTGGCGATGCACGGCCCGGCGCTCCGCATGGGTAGGCTCGGCATGCTGGCGCGCGCCTATGCCGTCGCCCTGGGCCCGCTGCTCGCCTTCCTGGCCGGCGTGGTGCTGCTGCTGGAGATGGGCAACGTCGCCAACCAGAGCGTCGTCGGCGAGAGCGAGGCCCATGTCTTCGGGCTGACCCTGGACGTCTCCACGATCCTGCCCTGGGTTGTAGCCCTGGCGCTGGCCTGCGGCGGCGGATACGCCCTGATCCGCCTCGCCCCGCGCCTGCGCGAAGCCTTCGCCCGGGCCACCGGCCACACGGGAGGCGTGTCATGACGGCCGCGCTTCAGATGCAGGGGGTGCGCAAGAGCTTCGGTCCCACCGAGATCATCCGCGGCATCGACCTGGAGATCCGGGCCGGAGAGCGCCACGCGATCATCGGGCCGAACGGGGCCGGCAAGTCGACCCTGTTCCACCTGATCAGCGGCAAATACTCCAAGACCGCCGGCCGCATCCTGCTGAACGGCACCGAGGTGACGGAGCTTCAGCCCTATCAGATCAACCGCATGGGGCTCAGCCGGTCGTTCCAGATCACCAACATCTTCCCGCGGCTCAGCGTGTTCGAGAACGTGCGCTGCGGCCTGCTCTGGTCCATGGACTACCGCAACAGCTTCTGGCGGCTGGTCGATACCGAGCGGGAGCTGAACGAGCGGGCGGCCCAGATCCTGGACGAGATCGGCCTGCTGGAGCGCTGCGACCTGCCGGCGGGCGTGCTCGCCTATGCCGAACAGCGGGCGCTGGAGATCGGCATCACCATCGCCGGCGGGGCCGAGGTCATCATGCTGGACGAGCCGACCGCCGGCATGAGCCACAGCGAGACCGAGGGCGTGGTCGAGCTGATCCGCCGGGTCACCGAAGGGCGCACCCTGGTCATGGTCGAGCATGACATGGGCGTGGTCTTCAACCTGGCCGACCGGATCTCGGTGCTGGTCTATGGCGAGATCATCGCCACCGGTACGCCGGAGGAGGTGCGGGCCAGCAAGGCGGTGCAGGAGGCCTATCTCGGCACGGTCGACGCCGCGGGCGGGGAGGTTCACTGATGCTCCAGGTCACCGACCTCCATGCCTATTACGGCAAGAGCCACATCCTGCAGGGCGTCAGCTTCCAGGTGGGCGAGGGCGAGATCGTCAGCCTGCTCGGCCGCAACGGCGTCGGGCGCAGCACCACCTGCAAGGCGATCATGGGCGAGGTCCCGCCGGTCGGCTCGATCCGCCTGCGCGGCCAGGAGATCGCCGGAAAGAAGCCGCACGAGGTGGCCCATCTCGGCATCGGCTATGTGCCGGAGAACCGGGACATCTTCCCAACGCTCACGGTGCGGCAGAACCTGATCCTCGGCATGAAGTCGAGCAAGCCGCGGCCGGACGACCGCTGGTCGATGGACGACATGTTCGACCTGTTCTCCAACCTGAAGGAGCGGGCGGATGTGGCGGCCGGCGCCCTGTCGGGCGGCGAGCAGCAGATGCTGACCATGTGCCGCACCCTGATGGGCGACCCGGACCTGGTCATGGTGGACGAGCCGACCGAGGGGCTGAGTCCGCAGATGGTGGAGAAGGTGGCGGTGCTGCTCGAGGAGATCGCCCGGCGCGGCATCTCCATTCTGCTGGTCGAGCAGAAGCTGACCATCGCCCTGAAGATCTCCCACCGTCTGCTGGTGATGGGCCACGGGCATCTGGTCTTCGAGGGAACGCCGGCCGAATTCGCCGCCGACGATCAGGTGCGCCGGGAATGGCTGGAGGTCTGAGTCGCGGTCACTCGCTCTTGGTCTCCCGAATCTCGGTCACGTAGCCCTTGGCGATCGCCTGGTAGTAGGTGGCGGCGCACAGGGCGGTGACCGCTCTCTCGCCGCGTTTGAGGGCGTCGCGGAGATCCGCCAGGGCGGCCTTCTGGTTGGTGGCGCCGACCATCGACCGACTCGACGGATCGCGGCCGATCCGATCGGCGAGACCGCCCCCATAGCAGTAGTGGATGACCGCCTCGTAATAGCCCGGCCCGCGATCCGCAGCCGCCGCCGCGTGGCTAAGCAGGACCAGGACGACGGCGAAGAGCGCAGAGCGATTCATGACAAGATACGCTGGATGGAGTGGGCCCGAGGAACGCGCGCCCAAAATGCAGATAGGGAATTAATTTTTTAATAAAATTTTTGACTTCTTTGAAGCGATTTTGAGGGGCGGGGCCGACCCATCGGGCGGGCTCGCCGGTCCAGGGCCTACCGGCCGGCCCGACGTCTCAGAATGTCGGCTACGAACGTGTCCAGATTGCCCGCCTCGAACAGGTAGCCGTCGATGCCGGCGGCAGCGGCGGCCTCCATGTCGGTCTGCCGGTCGCCGATCATGAACGAGGCGGTCCGGTCCACCGGCCAGGCCGCCATCAGGTCCAGCAGCATGCCCGGCGCCGGCTTGCGCCAGTCGGCCTTGTCGGCGAAGCGCTCCGGCTGGTGCAGCGGGTGGTGCGGGCTGTAGCGCCAGTCGTCGATCCGCGCGCCCCTTTCCCGCAATTCCTGCGCCATCCAGCGGTGCAGGTCCTCCACGTCGTCGCAGCCGTACAGCCCGCGGGCGATTCCCGCCTGGTTGGTGACGACGAAGACCCGGAAACCGGCCGCGTTCATCCGGGCGACCGCCTCGGGCGCGCCGGGCACCCAGGCGATCTGGTCGGCGCGGTGGGCGTAGCCGGTGTCGACGTTCAGCACCCCGTCCCGGTCGAGAAAGACGGCGGGCCGGGGGGCGGCATCGGGCTGGGTCGGCGGGCGCTGCATGCGGGGCATCCGATTCGGTTCGTCGCTGCTTCTATAGGCCGACGCGCTCCCCGGCGCGACTCGCGAAAGTTCACCGAGTCGCTGGATAATCCGCAAAGACATACACGTTATTCGCGTGTTCATCTTTACTTAACTCGGGCTATCAGGGATGGAGATCGACCCATGATGACAATAGCGTACAGGAACAGGCTGCTGACAAACGTCGGCTCTCTCGCCCTGCCGGAGAAGGATCTGTTCGCGGAGTATTTCCTGCGGTTGAACGCGCAGCTCAACCGCTACGGGCTGCAGGTCGCGGTCGAGGACGACATGAGCGGCTTCGACGCGGTCTGCCGGGAGACCGGCAAGTTTATGCCGAACGCCTTCAATCCCGCCGCCGTGCCGTTCCCGCGCGGCCACGCCGTCTGGATGAGCGTCCACGACGCGTCGTCGGAGCGGATCGCCACCTTCGCCATCCGGCTCTTCGACCTCGGGCAGCGGACCCTCGGCGACTGGCTGTCGACCCTGTCCTTCTTCTACCGCACGCCGGCACAAGACATGGCGAGCGGCGAGCGTTTCGTCCTCAGCGAGGAGGCGGACGCCTATGCCAATGCGGTGCGCCGGCGCTGCACCTATATCGGCGGGCTGTGGCTCGCCCCGGCCTGGCGCGGCCGGACCGTGCTGGCCGAGGTGCTGACCACGGCCGGATGCGCCCTGGCGCTGGCGCGGTGGGATGCGGCCCCGATGGTGTCGATCGCCGAGGACGAGGTCTATGCCAAGAATGCCGCCAAGTACCGGTTCGACGAGGCCCATTCCGGGGTGCGCTGGCTGCGGCCGCACAAGCCGGAGCGCTCCCGAATGTGGCTGCTGGGGCGAACCCGGGAGGCGGTGGTGGCCGATGTGACCCGGTTCGTCGAGGCGCCGGATGCGCAGCCGCTGGTCGCCGCGGCGGCCGAGCCGGCCGTCGTGCCGGTCCGGCTTGTCCAGGGTGGCTGAGGGCGGTGGTTAAGGACGGTGGCTGAGCGGGCCGTCGGCCCGGACGCCCTCAGATCGGGGAGGCGTGCTCCAACTCGCAGGTCGACAGGAGCGCGCTGACCCGTTCCTCGCCGTTGCTGGCCATGAACAGAGGCACGGTGAGCCGAGACCATTGGACGACCTGCAGGCCGTCGCTGGCCGCGACCACGCCGTTGCAGCGGTGCAGGACGGGCTCGCGCCGGCGCTGCACGGCGCGCAGGTCGCGCTGGACGCACAGGCCGAGGCCGCGGTCCGGCACGTCGATCAGGCGCGAGCCTTCCATGGCCCGGTTCGCGCGGTCGTCCCAGACCGTCACCCGGCCCGGCGCGTAGCGGGCGATCCTCAGGTCTTCGTTGGCATCGACGATCAGAAGCTTGGTGCGGGTCTGGAACAGCCCCAGCCGCTCCAGGTCGCGCAGCATGGTCTCGCCGGCGCCGGCCCCGGCCTGCTCCTCCTGCCAGCGGGTCAGGGTGACGGCGAACGGATGCCCCTCGGCCCAGGCCTGGCCGGAGGCGAGAATCTGTTGGATCGGCACCTCGACGCTGTCGACGCGGGTCAGAGCCTCGTCATTGGCGGCGATGCGGCAGATCGTGCGCAATCGGTCGGCGAGTTGCAGTGGGCGGCCTTTCTCGCGCACCCAGGCCATGCCGTTCCACCAGGCGAAGGTGACCTCGCCCGGCATCGGCGCCCAGACCTCGCACAGGGCGACGAGCTGGTTCAGCGCCTCGCGCCGGATCGCCATCGGGTCGAGGGCGACCACTTCCGGCACTGAGCTGCGGAACGACTGCCCGTGCAGGCTCCACTTGCGC
The DNA here is from genome assembly GCF_034377285.1 of Thalassobaculum sp. OXR-137. NCBI lineage: Bacteria > Pseudomonadati > Pseudomonadota > Alphaproteobacteria > Rhodospirillales > Thalassobaculaceae > Thalassobaculum > Thalassobaculum sp. OXR-137. The sequence goes on along the minus strand of NZ_CP139715.1, from coordinate 263,570 downwards.
TTGATGCCGACCCAGCCGAGCGAGCGCAGGGCGAAACTGACCATCTCGGGGGTGCGGTCGACCAGCCGCCGGTCCTTCAGGGAATCCGCCGTGTTAACCGGCGCCAGCCACTCGGCCATGGTGAGGCTGCGGGCGAACCGTTCCTCGTCCACGTGACGCTGTTCGTCCGGATCCTGCACCATCGGTGCGGTCAGCGGGTAGCGCAGGGTTTCCGACAGCTCGTAGGGGAGGGGCATCGGGAAGGCTTCCGAGCCCCAGACCGACTGGTCCTCGCCGAGCTCGGCGCCACGGGCGCTGGTCACCGCGTCGAGGTAGCGGCAGGCGCTCTCCGGTTCCAGGAAGGCGATGTCGACGGGCTCGGCGTCCTGGTCGATCAGCACCAGCTCGACCATCGTGTGCGGTGCCTCGTGCGCCAGCTGCAGCGGCAGCTCGTGCAGGGCCTCCGCGCAGGCGGTGCTCGGGTTCAGTCGGACGACCGCACGGTCCGCCTGGATGCCGACGTCCACCCAGCCGAAATGATGCAGCATGGTGAAGAGCATCGCCGCTTCGCCCCCCGCACCGTCGGAATGCCGGTCCTCGCGACCCGCCTGGGTCAGCCAGAACCCTTTGCCGACGCCGTTTCCGTCGTCTTCCCCCATGTCCACAAGCCCCTGGACAGATTTCAGCACAAAAACTGTCGCACGCTCACATCAACGCTAACAAGCCCGATTCGCGTCGAGGCTTTGCGATTTGTCAATGGTTGAATAGAGGAGGGGCATACTAGACGTGCCGTTGTAATAGTGGACCGGCACCAGTTCCCAGAAATGCAAAGTCGGCGCCAAACCTTTACTTTCGGCGCCGACTTCCTGTCAATTGTTGACAGTTCGCTGACCTCTCGCTCTCCCCTTTCGAGCCTGCCGAAACGGGATGAGCGAGAAAGGAGTGTTCTAGTCTATCAGGAAGCCTGACCGAAGATCTCGGCGACGCGCTCCCAGTTGACCAGATCGTTCACGAAGGCCTTCACGTAGTCCGGACGGGCGTTGCGGTAGTCGATGTAGTAGGAGTGCTCCCACACGTCGCAGCCGAGCAGGGCGGTGCCTTCGCCGGTGGCGAGCGGGTTCACGCCGTTCGGGGTCTTGGTGATGGCGAGCTTGCCGTCGTTGCCGAGGATCAGCCAGCACCAGCCGGAGCCGAACTGACCGACGCCGGCCGCGATGAAGTCCTCCTTCATCTTGTCGACGCTGCCAAAGTCGGAGACGATCTTCTTCTCCAGCTCGCCCGGAATGGCGCCGCCGCCATTCGGCTTCATCCATTTCCAGAACTCGACGTGGTTCCAGTGCTGGGCCGCGTTGTTGAACAGGCCGCCGCCCTTGCCGCCGTCGTAGGAGGCCTTGACGATCTCCTCGAGCGACTTGCCCTCCAGGCCGCTGCCCTCGAGCAGCTTGTTGCCGTTGGTGACGTAGGCGTTGTGGTGCTTGTCGTGGTGGTATTCCAAGGTTTCCTTGGACATGACCGGCGCCAGAGCGTCGTGCGGATACGGCAGATCGGGAAGTTCAAAGGCCATGGGTGGCTCTCCTCTCGTGAAATTCTGTACCGCGGGGATATCCCCGTGGGGGCCGGTGCGCGGGTAGAGGTGGCGTGCGGAGCCGCGTCGTTCTCGGCCGCACGTCACCATGTAATGCCAAGAGATTTCTTGTCTAGAGGGAAGCCGTCTTCGACGACGCGTCGGACACCGCTTCCAGGAATTCCTCCAGGGTCTCTGGGTCGCCGCCGGCGAAGCGTTCCCGCAGGCCGAGATCGGCCACCCACATCTGGCGGTCGCGGGTGCCGAGCGCGGTGGACGGCTCCAGGCCCAGGTCGCGCAGGGTGTCGGCTACGCTCTCCATCTCGATCGCCCGGCGCTTTCCGTGCAGCGCCATGCGGCCCATGTGGAAGGTCGCCACCTGGCGCCAGTCGAGACCCGGGAAGGTCGACTGGATCGACGCCAGCACTCGGTCGGCCACGCCGGCCCGGTCGGCGGCCACCAGGCTCTCGCACAGGATCGCCTCGATGCCCTTCATGAAGACCGAGCGGGCCATCTTGATCGTGGACGCCTGGCCGATCTCCGTGCCGACCACTTCCACCTTCATGCCGAGGCCGGTCATGGTCTCGGCGACGGCTTCCGCCGCCTCGCCCGCCAGCAGCATCGGCACCACATGGCCGCGGCCGAGGACGGTGTCCATCACCGCCACGTCGACGTAGCGGCAGGCGGAATTGCTCTCCACCGCCTTGGCCGCCTTCACCTTCTTGCCGGGCGAGCAGGAGTTCAGGTCGAGATAGAGCTGGCCCTGGCGCAGGTGCGGGGCGGCGCCCTCCGCCGCCTCCAGGGCGCGCTCGGAGGTCACCGTCGACAGGATCAGGTCGGCCTCGGCCACGGCTTCCGCCGGGGTGTCGCAGGCGGTGGCGCCGAAGCCTTCGGCCTTGGCCCGCCACGCGTCGCGGGTCGCCGGGTCGGCCGCCAGGATGTCGTAGGTGGTGACGGATTTGGCACCGGCGCCGAGCAGGCCGCGGGCGAGTTCCGGGCCGGCCTCGCCGAAGCCGATGAAGGCGAGCTTCACACTCATCCGACCGCTCCCGCCTTGCGCAGGGCCGCGATCTGATCCGCCCCGTATCCCAGTTCGGCCAGCAGCCCGTCGGTGTCGCCGCCGAGCTCCGGGCCCGGGCGTTTCGGCGGTGCCGAGCCGGAATTGCGGATCGGATGGGCGACCATGCGGAAAGCCTCCTCAAGCCCGAGTGCCGCCCCGTTGGGTGGCGGGGCGAAGTCGTGGATGCCGTCGCGCTCGGCGACGAAAGGGTTGTCCATGGCGTCGGCGATGTCGAGGATCGGCGAGGCGGGCACGGTGCCGCCGAACTCCGCCATCCATTCGGCCGTGGTCTTGGCGCTCAGCGCGTCGTCCAGGATCTCCTGGATCGCCGGTCGTTCGGCCAGCCGCGCCTTGAAGGTGGCGAAGCGCGGATCTGTCGCCAGCTCCGGGCGGCCGATCTTCTGGCACAGCGCCGGCCAGAACTTCTCCTTGTTGCACATCAGGTAGATCCAGCCGTCCCTGGTCTTGTAGGTCTGGCAGGGGGTGAGGGACGGATGGGCCGAACGCGGCAGCCGGTCCTGCACATGGCCGGCGTTCAGGTACCAGGTGGAGAGATAGGTCACCGTGTGCAGCGCCAGGTCGAACAGGCTGACATCGACGTCGCGGCCTTCGCCGGTCTGGCGCGCCTGCAGGATCGCCGAGGTGACGCCGAAGGCCATGGTGACGCCGGTCATCAGGTCGACCACCGAGAGGCCGAACCGGCTCGGCGGGGTGCCGGGCTCGCCGGTGACCGAGAACCAGCCGGCTTCCGCCTGCATCAGGTAGTCGTAGCCGGGCCAGGTCTTGCGCGAGCCGTCGCGGCCATAGGCGGAGAGATGGGCGCAGACGATCTTCGGGTTCACGTCCTTCAGGCTGGCATAGTCGATGCCGAGCTTCTCGGGGACGTCGCCGCGCAGGTTGTTGGTGACCGCATCGGCGGTGGCCGCCAGTTCGCGGAAGATGCGCCGCCCGTCCTCGCTGCGGAGGTCGAGGGCGACGCTGCGTTTGTTGAGGTTGAACGAGTGGAAGAACTGGCTCTGCCGGCCCTCGTCGTCGAAGAAATACGGCCCGACGGCGCGCGCCATGTCGCCGCCGTCGGCCGGGTTCTCGACCTTGATGACCTCGGCCCCTTGGTTGGCGAGATACATGGTGCCGAAGGGTCCGGCACCATACTGCTCGACCGCCAGGATGCGGACACCCTCCAGCGGTTGGCCTGCCATGGCCTCCTCCTCTCGTTCGTTTCCTCTCCGGGCCGTCCCTTATGGGGTGGGACGGTCCCGGCCGGTTCGGCTCAGGCCTTGGGGCCGTTGAGCTTGATCTTGTTGGCCTTCTCGAGCACCTCGATCGTCGCCTCGTGGGCGGCGGTCGGCATGATCTCGTTGTACTTCGACCAGATATCGTTCAGCGAGTTCAGCAGCGGCGCGGTCATGTCCTGATCGCCGGCCAGGCCGTTGGCGATGCCCACGTCCTTGGCCATCAGCGCGGTGGAGAAGCCGGAGACATAGGTCCGCGGCAGCACCGACTGGTGGTACTTGCGCTCGGTCGACGAATTGCGGCCGGTGGAGACGTTCAGGATGTCGACCATGGCGGACGGGTCGAGACCGAACTTCTGACCGATCAGCAGCGCCTCGTTGGCGGCGGTGAGGCCGACGGCGGAGAGGTAGTTGTTCAGGCACTTCATCGCATGGCCGGCGCCGAGCGGACCGCAGCGGAAGATGTTCTTACCAGTGGCTTCGAAGAACGGCATGACCTTGGCCAGCGCGTCCTCGTCGGAGCAGCCGACCATGATGGACAGGGTCGCGTTTTCCGCCCCGGTCACGCCGCCGGAGACCGGCGCGTCGATCAGGGTGATGCCCTTGGCCTTCAGCTCTTCGCCCAGCTCGCGGGTGCCCACCGGGGCTGACGAGCTCATGTCCACGAGGATCTTGCCCTCGGCGAAACCGGCGGCGAGGTTGTCGCCGTCGCCGAAGCAGATGCGGCGGACAACCTTGCCGTCGGGAACGATGGTGACGATGACGTCGGACATCTCCGACAGGGCGGCGAGGCTGGACGCCCGCTTCGCGTCGAACTCCTCGGCGAAGCGGCCGAGCTTGTCCTGGTCCAGATCGAAGACGGCGATATCGACGCCGGCCTTCTTGGCGTTGCGGGCCATCGGCCAACCCATGTTGCCGATGCCGATCCACCCGACGGTGATGTCGGACATGTCTTTCTCCGTGATTGAACGCGTTCCTGGGATGGTGCGGGGGCGGTGGGGATCAGTCGACCCCCATCTCCTTGAAGACTTCGCGGGCGTTGCGGAAGGCGTCGATCGCCGCCGGCACGCCGCAATAGATGGCGGTCTGCAGGAAGACTTCCTTGATGTCGTCCTTGGTCAGCCCGTTGTTGATGGCGCCGCGGATGTGCAGACGCAGCTCGTGGCTGCGGCCGAGGGCCACCAGCATGCCGAGGTTGAGCATCGAGCGCTGCTGGCGGCTCAGGCCCGGACGGCCCCAGACCTCGCCCCAGCAGTATTCGGTGACCAGCTCCTGCATCGGCATGTTGAAGTCGTCGGCGGACGCGATCGACTTGTCGACATACTCCGCACCCAGGACTTCACGCCGGTTCTTCAGGCCGGCCTCGAACATGGCCTTGTCGCTCATGGATTTTCCTCCGATTTGTATACAAGATTGGCGCAGACCCTAGACCCGACGGGACGTCGCGCCAAGATAGGAAGGTGATGGGGCGGGTTTCGCCCCTTCGATGGCGGGTTTGGGACGACAAAGCCCCATATGGGAGTCTAGGGTGCGCACCGCTCGACCACGCAACCCCGTATTTTGAGGGTGCGGCACCTTGCATGGAACTGGCTGAGAAGACGACGATGGCGCCCGAGGGACCGATGACCTTCACACTCGACGAACCGCGCGCGGCGGATGCCACCGAGGTGGTCGATGCTCTCTACACGGTGCGGATCAACGCCCTGGTGGTGGATTTCCAGATCGGCATCCATGCCCATGAGCAGGGCGTGCGCCAGCGCGTGCGGGTCGATATCGCCGTCGACGTCACCCGGCCCGAGGGCGGCTTCCGCGAGGACTACGCCCGGGTCTACTGCTACGAGCGCATCGTCAAGGCGGTCCGCGCCCTGGCCGGCGGCGGCCATGTGAAGCTGGTGGAAACCCTGGCCGACCGGGTGGCGGAAATCTGCCTCGCCGACGAGCGCGCGCAGCGGGCCGAAGTGACGATCTCCAAGCTCGACGTGTTCCACGACGCCGAGAGCGTCGGCGTGACCGTGGTGCGCCGCCGGGTGGGTTAGGCTGCTTGCCGCCGGTGTTTCCGGCGTTATATCTTCGCCTGGGTCGTTGGAGATCGTCTGATGGCGAAGAACACCGGAAGCGAGGCCCGCAAGGGCGCGGTCAAGGAGCGGGTTCAGATCAAGAACCCTCTGACCGAACGATGGGTGAAGATCGATACCCGCACGGGCCGCATCGTGTCGCATAAGACGACGCCGGGACCCTACAAAGGCATAGCCAAAAAAACTGTCGGAAATCAGGGCTAGTTTTGCCGCTCCTCTTCAACCCTTTGTCTGAAGAGGTCCTTGAAAGCGGCCCGAAGATCCTTCTCCCCAGGCACGCGTTCATCATGTGTCAGTTGGGCGACCCGCCGGAATTGGATCGGCGGATGCTGGACGAATTGTGCACGCAACTGCCCCTTCACGGGTTCACCCCGGTCACGGCTGACAGCAACGTTGGCGGCAAGGATTATCTCGGTCGGATCGTCGATCTCATTCGAGGGACCGGCCTGACGGTCGCGGTGTTCAGCCACGAGACACGCGTCACGGCATTCGCCAATATCTGTTTGGAACTCGGTATGGCGGTGACATTCGGCAAGCCGATCGTTGTGGTCAAATCCGAAGCCGCCCCGCCGCCTTCGGATCTCAAACGCACCGACTGGATCGTGCTGGACCCGGAGCGTCCCGACCCGTTCCGGGCCAAGGTCCGGCAAGCGGTCGAACAACTCGACGGGTGGGTCGGCTTTGTCGAGGCCCAGCTCGAGACCCTGGCCATGGCGTCGAAGCCGGATTGCGGCATCGCCTTCGAGCTGGCGGTAAAATCCTTCCTGATCAGCGGTGAAGAGCGGTTCATCGGGAGCGCGGAACTCCTGCTTGAGCGACTGGGTCCGGCGGATCGGGACGGCGCCTATTCAGATCTGGAGCGACTGCGGCAGGACATCGGGGTATTTGTCCATCAGGCGCGTCGCACTTTGTGAAATCCGTGTGAGAGGAGCAACGGCATGAGCACCCTTCAGGAACTCGATCCCGACTGCTATCCCGAGGGTCGGCTCGACGCCGTCGATCTCACCATCGTGCCCCGCGCCCGGGATATCGGCGGGTTCGAGGTACGCCGCGCCCTGCCTTCGGCCAAGCGGCAGATGATCGGGCCGTTCATCTTCTGGGACCAGATGGGGCCGGCCGCCTTCCCGATCGGCGAGGGCATCAACGTCCGCCCGCACCCGCATATCGGCCTCGCCACCCTGACCTATCTGTTCGACGGCGAGATGTATCACCGCGACAGTCTCGGCACGGCCCAACCGATCCGGCCGGGCGAGGTTAACCTGATGACCGCCGGCAAGGGCATCGTCCATTCCGAGCGGATGGACGACGCGGTCAAGGCGCTGGGGCCAAACCTGTTCGGCATCCAGTCCTGGATCGCCCTCCCCAAGGGGCGCGAGGAGATCGACCCGGGGTTCGAGCATCGCGACCAGCAGGCCCTGCCGACCCTGGAGGCGGAAGGCAAGGCGGTCCGGGTGATCGCCGGCTCGATGTGGGGCGTGAACTCGCCGGTCACGACCTTCTCGGAGATGATCTATGCCGACGTGGCGCTGGAGACCGGCGCCCGGCTGCCGATCCCGGCGGAGCACGAGGAGCGCGGCATCTACGTCTCCGAAGGCACGATTTCCATCAACGGCGACCGATTCGAGTGCGGCCAGCTCCTGGTTTTGCATCCGGGCGACCCGGTCACCGTCGAGGCGGCGAGCCGGGCGCGCATCCAGGTGCTGGGCGGCGAGCCGATGGACGGCCCACGCTTCATCTGGTGGAACTTCGTGCACTCGTCCAAGGACCGGATCGAGGCGGCCAAGGCCGACTGGAAGGCCGGCAAGTTCGACGTCGTCCCCGGCGACGAGGAAGAGTTCATCCCGTTGCCGGATAAGTGAGGGCGGCGGTTTCGCGCTTTCCCGTGTCTCACCAAAATTATTCCGACTTCCTGGACAAGCTCCGGACCAGATCCGGAGCGCGATCCAGGATCTTGCCGCGGACGGGTCGGTGTCACGGTCCTGGATCGTCCCCCGGAGCAAGTCCGGGGATACGTCCAGGAAGTCGAATAGAGTTGATGAAGTGAGCTACCCGATCCGCTGCATCGCCCCGTCGACCGGGATCGCCGCACCGCTGATGTAGCGGGCGAGCGGGGAGGCCAGGAACACCATCAGGACCGCCAGATCCTCCGGCTCGCCGAAATAGCCCGCCGGGATGTAGCGGTCGATGAAGGCCTGCCGGCTCTCGTCGGTGGGATGCAGGTTGTTGCGGATCTGGTCGGTGTTGATCCGGCCGGGGGCGATGGTGTTCACCGTGATCCCGAACGGCGCCAGCTCGACCGACAGGGTGCGCGACCAGGACTGGAGGGCGGACTTGGCCGGGGCGGCGGCGTTCATCGACAGGCCGACCATCGCGCCGGTCACGTTGATGATCCGGCCCCAGTTCCGCTCCTTCATGCCGGGCACGATCGCCGCGGAAACCTGGCGGGACGCGGCGAAGTTGAGCTGGTGCGCCCGCTCCCACGCCTCCTCGTCCCAGGCATCCTTCATCGGCGCCGAGGCGCCGGCATTGTTGATCAGGATGTCGATCCGGCCCTCCGCCGCCTCCAGGGCCTGCGCGGCGATCCCGGCGCACTGCTCCGCGGTGCCGAAGTCTCCGGCGATGGTGACGGGCGCCGGCGCGCCGGTCGCGGCGACCTCGTCGGCCAGCGCCTGAAGTGCCTCGGCCCGCCGTCCGGTGAGGATCAGCTTGGTGCCTTCCGCCGCCAGCAGCAGGGCCGCGGACCGGCCGATGCCGGCCGAGGCGCCCGTGATGAAGGCGGTCTTGTCGGATAGAAGCAGGTCCATTCTCTCGTCCTCCGGTGGATGCGGGGCCGCATCATGCCAGGGGATCGACGCGCCGCAAGATGCCGCCCCGGCATCACAGCATGCACATGGCCGTCTTTTCGGCCCCTCGTGACGGCGCTACAGTCCGGGCGTCATGGATTTTGTCATTGCCCCCGATGCCGTCTCGTTCTTCGGTCGCGACCTGCGCCGGCCGGAATGTGTCGCCTGCACCCAGGCCGGCGCGATCTGGGTCAGCCATGCCCTGCCCGAGGGCGGGGGCGGCGTGGCCCGGCTGGACGAGGACGGCACACCCCATTTCGTCGTCGCCACCGAGGGTGCGCCGGCGGATTTCATGCCGAACGGCTGGTCGATGGCGCCGGACGGCTCGTTCCTGATCGCCAATCTGGGCGACAGCGGCGGCGCCTGGCGGCTGTTTCCGGACGGGACCTGCACGCCGCTGCTGCTGCAGGCCGGCGGCTATCCGGTGCCGCCGGTGAACTTCGTCCATCTGGACGAGGAGGGCCGGGTCTGGATCTCGATCAGCACCTGCCGGATCCCGCGCGACCGGGCGTTCCACAGGGACGTGGCCGATGGGTTCGTGATCCTGATGGACGCGATCGACCGGCCGGAGACCGCCCGCATCGTCGCCGACGGGCTCGGCTACACCAACGAGGTCAAGGTCGATCCCTCCGGCCGCTGGCTCTACGCCAACGAGACCATGGCCCGGCGGCTGTCCCGCTACGAGTTGAAGGGCAGGGGGCTGGGTAACAGAGAGAGTGTGGTCGACTATATCGACGGGGTGATCCCCGACGGGTTCGAGTTCGACGCCGAGGGCGGCGTGTGGTGCGCCAGCGTCATGAGCAACCGGCTGGTGCGGGTCGCCCCGGACGGTAGCCAGCACGTGATCCTGGAGGATTGCGACCCGGCGGAACTGGCGCCCGCCATGGCCCGCTGGCGCGACGGCAGCTTCACCCGCGACGACATGATGATCGGCGCGCGCCGGTCGCTGCGGAACATCGCCAGCATCACCTTCGGCGGCCCGGACCTGAAGACGGTGTATTGCGGCTCGCTGGCGGGCGAGGGCCTTGTGACCTTCCGCTCCCCGGTCGCGGGTGCCGTGCCGCCCCATTGGACATTCTGAATAATCTGAATAATCGGAGGAAACGAGATGACCCAGGTGCGCAAGGTTGAGGTGACGGATGTCGGCCCGCGCGACGGCCTGCAGGCCGAGAAGCGCCTGATCCCCGCGGCCGAGAAGATCGCCCTGATCAACCGGCTGATCGATGCCGGCGTGCCGCGCATCGAGGCGACCTCCTTCGTGTCGCCCAAGGCGGTGCCGCAGCTCGCCGACGCCGCCGAGGTGATGGCCGGGATCGACCGGAGCAAGGGCGCGATCATCGCCACCCTGGTGCCGAACGCCCGCGGGGCGATCCGCGCCGCCGAGTGTCAGGTGGACGAGATGGTGGTCTTCGTCTCCGCCTCCGAGAGCCACAACAAGAAGAACGTGAACCGCTCGGTCGAGGACTCCCTGAAGGGCTTCGAGGAGGTCGCCAAGATCGCCGGCGACGCCAAGATCCCGGTGCACGGCGCCATCGCCACCGCCTTCGGCTGCCCGTTCGAGGGCAACGTGGCGCCGGAGCGTCTGGCGATGATCGCCAAGCGGTTCCAGGACATGGGCTTCGTCGGCATGACCTTCGGCGACACCACCGGTATGGCGACCCCGCCGACCGTGCGCGCCGGCATCGCCGCCGTCCGCGAGGCGGCACCCAAGCTGACCATGGGCCTGCACTTCCACAACACCCGCGGCATCGGCCTTGCCAATGTCATGGTCGGGCTGGACGAGGGCATCGACAAGTACGAGAGCTCCTTCGGCGGCACCGGCGGGTGCCCCTTCGCGCCGGGGGCCACGGGCAACATCTGCACCGAGGACCTGGTCTATCTGCTGCACGAGATGGGCATCGAGACCGGCATCGACCTGCGCAAGCTGATGGCGATCGGCTGCGACGTGGAGACGGTGGTGGGCCATCCGCTGCCGGGTCAGGTGATGAAGGCGGGCCAGCGGCTCGACCTGCATGACATGGACGCCGTGCGTACCGCGGAAGGGTGATCATTCGTGTCCGAGACTGACATTACGGGCGCCCCGGCCGGGGCGCTCGACGGGATCCGCGTTGTCGACCTGACCCGCATCCTGGCGGGACCATTCTGCACCCTGATGCTCGCCGATTTGGGCGCCGACGTGATCAAGGTGGAGCCGCCCGCCGGCGACCCGGTCCGCGGCCAGGGGGCGATGGTCGACGGCTATAGCTGGTACTTCGCCCAGTTCAATCGCAACAAGAAGTCGGTCGTGCTCGACCTCTATACCGAGGAGGGCAAGGCCGACCTGACCGCGCTCCTGGCGACGGCGGACGTGGTGGTGGAGAACTACCGGCCGGGCGTCTTCGCCAAGATGGGCTTCTCCGCCGCGCGGCTGGCCGAGATCAATCCCCGGCTGATCTGCGCCAGCGTGAACGGCTACGGCTCGACCGGCCCCTATGTGGACCGCCCGGCCTTCGACTTCATCGCCCAGGCGATGAGCGGCTTCATGGCGGTGAACGGCGATCCCGACGGCCCGCCCCGGCGCGCCGCGCCGCCGATCTCCGACCTGATCGCCGGCCTGTACTGCGCCTTCGGCGTCGTCTCGGCCCTGGAAGCCCGGCACCGCACCGGCCGCGGCCAGCAGGTGGAGAGCAGCCTCACCGGCGGGCTGATGTCGATGATGGCCTATCTCTCGGCCGAGTATTTCGCCACCGGCCAGAACCCGACCCGCACCGGCAACAACCACCCGATCGTCGCCCCCTACGGCCTGTTCGAGGCGGCGGACGGCGAGATCGCCGTGGCCCCGTCGAACGACACCTTCGTGGAGCGCTTCCTGCGCGTCCTCGGCCTGGAAGGCCTGCTGCAGGAGCCGGATTTCTCCAGCAACGCGCTGCGCATGGCGAACCGGGAGGCCCTGAACGCCCGGATCAACGCGGTGACCCGGGAGAAACCGGTGGAGCACTGGATCGACGCCATCAACAGGGCGGGCTGCCCGGCGGGCCGGGTCATGGGGCTGGACGAGGTCTTCACCGATCCGCAGGTGCTGGCCCAGGAGATGGTGATCCAGTCGGAGCGCCCGGGCCGCGCGCCAATCAAGATGACCGGCTTTCCAGTGAAACTCTCCCAGACACCCGCGGCCCTGCGGCAGCCGCCTCCCGAATTGGGAGAACACACCGAGCAGATTTTAACCTTTGTGAGAAATGCCACAAAGTCGCATTGACGCTGGGGAATTCTGTCCTCACGATTTCGTCAGCTCTTCTTACCGGGACCCCCGATGGCCCTACCCGACTCCGAACTCGTTTATCCGGACCTCGACACAAGCTCGGTCGAATACGCGCCGGACTTCAGCACGGCCGGGGTTCGCTCGTGGTTGCAGACCACGAAGATGCGCGACGTTCTCGACTTCTGGAACGACATCCGCCAGTTCCGCCGGTGTCCGGAACTGGCCGATGTCGATCTCGATACGGTGCCGGAACTGGCCAACTGGATGATTCTGCTGGAGCGGCCGGTTCCGGGCGGCGACTGTCTGTTCCGCACGGTGGGCAAGAAGATCGTCGAGCTGTCGCATCTGGACGTCACCGGCCAGCCGCTGATGGCCCTGCCGGATCCGGAATACCGCCGGATGTTCCAGGCGAACTGCGACGCGGTCACCCGCGCGGCCATGCCGCTCGCCTCGCGCTACCGCCGGGTTCTGAAGGGGCGCATCTTCGATTTCGAACGGCTCGACCTGCCGCTGATGCTTGAAAGCGGCCGGATCGGCGGCGTTCTCGTCGGCATGCACGCGGCCGGCGCCGACTGACGGGCGGTTCCGCCCGGTTGCGGTTTCCGCGCCGATCCCCGACGATGGCGGTCCGGCTTCCGCATCCGTGGAGGGTTCCATGAATTTCGGTCCCGTCCTGCGCCGCATCCGCGCGGTGCGCCGGCTCAAGCAGCAGGCGTTGGCCGAGCTGGTCGGCGTGACCCAGGCGACCGTCTCGCGCTGGGAGAACGGCGATCTGGTACCCGGCGAGGAACAGCGCCGCCGGCTGATGCGTCTGCTGCACAGCTCCGCCAGGCTCGGCGCCGATCACGGTCTGCGCCGTCTGGTGGAGACTTCGCCGCTGCAGGTCCATCTGGTCTGCGACATCACCCACCGCCTGCTCGCCGCCTCGCCCGCCCGCGAGGCCGAATGGCTGTCCGATGCCCGCTCTTGGGAGGGCCGCTCGCTCTACCGCTTCGCCACCGAGGAGATCAGGGAGGCCGAAGCCAGGCTCGACGCCTGCGGCTGGTTCGACGGCAAGGTGCCGGGCGCCTATTTCTGGACCGGGGCGGGCGATCCGGAGCGGCCGATCCGCATCCAGCCCGGCTACTGCCTGTGGGAGCGCCTGACCCTGAACGACGGCAGCCCCGTGCGGATGGCGACCACGCTGGGTCCCGACTCGGTGCCGGCCAGCGTGCTGAAGAGCTTCGTCGACCTGGGCGGGGCCGCGCCCGCCGCCTGACGGGGCCGCCGGGCATGGGGGCCGCATAACTTATACGTGGAGGGCCTGCCGGCCCGCCCGTAGCCTCCCCTGGACCCCAGACACCGGCGGAGGTCCCCATGCAGTCCCATGCCCGCACCCTCATCGACTTCCTCGCCTTCAGCGAGCGGCTGAAGCGGGAGCTGCGCCATTCCTGGCTGTCCGACGGACGGCGGGAGAGCGTGGCCGAGCATTCCTGGCAGATGGCGCTGATGGCGATCCTGGTGGTCCCGCATCTGCGCAATCCGGTCGACCTGCTGCGGGTGCTGGAGATGATCGTCGTGCACGACCTCACCGAGGCGGCGATCGGCGACATCCCGGCCTTCGAGGCCGGCGCACGGCAGGAGACGAAGCGGGCGCGCGAGGCCGAGGCGGCGACGCGGATCCGCGACAGTCTCGACCCGGATACCGGACGGCATGTCTTTGCCCTGTTCCTGGAACTGGAGACCGGCGGCACGTCGGAGGCGAAGCTGGTCCACGCGCTCGATCGGTTGGAGGTGCAGATCCAGCACAATCTGGCCCCGGACGAGACCTGGGAGCCGGTGGAGTACCCGATGGTCTTCTCCCGGCTGCGGACGCCTTGCGCCCATGACCCGTTCCTCGCCGCGCTGGCGGAGCTGGTGGAGGCGGATGGGGCGGCGAAACTGGCGGCGGCCGGGGTGGACGTGGCCGCGGTCCGGCGCGCGGCGGCGGCGTGAGCGGGGGGAAGAGGGCTCCGGCCTCGACCCTTGATCTATCCCTAACCATCCTCTCCCCTTCCCGTCATCCCGGGGCCGCCCGGACTTGATCCGGGGGGCGCCCGGGACCCTGGCTCTTACGTTCTCACGGGGTCCCGGCCGATCCCCGGAACAGGTCCGGGGTTCGCCGGGATGACGACTGAAGGGGGACAGCGGATAGCGCTCCCAAATTTCCCCCCTTTGACTTTCGCCCGCCTCCCGACAATTCTCGCGCTCCAACGCGATCGGAGAGAGACCCGTGGACAAGACCGGCAACACGTTCAATTCGGCGGCCTATGGCGGACCCGGCTGGCAGGGGCGCACGCGGACCCACCGCGAGGAAATCGGCGATCTCTGGACTGCCAGCGGCATCGACAGCGAATACGCCACCCTGCGCTCGGTGCTGCTGCACCGTCCCGGCGGCGAGCTGGCGGCCGCCCTTGAGGATCCGAACTCGGTGCAGATGCTGGAGGCCCTCGACCTCGGTCGCGCCGGCGAGCAGCACGACGCCATGGCCGAGGCCTACCGGACCAACGGCGTCGACGTTCAGTATGTCGACCCGGCCGGCCAGCCGACCCCGAACCAGATGTTCTGCGCCGACCTGTTCGTGATGTCGCCGGAGGGCGCGATCCTGGCCCGTCCGGCCTCCACGGTGCGGGCCGGCGAGGAGCGCTGGATCGCCCGCCGCCTGGCCGATGCCGGGGTGCCGATCCTGCGGACCCTGACCGGCACCGCCGTGTTCGAGGGCGCGGACCTGATGTGGCTCGACCCGGAGACGGTGATGGTCGGCCTCGGCCTGCGCACCAACGAGGACGCCGCCGCCCAGATCGCGTCGTCCATGGAGGAGATCGGGGTCGAGACCCTGGCCGTCGACATGCCGTTCGGCACCATGCATTTCATGGGCATGCTGCGGATCGTCGACAAGGATCTCGCCATCTGCTGGCCGCGCCGCACGCCGTTCTCGGCGGTGCGCGCGCTGGAGGAGCGGGGCTACGAGATCCTCTGGCTGCCCGACGGCGAAAGCGACGGCACCCTGAACCGCGCCCTGAACATCGTGACCCTGGGCCCGCGCAAGGTGCTGATGCTGGCCGGCTACGACGCCGTGCAGAAGGTCTACGAGAAGGCCGGGATCGAATGCGTGACGGTGGACGGCTCGGAGCTGGTCAAGGCGGCCGGCGCCATCGGCTGCCTCACCGGCGTGGTCCGGCGGGATCTGGTGGGGTAGGGGCCCTGACGCGCATTCCCCGTCATCCCGAACTTGTTTCGGGACCTCACTTTGCCCTATCGCGGGCGGGGTCCCGAAACAAGTTCGGGATGACGGGAAGAGGTGGCGGCGCTAACGCACCACCCGCTCCATCCCCGTGAACACCCGCCAGCGCTCGATCTCGGCGTCGATCTTGGCGTCGCGGGCCTTCGAGGCGCGTACCCCTGGCTCCATCCACATCCCCCGCACTTCCAGCTCGCCGCGGGCCCGGTGGGTCTTCAGCTCGATCCGGCCGATCAGGCGGTCGCGCTCCAGCATCGGCAGCACGTAGTAGCCGTAGACCCGCTTGGCCGCCGGCACGAAGGCCTCGAAGCGGTAGTCGAAGCCGAAGATCCGCTGGGTGCGCTCGCGCTCGCGGATCATCGGGTCGAAGGGCGACAGGAAGCGTACCCGGGCCAGCGGCTCGGGCGCCTGCGCCGCCAGCTCCAGCACGTCCGGCCGCGCCCAGACCAGCCGGGTGCTGCCGTCGGCCTGCTCGATCTCGATCCGGCGCAGGGTATGGTCGCCGGCACTCTCGCACCAGGCCTGGGCCTCGGCCGGGGAGATCGAGTCGAAGAACCGGGCGACCTCGCCATGGGTGGCGACGGCGAGCCGCGAGATCGCCTCGCGCCCGGCCCAGTCGACGAAGGACGCATGGTCCGGCTCCGGGTCGTGATGCTCGGCGGGGATCACCCGATGCGATAGGTCGTAGACCTTGGCGAAGCCTTTGCGGCCGGCCACCGCGAACTCGCCGGAGCGCCAGAGGTATTCCAGCGCGGTCTTCGACGGTGTCCAGCCCCACCAGGCGCCGCGCTCCTCGGTGTCGTCTGGCGTGACGTCGCGCGAGGTCACCTGGCCCTCGGCCGCCACCCGCCGCCGCATCTCGTCCAACACCTCGTCGCGCCGTCCGGCGAAGCGCTGGTCCCAGTGCGGGGCCTTGTCCATCCGCGCCTTGTAGCGGGCGAAGCGCGGCTTCCAGTACGGGTAGAACCGGGTCGGGATGATGGAGGCGTCGTGGGTCCAGTGCTCGAACAGCGAGCGGCGCTTCTCCAGCAGGTGCTTGAGGTGGGACTTCCTGTAGCCGTTGGCCCGGGTGAACAGGATGTGGTGGTGCGCCTGTTCCAGGGTGGAGATGGTGTCGACCTGCACGAAGCCGAGCCGGTCGATCAGCGCGTCCAGCCCGTCGCGGGTCAGCACCCCGCCAGGCGACTCGGACAGCGCGTGCTGGTGCAGGAACAGCCGGCGAAGCTCGGCATTGGACAGACGGTCGGTCATGGCGTCTCGCTGGGCCCTGGGTCTATGCTGGCGAAAAAGCCGAAAGGGAGGTCCCCATGCCAATCGGAAGACTCGATCATGTCAATCTCCGCACCACCGACGTCCCGCGCCTGGTGGACTTTTACGAGCGCGTGCTCGGCCTGAAGCAGGGAAAGCGGCCCGATTTCGGCTTCGGCGGCGCCTGGATGTATTCCGGCGAGGACGCCGTGGTGCACATCGTGGAGACCGGCGGCACCGCCGACTACCGCGGCGACCAGCAGCTCGAGCATTTCGCGATGCGGGCCACCGGGCTGGAGGAGTTCCTCGCCCATCTGCGCTCCCTCAACATTGCATACAAGTGTGGGGTTCTGCCCGGCGACGGCTTCGGCCACACTCAGGTGAACATCTTCGATGCCGACGGGAATCACATCCATATCGACTTCCCGCCGCAGGAGAATGCCGACATCACCGAGTTCAAAGGGACCTGAAGGAGGCGACCCGTGACCATCACCTCGATGCCCCGCACCACCCGCTGGTCGGACGAAGAGCGCCAGACCCGCGAGGACCTTGCCGCCGTCTACCGGATCTTCGCCGCCAAGCAGATGGACGACCTGATCTACACCCACATCTCCGCGCGGGTGCCGGGCGACGAGGAGCACTTCCTGATCAACCCGTTCGGGCTGATGTACGAGGAGGTGACCGCCTCGAACCTGGTGAAGATCGACCTGCACGGCAACATCGTCGAGGACAGCCCGTACCCGATCAACTACGCCGGCTTCATCATCCATGGTGCCGTGCACGAGGCGGTGCCGGGCGCCCATTGCGTCATCCATCTGCATACCGACAGCGGCGTGGCGGTCTCCTGCCAGCGCGAGGGGCTGATCGACGCCTCCCAGTTCGGCATGTTCCTGCCCGGCGGCATCGCCTATCACGACTATGAGGGCCTGGCGTTCGACGACGCCGAGAAGCCGCGGCTGGTCGATGACCTGGGTGCCTGCAAGGCGATGATCCTGCGCAACCACGGGACCCTGACCATCGGCGAGACCGTCGCCGAGGCGTTCTTCCACATGTACAACCTGGAGCGCGCCTGCCGGGTGCAGGTGCTGGCCCAGGCCGGCGGCCAGGCCGAAGTCCTGCCCATCCCGCCCGAGATCGTCGCCCATACCCGCGCCCAGAAGCCGGAAGGCGCCCGCCTCGCCGGGATCGGCAAGCTCGAGCTGGCCGCCTGGAAGCGCAAGCTGGACCGCATGGGCAGCGACTACCGCAACTGAATTCCTCCATCCCACGACACTCTGAAGGGAACTAGAGAATGACCAATCCGATCGGCTTCATCGGTCTCGGCAATGCCGGGGCGTCGGTCTGCAAGGCGCTCCTGGACAAGGGCCAGACCGTGATCGGTTTCGACCTCAGCCCGGAGCGCCGCAAGGCCGCCGCCGAGATCGGCGTGACCCTGGCCGAGAGCGCCGCCGACGTGGCGTCCAAGGCCGACCGGATCATCCTCTCCCTGCCCAAGCCCGAAGCGTCCATCGCCGTCGTGGACGAGATCCTCGGCGCCGGCCATCGGCCGTCCATCATAATCGAGACCAGCACGGTGACCCCGGCCACCGCCATCGCCTGCCACAAGCGCTGCCAGCCCGAGGGCGTGGGCTTCGTCGACGCCGCCATCGCCGGCGGCGTGGCCAGCATGGCCTCGGCCAAGATCACCTTCTTCTTGGGCGGCTCGCCGGAGGAGATCGCGCTGGCCCGTCCGGTGCTCGATCTGCTGGCCGAGCGGATCTTCGAGCTCGGCCCGATCGGCGCCGGCATGGGCACCAAGGTGGTGAACAACGGCGTCATGCACGCGGTCATGGTCGTGCTGATCGAGGCCTTCGCCATGTCGACCAAGCTCGGCGTGCCGGTGCAGACCATGGTCGACATCCTGAACCGGGAGGAGGGGCTGCTGCGGCCGCTGGTCCACCGGGTGCAGGAGCGCATGGCCGACGGCAACTACAAAGGCGGCATGTCGGTCTCCAACGCGCGCAAGGATTCGGTGCTCGCCCTGGAGACGGCGCAGAATCTGGGCGTGCCGCTGTTCGCCACGCTGGCGTCCCACACGCCGTACGAGATCGCCGAGGCCAAGGGCATGGGCGACCTCGACTACGCCGCCCTGGCCACCCTGTGGGAGGACTGGGCGACGGTCTCCTTCCAGAAGAAGTGAGGCCGCTGGCACTCCATCCGGAATCGCTATACTGAAACAATTGAAATGGTGTTGGGTATGCGCGTGAAACGCTGACCGCATATCTGTCCCGCCGTTCCGAGAGGTTCGGCGGGATTCGGTCCGGATGGGAGAGAGCCGGCATGGCTCAGGTCGTCGCATACGAGATCGAGATCCAGACGGACGGCACGTGGCGCACGCTGCAGTCCTACGATCCGAGCGAACTCGGCGAGGCCAAGTCCGAGGTCCAGCGTCTTCAGCGCAACCCTCCGGGCAGCGGCCTCAAGCTGGTTGAGGAAACGCTCGGGGAAGACGGCATGTTCAAGCGCCGGACGCTGATGTTCAAACGATTCGACGAGGGCACGCCGCCGCCCGCCGCGTTGCGTGCGCCCGCCAGCTCCCGCGACCCCAAGGGTGGAGCCAGCGTCCGGGCACGGGCCGCGCCGGTGCGTCCGGCCAAGGCCGGCAAGACGGCCGGGCGGCCTCAGCGCATGGGATTCGGCGGCTCGCTTGCCGATCTCCTATCCTTTCTCTTCGTGCCGCTGCGCAGCCGCCGGTCGGCCGGCGACGGTGACATCGCCAAGGAGGATATCGCCAGGATCGCCCCGCCGGAGATCACCGGCCCGACCCGCAAGCGCGGACAGGTGCCGATCTTCGAGGACGAGCAGGAGCTGTCGCTGGACGAGGTGATCGTCGCCGACGCCACCTACCGCCAGTTCCGCGCCTTCTTCGAGGCGCTGCGCGAGGGCGGCGCGCTGGAGGCGGCCAAGCGCGATCTGGAATTCGCCCGCAAGATCAGCCTGTTCGCCATCGGCGTCCTGTTCTCCATCGAGCAGGACATAAACATCTTCTCCGACCGCGGCCGCTCCATCGTCGCCCAGGTGCTGAAGTTCTTCATCGAGAGCACCGACGCCATCGGCCATTTCGTGGAGACCATGGAGCGCTACCTGACCGACAAGGAGGCACCGGCCTCCATCCGCGTCGGCTCGCGCTGCTTCCGGCTGTACCAGAGCGCCGATATCGACGGCATGAAGCAGGCCTTCGCCGAGGCGTTCGGCCTCGCCGAGACCCTGGAGGCCGGGCTCGGCGGCAAGGTGAAGGTCGGCATCCTGTTCACCGACATCGTCGACAGCACCCGGCTCACCAGCGAGATCGGCGACGCCGCCGCCCAGTCGGTCATCGACCACCACGAGAAGCTGGTGCTGGACATGTGCCGGCGCTTCGGCGGCCGCAAGGTCAAGCATCTGGGCGACGGGCTGATGCTCAGCTTCGCCAACAAGGAGCGCATGGTCGCCTGCGCCGCCGCCCTGATCGACAGCATGAAGGGCCTGGCGAACCGCCCCGACGCGCCGGAATACAAGATCCGCTGCGGCGGCCATTTCGGCGAGGCGATCCAGAAGGAGGAGGACTTCTTCGGAACCACCGTCCAGCTCGCCGCCCGGATCTCGGCCCGAGCGGGCGCGAACGAGGCCTGCTTCTCCACCCAGCTGTTCGACCGCGACCTGCCGACCTACGCCCAGTTCGAGGACCGCGGCGCGGTGGAGCTGAAGGGCTTCAGCCAGAAGGTGATGCTGGCAGTTTATGGATGATGGGTCGAACTGTTCGAGAGGTTCACGGGCTGCTTGCATTATGCCACGCATAGAACGTTAAATTTATAAAATTGAGCTCGGTAAGGATGCCGCAGGACGAATTGGAAACTTGGGCCGCTGTTTGTGCCGTCGGGGTCGCCGTACTGGCGTTATTGGTTTCATTTCTTAGTTTTCGAAATTCGAGTGCCGCTTTGCGTTTATCGAAGGCTCAAGATGAACGGAGACGTCCCACGTTAAAAATCTCATATAGGCACGGATATCAGCATGTGGACAATGTTAGAAAAATTCGTGACTACGGTTTTCTTGTTTCTATAGGAAACCCTTCAGATATTGATAATTCCGCAGCACAGATTGAGCTGCATGTTTCTTATTCTCTTCGGTCTGGGGAAGCATTAGTAGCTAAATTCCCCTGCTTATCTGAAAGGGGGGACGTATTTCCATCCTTAGATGAATTCAAACAGCTATCGAGTTCGGAACAAATCGGCGCACATTTGACGGTATCGGGATGGTGTTTATTTCGTGTTGCTCAAGACGCAATCGCAGATTTTCCTATAAACGGATACAAATTAGTGGTGATAGATACCCATGGAAATGAAACTTTCCTAGAGGCTGGATTTGTTAAGGAGTTGGAGGGATGAAAAATTTTTTTTGGCGCCCCTCAATTAAACGCAAATGTGACAAGGAAGTTGAACCGCTTACAATTGTGTCTGATGCCGGTGTTGTTTCTTCGGGAATAGCTGAGGGGCGCCTAATTTCACACCTAATAGTAGACACTACTAATCGAGCAGATATTGAAGAGTTAATTCGCCTGCATGAGCATGTTCCGCCTGGTGATGTGGATGTGCAGTGGGGTCAAGTGAGTGAATATCCGGACAGCGTTGTACTAATACTTTGGTTTAAGCGACCAATTCAAGTGGCGGCACTGTTAAAATTCGATATCTTAGAGCAGGGAATAATTGTTGAGCAGATTCTAATTTCTAACTTGTTCTGCCTTCAAGCTGGGCGCCCCGGAGATCGAATAAAATCCACCTTAGGTGCCCCTAGTATTTATATTGAAGTGCATGATACTGGATTTCGTCCGGTCTGGGATAAAAAATTTTTTAAATACATTTCCAAAGAAATGAAGAGAAGAGGATTCAATAGGCAACAGGCTAAGCGTGCTGCGAAAGATGTAATTGAGGAAATCAGATCATTTGGTCGATTGCGTGCTCCTGGTCGCTAACAAATTTCATACCTCCGAGGCCGACCCACGGTTCAGAACGGTTCGACTTGGACCAATTGTGCTCTAGGCTGAAGACCCTAGCCGCGAGGCGGCTTTTCTATTCTATTGCGAGGCTGCGTGTCCGTCACCACTCCGTCCCCCGCCACCCGCACCCCCGCCTTCTGCACCCAGTGCCGCTCCCGCTGCGGCTGCGTCGCCGTGGTGGAGGATGGAAAACTCACCGGCATCGACCCGCTGCCGGGCCATCCCAGCGGCGAGAAGCTCTGCCCCAAGGGGCGGGCGGCCCCGGAGCTGGTCTATCATCCCGACCGGCTGACCCGGCCGCTGCGCCGCACGGCGCCGAAGGGGGCCGCCGATCCGGGCTGGGAGCCGATCTCCTGGGACGAGGCCCTGGACGAGATCGCCGGGCGCATGGCGACGATCGCGCGCGAGGCCGGGCCGGAGCAGACCGTCTTCTCCGTCACCACGCCGAGCGGCACCCATATCTCCGACTCGATCTCCTGGATCGAGCGGCTGATCCGCGCCTATGGCAGCCCGAACACCATCTACGGCACCGAGATCTGCAACTGGCACAAGGACTTCGCCAGCCGCTTCACCTACGGCAGCGATATCGGCACGCCGGACTTCGCCAACACCGACTGCGTGGTCCTGTGGGGCACCAATCCGGCCGCCACCTGGCTGGCGCGCTCGGTGGAGATCCAGAAGGCGGTGAAGCGCGGCGCCAAGGTCATCGTGGTCGATCCCCGGCCCATCGGCTTCGCCCGCCGGGCCGACCGGTGGCTCGCCGTGCGTCCCGGCACCGACCAGGCCCTGGCCCTCGGCCTCGCCAACATGCTGATCGCCGGAGAGCGGTTCGACCGTGACTTCGTGACCCGCTGGACCAACGGGCCGATGCTGGTGCGGCAGGATACCGGCCGGCTCCTGCGGGAGAACGAGGTGGTCGCCGGCGGCCGGCCCGACGTGGTCTATGTCGTGGCGGAGAAGGGCGGGCTGCTGCGCTACGACACGGCGCAGGGAAGCTGGCTCGACGACGGCGCGCCGGCGCTGCGTGCGGTGTGGGACGTGGACACCCTGCTCGGCCCGGTGGCCTGCGCCAGCGCCTTCGACATCTACGCGGGGGTGGCGGCGCAGTGGCCGGCGACCCGGGTGGCCGAGGTGACCGGGGTGCCGGTCGAGGCCCAGCGCGAGGCCGCCAACCTGCTGGCCGAGGCCTCCTCGGTCGCCTATTACGCCTGGAACGGGGTCGGCCAGAGTCCGACCGCGACCCAGACCGACCGGGCGATCTCGCTGCTCTACACGCTGACCGGCAGTTACGGGAAGGCCGGGGGCAACGTGCCCGGCGGCGCCGCGTCCTTCGCCGACATTTCCGGCGGCGACCTGATGGCGTCGGCGCAGAAGGCCAAGGCGCTCGGCCTGCGGGAACGGCCGATCGGGCCGGGGCTGAACGGCTGGGTGACGGCCCGCGACGTCTGGCGGGCGGTGCTGGCCGGCGATCCCTACCCGGTGCGGATGCTGGTCTCCTTCGGCACCAACCTGCTGGTCTCCCAGCCCGACGCGGACGTGGCGGCGCACGCGCTGGCCGCGCTCGACTTCCACGTCCATGTGGATTTCTTCGAGAACGCCACGGCCCGGCATGCCGACATCCTGCTGCCCGCCGCCACGTCGTGGGAGCGTGAGGGCCTGCGCACCGGCTTCGATGCCAGCCTGGCCGGGATGCGCCAGGTGCAGCTCCGCCCGGCGGTGATCGCGCCGGTGGGCGAAGCGCGCTCGGATACCGATATCGTGCTCGCCCTGGCCGAGCGGCTGGGGTTGTCGGGCGCGTTCTTCGACGGCGATGCGGATGCCGGCCACGACCATGTGCTGGCGGGGGCCGGCCTGTCGGTGGAGCGGCTTCGGGCATCGCCGGAAGGGGTGACGGTGGCGGGCGAGGTGCCGCTGGAGGCCCATGCGCGGGCCGGCGCCGACGGCGTGCCGCGCGGCTTCCCGACGCCGACCCGGCGGATCGAGATCTACAGGGAGCGGCTGCACGACCACGGCCAGCCCGGCGTGCCGGCCTTCGATCCGGCGGTGCTGCCGGTGGAGGCTGCGGCCTATCCGCTGCGGCTCGGCTCGGCCAAGACGGTGGCCTACTGCCACAGCCAGCACCGCAACATCCCCTCCCTGCGCCGGCTGATGCCGGACCCGATCGTGGAGATGGCGGCCGAAGATGCCGAGGCCCGCGGTCTCGGCCAGGGCGACTGGGCGGTGGTGAAGACCGCGCGGGGCCGGGCGGTGGCGCGGGTGTCCATCATCCGCGACCTGGAGCCGGGCGGCGTGTTCGGCCAGCACGGTTGGTGGGTCGACGGCCCGGACGGCAGCCCCTACGACCGCGACCATCGGCTGGCGGCGAACATCAACGCGACGATCGACACGGCGGTGTCCGACCCGGTCAGCGGCTCGATCCCCCTGCGCTGCTCCCGCTGCGAGGTGGAGCGGTTGTAACCATCCAATTCCGTCATCCCGAACTCGTTTCGGGACCTCGCTGGCCCGGCCTTGAGGTCCCGAAACAAGTTCGGGATGACATGTTTTTGTAACGCCGACACCCGATCCGCGTTACGCCACCTTGTCGCCCTTGAGCGTGATCCGGTGCATTTCCCGGCGGTGGCCGTGGTAGTCGTTCACCGGCAGATGCATGGCCGCCCGGTTGTCCCACATCACCAGGGTGCCCTCGCGCCAGCGCACCCGGCACTGGAACTCCTCGCGCACCTGGTGCTGGTGCAGCCAGCCGAGCAGCGGCGCGCTCTCCTCCTCGGTGAAGCCGTCGAACCGCACCGTATGGCCGACATTGAGGTACAGCGCCTTCTTGCCGGTCTCCGGATGGGTGCGCACCACCGGATGGCAGGAGGTGAACTCCTTCTTAGCGTCGTCGCCCTTCACCCGGTCCTCGCGGGTCTTGGTCGCGTTCGCCTTGGCCGAGCTGTTGATCGTGCGCAGCGGCGCCAGCATCGCCTTCATGCCGTCCGACAGCGCCTCGTAGGCGGCGACCTGGGAGGCGAAGAGGGTGTCGCCGCCGACCGGCGGGATCTCGCGCGCCAGCAGCATGGTCGCCATCGGTGGCGTCTCCATGTAGGTCGTGTCGCTATGCCAGAGCCCGCCGAAATTGTTGCGCTCCTCCGGTTCCTTGATGATCGGGGTGATCATCGGGAAGCCCTCGATCCCGTTCAGCAGCGGGTAGATGGCCGGCTCGCCGATCCGCTCGGCGAAGCGCACCTGCTGCTCCGGCGTCAGCTTCTGGTCGCGGATCACCAGCACGTGGCGGTCGTTGAACGCCTGGCGCAGGGCGGCGGTGGTGTCGTCGTCCAGCGCGTTGAGGTCGAGCCCGGTGATCTCCAGCCCGATATGCGGCGAGATCGGCTCGTTCTCGAAAGGCAGGTTGCTCATGTCAGGAACGCTCCTCCGTTCACATGGATGGTCTGGCCGGTGATGAACCGGCCGTGGGGTCCGACCAGATGGCGGACCATGGCGGCGATCTCTTCCACGCGGCCCTTGCGGCCCGCCGGCACGCCGGCGGCGCGCATGCTGCTGGGCATCTGCCCGGCAGCGGCCCCGCGCACGGTGTCGATGGCACCGGGGGCGATGGAATTGGCGGTGATGCCGTGCGGTCCGAGTTCGACCGCCAGCGCCCGCATCAGCCCTTCCAGCCCGGCCTTGGAGGCGGAGACGTGGCAGCGCTCCGGCGTGCCCACATGGGTCGACACGCCGGACAGGCCGACGATGGCACCGCCCTGCCGGCCGATCATATGCGGCACACAGGCGCGGGCGAGGATGAAGGCGCCGTCCAGAGCGACCGACAGGATCTCGCGCCACTCGACCAGGCCCATCTCCAGGAACGGGGTCTGGCGGCGCAGGCCAGCATTGCTGACGACGATGTCGATGCCGCCGAACGCACCGACCGTCCGCTCGACCATGGCGGTGACGGCGGTCTCGTCGGACACGTCGGCGAGATGGCCAAAGGCGCGGCCGCCCAGGGCCCGGATCTCCTGCGCCACCGCGTCGACGGCGGCCTGATCGCCGCGTCCGTTGACCACGACCGCCGCCCCGTCGCGGGCGAGCGTCAGCGCGATCTCGCGGCCGATATTCTTGCCCGCGCCGGTGATGACGGCGATCTTCCCGTCCAGCGATCCCATGCCTTCCTCCCGGCCGATCCTGTGGTCCCCTCGGGGGAGCCGTTTGTCGGCAAACCGTAAGCGTCTCGCGCGCCGAGGCACAGGGTGAAAGCGACAGGGGTCGGCGGGTGCGGCTGCATTCGCAAGCGGCGGCGCGGCGGAAAATCTGCTATCGCAAGCGGTGATGAACACGCTGATGCAGATCCTCTCCCCGTTCGACGTCCTGGCCCTGGTCGTCTTCGTCTCCGCATGGCTCGGCTACGAGATGTTCGGCGAGCGCGCGGCCGAGCGCGGCGCGAACCTGTCCGGATTGATGCAGGGCTGGCGTGGGGACTGGACGGAGGCGGCGGTGCACCGGGACAACCGGATCATCGATATCCAGATCCTGCGCTCGCTGGCCGGCAATTCCGCCTTCCTCGCCTCGACCTCGATCTTCGTGATCGGCGGCCTGGCGGCGATGATCGGCGGCAGCGAGCATGCGGTCGCCGTGCTGAACGGCTTCGACTATCTGCTGGAAACCACGCGGGACCGGTTCGGCCTGATGGTCGGCGCGCTGATCGTGGTCTTCATCAACGCCTTCTTCCGGCTCGCCTGGTCGCTGCGGCTGCACAACAACGCCGCGGTCGTGCTCGGCTCGATCCCGCAGCCGGGGGCGGCGGACGATCCCGAGGTCGCCCGGGCCCGAGCCCGGGTGGTGGCCCGGATCGCGACCCTGGCGGCCCGGCACTACAATGGCGGGATGCACGCCTATTATTTCGGGCTCGCCGCCTGCGCCTGGTTTCTGCACCCGGTCGCATTGATCGCCGCCTCCCTGTGGGTGGTGGCGATCCTGTACCGCCGGGAGTTCCGCTCGCGGGCGCACCGGGCGCTGTCGCGCACTTAACCTCTCAGGCGAGCGGCTTCACCAGAAGCTGCCAGTGGGTGCCGGGGTTCTTCCACGCGCTCTCGCCCATCCGGCGCTCCGCGTCGAACACGAAGCCGAAGCGCTCGTAGACCCGGCGCGCCCCGGCATTGGCGCTGGAGACGATGATCGACATCCGGGTGCAGCCGCAGTCGCGGGCCTGGCGTTCTGCCTCGACCAGCAGCCGGCTGCCGATCCCCTGGCCGCGCCGGTCGGGCATCACCGCCAGCACGTTCACGTACCAGCTTCCCGGCACCCGGTTCTCCAGTTCCTGCAGGGGCACGAACAGGGGCGGCATGTCCGAGCCGATCGGCTGGGCGGCGCCGATCGGGTAGCCGATCAGCCCGCCCTGGACGGTCCCGGCCAAGGTCGCGAGCGTGGCGTTGACATGGGAGAAGGCGCCGTCGCCCCGGCGCGCCCGGCGCAGGCCGACGTCGCGCGGGCTCTCGCCCGGCTCGGCCATCCCGCGCCAGATATGGGTGACCAGACCCTCGCTCGCCATCTCGACGATCTCGACCAGGGCCCGGGCGTCGTCGGAGGTGGCCGGCCGGAGCGTCAGGTCGAGATAGCTCATCCCGTCCATCTCAGGCCGCCCGGACATGGGAGGTGCACTGGCCGCAGATCTGCTCCACGTGCCGATGGTCGGTGCCGCAGCAGCCGCCGAACACGTTGGCGGCGGGCAGCAGCTTCCGCAGCCGGGCATAGTCGCGGCCGAGCTGTTCCGGATCGCCGGCGTCCAGGTCGGTGCAGTTGTCCAGCTCCGCATGGCTGCGGGTCGAGGCATTGGCCCGGACGCCGCGGATGCGGTTCACCCAGTCGCCGCCCTTCACCAGTTCCGCCTCGAAATGGGTCGGGTGGGCGCAGTTGATCATGTAGTAGGCGGCGGTCCCGCCGGTCGCCGCGTCGGTTTCCTCGATGGCTTCGCGCAGGGGCTGGCCGGTGGGAAGACGCCCGTCGGTCTCCAGGGTGAAGGAGATGACGCTGGGCATCGCCCGCTTGGCGGCCGCCCGCGCGATGCCGATCGCCTCCGGCGTGTTGGTGATCGTCATGGCGGTGACCAGGTCCGCCTCGGTGTCGCCGAACAGGGCGATCTGGGAGGCGTGATAGGCCTCGGCCTCCTGCGCCGTCATCACCTCGCCCGGATCGTAGCCGTCGCCGCGCGGGCCCATATTGCCGGACACCACGACCGGCGTGGCGGGCGTCTCCCATCGGTCGCGCAGGGCGGCCAGGTCGGCGATGGCGATCTGGTTCAGGCGCAGGTGCTCGGCCTCGGAATAGCCGAGCTTGCGGGTCCAGTCGCGGCTGGCGCGCCAGGTGACGCTCTCCAGAATGAAACCGCAGCCGTTGGCCCGGGCGATCTCGAGATACTGTTCGGAATAGCGCTTCAGCCGCTCGCGGCCGCCCTCGCGGCGCAGAAGGTCGATGGCGGCGAAATGCGGCAGGTCGATGCCGTCGATGAAGACGAGGGTGGTTTCGAGACCGCCGTCGGTCAGGAAGGGCCCGCCGTCGAGCTGCGGCAGGCGTGTGCGATAGCGTGCCATGGTTGGCCTCCTCCGGTTGTGGGAGGCGCGAAAATCCCCGGAAGGATTGGTTAACGCTAGTAAACCTGCGGTACGGAAATCGAACTGAAACAATTGCCCTCTACCTCGGAGGCGGAACCGTACGTGCAGGAGGAAATCGAAAATGCGCAGAGGAGAGCAGACACGGGAGAAGATTCTGGACATCGCCGAGGACGCGGTGCTGGCCAAGGGCTTCGGCGCGACCTCGATCGAGGAGGTGATCGCTGCCGTTGGCATCACCAAGAGCGGCTTCTTCTATCACTTCCGGGACAAGAACGAGCTGGCGCGCGCCATGCTGATCCGCTTCCTGAAGCGGGACGACGCGGTGCTGGACGACCTGTTCGCGGCGGAGGAGGGCGAGGACCCGCTGGCCGCCTTTCTGGACGGGCTCGACCGCTTCGCCGCCATCATGGGCGAGATGGAGCAGGGGCATCCGGGTTGTCTGGTCGCCACCTACTGCTACAACGAGGTCCTGTTCGACCGCGAAGTGCGCGAGCTGAACCGGATGGGCGTGCTGGCCTGGCGCGACCGGTTCCGGCGGATCTTCGATGCGATCCATGCCCGCTATCCGGCGAACGACGTGGTGGATATCGACGCGCTCGCCGACATGGTGTCGTCGGTGACCGAGGGCGGCATCGTGATGGCCAAGGCGTTGAAACAGCCGGGCGTACTGGCCGAGCAGATCCGGCTGCTGCGCTCCTATGTGAAGCTGCTCTACACGCCCCGTCTCGCCGCGTGACGCGGGGGCGTGCCCTCTAACCTGTTCAAGATAGAGCAAATTCACACGATCAGATGTTTCCATCTGATCGTGATTTGCTCTAGCGTGCCGGCATGAACACTGAAGCAAATCCGCCCCTGGAACCGCCCTTCGCCCGGGTCAGCGAGGACGACATCTCGCTCGTCGTGGAGACCTTCTACAGCCGTGCCCGGGAGGACGAAGTGCTCGGCCCGGTCTTCATGCGCAACGTGGAGGACTGGCCGGCGCATTTCGAGCGGCTGAAGGCGTTCTGGTCGTCGGTGCTGAACCTGACCGGCCGCTATGACGGCATGCCGATGCGAGTGCATGCGGGGATCGGCGAGCTGACGGCGGCGCATTTCGACCGCTGGCTCGCCCTGTTCGCCGAGACCCTGGCCGACACGGTCGACCCTCGGGCCGCCCAGGAGTTCCTGATCCGCGCCCGCAACATGGCCGACGCCCACAAGCGGTTCCTGTTCCGGTAGCGGGGCGCCGCCCCCGTTTACCCCGCGCCGTGACGGCGTTGCCAGAACGGCGCATCGGCGAACCGGCGCTCCAGGGCATACATGCTGCGCCGCTGGGCGAGGAAGCCAGCCACCCCGTCCAGGACCGACCGGGCATAGGCCTCCAGCGCGGTGTCGTCGCCCTGCAGGGCCGCCGACAGCACGCCGCCGCTCCGCGCTCCCGCCCAGAGCGCGGTCGTCAGCCCATGGGAGGAGAGTGGATCGAAGGCCGCGGCGCAGTCGCCCACGCCCATCCACGGTGCGTCCCCGACTCGGCCGGCGGGCGGGACGAGCCATGTGGTGCCGGCGCTCGACAGCTGCGGCGCGGCCTCGACGGCGAAGCCCGCATCCTCGATCCACCGGCCGATATGCCGGGTCTCGCCGATCAGCCGGGTCCAGGCATCCAGGCCGCGGGTCGGACTTTCGCCCAGCAGGTCCGGGTCGGTGAAATAGGCGACCGACAGGCTTCCGTCCGGACGCAGCGCCGCGTACCACCAGCCGGTCTCCACCGCCTCGATCAGCACCGCCCGGGTCGGCTCGACGGTGTCGTCGCGATGCGGCAGGAAGGCATGGGCGGCCATGAGCTGGTCGGCCCGGTGGCGCTCGGCGTGGTGGCGGGCGATCGCGGCGCTCCGGCCCGAGGCGTCCACCACCGCCTCGGCGGTCACCGTCTGTCCGCCCTCCAGGGTCAGGTGCCAGACGCCCTGCGCTGCCTGGGCCTCGCTCAGCCTGGCGGCGATCATCCGGCCGGCGGCCGTCTCCGCGTGGTGCCGCAGGTCCGCCTCGAACCGGGCGCGGTCGAGAACCAGGCCTGGCCCCTCCAGATGCAGGATCGCGTTGCGGTCGACGAGCTGGTCGCTGCCCCAGGCGGACAGGGTGGTGTGGGACGGGCGGTGGCCGGCCGATGCCATCGCCTCGGCGAGGCCGAGACGCTCGATGATCGGATTGGCCGCCGGGGCGAGGGTTTCGCCGACCGGATCGTGTCCGGCTTCGGGCGGGGGGGCGATCCAGACCACGTCCAGCCCGGCCTGGGCGAGCGAGAGCACCGCGGCCGGTCCGGCGATGCCCGCCCCTATGACGGCAACGGTCCTTGCCATGGCCGCCTCAGTTCGGGAGCTGCCCGTCCGTCGGACGCCACTTGAAGCGGAACTCCATGGTGTCGCCGCGCTGCACCTCGGCATAGACCTCGCGCGGGATGCCCAGCTCGCGGGCGACCTCCTCCGGGACCTCGCGCTTGACCACGAAGCCCATACGCTCCCAGAGCTGGATCATGTCGGTGATGCCGTCCCAGTAGCTGGCATTGGCGTGGTAGCCGATACCGGCCACCCCGCGTTTCCAGTCCGCGCGCCGGTTGAAGTATTTGACCCGCTGCTCGCGGCCGAGCTTCCGACCGTCCCGGGTCTCGCCCTTGATCACCTGGTCTTCCAGGAAGGCCACGGGGAGAACGTCGATCGGCAGCAGGGCGGGCCACCACACGGCCGTGGGGAAGTCGCTCTGCATCAGCACCTGCTGGCAACTGAACGCGTCGCACTGCCAGGGCAGCCCCATCCAGCGGGTCAGGTCGCCCGGCATGCAGGGGCCGACGGCCGGGGCGATCCCCTTGTCCGGGTCGCCGACCAGGGTGAGTTCCGGGGTCAGCAGTGCGCCCACATCCTGCAGCAGGGTCGGCCGGTCGCCCAGGGCCACCCGGAACGGTTCCGACAGCGGCTTGTCCGCCTGAGGATGGGCGCGGGCGTACAGGTTCTTGTGCCGCAGGTAGTAGGTCAGTTCCACCCCCGGGTGGAAGGCGCCGCCGCTGAGCGGCATCAGGGCCGCCTGGGTCAGAGCCAGGGGCTGCTGGTCCAGCGGGATCTCGTCGAAATCGGTGATGCCCTTCTCGTCCGGCTTCCAGTCGTCGATGTAGTTGCCGTCCTTCCAGTCGACCAGGAACTGGTACTGGAGGTGAACCATCTGGAACCACTGATAGGGGCTGCCGTCGTAATTGATGCCGTCGCCCAGCATGTACGGCACCTTGAGCTGCTGCTCGGTGAAATACTCGGCGGCCGTGTTGCCGGAGAATTCGAAGGGCGGGCGGATCTGGGCGAAGGCCTGGGCGCGGAGCTCCGTGTTGACGGGTTTCGACAGCCGGTCGATCAAGGCCGGATCGGCGAAGTCGACATACTCGCCCATCCAGGCTTCGCGCAGATTGGCGGCGTCGGTCAGCCACTGCATCTGGCCCAGGCGCTGGAGCGTCGGATAGATGTCCTTGGTGAAGGACGGCTTGGCCGGCCGGGACTGCCAGCCGATGCGCACGTTCATGTCGTAGATCACGTCGTACATCGTCGAGACCGGCGCGATCTCCGGCGCGAAGTTCGGACCGACGCAGGCGACCCAGGCGGCGTCGGCGTTGGTGTCCAGGTCCGCCTCGGTCGGCAGGGCGTCGGACAGGGTGACCGTCGCCGTGACCGGGCCGTCGCACCAGTCGTCATGCCAGCCGTTATTGTCGGCAAAGCTGGTGATGCCGGCGCCGGTCGGACTCTTGGAGACGCCGTCCGGCGGCACCACCAGCAGATGTCCGGCGCTGTCGGTCTGCAGATGGCCCAGGCCCACCGGCTCGGTGCCCCAGAAGGTGCCGCCCATGGCGAAGGCTTCGTCGGACCCGCCGAGATTGGTGTCGGTCCCCGAGATCGTCGTCGGTTTGCCGTCGATCACCAGATTCTCGAGGCGCTGCTCCGTGCGGGTGAAATACTGGTTGCGCCGCTGCCCGGGCAGGCCGGGGGCGAGGTCGCCATTGTCCATCGGGTTGTTGAAGCCGTACCAGGCCGCCTTTGTATTGGCGACGTGGACGGTCCACTGGATGGCGCCGTCGGCGGCGGTGATCTCCTTGATCACGCGGCCGTCCTTGTCGAAGGCGTAGATGCGGAAGCGCTGGGCCTGCTTCTTGATCTTCTCCGTGCCGTCCTTGAACTGGCCGTCCGCCGGTTTCGGCGGCAGGCCTGGGACCTCCGGCGCGTGGAACCACATTTTGCTCCCACCGACCCGGCAGATGCCGATGGCCGGATAGATGCCGAGCCGCGCGATCTTCGCGCCGGCCGGGGCGATCCCGGGACCGGTGCCCTGGGCCACCGCCGCGCGTGCCATCAGCGGGCTGGACAGCGCCATCGCACCGGCACCCGCCAGGAAATCGCGCCGTTTCATGCCTGTTTTTGGTGCTTTTCCGTTGCCCATGACCGCTCCTCCCGAACTGGAGCGCTCAGCGTATCAGGTTAGGCATTCACACTCAAAAATTGATTTTCCTATTTCGCCTCGAGGGCTCTATCCGGCGTCTGCCATGGCACGGATCTCGGTCGCCAGCGCAGTCGGATTCTCCAAGGCGGCGAAATGCCCTCCTTTTTGTAAGGATTCCCAGCGCCGGATGTCCGTGTAGACCCGTGCCGCCGCCGACCGGGGCGGGCGCAGAATCTCCCGCGGTGATTGCAGATAGCCCATCGGCACGGTGATCTGGCCACCGAGCGGGATCGGCCACGGACTGTGGGCGCGGGCGTAGTACGGCCAGAAGGACGACCCGACCGCGCCGGTGAACCAGTAGAGCGAGATGTCGGCCAGCATCCGGTCGCGGCTGACGGCGTTCTCGATCCGCCCGTCGTTATCGGTCCAGACATGGAACTTCTCGGCGATCCAGGCGGCGAGCCCGGCGGGGCTGTCGACCAGGGCCGACGCCAGGGTCTGCGGCCGGGTGCCCTGTATCACCTGATAGCCGGTCTCCTCGCGCAGGAAGACGGCCAGCTCCTCCAGGTATGTTGCTTCTTCCGGGCTCGGGTTCTCGGCCACGGCGGCATCCCGGCGCAAAGGCAGGAAGTTGAGGTGCAGGGCACGCACCCGGTCGGGATGGTCGAAGGCGATGCGCGAGCCGACGAAGGCGCCCCAGTCGCCGCCCTGGACCATGTAGCGGTCGATGCTCAACACCTCTCCCATCAGCTTGGCCAGGGTCGCGGCCATCTCCTCGCAGGAGAACCGCTTCTGATCCGGCCGGAAGGACAGGGTGAATCCGGGCAGGGACGGAGCGATGACGGTGAAGGAGGGCGCGTCGGGGGCGCCGTGAGCGGCCGGGTCGGTCAGCAGCGGGATCAGCTCCAGGAACTCAAAGACCGAGCCCGGCCAGCCGTGCAGCAGCAGCAGCGGGATCGGGTCCGGCCCCGAACCCTCGACCTTCAGGTAATGCAGCGGAATGCCGTCCAACTCGACCTGGAACTGGGGAAAAGCGTTGAGCGCGGACTCCTCCTGGCGCCAGTCGAAGCTGTCGCGCCAATAGGCCACCAGCTCGCGCAGGTAGTCCGGGTCGGTGCCGTAGGCCCAGGCCTCGCCCGGCGTGCGGTCGGGGAAGCGGGTGCGGCCGAGCCGCTCCCGCAGGTCGTCGAGATCGGCCTGAGGGATGGCGAGAGTGAAGGGGGCGGGGGTGGCGGTCATCTCACTCTCCGTCAGCGCTTGAACCGTTCGGCGATGGCGATGCCGCCGAGCACGAGGACAAGGGCCAGCGCGTGGTACAGGTGGAACGCTTCGTTCAGGATCGCGACGCTCAGCACGGCGGCGAAGATCGGCACCAGATTGACGAACACGCCGGCCCGGCCGGGCCCGACCTGGTCGACGGCGAGCAGGAACGAGATCTGCGCCAGGAACGAGGGGAAGATCACCACGAAGGCGACGATCCCCCAGCCCTTGGCCGTCGGCGCCTGGAGATCGCCGACCAGATACTCGTAGCCGGCGCCGGGGATGGATGTCAGAAAGGCGGCCGTCGCCAGCCCTGCGAACATGGTCATCCCCGACAGCGGCGGACGCTTGCGCAGGGAGACGGTGTAGCCGGCATAGAGCACGCAGGCGACGACGATCAGCACGTCGCCGAAGTTGAGCTCCAGTGCCGCCAGCCGCCCGAAATCCCCCTTCGACGCCACCAGAGCCACGCCGATCATAGTGATCGCCACCCCGAGGATCTGCACCCCACGCACCGGCGTCCGGTAGGCCGCGAAGGCGCCGAGCAGCACAAAGATCGGGATCGCGCCCTGCAGAATCCCGATATTGACCGCCTGGGTGTGCTTGGCCGCGACGTACATCAGGGTGTTGAACACGCAGAAGCCGAGCGCGCCCATCAGGAAGATCTTCAGCCAGTGCCGGCGCAACACCGGCCATTCGGCGGCCACCCTCCCGCGGGCGAAGATTGCCAGAAGGATGACCACGCCGAGCCAGCGCAGCAGGGTGAGCAGCATGGGCGACAGTTCGCCCACCGACATCTTGGCGGCGACCGCGTTCGCTCCCCAGGACAGGGTCGTCAGGACCAGCAGCAGATAGGCGTTGGCGGCCTTTTTGGGGAGGGCTTCGGACACAGGGGCTCCGCGAATTTGGTGGGGTGACGCCGGGCGTCGGCCCGTGGTGAGATTGTGTACAAGGCCGCGAAAACAGACGGTCCTCACGGGAGGAAACGGCATGCAACCGTACGAGACGATAACCGTAAAACCCATCGGCGGCACCATGGGCGCTGAGGTCTCCGGTGTCGACCTGTCCAAGGAACTCGGCAACGAGATCTTCTCCGAGATCCATCGCGCCTTCCTGGAAAACCAGCTTCTCGTCTTCCACGATCAGGACCTGACGATCGAGCAGAACAAGGCCTTCGCCCAGCGCTTCGGGCCGCTGGTGCCCTATCCCTTCGTGAAGGGGCTGGAGGAGCATCCCGAGGTGTTCGAGATCCGCAAGGAGCCGGACGAGGAGAAGAATTTCGGCGGCGCCTGGCACACCGACATGTCCTTCGACGAGCGGCCGCCGATCGCCACCATGCTCTACGCCCACGAGGTCCCCTCGCGCGGCGGCGACACGGTGCTGGCCAACCTGTACCGCGCCTACGAGACCCTGAGCCCGACCATGCGCGCCTTCGTCGACGGGCTGACGGGCGTCTATAGCGGCGATCTGAAGGGCCGGCGCGGCGGCCGAGCGGCGCTGATGAACAGCACCCGTTTCGATGCCACCAATGTGGAGAACGCGCCGAAGATGGAGAGCGAGCACCCGCTGGTCCGCACCCACGCGGAAACAGGCCGCAAGGCGCTCTACATCTCGGGCAGCCACCTCTACCGGATCAAGGAACTGAGCGACAAGGAGAGCGACGCCCTGGTCGCCTTCCTGAAGGCCCATGCCGGGACCCTGGATTTCACCGCCCGCGCCTCCTACCGCAAGGGGACCCTGGTGATCTGGGACAACCGCTGCACCCAGCACATGGCGCTGAACGACTATCCGGGCGAACGCCGGGTGATGCACCGCCTCACCATCGGCGGCGGCGACCGGCCGCACTGACAACCGAGACAAGGAAGACCAAGAGATGAGCGAGCGTATCGCGATCGTCGGGGCCGGCGCCGTGGGCGCCTATGTCGGCGGCTATTTCTCCCGCGCCGGCGAGGACGTCACCCTGATCGACCCCTGGCCGGAGAACGTCAACGCCATCAACGAGGGCGGCCTGAATCTCTACGGCCTGACCGAGGCCGAATGCTTCAACGCCCCGGCCAAGGCGATCCACCTGACCGACGTGCAGGCGCTGAAGAAGACCGGGCCGATCGACATCGCGTTCGTGTGCACCAAGTCGTTCGACACCGCCTGGGCCACGATGATGATCCAGGACTACCTGTCGCCGAACGGCTACGTGGTCTCGCTGCAGAACTGCATCAACGAGGAGACCATCGCCAAGGTGGTCGGCTGGGGCCGGGTGATCGGCACCATTGCCGCCAAGATCGCGGTCGAGATGACCGGACCGGGCGAGGTCAAGCGCGGCGTGCCCCTGGGCGGCAACAGCCACACCGTGTTTCGGGTCGGCGAGATCCATGGCCGCATCACCCCGCGGGTCGAGCGGGTCTGCGGCATGCTGGCCGGCATCGACAGCGCCAAGACCACCACCAACCTGTGGGGCGAGCGCTGGTCGAAGCTCTGCGCCAACGCCCACCAGAACGGGGTGAGTGCGGCCAGCGGCCTCGGCAACAACGGCTGCGCGCGGGACGCCGATGTGCGCTGGCTGCAGATCCGCATCTGCGGCGAGGCGGCGGCCATCGGCAAGGCGCTGGGCTACGACCTGGAGAAGATCGGCAAGTTCACCGGCGACGAGTGGATCGCCGCCTGGAAGGGCGACGCGAAGCAGCGCCAGGCGATCGAGGACGAGATGCTCGCCGCCTGCGAGGGCCGCAGCGAGGAGAGCCGCCCCTCCATGGCCCAGGACATCGCCAAGGGCCGCCGCACGGAGATCGACTACATCAACGGCTTCATCGCCGAGAAGGGCGCCGAGATCGGCATCGACGCCCCGGCGAACCGGGGCCTGGTGACAGCGGTGCACGCAGTCGAACGCGGCGAGCTTCCGCCGGCGCCGGAGCGGGTGACGGCGATCTGAGGGCAGGGGCGGCGGGACGCCTGCCGCCCCTCGCCATTCCAACCCGTCATCCCGGGAGACCCCGTCCCGGATTTAATCCGGGATTGATCCGGGGGCTGCCCGGGACCGTGCCAATGCGGCTGGGTCCCTGCTGACCCCCGGGTCAGGCCCGGTGCCCGCCGGGATGACGAGGATATTTTGAATTTTTAACCAGTGGACTTCCCGGCCTTGTGCCGGGGCAGCGCATCCGCTGACGCGAAGTGTTCGGTGTCCTGGCCGGTCGACGGGATCGCCCCGGAATAAATCCGGGGAGTGAGGCGGGGCGGGGTAAAAAGCGGGAGGGAGGCTTCCCGCTTTACACCCGAACGAACACGTACCGTGTCAGCGACAGGATGATGTCGACCTTCCGGCCGTCGGCCGCCAGGGGAAGGTGGACGCGCTGCGACTGCCGGGGCCCGTCGGAGGCGAGCTGCTTGGCTGTCCGGAAGACCGGAACGCCCTGCTCGGCGCAGCGCGCCATGTCGCGGTATCCTGCGCTTTCCTCGAAGTTCGGAAACTGCTCCGTGCACCATTTTCCGGTCGAGTCCCGGCCGGAATAGTTGACGACCGCCGTGCCCACCAGCCGGATCCAGAAGCGCCACGGATCGCGGTAGACATCGGCCATCCACAGATGCGGCAACAGCTCGGGAATATCCGCCGGGTCGAAATGCTGGCGCCCGGGCAGGCCGTCTGGCGGCGTGATACGGGTCCAGTAGCGGACGAGCGCTGCGATTTCCGGAGCGTAGCCGTCGGGGATCACGAATTCGGTTCCCGCGCTGGGGCCTGGTGAGGGCGTCTGCCCGTCGTCTTCCGTCATCGTCTCCGCCGGATGAGAAACTGGTGTCGATGCTCCATCCTAGCCGACCCGGAACCCCGCATATCCCGCCGCTGCGATCTCCTCGCATTTCTTCACATAGGCCGGAAAGCCGGGATAGGGCATGAACACCCGTGGTTTGCCCGGCACGTTGGCGCCGAGATACCAGGAATTGCAGCTCGGATAGAGCGTGCCGCCGGCGATCTGGTTCACGTGGTCGACCCAGGCGTCCTCGGCATCCTGCTCCGGC
The DNA here is from genome assembly GCF_034377285.1 of Thalassobaculum sp. OXR-137. NCBI lineage: Bacteria > Pseudomonadati > Pseudomonadota > Alphaproteobacteria > Rhodospirillales > Thalassobaculaceae > Thalassobaculum > Thalassobaculum sp. OXR-137. The sequence goes on along the minus strand of NZ_CP139715.1, from coordinate 225,766 downwards.
TCGATGGTCGACTGCCCGTGGGCGCGCAGGTGGTCGATGATGTCGCTGACATAGTCCACATGCTGCTCGATGGTCGGCAGCATGTTGGTCAGCACCGAGGGGCTCCCCGGGCCGGTGATGAGGAACAGGTTGGGGAAGCCGACCGTCGTCAGCCCGAGATAGGTGCGCGGCCCCGCTTCCCACTTCTCCGTCAGGGCCAGACCGTCGCGGCCGCGGATGTCGATCCGGTTCAGCGAGCCGGTCATGGCGTCGAAGCCGGTGGCGAAGACGATGGCGTCGAAGGCGTACTCCCGCCCGCCGGTGATCAGGCCGGTCTCGGTCAGCCGCTCGATCGGGGCCTTCGAGATATCGATCAGCGAAACGTTGTCCCGGTTGTAGGTCTCGAAATAGCCGATATCGACGCAGAGCCGCTTGCAGCCGATCACGCTGGTCGGGCAGAGCAGCTCCGCCGTCTTCGGGTCGTTGACCGTCTCGCGGATCTTGTCGCGCACGAACTCGGCGGCGACGTCGTTGCCCTCCTTGTTCACCAGCAGGTCGATATAGGCGCCCAGATAGGAGAAGCCGCCGAGGTCCCAGCGCCGGGCGAACTCCGCCTTGGCGGTCTCCAGCGGCTCGCTGCCCCATTTCAGGTCGCGCACCGAATAGAGCTGGCCCGACCGGCCCTGCTTGGCCTTTTCGCGCAGCTCACTGTAATTCGCCTTGAACCAAGCCTCGCGCTCCGGGTCGACCGGATGGTTGTGGGCCGGCACCGCGTAGTTCGGCGTGCGCTGGAACACGGTGAGGTGTTCGGCCTGGCGGGCGATCACCGGGATCGACTGGATGGCCGAGGAGCCGGTGCCGATCACCGCCACCCGCTTGCCGGTGAAGTCCACGCCGTCCTTCGGCCAGCGCCCGGTGTGGTACCAGTCGCCTTTGAAGTCCTCCAGCCCCTCGAAATGCGGCACGTTGGCCGAGGAGAGACAGCCCGTCGCCATCACCAGATGGGCGGCGGCGACCGTGTCGCCCTTGTCGGTGCTGACCTGCCACCGGCCGGTCGCGTCGTCGAAATGGGCGGCGGTGACCTTGGTCTCGAAGCGGATGTCGCGCTTCAGGTCGAAGCGGTCGGCCACGTGGTTGGCGTAGCGCAGGATCTCGGGCTGGGCGGCGAACCGCTCCGACCAGGACCACTCCTGCTGCAGGTCCTCGTCGAACTGGTAGGAGTACTCCATGCTCTCGACGTCGCAGCGGGCCCCCGGATAGCGGTTCCAGTACCAGGTGCCGCCGACCCCGTCGCCGGTCTCGAACACCACCGCGCTCAGTCCCATGCCGCGCGCCCTGTGGAGCATGTACATGCCGGCGAAGCCCGCTCCGACGATCGCGATGTCGACCTTTTCCGCGGCCATGCACTCCTCCCCGAGATTATCGTTGTTCATTCCCGCAAGCGGAGCGCAATCGCGGCGTGGCTGTCAAACACGGACTCCGCCCCGGCGGCGGTGAGGCGTTGGGCGAGCTCCGGGTCGGCGTGTCCGGCCCCGGTGAAGCCCCAGGCGGTCATGCCCGCATCGACGGCGGCGCAGATGCCGTTGACACTGTCCTCCAGCACGACGCAGTCCTTGGCGGGGACCCCCAGCTTCTCGGCGGCGTAGAGGAAGATGTCCGGCGCCGGCTTGCCGTTGGGCACCAGCTTGGTCGAGTAGATATGCGGCGCGAAGCGGTCGTACAGGCCGGTCTTGCGCAGCTTCATGACCAGCGAGTCCGGGAAGGAGGAGGAGGCGACGGCGGTCGGGACCGTGACGATCTCCACCAGCTCGGCGATGCCGGGGACGGCCTCCAGCTCGCGCTCCATGGCGGCGACGCTGTCGTCCTTGATCCGCTCGTACAGGCTTCGGTCGAGCGGCCGGCCGAAACGGGTGCGGTGCTCGGCGTCCAGGGTGGCGAAGAAATCGTCGTAGGACAGGCCGGTGAACTTGGTGGCGTAGTCCTGCGGCGCATAGCTCAGGCCGGCTTCGGCGATCGCGGCCTGCTCGATGCGCATGACGATGGCCTCGGAATCGACGAGCACCCCGTCGCAGTCGAAGATCAGGGCGGTGGGCTGGGGCATGGGCGTGTCTCTGGCGGGCGGGCGGGGCGCCACTGTGGCACCGCACCGGGGTTGAGGCGAGGGGGCTTGAGTGGGGGTCGGGTCGGCTCTGGCGTTCGTGGCTTGGTCCTGATTTGCATCAGGACGACGGCCTATTCTTAACGTTTCCCCGTCATCCTGATGCAAATCAGGATCAAGCCTCCGGCCACCCACCACCCCTCCCACCCCCCGGCCTTGTGCCGGGGCGAGGCTTGCCGCTCGCCCGGACTCCAAACGCTTCGCGCCGGCTGTTGGCCTCGCCCCGGAACAGGTCCGGGGAGTGGAAATGGTGAAATTTCTCTTCGCACTCGCAAAAATCTCTTCGCACATGCACAAACATTCGTGCCGATCCGGCAAAGAGAAAATCGTCCGCTTCTCTCTCCCGCCGCCCCCATCGTCTGTGTTAGGACTGAGGTTAACCCGCGCTCGTGGGACCGCTTCAAGACTCGGATCGTGATCCAATGGACAGCTTCGACTACGTCATCGTCGGTGCCGGCTCTGCCGGTTCGGTGCTCGCCAACCGTCTGAGCGAGGATCCCAATACCTCGGTCTGCGTGCTGGAGGCCGGGCCGAGTGACTGGCACCCGTTCATCCACATTCCCGCCGGGTTCATGAAAACGATCCTCGATCCGTCGGTGAACTGGCTTTACGAGCAGGAGCCGAGCCACTGGACGGCCGGGCGCCGGATCAAGGCGCCGCGCGGCAAGACCCTGGGCGGGTCGAGCTCGATCAATGGCCATATCTACAACCGGGGCCAGCGGCTCGACTTCAACACCTGGTCGCAGATGGGCAACCGGGGCTGGGGCTATGCCGACGTGCTGCCCTATTTCAAGCGCTGCGAAAGCCGCCAGGGCCAGGCGGACGAGACCTTCCGCGGCCGCGACGGCAAGATGACCGTCACCGATATCGACTGGTCGCACCCGCTCACGGAGGCCTTCATCCAGAGCTGCGTGGAGACCGGCATTCCGCGCAACCCGGACTATAACGGCGAGAAGCAGGAGGGCGTGAACTACGCCCAACGCACAATCCGTGGCGGCCGCCGCCTCAGCGCAGCGCGCGGCTACCTGCACCCCGCCATGAAGCGGCCCAACCTGACGGTCATCACCCATGCCCACGCCACCGAACTGGCGCTGGAGGGGAAGCGGGTCACCGGCGTGCGCTACAACAAGGGCGGGCGCCACGGTATCCCGAGCGAGGTCAAGGCGAACCGGGAGGTGATCCTGTCGGGCGGCACCTACAACTCGCCGCAGCTCTTGCAGCTCTCCGGGATCGGCGCGCCGGACCAGCTCAGCCAGCACGGCATCGCGGTCAAGCATGCGCTGCCGGGTGTCGGCGAGAACCTGCGCGACCACTATGCGCCGCGCTTCGCCTACCGGGTAAAGAACACCGACAGCATCAACGAGCGCGCCCGCGGTCTGAAGCTGGCCGGCGAGGTGATGAAGTACCTGACCACCCGCAAGGGCATCCTGGCGATCAGCCCGACCCTGGTCTACGGCTTCTGGCGCTCCGATCCGGCGCTGCAGTTCGGCGACATCCAGTTCACCTTCACCCCGGCCTCCTATGCCGAGGGTGTGCAGTCGGCGCTGGAGCGGGAGCCCGGCATGACCATCGCGTCGTGGCAGCAGCGCCCGGAGAGCCAGGGCTATGTCCGCCTGCGCAACGCCGATCCGTTCGAGGCGCCGGTGATCCAGCCGAACTACCTCGCCCATGAGGAGGACCGCCGCGTCCTTCTGGCGGCGATGAAGCTAGCCCGCCAGATCATGACGGCCCAGGCCATGGCGCCCTACAACGCCGGCGAGACCTACCCGGGCCCGTCCGTGGCGAGCGACGACGAGCTGATGGAATCTGCCCGGCATCGCGGCACGACCACCTTCCACCCGATGGGCACCTGCCGCATGGGGCCGAGCAGCGACAAGCTGACGGTGGTGGACGACAGCCTGCGGGTGCACGGGCTGGAGGGGCTTCGCGTGGTCGATGCCTCGATCATGCCGACCATGCCCTCGGCCAACCTGAACGCCTCCACGATGATGATCGCGGAGAAGGCGTCCGACATCATTCGCGGCCGTCCGGCGCTTGAGTCGGTCAGCCTGCCCGACGAGGCCGGGAGCAACGCGGCATGAAGACCATCGACTACTATTATTCGACCCGCTCGAACTTCACCTATATCGGCGCCGCCCGGCTGAACGCCCTGGCGGAGACGTACGGGCGCACCATCGTGCACCGGCCGATCCTGCTGTCGAAGACCATGCCGCCGATCGGCGGGATGCAGTTCGGCGAGCGGCCCACCATGCTGCGCCACTACGCCATGGTGGATGCGCTGCGTTGCGCCGCCTTCCATGGGGTGGAGATCCAGCGCGAGCCGATCCATCACATGGGCCCGGTTGAGCTGCCCAGCGGCATCGTGATCGCCGGTCAGCGCGCCGTGCGCCGAGGCGAGGCGGGCGACGTCGACCGGCTCAGCCTGCTGGTGCTGGAGGCGCTGTGGCGCTTCGACCGCGACATCGCCGACGAGGACGTGGTCGCCGACCTGGTCGCCCAGGCGGGCTACGGCGATCCGCGGGCGCTGATCGAGGAGGCGATGACCGCCTCGGTCCAGGCGGAACTGGAGCGCAATTGCGGCGAGGCGGTCATCCGCGGCGTCATCGGCGCGCCGACCTATTTCGTCGACGACGAGAACTTCTACGGTCAGGACCGGCTGGACTACGTCGAACGGGCGCTGGCCAAGGCGGCAGGATGACCGACGCACCATCGCGGGGATACGATTCCGACGCCCCCGGGGATATCGACGGCCCCTACGCCTGGGCCCGTCTCGCCATGTGTTTGCTGATCAGCATGGTCGGCGGCGCCGGGCTGTGGTCGGTCGTGGTGGTGCTGCCGGCGGTGGAAGCCGATTTCGGCATCGGCCGGGCCGAAGCCTCGCTGCCCTACACCTTCACCCTGATCGGCGTCGCCATCGGCACGGTGCTGATGGGCAAGCTGGCCGACAAGGTCGGTATCGTGCCGGCGTTGATCCTCGGCGGCATCGCGCTCGGGGCGGGGTATGGCGCCACGAGTTTCGCGCCGACCATCTGGGTCTTCTCCGCCGAGCACGCGCTGCTGATCGGCATGCTGGGCGGGGCGGTGACCTTCGGGCCGCTGCTCGCCGACATCTCCCACTGGTTCGTGCGCCGGCGCGGCATCGCCGTCGCCATCGCCGCCAGCGGCAACTATCTCGCCGGCACCGTCTGGCCGCCGATCATCGATCATCTGGTCGGTGAGGTGGGCTGGCGCGAGACCCACCAGATCATCGCCATCTTCTGCGTCGTCACCGTGGTGCCGATGGCGCTCGCCCTGCGTCGCCGCTCGCCGATCGGCCACGCGCCCGCCCCGGTCGTTGCCACGGGCCGCAACGGCAAGCCGCCGTTGCCGAGCCCGGTGTTGCAAGGCCTGCTGATCGTCGCCGGGCTCGCCTGCTGCATCGCCATGGCCATGCCCCAGGTCCATATCGTCGCCTACTGCCTGGAGCTCGGCTATGACAGCCAGCGCGGGGCGGAGATGCTGTCGCTGATGCTGGGGACCGGCATCGTCAGCCGGCTGGTCTGCGGCGCGCTGGCCGACCGGATCGGCGCCCTGTGGACCTTGCTGCTGAGCTCGATGATGCAGACCCTGGCGCTGCTGCTGTTCCTGCCGTTCGACGGGCTGGTCCCGCTATACGTGGTCTCCGCCCTGTTCGGCCTGTCCCAGGGCGGCATCGTGCCGACCTACGCGCTGATCGTGCGGCAGTTCTTCCCGGCGGCACAGGCGGGTGTCCGGGTCGGCGTGGTGCTGTCGGCCACCCTGGTCGGCATGGGGCTCGGCGGCTGGATGTCGGGGGCGATCTACGACCTGACGCTCAGCTACACGGCCGCGTTCGTCAACGGCATCGGCTGGAACGTCCTGCACATCGCCATCGCCGCCTTCCTCCTGTTCTCCCTGGGGCGACAGGGCGGCGGGCGGTCCAATGAACGGACGGACCAGCGCGGACCAGCCATGCAATTCCGTACGGCGTGACGGGTTGGTGCAGCGCAGCATTTGCGTTATGACGCGGGCTCGCATCTGAAACCACACCGGACCCAGCCAGATGGCAAAGGGACTGTCCCGCCCGAAGAACCAGATCCGCATCCTCCTGCTGGAGGGGATCTCGCCGACCGCGCGCGATGTGCTGCTGAACGCCGGCTACACCAACCTGCAAGAGGTCTCCGGCGCGCTGGATCAGGCCGCGCTGATCGAGGCCCTGCAGGGCGTGCACATGCTCGGCATCCGATCGCGCACCCAGCTCAACGAGGAGGTCCTGAAGGCCGCCGGGACGCTGGTTGCGGTGGGCTGCTTCTCGGTCGGGACCAACCAGGTGGACCTGCCCGCCGCCTCGGCCCTGGGCATTCCGGTGTTCAACGCACCGTTCTCCAACACCCGATCCGTCGCCGAGCTGACCATCGCCGAGATCGTCATGCTGATGCGCGGCGCCTTCCAGAAGTCCATGGCCGCCCATGACGGGCGCTGGGCCAAGACGGCCGCCGGCTCGCGCGAGGTGCGCGGCAAGACCCTGGGCATCGTCGGCTACGGCAATATCGGGACCCAGCTCGCCGCGCTAGGCGAATCCATGGGCATGCGGGTAATCTATTTCGACCGCACCGACAAGCTCAGCCACGGCAATGTGGAGCCGACCCAGACCCTCGACGATCTGCTGGCCCAGTCCGACGTGGTGTCCCTGCACCTGCCGGAGACGCCGGAGACCAAGGGCATGTTCGCCGCGGAGCAGATCCGCGCCATGAAGAAGGGCGCGTTCCTGATCAACAACGCCCGCGGCACCCTGCTGGACATCGACGCGCTGGCCGCCGCCCTGAAGGACGGCCATCTGGCCGGCGCCGCGGTGGACGTGTTCCCGACCGAGCCGAAGTCGAACAAGGACAGCTTCGAGAGCCCGCTGCGCGGCCTCGACAACGTGATCCTCACCCCGCATGTGGGCGGCTCGACCGAGGAGGCGCAGGAGCGCATCGGCGACGAAGTAGCCCGCAAGTTCGTGGAGTATTCCGACGTCGGTTCCACCATGGGGGCGGTGAACTTCCCCGAGGTGCAGCTGCCGAAGGGCACGCTGGTCACCCGCTTCATCCAGGTTCAGCGCAACGAACCGGGCGAGCTCGGCCGCCTGAACGACCTGTTCGCGCGCCACGGCCTGAACATCGTCGCCCAGCATTACCAGACCGACGGGCAGATCGGGTACGTCGTGCTCGACGTGCAGGGCGAGGTGGAGAACGCGGTGCAGATCCTGGAGCAGATCCGCGAACTCCCCGGCACGATCCGAGCGCGGCTGCTGAACCGGGTTTAAGGCATTCCCCCTCCCTCCGGCACGCCCCGGATTTATTCCGGGGCAGCGCTGGGGCGAGGCGTCACGTCCTTGAACGGGTTCTGACGTTGAAGCGTGCCTTGGCCTCACCCCGGAATAAATCCGGGGAGTGATTTGGAGGCTAACAAAACGCCTCTCCCCGGCCTTGCGCCGGGGCCCAGAGGGACGATTGCTGGAGCGGCCCAGGTAGATCTTGAAATGCTCCAGCCGCTCCTTCTCAGGGTCCCGGCGCAAGGCCGGGAAGACTGGCGGCGGTGGGAGCGCCCTACCGCCCCTCCGGCCCGGAATAGGCCCGCTCCACCTTCGCCACCCGCAGCTCGTAATGGGCGTACCAGCGCTCTTTCCCCATTTTCTGCGCGGTCAGGTGGCGGGCGTGCTGCTTCCAGGCGTGCACCGCCTCCTCATCGCGGAAATACGACACGGTGATGCCGAGCCCGTCCGCGCCGCGCGCGCTCTCCGCCCCGAGGCAGCCCGGCTGCCGATGGGCTAGGTCCATCATCGCCTCGGCCATGGCCTCGTAGCCGCGCCGGTCCTCGGTCTGGGTGGAGGTGAAGATCACCGCGTAGTAGGGCGGCTCGGGCGTTTCGGCGAAGCCTGCGGGCATGGTCCGGTCATCTTTCGATCAGGTGGGCGAGGTGGGTATCCAGGGCGGCCGCCGCGCGGACCGCGTCCCCCGCACGGAAGGCGTCGAGCAGGGTGCGATGCTGCCGGGTCCAGACCGCGCGGATCGCGGTGTCCGGCTGCTGCTCGCGATAGGGCCGGCGGTCCTCGCGCCGCAACTCGTCCACCAGCGCCAGCAGCCGCGGATTGCCCCCGGCCCGGTACAGCACCGTGTGGAAGGCGGCGTCCAGTTCCTCCAGCGCCTGGGGATCGGTTTCCGCCTCGATCCGTTCCTGCAGGTGGCCGGCCTCCAGCACGTCGCGGTCGTCGCGGCGCGGCATCGCCAGGGCCAGCGCCTCGCCCTCCACCAGCCGGCGCACGGCGACCAGATCGCGCAGCGCCTCCGCCGTCATCTCGACCACCTTCAGGCTGCGGCCCTTCCCCGGCTCCAGCCAACCCGCCGCGCGCAGGCTCTCCATGGCGAGCCGCACCGGCTGGCGGCTGACCCCGAACCGGGCGGCGAGCTCTTCCTGCTGAAGGACGGCGCCGGCGGCGATCGCGCCGCGGCGGATATCCGCGCACAGGCGCTCGGCGATGCTGGAGGGAGAATTTGGATCCATGGATCCAAACTAGACGTTCAGAGGTCCGACGGCAAGACGATTTCGCCACCTTCACCGCTCCGCCCCGCCATGGCAGGCTCCCCTCAAAGGACGGGTCGCATAAGGCCCGCCGAAAAGGCCCGAGGGGGAGGAGTATGGAATTTCAGCACGCACCCGCCGTGCACGATCTGCGCGCGCGGATCGAGGCCTTCATGGCCGAGCACATCTACCCGAACGAGCCCCGCTACTACGCCGAGACCGCCGAACTCGGGCCCTGGAAGGTCCAGCCGGTCGTGGAAGAGCTGAAACCCAAGGCCAAGGCCGCCGGCTTGTGGAACCTGTTCCTGCCGGAAAGCGATTACGGTGCCGGCCTGTCCAATCTGGACTACGCGCCGCTCTGCGAGGTGATGGGCCGCTCGCCCCTGGCACCCGAGGTGTTCAACTGCGCGGCCCCCGATACCGGCAACATGGAGGTGCTGGTCCGCTACGGCACCGAGGAGCAGAAGAAGCGCTGGCTGGCGCCGCTGCTGGCGGGCGAGATCCGCTCTTCCTTCGCCATGACCGAACCGGCGGTGGCCTCTTCCGATGCGACGAATATCGAAAGCTCGATCCGGCGCGACGGGGACGAGTACGTGATCGACGGCCGCAAGTGGTACACCACCGGCGCCACCGATCCGCGCTGCAAGATCATCATCTTCATGGGCAAGTCGGACCCGGACAATCCGGACCGGCACAAACAGCAGTCGATGATCCTGGTGCCCAAGGACACGCCGGGCGTCACCGTGATCCGGCCGATCCCGGTCTTCGGCTTCTACGCCGTGCCCGACCGGGCGTCGGAGGTGGAGTTCAAGGACGTGCGGGTGCCCGCATCCAACATGCTGCTGGGGGAGGGGCGCGGCTTCGAGATCGCCCAGGGGCGGCTCGGCCCCGGCCGCATCCACCACTGCATGCGGCTGATCGGACTGGCGGAGCGGACCCTGGAGAAGATGTGCCGCCGGGCCGAACAGCGGGTGACCTTCGGCACCCCGGTCGCCCACCAGACGGTCACTCTCGAGCGGATCGCCGAGGCCCGCATCCTGATCGAGCAGTCGCGGCTGCTGACCCTGAAGGCCGCCTGGATGATGGACACGGTCGGCAACAAGGAGGCGCGGGCCGAGATCGCCATGATCAAGGTCGCGGTGCCCAACATGGCCTGTCAGGTGATCGACTGGGCGATCCAGGCCTTCGGCGGGGCCGGGACCAGCAACGATTACGGTCTCGCATCGGCCTATGCGACGGCGCGGCTGCTGCGCTTGGCGGACGGTCCGGACGAGGTGCACCGTAACCAGATCGGCCGGCTGGAACTGCGCAAGTACCGGGAGCCGGGCAACCTCGACACGGGCGCGCAGGATGTCGGCCCGCGTCTCGCCCAACCGGGAGAGGGGCCATGGCCGGCACCCTGACGTCGGACCGGAACGGCGCTCCGCAGGACCGGTTCTGGAAGGGGCTGACCGGCGAGACGGCTCTTGAGACCCATTACGACGGCCGGGTGGTGCGCTGCTATGCCGAGCGGCCGGCGGATCTGGCGGTCATGTTCCGGGATCTGGCCGACCGCCAGCCGGATCGCGCGGCCGTGGTTGCCGGCGATACCCGACTGACCTTCGCCGAGTTGGACGACCGGGTGGCGCGCATCGCCGGCGGCCTCGCGGCCCAGGGCGTCGGGGCGGGCGACCGGGTCGCGCTGCTGCTCGACAACGACTGGCCGTTCGTCGCGGCGCTGCTGGCCTGCAACCGGATCGGCGCGATCTGCGTGCCCATCGGCATCCGCCAGCGCCGGGCGGAGCTGGAGTTCCTGCTGACCGATTGCGGGGCGTCCGTTCTTGTTCACGAGGCCGCGCTAGCCGAGAACGTTCCCGCCGCCGACACGGTGCCGGACCTGACGCACCGGTTCTCGGTGGGCGGGGAGAGCGACGGGGCGCGGCCGTTCGAGGCCCTGCTCGCGGCCGAGCCGCTGGCCGCCCTGGCCCAGATCGATCCCGAGGCGGTGGCCGTCATCCTCTACACCTCCGGCACCACCGGCCGGCCGAAGGGCGCGATGCTGACCCATTTCGGCATCATCCAGTCGTCGCTCGCCTTCTCGCGCTGCCTGTCCTTCACCGCCGACGAGAGGGCGCTGGCGGCGATCCCGCTCAGCCATGTCAGCGGGCTGGTCGGGATCTTCTATTCGACCCTGATCGCGGGCGGGGCGCTGGTCGCCCTGCGCGCCGGCTACAAGGTGCCCGACCTGCTGGCCCTCGCCGCACAGGAGCGGGTGACCTACACGATCCTGGTACCGGCCCTGTACACCCTGGCGGTCATGCAGCCGGATCTTTCGGGCTATGACCTGTCGGCTTGGCGGATCGGCTGCTTCGGCGGCGCGCCGATGCCCGAGGCCACCATCGCCAAGCTGTCCCGAATGCTGCCCAGGATGGTGCTGGTCAACGCCTATGGCGCGACCGAGACCACCTCGCCGACGACCATCATGCCGCCCGGCTACAATACCGACTTTCCGGACAGCGTCGGTCAGGTGGTGCCCTGCGGCCGGGTCGAGATCCGCGGCGAGGACGGCTCCGTCCTGCCGCCCGGCTCGACGGGGGAGCTCTGGATCTCCGGACCGATGGTGGTGCCCGGCTACTGGAACCGGCCGGATGCCAACCGCGAGGCCTTCGTCGGCGGGGCCTGGCGGTCCGGCGATATCGGCACGGTCGACGCCGACGGCTTCGTGAAGGTGTTCGACCGGGTCAAGGACATGATCAACCGGGCCGGCTACAAGGTCTTCAGCGCCGAGGTCGAGAACGTGCTGAACCACCACCCCGAGATCGTCGAGGCTGCGGTGGTCGGCCGGCCGGATCCGGTGCTGGGCGAGCGGGTGCATGCCTTCATCCGTCCCGTCGAGGGATCGGCCCTGGACGAGGCGGCGGTGCGGGCGTTCTGCGCCGAGCGGCTGTCCGACTACAAGGTGCCGGAGACCGTGACCGTCACCGGCGACCCGCTGCCGCGCAATGCCAACGGCAAGCTGCAGAAACCCACCCTGCGCCAACAGCTCATGGAGCCCGTCCGATGACCGTTTCTCCCGCCGCCCGCCTGCGCGGCCTGCTCGCCTCCGGTGAGATCGTGATGGCGCCGGGTGCGCCGGACAGCCTGTCGGCGCGGGTGATCGAGCAGGCCGGGTTTCCGGCGATCTACATGACCGGTCTCGGCGCCACCGCCAGCCGGCTGGGCACCCCGGATATCGGCCTGCTGACCCAGACCGAGATGACCGAGCATGCCCGCAACATGGCCCGTGCCGTGTCGATCCCGATCATCGCCGATGCCGATACCGGCTATGGCGGTCCGTCGAACATCCACCGCACGGTGCGCGAGCATGTGCAGGCCGGCGTGGCGGCGATCCATCTCGAGGATCAGATGGCGCCCAAGCGCTGCGGCCAGCTCGCCGGGATCCGGCTGATCGATGCCGAGGAGAATGTCCGCCGGCTCGCCTGTGCGGTGGAGGCCCGGGGGGACGACGACCTGCTGATCATCGGCCGTACCGACGCCATCGGCACGCTCGGTCCCGACGAAGCCATCCGGCGCGCCCGGCTGTATCAGGGGGCGGGCGTCGACCTGGTCTTCGTCGACGGCATCAAGACCGTCGCCGAGGTGGAGGCGGTGGCCCGGGGCGTGGAAGGGCCGAAGGTCGTCTCCATCGTCGACGGCAACGAGACGGTAAAGCTGACCGCGGCCGACCTGCAGGCCATGGGCTTCTCGGTGGTGCTCTACGCGGTGACGGCCCTGTTCTCCGCCACGCGGGCGGTGGCCGACGCCATGGCGGCGCTGAAGCGCGACGGCACGCCGGCGCAGGCGGGGGTGGGCTATACCTATGCGGAGTATTGCGGGCTGGTGGACCTGCCGTTCCACCAGGGACTGGACGACCGGTTCGGCGCCTAGCCGGGGCGGCGGGCGCGGCGAAATATTGCATACAATGCTGAAATTCAGCGTGTTAGCTTGCCCCCTCAAAAGAACGATCACACGGGAAACGCACGGAAATGTCGGACCAATCGGTTTGGGGCGCTGAGCTCTACGACACGCTGGTGGACGGCGGCGTGTCGATTTTCGCCTATGTCCCGGACGGCGGGCACAAGGTGATGATCCAGAAGTCGCTGGAGGACGATCGCGTCCAGTCCATCCCGCTTACCACCGAGGAAGAGGGCGTGGCGTTGACCGCCGGCGCCGATCTCGGCGGCAAGAAGGCGGTGCTGCTGATGCAGTCGAGCGGTACCGGCAACTGCATCAACATGCTGTCGCTGCAGGCCAACGGCCGTTTCCCGTTCCTCGCCATCATCACCATGCGCGGTACCTTCGGCGAGCAGAACCCCTGGCAGGTCCCGATGGGCAAGGCCGTGCGCCCGTGCCTGGAGGCGATCGGCGTCCATGTGCTGGAGGTCGAGCGGCCGGAGGAACTGAAGGAGACGACCCACGCGGCGATGAACCTCGCCTTCCGGTCCAACTGCGCGGTGGCGCTTCTGCTGACCCAGAAGTTCATCGGCGCCAAGGCGTTCTGAGGGAGGGACCGGAGATGAGCGAAGAGATCAAGATCACCGGCTCCAATCAGCGCATGGACCGCGCCCAGGCGGTGCCGGCCATCGTCGGCAACCACCGCGATTTCCTGGTCGTCACCGGCCTCGCCGGCACGGCCCAGGACATGTACGCGATCGAGCCCGATGCCGATAACTGCTTCCTGCTCGGCGGGGCGATGGGGGCGTCGGTCTCCATGGGCCTGGGCCTGGCGCTGGCGCAGCCGGACAAGCACGTGCTGGTCATGTGCGGCGACGGCGAACTGCTGATGAATGTCGGCGCGCTGGCCACCGTCATGGGGTCCGGCGTGACCAACCTGTCGATCCTCTGCGTCGACAACGAGCGCTATGGCGAGACCGGCAACCAGATCACCCATACCTCCATGGGCACCGACCTGGCGCTGACCGCCAAGGGGCTCGGCATCAAGAACGTGATGACCGTCACCGCCCCCGACGAGATCGAGGCCGGCCACCAGGAACTGCGGCGCGCCGACGGGCCGACCTTCGTCTACCTGAAGATCAGCGACGCCAAGCCGCCGAAGCTGAAGTCGCGGAACTTCGACGCCGCCGACCGCCGAATCGCCTTCCGCCGTGCACTGCTGGGACACCTATGACCGAGACCAGAACCGTAGCCGTCACCGGAGCCTCGCGCGGCCTGGGAGCGGAGATCGCCTTGGAACTGGCCCGCCGGGGCCTGACCGTCGGCTGCCTGTCGCGCAAGGGTATCGGCCCCGAGGAGGAGCCGGTCCCGGCCGCGCTCGCCGGGCGGATGATCAACCTGGCCTGCGACGTGAACGACCCGGAGTCCGGGGCCGCCGCCCTGACGGCCCTGGCGGAGAAGACCGGCGGGCTGCACGCCCTGGTCAACAATGCGGGCATCCATAAGGAAGGCCGCAGCGAGAGCTTCTCGCCCGCCGAGTTCGCCGAAGTGCTGAACACCAACGCGGTCGGCCTGTTCGCCATGTGCCAGTCGGCCTATCCGCACATGATCGCCAGCGGCGGCGGGGTGATCGTCAATATCGGCTCGCACTACGACAAGATCGGGGTGAAGTACACGGCCGCCTATTGCGCGTCGAAGGCGGCGGTCGGCGCGATCACCCGGTGCCTGGGCGTGGAATGGGCGCGCAAGGGCATCCGCGTGGTCGACGTGGCACCGGGCTTCACCCTGACCAACCTGAACCGCTCCCATATGGACAACGAGCGGTTCCGGTCCTTCATCGAGAAGGCGATCCCGCGCGGTGCGCCGGGCGAGGCCTGGGAGGTGGCGCGTTTCGTCGGTTCCATCGTCGCCGACGACATCCCGTTCCTGAACGGCGAGACCTTCTACATCGACGGCGGCCAGGCGGTGGCGAATTGACGGTTGCGTAGCGACCGTCATCCCGATGCAAATCGGGATCATGCGGCTATCGTTACCGCTTCTGCCGTCATCCCGGCGAGGCCCGGGCTCGACCCGGGGGTTGGCCGGGACCCAGGTCCGGCGCCGGGGGCGCGGTCCCGGCCCGTCCCCGGATCGGGTCCGGGGACGTCCGGGATGACGGCGTGGGGCTGGATCGTGGCGTATCCCGAACCCTCTCGCCCGCCACGGCACTTCGCGCTACCTTCCGGCCCATGATGACGCTGAGCAACAGACGCATTCTCCTGATCGTCGGTGGCGGGATCGCCGCCTACAAGGCGCTCGACCTGACCCGCCGCCTGCGCGAGCGCGGGGCGGCGGTGCGCGCGGTGCTGACCAAGGCGGGCGAGCACTTCGTCACCCCCCTGGCGCTCTCGGCCCTGACCGAGGACAAGGTCTATACCGAGCTGTTCGATCTCACCGACGAGGCGGAGATGGGGCATATCCAGCTCTCCCGTTCGGCCGACCTGATCATCGTCGCCCCGGCCACCGCCGACCTGATGGCGAAGATGGCGCACGGGCTGTGCGGCGACCTGGCCTCCACCCTGCTGCTGGCGACCGATACCGACGTGCTGATCGCCCCGGCGATGAACGTGCGCATGTGGGAGCACCCGGCCACCCGGGCGAACCTGGCGACCCTGACGTCGCGCGGCGTGCGGGTGGCCGGGCCGAACGAAGGGTCGATGGCCTGCGGCGAATACGGCTACGGCCGGATGGCCGAGCCGCTGGAGATCATTGCGGCCGCGGAAGCCTATTTCGCCGAACGCACTGGCCCACTCGCCGGAAAGAAGGCGATCGTCACCAGCGGCCCGACCCATGAGCCGATCGACCCGGTGCGCTACATCGCCAACCGCTCGTCCGGCAAGCAGGGGCACGCCATCGCCCGCGCCCTGGCCGCGCTGGGAGCGGAGGTCACCCTGGTCAGCGGCCCGACCCGCGAGCCCGATCCCGCCGGGGTGAAGACCGTGCCGATCGAGAGCGCGCGCGACATGCTGGCCGCCTGCGAGGCCGCCCTCCCGGCCGATATCGTGGTCTGCGCCGCCGCCGTCGCCGACTGGCGGGTCGCCACCGCCGCCGACCAGAAGATGAAGAAGGAGGAGGGGCGCGGCCTCCCGACCCTTAAGCTTGCCGAGAACCCGGACATCCTGAAGACCCTGTCGCAGAAGACGCAAGGCCGCCCGGCCCTGGTGGTCGGCTTCGCGGCGGAGACCGAGAAGGTTGTCGAGTTCGCCACCGCCAAGCGGGCGCGCAAGGGCTGCGACTGGATCCTGGCCAACGACGTTTCCCCCGCGACCGGCACCTTCGGCGGCGACAGCAACACCATCCACCTGGTCACCGCCGACGGGTCCGAGGACTGGCCGGCGATGACCAAGGCCGAGGTCGGCAAACGCCTTGCCGCCCGCATCGCAGAGCATTTCCAGACTGGACCTTCCGCATGAGCATTCCCGTCCGCATCACCCGGCTGGCCCATGGGGCCGACCTGCCGCTGCCGGCCTATGAGACCGAGGGTTCGGCGGGCATGGACCTGCGGGCGGCCGTCGACGCGCCGGTGACCCTGGCGCCGATGGAGCGCACCGCCGTTCCCACGGGTCTCTCCATCGCCCTGCCCAAGGGCTACGAGGCGCAGGTGCGCGCCCGGTCGGGTCTGGCGTTCCGGTCGGGCATCGCCTGTGTGAACGCGCCGGGGACCGTGGACAGCGACTATCGCGGCGAGATCAAGGTGATCCTGGTCAACCTGGGCCAGGAGCCGGTGACCTTCGAGCGCGGCGACCGCATCGCCCAGCTCGTGGTGGCACCGGTGAGCCGGGTCGCGTGGGAAGAGGCGGAGAGCCTGGACGAGACCGCCCGCGGCGACGGCGGGTTCGGGTCGACCGGGCGGGGGTAACAAGCCTTTAATTTTCTTCCGTTTCAACGTCGTCATCCCGGTGGCGCCCGGACTTGATCCGGGGGCCGACGGGGACCTAGCGCTCTATTGCTATGGGTCCCGGCGAACTCCGGGCCGAGCCCGGAGTTCGCCGGGATGACGGATGTTTTCGGCGTTTGATATGTGCCGGCCCTCTCACCCCACCCAGCGCGAGAACGCGAAGCAGATGAGGACCATCCGGGCGATGACGTGGCGGGTGAACTCCTCCACCGCGGCCACGGCCTCCTCCGGGGCCGGTCCCGCCTCGGCGCGCAGATGGGCGAGCCTCGCACTCTCCGCCATCGCCATGCTGCGGGTCGTCGCGGTCGCCGCCCGCAGCCGCCCATCGGCCTCGAGCGGCGCGAAGCCCGCATGCATCAGCGCCAGCAGCCCCGGCCAGTAAGCCAGATGCCGGTACATGGTCGCCAGGATCGGCTCCTCCGGCCTCGACCCGAACCGGTTCAGCGCCAGCACCAGCTCCCAGACATGCGGCTCTACGTCGCCCTGGGACAGCACCCGCGGGATCGGCGCCGATGCCGCTTCCGCCGGCGCGCCTGCAGCGCTCGGCACCGGCCCGGCCGGCGCGACGACCAGCGCGCCCAGGGCCAGCAGGTTCAGCCCGTTGCCCCGGTTGTAGCCGGCGGCGACCGCCCGCACGGTCGCCAGATCCTCCGCCGTCACCCCGACCGCCTGCAGCGCGCCGGGGGCCAGCGGCTCCGGCATCGCCACCGGCAGCCGGTCGAACAGTGCCTTCGCCGACCGAGCCGCCTGACCGCTGGTATAGATCGGCTTGGCGGCGCCCCAGGCCCAGTCCAGCCCGCCGTCGATGGTCGCCAGGTGCCGCCAGATCAGGTTCACCACCGGGACGCCCAGGGTCGCCTTGATGTCGTCGAAGGTCTGCGCCAGCGCGCCCGTCGCCTCGTGCTCGGCGATCGCCGGAATCGGGTCACCCATCGCATCCTCCCAAACTCGTTGCTTGTCGCTTTTGCCGTGATTGCAGCGTGGCGGGGACGGCCCGGTCAATCCGCGTTCTGCGCATTGGGGGGCTTGGAGGGGGAGGCGACAATCGGCTATGCCGGAAGCAAGAACCATAAAGGGAGGAACCGCGATGACCGATCCTGTGAAGGTCGGCTTTGCCGGTGTGGGCCTGATGGGGCGCGGCATGGCCGGCAACATCCTGGCCAAGGGCTTTCCGCTGACCGTGCTCGGCCACCGCAACCGCACGCCGGTCGACGAGCTGACGGCGCTGGGTGCGGCCGAGGCGGCCACGCCGAAGGAACTCGCCGCCGCGTCGGACATCGTCATCCTCTGCATGCCGAACAGCCGGGTGGTGGAGCAGGTCTGTCTCGACACCGCCGGGATCGTCGAAGGTGCGAAGCCCGGCACCCTGGTGCTCGACGCCTCCACCGCCGAGCCGGCCTCGACCAAGCGGGTGGCGGCGGCCCTGGCGGAGAAGGGCATCGACTTCATCGACGCGCCGATGACCATGACGCCGAAGGAGGCGATGGAAGGCACCCTCAACGTGCTGGTCGGCGGCCCGGACGCCCTGGTGGAGAAGGCGCGGCCGGTGCTGGAGTGCTACGCCCGCAACATCTTCCATATCGGCCCGCTCGGGGCGGCGCATTCGCTGAAGCTGATCAACAATTTCATGAGCATGTCCATGTCCGCCCTGGTGGCCGAGGCGGCGACCACGGCGCGGGCGGCGGGGGTCGATCTCGGCAAGCTGCGCGAGGTGGTCTCGGCCGGGGCGGTCAATTCCGGCATGTTCCAGAAGATCATGGCCTATGCGGTCGACGGCGATGCGTCGGGCCTGCAATTCGCCATGGCCAATGCCCGCAAGGATGTGGGCTACTACAACGACATCGCCGCCGAGGCGGGGCTGCCGGCCCCGTTCGGATCGGCGGCGCTGCAACTCTACACGCTGGCCTGTGCGACCGGACACGGCGAGGAGCACGTGCCCCTGCTGGTCGATGTGATGGCGGAACTCGGTGGACTGAACGGAGCGGGTACATGAGTGCGGAACAGGTCGATGCGATCGTCATCGGCGCAGGCGTGGTCGGACTGGCCGTGGCGCGGGCCCTGGCCCTGGCCGGGCGCGAGGTGCTGGTGCTGGAGGCGGCCGAGGCCATCGGCACGGAGACCAGCTCGCGGCATTCCGAGGTGATCCATGCCGGCATCTACTACCCGCCGGGCTCGCTGAAGGCGAAGTTCTGCGTGGAGGGCAAGAACAAGCTCTACCGCTATCTCGACGACCACGGCGTTCCGTACACGCCGATGGGCAAGCTGATCGTGGCGACGTCCGAAGACCAGATCCCGGCCCTGCAGCAGATCCAGGACCGGGCGGTCCAGGCGGGCGTGACCGATCTGGTGTTCAAGTCGCATAACGAAGTGGTGGCGATGGAGCCGGAGCTGCGCTGCGTGACGGCCCTGTGGTCGCCGTCCACCGGCGTGCTCGACAGCCATTCCTACATGCTGGCCCTGCAGGGCGATGCCGAGGAGCGCGGCGGCATGATCGCCTTCCACGCCCCGGTCGCCGGCGGCAAGGTCGGCGAGGACGGGATCGAGATCGCCGTCGGCGGGGCCGAGCCGATGCTGCTGAAGGCGAAGACGGTGGTGAACTCCGCCGGCCTGCATGCCCAGCCGTTGGCCGCCAGCCTGATGGGCTTTCCGGCCGACAAGGTACCGCCGCATTTCTACTGCAAGGGCAACTACTATTCGCTGTCCGGGGTGCGGGCTCCGTTCACGCACCTGATCTATCCGGCTCCCGAGCAGGCGGGGCTCGGCATCCACCTGACCCTGGATCTCGGCGGCCAGGCCCGGTTCGGCCCGGACGTGGAGTGGATCGACGCGATCAACTACGACGTGGACCCGCGCCGCTCGGACAGTTTCTACGAAGCGATCCGCAAGTACTGGCCGGGCCTGCCGGACGGGGCGTTGCAGCCGGGCTATGCCGGCATCCGCCCGAAGATCCAGGCGCCCGGCACGCCGGCGGTCGACTTCATGGTCCAGGGCCCGGCCGAGCACGGGGTGCCGGGGCTGGTGAACCTGTTCGGCATCGAAAGCCCGGGCGTGACGTCGAGCCTGGCGATCGCCGACCACGTGGCGGCGATGGTCGCGTAGTTATTTTCAGGTACAATAGGATTTTCGCGCGCATAAACGCTGTGCATGGACAGGTTATAGTAAATGTACGATTTGCTAGCGATTCTATTTTTAACGGCGTGGTTGATCGTTACTATGACGATTCCTGGAAAGGCCGCTTTTTATGTATCCTTTTTGTTGACGAGTGTCGTTTTGTCGTGGGCATTTTATTTCAGTTTTTTTGTTTATACGTCTCATCAAATAGAATTATTTTCTATGGTAATTGGAGTGGCTCTCTTTCTTTATGTGGTGAGAGTTTTAATGCTGAAATTGCTGCGGTGGTCCCGTGAGTTCTGCGAATATCATATGAAAATTCTGTACGTCAGAAAGGTGGCAGAGAAGTATAGAAATCGAGAAAAGTAGATAATATTCGAGCACGACAGCGGACCCGATTGCCCCGGAATAAATCCGGGGAGTGAAAAGGGTTAGAGCTTCTCTCCCGCCGCCGCCCGTTTCTGCAGCCGGTCCAGCAGCCGGTCCAGCATCAGTCGCTCCTCGTCCGTCAGCCCCTCCAGCAGAGCCGCTTCCCGGGCGCGGGCGAGCGGGACGATCTCGCGGTAGACCCGGTCCCCCTCCGTCGTCATGGCGATGGTCTGACGTCTCCGGTCCGCCGCATCCACCGTGCGCCGGATCATCCCCGCCTCGGTCAGCCGCGCGATCGCCCGGCTCACCTGCACCTTGTCCATGGCCGAGCGGCCCTGGATCTCCGAGGCCGTCGCCGCCCCGAACGCGCCGAGGATCGCCAGGATGCGCCATTCCGCGATGGTGATGCCGAACCGGTCCGCATAGAGCCGGGCGATCCCCTTCGACACCGTGTTCGCCAGTACCGCCAGCCTGTACGGCAGAAACCGGTCGAGCATCAGCGCGTCGGAAGCGGGGGTGTGCGGGGCGTCTGGCATGGCGGTGGTCCGGGCTCGGCGGGGTGACACTTGTAATGGTTTCATTTGAAACCAAATGGTGATTCTGTTACAAATGAAACTAACACGATTTCCCGTGGCGCGGCGAGGCATCCTCCGGATCGACTCCGCCCGCGCCGCCGACAAGGAGGTTCCCCATGGCTACCACCACGCTTCCCCCGGTCCCCCAGGGCACGCCCGAGAACCCGATGGCGACCGACGGCTTCGAGTTCGTCGAATACACCGCCCCGGATACCGCCGATCTTGAGAAGCTGTTCACCGCCATGGGCTTCCGCGCGGTCGCCAAGCACCGCTCCAAGAACGTCACCCTGTACCGCCAGGGCGGGGTGAACTTCATCGTCAACGGCGAGCCCGACAGCTTCGCCCAGGCCTTCGCCAAGGTGCACGGCCCGTCCTGCTGCGCCATCGCCTTCCGGGTGAAGAACGCCGCCGCCGCCTTCGAGCGGGCGGTGAAGCTCGGCGCCAAGCCCTTCGAGGGCAAGGTCGGCCCGATGGAGCTGAACATCCCGGCGATCCACGGTATCGGCGACAGCCTGATTTATCTGGTTGATCGGTACGGCGAGCGCTCGATCTACGACGTGGACTTCGTGCCGATCGAAGGCGAGGAGCAGGACCCGGCCGGCGTCGGCCTCACCTATATCGACCACCTGACCCACAACGTGCACCAGGGTCGCATGGATGTCTGGGGCAGCTTCTACGAGACGCTCTTCAATTTCCGCGAGATCCGCTACTTCGACATTGAGGGCAAGCTGACGGGCCTGAAGTCCCGGGCGATGACCAGCCCCTGCGGCAAGATCCGCATCCCCATCAACGAGAGCTCGGACGACAAGAGCCAGATCGCGGAATATCTCGACCAGTACAAGGGCGAGGGCATCCAGCACATCGCCATGGGCACCGACGACATCCACGCGGCCGTGGACGGGCTGCGGGGTCTCGGCATGAAGTTCATGGCCCCGCCGCCGGAGACCTACTACGAGATGCTGGCCGAGCGCCTGCCGAACCACGGCGAGAACGTGGAGGAGCTGAAGGCGCGCGGCATCCTGATCGACGGGGCGCCGACCGAGGATGGCGGTTTGCTGCTCCAGATCTTCACCAACACGGTGATCGGGCCGATCTTCTTCGAGCTGATCCAGCGCAAGGGCGACGAGGGCTTCGGCGAAGGCAACTTCAAGGCGCTGTTCGAGAGCATCGAGCAGGACCAGATCAACCGCGGTGTTCTGAAGGGCTGACGGTGCAAGGGGAGGGGCGGCGTTTGTTCTCCTTCCCCTCCCCAAAAACCATCGCCCCTCCCCGGATTTATTCCGGGGCAATCCCATCCGTTCGGGCGGGCCTCAGGCGAGGATGCGAGGACCCGTCACGCTGACCGGATTACCCCGGAATAAATCCGGGGAGTGTTTGTGGTTGGGGGGGCGCCTGAACCCGGTGGGTGCAAGGCGGCCGAGAGTGCCCCGCGTCCGCGCGGCCCCACGCCCAGCCCAGCCCCGTCTTACCGGAACGCCGACTGCACGCCCTGGAAGTAGCGATCGATCGCCCGGGTGAGCCCGGCGGCGACCTTGCGGCGGAAGGCCGGGTCGTTGAGCCGGCGGTTGTCCTCCCGGTTCGACAGGAAGCCCAGCTCGACCAGCACCGAGGGCACGTCCGGTGCCTTCAGCACCGCGAAGCCGGCGAACCGGTGGGGGCTGCTCAGCAGCTTGGTCTCGCGGTCCATCTCCTTGACCACATAGCCCGCCAGCCTGGCCGAGTAGTTCATGGTCCGGCGCTGGGCGAGGTCGATCAGGATGTTGGTGACCTCCGGTTCCTGCTGGGAGAGGTCGATGCCGGCGACGATGTCCGCCTTGTTCTCGCTGGTGGCCAGCGCCTCCGCCTCCTTGTCCGAGGCGTTCTCCGACAGGGTGTAGACCGACAGGCCGCGCAGGGAGCTGTCCTTGATGGAATCCGCGTGCAGCGACACGAACAGATCGGCATCGACCCGCCGCGCGATGGCGATGCGCTCGCGCAGGCGGATGAAGCTGTCGTCCTCGCGGGTCAGGACCGCCTTGTAGCGGCCCGTCGCCTCCAGCGCTTCCTTCAGCGCCTTGGCGGCGGCCAGCACGATGGCCTTCTCATAGACCCCGTCATGACCGATGGCGCCGGGGTCGACGCCGCCATGGCCCGCGTCGATGACGATGGTCATGCGGTCGTCGGACTTGGGCAGCGGCGCCGGGGCGGCCGGCGGCGCCGACAGGCGCGGGGCGCTCAACGCCACATGCTTCTGGATGGAGGCGTCGGAATCCTTCAGAAACGCTTCCCGCGTCGCCGCCACCAGGTCGATCACCAGCCGATACTGCTGCGATCCGGAGGGCGGCAGGACGAAGGCGGATTTCACCTCGACCGGGCTGCCGGCGTCGATCACCACACGGGAGGTGCCCGGCCGGAACTGACCGTAGCGCCAGCCGGCGATCGGGCCGACCGCCCGCGATCCCGCGGCTTCCGGCAGGCGGAACGAGACTTCCGGCACGTCGACCACGACCCGATACGGATCCGGCAGCAGGAAGATCGAGAAATCGATCCGCTGATCCAGGTCCATCACGATGCGGACCTTGTCCGGGTGATTGCCGATCCGCAGGTTGGAGACGACCGGCGTGCCGGCCGCCAGGGCGCTCTGCGCCATGACGAGGGTGCAGAGCACGAGCAGAACGCAGCGCCACAGCCCGAGCCAAAGCCCGGCTGCCGTCCGCCGGCCCGTGGCCGCGTCCGCCGACTCCCGGGAGTCGAGCGCCATGGCTGAGCTGACCGCGCGTCGCGTCATTCCCTGTCCCCAGGCCCGTTGTCAGATGGCGCACTGTACCGCGACACGAATGCAAAGGCAATATTTACGATAGATATCATGAGGCTATGAGGTGGAATTGCAGTTCGGCCTCAATTGGCACCGTTCGGGCGCCCCGATGCGGCCCGGTCACGGCCCCACCAGGAATTCGCCTGAAGTTTTGGATTGTTAGTAGGCGCATGTGACAGTATGGTGCATCCGTCCTCGAAGACCGTGTGCGGGTACGTGCGCGCCGTTATGGGCCAAGGGGTTACGGGGATACGCGAGACTTTTTTCGATTTCGAGCCGGGGCGAATCGTAGTTCCCGGCTCCGCGCAGGACCGACCGACGTGAGACCTGCAAACTGGAACAGTCCGACGACGGCGACCCAACAGTCGCCCGCGGCAAACCGAGTCTTTCCTGCCCCCGGGGCACGAAGGACGCTCGGTGCCGTGACCGATTCCGTCG
Organism: Thalassobaculum sp. OXR-137; assembly: GCF_034377285.1. Taxonomy (NCBI): domain Bacteria; kingdom Pseudomonadati; phylum Pseudomonadota; class Alphaproteobacteria; order Rhodospirillales; family Thalassobaculaceae; genus Thalassobaculum; species Thalassobaculum sp. OXR-137. Next base: position 201,932 of record NZ_CP139715.1, on the reverse strand, counting down.
AGACTTGTTCCAGCGACTGCATCCGGCGTGCCGTGGGTACGCCGACGCCACAATCCGCGCCACGACCTTCCGCGCCTGGGCCGACGCTGTTCCGCGTCGCCGACCGCGCGGGACCGCAGCCACTCTTGCGGTCGTCGCGGCGCGACACGGAGTTACCAACACATGACCAAGCGTATGCTCATCGATGCCACCCACCCGGAAGAGACCCGGGTCGTGGTGGTCGACGGGAACAAGCTCGACGACTTCGACTTCGAGACCGCAGCCAAAAAGCAGCTTAAGGGGAACATCTACCTCGCCCGGGTCACCCGGGTAGAGCCCTCCCTGCAGGCCGCGTTCGTCGAATACGGCGGCAACCGCCACGGTTTCCTGGCCTTCTCGGAAGTTCATCCCGACTACTACCGGATCCCGATCGAGGACCGCGAGGCGCTGCTCCGCGAGGAGCAGGCCGAGGCGATGGCCGACGAGGACGAGGACGAGTCCGAGGAAGACGCCTCCGGCGAAGAGGAGGCCTCCGCCGAGGACGCTTCCGAGTCCGAATCCGAGGAAGACACCTCGGGCGACGATGGCGACGACGAGGCCCCGGCCCGCGCCGCGGAAGTCAGCGTCCAGACCAAGAAGAGTGCGAAGCCCGAGACGGTCGGCGGCGACGCGATGGAAGAGGTGCGCCGCCGGCGCAAGCCCTCCAACCGCCGCTACAAGATCCAGGAGGTCGTCGCCCGGCGCCAGATCATGCTGGTGCAGGTCGTCAAGGAAGAGCGCGGCAACAAGGGTGCGGCGCTGACCACCTACCTGTCCCTGGCCGGCCGCTATTGCGTGCTCATGCCGAACACCGCGCGCGGCGGCGGCGTCAGCCGCAAGATCACCCATGTGGGCGACCGCAAGCGGCTGAAGCAGATCGTCGAGGGCCTGGACGTGCCGGAAGGCATGGCGGTCATCGTCCGCACCGCCGGCTCGCAGCGCACCAAGGCCGAGATCAAGCGCGACTACGAATACCTGCTGCGCCTGTGGGACGAGATCCGTCAGACCACGCTCGACAGCACCGCGCCGTGCCTGATCTACGAGGAAGCCAACCTCATCAAGCGCTCGATCCGCGACCTGTACACGCGCGATCTGGACGAGGTGCTGGTCGACGGCGATGACGGCTACCGGATCGCCAAGGACTTCATGAAGACGCTGATCCCGAGCCATGCGAAGCGGGTCAAGCGCTACAAGGACACCCACGTGCCGCTGCTCCACCGCTTCCAGGTGGAAAGCCAGCTCGACGCCATCCACAGCCCGGTGGTGGAGCTGAAGTCCGGCGGCTACATCGTTATGAACCAGACCGAGGCGCTGGTCGCGATCGACGTGAACTCCGGCCGCTCCACCTCGGAGCGGAACATCGAGGAGACCGCGCTCAAGACCAACCTTGAGGCCGCCGACGAGGTGGCCCGGCAGTTGCGCCTGCGCGATCTCGCCGGCCTGGTGGTGATCGACTTCATCGACATGGAGGAGTCGCGCAACCAGCATGCGGTCGAGCGCCGCATGAAGGAGGCGATGAAATCCGACCGGGCGCGCATACAGATCGGACGGATCAGCCATTTCGGCCTGATGGAACTGTCTCGCCAGCGGCTGCGGCCGTCCCTGGTGGAAGCCAGCACCCAGGTCTGCCCGCACTGCAAGGGCTCCGGCTATATCCGCTCGATCGACAGCACCGCGCTGCACATCCTGCGGGTCATCGAGGAAGAGGGGCTGCGCAACCGGGCTGCCGAGATCGCCGTGCATGTGCCGGCCCAGGTCGCCCTCTACATCCTCAACCACAAGCGCGACCGTCTGGCGGAGATCGAATTCCGCTACGGTACCCGGGTGATTCTGGAGCAGGACGACAGTCTGGTGCCGCCGGATCACCGGCTGGAGCGCCTGCGGCCGAAGACCGCCGAGGAGCGGGCCGCCTTCCAGACCGCGATCGCGGCGAGCTCCGCCGGGGCCGCCGAGCCGGACGAGGACGACAGCGACCTCATTGAGGACGACGAGGACGAGGTCGAGAACGAGAACGAGACCAGCGAGGAGCAGGAGGAGCGCCGGAACCGTGGTCGCTCCCGCCGCCGTCGCCGGGGCGGTCGCCGCCGGCCGGAGGATCGGGCCGAGGACGATCAGGACGCCAAAGACGAGGCTCCCCGCCACAAGGGTGACGAGGAGGCCGAGACCGACACTGACGCCGACGCCGATGGGGAAGACACTGCCGCCGACGGCGATGATCGCGGCGACGGGGACGACGACGACGATGCCGACGGCCGCAAGCGGCGTCGCCGGGGCCGCCGTGGCGGTCGCCGCCGGTCCCGCCGCCGTCGCGATGGCGAGGAGGGCTCGGAGACCGAGGGCTCCGAGTCCGGTGACGACCAGTCGGGCGACGACGATTCTGGTGACGACTCCCAGTCCGACGACGAGGCGCAGAGCGGATCCGACCGGAGCGATGACGGCCAGGATGACGACAGCCGGGACGACGGTGCCGAGCCGCTCGCAGCGGTTGCCGCCGATGCTCCAGAGGTCGCGGTGAAGGCCGAAGCGCCGATCTCCGCCGCCAACGATCAGACGGCACCGGAAGCGGTTGACGCCCCGGTGGCGGACGCTGCTCCGGAAGAAGCCGCTCCGGCGGAGGCGGCTGCCGAGGCCGCGCCGGCCGAAGAGGCCGCAGCCGACGAAAAGCCGGCGAAGAAGCCTGCCGCCAAGCGTCCGCGTCGCCGTCGCAAGAAGGACGACGAGGCCGATGCCGCTGCCGAGGCACCGGTGGCCGAAATGGCCGAGGTCGCGGCGACGGCCGAGCCGGTCGCCGAGCCGGTGGCTGCCGAAGCCGCCCCTGCCGAAGCGGTCGTTGCCGAGGCGGACGCTGCCGAGGCGCCTGCGGTCGACGGCGCGATCAGCGGCGAGTTGGGCGAGGATCAGCCCGCCTCCGCCGATCCGGTGGAAGAGGCGGAGCCCGTCCCGCAGAACCTGAGTTCGACGCCGATCGAGGTTCGGACCCTGGACAAGCCGGTGGAGAAGCCGCGCAAGGGCTGGTGGCGCCGCTGAGGCACCCCGTCAGCAGATAGACAACAGGCGGCGCCCCCAGCGCCGCCTGTTTTGTTTCCGGCCTTTGCCATCGTTCCGAGCGACCCTGGATTTGATGCGGGGTCCGCCGGGGACTGGGTGGACAAGCCGGTTGCTGGATCCTGATTTGCATCAGGATGACGGGGAGGGGATTCGGGGAAGGCGCTTGGGGTGATTGAAGAAAATCATCCGTCGTCCTGACGAAAGTCAGGACCAAGCCGCTCCCCTATCCGCCCGACGGGAAATGTTTTCGGAACAACGAGAGGGGCGAAGGGCCAGCGCCCTCTACAGCCACGCCTTCAGCCGTCTGCACGCCTCCGCCATGTCCTCGCTCGATCCGGCGAAGGAGAGCCGGATGCTGGCATGGCCGCGCGACGGGTCGAAGTCGGTTCCCGGCGTGCAGGCGATCCCGGTCTCGGCCAGGATGCGGCGGCAGAAATCCACGCTGTCGTTCGTGTACTTGGCGACATTGGCGTAGATGTAGAACGCCCCGTCGGCCGGTGCCAGATCGTCCAGGCCCGCCGCCGGCAGGTCGTTCAGGAGGATCTCACGGTTGCGGGCATAGCGGGCCACGTTCTTCTGGGCCTCCTCCATGCAGTCGAAGGCGGCGATCGCGCCGAACTGCGACAGGGTGGGGGCGGAGATGAAGAAGTTGGCGGCCAGCCGTTCCACCGATCCGATGAGGTCGGGGGGCACGATCATCCAGCCGATCCGCCAGCCGGTCATCGAGAAGTATTTCGAGAAGCTGTTGATCACCAGGGCGTCGGGGTCGCTCTCCAGGGCGGAGACCGAGCGCTGGCCGAAATCGATGCCGTGATAGATCTCGTCGGAGATCAACCGCACGCCGTTGGTCCGGCACCAGGCGGTGATCGCCTTCATGCTCTCCTCGCCCAGCATGGTGCCGGTCGGATTGGACGGGCTGGCGACGATCACGCCGTCCAGCGGTCCGGCCTTCTCCAGGCGAGCGACGGTCGGCTGGAACCGGTCGGCCGCTTCGGTCAGCAGGTCGACAACCTCCACCCCGAGCGCCTTCAGGATATTGCGGTAGGCCGGATAGCCGGGCGAGGCCAGCGCCACCCGGGCGCCGTGCTCGAAGGCGGACAGGAACGCCAATGTGAAGCCGCTGGACGATCCGGTGGTCACCGCGATCCGCTCGATGGGCACGTCCACGCCGTACCAGGCCCGGTAATGGGCGGAAATCCGCTCGCGCAGTTCCGGCATGCCCAGCGCCAGGGTGTAGCCGATCTTGTCGGTGTCGAGCGCGGCGCGGGCGGCCTCCAGCACGCCTTTCGGCGCCGGCGTGGAGGGTTGTCCGACCTCCAGGTGCAGCACGTCGCCGCCGGCGGCCTCCCGCTCGGCGGCGGCGGCCATCACCTGCATCACGATGAACGGGTCGACATTACCGCGGGAAGCGGGACCAGACACGGTTTACCCTCCGAATTCAAAGAACATCAGGCCGTTGCTGCGCGGATCCTTCGCCGCGCCGCAGCGGGTCTCGCGCCGGGGCAGACCCTCAACACAGCGGAAGGCGCTGCCGGTCGCGATGGTCTGAGCCGGGGCCACCTGATAGCCGCGCTGGCGCAGGTCGCCGACGACCGGTGCCGCCATGGACGGCTCGACGAAGACTGTGTTGATGCCGCCGGCATAGTGGGTACGCGGCAGGGCGGGGACGTCCTCAATCGTGATCCGGCGGACCCAGTGGTCGAGAACGGTCTCCAGCATCGAGGAAATGGCCCGCCGTCCGCCGGCCCCGGAGGCTGCCATGTGGAACTGGCCGGTATTCTCGTTGCCGACGATCAGCGCATAGGCGCCCGGACCGTTCACGGCTTCAGCCTGGACCGGTGCCAGGAAGACGCCCAGGGTCGGGATCATCTTGCCGGTGCCGAACGGCGCACCTAGACCGACCGCGCAGCCGACCCCCTGGCCCCGGCTGTCGACGGCGAAGAACGAGGTCGCACCGGCACGATGGCCGGAACTGGTCCCGAGCGTCGCCGCGAGTTGCGGCTGCTGCGCGGTGTCGGCCAGGCGGCCGGCGGTAAGACGGGATACTGCCAGGTCCAGCGACTCCGGCCCGACCGGGGCGTTGCTTGCCGCCAGAAGGGTGGCCTCACTGAGGGCGATCGCCATCAGATCGGCGCGGTCGCCGTCGTCGCCGGTGTCCCACTCGCCGCTCTTCAGAAGCATGCCGAGGGCGGCCTGCACCAGACGCAGGTCGTTCTGGGTCGGGGCGGCGAGGCCCCAGACATGGTTGTCGTGTTCGATCTCGGTGACGCGGACCCACGCGGGCAGTGCGTCGTTCAGGCGGTTCGGATCGACGGCGTAGCCGGCCGCGGCGGCGCCGTCGATAAACTCCCGGCTGAGCCCGCCAGAATAGAGTGTGCCGACCCCTTCGGAGCGCAGACGGGCGAGGGTCGCCGCCAGCACGACCTGGGACAATTCCGTTCCCTGGGCGGCGGGACGGCGGCCCGGAAGGTACACCGCGGACGCGGTTGCATCGCTTGCCAGGACGGCGCCATCGGCAGCGAGTTCCTCGGCGAAGGCCCGGCTGACCGGGGCGCCAAAGCGAGCGATGCGCTCGGCCTGGATGATCAGCTCGCCGAGCGGCTTGGTGCCGTGGCGGGCATGCAGCGCGAACATGGCGCGCGGCGCCAGGGGCAGGGCGATCGCGTTGGGCGCATCGCTGGACGGGCGCGGCAGGAAGTCCAGGAGTTGAACGGTCTTGCTCTCCGGGTCGTGAACCACGCACGACCCGCTCGCCGTCACGCCGACCGAGCTGGGCAGGGTGGCCGACAGGGCGAAGAACATGGTCACCGCGGCGTCGGCGGCCGATCCGCCGTCCACCAGCACGTCGCGGGCGAGCAGGGCGGCGCGCGGCTCCTCGGCGACCACGGTTCCGTAGAACCCTTCCGTCAGGTCGATGGTGTCGGACTCGCAGGCTGACAGAAACCCGGCCGCCAGAAGCAGGCCGAGGGCCGCCCGTCGGGCGCCGGATCCCCTGATGGAACGAGGGGGACTTTGCGTCTGCCTTTCCCGATCCCCATCTGACCGGTAGTGTGTGTGCGGGCGGAAATGATCGGGATTGGGCGCTGGCGTGAAGCGAATCATTTTTGGACCGGGGCGGTGGTTAATCGCGGCAGCGACCGCCGCACTCATGGTTCTGTCTGTGGTCTCGGGCGCGCATGCGCAGAAACGCAGCCTCATCCGGGACGCGGAAATCGAAGCTAGCATCCGTGATCTGGCCACGCCACTTTTCCAAGCCGCCGGCGTGAATCCTGAAGCGGTGTCGATCTATCTGATCAACGACGATCAGCTGAACGCCTTCGTTGCCGGCGGCCAGAACCTGTTCCTCAATACCGGCCTGATCATGGCCATGCGCTCGCCGCTGGAGCTGATCGGGGTGATCGCCCACGAAACCGGCCATATCGCCGGCGGCCATCTGGCGCGCACCTCCGATGCCATCGCGTCGGCCTCCAACGCGGCGTTGGTCTCCGCCATCGTCGGCATCGCGACGGCGGTGGCGACGGGACGGGGCGATGCCGGTGCCGCCATCGCCATCGGCGGTCAATCGGCCGCGGTCCGCAGCTTCCTGCAGTACAGCCGCGCCCAGGAATCCGCGGCCGACCAGGCGGCGCTGAGCTATCTCGACGCGACGCAGCAGTCGGCGCGGGGGCTGGCCCGGTTCTTCGAGGAACTGGCCAGCCAGGAGCTGCTGTCGGCCTCCCGGCAGTCGCCCTACATGTCCACCCATCCGTTCACCCGGGATCGCCTCAACACGGTCGAGGCCCATGTGGCCTCCTCGAAATACTCGGACCAGACGGCGTCGCCGGAGCAGGTGGCCGAATTCAACCGCATCGTCGCCAAGCTGCACGGCTTCATCCGGTCGCCGTCTCAGACGTTCCGCAAATATCCGGAGACCGATACCAGCCTGCCGGCGCGGCTGGCCCGTGCGATCGCGTATCGCGAGGTGCCGGACTATCCCAAGGCCATCGCGCTCACCCGCGAGATGGTCGCCGAGAACCCGAGCGACCCGTACATGCACGAGCTCGAAGGCCAGCTCCTGTTCGAGAGTGGCCAGATCGACGCGGCGGTAGCACCGATGAAGAAGGCGCAGCAGCTCGCACCGCAGGCCGGGCTGATCGAGATCTCCCTGGCGCAGGTGCTGCTCGCCCGCAACGACCCGGCCTCCGACCGCGAAGCCCTCGACCATCTTCAGACCGCTCGGCGGACCGAGGGCGACTCGCCCTTCCTGTGGCGCCAGCTCGCGACCGCCCAGGGACGGCTGGGCGATATCGGCAATGCCGCCCTGTCGCTGGCCGAGGAAGCGGTGCGCCAGAGCAGGTGGGAAGATGCTGAGATCCAGTCGAAGCGGGCCCAGACCATGCTGAAGCCCGGCACGCCCTCCATGCTACGGGCCCTGGACATCGAGGAACTCGCCAAGCGGGAGCGGGCGGCGGACAAGCGCAAGAAATGACGTCACCGTGATGGCCCGAGAGGGTCGGCGCGGTGGACGGGTTCGGCGTCCTGCGACAGGATGCGCGCGAAATCGTCTTCTGGAGATCCCGATGAGTCGGACCGCCTTCGCCGCCGCCCTCCTTTCAGCCGCGCTTTTCGCCGGGCCAGCACTCGCCCATGACGGTCCCCTCTCGCCGGAACGCAAGGCGGAGATCGAGGCGCTGGTGCGCGACTACATCCTGCAGCATCCCGAGATCATCCTGGAGAGCGTGGCCATCATGCAGGCCCGCGAGGAGGCCGAGAAGAATGCCGCCGCCAAGCAGGCTCTGGTCGACCGGCGCGAGGCTCTCGAGCGCGATCCCGGCGATCCGGTGCTCGGCAATCCGAACGGCGACGTCACCATCGTCGAGTTCTTCGACTACCAGTGCGGCTACTGCAAATCGATGATGACGCCGCTGATGGAACTGGTGAAGGAGGACGGGAACGTCCGGCTGGTCCTGAAGGAATTCCCGATCCTCGGCCCCGCTTCGGAGACCGCGGCGCTGGCCTCGCTCGCCGCCGACCGGCAGGGCAAGTATGAGGCGTTCCACACCGGGCTGCTCGAGCTGCGCGGCCGGCTGACGGCGGAGGCGGTTTTCCAGGTGGCGCTGGAGGTCGGCCTCGACGTCGACGCCCTGAAGGCGGACATGCAGGATCCGGCCCTTCAGGATCAGGTGCGCAAGTCCTACGACCTCGCCAAGGCCCTGTCGATCCAGGGAACGCCGGCCTTCACCATCGGCGAGCATGTGGTGCCCGGCGCGATCTCCAAGGAGCAACTCGCCGAGCTGGTCGCCGAGGTCCGCAAAGGGGGCTGATCTCAGCCCTTCCGCGGCTGTTCCGGCTGGCCCGCATAGATCAGGGCCGACAGGGTCAGGGCGGCGATCACCAGGGTGAAGACGATCCGGTGACCGGTCTCGGCCGCGCCCCCGGTCGCCTGCACCCAGTCGATGGCGGCTCCCGTCGCCGTCTGCAGGACGAAGACGCCGGTCAGACCCGCGAGGTTGATCGTGGTGATCGCCCGGCCGGCCCGGTGCGGCGGCACGAAGCCGCGGGCATGGCTCGCCAGCACCACGAAGAAGGGTGCCACGCAGCCGAAGACGAACAGGATCGGCCCGGCCACATAGATCGGCGCCGAGGGCCAGACCGCCAGCACGCCCAGGCAGGCGACCTCCAGGGCCACGGCGCTCAGGATCAGGCGCTTGCGCGACGACGCGAGCCGCTCCAGCGGGCCGTAGAGGAAGGTGCCCACATGCAGGGCCACCACCATGATCAGCAGGGCGAGCGAGGCCTGCTCGTGGCTGAGACCCTGGACGTCGGTGAAATAGGGTCCGGCCCACAACCCGCCGATGGTCATGAACGGCGCGGTGAAGCAGAAGCCCATGACGTAGATCCGGCGCAGCTCCGGCATGCGGATCACCTCCCACAGCCCGGCGAGCGACTGGGCGAAGGTTTCCGGATCGCGGCGCACCCCGCCTGAGGCCGGGCCGTCCTGCACGGTGAACTGGATGACGGCGGTCAGCGCCAGGGTGAGGGCGGCGACCACCAGGAAAGTCGTGGTCAGCCCCGCCTCGGAAAGCAGCATCTCCAGCGGTGCGGTGGCCATCACCCCGCCGATGCCGCCGGCGATGCCGACAAGGCTGGCCGTGGCCTGCGCCACCCGGTCAGGTGGCGCCCATCCCATGGCGATCAGGTAGACGGCGGTGATCACCCCGCCATGGCCGAGGCCGATCATGAAGCGGCCGGCGACCAGCGCCCAGGTCTCCTCCGCCACCGCGAACACCACGATGCCGCAGACCGCGACCAGCCCCATCATCACCAGGGTGCGCTTGGCGCCGATGCGGTCGAACAGCAGGCCGGTGGGAAGCTGCACCACGGCGGAGGCGAAGAACATCGCCCCCATCACGGTGCCGATGTCTGTCGGCGACAAGCCTCGGTTGCTGCCCAGGTAGTTCGCCAGCACGCCGCCGGCCGACCGGTTGATCTGGACGATGACGAAGAACGATCCGAGCAGGATCAGGATGTTCCGCAGGGCACGGCGATTGTCGGGATGCCACTCGCTCATGGCCGGGCGCACCGGATCGGCAGGTCGCAGCGCGCCGTCTCAGCGCCGATGCGCCGAAGCAGGGAGAGGGGGGAAGGCATTCGGGGGCGTTTCCAGGGCTGTTTTTCGCAACCCTACCCCGACCGGCCTGCCATGTCCCACCCTCAGCGGCGCATGACACTGTGTCCGGGGCGTCGGGAGTCGCGCGGCCTCCTCAGCGCACCACGTAAACCGAGATCGGCGCGTGGTTGGCAATGTAGCCGGCGTTGGTGGCGAACACGTGCTCCTGCAGACCCGGCAGATGCGATGCCATGACGATCAGGTCGGCGCCTGCTTCCTCCGCGCCTCCCAAAATGGCCTTCGCCAGTTCGGCCGGCGTGTCGTGGACGATCACGGCGTTCGACTTGGCCGAAATACCCCGCTGCCTCGCCTGGTCCTCGGCAAAGGCCGTAAGCTTCGTCGCATAGGCCTCGGGCGTGGCGGCGACGGCGCTCGGCTCAGAGTCCGTGACGCCGAGAAAACAGACTTCCGCCTGTTCCGTCTTGGCGATCGCGGCTGCGACATCCAAAGCCTTCGTGAGCTTTTCGGTATGCTCCAGATCGACGGGAACAAGAATCGTGTCAGTCATGGTCATTCCTCCTCACGGTTTCTACATGAGGACGTATATCGTGAGTTGAAGATCCATGCGTTGACTTGCGTCAACCCTCACGGGTCACGTTGTCGACCGGTCGATCACCTCGAAGCCGAGATCGACCGTGCGGGAGGCGGGCTCTATGCCGGCGTTGACGTCGAGGATCAACTGGGCGGCGGTCTCGCCGATCCGCAGGCCGGGGATCCGCACGGTGGTCAGACCCAGGCCGAACTCTCCGGCGAACTCGAAATCCCCGAATCCGGCAATCGCCAGGTCGTCCGGCACGCGCAGGCCGCGCCGTCCGGCCTCGCTCAGCGCCCCCAGGGCCAGCGCGTCGCTTGAGCAGAATACCGCATCCGTATCCGGCCAGCGCTCCAGCACGGCGGCGAGGCCGCGGGCGCCGCGGGCGGTCTGGGTGCCGGAGGAGGCGGCGGTCGCCCGCGCCTCCGCCAGGCCGCTGTCGGCCAGGATCTCGGCGAACCCCTCGTAGCGCAGGCGCCCCCGGCGATCGCCCTCGCCGGACGTGCCGATGAAGGCCATGCGCCGCCGTCCGGTCGCCAGCAGGTGCCGCGCCATGGCGGCCCCGGCGTCGCGGTTGGAAAAGCCGACCGCGTATCCGATCGGGTCGACCGGCAGTTCCCAGAGCTCGACCACCGGGATCCGGCTCGCCGCCAGGGTCTGGCGCGCGTTCGCCGTGTGGGCCGTGCTGGTCAGGACAAGGCCGTCCGGCCTGCGGCCGAGCATGGCGCCGACCGCCTCGGCCTCCTTGGCGGAGGAGTAGTCGGTACCGGCCAGCAGGAGCTGGTGATCGTTCTGCCGCAGCCGGGCGCCCAGTCCGTCGACGGTCGAGGCGAAGGTGGAGCCGGCGAGGGTGGAGATCACCGCGCCGACGATCCGGCTGCGGCGCGAGGACAGGCCGCCTGCCGCCTCGTCGGGCACGTAGCCGAGTTCGGCGATGGCGGCGCGCACCCGCTCACGGGTCTCCTCCCGCACCTTGTCCGGCGTCCGCAGGACCCGCGACACCGTGATCTTGGACACCCCGGCCTTCTCGGCCACCTCGCCCATCGTCACCCAGCCGCCGCTCTCGATCGTCATCTCTGCTCCTCGGACACCCGGGCCGACCATAGATGATATCGGTACCATTGACGAGTTTTCCGACGCTATGTTACCGATAACATAACCAGCCAGGGAGGAATGCCATGCTGTCGCGCGAGCAGATCGATTTCTACAACGAGAACGGCTACCTGATGGTCGAGAACGCCGTCACGCCGGAGCAGCTCGCCGCCCTGCGCGACACCACCTACCGGCTGATCGACGGCTCGCGCACGGTCACCGAGACTGACGATGTCTACGATCTGGACGAGGGGCACGGTCCGGACAATCCGCGCCTGACCCGCATCAAGCTGCCACATCTGGTCGACCCGCTGTACTGGGACGTGCTGAAGAACTCCGCGATGACCGAGGTGCTGACCGACCTGCTCGGCCCGAACACGGTGCTGCAGACGAGCAAGCTCAACACCAAGGCCCCCGGGGGCGGCCAGGCAGTGGAGTGGCACCAGGACTGGGCCTTCTACCCGCATACCAACGACGATCTTCTGGCCTTCGGCCTGATGCTCGAGGATGTGGACGAGAGCAACGGTCCGCTGAAGGTCATCCCCGGCTCGCACAAGGGCCCGGTCCTGGCCCATACCAATGCCGACGGCCTGTTCTGCGGGGCGATCGACCCGTCCGATCCGGACTTCCATTACGATCAGGCGGTGACCCTGACCGGCAAGGCGGGGACGATGACCGTGCACCATGTCCGCGCCCTGCACGGCTCCGCACCCAACAACAGCGACCGCAACCGGCTGATCCTGTTCTACGAATGCCAGGCGGCCGATGCCTGGCCGATCCTGGGCGCCGGCTCCCACCTGCACAGCATGGGTCAGCGGAAGTTCTACGCGGATCTGCAGACCCGGGTGATCACCGGCGAGCTGACCATGACCCCGCGCATGGAGGCCCTGCCGATCCGCATGCCGCTGCCGCCCGCACCGGTCTCCGGCTCGATCTTCAAGACCCAGAAGAGCGGCGGCGCCCGCAGCGCCTTCGCGGCTTAAGCGCGGCCGGCCTTCAGCCCCGCGACCAGTACGGCACCGGCGGCGAAGGCGAGCCCGCCGACCCCGAACACCGCGAGGTACGACCCGGTGGCGTTGAACAGCGCCACTAGGGCATAGCCGCCGACGAGCTGGGCCGCGCCGACCGACAGCACCATCCAGCGCCACAGGCCGAGCATCGACCCCGGCCCCATGATCTTCTGGGCCTGTCCGGCGATGATGGCGGTCAGGCCCGGCTGGGCACCGACCAGGAGGGTCGAGGCAAGGATGGCCGGCGCCGCCGTCACCAGCACCGGCAGCACCGCGCCCAGCGCCAGGCTCAGATAGACCGCGACCAGGGCGGGACGGAAGCCGATCCGGTCGCCGATCCGCCCCCAGACCAGCGTGCCGGCGATGGCGGCGGCGCCGAACAGCACCCACTGCGCGCCGGCCGCCCCGGCGCTCCAGCCCAGCGACCGGATCAGGTAATCCACCCAGTAGATCGAATGCGGCACCAGCCCGACGGCGAACAGTCCCTGGGCCACGACCAGCCGCAGCCCGTCCCCCCTGGCGGCGCCGAGGCCGGCGGGTGGGGCCGGGATCCTCCGTGCCGCCTCGGCCGCCGGTCCGGACCACGCCCAGAGGGCGATGGCGAGCGCGGCGAGGCCGATGAAAGCGGCGGTGCTCCAGGCCCAGACCTCCCCGATCGCCAGCAGCCAGGGGAGTCCGGCCGCCGACAGCAGGATGCCGAGACCGACCCCGGTATAGGCCACGGCATTGGCGAGGCCGGTGCGGCCCGCCGGGGCCGTCGCCGTGACGCTGGAGATGCCAAGGATCATGATCACCGCCACGGCGATGCCGATCAGCCCGCGCCAGAAGGCGAGCCACAGGAACCCGCCCGGCACGATGCTGGCGAGTAGGCAGAGCACCGACACGCAGATCGCCGCCCGCAGCCACGCCACCCGGTCGGCCCGGCGCAACAGCCACGGTACCGACAGGCCGCCGAGCAGATAGCCGCCGAGATTGATCGCCCCGACATAGCCTGCCTCGGCCTCGCTCAGGTTGCCCGAGGCGATCAGGGCCGGGACCATCGGCGTATAGGAGAACCGGCCCAGCCCCATGCCGATCAGCAGCCCGCACTGGGCGCCGATGGCGACGCGCAGCCAGGGCGGGATTGTCGGCAGGATCCTCATGGCGCGACGGTAGACGGGGCCGTCCGGCGAGAAAAGCCGTATGGTTCGGCCGGCGCCGAACCTTGTCGGCCCGGACCCCGCCTAGCGTGGGTCACCTTCACCGGTCGAGACACCCGCCATGCCGCCCCGCGCTGCGCCGCCGCTCTTCGAATTCGCCCTGCTCGGGTGCCTCGCCCTGCTGTGGGGCGGGTCGTACCCGCTGCTCAAGGTCGCCGTGGCCGAGATCCCGCCGATCACCCTGATCGCCGTCCGGGTGTCGGTGGCGGCAGTGCTGCTGCTGGGCATCGCCCTGATACAGGGCGAGCGCCTGCCCACGGGCCGGACGATCTGGGCGCGGCTGTTCCTGCAGGCCTTTCTCAACAGCTATGGCGCCTGGACATTGCTGGCCTGGGGGCAGCGGCAGATCGAGAGCGCGCTGGGGGCGGTGCTGAACTCGACCTCGCCGCTGTTCGTGTTTCTGTTCACCGTTCTGGTGACCCGCCATGAGTCCATGGGCGGGGTGCGGCTGCTCGGGGCCTGCCTGGGACTGGGCGGGGTGGTGCTGATCGTCGGAACGGACGCCCTGAATGGGCTGGGCGGTCAGGTGGCGGCGCAGATCGCCGTGCTGGTGAGTGCCGCCCTGTATGCCGGTGCGGCCCTGCACGGGCGGCGCTTCTCCCATCTCCCGCCGGTGGTGACGGCGGCCGGGACCATGCTCTGTGCGACCGCCGTGCTGCTCCCCGCAAGCCTGATGGCCGACCGGCCCTGGGAACTGACGCCCTCCCCCAAGGCGGTGGCGGCGGCCCTTGTCCTCGGGGTCGCCTGCACCGGCATCGCCTTGTTGCTCTACTTCCGGCTGGTGCGGACCCTCGGGTCCCTCGGCGTGGCCAGCCAGAGCTATCTGCGGGCCGGCGTGGGTGTCCTGCTCGGCGTGCTGGTGCTTGGAGAGACGCTGACCCCGACGGTCGTCGCCGGCGTGGTCGCGGCGATTGCCGGCGTGCTGGCGATCAACTGGCGACGCTAGGTCGCAGTGCCGCACCAAAACTCGATTCCCGGGTCGAATGGTCCCATATTGGAGGTAAGCGCGGGTCAACGCGCGAGGCGACGGTTTCCGGGAGGAGTGTCATGCCCACCTATCCGGTCGATATGTCGGTTCACCCCGACGTCACCAGCTTCTTCGATCCAGACACCAACACCATCAGCCATGTGGCGGTCGATCCTTCGACCCGGCGCTGCGCGGTCTACGACTCGGTCCTCGACATCGACTACGCGGCCGGCCGGCTGTCCCATGCCCATGCCGACACCCTGATCGCCTTCATCCGGGAGCAGCGGCTCAGCGTGGAATGGCTGATCGAGACCCATGTCCATGCGGACCACCTGTCGGCGGCCCCCTACATCCAGGAGAAGCTCGGCGGCCTGATCGGGATCGGGGCGAAGATCGTCGAGGTCCAGGAAACCTTCGGCAAGGTGTTCAACGAGGGCACGGCCTTCCAGCGCGACGGCAGCCAGTTCGACCGGCTGTTCGAGGACGGAGACACTTACACGGTCGGCTCGATGACCGGCTTCGCCATGCACACGCCGGGGCACACGCCGGCCTGCATGACCCATGTGCTGGGCGACGCGGCCTTCGTCGGCGACACGTTGTTCATGCCGGACGGCGGCACAGCGCGGGCGGATTTCCCGGGCGGGGATGCTGGCGTGCTCTACGACTCGATCCAGAAGGTACTGGCCCTGCCCGAAAAGATGCGGCTTTTCATGTGTCACGACTACGGACCGAACGGCCGCAACATCCGGTGGGAGACCACGGTCGGCGAGGAGAAGGCCCGCAACATCCATGTCGGCGCCGAGGCCGAGGGTCACGACAAGGCGGGCTTCGTGAAGCTGCGGACCGAACGGGACCGCACCCTGTCGATGCCCCGCCTGATCATTCCGTCGATCCAGGTCAACATGCGCGGCGGCCATATGCCGACCGGCGAGGACGGCCGGCCGGTCCTCAAGGTTCCCATCAATACGTTGTGAATCTCTGGGAGAAATGCGTTTCCCAGGTTGTAAACGAAATGTTTACGGTTTAGGCGGACAGTGTAAGGACGCCCAGAACCGATTTTGTTTGCCGAACGATGGTTGCCGAGATGAACAGTCAGGTGATGCCGACCTACGCGGAGGACACCTATGCCGACGAGGTCGACTATGCCGAGGATCCGGTATCCGGACTGATCGGCCGCGACGGGTTCGAGAGCCGGGCGCGGACCCGTCTGGGCATGCATCTTCACGCGGCCTCCGCGCTCACCCTGGTGGAAATCGATCATATGGACGCCATCGGTGACCGCTACGGCAGCGCCTGCGCCGACATGATCGTGCGGGGAGTGGCCCAGCTCCTGTTGAACGAGGTTCGGGGCCACGACGTGGTCGGCCGGATCGACGCCACGTCCTTCGCCATCCTGCATACCGAGATCGATCTGTCGGCGGTCCGCGCGGTGGGACAGCGGCTGCGCCTTGCGGTTCAGTCGATGCGCTTCTTCGCCGAGGACGGAACGGCGATCCCGGTGACCGTGAGCGTCGGTATCGACGGCATCATGCGCAGCGCCTCCCGCATGGTGCCGGATCTGCAGAACGTGCTCGCCCGAGCCGCCGACCGGGTGGCCAAGGCCCGCGCCGCCGGCTGCAACCGCGTGGTGGCGTTCTAGGCCCGTCGCCCGGCGGGGTGCATCCCGCGACGGAACGACCGGCGTCCCGCGTTAGTGCCAGGAACACGATCCTGCGGGAGGTCCCATGCCCCAGCCGACAATCACCGTTACCGTCACCACCGACGAGCTGACCGGCTCGCTGGGCGCCGACGTGCTGTACGGCACATCGGATGACGAAATCATGTTCGGTTTCGACGGACGCGACGTCCTGAACGCGCTGGCCGGCGAGGACGTGCTCTACGGCAATGCCGGACGGGACAGCCTGAGCGGCGGCGCCGGCGAGGACACGCTGTATGGCGGCCAGGACGACGACGCGATCTGGGGCGGGGACGACGACGACGTGATCGCCGGCGGCCGCAACGGCGAGGCGGGCGCGGTTATCGTGGACGGCGACCTGGTCTACCTGACCGGCCGCGACACGCTCGACGGCGGGGGCGGCGACGATATCGTCTACGGAAACCAGGGTGACGACATCCTGATCGGCGGGAGCGGCGACGACACCCTCTATGGCGGGCAGGCGCAGGACAGCCTGTCGGGAGGAGCGGGCGACGACAGCCTTGTCGGCGGGGCCGGCGCAGACGTCTTCGTGTACGGCGCTGCGGACGAGGACCGGGACACCATCGCCGATTTCGACGTGGGCGAGGACCAGCTTCTCGTCCAAAGCGGGGTTGAGATCGCCACGCGACTGGATTTCGGCGACTATTCGGTCGTCCGGCTGTCCAGCGGTACCCGGATCGAGCTGATCGGCGTCGAGGATCCCGACGCGGTCGCCGTCGCCTATTTCTGACGTGTAGAGCACGATCTGAACCGATCGTGCTCTAACCTATGAAAGATAGAGCAAGTTCACGCGAGCGGATGCTTCCGTCTGAGCGCGATTTGCTCTAGGCCTGAAGTCAGGGCTTGGCCCACCAGCCGCCCAGTTCCCGGGTCACCAGTGCTTCAAGCATGTCGATCGCCGCATCGCTGTCGTTGAGGCAGGGGATGGCGGAGAAGTGGGTTCCGCCGGCTTCCTCGAAAGTCTCGCGGCCCTGCATGGCGATCTCTTCCAGCGTCTCCACGCAATCGGCGACGAAGCCGGGCATGACCACGGCGAGGCGCTTCACCCCTTCCTTCTCGCCTAGGGCGGCGATGGTCTCGTCGGTATAGGGCTGCAGCCATTCCTCGCGCCCGAAGCGCGACTGGAAGGTCAGGCGGAACGCCGTCTCGCTGAGGCCCAGCCGCTCGCGCACCAGCCGCGCGGTCTTGGCGCAATGGCAGTGGTAGGGGTCGCCCGCCATCAGGTAGCGCTTGGGCAGGCCGTGGAAGGACGCGAGGATCACCTCCGGCTCCCAGTCCAGGGTCGCCAGGTGCTGCTCAATGCCGGTGGCCACCGCTTCGATATAAGCCGGGTCGTCATGGAAGGCCGGCTGGGTGCGGATCGCCGGCTGCCAGCGCAGCTTCAGCAGTTCCCGCGCGACCTCGTCGATCACCGTGCCGGTGGTGGAGGCGGAATATTGCGGATAGAGCGGCACGATCAGGATGCGGTCACAGCCCTGCTCCTGCAGCGCTTCCATGCGCGCGCTCACCGACGGGGTGCCGTAGCGCATGGCCCAGTCGACCACCAGCGTCTCGCCGGCAGGATCGAGCCGCCGGGCCAGCTTCGCGGCTTCCTCGCGGGTGTAGTAGCGCAGCGGCGACTCGTTGCCTTCTTCCCGCCAGATCGCCCGGTAGGCCTCCGCCGTTTTCGGCGGACGGGTGCGCAGGATGATGCCGTGCAGGATCGCCTTCCACAGGATCGGATTGAGCTCGATCACCCGCCGGTCCGACAGAAACTGGGCGAGGTACCGCCGGATATCCGGAATCTCGGTTGAATCCGGCGTCCCGAGATTGACCAGCAGGACCCCGGTGCGGCCCAGCTTGACCGCGGGATGGTCGGGGACCCCGGCGATGGGGGAGGAAATGCGCGGGCTCATTCTTCTTGTTCCCGAGGACGAGGTCGGTTGCGGCCCGGCATGCGAGCATCCTTGCGAAATGGCGTGGATCGGGGAGCCGGCAAGGCCTTACTGCCCCGGTGCCGCCAGGAAGACCAGCAGGACGTACCGCGTTCCGCTCTCGACCGCCATCGCCTCGTGCATCAGCGAACAGGAGAAGGCGAGGCCGCCGCCCATGGGGGCCCGCCAGCGGTCGTCGCTGTATTCCGGGAATACCAAGCCCCCGCCGGTGTAGTCGTCGTTCAGCTCGATGCTGACGGCGATGCGGCGGCTGGCGGTATGGGGCAGGGTGTTGTCCCGGTGGGCGACGAAGAAATCGCCGCGCTCGGCGGTGTAGCTGGCGACATAGAACGCCTCGGTGCGCAGGTGGGTGACCCACCAGGCCTTGTAGACCTCCGGCATCAGCCGCTTGCCGATGGCCTGGGTCACCGCGGCATAGAGCGGGTCCTTGCGGTCGAGCGTCAGGTCTCGGCGCCGCTTGATGTGGGGCGCCACCCGGCCGACATTCTCGCCGTCGATGGTCACGCTGACCTTGCCTTCCTCGTTGTGCCGGTGGAAAGCGTCGAGCAGGTCGTCGCGCAGGGCGGTGTCGATGAGGTTCGGCAGGATCAGCACCGGCGCGGTCGACCGCCGCATCTGCGGCGCCTCGCGGCGCAGCGGGGCAAGGGCGACATCCAGGCGGATGGCCAGATAATCGTCGATCTCGAAGGCGGCGATGCCTCGCTGGTCCGGATCGGCGACCAGCACCGCCTTGACGTCGTCCCGGCCCGTGAACAGCGCCCGCCGCAGCCTCCCGTCCGGGTCGGGCAGGAGCGCCTTGGGCGCCGGACCGTCCGCCGGCGTCTCGACCTCGCCGATAACGATGACGTTCACCTCCGGCGAGGCCGCGGTGGCGCTGTCGAGGATCGTCTTCAGCTCGTCGCGGGATGGATTGGCGACAAGCACCGCCGGTCCGCGGGTGACGTCGCGGTGGTATTCGAAACGCCCGCCGTCGCGCGTGCGCTCGGTGAAGTTCGGCAGACGCTGGCCCCAGAACAGTGGGGGATCCAGCCTGGATCTCTTCTGGTCGGACACGGTGCTCGCCTGTTCGTTCTCGATCATCGCCCAAACCTGCCGTCTCTTGTCATTGCCGTCTACAGCACGATCGTCTATCGGTGCGCCGCAAGCCTGGGCATCGTGCCCGGATGAGGTGCCGGCGGGACGGAACGGGCGATGTCGACACGGTATTTCTTTTTCGGAACCCTGATGGATCGCGACGTGCTGGAACTGGTTCTGGCGCGCCCGGTGTCCGACGACCGGTTTGAGCCGGCGACGCTGGACGGCTACCGCCGCGTGCGGGTCTGGAAGGACACTTTCCCGATGCTGGTCGCCGATCCGGACGGCGCGGTGGAGGGGATCGTCTACGAGACCCGAAATGCCGAGGAAGACGCCCGCATCCTGTTCTTCGAGGATTTCGACTACGGCCTGCTGCCGTGCCGGCCGCGCACCGCCGAGGGTGCGGTCGACGCCCTGTTCTGCGGGATCGACACCAGCGTCGAGCCGTCGAATGAGGTCTGGACCCTCGATGCCTGGGCGCAGCGCCACAAGCCGGGCTTCCTGAAACTGTCCGAGCTCTACATGAACTGCTTCGGCCGCATGACGACCGAGGAGGCGGAGCCGGTCTGGGAGAAGGGGCGCCGCGAGCTGGTGGCACAGGGGCTGATTCAGCTCCCCTCGGAACGAATCCCGGATGACCGCAAGAGGGACGCCGGATAGGCTCGCGCGGTTCGCATCCGCCGAGGTTTCCGATGACCGTTCTCACGCCGATCCCGCTGACCGCAGACGCCTTCGCTCCCTACGGCCATGTCCTGACCCGGCCGACCGGACCGGGCCGCGTGGACTATTCCGCCTTCAGCCAGAACCTGCGCGGATCGGCGGCCGAGGTCTGCTTCCGCACCAGCATGACCATGCCGAGCCCGCTGCCGCTGGTGACCCGGACGATGGAGCGCCATGAATTCTCCAGCCAGTCCTTCCTGCCGGTGGATGTGGCGCGCTATCTGGTGCTGGTGGCGCCCCACGGGGCGGACGGACGGCCGGATCCCGAGCAGCTCACCCTGTTTCTGGCCAAGGGCGACCAGGGCATCAGCTACAACGCCAATGTCTGGCACCACCCGATGACGGTGCTCGACCGGCCGGCGATCTTCGCCACGGTGATGTTCCTGGACGGCGGCGACAAGGACGAGGAATTCGTCGACCTGCCCCACGATGTGACCATGACGCTGGGCCGCGGCCGCATGCCCCGGGTCTCGCTCAAGCCCGAGCCGCTGTATTAGCGCCACCGCCTGTTTTCATCGACCGTCCCGCAGTTCCGGGCCGCCTCGCAGCCGCTCCGGGCGATCTCGCTCGCCCAGCGCACGGGATCGATGCCGGCGTCTCTCAAGGTGCATCCGCCGAGACCGGTCATGACGACCACAAGCGCGATCGCGAGCCGCATGGCTGACTCCAAAAATCATCGTTAGACATTAATTTTTTATCCTAATAGGATGATTGAGTCGAGGATATTCGGAGGCGATCCATGAGTGAGGTCCAGTCTATCGAGCGCCGCCGGGCGCGGTTGCGGCGGCTGGCGGGCGCCATGCGCTGGGTCAGCCTGGGGCTGGCCGCGCTGGGGCCGGTGGCGCTGATCGGGGTGTGGAGCCGGTTCGAGGTGTTCGCCCCCTCGGTGATGCCCGGCCTGCCGGTGGAGGCGTTCTCGACCCTCGATCGGGTCGGCGGCTTCGCGATCTCGATGCTGCCGGCGGCGATTGGGATCTGGGGCTTTCTCAATCTGGCGCGGCTGTTCGGCCGGTTCGCGGCCGGCGACCTGTTCGACGCGGAGAATGCCGTGCGTCTACGACGCTTCGCGACCTCGCTGCTCGCGGTCGTGCCGGCGAAGGTCGTGGCCCATGCGCTGCTGTCGGTCTGGCTGACCCGGGCGATGCCGCCGGGCAGCCGCCAGCTTCAGATCTCGGTCTCCAGCGACGACATCGTGCTGCTCGCCATCGGCCTGCTGATGGTGGCGCTGGCCACGGTGCTGCGCGAGGCGGCCGAGATCGCCGACGAGAACCGCCAGTTCGTCTAGCAGAGAGCGCGCCGCCCCGTGCCCATCACCGTCACCCTGGATGTCATGCTCGCCCGCCGGAAGATGCGCGGCAAGGAGCTGGCCGAGCGCATCGGCATGACCGAGCAGAACCTGTCGCTGCTGCGCTCCGGCAAGGTGAAGGGGGTGCGGTTCGAGACGCTCGCCCGGATCTGCGCCGAGCTCGACTGCCAGCCGGCCGATCTGCTGAGCTACGCGCCGGACGACGAAGTCTGATCTCAGTCCCGCAGGGCGCGGTCCAGGGCTTCCAGGAACCGCGAGCGGTCCTGTTTGGTGAAGGCCGGGCCGCCGCCCTTGGACTCGCCCATCGCCCGCAGGTCGCTCATCAGCTCGCGCATGCTCAGCGCCATGCCGATATTGGCGGCGGTGAAGGGTTTGCCCTTGTGGTCGATCACCCGGCACCCGGCTTCCAGGCAGCGGGCGGCCAGCGGGATGTCGCCGGTGACCACCACGTCCTGGGCCGCGACCTTTTCCACGATCCAGTCGTCGGCGGCGTCCAGGTCCTGGCTGACCACGATGTTGTGCACCTTCGGACGGTCGGTGACCCGGAAGCCCCGGTTGCTGACCAGATAGACCTCGCAGCCGAGCCGGTCGGATACCGCCAGCACCTCGTCGCGCACGGGGCAGGCATCGGCATCCACGAAGATTCGGGCAGCGGTCACGGCTTCTTCACCTCGGCTTGCTTGGCGGCATAGTGGGCCTGCAGCGCCTGGCGCTTGTAGCGCTCCGGTGCTGCGAACCGGGCGGCGATGCCGGGGTTGCAGACCCGCTTGATCGTTACCTTGAGTTCCAGGTCCAGGGTGCCGATACGGTCGTGATAGTCGCGCACGACGATGCGCACGGTGGCCTTCTGTCCGGCGATCAGGCTGCCGGCGTAGGGGCCGGCCAGAAACCCCTCTTCGGACCAGTTGATCAGCGGCACGTCCCGGCCGTCGATGCGCACGAAACTGTCGCCGCGCGGCCGCAGGCGCGGCTGTCGGCGGCGTTCGACTTCTGGTGTTTTCGGTCGTGAGATAAACGGAAATCGCATCGGGTTTGGGTATCACATCGAACGGGCGGCGTGTACATGCCCCGCGCTCGGCTAATAGACCAGCCGGGATGTCTCGGGGACCATTTCCGGCAGGGTCAGATGCACGGTGGTGCCTTCTCCCGGCGTGCTGCGCAGGACGATGCTGCCGCCCAGCGCGTCCACCAGTTTCTTGACCAGGGTCAGCCCCAGCCCGGTACCGCCAATGCTGGGCAGGTCGCGCTCGTGGCCGCGGAAGAACGGCTCGAAGACGTTGTCGATCTTGTCCTTGGGAATGCCGACGCCGTGGTCGCTTACGGCGATCTGAACGCCGCGGTCGTCGAGCTGGGCGCTGATCTCCACGGTGCCGCCGCGCCTGGAATACTTGATGGCGTTGCTGAGGAGGTTGGTGAGCACCGTGCGCACCGCCCGCTCGTCGGTGCAGACCCGATTGACGGAGCCGACCTCCGTGCGCAGCCGCACACCCATCGATTTGGCCATGGAGGACAGCATCTGGCAGACCTCGACGATGGTGGAGTCCAGGGCGACCGGCTCCGGGGTGAAGGACGGGCCGTGCCGCACCAGGCGTTCCAGGTCGAGAATGTCGTTGATCTGCTCCAGAAGCTGAGTGGACGCCAGGTGGACGTTTTTCAGATAGCCCTGCTGGACCTCGTTGATCGGCCCGGCGATCTGCATGGACAACAGGTCGGTGAAGCCGATGACGGCGTTCAGCGGGGTGCGAAGCTCGTGGCTCATGCGCGCCAGGAACTCGGTCTTCACCCGTTCGGCCTCTTGCGCGTTCGCCGCGGCGAGCTCCAGGCGTTCATTGGCGGTGCGCAACTCCCTCGTCCGCGCGTCCACCCGCAGCTCCAATTCGGCATTCGCCCGGGCGAGCTTCTCGTTGGCCTCGCGCAGGGCGGCATGGGTCGGGGCCGCCAGGATCACGTTGAGCAGCCGCCAGACCAGGATGCTGGTCGCGACCGACACCACGGCCGTCATGACCTTGGCGACGGCTTCAACGCTGTAGAGCGGGTACCACAGCGTCACCAGCCCGAAGATGTGGGTGATGGCGCACAGGATGATGAAGCTGGCGAAGAAGTAGAAGATGCCGCCGGGGTTCAGATCCGGACGGCGCCGGGCGATGATCGCCAGGGCGGCCGGGATCGACAGATAGGCGCCGGCGATCGCGATGTCGGCCAGCAGGTGGCTCCAGATCAGGACCGGATCCCAGAGCAGGCAATAGCCATGCGGCGTCATGTCGTCGAAGAGGCTGAGCGGCTGCAAAAATGTCATGCCTGGCGTCACCTATCGCTGAAAGGGCCAGCCCCTTCCCACCGTGAAAGACGGTATCCGTATAGGTTTAACCGCGGGTTAAGATACAATTTTTTAGTTACGGAGGAACGACATCCGCCTCGGGTCGCCGGAGCGGGATTTCGGTTCCAGGGCAATCGGACTGCGCCCGGTCGTCGGACACCGGCTCAGCGTCTGCGCTCCGGCGAAAATACGTTTGCCTTGATCCCCGCGAACCCGTCTTGTTTATAGCGTCGGGTAATTAGACAAATTCAAAAACTCAGGGAGTAGGCGAATGACGGAGCGGGTTGAGGTCGGCGGATTGCAGGTGGCGAAGGAGCTGTACGACTTCGCCGTCAACGAGGCCCTGCCGGGGACCGGAGTGGACGCCGCCGCATTCTGGGACGGGCTTGGCGCCATCGTTCACGATCTCGCTCCGCGCAACGCCGCCCTGCTGGCCAAGCGCGAGAAGATCCAGGAGGAGATCGACGCCTGGCACAAGGCGCATCCCGGTCCGATCGGCGATCTGGAGGGCTATAAGGCGTTCCTCAAGGAGATCGGCTACCTGGTCGAGGAAGGGCCGGACTTCAAGGTCGACACCGCCAACGTCGACCCGGAGATTTCCTCCATCGCCGGTCCGCAGCTCGTCGTACCGGTGATGAACGCGCGCTACGCCCTGAACGCCGCCAATGCGCGCTGGGGCAGCCTGTACGACGCGCTGTACGGCACCGACGCGATCTCCGAGGAGGGCGGTGCCGAGAAGGCGGGCGGCTACAACCCGGCGCGCGGCGAGAAGGTCATCGCCTGGGCCCGGAAGTTCCTCGACGGGTCCGCCCCGCTCGCCTCCGGCAGCCACGCTGACGCTACCGGCTACGCGGTCGAGGGCGGCAAGCTCGTGGTCTCCACCGCTTCCGGTTCCACCGGCCTGAAGGACGCCGCCCAGTTCGTCGGCTACAAGGGCGAGGCTTCCGCCCCCACCGGCATCCTGCTGGTGCGCAACGGCATGCATGCCGAGATCGTCATCGACGCCTCGCATCCGATCGGCAAGACCGACGCTGCCCATGTGGCCGATGTTGTCCTGGAATCCGCCGTCAGCACCATCATGGACTGCGAGGATTCCGTCGCCGCCGTGGATGCGCCGGACAAGGTGCTCGCCTACCGCAACTGGCTCGGCCTGATGAAGGGCGACCTGGTCGAGAGCTTCGAGAAGGGCGGCAAGACGGTCGAACGCAAGCTGAACCCGGACCGGATCTACACCGCGCCGGACGGCTCGACCCTGTCCCTGCACGGCCGCTCGCTGATGCTGGTGCGCAACGTCGGTCACCTGATGAGCAACCCGGCGGTGCTGGACCGCGACGGCAACGAGGTGCCTGAAGGCATCCTCGACGCGATGTTCACCAGCGCCATCGCCCTGCACGACATCAAGGGCGACCACAGCCTGCACAACACCCGGGCCGGCTCGGTCTATATCGTGAAGCCGAAGATGCACGGCCCCGAGGAGGTTGCCTT
Organism: Thalassobaculum sp. OXR-137; assembly: GCF_034377285.1. Classification (NCBI taxonomy): domain Bacteria; kingdom Pseudomonadati; phylum Pseudomonadota; class Alphaproteobacteria; order Rhodospirillales; family Thalassobaculaceae; genus Thalassobaculum; species Thalassobaculum sp. OXR-137. Next base: position 176,885 of record NZ_CP139715.1, on the reverse strand, counting down.
CTCCAACGAGCTGTTCGGCCGGGTCGAGCAGGTGCTGGGCATGACGCCGAACACCCTGAAGATGGGCATCATGGACGAGGAGCGGCGGACCACCGTCAACCTCAAGGAGTGCATCCGCGCGGCCAAGAGCCGGGTCGCCTTCATCAATACCGGCTTCCTCGACCGCACCGGCGACGAGATGCACACCTCCATGGAAGCGGGTCCGATGATCCGCAAGGGCGACATGAAGGCCGCTCCGTGGATCGCCGCCTACGAGAACTGGAACGTCGATATCGGGCTGGAATGCGGCCTGACCGGCAAGGCGCAGATCGGCAAGGGCATGTGGGCCATGCCGGACCTGATGGCGGCCATGCTGGAGCAGAAAATCGGCCACCCGAAGGCCGGCGCCAACACCGCCTGGGTGCCGTCGCCGACGGCGGCGACCCTGCACGCGACCCACTACCACACGGTCGACGTGAAGGCGCGCCAGGACGAGCTGCGGTCGCGGGGCCGGGCCAAGCTGGACGACATCCTGACGGTCCCGGTGGCGGCCCGTCCGAACTGGTCGCCCGAGGACATCCAGGCCGAGCTCGACAACAACGCCCAGGGCATCCTCGGCTACGTGGTCCGCTGGGTCGATCAGGGTGTGGGCTGCTCCAAGGTGCCGGACATCAACAATGTCGGCCTGATGGAGGACCGCGCCACCCTGCGGATCTCCAGCCAGCACATCGCCAACTGGCTGCACCACGGCGTGTGCGGCGAGGAGCAGGTGATGGAGACCATGAAGCGCATGGCCAAGGTGGTCGACGGCCAGAACGCCGGCGACCCGGCCTACCGCCCCATGGCCGCCGATTTCGACGGCAGCGTGGCGTTCCAGGCGGCCTGCGACCTGGTATTCAAGGGCCGCGAGCAGCCGAGCGGCTACACCGAGCCCGTCCTGCACCGGCGCCGGATCGAGGCGAAGGCCAAGTTCGGCGGGTGATCGCCTAACTGTCTGCGATCAGAGACCGATTTCGATTGTAGAACGCTCATGCGAGGCCCATCTGTAAACGGTGGGCCTCGTTTTTATTGGCGGCCATCACCGGCGCCGGGGGATACTGCTCCCGGCGGTCGCGCCAAGGCCTGAGCAAACGAGGTTTCCATGGATCCCGTACTGGATTTCATCTCCGGCGGACAGATCGCCCTGATCGTCCTGGCGATCGTGTTGATTTTCCTCGTCGTCAAAGGCGTGCGCATCGTGCCCCAGGGCGAGCAGTGGACCGTGGAGCGGTTCGGGCGTTACGTGACCACGCTGGAGCCCGGACTGGGGCTGATCAACCCGCTGTTCAGCCGGGTCGGCAAGAAGGTCAATATGATGGAGAACGTCCTCGATATTCCCGAGCAGGACGTCATCACCCAGGACAACGCCTCCTGCCGGGTCGATGCCATCGTCTTCTATCAGGTGATCGACGCCCGCCGCGCGGCCTACGAGGTGCGCGACCTCGAAGGGGCGGTGATCAACCTGGCGCTGACCAATATCCGCTCGGTGCTCGGCAGCACCGACCTGGATGCGGCGCTGTCGTCGCGCGACGAGATGAACAGCCGCATCCTGAAGGTCATGGACGAGGCGACCGATCCCTGGGGGACGAAGATCACCCGGGTGGAGATCAAGGACATCAGCCCGCCGACCGATCTGCTCGAAGCCATGGCCAGCCAGATGAAGGCGGAGCGCGAGAAGCGGGCGCAGATCCTGGAGGCCGAGGGCTACCGCGCGGCCGCGATCCAGCGGGCCGAAGGCGACAAGCAATCGGAGATCCTGAAGGCGGAAGGCGAGCTGGTGGCCGCCCAGCGCCAGGCCGAGGCGCGCGAGCGGCTGGCCCAGGCGGAAGCCGAGGCGACCCGTCTGGTAGCGGAGGCGATCGGCTCGACCGGCACCAACGCGGTGAATTATTTCGTCGCCCAGAAATACGTCGAGGCCCTGTCCGAGTTCGCCAGGTCGCCGAACCAGAAGACGATCTTCATGCCGATGGAGGTGTCGTCGGTGATCGGCTCGATCGGCGGCATCAAGGAACTGCTCAACAGCGTGTCGGGCGACGACCTGCCGCCATCCCCGCCGTCTATTCCGCGTCCGCCGCGCCCTTGGAGCTGAGGAGGGGCCGATGGACCATCTGCTCGTCATTCGACCGGAAGCCTGGCACTGGGTCACGCTGGGATTCGTTCTCATGGCGCTGGAGATCGTCCTGCCGGAAACCCTGTTCCTGTGGTTCGGGATCGCCGGCGTGGCGACCGGCGCCACCCTCTTCCTCGTCGACATGCCGACGGCCTACCAGATCGGGCTGTACGGCGCGTTCGCCTTGCTCTCCTACGTGCCGGTGCGGATCTATGTCCGCCGCTGGCAGCAGGGCGACATGGCGGCGGCCAGGGGGCTCAACCAGCGCGCCCAGTCTCTGGTCGGCCAGCGGGTCGGCGTGACCGAGCCGGTGGTGAACGGATTCGGCGCGGCGCGGGTCGGCGATTCGCGCTGGCGCATCGCCTGCGCGGAAGACTTGGAAGTCGGGGCCTCGGCGGAGGTCCTGTCGGTTGTGGGGACGACCTTGCAGGTCCGCCGGGTCACCGCGCCGGCGGCCGTTCCCGAGGGGTCGGAGCCAGCCGCCCCAATTTCTGGCTGAAAAAGCGGCAGGCTGCCGAAATTTGCCCGTTCTGTGAGCGTTCTCGCCACCGGAAATCCGCCAATACGGGAATGTGCCCAAATAGAAATCAAGGGCTAGCGCGGATCGGTTTCGCCATGCCACCTTTGGCACGGTCGTTGTAAGGCGACTGATCCCATTATCCTTCGTGAGGAGCGCCCTCACGGTGCTGCATCATATTGCCCACCGTCTGCTGATCTCGATTCCCGTCCTGATCGGCGTCCTGTTCATTGGATTCCTGCTCATGCAGGTGGTCCCAACCGACCCCGCGACCGTGCTCGCGGGACCGACCGCGAGTGCTGCGGATGTCGAGGCGATTCGCCAGGCCATGGGCCTGAACGAACCGGTTCTCGTGCAGTTCGCCATGTATCTCGGCCGCGTGCTGCAGGGCGATCTCGGTCGCTCCATGATCTCCAATTCGCAGGTCATCACCGAGCTCGGCAACACCGTCGGCCCGACCATCGAGCTGATGGTCGCCAGCCTGATCTGGGCGGTGCCGCTCGGCATCATGTTCGGCACCCTGGCCGCCGTGCGCCGGGGCAAGGTCTCCGACCGCATCATCATGGCCGCGTCGGTCGCCGGCGTGTCGATGCCGATCTTCTGGTTCGGCCTGATGCTGATCCAGTATGTCGGCTTCAAATGGCAGCTCCTGCCGTTCCAGGGCCGCGGCGGTCCGCTGTGGACGCTTGAGGGGCTCCGCCACATCGCCCTGCCGGCGATCACGTTGGGCGGCGTGTTCATCGGTCCGGTGGCCCGTATGACCCGCACGTCGCTGCTCGAGGTGCTGGGCAGCGACTTCGTGCGCACCGCCCGCGCCAAGGGTGTGAGCGAGTACACGGTCGTCATGACCCACGCGCTGCGGAACTCGTTGATCCCGGTCATCACCCTGATCGGCCTGCAGATCGGCTTCCTGCTCGGCGGTGCGGTGGTGACGGAGTCCATGTTCGCGTGGCCCGGCGTCGGCCGGCTCGCGGTCGGCGCCATTGTCTCGGCCGACTACGCCCTCAGCCAGGGCGCCATCCTGGTGCTCGCGCTGTCCTTCATTCTGGTGAATATGATCGTCGATGTGTTGTACGCGGTGCTGGATCCGCGCGTGAGGGCGGGATGACCGAGATGCAGCTCGAAACCGGCCCGGCGGCGAATCCGGCCGCCACGGAGCCGGATGCCGCCACGGCCATGGCCCGGTCGTCCGTCCTGCGCAAGCTGACCCGCGACAAGGGGGCGATGCTCTCGGCGATCGTCCTGGCGATCATCGTGTTCTGTGCGATCTTCGCGCCGGTTCTGTCGCCGCACGATCCCTACGACAACAACCTGCGCATCATGCTGAAGCCGCCGGCGTGGTCCGACGGCGCGCTGCCCGAGCATCTGCTCGGTACCGACGGTCAGGGCCGCGACATCCTCACCCGACTGCTGTACGGCACCCGCACCACCCTGATCATGGGCGTGCTGGCGGTGTTCTGCGGCGGCATGATCGGCGCCGCCCTCGGCCTGGTGGCCGCGTATTTCCGGCGCCTGGAAGGCCCGATCATGCGGCTGGTCGACATTCTGCTGTCGTTTCCGTCGATCCTGTTCGGTCTGGCCATCGCCGCGGTGCTCGGGGCCGGCATCTTCGCCATCACCGTTGCGCTAACCGTCGCCGCCATACCGACCATCGCCCGCATCACCCGCGGTGCGGCGCTGGTGCAGATGCAGATGGAGTACATCACCGCCTGCCGGGCCATCGGCATGAGCGACCTGCGCATCATCTGGCGCCACCTGCTGCCGAACTGCCTGTCGACGATCTTCGTCTATCTGACGTTGCAGCTCGGTCAGACCATCCTGCTCGGTGCCGCGCTCAGCTTCATCGGTCTCGGCGCGCAGCCGCCGACCGCCGAGCTCGGCACCATGGCGGCGGAGGGACGGAACTTCCTGTTCTTCGCGCCGCATGTCTCGACGATCCCCAGCTTCGTGATCTTTCTGATCGTGCTCGCCTTCAACGTTCTGGGCGATGCATTGCGGGACGTCCTCGATCCACGCCTGCGTCAGTAGTCCCAAAGGGGGTTGGGATGACGCCGGACATTGAGCGGGGCGCGGCAATGCGCCCCGGAACACCCCAGGAGGCTAACTAATGGGACACGCATCCAAGTGGCTCGCGGCCGGAGCCATCGCGCTCGCCGCCGCCGTGCCGCTGTCGACCAGCGCGTCGGCTCAGTCGTCCGTGACGGTCATGCGTCAGATCGACACCGACCGTTACGACCCGCATACCTCGACCGCCCGCTCGACGGCGGAGATCATGTTCATGGTCGGCGACACGCTCGTCGCTCTCGGCCCGGACATGAAGACCATCCACCCGCTGCTGGCGAAGTCGTGGGAGGTCTCTGCCGACGGTAAGCTCTACACCTTCCACCTGCGCGACGACGTGACCTTCTGCTCCGGCAAGAAGTTCACCGCCGCCGACGTGAAGGCGACCATCGATCGCTGGCTGAACCTCGACAAGGGCGTGGTCAAGAACCGCGCCGGCGACGTGAAGGAAGTCCGCGCGGTCGACGACTACACGGTCGAGTACGAGCTGGAGCAGCCGTATTCCGAGCTGCTGTACCAGATGACCCAGCACTTCCACACGATCATCAACGTCGATCAGGTCACTGAGCTCGGCGACGACTTCGGCGTGAAGGGCTTCGACGGCACCGGTCCGTACTGCTTCGGGAGCTGGGAGCCGCGCAACGAACTCGTGATGACCAAGCACGAGGCCTACAAGTGGGGCCCGGACTTCTATGCCAACCAGGGTCCGGCCAAGATCGACAAGGTCGTCTGGCGCATCGTGCCGGAAGAGAACAACGTGGTCGCCGGCATCCAGACCGGCCAGGGCGACGTGACGCAGTATCTGCCGTACTGGGCGATCGATCAGCTCCAGGCAAACCCGCAGATCTCGGTCACCCAGCCGCCGTTCTACTTCTGGACCTACTACATGGGTTTCAAGATCACCCGCGACAACGTCAGCGACGTGAAGGTGCGTGAGGCGATTAACCTGGCGGTCGACCAGAAGGCGCTGGCCGAGGGTCCGTTCTTCGGCAAGGCCGAGCCGGCCTATGCCTATGTCCATCCGGGCACCCTGGACTATTCCGCCGACGCGATCGATACGAGCCTGTTCGGCTACGACCCCGAGAAGGCGGCCAAGCTGCTGGACGAGGCGGGCTGGACGATGGGCGACGATGGCTTCCGCTACAAAGATGGCAAGAAGCTCGAGCTGGTTGCCTACAGCTTCACCAACATCTGGCGTCAGGTCACCGAGGCCGTGCAGGGCGACCTGCGCAAGGTCGGTGTGGACCTGAAGGTCGAGCTGTTCGACGCCACCGTCGTCTGGGGCAAGCTGAAGACCCAGGACTTCGACATGTTCACGATGAGCTATCCGTACGTTTCGGCTGGCGACGCGCTGAACCTGTACTTCCCGTCGGCCAACATGCCGAGCCCGAACCGCATGAACTGGGACGACAAGGAAACCGACCAGTGGCTGTTCGAGGCCCGCGGCGCGCTGAACGACGCGGACCGTGCCGCCGCCTACGCCAAGGTGGAGAAGAAGGTCCACGATGCGGTGGTCTGGGTTCCGATCGTGCACGAGCCGATGTTCGTCGCCGCCGGCCCGAAGGTGAAGCCGGTGGACGCCCATGGCATCTACGGCGCCGGCCTGTACAAGGGCCTGAGCCTCGAGCTGAAATAACCGTTTCGGTCATCATCTGACGGAAAGGGCCGGTCCAGCGATCGGCCCTTTTCTTTTGTTCCTATCAGAGCCCGAGGATAGCGTCGATCAGGGCGTCGGCGCCGTCCATTCGGTCGAAGGCCAGCGGGGCTTTGGCGGCAATGTCCGCGCGCAGATGGGCCGCGTAGTCGCGGTCGGCGACCATGCGCTCCACGATCGCCGAATAGCCCTCGGCGCTGGTCGCCACCGTCTCCGCCGCGCCGATCTCCCGCAACAGGCCGGCGGTCTGCCGGCCCCTGTAGAAGCCGCCTTCCAGGGTGACCACCGGCGCGACGGCGGACAGAGCGGCGAAAGTGCTGTCTCCGCCCGAGAAATGCCAGCTGTCCAGCACCGCGTCGGCATGGTGGATCCAGCCGAGATAGGCCCGTGTCGACATAAACGGCAGGAACCGGACCCGTCCCTCCACATCGATGCCGCCGGCCCGCAGCCGGGCGACGAACCGCTCGGTGATCGGCCGACGGCCGGCGGGCAGGCCGATGAAATACAGCAGGGCGGTCGGGATCCGCTCGAGGATCTCGCGGAAGCAGGCATCCATGTCCGGGTGGATCTTGAACACCGCCTGGGCGCAGATCAGCGTCGGCCGCGACCAGTCGCGGTCGGGCCGCTCGATCGATGCCGGGTCGGAGACCGACGCGGAATAGTCCAGCGGCCAGAACGCGGCGGGGATGGTGGGCTCGCTGTAATGCTGCTCGTAGCCGGCCGGCTCGAACCGCGGGCACACCACATAGCCGTCCAGCCGGCGGGTGCCGGTGGTGTCCGGGTGGCCCGACAGCGCGATCTGGCGCGGGGCGAGGCCGGTGCAGGCGAGCGCGCCGGACAGCGGCTCCATCCCGATATCGGCGAAGACCAGCACGTCGAGGTTCAGGGCACGGATCTGGCGCACGGCCTGGGGGTAGTCGCGCACCACCGGCACCACGGAGCAGCCCAGGCTCTCCAGATGCGCGCGTCCCGGCTCCGGGATCGCGGTGGTCGGTAGGGCAATCACGTCCAACCCGTCCCGCCGCGCCATCGCCCGCATCAGGCCGCGCGTGTAGCGCAGGACCGTATGCGCGTTGAAGAACGTCGAGAAAACCCCGACCCGCAGTCTTCCGCCGGATCGCGGCGTCTCCGGACGGTCCTCCTGGAACGCCGGCGTCGCCGCGTGCAGGACGGCGTTGAAGCGTTCCGCCAGGGGCCGGTCGTCGAGACCGTGATAGGCGAGATAGAACGGCGTCCGTCCGATCTGAAGGGTGGGATCGTCCAGCCGCAGCCCGCTTTCCGCGACCCGCTCCAGGCTGTCGGCGAAGCGCCGGCGGGACTGCTCGATCTGCTCGCGGCTCATCGGCACCGGCGGGAACATCAGACCCGACTTCAGGTCGGCCAGCGGATTGTAGGTGCCGGTCAGGCGAACCGATCGGTCGGCCAGCGGCCAGGCCGCCTCCACATCGCCCAGACGGCTCAGGATCGCGGCATGGGCCATCGCCGAGGCCGGGGTTTCCGCCAGGCACCGCGCAAACCGGGCGCAGCGCTCCGCCCCCGTCAGATCGCCCGCGAGCTCCCGCCGGCCGCCGAGCCAGGTCCAGGAGGCCGTGCTCGCCGGATCGCAGAGGGCCGTCATCCGGAACGCCCGCTCGGCCTCCTCTGCGCGTCCCAGGGTCAGGTGGATTTCGGCCAGGCCCTGACGGTAGCTCGCCGTGTCTGGGGCGAGGCGGACCGCCTCGGCCACATGGGGCAGGGCGCGCTCCGGTTGCCGGGCCGTGAGCAGGGCCATGCCGGACAGGAACTGGGCGGGCGCGTGCGCCGGGTCGATCGCCAGGAGCTGCCCGTACAGCCGGGTCGCCGTCGCCATGTCGCCCTGGCGGTGGGCCCTCAGGGCGGTGTTGAACAGGGCGTCTATCCGAAGATCGGCCATGGGCCTCCGGGCTCCGTGGCGGCGGGAGGGGGCATCGTGGCGCCGTCGCCGCGTCTCTGTCGGCGCGGGGTTAGTTCCGCTTGCCGCCGGTCACCATCGGGCCGACCTTTCCGGCCAGGATCGGGAAGCGGACCGTGCCGTCGGAGGCGTCGTAGATCCACTCCTCGATCGGGCCGGCCTTGTTCAGCTCGTCCGGCTCGCCGAGGGCCGTGCGCAGCTCCTCCACGTTGGAGGCGTTCTCCGCCTTCTTGGCGATCTCCGCCTTGCTGTCCTTGAAACAGGCCGAGAGCATCAGAACGCTGGCGAGAGCCAGGGCGGTGGCGAGGCGGGGCATGCGGGGGCTCCTGAAAGCGAGGCGATGGGGGAGTTTATACGATTCTCCGCAGGGAAGGGGTCTTTGGTCGGCAGAGGCACCCTTCCTCGCTGCAAAGGTGTCGATCGCCTACTCCCCGCCCACCGTCACCACGGCGCGGCCTCGGACCTCGCCCTTCAGGATCGCCTTGCCGAGCACCGGCAGCTCGTCGAAGCCGTGGCTGTGGCTGATCGCGTCGAGCTTCTCCATGGGCAGGGTGCCGGCGATCATCGACCAGACCTTCCGGCGCCGCTCGGCCGGGCACATCACGCTGTCGATGCCGAGCAGGTTCACGCCGCGCAGCAGGAAGGGCAGCACCGTCGTGGACACGTCGTTGCCGCCGGCCAGCCCGACCGCCGCGACCGATCCGCCATAGGCGATCTGGGTCAGCAGGTTGGCGAGCGTCGGCCCGGCCACGTTGTCGATCGCCGCCTGGAAGCGCTCCTTGTTGAGCGGCCGGCTTGGCTGCTCGGCCAGCTCCGCCCGGTCGATGAAGGAGGCGGCGCCGAGGTCCGTCAGATAGTCGTGGGTCTCCGCCCGGCCGGTGGCGGCGACCACGCTGTAGCCCTTGGCGGCGAGCAGGGCGACCGCCACGCTGCCGACCCCGCCGGCGGCCCCGGTCACCAGCACCTCGCCCTTGGACGGGTCCATCCCCGCCGTCTCCAGCGTGTCGACCGCGAGACCGGCGGTGAAGCCGGCGGTCCCCAGCGCCATGGCGCGGGACAGGGACAGGCCGTCCGGCAGTTTCACGAGCCAGTCGCCCTTCACCCGGGCGAGCTCGCCGTAGCCGCCCCAATGCATCTCGCCGACCCGCCAGCCGGTCAGCACCACCTTGTCCCCCGGTTTGAAGCCGGGGTTATCCGACGTTTCCACCACCCCCGAGAAATCCACGCCCGGCACATGCGGATAGCTGCGCACCAGCCGGCCGATCCCGTTCATCACCATCCCGTCCTTGTAGTTGACGGTGGAATAGGCGACGCGGACGGTCACGTCCCCTTCCGGCAGGTCGCTCATAGCCACGTCCTCGAAGGCGCCGGTGACCTTACGGTCGTCGCCTTCGCGCAGCAGGTAGGCCTTGAAGGTATCGGTCATCGCTCGCTCCCGGGTGTAGGCTTCTCCCAGCCCCACAAAGAGGGCCGATACGGGAGGAAGCCATGGATCTGTCGCTCACCGCAACACCGCACGGACTTCAGCCGGACACGCGCGGGGTCAACGCCTTCGACGACGATGCGTCCCTGCGCGCGTTGCTGGGGCTTTACCTGGCGCCGTCCGACCTGGAGGCGCTGACCCCGACGTTCCGGCGGCTCGGCGCCCTGGTGCATGGGCGTCTCGACGCGCTGGCGCATGAGGCGGACCGCAACCCGCCGGTTCTGCGTCCCCGCGACCGCCAGGGCCGCGACGTGCAGGCGATCGACAAGCACCCGTCCTATGTGGAGATGGAGCGGATCGGCTTCCAGGACTTCGCCATGGCGGCGATGTCCCACCGCCCGGCTCTCGGCCTCGACCGGCCGGTGCCCCATGCCGCGAAATACGCGATCCAGTACCTCTTCGCCGAAGCCGAGTTCGGCCTGCTCTGCCCGATCAGCATGACCGATGCGCTGACCCGCACCATCCGCCGCTATGCCGACCCGGCCCTGGTCGCCCGCTACCTGCCGGGCCTGACCGCGGAGCGCCTGGAGGATCAGATCCAGGGGGCGATGTTCATGACCGAGAAGGCGGCCGGCTCGGATGTGGGCGCCACCGAGACGGTCGCCCGACGGGACGGCGACGGCTGGCGGCTTTGGGGCGACAAGTGGTTCTGCTCCAACACCGATGCCGGGCTCGCCCTGGTGCTGGCCCGGCCGGAGGGGGCGCCGGCGGGGATCAAGGGCGTGTCGCTGTTCCTGCTGCCGCGCGATCTGCCGGAAGGCGGCCCGAACCGCTACCGGATCGTGCGGCTGAAGGACAAGCTCGGCACCCGCTCCATGGCCTCGGGCGAGATCACCCTGGAGGGGGCCACCGCTTGGATGGTCGGCGAGCCTGGGCAGGGCTTCGTGCAGATGGCGGAGATGATCAACCAGTCGCGCCTGTCCAACGCGGTGCGCTCCGCCGGGATCATGCGCCGGTCGGTGCGCGAGGCGCTGGCGGTGGCGCGTGGGCGCTCGGCATTCGGCAGCCGGCTGATCGACCTGCCCCTGCAGCGCCGGCAGTTGCTGAAGCTGATGCTGCCGGCCGAGCAGGCGCTGTCGGTGACGCTGTTCACCGCCGACGCGCTGGCCCGGGCCGATGCGGGCGAGGCGGAGGGGTTGAAGCTGCGTCGGATCCTGACGCCGCTGGTGAAGTTCCGGGTCTGCCGCGACGCCCGCAAGGTGGCGGGCGACGGCATGGAGGCGCGGGGTGGGGTCGGCTATATCGAGGAATGGCCGGAACCCCGGCTGGTGCGCGACGCCCATCTCGGCTCGATCTGGGAGGGGACGAGCAACATCGTCGCCCTCGACGTGCTGCGGGCATCCCGCAAGGACGCGGCGCATACCGCCCTGGGCGAGGCGCTGTCACGGCGGATGGGGGAGGCCGGGGTGGAGACCGGTCTGCGGGACCGGCTCGACGGGTTGCTCGCGCGGGCGGTGGCCATCGTGGGTGCCGCGGCCGAGGCGGGCGCGGATGAGCGCGCCCGGACCGTGGCGTCAGGCCTGTACCATGCGGCCTCGGCCTGCCTGCTGGCGGCGGAGGGCGCGCTGCTCGAGGATGCCAGGCGCACGGCCCTGGCCGAGCTGGTGATCCGCCACAAGCTCACGCCGCGGGACCCCCTGGGGGACGCGGGGCGGGACGAGGAGGCCGATCAGGCGGCGGCCGATCTCCTACTCACATAGCTCTCCTCCTCACCCACTCCCCGGATTTATTCCGGGGCAATCGGTCGAGCCTGAACGGGGCGTCGAACTGAGAAGCGAGCTTATGGGATCGCCCCGGAATAAATCCGGGGAGTGAGGGAAGGGGGATTGGCAGTCTCGAGCTGCCGGGGTCTAAGCGACCAACGTCAGCCGCATCGCCACCCGGCTCTCCCGCGGCAGGCCGTGGGCCACCTGATCCACCAGCCTCGGCCCGAGATGGGGGTCGGCGTCCGCGTCGGCGTCCGGGATTTCCGTGAAGCCGAGCCGGGCGTAGTACGGCGCGTTCCAGGGCACGTCGCGGAACGTCGTGAGCGTGATTTCGCCGATCCCGCGGCCCTGGTGGTAGCGGATCAGCGCCGCCAGGAACCCGTCGGTCAGCCGGTGCCCGGCATGGTCCGGATGCACCGAGACCTGGGCCAGGTGGAGCACCGTGTCGCTGTCGGTATGGGTATGAGCGAAGGCGACCGGCGCGCCGTCGCCGTCTGTCGCCACCCAGAGCCGCCAGGCATCCTGCATAGCGGCCAGATCGTCCACCTGCACGGGCGCGTAGGTGTCCACGGCGGCGGCATAGGGCGTGGCCTCGAACCGGCGGTCGGCGGCGATGTCGATCGCCGCCAGCAGGTGCAGTTCATCCGGCCGGGCCTGACGGATGCGGTATGTCGGGGCCCGGTCGCCCACCCTCTCGCCGTCCGTCATGTCAGCGCAGCGGCTCCAGGATGGAGACGAAGTTGGCCACCGCGGCCCCGCCCATGTTGAAGACGCCGGCCATCTTGGCGTCCTTCACCTGCATGTCGGCCGCCTCGCCGCGCACCTGCATCGAGGCCATGATGTGCATGGACACGCCGGTGGCGCCGATCGGGTGGCCCTTGGATTTCAGGCCGCCGGACGGGTTGATCGGCAGCTTGCCGTCCTTCTCGGTCCAGCCCTCCAGGATGGCGCGCTTGCCCTGGCCTTCCGGCGTCAGGCCCATGGCCTCGTACTCGATCAGTTCGGCGATGGTGAAGCAGTCGTGGGTCTCGACCAGGGAGAGGTCGTCCAGGCTCACCCCGGCCTGGGCCAGCGCCTGCTTCCAGGCGACCGAGCAGCCCTCGAACTTCAGGATGTCGCGCTTCGACATCGGCAGGAAGTCGTTCACATGGGCGGCGGCGCGGAAGATCACCGCCTTGTCCATGGCCAGCGCGGTGTCCACGTCGGTCAGCACGATGGCGGCGGCGCCGTCGGAGACCAGCGAGCAGTCGGTGCGCTTCAGCGGGCCGGCGACATAGGGGTTCTTCTCGCTCTCGGTGCGGCAGAACTCGTAGCCGAGATCCTTGCGCATCTGGGCGTAGGGGTTGGCCACGCCGTTCTTGTGGTTCTTGGCGGCGATCTTCGCCAGCGCGTCCATGTTGTCGCCATGGCGCTGGAAATAGGCCTGGGCGATCTGGGCGAAGACCCCGGCGAAACCGCCGTCGATGCCGGCCTCTTCCTTCAGGTAGCTGGCCTTGAGCAGGGTGTCGCCGATCTCCTTGCCGCCGAGCGCGGTCATCTTCTCGACGCCGACGACCAGCACGCGCTTGGCCTTCCTGGCCTCGATCAGGTGGATGCCCTGATGCACCGCGGCGGAGCCGGTGGCGCAGGCGTTTTCCACGCGGGTGGCCGGCTTGAAGCGAAACCGGTCATCGGCCTGGAACACGAGGGAGGCGGTGAAGTCCTGTTTCTCGAAGCCGGCGTTGAAATGGCCAAGATAGACGGCGTCGATGTCGTCCGGCGTCAGGCCGGCGTCTTCCAGGGCGGCGGTGGCGACCTGGACGATCATGCTCTCGGCGTCGTCCTCGGTGCGTTTGCCGAAGGGCAGGTGGGACCATCCGACGATGCAAGCGGTCATGGGTTCTCTCCTCATCCAGGCGCCGCGCCGTCACGAGGGGGAGCGCGGGCGATTGACCGAAGGCGTGTGTCCTTGGGTGTATGCGGTGGGCGGATCTGTAGCAGAAACGCCCGTTGCGATCATGGATAGGGCGCGCACGAGACCCGCGCAAGATCACGCAGGGTCAAGATTCGGGGCGTTCTGTTCTTTATTTCTCTGCTTCTCTCGCTCCCCGAACTTGTTCCGGGGAGTGAGAGTGGAGAAAGGGGATGAGAGGGGCCGCCTTCTCAGTCGTCGTACTGCAGCAGGCTCTCGAAGGGGATGTCGAGCTTGTCGCGGCCTTTCAGGAAGCTGAGCTCCATGATGCAGGCGCCGCCCGCGACCTCGCCGCCGACCTTGCGCAGCAGCTCGACCGAGGCGCTCAGCGTGCCGCCGGTGGCGAGCAGGTCGTCGAGGATCACCACGCGCTGGCCCGGCTGCACCGCACCCTCCTGGATCTCCACCGTGTCGGTGCCGTATTCCAAGTCGTAGGTGTAGGGCACGGTCGGTCCGGGCAGCTTGCCCTTCTTGCGCACCATCAGGAAGCCCAGGCCCAGCTCCAGCGCCAGCGGGGCGGCGGTGAGGAAGCCGCGGCTCTCGATACCGGCCAGCAGGTCGGGCTTGAACGGCGCGATGACCTTGGCGAGGCGGTCGACCGTCTCCTTCCAGGCGGCCGGATGGGCCAGCAGGGTGGAGATGTCGTAGAACAGGATGCCCGGCTTCGGGAAATCCGGTACCTGGCGAATATGCGCCTTGAGATCCACGGGGATGTCCTCCGCTCGGGTTTGCCGTCGGGAGAATCCCTTAGAGGAAACCGGCCCGTCTGAGAAGGGCCGGCTCCATACTCTACCCTCTCACCGACGTCCCGGTCCTGAGCCGGGACCCTGGTCCGACGACGAGGGCACGATCCTGGATCGACCTCCGGATCCGGTCCGGAGGCCGTCCAGGAAGTCGGGGAGCGCGGAGAGTCTAGAGCGTCGCCCGCACCAGGGCCGCGCCATCGGCCATCGCCTTCATCTTGCCGAAGGCCACATCGCGCGGCAGGTATTTCAGGCCGCAATCCGGGGCGACGATGATCTTGTCGGCCGGGTGATGTTCCAGCCCGCGGTGGATGCGCTGGGCCACGGTCTCCGGGCTCTCCACCTTCGGGTCGGAGAGGTCGAGCACGCCGAGGATGATCTTCTTCTGCGGCAGTTCCTCCAGCACCGAGCAGTCGAGCCCGGACTGGGCGGTTTCGATGGAGATCGAGTCCACCGTCGAGCGCGAGAGCTGCGGCAGGAAGGAATAGCCGGCCGGACGTTCGTGGATGATCGCGGCATAGCCGAAGCAGATATGCACCGCCGTCTCGCCCTTCACCCCGTCCAGGGCAGCGTTCAGGCATTCGATGCCGTACTGTTCGGCCTTCTGCGGGCGGGCCTGCATGTAGGGCTCGTCGACCTGCACGATGTCGGCGCCGGCGGCGAACAGGTCCTTGATCTCGGCGTTCACCGCGGCGGCATAGGCCATCGCCAGCTCCGCCTCGTCCTTGTAGTAGTCGTTCTGCGCCTGCTGCGACATGGTGAAGGGGCCGGGGACGGTGATCTTGATCCGCCGGTCGGTATTGGCCCGCAGGAACTTCACGTCCTCGACCTGCACCGCGTGCTTGCGGCTGACCGGGCCGACCACGCGGGGGACCGGGTTCGGGTGGCCGGAGCGGTCCAGCGCGGTGCCGGGATTGTCGATGTCGACCCCGTCCAGCGCGGTGGCGAAGCGGTTGGAGTAGCTTTCCCGGCGGGCCTCGCCGTCGGTGATGATGTCGAGGCCGGCCCTTTCCTGGTCGCGGATCGCCAGCAGCGTGGCGTCGTTCTGCGCCTCCTCCAGGTATTCGGGATCGACCCGCCAGAGTTCCAGCGCGCGGGTACGCGGCGGGAAACGCCCGGCCAGCTTGGCGCGGTCGAGCAGCCAGTTCGGCTGGGCGTAGGAGCCGACCAGCGAGGTCGGGAGCAGGGTATGTCCGTTGGTAGCCATGATGTGTCCTCCCAAGATTTTTTTCTTGGGAGGACGCTACCAACGGGTGCCGCCGCCGACTAGGCGGCTTCTCGTCCGGACCGGCTCAACCGCCGCCGAGCAGCAGGAACCGGCGGTTCAGGGGCTGGACCGGACGGGCGTTCATCGGGAACAGCGTGGCGAAGGCCGCGATCTGTTCGCGCGAGGCCTGGATCGGGGTCTTGAAGGTGACCCAGTTGACGATCTCCGAGCAGGGCGGCGTGGTGAGCGAGCCGGCATAGCGGAAAAGGGTCCGGTCGGCCGGCAGCAGGTCCTTCAGCGCGACCGACACGACGGGGCCGTCGCCCGTGTGCGCGGGCATGGCGGCCCAGATCGGTGCCAGGGCCGCGTTCTCGGCGCCTTCGTCGATCAGAACGCCGAGCACCGCCAGGTTTCCGTCGCTGGAGCGGTGGACGAAATGCGCCTCCATCGCCAGCGGCTTGCCGTCGAGCAGGTGTTCGCTGGGATGGTGGAAATGGAACTGCAGCAGCTCGTAGGTCGTCCCGTCCAGCTTGATCGCGCTGCCGTTGGGGACATTTACCTGGATGGTGTGTCCGTTGTTCGTGACCGCCCCGTCGGTCTCCGTCGGCCAGCGGAACGCGACCCCGTCCAGGTCGGCGGAGATCGGCGCGGACAGGTCGATCGGGGACTGGGCGGCACCCTGACTGCACGCGGCGTACTCCTTGCCGAGCGCGCCCCACTCGTTCGGTCCGGTCGCACCCTCGTAGCTCCAGGCGCTGCCGCCGGACGCGTGCGCGCGGGCGGACAGTCCCCCGCAACAAGCGCAACCGATTGCGGCCATTGCCGTGGACTTCAACATCATGCGCCGATCTAGTTTTCCCATGCCCTGCCCTCCCTGCGATCCGGTCCCGACGCCGGTAAACGAAACTATTCTAGAAACTCTAAAGAATTCTCAACAAATCCCAAGAGCAAGCCATTGCGGCGCGCCGACCGTCGCGGCTGCCCTGCCGTCGGACGACGGCTGCGGAACCGGATCCGCGCTTTCCTGTTCCAGAAGGCGGGGACGCACTAGAATGCGCTTCGCATTCACGCGGGAGGGTATGTGACCGACACTGGAGTTTCTGATCCGCTCGACCTGCAGGAGGAGGGCGGAGCCCTGACTCTGCGGCTGTCGGGGCGCTGGACGCTGGACACGGTTCTGCGTCTGGACGGGGAACTCCGATCGTTGGCCCGTCGCCCGGTAGAGCGGCTGGTGGTCGAGGCCGCGGGCCTGACCGGGCTGGACAGCGCCGGAGCCTGGGCGATTCGCCGGACCCTGGATCAGGCAAAGGCCCGGGGCGCCGACACCGAGCTCAGAGGACTGCCGGACTCCTACCGGCCGATCCTCGAGAAATCCGTCGTCCCCGATCCGACCGCGCCGGTGGCGCCGACGAGCGGCGGCGGCCTCTTCGCGCCGCTCGAAGGCGCGGGCCGCGCCGTGCTGCATGCGGCGACGGTCGCCCGCAACCTGGCCGGATTCTTCGGCTACACGCTGGTGGCGCTGGCGGGCGTGCTGGTGCGGCCCTGGCGCCTGCGGTTGACGGCGACGGTCGCCCAGATGGAGGCGACGGGCCTCAACGCGCTGCCCATCGTCGGGCTGCTCTGCTTCCTGATCGGCATCGTGCTCGCCTATATGGGCGCCCTGCAGCTCAAGCAGTTCGGGGCGTCCGTCCTCACGGTGAACCTGGTCGGCGTGTCGGTGCTGCGCGAAATCGGCATCCTGCTGACGGCGATCATCGTCGCCGGCCGGTCCGGGAGTGCCTTCGCCGCCCAGATCGGGACCATGAAGGTGAACCAGGAAGTGGACGCCCTGGAAACCATGGGGCTGTCGGCGGTCGAGGTGCTGGTTCTGCCCCGGTTGATCGCGCTGGTCATCGTCATGCCGCTGCTGACGGTCTGGGCGGACCTGGCAGGACTTCTTGGCGGGTCGGTGGTCGCCCTGTTCCTGTTGGACATGACCTTCAGCCAGTTCCTGATCCAGCTCGATGCGGCGGTGCGTTTCTGGGATTTCGGCACCGGCATGCTGAAGGCGCCGGTCTTCGCCCTCGTGATCGCGCTGGTCGGCTGCTACGACGGGCTGCGGGTCTCCGGCAGCGCGGAGAGCGTCGGGCGCTACACCACCCGGGCGGTGGTGGAATCCATTTTCCTGGTGATCGTGCTGGACGCGCTGTTCGCCGTGGCCTTCGCGGAGATCGGCATATGACCGGCATCGATCGGGAAGGGAACGGCCCGGCGCAGGACGGCCCGTCGATCGAGGTGCGCGGAGTTGTGACCCGCTTCGGCAGCACCACGATCCATGACGGTCTCGACCTGACGGTGAAGCGCGGCGAGATCATCGGTGTGGTCGGCGGATCCGGCACGGGTAAGACCGTGCTGCTGCGCACCATCATCGGACTGCAGAAGCCGGCCGAGGGATCGGTCACGCTGCTCGGCGAAGAGGTTGCCTGGGACGGCTCGTCCACCGCGGCGCTGGCCGGCCGCTTCGGCATGCTCTTCCAGGACGGCGCCCTGTTCAGCGCCCTGACCGTCGGTCAGAATATCCAGGTGCCGATGCGCGAACGCGGCGACATTCCCTCCCGCCTGATGGACGAATTGTCCCGCCTCAAGGTCTCGCTGGTCGGCCTGCCGCCGGATGCCTGCGGCAAGTTTCCGTCCGAGCTGTCGGGCGGCATGAAGAAGCGGGCGGGCCTCGCCCGGGCGCTGGCGCTGGACCCGGACGTCGTCTTCCTGGACGAGCCGACGGCGGGACTCGACCCGATCGGCGCGTCGGATTTCGACGAGTTGATCCTGGACCTTCGCCGCGCGCTCGGGCTCACTGTGGTCATGGTAACCCATGATCTCGACAGCCTGGCCCGGATCTGCGATCGCATCGCGGTCCTGGTGGACAAGAAGATCGTCGTCGGCACCATGGAAGAGCTCATGCGCAGCGACCACGCCTGGATCCGAAGCTATTTCCACGGCCCGCGGGCCCGTGCCGCCTTCGACCGGCCGGCGGAAGCCGGGGCGCGGGGCTAGGCCATGGAAACCCGTGCGTCCTTCGTGACCGTCGGCGCCTTCGCCATCCTGCTGGTGGTCGGCGGTCTGTTCATGGCGATCTGGTTCGGCGGCGTGGCCATCGACCAGGAAACCAGGCCCTACCGCATCGAGTTCAAGGGGGCGGTCGACGGCCTCAGCACTGGCAGCGCCGTGCGCTATCGCGGCGTGCCGGTCGGAACGGTGAGCGATATCCGCATCGACCCGCAGAACGTGGAACTGATCCGCGTGGATATCGAGGTCGACGCCGAGGTGCCGATCAAGAAGGACATGTACGCGGTCCTCCAGGCCCAGGGCCTGACCGGCATCGGCTTCATCCAGATCGAGGGCGGGACGGATGCGGCCGAGGAGCTGGTGGCGACGGAGGACCAGCCGGTGCCCCGCATTCCGGCCCGGTCCTCCGCTCTCAGCAAGGTGTTCGAGACCGCCCCGCAGATCGCCGACCGGCTTGTCGTGGTGATCGCCCGGATCGAGGAGTTCCTGAGCGACGAGAACGAGCAGAATTTCCGCATGCTCCTGGCCAATCTGGCCCAGGTCAGTGCGGCCGTCGCCGACCGGAGCGACGACATCGAAACCGCCATCACCGGGGCGTCGGAGAGCATCGCGAACCTGCGCGCGGCGGCGGCCGAGGTCGGCCCGCTGCTGGAGGAGGCCTCGGCGACCCTGGCCACGGTGCGGGGCACCGCCGTCGGGCTGGACAGCGAGGTGGCCGCCCTGTCCGGATCCCTCGCCAATGCGGGCGACCGCATCGCCGCGACGGCTGGGGAACTGGAAGGCATGCTGGCCGACGCCCGGCCCGGCATGAAGGATTTCACCAATACCGGCCTATATGAACTCACACAGTTTCTGGTGGAGGCGCGGTTCCTGGTATCCAACATCGACCGCGTCCTGCGCCAGATTGACCGCGACCCGTCGCAGTTCCTCTTCGGAAACCGGGACGGACAGGTGGAGGCCGACCAATGACCGAATTGCGCCGACGCACGCTGCTGACCAGGGGGCTGGCCGTCGCCGGTCTCGCCGGGGTGACCGCGGCCTGCGGCCGGCTGCCGATCGGCAAGCCGCCGCCGCAGATGTACACGCTGACGCCGAAGAGCACCTATCCGGACGGCCTGCCCGAGGCGCCCTGGCAGCTCGCCGTCGAGCGGCCGGATGCGCCGGCCGGCCTGTCCTCGGCCCGGATCGCCGTCGCCCGGCAGCCGCTGACCCTGGACTATTACTCCGGCGTCGCCTGGGTCGACGATGCGCCGAACATGGTGCAGCGGCTGATGATCGAATCCTTCGAGAACTCCAATCGGATCATCGGCGTCGGCCGGGACGGCGTCAGCTTCCGCTCCGACTACACCCTCAAGGTGGAGCTGCGGGAGTTCCAGGCGGAGTATTTCGAGCAGGCGGAGATCCCGACCGTCAACGTCCGCATCAACGTGAAGATGGTGCAGATGCCCCAGCGCACGATCATCGCCTCCCAGGGTTTCGAGGCGCAGCGGCGCGCGCCGTCGAACAAGATGCTGGACATCGTCGAGACCTTCGACGTCGCCCTGGGTCTCGTGTTGCGGGACGTGGTGGTCTGGACCCTGCGGCAGAGCGGCTAGCCCGGGCCGACCGGTGGGGCCGCTCCGACCGGCCCGGTCCCCGCGTTGGGCCAAAACTGACTTTCCCACTTCGCGGGGTTTTCACGGCGCGATCCTGCGCTAGCATTCCTGCAACGACATCGGCCGTCCCAGCAGATCCCGAGCCAAAGAGGTAAGCGGACATGAACGTCCTGCACGAGAGCGACCTTGCGACCCTGAAATTCGGCGTCGGCCAGCCGGTGCCGCGCGGCGAGGACCCGACCCTGCTGACCGGGCGCGGCGAATACACCGACGACGTCAATCTCGACGGCCAGGCCTATGGCTATGTCGTCCGCAGCCAGGTGCCGCACGGGGTGATCAAGGGCATCGACCTGGACGACGCCCTGGCCATGCCCGGCGTGCTGGCGATCTATACGGCGAAGGACCTGACCGGCTTCGGCGGGATTCCCTGCGTGGTGCCGTTCAAGAACCGCGACGGCTCCGACATGCACAAGCCGCTCCGCCCCGGCCTCGCCGGCGACGTGGTGCGCTTCGTCGGCGATCCGGTCGCCATGGTGGTCGCCGAGTCCCAGTCCCAGGCCCGCGACGCCGCCGAGATGGTGATGCTGGACATCGACGAGCTGCCGGCGGTCACCGACCCGGTGGAAGCGGCGAAGGACGGCGCCCCGCAGCTGTATGCCGATGTGCCGAACAACGTCTGCCTCGACTACCACTACGGCGATGCCGAGGCGGCGGAGAAGGCCTTCGCCGGGGCGGCGCACGTCACCAAGCTGACTCTCGTGAACAACCGGGTCGTCGTCGCCTCCATGGAGCCGCGCTCGGCCATCGCCAGCTACGATCCGGCGGAGGAGAAATACACCTTCATCGCCGGCAGCCAGGGTGCCTTCGGGCTGCGCAACGCGCTGGCCAACGCGGTGCTGAAAGTTCCGGCCGAGAAGGTGCGGGTCATCACCAAGAATGTCGGCGGCTCCTTCGGCATGAAGGGTGGCCCGTATCCGGAATACTTCCCGCTGCTGCATGCCGCCAAGCAGCTCGGCCGGCCGGTGAAATGGGTCGATGACCGCAGCGGCGCCTTCGTCTCCGACCACCAGGGGCGCGGCCATGTGGTCGATGCCGCCATGGCCTTCGACAAGGACGGGCACATCCTGGCCCTGCGCGCCGACATCCATGCGGATATGGGCGCCTATCTGAGCCCGGTCGGCCCGCAGCCGGCGACCCTTAACGCGGTGAAGAACCTGATCTCGGTCTACCAGACGCCGGTGATCGACGTGAATTCCAAGTGCGTGCTGACCAACACCACCACCATCGGGCCGTATCGGGGTGCGGGGCGGCCGGAGGCCAACTACTACGTGGAGCGGCTGCTGGATACGGCGGCGGCCGAGATGGGCATCGACCGGCTGGAGATCCGCCGGCGCAACCAGATCCGCGCCGACCAGATCCCCTACACCGCGCCCTCGGGCATGACCTATGACAGCGGCGATTTCCCCGCCGTGTTCGACAAGGCGGTGACATTCTCCGACTGGGACGGCTTCGCCGCCCGCAAGGCCGAAAGCGAGGCCCGCGGCAAGCTGCGCGGCATCGGCATGAGCGACTACCTGGAGGTCACCGGCCCCCAGGGCAAGGAAATGGGCGGCCTGCGTTTCGAGGAGGATGGTACGGTGACGATCATCACCGGCACCCTCGACTACGGCCAGGGCCATTGGACCGCCTTCGCCCAGGTGCTGCACCAGCGCACCGGAATCCCGTTCGACAGGATCCGCCTGCTCCAGGGCGACAGCGACGAGCTGATCGTCGGCGGCGGCACCGGCGGGTCGAAGTCGATGATGTCCTCCGGCGGGGCGATCATCGAAGCCGGCGACGTGATGATCGAGAACGGCAAGAAGATCGCCGCCCATGTGCTGGAGACGGCGGTCGCCGATATCGAGTTCGCCGAGGGCACCTTCACCGTCGCCGGTACCGACCGCAGCGTCGGCGTGATGGACCTGGCCGAGCAGATCCGTAGCGGGCTGGAGCTGCCCGAGGACGTGCCGCAGAGCCTCGACGTCAGCCTGGCGCACGAGACCGGTCCCTCGGCCTTCCCGAACGGCTGCCACGTGGCCGAGGTGGAGATCGATCCGGACACCGGCCATGTGGCGGTGGTGCGCTATTCCATGGTCAACGACTTCGGCGTGGTGGTGAACCCGATGCTGGTCGAGGGTCAGGCCCATGGCGGCATCGTCCAGGGCATCGGCCAGGCGCTGATGGAGC
This sequence comes from Thalassobaculum sp. OXR-137, assembly GCF_034377285.1. NCBI lineage: Bacteria > Pseudomonadati > Pseudomonadota > Alphaproteobacteria > Rhodospirillales > Thalassobaculaceae > Thalassobaculum > Thalassobaculum sp. OXR-137. The sequence continues at coordinate 154,639 of NZ_CP139715.1, read as the reverse complement.
AGGTCCGCTACGACGAGAGCGGCCAGCTCATCACCGGCTCGTTCATGGACTACGCCCTGCCGCGGGCCGAGGAGGCGCCGATGTTCCGCTACGACAGCCACCCGGTGCCCTGCACCACCAACCTGGTCGGCGCCAAAGGCTGCGGCGAGGCGGGCTGTGCCGGGGCGCTCGCCTCGGTGATGAACGCGGTGGTGGACGCGCTCGGCGGTAAGCATATCGACATGCCGGCGACGCCGGAGAGGGTCTGGCGCGCGCTGCATTCCTGAGCGCGTCAGAGCTCGGAGAGATCCTCGTATTCGGTGGCGGCCATGGATGGCCGCTCCCGGAACCCGTCGACCCACCAGTCCAGGTTCGGATGCGGCGGCAGGTAGCGGTCGAGGCCGCGGAAGGTGAGCCAGTCCAGGGCGGTGGCCAGCGCGATGGTGCCGATATCGGCAACTTCGTCGCCGGGCGGGCGGGCCATGGGCGGGCCATGCTCGAGAATGTCGTAGGCGGCTCCCAGTTGGGAGATCAGGTCGTCGCGCAGGCCGGGGACGCTGATGCCCAGCGCGTTCTGCTGGACCTCCCAACGCAGGTCGGCGCCGAGTTCGCACAGGCCGGTCGCCAGATGCTGCAGGGTGAGCACCGCCTCGCGCTCGCCGCTGTCCTTGGGGATCAGGGCGCCACGCGAGAATTCGTTGATGTAGAAGCAGATCTCGGCGCTGTCGAACACGCCGCGGCCGTCGTCCAGGATCAGCAGCGGGGCGGTGTTCAGCGGGTTCTCCTCATAGGCGGCCTCGTCCCCCTGGCGCACGTGATCGGCCAGGTGCCGGACCTCGATCTTGGCGAAGCCGGTTTCCAGGAGGGCGACCTCCACTTTGCGGGCGAAGGGCGAATGGCGCTGCGAGAAGAGAATCATGCGCGGAGTATTCACGGAGATGACGGGCGCGCCAAGATTTCTGTGGAGGACTGATATTTCTTCACATTCGACCAGCGCTCACTCCCCGGATTCAGTCCGGGGCCCACTGTTCCGCCTGCTCGACTCTATGAAAGTAGGCGCATCCTTCGGCGTGGACCCCGGAATAAATCCGGGGAGTGCGAGGGAGAGATGAAGATTACGGAGCGGGCAATCCCCTCGCACCGGTACTCCCGCGCTTGACGCCTCCGCCTGCCGGGCGTTCGATACTTCATCCCCGTCCCCGGAGCCGCCCCATGTCCGCACGCACGAGCCACGTCTTCCACCGCAATGCCCGCAGCCTGCCGCCGATCGCCGTGAAGGGCGACGGCTGCTACATCATCGATGCCGACGGCAAGCGCTATCTGGACGGCTCCGGCGGGGCGGCGGTCTCCTGCCTGGGACACAGCCACCCGCGGGTGATCGAGGCGATCAAGAAGCAGCTCGACGCCATCCCCTACGGCCATACCGGCGCCTTTTCCAACGAACCGATGGAGAAGCTGGCGACCCACCTGGCCCAGGCGGCTCCCGGCGGGCTGGACAAGGTCTATTTCGTCTCCGGCGGCTCCGAGGCAGTGGAGGCGGCGCTGAAGATGGCGCGCCAGTACTACATCGAGATCGGCCAGCCGACCCGGCACAAGATCATCGCCCGGCGCCAGAGCTACCATGGCAACACGCTTGGCGCCTTGGCTGTCGGCGGCAACGCGGCGCGCAGGGCCCAGTTCCAGCCGATGCTGATGGAGGCGACCCATATCGCGCCGTGCTTCTCCTACCGCGAGAAGCGGGCGGACGAGACCGAGGAGGAATACGGGCTGCGCGCCGCCAACGAGCTGGAGACGGCGATCCAGCAGGCCGGGCCGGAGACGGTCGCCGCCTTCATCTGCGAGCCGGTGGTGGGCGCGACGGCAGGTGCCGTGCCGCCGGCGCCCGGCTACCTGAAGCGCATCCGCGAGATCTGCGACCGCCACGGCGTGCTGCTGATCTTCGACGAGGTCATGTGCGGCATGGGGCGCACCGGCCACATGTTCGCCTGCGACGAGGATGGGGTGGCGCCGGATCTGATGACCGTCGCCAAGGGCCTGGGGGCGGGCTATCAGCCGATCGGCGCGGTGCTGGTGGACTCGAAGATCTTCGAGGCGATCCGCGACGGCAGCGGCTTCTTCCAGCACGGCCACACCTATATGGGCCACCCGGCCGCCTGCGCCGCCGGCCTCGCCGTGCAGGAGGCGATCCGCGATGACAACCTTCTGGACAACGTGAACGTCCAGGGGGCGGCGCTGCGCCGGGCGCTGGAGGCGCGGTTCGGCAACAACGCTTATGTGGGCGACATCCGGGGCCGCGGTCTGTTCATGGCGATCGAGCTGGTGGCCGACCGCTCGACCAAGGAGACCTTCGACCCGGCCCGCCAGCTCCATGCGGTGATCAAGCGCGAGGCGATGGAGCGCGGGCTGATCGTCTATCCGATGGGCGGCACGATCGACGGCAAGCACGGCGACCACGTCCTCGTCGCCCCGCCCTTCATCGTCGACCAGAGCCACATCACCGAACTGGTGGAGAAGCTGGGCGACGCGGTGGACGCGGCGCTGGCGGCGTAGGGGACAACCCATCGCTCCCGTCATCCCGGGAGACCCCGGACTCGATCCGGGGGCTGCCCGGGACCACGCCTTGGACACCTGGGTCCCGGCCGAGCCCCGGGTCAAGCCCGGTCCTCTCCGGGATGACGGAAAAGGGCTGTCAATCGCCGGCTGCTCATATCCCGTACGGCACCCCGCCGCTGACCGGCAGGTTGATGCCGGTCACGTAGCGTCCCTGCGGGCCGGCGAGATAGGCGACGGCGGCGGCGACGTCTTCGGGCTGACCGGCGCTGCGGGTGGCGACGGTGGCGTAGCGGCGGGCCTGCATCTCCTCGACCCCGATGCCGGCTTCCGCCGCCAGCCGCCGGTTCGCCGCCATATGCATGTCGGTCATGATGAAGCCGGGGCAGACGGTGTTGCAGAGAATGCCGTGCTTGCCTTCTTCGGCGGCGATAGTCTTCGATAGGGCGGCGATCGCGTGCTTCATCGCGGTATAGGCGCCGAAGCCCGGTTCCGCGCCAAGACTGCCGGTGGAGCCGATATTGATGATCCGTCCCCCGCCGGCGGCCCGCATGGCCGGGATCACCGCCTGGCAGAGCCTTACCGGACCGAGCAGGTTGATCTGGAAGCTGCTCTCCCAATGGTCGGGCGTCGTCTCCATGAAATCGGCGGCACCGGCGAGCGAACCGGCATTGTTCACCAGGATGTCGATGGTGCCGAACCGCTCCCGGGCGGCATCGAGGCAGCGGGCGATGTCGTCGGCCCGGGTGACGTCGAGGGGCAGGGCGAGGGCGGTGCCGCCGGCCGCGGCGATCTCGCCGGCCAGACCGGTCAGCAGCTCCATGCGGTCATAGGTGCGGTCCTCGACGCAGAAGGTTCCCGCCATGTCGGTCACGACCACCGCGGCCCCGTCGGCGGCCAGCCGGCGGGCGATGGCCTGACCGATCCCCCGGGGAGCGGAGGCACCGGTGACAAGGGCTACCTTTCCGGAAAGATCGGTCATGGCAGGCTCCATCTGGGGGGGAAGGAGCGGCATCTGAGCGTGTTTCCTTCGGCGTGGCAACCGCGGCTTGCCTCCAGCCACAAGCCTCTCGCCACTCCCCGGAAGTGGGAAGGGTGTCAGGGGGCCGTCATCTCCGGTGGCGGTGGCACCCGGCCTCTGGCCTTGTTCCAGCGGTACAGCGCCGCGGCCAGCACGCGGTCGTAGAGCACCTCCGCCAGCGGCTTGATCCAGCCGACCGCGGCCAGCCGCGCCAGCCAGCCGTAGCCGGGCAGGCGCTTCCAGATCTTGATGAACGCCTCGACCCCGGCCAGCAGGCGTCCGTCGCTCTCCACCACATGCAGCCGGCGCACGATGGCGTCGTCGTCCACGCCCCAGGGGCTCAGCAGGCCGGCTTGGGTCGTGATGTCGATCCACACGATTCCGGTGACGCCCCGACGCTCGGCGATCCCACGGTAGTGATGGATCTCGGTCCGGCAGACCGGGCAGGCGCCGTTGTAGTAGACCTGGATCCCCGAGGGGTCTCGGGGTGCAGTCCGCGCCGAGCCCTGCGGGGAGGTCTCAGGCGATGTCCGGGGCTGTTCCATGCAGGGAAAAATGGGTCGCCCCGGCCGCTCGGCAACGCGGCGGACGGTCGCGCCCACCCGTGATCGGCGAATATGGTTAACGCATCATAACCATCCATTCCCTTGAATTACGCCCCACTCGCGGCGGTACGACTTCGTTGACCTTCTGTGAAACTGCCCCCCATAGTAGGTCCAAGAGCTGCGGCTCTTGGATCACGGCGATGTCCCGTGGGGATGCGGAAAACGCAACCTGGCGGGACCCCGGACGGCTGCTCCCAGAGGAGATCGCCTGATCCGAAAAAGGTTTAACGGGAGAGTCTTAGGAGGACTTCATATGAAGCGGCTTCTTGCCACCACGTTTGCTGTGGCGCTGGGCGCGGGCGCGTTCGTCGCCGGCAGCTCCGCTCCGGCAACGGCGCAGAATCAGCAGTTCATCTCGATCGGTACCGGCGGCGTGACCGGCGTGTACTACCCGACCGGCGGCGCGATCTGCCGTCTGGTCAACAAGGACCGCAAGGAGCACGGCATCCGCTGCTCCGTGGAGTCCACCGGCGGGTCCACCTACAACGTGAACACCATCCGCGCCGGCGAACTCGAGTTCGGCGTCGCCCAGTCCGACGTGCAGTACCACGCCTATAACGGCACCGGCGACTTCGCCAGCGCGGGCGCGTTCGAAGAGCTGCGCAGCGTGTTCTCCGTCCATGCCGAGCCGGTGACCATCGTCGCCCGCAAGGACGCGAACATTAAGAACTTCGAGGACCTGAAGGGCACTCGGGTGAACATCGGCAACGCCGGTTCCGGCACCCGCAGCACCTGGGAAGTCATCGAGGGTGCCACCGGCTGGAAGCGCGAAGACCTGAAGCTGGCCGCCGAGCTGAAGTCGGCCGAGACCGGTCAGGCGCTCTGCGACAACAAGATCGACGCCTATTTCTGGCTGGTCGGCCACCCGGCCGCGCTGGTCTCCGAGACCGTGTCGACCTGCGAGGCCAACCTGGTCAACGTGACCGGCCCGGCCTTCGACAAGCTGGTCGCCGACAACCCGTACTACCGCAAGGCGATCATCCCGGGCGGCATGTATCCGGGCAACCCGGACGACACCAACACCTTCGGCGTGGGCGCCACCTTCGTGTCCTCCGCCAAGGTCTCCGACGACGTCGCCTACATCGTCGCCAAGGCGGTCTTCAGCAATCTGGAAGACTTCAAGAAGCTGCACCCGGCCTTCGCCAACCTCAAGGCTGAGGAGATGGTGAAGGAGGCGTTGTCGGCGCCGCTGCATCCGGGCGCGATCAAGGCCTACAAGGAACTCGGCCTGATGTAATCCGGTGGCCGGGGCGGGTTCTTCCCGCCCCGGCCATTTCTGTCTGCCGTCGACCCGGCGCCCGCGGCGCCGCACGACAAGGATGACCCGGCCCGACGCGGGCCCGCTCCAAGGATCGGGGGGATCATGAGCGACCAGAACGGCACCTCCAAAACCGTCGATCTCGAGGATCTCGTCGCCTCCACCGACACCGGAAACCGGGTGCCGACGGGGATCGTGGCGAAGGTACTGGCGGGGCTTGCGCTCGCCTGGTCGCTGTTCCAGCTCTACTACGCCTCCGACCTGCCGTTCCTGCTGCAGGACCTCACCGGCCTGCCGGTGGTGTTCAACTCGGACGAGGGACGGGCGATCCACCTGGCTTTCGCGTTCGTGCTGGCCGCGCTGTCCTATCCGCTGTTCAAATCCTCGCCGCGCGACCGCGTGCCCTGGTACGACTGGATCCTGGCGGTGCTCGGCGTCGTCTCCTGTCTCTATCTCATTGTCTTCAAGGACACGATCGCCCTGCGCGCCGGTTTGCCGACCACGGCCGACCTGGTGATCTCCACGATCGGCATCGCGCTGGTTCTGATCTGCACCTACCGCGCGCTCGGCCTGCCGCTGGTGATCGTCGCCTCGGTGTTCCTGATCTACGTGTTCTTCGGCGACCAGCCCTTTATCCCGGAAGTGATCCAGTGGAAGGGTGCCTCCTATGGCAAGGCCATGTGGCACTTCTGGATGCAGACCGAGGGCGTGTTCGGCATCGCGCTCGGCGTGTCGGCCTCCATGGTCTTCCTGTTCGTGCTGTTCGGCTCGCTGCTCGACAAGGCCGGGGCCGGCAACTATTTCATCAAGGTCGCCTTCGCCCTGCTCGGCCACCTGCGCGGCGGCCCGGCCAAGGCAGCGGTGGTCTCCTCGGCGATGACCGGCCTGATCTCCGGCTCTTCCATTGCCAACGTGGTGACGACCGGCACCTTCACCATCCCGCTGATGAAACGCGTCGGTTTCTCCGGCGACAAGGCCGGGGCGGTGGAAGTCGCCTCGTCGGTCAACGGCCAGATCATGCCGCCGGTCATGGGCGCGGCTGCCTTCCTGATGGTCGAGTATGTCGGCGTGACCTATCTGGACGTGGTGCGCCACGCCATCCTGCCGGCCTCGATCTCCTATATCGCGCTGCTCTACATCGTCCATCTGGAGGCGCTGAAGGCCGGCATGCGGGGCCTGCCCAAGCCGGGCGGTCCGCGCACCGTGCTGCAGAGCCTGCTCGGCGTGCTGACCGGCTTCCTCGCCATCGCGATCCCGTCGGCGATCATCTACTACACGCTGGGCTGGACCAAGGACGCCTTCGGAGACGCCACCTTCTACGCCGTCTGCATCCTGTTCCTGGTGGCCTATGTCGGCCTGGTCGCCCTGGCCGCCCGCTTCCCGGATCTGGAGATGGACGACCCGAACGCGCCGGTCGAAAGCCTGCCGGAGGTCCGGCCGACGGTGCTGGCCGGCCTGTACTTCCTGCTGCCGATCGTCGTGCTGGTCTGGTGTCTGATGGTCGAGCGGCTGTCACCGGGACTCAGCGCCTATTGGGCGACGGTGGGCATGCTGTTCATCCTGCTCACCCAGCACCCGCTGAAGGCCGTGTTCCGCGGGGGCAGCAACTTCCTGCATGGGTTCGCTCAGGGCTTCGCGGAAATCCTCGAGGGTCTGATCGCCGGTGCCCGCAACATGATCGGCATCGCGGTCGCAACGGGTGCCGCCGGGATCATCGTCGGCACGATCTCCCTGACCGGCGCGCACCAGGTGGTGGGCGAGTTCATCGAGTTCCTGTCCGGCGGCAACCTGATGGCCATGCTGGTGCTGGTGGCGATCTTCTCCCTGATCCTGGGCATGGGCCTGCCGACCACGGCGAACTACATCGTCGTCTCCTCGCTGATGGCCGGCGTGGTGGTCGAGGTCGGCGCGCAGAACGGCCTGATCGTGCCGCTGATCGCCGTGCACCTGTTCGTCTTCTACTTCGGCATCATGGCCGACGTGACGCCGCCGGTCGGCCTCGCCTCCTTCGCCGCGGCGGCGATCTCCGGCTCCGACCCGATCAAGACCGGCTTCACCGCCTTCTACTACTCCCTGCGCACGGTGGCCCTGCCGTTCCTGTTCATCTTCAACACCGACCTGCTGCTGATCGACGTGACGCCGCTGCAGGCGGTCTTCGTCTTCTTCATAGCGACCGTGGCGATGCTGCTCTTCGCCGCCGGGACCCAGGGCTATTTCTTCGCCAAGAACAAGGCTTGGGAGGCGGTGGCGCTGCTGCTCGTCGCCTTCACCCTGTTCCGGCCCGGCTTCTGGCTCGACATGATCCAGGACCCGTTCGAGACCGTGGAGCCGACCCGGGTGGTGGAACTGGCAGGGGAACTGCCCGACGATGGTGAGCTGCGGCTCGTGGTCACCGGACCGGATTTCGACAACCCGAACGCCAGCCACGAGACCACGCTGATTCTGCCGCTGGGCCCCGCCGGCCCGGGCGATCAGCGGCTGCAGGATGCCGACCTGCTGGTGACGGTCGAGGACGGGATGGCCAAGCTTGAAGAGCCGTTCCGCCCCGGTCCGGCGGGCAGCGTGCCGGGCCAGAAACTCGACGACTTCGATTTCTACGGCGACAAGCCGGTGCACATCTCCGAGATCCATGTGGAGGCGCACCGGGTACCCAAGGAAGTCTTCTACATCCCGGCCCTGCTGCTGCTCGGGCTGGTCATCGTCCTGCAGCGTCGGCGCACCGACGTGCCGGCGTTCTGAGGGAGGGCGCGATGTTCTCGGATATCCTTCTCGCCGTCGACCTCACCGCGCCGGAAACCCAGACGAAGGCGGTCGCCGCCGCGGTCGAGCAAGCCAAGGCCTTCGGCAGCCGCCTGCATGTGGTGACCGTGGTGCCGGAGGTCCATTCCGGCATCGTCGCCGGGTTCTTCCCCAAGGATTTCGAGGGGAAGGCGCTGGAGGCGGCGCGGCAGCAGCTTCATGCCTATTGCGAGAAGACGATCCCCGCCGGGCTGAAGGTTCAGCACATCGTCGCCCATGGGACGATCTATCAGGAGATCGTGCGCGCGGCCGAGCAGACCGGCTGCCAACTGATCGTCATGGCGTCCCATCGCCCGGAGCTGTCGGACTTCCTGCTCGGCCCGAACGCCGCCCGGGTGGTCCGGCATGCCGCCTGCTCGGTGATGATCATCAGGGACTGATCCGGCCCGCTCCCGGCCGGCGCCGGCGCGCGGAATCGCAGCGCCCTGCATAAAACGCTGCTATGATCGCCTCGGACTGACATGTCGAGGAGGCTCGATCCATGACCGGTGACAAAGCAGCACCGACCCTGGCGCAACTGATGACCAAGCTGTCGCGCTCCGCCACGGCGGAGGCGCGCGGCGAGGTGGCCGACGCCATCGGTCGGTCGATCGACAGCCCGCAACTCGGTCCGGCGGAACGCGACATCGCCTTGGACATCGTCCGCAAGCTCGCCGGCGACCTGGAACAGCAGGTGCGCCAGAGCCTGGCCGAGGCCGTGCGACAGTCCGTCGGCCTGCCCCATGACGTGGCGCTGAAGCTCGCCAAGGACGTGGCCGATGTGGCGCTGCCGGTCATCAGCGACAGCGTCGTGCTGACCGACGGCGATCTGGTCTCGCTGGTGGAGGAGGGCGACACCGACAAGCAGCTCGCGATCGCCAACCGCGGCGAGGTCTCCGAGGTCGTCGCCGGCGCGCTTGTCGAGCGCGGCAACGAGGACGTCGTGGTCGCCGTCGTCTCCAACCCCGGCGCCGAGCTCAACGAGCCGGCTCTCGGCAAGGCCCTCGACCGGTTCGGCGACAGCCCGCGCCTGCAGGCCCCGATGGTCGGCCGTGCGACCCTTCCGGTCGCGGTGGCCGAACGGCTGGTGTCGATGGTCTCCGAGAAGCTGAAGGACGAACTGGTCCGGCGCCACGAGATCTCGCCGGACATGGCGACCGACCTGGTGCTGGAAGGGCGGGAGCGGGCGACGCTCGCCCTGCTGTCGGACGGCGATGCGAACAGGGTCGAGGATCTGGTGCGCGAGATGGCCCGCAACGGCCGTCTGACGGATTCCATCCTGCTGCGCGCGGCCTGTACGGGGGATCTGGCCTTCGTCGCCGCCGGGCTCGCTGTCCGCGCCAAGATCGCGTTCCGCAACGCCGACCTGCTCGTCCACGACGATGGGGCCAACGGTCTGAAATCCCTGGCCTCCAAGGCCGGGATGAGCGAGCACGACCGGATCATCCTGCGCGCCGCCGTGGATGTCGCACGGACCACCGAGATGGTCGACGCGCCGGACGCGCGGGAGCGGTTCGCCGAGACCGTGCTGGAACGCGTGCTCACCACCTTCGATGCGGACGACGACGGTTTCTCCGAAGAAGACGCGGAGTATTTAATAAAAAAGCTGTCTAAATACACGGGAAAGCATAGGGACAATGCGGTCGCCCATCTTCGGTAATGATGCCTGAAGTGGATGAAGCATTAGATGAAATTTTAGGATCGCGACGTTAATTGAATTTTTACCCCTGATGCGTATGATCTTATTCCAGATGAGACGACCGGCTCTTTTGTGGGGACGAGCTAGATGGCGGTCGATACCTGGAATGATCAGCACCTGAGCTTCGTTGAACGCGCCACGTCGGCGCTTCGATCTGTGGCGATTGCCGTCTTCTGGATGGGCCTCGTCGCCGGACCTCCCTTGGTCGGCGGCGTACTCGGATGGATGGCGACACAGGACGCGGAAAGAACGGGACCGTTGAGCGGACTTCTCGGGCAGCTCTCGGACGATCGGATGGGCGTTACCATCACTCGCCAGGAGGTGGAGGCTGTCGGCCTCGACCCGCGGGAGATCAAGGCGATCCTGACCGAATAACCCGACGGCTCAGAGCGTCCGCAGGAACCGGTCGGTCATATCCGCCGCCCGATCCCAGGCCTGCTCGACGCTCCATCCGCTGGCCTTGCGCGGCGCCAGGTCATGGTTGCCGTCTTCGATCCACTCGATCTCCAGGCCGTCCGGCAGGCCCATTGCGGCAACCTCTTCCTTCGTGCCGAACGGATCCCGGCTTCCCTGAACGATCAGCGTCGGGCAGCGCAGGCGCGCCAGATGCTCGGTGCGCAGCCGCTCCGGCTTGCCCGGCGGGTGGAACGGATAGCCAAGACACAGGCAGCCGCGCACCGCCGTCTCCGCGGCGACGAGAGACGCCATCCGACCGCCCATGGACTTGCCGCCGATCGCCACCGCGTCCGGTCCGCCGAGCCGGTCGATGACCCCCCGCCACTGCTCCAGCAGCGCCGGCGCCCGTTCCGGCGGACGTCGGTGCCCCGTCGTGCGGCGCTCGGCCATATAGTCGAATTCGAACCGCACCACCCGATGGCCCCGCGCCGCGATCCGCTCGGCGATGGCGGACATGAACGGGCTGTCCATCGGCGCGCCCGCCCCATGGGCCAGGACAAGGGTGACGGCCGCCTCGGCGGGACCGTCGGTCAGGAACGGGGTGTCGGACATGCGGCAGCCTGGAACGGTGGTCTGGATCGGTGTGTCGCGCCCCGATTATACTGCCGATCCGGATGGCGCGGGGAGACGCGGAATGGAAATGTCGACCTTGGTCGCCCTGGGCGGCGCGGGGGTGGCCGGGGCTTTCACCCTCTATCGTACCCATCGCCGCATCGTCGTCACCGGCAACGAGGCGGAACAGGCCCTGGCCTCGGTCGACGTGCAGCTCCGCAAGCGACACGACCTGGTGCCGCACGTGGTCGCCACCGCCCGCAAGTTCATGAGCCACGAGGCGGCGCTGCTGGAGAGGATCACCGAGCTCCGCGCCAGGGCCGCCGAACCCTACGACAAGGCGAGCGCCGGGGAGATCGCGGCCCATCTGGACGCCGAGCGCGCCCTGCACGCGGAGGTCCGTACCCTGTTCAGCATGGCCGAGGGCTATCCGGAGCTGAAATCCGACGAGAGCATGGTGCGGGTGCAGGACACGCTGGAAGAGGTGGAGGGCAACATCGCCGCCGCCCGGCGGTACTACAACATGTCGGTGATGCACCACCGCAACGCGATCGAGACTTTCCCGGGCAACCTTCTGGCGGGGCCGATGGAGGTCCGGCCGTGGCCGTATTTCGAGACCGAGAGCGGCACCCGCGGCGCGGTCGACGTCGCCAAACAGTTCGGATAGCACGGCGTGCCGCAGACGCCGACCGGCCGCCTGCCTCACATTGCCGAGGACCGGCCCTGGTTGAAAGGCGTGCGGCCGTTCGTCCGGCAAACCCTCTGGCCGAAGATGCAGGCGCTGCAGGAGCAGTATCCCGGACGCCAGAAGCCCGACTACCGCAAGCGCTATATCCAGGCGGCGACGTTCTTCGGCGGGTTCGTCGTGGCGGTCTTCGGCTCCGCGGCGATCCATCCCTTTCTGGCGTTCCCAGTGTTCATCGGCGGCATCGTCGGCCTGTTCGTCATCGGGGCGGCGATGAGCTCCGGCCAGTCGGCCGAGCGGGTGGCGAAGGCCCGGGCGATGGAGAAACAGGTGGTCGCCGACATCGCCGGCTTCCTCGGCTTCTCCTATCGGCCAGACTCGACGGGCGAGGAAGCGGACGACGCCCGCTCGGACCTGCGCGATGCCGGGATGCTCCCCTATGCGCCGGAACACTGCCACTGGTCCGAAGGACTGCATGTCGAGGGCGAGGGCTACAGCGCCGATGTCTGGGATCTCGTGGTCAGCGAGCACGGGCCGGAGGTCCGCGATCAGAACACGCCGTTCGAGGGGATGGTGGTCCGTATCGCCCTGACCCGGAAGGAGATTGCCGGCGATGTCGTCGGCGTCGGCCGCCGGACCTTCTTCCGCAAGGCCACCGGACCTGTCTGGATCGGCACGGACGAACGCCCGGCGTTCCGGCCGGTGGATCTGGAATCGCTCGACTTCGAGGAGAGGTTCACGGTCTTCGCCACCGATCAGATCGGCGCCCGCTACCTGCTCACCCCGGCCTTCATGGAGCGGCTGGTGAAGATGACCGAGGTCATCGGGTACGACGCGGCCCATTTCGTCTGCGTCGACAGCCACTTGACCCTGCTGTTCGACACACGGGCCGACCCGTTCGAGATCGGCGATGGCAAGACCCTGTGCGAGCCGGTATCGGTGGAGCGGGTCTTCGCGGAATTGTCGGGCATCCTCGACCTGGGCGAGGCGCTCAACCTGGACAGCCGCACCCGGGTGTGAGCCGTCAGGTGCCGGTGTCTTCCCAGAACCGCAGGCGGTTGGCGAAGGGGTCGGTGACTTCCATCAGCAGCCCGCCCCAGGGGGCGGGGTCTAGGCCCGGCCGATTGAACGGATAGTCCCGCGCCATGATCTCGGCATGAAAGTCGGTGAGGGCGGTCGTCTGGACGAAGACGGTCGCGCCGGGGGCGCAGTCGCCATGATGTTCGGTGAGGTGCAACCGCATGCCTCCGCGCGAGACCTGCAGGTAAAGCGGCGCCGCCGGCTCGAAGCGATGCTCCCAGTCGACGGCGAAGCCGAGCCAGTCCCGGTAGAAACCGAGCGCCTTCGCCGGGTCGAAGATCCGCAGGATCGGGACGGCGGCGAAGGCGGGAGCGGTCATCGGAGGCTCAGATATCCTTGAAGAAGTCGTTGCCCTTGTCGTCGACGACGATGAAGGCCGGGAACTTCTCCACCTCGATCCGCCAGATCGCCTCCATGCCGAGCTCCGGATACTCCTGCACCTCGACCTTCTTGATCGAGTTCAGGGCGAGCTTGGCGGCGGCACCGCCGACGGAGCCGAGATAGAAGCCGCCATGCTGCTTGCAGGCTTCGCGCACCACGGACGAGCGGTTGCCCTTGGCCAGGGTGATGAAGCTGCCGCCATGGGCCATCAACGGCTCCACATAGCTGTCCATGCGGCCGGCGGTGGTCGGACCGAACGAGCCCGAGGCGTAGCCCTCCGGCGTCTTGGCCGGGCCGGCATAGTAGATCGGGTGGTTCTTGATGTAGTCCGGCAGCGGCTTGCCGGCGTCGATCAGCTCCTTGAGCTTCGCATGGGCGATGTCGCGGGCGACGATCATCGGCCCGGTCAGGGAGACGCGGGTCTTGATCGGGTACTGCGACAGGGTCTCGCGGATCTCGCTCATCGGCCGGGTCAGGTCGATCTCGACCGCGTCGGCGGTCAGGCTGGCCTCGTCGATATCGGGCAGGTACTTCGCCGGATCCGCTTCCAGCTTCTCCAGGAACACCCCGTCGCGGGTGATCTTGGCGAAGGCCTGGCGGTCGGCCGAGCAGGACACGCCGATGCCGACCGGCACGCTGGCGCCGTGGCGCGGCAGGCGGATCACCCGCACGTCGTGGCAGTAATACTTGCCGCCGAACTGGGCGCCGATGCCCATCTCCTGGGTCATCTTCAGGATCTTCGCTTCCCACTCCAGGTCGCGGAAGGCGTGGCCGCTGGCCGAGCCCTGGGTCGGCAGGTTATCCAGGTATTTGCAGGAGGCGAGCTTCACCGTCTTCATGGCGAACTCGGCCGAGGTGCCGCCGATCACGATGGACAGGTGATAGGGCGGGCAGGCCGCCGTGCCCAGGGTCCGGATCTTCTCGTCCAGGAACTTCTCCAGGCTCTCTGGATTGAGCAGCGCCTTGGTCTGCTGGAACAGGAAGGACTTGTTGGCCGAGCCGCCGCCCTTCTGCACGAACATGAACTTGTAGGCATCGCCCTTGTCCGCGTAGAGCTCGATCTGCGCCGGCAGGTTGGTGCCGGTGTTCTTCTCCTCGAACATCGACAGCGGCGCCAACTGGCTGTAGCGCAGGTTGTGGTTCACGTAGGTGTTCTGGATCCCGCGGGCCAGCTCCATCTCGTCGTCGAAGCCGGTGAAGATGTTCTGGCCCTTCTTGCCCATGACGATCGCGGTGCCGGTGTCCTGGCACATGGGCAGCACGCGGCCGGCCGAGATCGAGGCGTTCTTCAGCAGGTCGTAGGCGACGAAGCGGTCGTTCTCCGACGCCTCGCTGTCGTCGAGGATGTTGCGGAGCTGCTGCAGGTGCGCCGGGCGCAACAGGTGGGAGATGTCCATGAACGCCTCTTCGGCGAGCATGGTCAGGGCCTCGGGCTGAACGCTGATGATCTCGCGGCCGCCGATCTTGTCGACGGACACATAGTCGCTGGTCAGCTTCCGATACTCGGTCGTATCCGGGCCGAGCGGGAACATCTCGGTGAAGTCGAACTCCGCCATAGGGGCATCCTCTCCGGTCTGCGGCATCGCACGGGTGCCGAACCGGTCGGCCCCGGCATGGCTAATGTTATTTCTTCTTGCGGAACTGATCGAGGGAGACCACCTCGCCGCTGCCGGCATCGTCGGTGGCGTCGTCGTCGCCATCGGGCGTGTCGCCGCCGTCGGGATCGTCGTCCCCCGTCGGGGTGTCGCCGTTGGTCGTCTGCTGGAACTGCAGCCCGAACTGCACGGACGGATCGGCGAAGCCGGTCAAGGCCTCGAACGGAATCGTCAGCGGCTCGCGGATGTCGTTGAAGCTCAGCGTGACGGAGAACTGGTCCTCCAGGATTTCCAGATCCCAGAACTGGAACTGCAGGACGATGGTCATCTCGTCCGGATACCGCTCCACCAGATAGGGCGGAATGTTCACGCCCGGGGCGCGGGTCTTGAACGTGATGTAAAAGTGGTGATTGCCCGGAAGACCGCGCTCCGCCGCCCGTCGAAGGGCGTCGCGAACAACGCCACGCAGGGCCGTTTCGACCATGAGGTCGTATCTAAAGAGATCGTCAGCCATCGGCTTCCCGGACATTGGACGTTCGGCCAATGAACACCAGCGCCCTGTGGAGCTTCAAGGGAAAAATGCCACGTCACAGGCGGCAGGGAGTCGGCGGCGGTGGCGGGGCGGTGACGGATGGATCCGGGAGAGGTGCGAGCCTTCTGTTGCTAGGCGGCCCGCGAGCCCCACGTTACGACGCTAACCGCAACGGATTAATCGAGACTACCGAGCTGCTTACGCAGCCAGGCGCGCCTCAGCATAGTTGTCGTTCGCAACTATCATACGGCCCGATAACGGCGGAACCATGCCGGGCAAAAAGCGGTCCTTTACCACGCGCGTCGATCCTGTTTCGCCCCCATGAAACGTTCCGGCTGTTCTTGTGGAGAACAGACGGAGATTTTGGTGGAGGCGCCGGGTACTGCCCCCGGGTCCGCTACGCTTATTCCGAGCGCCGTTTATCGCCATAGTCGACCGAAGCCGACAACGCAGGATATAAGCCCTTCTTAACGGCTGTTAAAGGGTCTTGTGCGAAACACTGCGCAATCGCCGGTACAGAACGATCCCGAACGAATGCCGGATAGTCAGGGCGGTAACGGTGTCCAAAACGGTTGATCCTCTCCAGGAAGCCGAGCGTCTCGCGGCGGCCGGCAACACGAAGGCCGCCTTGGCTCAGTTCAAGGCGGCGATCGACGGTGCGCCGATCACCGCGCGGGCCCGGGCGGCCGACATGGCGCTGGAGCTTGGGGAGGCGGATCAGGCCTTCGCCCTGGCGGAGGAGGCGTGGCGGATTGCGCCGAACGCACCGGAAGCGCTGCTGCTCATGGGACGGGTCGCCTGGCGGGTCGGCGCCGTCGACGACTCCCTGGCCTGTCTCGACCGTATCCGCCGCGGCGACCCGCTGTGGCCGCTCGCCCAGGCGGAGCGCGGTGCGGCGCTGATGGCCGGAAACAAGCCGGTGGAGGCCTATACCGATCTGCGCGTCGCCCTGCGCACGGATCCGCGGGAACCGGCACTCTGGCTGGCGCTCGGCCACGTGCTGATGTCCCTGGACCGGCTGGACGAGGCGGAGGACGCCTATCGCAACACCAACGACCTGGATCCGGCGTCGGTGCGGGCCCTCGCCGGCATCGCCGATGTGTGCCTGAAGCTCGGGCGACCCGACGAGGCGATCGAGGCCGGCGAGAAGGCGCTGGAGATTTCCGGGAACAACCCGGTGGCCCGCACAATCCTGGCCCACGCGCTGCTGGCGATCGGCCGGGACGGCGAAGGCTGGGCCGCCTACGAGGCGCGCTTCGACGCCAACAACATCGATCCTCGGGTCGGCGCCAAGCGCCGCGATTTCGACCTGCCGATCTGGACCGGGGCCCCGCTGACGGGGAAGGGGATGCTGGTCTGGGGCGAAGGCTCTCCGGCGGACGAGATCCGCTTCGCTGCGGTCATTCCGGAGATCATCCGCCGGGGCACCGAGCCGCTAGTCGTGGAATGCGACAGCCGGATGCAGACGCTGTTCGAACGGTCGTTCAACGGCGTGACGGTCGTTGCCCGCACCTCGCCGCCGGACGACGCGATCGGCAAGACCCAGCTCCATTTCCAGTCGGCGGTCGGCAGCCTGGCTCTGCACACCAAGATCTACGAGGACGGCTACCAGTCCCTCTCCCGGGCGTATCTGGAGGCGGATCCGGCCAAGGTGGCGTCCTGGCGCGACCGCTGGTCCAGCGGGGACGAGCGGGTCATCGGGCTTTCCTGGCGGCATCCGGATCCCGGGTCCGCCCGCCGCTCGATCCCGTTGGAAGCCGTGCTCGACGCGGTGGCGATCCCGGGGCGCGTGGTGGTGTCGCTCCAGCGCGGCATGACGGCCGAAGAACGCGACATGGCGGCCGACAAGCTGCTGCTGGAACCGGATCCCGATCCGGCGGATGTGGATGCCATGGCCGCCCGCATCGCCGCCTGCGACGTGGTGGTGTCGATCGATGCGCTTGTCGCCCATCTCTCCGCGGCGCTGGGCATCGACACCCGGCTGCTTCTCGACAGCGGCGCCGACGCCCGCTGGGGGCTCGGCAAGGCACGGACCTCCTGGTACCCGACGGCCCGCCTGTACTGGCAGGATCACGACGGGTCCTGGCGCCGGGCGGTCGAAAGAATGAAGCAGGCGCTGGACGGCGGCTGAGGCGCTCAGGCCGACGGGTCGAGAATGTCCTTCAGTTCGCCGAGGGCACGCTGCATGGCCTGGGGCCAGTCGCCCGGCCGGTCCGGATAGGCCGCCACGATCGAGCCGATCCAGGCGTCCCGCCCGCCGACCAGTGGCACCCAGGTCCGTTCCGGGGTGACCTCCACGGTCGGGGTGCCGACCGCCCCAGCCATCGCCGCCACCGAACTCGACACCCCGACGACCGCATCCATGGCGTAGGCGAGGCAGGCGGCGGTGGCCAGGTCGTTGCGCTTGTCCAGGTCGTCGGTGTCGATGATCTCCACCCCGCACAGGTCCCGGAACGTCGCGCGATCCTCCGCGGAGGGGATGTACTGAAGGTCGACGAAGGCCGCATCCAGCCCGGTCAGCACCGGCGCCCAGTCCCGCAACAGGGGATAGAAGCGCTGGCGCGGCCGTTCGCCGGCCCCGCTGCCCCAGCAGAAGCCGATCAGCGGCCGTTGCGACGCTTCCGCCTTCAGGCGCGCCCGCATCAGGTTCGCCCGCGGCTGGTCCGGCGTCATGTAGCCCAGGGTCGCCATCGGCACCCGGCCCGGCAGGCCCAGCCGGTGCGGCAGGCTCCCGATCTCGATCCAGGCGGCGGGGCGGACCGGCAGGCCGGCATAGTCGAACACAGGACGCTGCCCGTCGCGCCGGCGGTCGAAGGGGATCACCCGGACGGTCGGCAGGCTGGCGGCCAGAAGGTCGACCAGCCGCGGGTCGCATTCGACCACCACGTCGCCGGCCCGCGCGATCAGGTCGGGCAGGGCGGCGGCGAACCGGATCTCGTCCCCGAGCCCCTGTTCCGCCACCACCAGCAGCGGTCCGTCCAGGGGCAGGGCGCCGGTCCAGCGCGGCGCGGTCAGGTTGGTGCGCACCGGCGCGGTCGCCAGGGCCGGGTTCAGCCGCGCCTCGTACTCGGCGAACCCGCCGCGCATGTCGCCCATGGCGAGGCGGCTGAAGGCCCGGTTGCGCACGATGTTCGGGTTGGACCGGTCCAGCGCCGCCGCCTTGTCGAGGGCGGCGATCGCCTCCGCGTGGCGGCCGAGCCGGGCCAGGGCCTCGCCACGGTTGGCATGGACCGGCGCATAGCCGGCGTAGCGGGCGGCGAGGTCGTCATAGGCGGCCAGGGCTTCCTCGATCCGGTCGTCGGCGAACAGCGCGTCGGCCAGGGAGATGTCGACGATCGCATTGCCCTGCACCACCGACTGCACGTTGCGCAGGATGGCGATGGCGGTGTCGGCCTGACCCTTGGCGCTCAGCACGTTGGCGAGGTTGGTCGCCGCCTCGATCGAGCCGGGATAGGTCTTCATGACCTGGCGGAACGCCGCCTCTGCCTGGTCGTACAGGCCGGCCGCCTTGGTCAGATTGCCGATCTCGAAGATCGCCGGTGCGGGGTCGGCGCTGCGCCGCGCCAGAGCCTCCAGTTCGCCGATTGCCGTTTGCAGGCTGCCCCGGCGCGCCAAATCGCGCGCCCGCGCGATCCCGCCGGAGAGCTCGTCCGTTGTCTGTTGTCCCGACGCCATCCTGCGATCTTGCCCGATCCGGCGCGGCGGTGCCACGGTGGGAGGAGTGAATAATCGCAAGGTTCAGGGATGGTCGACGTCACACTCATCGCCGCGGTCGCGGACAACCGGGTCATCGGCGACAGCGGGCGGGGGCTGCCGTGGTCGCTGCCGGCCGATCTCGCCCATTTCAAGCGCCGCACCCTGGGCCACAGCATGGTGATGGGGCGCCGCACCTGGGACTCCATCGGCCGGCCGCTGCCCGGTCGGCGGTCCATCGTGGTGACCCGCGACGCCGGGTGGTCGGCCGACGGGGCGGAGCGGGCCGGCGACCTGCACGCCGCCCTCGCCGCCTGTCCCGGTGAGGCGGAGGTCTTCGTCATCGGCGGCGGCGAGATCTTCGCCCTGGCCCTGCCGGGGGCAACCCGCCTGGCGCTCACCTTCGTGCATATGGAGGCGGAAGGGGACGTGCTGTTCCCGGAGCTCGACTGGTCGCGGTGGCGCGAGACCTGGCGCGAGGCCCATCCGGCGGCGGACGGACGCCCGGCCTTCACGTTTGCCGATTGCGTACGGCGGTAGGGCCGGGACGCTCCCCACATAAGCTCTTCACTCCTCGGATTTATTCCGGGGCAATCCGTGGGGCCTGGACCAAACTCGTCCGGGTTGGAGCAGCGTTCGGGATTACCCCGGGACAAATCCGGGGAGTGTGGAAAGAAGGAACAGCTATTCGAACACGATGCTCGGCGCTGCCTTGCGCTGGGAGGGCCCGGAGATCGCTGCCGCCACCTTCTCGGCGATCGCGGCGAAGGCCGCGGCATGCGGTCCCGTCGGGTCGGCCGCCACGATGGGGGTGCCGCCATCGCCCGCTACCCGGATGTCGAGATGCAGCGGCACCTCGCCCAGGAACGGCACACCCAGCGTCTCCGCCTCCTGGCGCGCACCGCCATGACCGAAGATGTCGCTGCGCTCGCCGCAATGGGGGCACAGGAAATAGCTCATGTTCTCCACGATCCCGAGCACCGGCACGTCGACCCGGCGGAACATGTTGAGCCCCTTGCGGGCGTCCAGCAGGGCGATGTCCTGCGGCGTGGAGACGATCACAGCGCCGGCCAGCGGCACCCGCTGGGCCATAGTGAGCTGGGCGTCGCCGGTGCCCGGCGGCATGTCGACCACCAGCACGTCGAGCTCGCCCCATTCCACGTCGCGCAGCATCTGCTCCAGCGCGCTCATCACCATCGGGCCGCGCCAGATGGTCGGCGTGTCCTCGGCCACCAGGAAGCCGATCGACATGCATTTGATGCTGTGGTTCTCCAGCGGGATCAGCGTCTTGCCGTCCCGGCTCTCCGGCTTGCGGTTGATCCCCATCATCCGCGGCAGGGACGGCCCGTAGACGTCGGCGTCGAGCAGCCCGACCTCCAGCCCCCGCCCGGCCAGCGCCAGGGCCAGGTTGGTGGCAACGGTCGATTTGCCCACCCCGCCCTTGCCCGAGGCGACGGCGACGATCGCCTTGATGCCGGGCAGGTCGGGGCGCGACGGCATGCGGCCCTGCTGCGGCTGGGCGGCGCGCGGCGGCTGCGGCGCGGCTCCGGCGCGGTGGGCGGTGAGAACGGCGGTCGCCGAGGTCACGCCGGGCAGCGCCAGAACGGCGGATTCCGAGGCTTTGCGGAGGCCTTCCAGGCCCGGCCCCTTGGCCGGATCGACTTCCAGCGAGAAGCCGATATTGCCGTCTTTGATCACCAGCCCGGACACCGTCGCCAGCGCCGACAGGGCGGCGCCGGAGCCCGGATCGACGACCTCGGCCAGGGCTTTTCGGACAGATTGCTCGGAAACCGTTGTCATCGCTTGAAATCCCCGCGATTTCGCCAACATACCGGGAACCTTAAAAGACTTCCCGCATGCAAGCGGGACATAGAGTGCTGGGCTGCGCTTTGCAACGCGCTGGTGGCATGCTAGGTCCCCTGCGGTAGTGAACAGAGAGGATGAGCCATGCCTTGGAGCGATCAAGGGGGACGCGGGCAGGGCCCATGGGGCGGCGGCGGTAACGGCGGAGGCAACGGCGGCGGCCGCGGCAATTCGCCTTGGGGTCGTCCACGGGGCAATGGTGGCGGCGGCGGCGGCCAGGGGCCGAGCCCGAAGGATATAGAGGACATGCTGCGCCGGCAGCAGCAGCGCTTCAAAGGCATGCTGCCGAGCGGCTTCGGCGGCCCGAAGCTGATCGTGCTTGCGGTGCTCATTCTCGCCGGCCTGTGGGCGGCGAACGGTTTCTACCGCGTTCAGCCGAACCAGCTCGGCATCGAACTGGTGTTCGGCAAGTATGACGGCGTTCCGAAGGAACCGGGTCTGCAGTGGAACTGGCCGGCGCCGTTCGGCGAGGTGTTCCGCCCCGACGTGACCCGTGAAAACCGGATCGAGATCGGCTTCCGCTCTGGTGGCGACTCGCGCACCGGTACCGGCCGGGATGTGGCGGAAGAAAGCATGATGATCACCGGCGATGAGAACATCATCGACATCGATTTCGTCGTGTTCTGGATCATCCGCAGCCCGGGCGACTTCCTGTTCAACCTGCAGAATCCCGAGCAGACGGTGAAGGTGTCCGCCGAAGCCGTCATGCGCGACATCATCGGCAACACGCGCATCCAGGATGCGCTGACCGAACGCCGCGGTCAGATCCAGGTCGCGGCCCAGCAGCAGCTTCAGGCTCTGGTGGACGAGTACGGCGCCGGCATCGAGATCCGGTCCGTGCAGCTCGACCAGGTCGACCCGCCGACACAGGTCATCGACGCCTTCAACGAGGTGCAGCGCGCCCGTCAGGACCTCGAGCGACTGAAGAACGAGGCCGAGGCGTACCGGAACGACGTGGTGCCGCGGGCCCGAGGCGAGGCGGCCCAGCTCATCGAAGGGGCCGACGCGTATCGCCAGGAGGTGGTCAATCGGGCCCAGGGTGACGCCAACCGCTTCAATTCGGTCTACGAGGCCTATGTCCAGGCGAAGGACGTCACCACCAAGCGGATCTATCTGGAGACGCTGGAGGACATCCTGAGCAACGTGAACAAGGTGATCATCGACGATGACGCCGGCGGCAGCGGCGTGGTGCCGTATCTGCCCCTGCCGGAGCTTCAGAACCGGTTGAACAACAACCGCCCGGCGGGCGCGTCCAGCACGCAGAAGGGAGGCAACTGATGAACCGGACCCTAGCCGTTCTCGGTATTATCGTCGTCATCATCGGCATCGTCCTGTCGCAGTCCTTCTTCATCGTCGATGAGACGGAGCAGGCGCTGGTCGTACGCTTCGGTGAGCCGGTGCGTGAAATCCGCGAGCCGGGACTGAACTTCAAGATCCCGGTGGCGGAAAACACGATCTACTACGAGCGCCGGGCGCTCGACGTCGATCCGCCGCGCCAGCAGGTCATCCTGTCGGATCAGAAGCGTCTCGATGTGGACAGCTACGCCCGCTACAAGATCGTCGATCCGCTGCAGTTCTTCCGGGCCGTGCGGACCGAGCGGGAGGCGTCGTCGCGGCTCTCGGTGGTCATCAACTCCTCGCTGCGTCAGGTGCTGGGCAACAAGACCCTGATCGACGTCCTGTCGGAGCAGCGCGCGCAGATCATGACCGACATCCGCGCCGAGGTGAACGAGAGTGCCAAGCGCTTCGGGATGGAACTGATCGAGGTGCGTATCCGCCGGGCGGACTATCCGGACGCCACCAAGCAGAACATCTTCGACCGCATGACCTCCGAGCGTGAGCGCGAAGCCCGCGAGTTCCGCGCCCAGGGTAACGAGCAGGCGCAGAAGATCCGGGCCGATGCCGACAAGCAGCGCACGGTCATCGTCGCCGAGGCCCAGAAAGAAGCCGAGACCCTGCGCGGTGAAGGCGACGGCCAGGCGATCAAGATCTACGCCGATGCGTTCGGTCGCGATCCGGAGTTCTTCGCCTTCTACCGGTCGATGCAGGCCTATCGGACGATGGTCAACGAAGGCTCGGGCGACACCACCATGGTGCTCTCGCCCGACAGCGACTTCTTCAAGTACTTCAACTCCATCACCGGCGGGGTCCCGGCGCCGGTCCAGTGACCGGCCGATCCGGCCCTGCACGATAACGACAAGGCGGCGAGCGAGATCATGAGCGATTTCCTCGCCGCTTTTGCGTTGGTCTTGGTGATCGAGGGGCTGCTCTACGCCGCAGCCCCGGAAGCCATGCGGCGGGCGATGACGGTGGTCCTGGCGCAACCGGCGGGCGCCCTGCGGATCGCCGGCCTCGCCGCGGCCATCATCGGCGTCCTCCTGCTCTGGCTGCTGCGCGGCTGATCGCCGGATTGTGACCGCCGCCGCAATCGAGCCACACCATACGTATACGAAAGTCTGAACGGAGACCCGGCCGGGCGTTGACTGTCGCCCCCGACAGCCCACCTGTTGTGCGGTGGGGCGATAGTCGCGATGCTGTCTTCCGAAGCCGGTTCGAGAAGAGAGGGACAAGACAAGTTATGGGCCTGAAGACCTCTGCCACCGCAGTACGCGTCCTCGCGGAAGACGGTCGGTCGGAAGCCGCCGCCAATCTGTATCGGATGGCGCTGGCGGCTGCACTGGCGACCATGCTGGCGTTCGGCATGGCGCTGTCAAACCCGGCGCATGCCAAGGCGCCGCCTGAAAGTTTCGCCGATCTCGCCGAGCGGCTGCTGCCGGCCGTGGTGAACATCGCCACGACGCAGACGGTCGATTCGTCGCGTATGCCGGACATGCCGCAGTTCCCGCCGGGCTCGCCGTTCGAGGAGTTCTTCAAGGACTTCTTCGAGCGCAATCAGGGCCAGCGGCCCTCGCGTCCGCGCTCGGCCCAGTCTTTGGGCTCCGGGTTCATCATCGATCCCGCCGGCATCGTGGTGACGAACAATCACGTCATCGCCGACGCGGACGAGATCAAGGTCCGCCTGCAGGACGACACCGAGTACGAAGCGACGCTGATCGGCAAGGACCCGAAGACCGACGTGGCCGTCCTGTCGATCAATCCGGGCAACCGCGAGCTGCCCTATGTCGAATTCGGCGATTCCGGCGCCCTGCGCGTCGGCGACTGGGTGGTGGCGATCGGCAACCCGTTCGGCCTCGGCGGTACCGTGACCGCCGGTATCGTGTCGGCCCGCGGCCGCGACATCGGCCAGGGTCCGTACGACGACTTCCTGCAGACCGACGCCTCGATCAACCGCGGCAACTCCGGTGGCCCGCTGTTCAACCTCGAGGGCAAGGTGGTCGGCATCAACACCGCCATCTTCTCGCAGACCGGCGGCTCGGTGGGCATCGGCTTCGCCATCGCCTCCGACCTCGCCAGCGGGGTTGTCGATCAGTTGCGCGAGTTCGGCCGGACCCGTCGCGGCTGGCTCGGAGTGCGGATCCAGCAGGTCAGCCCCGATATCGCCGACAGCCTCGGGCTCGATACCGCCCGCGGCGCCCTGGTCGCCGATGTGACCCCGGACGGCCCGGCCCAGGCGGCCGGCATCCAGCCGGGCGACATCATCACCGGGTTCAACGGCCAGCCGGTGGACGAGATGCGCACTCTGCCGCGCATCGTCGCCGAGACCCGGGTCGGCCGCGAGGTTCCCGTGGAGGTCTGGCGCGACGGTGCGTCCATGACCGTCATGGCGACCCTCGGCGAGCTGGAACAGGCCGAGGAAGCGCGGATGCTGACCACGTCGGCCACTCCGGGACCGGTGGAAGAAGGCCGCGTCGACTCGCTTGGCCTCGGTCTCGCCACGCTGACGCCGCAATTGCGAGAGCAATATGGCGTCACGGAAGAGGTCGAAGGCGTTGTCGTCACCGAGGTGGACGACACGGTTGACGCTGCCGACAAAGGCCTGCGTGAGGGCGACGTGATCGTCGAAGTCGCCCAGGATGAGGTTCGTTCCCTCGAGGATGTGCGCCGTCTCGTAGAAGATCATCGCACCAATGGGAAGAAAACCATCCTTCTGCTGGTCAATAGACAAGGGGAGCAGAGATTTATCCCGCTCCGTATCGACAAGGGCTGATCCCCCCGCCCCCCAGGCCCTTATCGCGGAGCGAGGAGGCGGCGCCGGTTCCCAAGGAACCGGCGCCGTTCCTATTTCTGGCGGGTCCCGTTTTATCCAGTTTCATCATTTGACGAATTTCGCTCACGTCGACGGGGGAATCAGGTAGCCTTGGGCATGCCTCAGCGTCTGCCTCTCGATTTCGTCGTCCTTCTCTCCCTCGCTGCCGTGCTGGGCCTGGGCGGAATCTATGGGTTTGCCAGGGCGATGCCGCCGGATGGCAGGATCGACGCCTCCGAGGCTCATGCCATGGCGGCCCGGGGCGAGATCAGCATCCTCGACGTCCGGGCCGAGCGGGAATGGCGCCAGACCGGCCTCGCCCAAGGCGCCGTCGGGGCCAGCATTCACAATCCCGACGGCCGAGACGGGTTCATCGCCGCCGCCCTGGTGGCCGTGCGCGGCGACCTGGACCGCCCCGTCGCCACGATCGCGGAAACCGGCGTGCGCTCCACCAAGGCCCAGGCCTGGCTCGTCGCCGCCGGGTTCACCCAGGTCTACAATATCAAGGAAGGCATGTTCGGCCGGTACGACGAGACGGGCGCCGAGCCCGGCTGGCTGAACCGCGGCCTGCCGGTGGTCAGTTATCCGAACTGAGGCCGGTCAGCCGGGACTGACGATATCGGTTTCCGTGTAGCCCTGGAGATAGAGCAGGCCGCGCAGGTCCGAATGCTCGATCCTGAAGCCGGCCGCATCGCGCACCGCCGGCTTCGCCCGAAAGGCGACCCCCATCCCTGCGACTTCGAGCATCGCCAGATCGTTGGCGCCGTCGCCGACCGCGATGGCCGCGTCCAGGCCCAGCCCGTGTTTGGCGCATAGTTCCTTCAGCGTGGCCAGCTTGGCGTCGCGGCCGAGGATCGGTTCCCCCACCGTGCCCGTCAGAGCGCCGTCCGCCACATGCAGGATGTTGGAGCGGTCCTCGTCGAAGCCGACCCGCTGGCGGATCGCCCCGGTCATCGGCTTGAACCCGCCGGAAACCAGCGCGCAATAGGCGCCGGCCGCCTTCATGGTCGCCACCAGCTCGGTCGCGCCGGGGGTGAGCTGCAGACCGTCGATCACGGTGTCGATGGTCGAGGCCGGCAGGCCCTTCAGCATGCCCACCCGCTCCCTCAGGGCGCCCTCGAAATCCAGCTCACCGCGCATGGCCCGGGCGGTGATCGCGGCGATCTGCTCGCGGATCCCGGCGAACTCGGCCAGCTCGTCCAGGGACTCGCCGAGGATGATCGTGCTGTCCATGTCGGCGATCAGCAGCCGCTTGCGCCGGCCCTCCGACGGGGCACCGTTCACGTCCACCGGCACCGTCTCGAGCCCGGCACGCACCCGGGCCAGGGCGTCCACGGGCCGGTCGGCGTCGAACGGAATGTCGGCGGCCTCCTCGCGGGCCAGCCAGCGCGGGTCGCCGGTCCGGGCATCGGCTTCCGCCAGAAGGCGGGCGGCGGTGACGAGGGTGTCGGCGGCGAGGGCGCCGGGGGCGGCGCAGAGTGTCAGAACCTGTTGCATGAAGCGCACTTATCGCGTAGCGGCGAGCCATGTCCAGCGCCGCCACGCCTTCCGCGTCAAATTCCGTGCTCGTCATCGCCGGGCCGACCGCCAGCGGCAAGACGGCGCTGGCCCTGGAGCTGGCCGAAGCCCTGGGCGGCGTGGTCATCAATGCCGACAGCATGCAGGTCTATCGCGAGCTGCGGATCCTGACCGACCGGCCGTCGCCGCAGGACGAGGCGCGGGTGCCGCACCGGCTGTTCGGCGTGCTGCCGGCCGCCGAGCGCGGGTCCGTCGCCTGGTGGCGCGACGCTGCCTCGGCGGAGATCGACGCGGCACTGGCCGCCGGGCAGGTGCCGATCCTGTGCGGTGGCACCGGGCTCTACCTGAACGCCCTGATGCAGGGCATCGCCGAGGTCCCGCCGGTCCCGCCGGCCGTGGTGGAGGAGGCGATCGCCCGGTACCGCCGGCTCGGGGGCGAAGCCTTCAGGGAAGAGCTCCGCCCCCTCGACCCGGTGCTCGGCGCCCGGTTGGATCCGGGGGATTCCCAGCGGCTGCAGCGCGCCTGGGCCGTGGCGACGGCGACCGGCCGCGCCCTGTCGGACTGGCAGGCCCAGCCGACCGGCGGGCGCGACGATCTGGCGTTCTGCCGGGTGCTTCTGTTCCCGCCGCGGCCGGTTTCGGCCGAGGCGGTGGAGGTCAGGTTTCGAAAGATGATTGCGCAGGGGGCGATCGAGGAGGTCCGAGGGCTCGCCGCCCTCAACCTGGACCGGTCTCTGCCGGCGATGCGGGCGATTGGTGTGCCGCAACTTATTGATTATATTGATGGAAAAATCGACCTGGATAGGACGGTCGACGCGTCGGTCATTGCCACGCGGCAATATGCCAAGCGCCAGCGGACCTGGTTTCGTCATCAATTCCTGTCTGATATCCGAATGGACGCGCAATTTTCGAAAAGCGGTTTTGAGAAAATCTTTTCGGAAATTCGCTCCTGGCTGTTGACGCCCAAATCCTGAGCGACTAGGTTCCGGCCGTCCGGCGCGGAAGGTTTCCGCGCCGGTTGTGTCTTTATCAACCTTGATCCTCTCTGGCGCCCCTCAGGAACCGGGCGCCGACAGCGAGATCGCAACAATGAAGGAGCGGAACGGTGGCTGATCCCCGCAAGACGTCCTCCCGTACCCCGTCGTCTCCCCAGGCGGCTAAACCCGAAATCATGTCGGGTGCCGCTGTTGTCCTCCGCGCGCTCAAGGATCAGGGTGTAGAAGTCGTATTCGGGTACCCCGGCGGGGCGGTACTACCGATCTACGACGAGATCTTTAAGCAGAACGCCATCCGGCACATTCTGGTGCGCCACGAACAGGCGGCGGTGCATGCGGCCGAGGGCTATGCCCGGTCGACCGGCAAGGTCGGCTGCGTGCTGGTGACCTCGGGTCCCGGCGCCACCAACGCGGTGACCGGCCTGACCGACGCGCTGATGGACTCGATCCCGATCGTGTGCCTGACCGGCCAGGTGCCGACGCATCTGATCGGCAACGACGCCTTCCAGGAGGCCGACACCACCGGCATCACCCGGCCCTGCACCAAGCATAACTACCTGGTGAAGGACCCCGAGAAGCTGGCCGACGTCATGCACGAGGCGTTCTACGTCGCGCGCAGCGGCCGCCCGGGCCCGGTGGTGGTGGACCTGCCGAAGGACATCCAGTTCGCCGACTGCCCCTATACCAACGCCAAGGACAAGGAGCCGAAGAGCTACCGTCCGCAGGTGAAGGGCGACGACAGCGCCATCGAGAAGGCGGTCGAACTGATCGCCAAGGCGAAGCGGCCGATCTTCTACGGCGGCGGCGGCCTGATCAACGCGGGCCCGAAGGCGTCCAAGCTGTTCGGCGAGTTGGTGCGCAAGACCGGCTATCCGGCCACCCTGACCCTGATGGGCCTGGGCGCGTACCCGTCCTCGGACAAGCAGTTCCTGGGCATGCTCGGGATGCACGGCACCTACGAAGCCAACCTGGCGATGCATGACTGCGACGTCATGGTCTGCATCGGCGCGCGCTTCGACGACCGGGTGACCGGCACGATCTCCGGGTTCTCGCCGAACTCGAAAAAGATCCACATCGATATCGACCCGTCCTCGATCAACAAGAACGTGGCGGTCGACATTCCCATTGTCGGCGACGCGGGCAGCGTGCTGGAGCAGATGCTGGCGGTGTGGAAGGCCAAGGCCTACAAGCCGGACGCCAAGGCGCTGGCTTCCTGGTGGCGGCAGATCGACGGCTGGCGGGCGCGCAAGTGCCTCGCCTTCACGCAGGGCACCAAGGAGATCAAGCCGCAGCAGGCGATCCAGCGGCTGTTCGAGAAGACCCGCGGCATGGACTGCTACATCACCACCGAGGTCGGCCAGCACCAGATGTGGGCCGCCCAGTATTTCGGCTTCGACGAGCCGAACCGCTGGATGACCTCGGGCGGGCTCGGCACCATGGGCTACGGCTTCCCGGCGGCGATGGGCGTGCAGATCGCCCATCCGGACTCGCTCGTCATCGACATCTCCGGCGAGGCGAGCTTCCTGATGAACATGCAGGAGCTGTCGACGATGCGGCAGTACAACCTGCCGGTGAAGGCGTTCATCATCAATAACCAGTGGATGGGCATGGTCCGCCAGTGGCAGGAGCTGATCCACGGCAAGCGCTACTCGGAGAGCTATTCCGAGGCCCTGCCGGACTTCGTCAAGCTGGCGGAGGCGTTCGGCGGCGTCGGCCTGCGGGCGACCGAGGCGAGCCAGCTCGACGACGTCATCGACGAGATGATCGCCGCGCCGCACCCTGTTCTGGTCGATGTGTGCGTGACCAAGGATGAGAACTGCTTCCCGATGATTCCGTCGGGCCGGGCGCATAACGAGATGATCCTCAGCCCGAGCGATCAGGAGCAGCAGACCGTGACCGACAAGGGCATGGCCCTCGTATGACGGCGCGCGGCCGCCGGGGCTTCCCGGCGGCCGCCCTGCCTGCCGTCCCTGCCATTCCCTTCCGGGCGCCGGCTCCGGCATGAACCCCCGAGCCCCCGCCCGTCTTTCGGAGACCCGACGTGACACCCAATGATCAACCGAGCGCCCGGCACACGATCGCCGTGCTGGTGGCCAATGAGCCGGGCGTCCTGGCCCGCGTCATCGGCCTGTTTTCCGGCCGCGGCTACAATATCGAGAGCCTGACCGTATCCGAGGTCGACGAGGTCAACGCCCGCTCGCGCATCACCATCGTGACTTCCGGCACGCCGATGGTGATCGAGCAGATCAAGGCGCAGCTCGCCCGCCTGGTTCCGGTCTACGACGTCCACGACCTGACCATGGAAGGCCCGCATGTGGGCCGCGAGATGGCGCTGGTGAAGATCCGCAACGGCGGAGAGAAGCGGATCGAGGCCCTGCGCATCGCC
The DNA here is from genome assembly GCF_034377285.1 of Thalassobaculum sp. OXR-137. Lineage (NCBI taxonomy): Bacteria > Pseudomonadati > Pseudomonadota > Alphaproteobacteria > Rhodospirillales > Thalassobaculaceae > Thalassobaculum > Thalassobaculum sp. OXR-137. The sequence continues at coordinate 124,866 of NZ_CP139715.1, read as the reverse complement.
GACACCTTCCGCGCCCGGGCCATCGACAGCACGCTCGGCAGCTTCGTCTTCGAGCTGACCGGCGATACCGGCAAGATCGACGCCTTCATCGACCTGATGATCTCGCTGGGTGAGGTGGAGGTGTCGCGCACCGGCGTCGTCGCCATCGCCCGGGGCGAACACGTGCACATGCCGCTGGTCCGCAAGGCCAAGCGGAAGGCGAAGAAAGCCGCCGACGACTGACCCTAGACTGAACCAGCCATCTGGACTCGGCGGCGGCTGCCCAGCTAAACCGTCGCCGGGTCCATGGAAATTTTCGAAAACCTGTTCTGAGAACCGCAAGACCCGAAGGAGGGAGACACCCATGCGCGTGTACTACGACCGCGACGCCGACGTGAACCTGATCAAGACCAAGAAGGTCGTGATCGTCGGCTATGGCAGCCAGGGCCATGCCCATGCCAACAACCTGAAGGACAGCGGCGTCAAGGACGTGGTCGTCGCGCTCAAGGAGGGCTCGCGCTCCCGCGCGAAGGCCGAGGCCGCCGGCTTCAAGTGCATGACGCCGGCCGAGGCCGCCAAGTGGGGCGACATCCTCATGATGCTGACCCCGGACGAACTCCAGGGCGACATCTATAACGAAGACCTGAAGCCGAACATGCGCGCCGGTGCGGCGATCGCCTTCGCCCATGGCTTCAACGTGCACTTCAACTTCATCGAGCCGCGCGACGACATCGACGTCTTCATGATCGCGCCGAAGGGCCCGGGCCACACCGTGCGCTCCGAGTACCTGCGTGGGGGCGGCGTGCCGTGCCTGGTCGCGATCGATCAGGATTCCTCGGGCAACGCCCTGGAAGTCGCGCTGTCCTATTCCTCCGCCATCGGCGGCGGCCGGGCCGGCACCATCGAGACCACCTTCAAGGAAGAGTGCGAGACCGACCTGTTCGGCGAGCAGGTCGTCCTGTGCGGCGGTCTGTGCGAGCTGATCAAGGCCGGCTACGAGACCCTCTGCGAGGCCGGCTACGCCCCGGAGATGGCTTATTTCGAGTGCCTGCACGAGGTGAAGCTGATCGTCGACCTCATCTATGAGGGCGGCATCGCCAACATGAACTACTCGATCTCCAACACCGCCGAGTACGGCGAGTACGTCTCCGGTCCGCGGATCGTGACGGAGGAGACCAAGGCCGAGATGAAGCGCGTCCTGGCCGACATCCAGTCCGGCACCTTCGCCCGCAACTGGATGCTGGAGAACAGGGTCAACCAGTCCTCGTTCAAGGCCATGCGCCGCCGTGCGGCCGAGCACTCGATCGAGCAGGTCGGCGAGAAGCTGCGCGCCATGATGCCGTGGATCGCGGAGAACAAGCTGGTCGATCAGACCAAGAACTGATCGAGCTTATTCGTTGAGCGGACGGGCGGGTCGGCCGGTGCTGACCCGCCCGTTTCGCGTTCGGAATGATGTCCGTCATCAATCCGCCGGATTCGCCCGCGACTCTTTAACGAATCGCGGTGAAGAGCGCTTTGTAACTGTCTGCGAATCCTGATATTGTCACCGACATAGCGTATCGGAGCAGCGCAGAGCGGTAGGGGCGGCGCGGCCAGGCCGGTGATTAAGGCCGAAGCGTCGACACGCGAAATACGAGCCGGGCCTAAAGGCCGTCCGGGTCATAAACCCGGGACGGAGGCCCTGACGGGATTCGATCGGCCAGTCCCATGGGAGACATGGACCGGGCCGCAACATCGACGGGACTGAGAAAAACGATGTTCTTCGCCAATCTCCTCGGAATGCTGTCTGCCGATATGGCCATTGACCTCGGCACGGCCAATACCCTGGTCTACGTCAAGGGCCGCGGCATCGTGCTGAACGAACCGTCGGTGGTCGCCATCGCCACGGTTCGCGGCAAGAAGCAGGTGCTGGCCGTCGGCGACGAGGCCAAGCAGATGCTCGGCCGAACGCCCGGCAACATCCAGGCGATCCGCCCTCTGCGCGACGGCGTCATCGCCGATTTCGAAGTCGCCGAGGAAATGATCAAGCACTTCATCCGCAAGGTGCATAACCGGCGGTCCTTCGCCAGCCCGCAGGTCATCGTCTGCGTGCCGTCGGGGTCGACCGCGGTGGAGCGCCGCGCCATTCAGGAAAGCGCGGAAAGCGCCGGGGCCCGCCGGGTGTTCCTGATCGAGGAGCCGATGGCCGCCGCGATAGGCGCCAACCTGCCGGTGACCGAACCGACCGGCTCCATGGTCGTCGATATCGGCGGCGGCACCACCGAGGTGGCCGTGCTGTCGCTCGGCGGCATCGTCTACTCGCGTTCGGTGCGCGTCGGCGGCGACAAGATGGACGAGGCGATCATCGCCTATATCCGCCGCAACCATAACCTTCTGGTCGGTGAGGGCAGTGCCGAGCGGATCAAGAAGGAGATCGGCTCCGCCTATCCGCCGGAAGACGGCACGGGCAAGGGCCTGCAGATCAAGGGCCGCGACCTGATGAACGGCGTGCCCAAGGAAATCATCATCGACCAGTCGCAGATCGCCGACAGCCTGGCGGAGCCGGTCAGCCAGATAGTCGAGGCGGTGAAGGTCGCGCTGGAGCAGACCCCGCCGGAACTGGCGGCCGATATCGTCGACAAGGGCATCGTGCTGACCGGCGGCGGCGCGCTGCTGGGCAACCTGGACTTCGTCCTGCGCCATGCCACCGGCCTGCCGGTCATGATCGCCGACGACCCGCTGTCCTGCGTGGCGCTCGGCACCGGGCGCTGCCTGGAAGAGATGAAGGTTCTGCGGAACGTTCTGATCGGCGCCTACTGACATCGGCTCGCGCGTTCGAGATATCTGTCTACCCTTGAGGTGACCGTTCACCATGGCGAAGCGACCCGGATCGTTCAGCAGCGTGGCACAACCCGTGCGCTCACTGTGGAGCCGGTTCGCCTTCGCCACGCTGATCGCCGCCGCCTTCGGGCTCATGCTCCTGGGCAAGGCCGACGTCCTGCTGGTGGAACGGGCGCGGGTCGTCGTGCTCGACGCGCTGGCGCCGGTCATCGAGGTGGCGTCCCAGCCGGCCGAGGCGCTTACCGACCTGATGAACAATGTCCGTGACCTGCGGTATCTGCGCGCCGAGAACGCCCGGCTGTCCGTGGAGAACGACCGTCTCGACCGCTGGCAGCACGTCGCCCGGCGCCTGGAGGCCGAGAACCGCGCGCTGCGGGCGCTGACCAACTTCGTGCCGCCCAAGGACGTCGACTTCGTCAGCGCCCGGGTGATCGCCGATGGCGGCGGCGCCTTCGTGCGCAGTGTGATGATCACGGCAGGACAGAAGAACGGCATCGCCCTGGGCAACGCGGCGGTCAGCGGCGAGGGGCTGGTCGGCGGCGTGGTCGAGGTGGGCGAGGCCTACAGCCGCGTCCTGCTGATCACCGACCTGAACTCGCAGATCCCCATCGTGATCGAGCGCACCCGCGACCCGGGCGTGGTGGCCGGCGACAACACCCGGTCGCCCCGGATCGTCTATCTGCCGCAGAACGCCCAGGTGGTGCCCGGCGACCGGATCGTGACGTCCGGTCACGGCGGCGTCTTCCCTCCAGGTCTCGCGGTCGGCATGGTGACCACGATCACCGACGGTTCGATCCGGGTCACGCCCTTCGTCGACTGGGAACGGCTGGAATACGTGCGCATCCTGAAGACCGGCTCCGATGGAGTCGTGCAGCCGGAAAGCGCCCATCTGCCGCCCTTCTCGGTCATGGGGCCGGAGCCGGCCTCCCGCTCCGGCGGGGCAAAGCAGTGATGCGTCCCTCCGCGGCCCAACGCCTCGATACCTGGATCCGACAGTCGACGCCGATGGTACTCACCGCGATGCTGGCGGTGCTGTCGGTGGTGACCATCGGGATTCCCGGCTATGCGACGGTGGTCCCGGGCTACACGGCGATGGCGACCTTCTACTGGGCGGTCTTCCGGCCGGACCTTCAGCCGGCCTCCGCCCTGTTCCTGATCGGCGTGCTGCAGGACATCCTGACCGGCACCCCGCTGGGCCTGACCGCGGTCAGCCTGCTGCTGCTGCACGCCCTGGCCCTGTCCCAGCGCCGGGCGCTGATCACCAAGCCCTTCCTGCTGACCTGGGTCGGGTTCATGGTCATCCAGCTTCCGGTCTCGATCCTCGCCTGGCTCATGATGTCGGTGCTGCAGTTCCGGCTGATCGGTCCCGAGCCGGCGATGTTCCAGTATCTGGTCACCGTGCTCGGCTTCCCGGTCGTGGCCTGGCTCTTCGTCCGTCTCCACCGCTACGTGGTCCGGTAGGCGTCCATGCTGAAGGCAAGCGAACAGGACGTCCAAAAGGTCTTCACCCGGCGAGCGCTGGTGCTGGCCGGAGCCAAGCTCGGCCTGATCGGCGCGCTGGGCGCTCGGCTGTATTATCTGCAGGTGGTCGAGGCCGACCGCTACGAGCTGCTGTCGCGCGGCAACCAGTTCAACCTGGAACTCCTGCCGCCGATCCGCGGCCGGATCCTCGACCGCAACGGCGTGGCGCTGGCCGACAACCAGGACAATTTCCGCGTCGAAATCGTTCGCGAGCAGACCGACGACGTGGCCGCCACCCTGTCGGCCCTGCGCTCGATCATCGAGGTGCCGGACTGGGACGTCCGCCGGGTGCTGAAGGATGTGAAGCGCAAGCGCGCCTTCGTTCCGGTCACCGTGGTGGAGAACCTGACCCGCGAGGAGATCGCCCGGGTGGCGGTCAACGCGCCGTACCTGCCCGGCATCCGCATCGAGGTCGGCCGGTCCCGCCGCTATCCCTTCGCCGACACGGCGGTCCACATCACCGGCTATGTGGCGGCCGTGTCGGAGAGCGAGCTGACCGGCGACCCGGTGCTGGAGCTGCCGGACTTCCGCATCGGCAAGAGCGGCATCGAGAAGCTGCACGACCTGAGCATGCGCGGCACCGCCGGCCGCCGCCAGGTCGAGGTCAACGCCCTGGGCCGGATCATCCGCAAGCTGCCGGGCGAGGACGGGGAGCCGGGGCGCGACGTCAAGCTCGCGCTGGACATCAACCTGCAGCGCTTCGCCACCGAGCGGCTGGCGCGGGGCAATGCCGAACGGTTGCCGACCGAGGATCCGCGGGCGCAGCTCGCTCTGGCGGAGGCGGAACCGGCCCTGAGGGACCTATATGCCGACCGGCAGACCGTCCTGATCAACGAGAAGGGCAAGGTGATCGAGGCTGAGAGCGGGTCCGTCGTGGTCATGGACGTCCATACCGGCGAATTGCGGGCGCTGGCCTCGGCCCCCGGCTACGATCCGAACCCGTTCAACCGCGGCCTGTCCGCGAAGGACTGGGAAGAGCTTCTGACCAATCCGCGCGGCCCCCTGAACAACAAGGCGGTGGCCGGCCAGTATCCGCCGGGCTCCACCTTCAAGATGCTGGTGATGCTGGCGGCGCTGGAATCCGGGTTGGCGGGGCCCGACACCAAGTTCTTCTGTCCGGGCCACCTGGAACTCGGCGATACCCGGTTCCACTGCTGGTCGCGCTACGGCCACGGCTGGGTCGACATGAAGCAGTCGATCGCCCAGAGCTGCGACGTCTACTACTACGAGCTCGCCAAGCGCATCGGGATCGACCGGATCGCGGCCATCGCCAAGCGCTTCGGCCTCGGCGACGTGACCGGGGTCGATATTCCGGGCGAGCGGCGCGGACTGGTCCCGACCCGCGAGTGGAAGCTGGCGACCACCGGCGTGCCCTGGCAGATGGGCGAGACGCTGGTGGCGGCGATCGGGCAGGGGTTCAACCTCACCACGCCGCTGCAACTCGCCTTGATGACGGCGCGCCTCGTCAATGGCGGCAAGGCGGTGGTGCCCCATCTTGAGATTCCCGACGGCCCCCTGCCGCCGGCCGAGGACATGGCCGTCGACAGCCGGCATCTGGATGCCGTCCGGGCGGCGATGTCGGAAGTGGTCAACGGTCCGCGCGGCACGGCGCGCAAGATCCAGGGCGACAAGGACGACATCAAACTGGCGGGCAAGACCGGCACGGCCCAGGTCCGGCGCATCACCATGGCCGACCGGGCGTCGGGCGCCTACAAGGACGAGAAACCCTGGCGCTACCGCGATCACGCGCTCTTCGTCGGGTTCGGTCCGGTCGAGGCGCCGCGTTACGCCGTGGCGGTGGTGGTCGAGCATGGCGGCGGCGGGTCGTCGATGGCCGCACCGATCGGGGCCGACGTGCTGCGCGAAGCGCTGCGGATCGATCCGCCTGCCCCTCCGGGGCCGACCGCGTCCGACAGCAAGGACGACGACGAACCGGCTCGGCGGGACGGGTGATGGCGATCTCTTTCCGTTCCGACGGCCTGAATCCACCCGAGTTGACCATCGGTCAGAAGCTGGTGGCGATCAACTGGCTCCTGGTTCTGCTGGTGGTCACCATCGCCGGCGTCGGCTGCCTGATGCTGTATTCCGCGGCGAACGGATCCTGGTCGCCCTGGGCGTACCGCCACGTCCTGCGCTTCAGCATCGGTCTGGGGATCATGCTGGCCATCGCTCTGGTCGATATCCGGTTCTGGATGCGCACCGCCTATCTCGGCTACATGGTCGCGCTGCTGCTTCTCGTCGCCGTGGAGATCATGGGCGAGATCGGCATGGGCGCCCAACGCTGGATCGACCTCGGCCTGTTCCAGCTCCAGCCGTCCGAGGTCATGAAGATCTGTCTGGTGCTGGCTCTCGCCCGGTACTTCAACGGCCTGACCTACGAGGAGGTCGGCAATCCGCTGAACCTCATCATTCCGCTGCTCATGGTCGGCCTGCCGGCGATGCTGGTCCTGAAGCAGCCCGATCTGGGCACGGCGCTGATGATGATCGCCGGGGCCGGGGCGATCTTCTTCCTGGCCGGCGTGCGGATCTGGAAGTTCCTGGCGCTGATCGCCGCCGGGGTCGCCGCGGTGCCGATCGTCTGGCAGTTCCTGCGCGAGTACCAGCAGAAGCGGATCCTGACCTTCCTCAACCCGGAAAGCGATCCGCTCGGCTCCGGCTATCACATCCTGCAGTCGAAGATCGCGCTCGGCTCGGGCGGGATCTTCGGCAAGGGCTTCCTGAAGGGCAGCCAGAGCCATCTGAACTTCCTGCCGGAGAAGCAGACCGACTTCATCTTCACCATGCTGGCGGAAGAGTTCGGCATGATCGGCGCGTCCTGCCTGATCGGGCTCTACGTCCTGGTGCTGGCCTACGGCTTCGCCATCGCGATCCGCTCGCGCAGCCAGTTCGGCCGACTGGTGGCGCTGGGGGTCACCACGACGCTGTTCCTGTACCTGTTCATCAACGTCGCCATGGTGATGGGGCTGATCCCCGTGGTCGGCGTGCCGCTGCCGATGATCAGCTACGGCGGCACGGCGATGCTGACGATGATGATCGGCCTGGGTCTGCTGCTCGGCGTCTCGGTCCACCGCGACGTACGGATCGCCCGCGCCGGCGTGGAAGAGGACTGAGGCGGCGCTCAGCCGGCGGCGAGTACCGCGTTGAGATCCGGATAGACCTTCAGGATCGTCAGGAACCCGCTGATCTCGAAGACCTCGCGGATCTCCGGCGACATGGAATGGATGGAGAACTGTCCCTTGGTCGCCGCGGTCCGCTTTGCGGCCACCAGCAGAACCCGCAGCCCGGCGCTCGACACATAGTCTATCCCGCCGAAATCGACGGTGATCTTCGGCTGTCCGCTGCCGATCAGCTCCAGCAGGGTCTTTTCCAGCACCGGGGCCGTGTTGCTGTCCAGCCGTCCCTTGGGGGCGACTTCCAGCACGTCGCCATGGGTCGCGGTATCGATCTGCATAGTTCCGGGTCCTTCCAGGTCGGTCTTCAGGGTCGTGTCTGTCACGCCGGCGCGGCGATCGCCAGGATCATGTCGAGAATGTTGCGGTCGCCGGCGCGGGTATAGCGTACCTCGGCCATCACCGTCTTCACGATGTGGACGCCGAGACCGCCGATCGGCCGGTCCTCCACGCTGGCGTCGATATCCGGGAGCGGCGCATCGGCCAGCGGATCGAAGGGGCGACCGCTATCGGCGATGCGGATGGCCAGCCGGTCGTCCTCCAGCGTCAGGTCGATGGACACCGCATCGTCGCGGATGTCGCCGGCATCGAAGCCGTATTTGATAACGTTGGAGACGATCTCCTCAACCGACATGTCGAGGTGCATGGCGCTGCGCATGGGCAGGTCGTTCTCCTCGGCGAACCGGCCGAGCTCGCCGGCGATCCGATCGAGCTCCTCGCTCCGGTTGGCGGCGATGATCCGCAGGGTGGGTTTGGTCGGCACGCCGGTGTCCGCCATCGCTCAGAGCTCCAGGGCCGGCACCGCGGTCGGTCCGGCGGCGTCGGGGGGCACCGCGGAGGCCGAGCGGCCCTCGCCGGAACGGGGCGGCAGACTGCGCATGGGGAGCCTCATCCGGCCGCGTCGCGTCCGTCGGCTGCACCGGGTATCGGGTCCGCCGACAGGGCTTCCAGGGCGGAGATGATGCGCGCGGCCAAGTCCGGGTCGTCGCTGGCTGTGATCAAGAGTTTCCCTCGCAGTTCTGCGACATCGGCGGCGATCTTGTTCGCCGCGTCCGCCAGACGGCCATCGTGAAGATGGTAGTGAAGAATCCGGATCAGCCGGGTGATCTGGAGCAGGACCCGTAACACGGAGAACCCGAACTCCGGGACTGCCTTGCCGACGCCGGAAACCGTATTCTTCAGCATTCTCACATAGTTCGGCGCCAGCCGCATCAATCCAGACGCGAAATCGCGCACGACGGGTTCACTGACCGTCTCCACGTGCGGGTGGGCGTGGGCCCGTTCCTCCTCGACGGCGTCGAGCGTGCGCGAAATGACGACCACCACGTGCTCCACGGAGACCAGCATGGCGGCGATGTCGAAATGCACGAACATGTCGGCGTTATCGGTGCCGCGCTGGATCACGGCCAGCGCCGAGATCAGCGCGACGCGGCCGTAATGGTCGCGCAGCCGCCCGATCTCTGCGGCGGACTGCGGCCGGTTGAGATGACGGGCGACACGGATCGTCTCGTCCAGGAAGGCGAGATCGGCCGCGACGGCCCGATAGTCCGGGGCGTCCTCCGGCGACTGCTGGGCCTTGAACCGATCGACGCGGCGTTTCGCCTGCTGTGCCAGCGCCGCGCCCACCCGGGCGGCCAGTGCGCCGGCCTCGGTCCCGCTGCCGCTGGCGTGCTGCCAGGACGCGATCGCCGCGAGCAGGGTCGCCGCTTCGACGGCGGAGACAGGCTCGCTCCCGTCGGGACCGGCCGCGGTCAGGGACGGGGAGCTTTCGGTGTCCTCGAAAAGCTTGGCGAGGGCCGGGAGCGCCGTTCCGGTGATCTGCCGCTGCAGGCGGACCGCCCCCTGCTGGGCCGCGCGTCGGAGCTCGCCGCCCTCGGCCATGGCGCGGCGGTGGTCGTCCGCGAACCGCGACAGGCAGGCGATGGCGTTGCTTATGGCGACCGGTCCCGCCAGCGGGTGGACGAGGCTGCGTTCCACCGCCCGCAGACAGGCGTCGAACATGTTCGCGCTCAATCGCGGGTGCGCCGGCATGGCTTGGCGGGCCTCAATCGTGTTGTGTTGATGCGGCAAGGCTACTCCCTCCGCCCGGTCGATCCAACTGTCCAGGCAGCTATGTCGCGCCCGCAGCGATTGTCGTCACAGTCGACGGGGAACGGCCGGATGGGGTAAATGCAGTCCTCGGGATCAGGACCGGGGACGGCAAGGGCGGATCAACGGCGAGCGCCATTGACCGCGGGCTGAGATCCGGGGGAGGGTCACCGGGCGGGCGGCGCGATGCCGACCGGTGTTGAATGGCATGGGGCATGATCGTTCGAGCCGAACCGATCATGTTCCTGGGAGGCGGCGGCGATGACATACGATCTCGGTCTTCAACTGGCCGCCATTCCGTTGAGCACGTCGGTGCCCTTCATGATCGCGTTGGGCATCCTGCTGTCGATCATCGGATCCTGGCTGGTGAACTCCGTGTTCACGCCGTTCGAGCTGGAGCCGAACAACTCCGTCGGCGGGGCCAAGTTCGGCTTCCTGGGCGAGGTTTATGCGGTCACCCTGGGCCTGGCGATGATCGGGGCCTTCGACCATTTCACCACGGCCCAGACCAACGCCCAGCGGGAAGCGGCGACCCTGTCGTCCCTGTCCTGGGCTGCCGATACCTACGACCAGCCGGGGCAGGAGGTGGACCGCGCGGCGATGCGCCGGGCCGTGCAGGAATACGCGCGCGCGGTGGTCGAGAAGGAATGGCGGGTGATGAGCTACGGCATCGCCGATCCGGACGTTTCCTCCCGATTGGCCGACATGAACACCGTGTTCATGCGGGTCGAACCGGTCACAGAAGCCCAGAAGTCGCTGCAGCAGAACACGGTCGAGTGGGTGAACCAGATCAATGAGTACAGGTCGCTGCGGCTCACGACGGTGTCGCGGTCCCTGATCGCGCTGGTCTGGGCCGTGCTCATCAGCGGCACGCTGATGGCGATCATCTTCCCGTGGTTCTTCGGTACGGTGAACGTGGTCTCGCAGACCGTGATGTCGGCGCTGCTCACGTCCTTCCTGATGCTGCACCTGCTGATGGTGCTGCAGCTCAGTTATCCGTTCATCGGCGAGGCGTCGATCAGCCCGACGGCCTTCCTGAACGTCATACGCTGACGGGCAGGATTAGCCGGCGGGGTTCGGGACGAAGGTCCAGGACGCCTCGAGCGCATCCCTGTCGATCGTGATCGTCACACCGGTCATGGTCATGCCCGCCGGCGGCCGGTTGTCCTGCATGTCGGACGCGTTGAGCAGCAGCCGCACCAGCTCCATTTCCGGACGGAAGGGGGTCGCCTCCACTTCCAGCACGTCGCGCCAGAGGGCCAGCCGCTCATCCTTCTCGATCGCCCGTTCGTAGGCGAATGAAATCCCGTCGACCTGCTTGCCGTCCTCGGTGAAGCTGATCGACGTCAGCCGGAAGCCGGCCCGCTCGGCGACGGCGGCGAGGCCCGCCGGATTGTCGAAGGCCATCTCCGCGACGGTGCGCGCGGCGCTCTTGCCGCGATCCGGCAGCTCGATCCGTCCGATCGTGCTGTCGAACCAGGTGGCGATGGCCGACTCGATTCCCGAAACCCAGCCTGCCATCGTCTCCAGCGCGCTGCCGACCACGCCTGCGCGCGCCACGGACGGTTGAACGATGGCGAGCGCCGCCGCGAGGATCACGACCGACGCACCGCTCCGCAGAATTCTGCGGCTGGAAGAGGCAGGGAAGTGGTCCATTCGCGATCCGCCCAATCAGAAATTTTTCAAACTAAAGCGGAAAACCGGTCGGTCGGCAACATCATGGTATCGCTTGTGAGGGCGGTAGGTCATCATTGCCCGATCACTGCACAAGATGTTGTCCGCCATGGCCAGTATTCTCGTTATCGCCACCAGCAAGGGTGGAACCGGTAAGACGACCATCAGCGCAGCACTTGCCTCCTACTGGCGGGACCAGGGCAAGGCTGTCGCGATTCTCGACACCGACCCGAACGAGGCCATGGCCCGATGGGCCCGCAAGAGCGAGTCCGGGTTCAAGGGCATCTCGGTCTCGGCCAACGCCAACGAGCACGAGATCATCGAGTCGGTCTACGCCCTGGGCGAGGAGGCCGACGTGGTCGTGGTCGACACTGCCGGCTTCGGCAACCAGGCGATGGTCTATGCGGTCGGCGTGGCCGACATGGTCCTGATCCCGGTGATGCCCGACGAGGCCAGCCTGTTCGAGGCGGCGAAGATGAAGCAGGTCATCAGCAGCGCCAGCAAGCTGACCCGGCGCGAGATCCCGTTCCATTCGGTCCTGAACCGGGTGAAGAAGATGACGACCGTGGTGCGCCACACCGAGCGCAATCTGGAGCAGCTCGGTCTCAATCCGCTGAAGTCGCGGATCGGCGACCGGGTGATCTTCCAGGAGGCGTCCTATCACGGCGCCTCGCCCCTGAGCCTGGCGCCGAAGAACCGGGCGACCCTGGAGATCCGCAATCTCGCCCGCGAGATCGAACCCGTCCTGTTCGCTGAATAGAGAAGGGGACCGGCATCGCCGATCCCCTCATCTGTTTCCGGGCGGCGCCCGGCTTATTTCCTCCCGGATTATTTCCGGGTGCGGGCCACCGTTTCGATCATGAACAGCTCAAGATCCTCGATCGCGGTCTGAGCCTTCTGCTGGGCCTCGACCTGCATGACCCAGTCGGTGGTCATCGCCTTCAGGTTGTCCGGCAGGGCTTCCAGCTCCAAAATCACCGCGTTGAAGTCGGCGTCCTCGGCCGCCTTCTCCGCCCGGGCCATGATCGCCAGCGGATCGGTGCCTTCCGGCGTGGTCGTACCGTCCAGGCGCCAGCGCAGACGCGTGGTGGCCGCGGTCAGGTTGGCCATGGTCTCCGACACCCGCTTGGCGAGATCGCCTTCGGAATCGACGGTCTGATAGGCGGCCACGATGGCGTGGGACACGTCGCCGAACCCGGCCTGCAGCTCGCGCTTCGTCGGCACGCCGTCGGCAGCCAGCGGCTCGAGCGCATAGACGGAGGCGACCGTCTCGTTCTCGCCGACGATCGCGCGGAACAGCGCCAGATCCTCCTCGAACGGGTCGCCGGCCTTGATCGTCTCCTCCAGGTCGGTGGCGGCGATCATGATCGACGGCACCTTAACCGCCTCGATGGAGGCGCGCATGGTGTCCTGCTCGACCCCGAGCGCTTCGATGCTGGACTGCAGATTGGCGACGGCGGTCAGCAGCTCGGTCTGCTGGACCTTCAGGGCGTCGACGTCTGCCACCTTCACCGTCGGCCCGCCGGCGCGATCCTTGAGGACGGGGATCAGGATGGCGATGACGATGGCGGCGATGCTGAGAATGATCGGCAGGCTGACCAGACCGGAGCCGCTGGACGCGCTCGGCTGCGGTGCCGGGATACGGGTGTAGCCGCCGCCCGATCCCGAGCCGCCCGACCCGGAACCGCCCGACCCGGAGCCACCCGTGCTCGCGCTGCCCGATCCGGAACCGGACGAGGCTGCGGCGGCCGGGGTGGGGGAAGCCGGGGCGGGGGAGGTCGGGGCGGCGGTCGCCGCGGTGGTTTCCGTCACCGTTGTTGCCGACGGGTTGGGGCTGGTCGCCGCAACCGGCTCCGGCGTCGGCTTGTCGGAGACCGACGGAGCGGGCGCAGCGGCTGCCTTCGCGCCCGCCGTCGTGGCGGCCGGCGTAGAAGCGGCTGTCTTGCTGCGCGGCTTCGAGGGCGCCCGGGTCCCTGTCGACGCGGTTTTGCGCTTCGTCGTTTTGGCAGTTTTGCCGGTATCCTCGTCCGTCACAGCCTTTACCCCTTTTAGGTGAGCCTTACTTTCCCCAAACTATACTACAGGGGATTTGAAATGTATCGGCCGCTCCTGCTTTCCGACGCGGAAAGTCGGCCAGTACTAGTGCCCCGCCGGATGTCTCACATATCTGTAATATTGCAGGACGATCAGGGCGATCAGGGCGGTCCAGAAGTTGAAGGTGCACAGCGTATAGGCGAGGAGCGTGATCACGTATATGGCCAGGGCCTGCATCACGAGAACTTCATAGGTCATCGCGAAGACGCCGATCAGGAACTCTTCGCCGCGCAGGACGACGAGCGTGGCGATCGCGCTGGCGATCAGCGCACCACTCACCGCAATGCCGTAGAGCATCCACAGACCCGACAGGTCCCGGACGCTCAACATGCGCCACAGGGCCTCGTACCCGTACAGGCCGGGATCGGCGATGTCGGTGAGGAACTGGCGCCACGTCACGTCCCACGCCCCGCCGCTGGCGACGATCGCATTGATGTCGAAGGAGGGACGGTGCGGGCTGGCGGCGATGACGCCGATCCCGAGCAGCAGGCCGGTGATCATGGCCAGTTTCGACAGCAGCGGGATGCGATGGAAGAACACCAGCGGCTGGACGTGCCAGATCAGGTTCGCCACGACATAGCCGAGCAGCGGCAGGACGACCAGCACGATGCCTCCGACGAGCCGGGCGCCGAGGATCGAGAAAAGTTCTGCTGGTTCCACCGGAGGATCGACGCCGGCCCTACTGGACCTTGCTCGCCCCCTGGCTGGCCTGCTTCACCATCGACCGGTCGTAGACGATGGTCTCGAGCTGACGGACCGCGTCGGTCGCCTCGACCCTTTCGACCACGGCGCTCAGCCAGTCGGCCAGGGCCGTCGACCGGATCTCCGACTGGAGGCCCGCACCTTCGCGGATGACCAGCTCCAGATCGTCGCGATCCAGGGCTTCGTCCATGGTGGCGAGCGTCGCCACCAGACCGCCGCCTTGGCGCGCTTCCGGCACGGTGGTGGTGCCGACCAGCATGTTGAACCAGGTGCCGACCCGATCGGGCCAGGAATTCGGCTTGGAGACGAACATCCCCAGGTTGTTGACGATCAGCCGCAGGTCGCGGCGGAGATCGGGGATCGACTCGATTCCGTTCTGCGCCTGACGGGTCAGCTTCTCCAGGGCCGGCTGGATCCCCGGAGCGCCGTTCAGCACCCGCTTGGCAAAGGCCAGTTCCGGCAGGTAGGGCTCGGACCGCATCACCGCGTCGCGGAGTTGGATCACGGCGAGGACCGGCATGTTCTCCTGCTTGAAGGTCGCCACGGTCTGGGCGAGCTGGTCGTTCAGGTCGAGCAGGCTTTTGAAGTCGGTGATCAGGGAACCGAGACGACCGTTGAGCGTCTCCAGGCGGCCGTCCAACTCGACGGTCGCGGCGGCCAGCTCTTCCGAGCGTCCTTCGGCGGTCGTCTGCCGGTCGGCCAGAGCGCCGAGGTCGGTGCGGGTGGCATCGACCGACTCCTGCACCGCGGCGATGGCGCCGCGGATCTCGTCGGCGGACGCGCGAAGCTCTCCGCGCAGGGTATCGGTCACCGCGGTCATGTCGGTGTCGAGAGCGGCGAGGCGCTCGGCCTGGCTGTCGTTCGTCTGGGCGATGGCGTCGACCCGGGTGACCAGACCGTCGAGCTTCTCCGACAACTCGTCGCGCAGCAGCAACGCCCGCACGTCGTCGCCGGACACGCCCTGGGCGGCGGCGACCCGCGCGAGCGCCTGATTCAGCGCCTCGATGCGCTGATCGAGACCTTCATAGGTCACCTCCAGGCGCTGCGTGTCGTAGCCGGACAGGATGTCGATGGCGTCGTCGTTGAGATGCGGCTTGCCGTATTTGGTCAGCAGCGCATGGATTTCGCCGCGATAGCTCGGCGCCCCGATGGCGGCGATGGCGGCCGCCACGGCGATCAGCGCGAACACGAATGTCAGGAAGGCCGCGGACCAGCTTCCGCCCTTCTTGGCGGGCTTGGCAGGCTTGCCCGACCCGGAGCCTGCCGGCGCGCTGGTCGACGCGGTCCCCGTCCGGGCGGAGGAGGACGCGGAAAGGGCCGGACCGGACGCGTCCTTGGTGGCGGAAGACGACGCGGCGGTGGCGGAGGACGGCTTGTCGCTCGCCCCCGATCCGTCGGCCGTCCGGCTGCCCGGATACTGGCTCGCGAGCTTTGCGAGATCTTCTGGATCCACGTTGGGCAGCCGTGGTCGGTTCGCCATTCTAGTATCCTCGGGTTTCGGGCCGTTCTGGTCCCTCGTGCCTACGCAATCTGCTCCGGTATCGAATTGAACCAGCGCCGCGTGCGGATGATCCATCCGTCCCGCTTGGCGGTGATCCCCTCCTCCAGCATCAGACACTTCACGCGTCGCTTGGCCTCTTCCTCGGAGACCCGCTGCCGGGCCTTGGCCCGATACATCTCGACCGCCTGTTTAAAGTCTTTCCGGGACAGCTTGCGCTGCCGGTTCCGGCTGGCCTGGACGTTGAGAAACTCACGGGTGCCTTCGTCGGCCACCCGCTGCAGCACCAGTTTCTGGTCGTTGACGGTCGCCAGCATGGCGCCGTTGGCCTCGTCGAGGGAGAGGTTGAACCGCGTCATGCCGTCCTGCAGCAAGCGACGCTCGTCTTCCGCCCGGATGAAACCGCCGTTCATCCCCTCGATGCGGACCATGTCGGCAAACCGCCGCCGTGACTCTGGATCTGACACCATCGACTTACGCTGCCTACTCTGCAATTCCTTGAAATCCGGCGCATTTTATCAACGCTAATCGTCGGCGGTGCAATCGGAATACGATTCCGCCGCCGACGAACCGGAAGGCCCCGCCTAGGGAAACGCCTGTAACCGCTCGGTCCGATGCGTCCGGGAGGCTGACCTGCCGGACGCCCGGGGGCAGATGGGCCTTACAGCGGGCTCTCGAACAGCGGACCGTCGCGGGTCATCAGCCAGTGGGCGCCGACGCCGCCGGCCACGGCACCCGCCAGGGTCGCCATGCCGCCACCGCCCAGCATGTCCACCAACAGCGCCGCGCCGACCGAGCCGATCGCAATGGCCGCGAGGTCGTTGGTGGTCAGAACCACGGTCTTGGAACCCTGCCCGATCTGAAGCGCCGTTTCCCGGGCCGCTTCAACCATGTCGTTCATGCTGGACTGCATGCGGTCGACCATGGCGTTGAGGTTCTCGATCTGCTCCGGCGTCAGGACGGAACCGCCGACCGCTTCGGTCGAGGGCGCAGTCGTCACCTGTTGAGCCGACGCCACGGACATCGAGCCAATCAGGACTCCGGCTGAAATCAGTAAGAAAGCGAACGCTTTCATGCCTAGTACTCCCGTTCTTTTTCGTCGATACGTGACGTCGTGCGTATCAGCACACATAATGACCGAAGGCTGCTCCACCGTCATCCCGTTTATGGCCACAGACCTTTGATTTCTCGTCGCAGCACACCAGGAAGAGGGTCGTCAGATTGGGTCTTATGTATCGCATTTTCGCCAGCCTACTAATGCATAAAGTGTGGGGCGCAGTCCTGTGTATTGCGCTGACTGCAGGGGCTGCGCCGGGAAATGCGCAGCAAACTAGGACACAAGCCGCCCAAATCCTCGATGTTTCCGCAAAGCGGGCCGAGGCCTGGGTCAGGGATGACGCCCTGATCCTGCGCCGCGCGGCCGGGGCTCTGGTGGAGGCGCGGCTGAGCCGGCCCTACGACGAGGTCGCCGATCGGGTGCCGGAATACAGCGAGTGGGTGTACGGCTGGCTGTCGAGCCTCTCGGTGAGCGCGCGGCTGGCCGGGGTCGGCGCGCAGAGCGTCGGCGGCCAGCTCTGGCGCGGCGAGGCGATCGACAGCGGCGAGATCGTCCGCGATCTGGAGGCCTATGTCGGCGCCGCCTTCGAAGAACAAGTGATCAAGCCCGAGACGACCGAGCATGAGCTTTTCGAGGCCTGGCAGGACGCCGTCGACCAGCTCGCCCGGCTCGACCGCTCCCTGGCAGCCGACCGGGCGGCCCGGGGCGCTCCCGCCGCCTATGCCCGGCCGCTGCTGGTCGACTGGTATCCGGGGGCGCCGGACCGGCTGACGCGGGGACCGCAGGCCGTGCTGCACGACGGGACGGTCGATCCGGCCCAGGCAGACCTGGTGCTGGGCCGGGCCGTGCGGCCGCTCTCGATCCGCCTGCTGAGCGCCGCCACGCGTCTGGTGATCGTCCCGGTCGTCGTCCCCATGGCCGGCGGCGCGGCGCTCATGTCGGCGGTGGACACGGGGGGCTTGGTCGGGGTGTCGCTCGTCTCCGGCGCGATCGCCGCCGGCCTCTGGGGGACCGACTACCTGATCAATTGGGCCGACAGCGCCATGAACCGGCCGGTCTTCGAGGCCGAGCTGCGCCGGGTCATCGCCGAGCAGCGCGACCGGACCATCGCCGAAGCGCAGGCTCGGATGGACGCAGCGTTCTGCCGGGAAGTCACGGTCGCTCCCGCCTGTTGAGGCGACGCCTGCCCGCTTGCCTGATGCCCCGCGCGTTCGTAGGATGACGGATCGGCTCGAAGGCCCGGCGACGGAACGAAACGCGGCGGACGGATGGCATGGACGGACACTTCATTCTCGGCCCCGGCGGCATCCTGGCTCGGCTGCTCTATCCGGCCTTCATCGTGTTCGCGACCTACAACACCAGCGGCTATTCCTATTACCACTGGGTGGTCGACTACCCGGATCAGGACGTCATCCTGAAGGTCGCCTGTTTCGGCGTGCTGGGCTTCGCCTATTACAACATCACCGAGACCGGCGCGGTCGCCCTGCAGCGGACAGGCCTGCTGCTGGTCTCGATCGCCATGTCCGCCGGCGCCTGGTTCGCCATCGACAAGGATTGGGTGACGATCGACAGCCGGACCGACCTGATCAACGCCATGCAGGCCACGGTCGTGCTGATCATGGGTGCCGGGCTCTGCTACGCCCATATCCATTCGCGGATCGGCGGCGTGAAGATCGTCGAGGAAGGCCGCCAGACCTGACCGGTCTTGTAGGGCCGGTCCTCCGGCCCGCGACCGCCTCTGCCCTCTGACCTATGTTCTAGATCGCCGCAGCGCCCGGGTAGTTGCCGGGGACGCGCGAGGAATGGTGCATGGCGATCCGGCCGGGCCCGGAGACGGCGCGCACCGCGAAGCTGTAGCGCGCCGGCGTGACCACGGGACTGCCGGTCTGCGGATCCAGCCAGGTGAAGGTGTACAGCCCGCTGACCAGCGTCGCCCGGTCCGAGGACAGGCGCTGGAGTTCCTGCTGAAACCGGACGCTCAGCCCCTCGTAGGACGTCAGACGGTTGAAATAGGTGCGGATCTGCGGCGGTCCGATCAGGGGCTGATCCTCTGCCGTCGCCAGCAGCAGGGCGTCGGCGGTGTAGAGGGCGATGATCCGGTCCACGTTGCGCGACTGCAGCGCTGCGGCCCAGTCTCGCAGGACGTCGCCGGCGTTGCCGCCGCCAGCCTCCTGCTGGCCGTTGGACCCGCCGGTCGCCATCGGGACCGGCATCGGCGGAACCAGCGCGCGGGTGCTCGGCGTCGGATCGGGAATGCGGTCGAACCAGGAGGTGTCGGGCCAGATCCAGCCGGCGCGCGCCGGGGTCCAGCCGGACCGGTTGACGAGCTGGCGCACCCGACGGGCCGCCTCGGTCGGGGTGATCAGGTTGCCGGCGCGGGCCATGAAGAAATCGGTCGCCGCCTGGAAGTCCGCCTTGACGATCTTTCCGGCCTGCTTGATCCGACCGGCCAGGAAGGCGGCGGTTTCCTCGGCAACCTCGCTTTCCAGGACCAGGCCTGCCTGCCGCGCACCGATCAGCAGTGCCGCCATCGCGTCGTCGAGCCCCAGGCCGAGATTGGAGGTGGCCATGTTCAGCAGGGCGCGCTCCTCTTCCAGCGCAATGAAGCGCCGGCCGCTGCGAAAGCTGCCGATATAGTCGAGGAACTGCTGCATCACCCCGGATCCCATTCGATTTTACGGCGCATTAGGGCGCGGGCGGGCGCGAAAATCCAGCGGAGCTTCGTCATCGCACCGCCCGCCCCCTCAGAACGTCGCTTCCAGTCGCGCCGACACCTGCTTGAACTCGATCAGCGTGAGAACCGATTGCCAGCTCAGGACGAAGGACAGACCCCAGATCAGCGACTGGGCGATGGCCTTGTTGATGTCGAGCACGTCGTGTTTCGGCCGGTAGCCGAAATACAGCGCGATTGCCGACGCGCCGACGATCGACGGGACCGTCTTGGCGAGGATCCAGTCCCAGCCGACCAGGAACGATACGCCGGGCGGCCACAGGCGCTGCAGGAACTGGTCGCGCCACATGTAGGTGGAGCCGTCGGGGAAGATATGGGCCCAGGTCATCATCGCCACCCAGGCGGTCAGGCTGACCGCCGCCGCCGCCAGGAAGACCGCCGCCACGCCCGAGGCCGCCATCACCATGGTGTTGATGTAAAGCCGGTGCGGCACGTTCAGGTTCCGCATCGCCTTGATCTGGTCGGAATAGACCTTGTGGCCGATGCTCGCGGTGATCAGCGAGGAGTTGCGCACGCTGATCAGCACCGCCGCCATCAGCGGCGCCAGCACCCGCAACTCGCTGAACGCGAGGCCGGCCAGGGCGTCGGAATGGATCACCGGCAGCAGATAGTCGCGGAACGGCAGGTACATGAAGACGAACCAGGTCGTCACGAAGCCGACGATGGTGCAGCCCAGGCCGACGAACAGCAGGGCCGAGGGCGAGAAGCAGAGTTCCCAGATGTAGCGCAGGAAGAAGCGCACCCCCCAGCCCAGTTCCCAGCGCGCGGTCGCATCCGGCAGCGGTCCGCCCTCGGCGAGATCCCGCGTGTCCGTCGCCACGGGCGGGGCGGGGACCGCATGGGCGGTCGGCGCCTCGCCGTTCTCGACCGCCGTCAGCGCCGCCTCGATGGCGTTCGTCTCCACGGCGACTTCGACCAGGGCGTGGGCGTTGGAATCCAGCACCACCGCCCGGTCGGCTACGTCGATCAGATGGCGGAAATGGTGGGCGATGATGACGATCGGAATGTCGATCTCGTCGACCAGCGCCCGCAACATGCCGGCGAGCTGGCGCGAGGACGACACGTCGAGCCCGGAGTTCGGTTCGTCCAGGAACAGCACCGGGTGGTTGCCCAGCAGGGTTCGGGCGATAGCCACGCGCTGGCGCTGGCCGCCGCTGGCCGAGGCCACCGGTTGCCGGCGGTCGATATCCTCGATCAGCCGGTCGATGGCGGCGCTCAGAGTCGGACTGATGGCATCGCTGTGGTCGCGGGCGATCGCCAGGTTGTCGGCGACGGACAGGTCGTCGAACAGGGCGAAGTTCTGGAAGACGACGCCGCCGATCGCCACCCGGTCGCTGGCGAGATCGTAGACCTGGTTGCCGTAGCGGATCTCGCCCGATGCCTGCCAGCCTTCCTCGCGCGGGTCGATGGCGCCGGAGAGCATGTTGATCAGGGTCGACTTGCCGGTGCCGCTGGGACCCGCCAACAGCACGATCTCCCCGGCATTGAGCGTGAGATCCACGTCGCTGAGCAGCACGCGGCCGGCCGGCTGGGCGATGGAGAGCGACGCGACCGACAGGATCGGCGCGTGATGGGCGGTGGAGGCTACGGTCACGATCCGGCTCTCGTCAGGGGGGTGAAGCGGTCCAGGATGGCGGACGGCAGCGTCTCTCCCTTGGGCACCACGACGGCGACCACCCGGGGGCGGCGCAGCAGGATGTAGCGGATGATCCGCACGGCCAGGGCGTCCGGCTGCATCAGCGGACCGCGGCCGACGACGCTGGAGAAGATCGTGGTGGTGGCGGCCGCCGCTTCGCGCTCCACCACCTGCAGCTCCGCGTGGAAGGCGGGGTCGCGCGAAATGTCGTTCAGGAGCGCTTCGGTGCGCGGGTCGTCGGAGATCGCGTCGATATAGGCGTTCGCCAGCAGGATCCCGACCTGCCAGAACCGGCGGTCGCGGCCGAGATCGAGGGCGTGGATGACCATGGAATCGAAGAAGGCGTCGTTGCGCAGCAGGTCGGCCGCGGCGTCGCCCAGGGGCGAGTAGTCGACCTTGCCCTCCACCAGCAGGTCGAGCATGCCCTGCCAGGACGGGGTCACCATCTCCAGGGCCGCCGCCCGCAGCCGCGGGATCGCGGCCAGAAGCAGCGTGTTGCTCAGCTCAGGCGCATATTCCCGACGGTAGATCTCGATGGCGCGGTCGGTCGCGCCGCTCAGCGCCGGGTTCGCGCGGATCGTCCGGTAGGCGTCGACCACGATGTCCTGAAGCCGCGCCCGATAGGCCTCGTCGAATGCCGGGTCCTGCACGATCGAGACGAACCGGTCGCGCATCGACCGCGCCACCTGCTCCATGTCCTTGGCGATCTGGGTGCGGGCCTGGTCGGGCACGAGGGCCAGCAGGGAGCGGGCGTTGGTCTCCAGGAGCAGCACGCGGGAGTCGCCCACGGGATCGACCTGCATGTCGGGGAAGACCGTGACCCGCAGCCGGTCCGGGCTCAGCATGACGACCCGGCCGATGGCGACGGACGATCCGTCGTCCCGCAGCCGGTAGGCCGGGAAGCCGAGATGGCTGTCGATTTCCCGCGCCCAGTCGGGGCGTTCGAACTCCGCGGTATTGTCGGCGGCGCCGAAGGGCGGCCCGTTGAAGGCGTAGACGCCGCTCATGGCGAAGGTGGCCACGATCAGCAGCGAGAACAGATAGGCAGCGGCTCGGCTAAGGGACATGGGAAATGAACGCTGCTCAGGGAAAGGAACGGAAGGGCGGCCGTCCGGCGGTGACGCCGGCTCTTTCGGCCGGCGGTCGTCGGGCGAGGATCATCCCCTCAAGCTGCCGGTAAAGCTCATAGAAGGGGCGGTTGTCCAGAAAGCTGAGCATGTGGACGTTGCCTAGGATCGCATCGTGCAGGATCGAGCCGGTCAGTTGCGAGCACCCGGCGAAGCGTAGCACGAACAGCGGCGGCAGGATCATCGAGGCGGTGAGCCCGAGTTCCGTGATCTCCGCCAGTTCGATCCGGCTCTTGCGGATCGGGTGGGAGCGGAACACCACTTCGTGCACGTCGCAGATGAACTGGCTGCGATCGATCGACAGATAGGTTTCGTACAGGGTCAGCGTGCTGAACGGGCCAGAGCACTGCGCGATGGCCTTCTCGACGACGGCGCTTTGCTCCATGACAGGCATCCGAAGTGACGGTCGAGGGCAACCGCCGGCAGACGGTATAGGACCGGGCCCGCGTTGTGCAACGATCGCACTGCGGCATCGTCGCCGTAGGTTGCCTCAAATGCGAGTGAACGGTAGGATCCGCACCGAGTGTTTTCAAGACCTGCGGGCCCATAATGGTATTTCTGCTGACGGCGACGACGACGTTCGCGGGTATGCTGCTTGCTCTTGGGTGTGTCGCGGTCGCGGCGGAGATTACGAGGATCCGGAACGGCGGCCTTGTTCCGGCCAGCTCCGAACGTCGGCGTTCGGATACGACGGCGTGGCGGGCGGAACTCGGGGGGTAGAGGCGGTGCCGTCGTCCGGTATCCGGACACGGCCGAAGTCTTGGCGGACAACGGGATTGCCATGGGGGGATATGGTGCGAGTGGGTTTCCTTAAGACGATGGTTATGGCGCTTGCGGCGGTCGGGATGCTGACCTCCCCGGCGTTTGCGCAGCAGGCCGAGCCGGCGGCTCGCATCGACGGCACGACGTCGCCGACGATCGTAGAGTCCCTGGGCGATGCCCGCGACGACAGCCTGCAGACGGTCAGCACCGCGTCTGGCGCCCTTCTCGGCGCGGCCGGAGGCGTCCTGCTGATCAATGTCGCCACCGGCGGTGCGGCCCTGGGGCCGATCATCGGCCTGCAGGCGTCCAACCTTCTCGGCGGGGCCTGGTCGGCGGCGGCGGGCATCGCACCGGTCGCGGGGCCTCTGGCCATTCATACCATCTCGGCGGCCACCGCCGCCGTGGGCGGCGCCTTGATGGGGATGTATCTGGTCGGCGATTGACGCAGGCGTCGGCTCGTCAGACGATTTCACGTGCAGGCCAAAGTGAACTGAATAGCAGCGACCGACAGGGAGAAAGTGCCATGACGAAACTGTTTAACCTCGCGAAGGGACTGGTGATCGTCCTCGGGCTGGCCCTGGTTACGGCGCAGGCCGCCCAGGCCCAGAGCCTCCAGCCGATCGTCCCGGAAGCGGCGCAGGCCTCGAGCTTCGACGCCTATCGCGCGGTCGCCATCACCGCCGGCGTGGTCGGCGGCGCGGTCGTCGCCACCATCGTGACCGACGGCCTGATCCTGCCGGTCTACGGCACCCTGACCGGGTCCAGCATCGGCGCCCTGGGTCAAGGCAATGTCATGGCGCTGCTCCACACCCCGACCTACGCGTTCTTCCGCGGCAGCATGCGTCTGCTCGGCGCGGTTTCCGGTGGCCTGTACGCCGACGCCTGGTACACCGACTGACCGACTGATCGTCAGCGATGGGCGGCCCCGGCATGGATCGGGGCCGCATCCGCTGTCCGTCGGCGGGACGCCTCAGCGCGCCAGCCGCGCGGCGATCGCCGATACGACGGTCTCGACCGGCTGCTGTGCCGTGTCGATGACGAGGGTCCGGTCCGGGGCCGATTGCTCCAGCACCGCGACCGCCTCTCCCGTATCGTAGTATTTGGATTCTTCCATCACGATGGCCGCCGCCGAAGCGACGGCGGCGAGGTCCGCCTGCGCGTCCGACAGGAGCTTGGCCAGCCGCTGCAGGGTGCCGTCCGCCATCAGGCTTCCGGCCTCGTGATCGCGCAGCACCTTCAGATAATCCGACGCGCCGCCGGGATCCTCCGGCAGGTCGCCGACATCCAGGGAGGCCTGGTCGAACGGGTCGCCGCGCAGGCTGAGCCGGGCAAGCCGCACCTCCGGCGGCGCCTGCAGCACGGCGAAGACGGCGTTCGGCAGGCGCGCGGCTGCTTTCGCCTCCGCCGGCCCGCGCACGCCGTCGAACACCAGCCAACCGTCCGCCAGACGCTCGCCCACCGTGGACGCATCGACCGTCAGCCGTTCCAGCACGTCGCCCATGCCGCCGGGATGCGCATCGCGGAACGCGGCGGTGAGCCGGAAGCGTTCGATCCGATCGGTCACCCGACGGCTGGGATCGCCGGTCATCGCCGGCAGGATGATGCTGTCGGTGACAGCACGGCGGTCGGGCAGCACCGCCCGGATCGCGCCGGAGGCGACGAGGCCGGCCACGGTGGCCGATTTGCCGGACCCGGTCAGGCCGACGAAGATCACCATCCGGGCTGTCGCCAGGGCCATCCGTCCGGCCGGTGCGGCGCCGGGCGCCAGGGCGAAATCGGCGGCGACCTGGTCCGAGCCGAGCTGGATGACCGGATCGGTGGAAATTGCCAGCGGCATGATCGCTCCTGAGATGATCAGGCCTTTCGGCCGGTCTGAAATCGGTAGGCGCCGAGCACTTCACCCCGCGACCGTTCGCCCCGGCTCGTGGTAGAACAGTGCCCGGACGCCGGCGCAGTGAATCACTGTTCGCCGGTCGGTGCAAATGGCGCCGATGAGGCTGCAGGACGCGCGACCGCGCGGGCCGCGGCGGGTATCGGGCGGAGGAACGGGCGATGCAGGCAGAAGCGATGCGGGCCGACGCGGCAGACGGTGTAGAACGCGGAATCGGGATCGAGGCGGTCCCCCTGACCCCGTTCCTCGGCGCGGAGATCACCGGACTGGACCTGTCGCAGGATGTCGCACCGGACGCCGCGGCGCGGGTCCGCGAGCTGTTCTTCCGGCATCAGGTGATCGCGATCCGCGGGCAGGACATTTCGCCCGAAGGCTTCATCCGTTTCGCCGAGATCTTCGGCCCGATCGAACCGTTCTTCATCAGCTCCTATAACCACCCCGAGCATCCGCAGATCTACGTCCTGTCCAATGTCCGCAAGGAGGGCAAGCCGATCGGGCGCGACGGGGCCGGCACCCACTGGCACAGCGACAGCACCTTCGTGGAGAAGCCGAGCAGCGTCACCCTGCTGCACGGGGTCGAGGTGCCGGCGCGCGGCGGCGACACGCTCTTCGCCAACATGTACGACGCCTACGACCGGCTCGACGCGGAGACCAAGGCGCTGATCGACGGGCGCCGGGCGATCCACCGCTACCAGCGCAAGGAGTTCGTCTTTTCCGGAGACCGCGAACTGAGCGCGCAGGAGAAGGCGGAGATCGAGGAGCTCAAGCGCATCCGTCTGGCGGAGGAGGCCGCCGCCGGACCGTCGCCGACCGCGCAGAAGAGCAACAAGGTTCCCGAGCAGGCCCATCCCGTCGCCCGGACGCATCCGGTCACCGGCCGCAAGGCGCTGTATCTGAACGACGAGATGATGGTCGGTATCGAGGGGATGGACGACGCGGTGGCGGTGCCGCTGCTGCGCCGGCTCTGCGAGGAGGCGACCACGCCCGATCAGGTCCTGCGGTTCAAGTGGCGCAAGGGCGACCTGGTGGCCTGGGACAACGCCTCGACGATCCACTCCGCCACGTTCACCCCGCCGGATCAGGCGCGCGTCATGCACCGCCTGACGGTCGAGGGCAGCGTTCCGGTTTGAAATCCCCGGGCGGGATGATAGTAGACATTTTATGATTATCCGGGCTTTCATCGTACTGCTTGTGGGGATCGTTGCCGGGACGGCGGCGGCGGCCGAGCGTCCCGTGCTCGACTGGGTCGTCTACGACCCGGCGACCCTGGCCGAGTACAGCGTCGATACCGATGCCGGCGATACCGCCCGCCACGTGGCCGTTCCCCTGGAGGGGGCGGAGCAGGCGAAGCGGGTGATGCTGCTGATCCCGAGCCGGTCGGTCGAGGCCTATACCCTGGCGGTCAACACGATCCTGCAGGTCTTCGCCCGTCGCCGCGTGCCGGCCCGCTTCGACATCTGGTACTACGACAACGACGAGGCGGTGGCGCTGGAGGCACTGCACTGGTCCTACGACCAGCCGGTGGACCTGATCATTTCGGCGGGATCCTCCGCCACCTCGTTCCTGCGGGCCCACCACAGCGGCCACGCGATCCCGGCCGTGACCAGCGCGTCGAAGGACCCGATCGCCTCCGGCCATCTAAGCGATCCGGCGGGCAGCGGCACCAACATCGCCTATACCTCGATCAATGTGGAGACCGAGACGCTGGTGGCCTATCTGCGCCGCCTGATCCCGGATCTGTCCACCATCGGGCTGATCTATTCGCTGAACAACGACAGCGCGATCCTGACCCAGGTGAATCCGCTGAAGGCCGCCGCCGACAAGCTCGGGCTGGCCATCGTCGATGTGACGGTGACCGGCCGCGGCTCGGCCGAGGACGATCTGGAGGCGGCGCTCCCGGCGGCGCTGGACCTGATCCGCCAGCGCGACCCCGAGCAGAGCAAGAGCATCCTGCTGATCACCGGCTCGACCGCGGTGTACGAACGCATCGCCCAGATCAACCGCCACGCCGGCCGGATGCCGGTCGTCTCCATGCTGCCCGACATCGTGCGCGCCGGCGAGGAGTCGGCGCTGCTGTCGATCGGCGTGAATCTGACCAGCGCCCTGACGCTGGCGGCGGTCTATGCGGTCGACGTCGTGACCGGGGCGGCCAAGCCGGGCGAACTGCCGGTCGGTACGGTGGCGCCGCCCGATCTGGCGATCAACTTCCTGGTCGCCGAGCGCATCGGGGTGAAGGTTCCGTTCTCGTTCCTGGAATCCGCCACCTTCGTATACGATCTCGACGGACGTCAGGTGGTGGCTTTCGGCCAACGGGTGTTCTGAGGCAAGAAGACGCCTGGACCGTCCGGTCCAGGGTAAAGGGGGCGGGTTTCGCCGCAACGGCGGGACGCGCGAGGATCCGGCAAAAGAGCGACTCCAGACGGACCGCATCTGCCGGGGCGACGAGGAGGATGCGCGCGGTGTTGGATATTCTGACGATTCCGGCCCTGGCGGTCGGTGCGTTTTTTGCGGTTTCGTATTTCATCAGTCCGGACACCATCGTGATCCAGCACATCTCGGTGCCGCCGAGCATGGAGGATCGCGGCTATTCCGGCGCCGTCGCCACCACGATGCTGTCGGACAGCGTTGCGCGGATCAGCGATGAGGCGGGGACGAACCGGGGCGCCTATGTCGCCGAGGAAACCGCCCAGGCGAAGTCGGTGGAAGCGCTGAGCGACTGGTTCGGCCTGGCTCAGCCGATCCGCGCCACCCAGGTGGCCCTCGGCTTCCTGCCCTATTCCTTCTCCGGCGAGTTCGTGGAGGACGCCGACGAGCTGGTCCTGCGCATCCGCGGCCAGTCCTCAGAGTACTGGCACTTCGTGATCGAGAAGCGCGGCAGCAAGGACGATGTCGAGGGGCTGGTCAATGCCGCCGCCATCGAGCTTCTGACCGAACTCGATCCGTACCTCATCGCCGTCTATCACTTCCGCTACGACATCCCGACCGGCGACTTCACGAAGACCAAGTCGGCCATCGACCACGCGCTGGTGAACGCCCCGCGCAAGAACCTTCCCTGGGTGTACGCCCTGTGGGCCCATGTCCTGTTCTTCGAGGGCGACCTGGAAGGCTCGATCATGAAGAACCGGCAGGCGCTGGCGCTGGAGCCGACCTTCCCGCGTCCGATGATGCGCTGGGGCGAGGCGCTGCAATCCATGGGCATGCATGAGGAGGCGATCGGCCGCTTCAAGAAGACCCTGGAGATCGATCCGCACTATCCGGAGGCGATCGTCCTGTGGGCGAACTCGCTGCTGGCCCAGAACAAGATCAAGGAAGCGGGCCTCAAGTTCCATGAAGCCTACGAGATGTCGCCCGACTTCCCCCGTATCGTCCATGCCTACGGCATGTATCACGTGAAGTACGGCAACAAGATCAAGGCGGCGGACATTCTGCGGCGCGCGGTCGAGCTGGACGAGGGACGCAATCCGAAATTCGTCCGCGACCTCCGGGCGGTGCAGCGGATGATCGAGCCCGGGCTCGAGGGTTTCGAAAGCGACAAGGACGGCACGGCGTCAGCCCCTGCGGCAGCCCCCGCGACCTCCGCTCCGGCGGCGGCCGCCGCCACCGGCAGCAGCTGAGCGCAAAAGGTCGGTTTGCCGCCCGACGCCGTCCGCTTTAGGAATGGCCTGGATCAACGCACGATCGGACGGAGACGTTCGATCGTGCGAATTGTGTCTGTTTCAAATAGGTTAGAGTGCATTTTCCGATTCGGATAGAGTCGATCCGAACCGATCGCGCTCTTAGGGTATCGCGTGGGCGAAGCCCTGGGCCGGAGACTGGAATGAACCGTTTTACCGCGATCCTCCCCGGCATAGCGCTGATGGGACTCAGCCTCCTCATGTTTGCCTATGTCGGCTATGGCGAGGCGACCCGCGTCTATACCGGCATGCGCGTCGATCGGGTCATCCAGCTCGGCGCCACGCTGCAGCACACGATGAACCAGTTCGCCCAGAGCGGGCTGCCGCTGACTCAATTCTCCGGCTTCGAGCGGCGGGCCGAGCAGCTGGGCGGGGTCGATGGGGCGATCCACGCGATCTCGCTGACCGACCATGGCGGAAAATCGATCGCCTGCGTGGCCGTGCGGGCCCGCGAGGACGGGTCGTCCTGCGCGTCGGGCTTCGAGCTCGACGCTTCCAAGTTCCGGCACGACGAGGCGCTGTCGGACACCGAAATCGCCGAACACGACGAAACGACGGTGCTGCGATTGCCGGTGACCGACAAGTTCGGTGAGGTCGGCTATGTCCTGCTGCTGGTCGACGGCCCCACCATCAGGGGTACCGTCGACTCCGCCTTCCTGCCGGTTTTCATCGCCGCCGGGCTGCTCTTCCTGATCTTCGGCTCGATCCAGACCCTTGTCGTGCTCCGGGACGCCGAAGCCGCCCGCCGCTGGCTTCGGCCCAGCTTCATCGCCGGGGTGGCGATCATGGTGGCGGTGCTCGTCGTGGTCATGTTCGAGCTTTACCGCAAGGGCGTGGAAGGCCAGGCGGAAGGTCTGGCGCGGTCGATGGCGGCGCGGCTGACGGCGGTCACCGAGATCGGGATTCCGATCGACGCGCTGACCGGCATCCGCGAGGCGCTGACCGACTACCGCCGCATCAACCCGCAGATCGCGGCGATCACCCTGACCGAATACGACCCGCTGCACCGCATCACCGACCAGAAGCGGGTCGGGGCGCCGACCGGCGACGGGACGGTGTCGTTCTCCCAGCCGATCGATCCTGGCAATACCCTGGTGCTCACCGCGGAGCTGCCGTTCTCCGTGATCGTCGAGGCGCTCGGCGCGGGTGCGCGGAACTTCGCCGCCCTGTTCTTCGGCTGCGTCCTCTTCGCCACGATCTTCTTCCGGGCGGTCCGGGCCGGCGGCTACGGGGCGAGCCGGCGGCGGATCGCCGGGACGGCCGGGCTGGCGATCCTTCAGCCGGCCTATTTCCTCGGCATCCTGGCGGATTCCCTGACCCTCACGGTGCTGCCCGAGATCAGCCATGAGCGCGTCGTCGCCGAGGGGCTGCCCGCAGGCCTGGTGTCTCTGCCCTTCAGCCTGTTCTTCGTGGGCCTGACGGCCGCGCTCATCCCGGCCTCGATCCTTACCGAGCGCATGAACCTGCGTGCCCTTTTCATGATCGGAGCCGCCGCGGTCGCCGGCGGGCTGTTCGTGGTCGGAGGCGTCGACTCGTTCTGGGCCCTCTGCGTCGGCCGGGCGCTGGGCGGCATCGGCCAGGGCGTCCTGCTGGTCGCCGTGCAGGCCTATGCCTTCGAGATCGTCTCGTCCCAGGAGCGGGTCCGCGCCGCCGCCGCGCAGGTGCTGGGCTACAACGGCGGGCTGATCGTCGGGACCGGGATCGGCGGCCTGCTCGCCGTGTTCATGAACGACTCCACCTTCGTGCTCATGGCCGGGGTGGTGGGCGTGGTGTCGCTGGTCTACATCCGCTGTGTCCTGCCCTCCCTGGTGAAGGAACAGGAGCCGCAACCGATCCGCCTGTTCGGCGACGTCCGGCGGGTGCTCGTCTTCCCCGATTTCCTCGCGCTGCTGACCATGATCGGCGTGACGTCGAAATTTGCCCTGGCCGGCGTGGCGATCTTCGCCATGCCGCTGGTGCTGCACCGCTCGGGCTACGGCGACGACGAGGTCGGCCAGGCCCTGATGGTCTTCGCCATCGTCACCTATCTGGTCACCGCCGTCGCCCCGCGTCTGGTCAAGCTTTTCGGCTCCACCGACCGGGCGCTGGTGGTCGGCATGGTCTCCCTGGCCCTCGGCATGGCCGGGCTGGGGCTGGTGACCGGCGGCGCCGGGGGATCCATGCCGCACTGGCTGATCGCCCTGGTGGCCGACGTGCAGGCCGGATTGGCCGAGATTCCGATCTCGGTGGCGAGCGGGGCGGCCATCGCCCTGTCGGTGGCGCTGCTCGGCGTGGGCCAGGGTCTGATCGCGGCGCCGATCATCGCCCGCGTCGCCGCCGGCGGTGCGGCGGGTGCCGTCGGCCGCGACCGCACCATCGCGGTCTACCGCATCCTGGAGCGGATCGGCCATATCTCGGGGCCGGCGCTGGTGGGTCTGCTGCTGGTGACCGCATCGAACAATCCGGCCGCCCTCACGGCACTGGGGATCGGCTATGCGATGCTGGCGCTGCTCTACGGCCTCGCCAGCATGGTCATGCGGGAACGCGCGCCGGCCTAACCCCGCGGCAGTCAGTTACCGGCGGCCAGCCCGCTCTCGCGGGCGGCGCTGGCGATCAGGGCGTCGACCCGTTCGATCGACAGGTCGCCGCCGTCGCCGGCTTCCTTCACCTGCCGGGTGACCGCCTTCAGAACCGCCAGGGGCAGGCTGTAGCCCAGTGCCTCGGACCGCACGCGGATCGCGTTCCACCCGGTCAGCCGGTGGCCGATGCTGATCTGTCGGTCGAGGCCGAAATCCGCCGGGTTGAGCGCCTCGTAGGCGCGCGGGTCGTTGTAGACCGCCTTGGTGTGCAGGCCGGCCTTGTGGCTGAACGCGGTCTCTCCGACCAGCACGTCGTTGAACGGCACGTCCACCCCGGCCAGGGCCGCCACCCGATGACACAGGGCCGGCAGGGCCGGAAGATCGAAGCAGGACCGCGTGGCGTCGTGGTCGGCGGCGTAGAGCACGGCGATCAGGCCCTCCAGGGAGGTGATGCCGTTGCGCTCGCCGATGCCCAGCACCGTGGTGTTGATGAACCGGGCCCCGGCCACGGCCGCGGCATGGGCGTTGGCGATGGCACAGCCGATGTCGTTATGGCCGTGGAACTCCACCGGCGTGCCGGTGAGCCGCGCCACCAGGCCGACGACCTCGGAGACCCGGTCGGGCGTGGCCGCACCGGTGGTGTCGGCGATGCCGAGCCTGTCGAACAGCTTCAGCTCCGACAGCGGGAGATAGACGTTGAGCAGGTCGTTCAGCGGGCAGCGGAAGGCGTCCTCGCTGGAGAAGCGGAGGGTGATGCCCGGCGCGCGCTTGCGCACGTACTCGCCGATCTCCGAGGCGGTGCGCACCACTTCGGGGATCGCCTGGCCGTGGCTCGCCCGGCGCAGGATCGGCGAGATCGCCATGACCATGTTGAGGGCGCCGACGCCGCTGTCCAGGGCGATGTCCACGTCGTCGCGATGGCAGCGGATATGGGCGGCGACCGTCACCGGAAGGTTGGCCGAGGCGATGCGCGCCGCATCCTGGCGCGAGCGGGGGCTGGCCGCCGGCGAGGTCACCTCCAGAAAGGTCACCCCGAACTCGCTCAGCGCATGGGCCAGTTCCAGCTTGGCATCGGAGGAGAAGTCCGCCCGCGCGAATTGTTCACCCTCGCGCAGCGTGGTGTCGATGATCGTTACGTCTTGGAGAGCCACGGTTCCCTCTGGAGCCCGAGTGATGACAGCGGACCGGAAGCCTACGCGACCGCACGCCGGATGTCCCCGGTTCCCGTCGCGCGGTGGGCGAGATTTTCGGACAGCTCAGGGCAGGCGGCTCAGGGCGGGAGGTTCAGGGGCGGCGATCGTCGGCGCCGGGCGTGACCTCCTCCCGGGCGGCCCGGCAGGCGGCGAGGAAGGCCGGATCGGCATAGCGGCGGGCGGCGCGGTCGGCGGCGACCCGGGTCACGGGATCGCCGTCCGCGACGATCAGCGGGTTTGTGCTGGCCGCCTTGATCCGCAGCAGGGCCCGGACCCGCTCGGCCGGCGGCGGGTCGGCAGAATGCAGGAACCGCAGGGAGGGCAGCATCCGCTGCCGGCGGATCAGGGTGGCGACCTGGCCCGACCCCGGCTCGATCCAGGCCACCCCCTGCGCCGAGACGCAGATCATCGGAAAATAGCCGGCCAGGGCCGGGAACACCGTGTTCCGATAGACATCCACTTGCCAGTAGCGCCGGGCGATGCCGGCGAAATGCTCCAGACTGGCGACCGGGACCATCCCGGAATCCGCCAGGGGCAGGATCTCCACCTTGGGCTTGCTGGGCGTCACCGTATCGTTGGCCACGTCGACATAGAGCGGGCCGAGCTGGATGGCGTTCTGAAAATACGACTCGCGCAGGACGCCCCAGATCTTTCCGCCGAACCCGCCGCCGGCGACGAAGGCGTTCAGGGACCGCGTGACCGGGCAGTCGGGCCGCTGGATGCGCTGGACCAGGGCGTCGAAGACGGCATCGCGGATCTCCAGGCACCGGCCGAGGGGGTACGGCTTCCCGGCGAAGTCGGGATAGCGCGGCGCGAGGTCCGCGTCCGCCCGTTCCCGCAGACGGAGCAGGAACGCATGCAGCCCCTCGAGGTCGCCGAGATGGGTCCGGGCGAGCCGTCGCTGGCGGGCGCCGGGGGACACCGGTTGGCGGGGCAGCCCGGCCTGCTCGTCGCCATCGTTCGGTTCGAGCCAGACCGGTGCGGCCCAGGGCCCTGCCGACGCGGTCGCCGTCCATCCGTAGCCGGTCAGCACGGGCGCGGCCGGTCGATGGACAGGCGCTGCCGCCGGAAGCCGGGGCAGGGGGACGGGCAAGGGCGGCGAGGGGGACCCGGAAACGTCATCGGACCAGACTAGCCGGGGACGGGTGCGGCCGGAACCGGGATCGGCTCGCCCTCATCGGGCAAACCGGAAATGCGTCAGAATTTCTGGATCGGATGGTGGGCGCACAAGGACTCGAACCTTGGACCCGCTGATTAAGAGTCAGCTGCTCTACCAACTGAGCTATGCGCCCATCCGTGCGGGCCGCCGGGAAGGCTGCGGTTCCGCGAAAGAGGCGGCCTTATAGCGGGTGGATTTCGGTTTGTCGAGAGCGTCGGCACGGTATTTTCACCGCGGTTCCGACGGGACCCGCATTATTTTCTCGCGCGCGGTCGCTCGGGCGGGGGCCGCAGCCAGCCCCTCTCGCCGGCGCCGCCCGTCGTGCTAAGACGGAGCCGCAACCAAACACCGGAGGAATGCGCGATGAGTGTGGCGGA
Organism: Thalassobaculum sp. OXR-137; assembly: GCF_034377285.1. Lineage (NCBI taxonomy): Bacteria > Pseudomonadati > Pseudomonadota > Alphaproteobacteria > Rhodospirillales > Thalassobaculaceae > Thalassobaculum > Thalassobaculum sp. OXR-137. Next base: position 91,155 of record NZ_CP139715.1, on the reverse strand, counting down.
TCTGGCGCCCCAAACCCTGACCCTGGAGAGGGTCGACGAGCACGTGCTGCTGGTCACCCTCGACCGGCCGGACGTGCGCAACGCGCTCAACACCCAGATGGGCTTCGACCTGCGCGACCTCTGGGTCGAGCTGTACCGCGACGCCGGCGACGTGCGCTGCGTCGTGCTCACCGGGCGCGGCGACAAGGCGTTCTGCGCCGGCGGCGACCTGAAGGAGCGCAACGGCATGACGGACGCCGACTGGCGCCGCCAGCACGCCCTGTTCGAGCAGATGGTCAAGGCGCAGCTCGACTGCCCGGTGCCGATCGTCGCCGCGGTCAACGGGGCGGCCTTCGCCGGCGGGCTGGAGATCATGCTCGGCTGCGACTTCGCCTATGCCGCGCCGACCGCCCGTTTCGCCCTGACCGAGGTCACCCTGGGCATCATCCCCGGAGCCGCCGGCACCCAGAACCTGCCGCGCGCCGTCGGCCTGCGCCGGGCCAAGGAGATCATCCTCACCGGCCGGCCGTTCACGGCCGAGGACGCGCTGGCCTGGGGCGCGGTGAACCGGATCTGCGCCGAGGGCACCCTGCTGGACGAGGCCCTGGACACCGCCCGCGCCATCGCCGCCAACGCGCCGATCTCCGTGCGCCAGGCGAAGAAGTCGATCAACGCTTCGGAGATGATGGACCTGAAGAACGGCTACGATTTCGAGATCGAGGCCTATAACCGCACGGTGCCGACCGAGGACCGGCTGGAGGGGGTGCGCGCCTTCAACGAGAAGCGCAAGCCGGTCTACAAGGGGCGCTGAACCGCCATGCGGGCATCTCTGGGGACGGCGGTTACCGACGGGCGGGCGGCGACCTGGATCGCCGGTGCGATCCTGCTGGCGTTCCCCACCGTCGGCCTGCTGGCCAAGCACGGCATGAGCGCGCTCGGCATCGCCCTGGCGGTGCTGCTCGGCGCGCTGGTTCTGGCCGGCCGCCGGTGGCCCTGGCCGGGCTGGGCCCTGGTGCTGCCGGTGGCGGGGTTGCTGGCGGTGCAGGCCCTCGACCTGCTTATCCCCCCGTCCTGTCCGCCCTGCGCCGCGCGCTGGCCGCAGGCGGCCGGGGCTGCGGTCCTGCTGCTGCCCCTGGCCGCCGGCGGGATGATCGCGGCCGCGCAGTTGGACCGGACGCTGCTGCGCCGGGCCGTGGTGGCGGGGGTCGTGCTGGGGGCGGCGGTGGCGATCGTCGAGCTGGGGCTGGACGCGCCGATCTACCGCGTGCTGAACGGCCGCGATGCCGGCGAGGTGGTGGCCCTGTCGCGTTACAACCGGGGCATCGTCGCCCTGGTCCTGCTGGCGATGGTCGCCGCCGGCATCCTGTGGCGCGAGGGCAGGCGGCTGCCGGCGGCGGGCGTGGTGGCGCTCACGGCCGCGGCGTCGATGCTCGGCGTTTCCCTGATCGCGCATCTGGGCATCGCGCTGGCGCTGGCGACCCTGGCGGCGGCGGCGGTGGGCGAGCGGCTGGTCCGCATCGCCATGGTGGTCGTGGTGGCGGTACAGATGCTGACCGCGCCCTGGGTGGCGGCCTCGGTGTACGACTGGGTGGTGACCGAGAACGTGGCGATCTCCGACATGGCGATCCGCCACCGGCTGGAACTCTGGGACCACGGGGCGGCCCTGGCGCTGGAGCGGCCCTGGACCGGTTGGGGATTGGACGCCTTCGATCACCGTCCGATCGCGCCGGAGCGGCTGGCCCGCGCCGTCCGCATGACCAAGCCGGAACCGCATCCGCACAATGCCGGCTTGCAGCTCTGGGTCGAGACCGGGATCGTCGGCGTGCTGCTGGGGATCGCCTTCCTGGGGGCGGTGGCGTGGCGGATCGGGTGCCTGCCGAGAGCCGTCAGGCCCTGGGCGACGGCGGTGCTGGCGGCGGCGCTCCTGCCGGGGCTGGTTTCCTTCGGGATCTGGCAGACGACCTATCTGGCGATGATCGCCGTGGCCGCCTTCGCGGCTGGCCTGCTCCGGAAGGAGGGGGAGTAACGGGGCTTCCTCTTTCCCCGCAGCCCTTCCCGGCCTTGTGCCGGGACCCACGGCTGGGGGGCGGCCGTTCGGGGAGACGGGTCTTTGTCCTGGTGAGCCTTGGCGTGGGCCCCGGCACAGGGCCGGGGAGGGACGGGAGTCAGTAAAAAAGATTACTACCCCGTCGCCGCGTCCACCGCGTCCCAGAGCGCGCGATAGGCGCCGGCGACCGCTGTGCGCGGCGCGAAGGCGGTCAGCGGCTCCCGTTCCACGCCCATGCGTTCCACCGCGCTGGCATAGGGGATGGCCACCCCCAGCACGTTCTTGTGGGTCTTGGGGAAGCTCTCGATGATCTCGCGGTGCATGGCCTTGCGGCGGTCGACCATGGAGAAGAAGGGCAGCAGCTTCAGCCCCTTGATCTTCTGCTCGTCCTTGAACGCCTCCAACTGGTCGTAGGTGCGCAGGGACAGGGTGGTCGGGATCAGCGGGATGACCAGCGCGTCTGCCGCCTCGAACACCGCCTCCGACACCAGCGAGACGCTGGGCGGGCAGTCGAGCACGATCACGTCGTAGTCGTCGCCCAGCGGCTTCAGCAGCTTGCGCAGGCGGCGGGTCGACTTCTTCTCCGCCTCCAGCAGCAGGTCGAGATTGCGGAAGCGGAAGTCGGCCGGGATCAGATCGAGATTCTCGTGGTCGGTCGCCTTGATCATGTCGTCCAGGTCGCGCTTGCCGCTGACCAGGCCCTTGCCGCCGCCTTTTACCTTGGTCTTGACCCGGAAGTAGAAGCTCGCCGCCCCCTGGGGGTCGAGGTCGATCACCAGCACCCGGTGGCCGCGCAGGGCCGCCACATGGGCCAGGTTCACCGCCGTCGCCGTCTTTCCCACGCCGCCCTTGATGTTGTAGCTCGCCAGGATCCGCATCACCCCTCCTTGCGGGCGCGTTTGTGGGATTTGCCGCCGCCGAAAGCGTCCGGGCCAGTGTGACCGTCGAACAGCGTCGCGAACAGCGCTTGCGTGTCGGGCGCCGAGAATGTCCGGAACGCGTCGGCGAATTCCGCCCGCGCCTCGCGACGGTCGCGGTCGAGTTCCTCGCTCCAGGCGCCGATCGCCATCAGCGTCTCGGCCGAGACGCCCTTGCGGCCGGCGAGATCGCGGCCGTAGCCGTGCAGCGCCTCGACCTGCACCTCGCGGTCCTGCACCCGGCCGAGCACCTCCTGTAGTCCCTTCAGCGCCTTGATCGCCGGCTTGGTCTTCTCGCGCGGCAGCACCTCGGCCAGGAACTCGGCGACGTAGCGCAGCTTCTTCATGCGTTTGCGCAGGTCGTGCAGCCGTTCCGCCTCGCTGTCCGGGCCGATCCGCCTTCCGTCGCGCAGGACCTTGCGCAGCAGTGTCGCGCCGCGGGCCGAGACGGTCTCGGCGAAGGGCGCGCGCAGGGGCTCCGTGGCCGTCCAGTTGGCGCTGGACGGGCTCAGGCTGTCGCGCCACCGCGCGATCAGGGTCTGGAAGCGCGCGCCCGACAGGGTGAGGACGAGATCGCGGTGGGACGCCGTCTTGAGCCGCTGCAGATGGCGCTCCAGCGGCGCCAGCGCCGACGGGTCGCCGGGTGTCTGGGCCCGGCGGTCGGCCAGGTCCTGAAGCTGCACATCCAGATCGCGCTGCGGGCTCGTCACCTGGCCGAGCCAGCGGAATCCCTCCACGGCCTCGGCGCGGCCCTCCAGGGCGATGGCATGAGAGAGCTGCGACAGGGCGGAGCGGGTGCGGCGCACCGCGACCCGGAACTGGTGCAGATAATCCGGGTGGCGGTCGGCGATGACGCCTGGCAGGCGGTCCTCCAGCACGTCGAGTTCGGCGGACAGGATCTCGCGCATCACCGGGCCCGCCGGGTCGTCGGCCCGAAGGTCGGCGCCGGGACGGCCGGGGACGGGCGCGGTTCGAGAGACCAGGCGGGCCAGGGCCGGTCGGGGCGCCGGCTGCCATCCGAGGTCCAGCTCGATATGGTCGGCGACCCGCTGGGCGTCGGCCTCGTAGCCCTTGAGGGCGAGCACGCAGAGGTCCGCCTCGGCACGGTCCGATTCCGCCGCCCGGGTGAGCCTGAGGCGGCAGCGGATCTTGCCCTGGTCGTCGCGCAGGACGGTCGTGATCTCCTGCACCGAGAACGCAGCCACCGGGTGCAGGAAACCGCCCCGGCTCAGATCGTCCAGGGCGCTCCGCAGTGCGCCGTCCGGCAGGTCGCCGGCGAAGCTGGGGCTGGGCGGAGCGATGCGGTCCGACGCCACCGTGCCGCCGTCCGGGTCGGCGAGCGTCCAGCTCTCCCGGTCGTCCTCGCCGGCGGTACAGGTCAGAAGCCAGCCCTGGCGGGTCAGCCGGCGGTTGGCGGTGTCGCGTAGACTGACTGTCAGGACCCGCGTGGCGGGCGGATCGGCGGCGAGCGACCCGCGAACCCGGTCGACCGTTTCGCTCCAGGCCTCGGCCGGCCAGTCCTTGGGGACGGTATAAGCGTGGACAGGCGGTGGCATCAGATCCCGGCCGTTCCGTGAATGTCGGCTGGCGCCATGCGGAAGACGGACAGACCCGCCCGCAGCCGCCGCAGCAACCGCGACAAAGGTGGGGATCCGGGGACGGCGTCGCCAGGGCACGCTGTTTGCCGGCCCGGCATTTGCCAGCGCAGCATCTGTTCCAGGCGGCGCGCCTCTTCAGGCCGGGCGAGCCGGATGCCCAGAATGGTCTGGAGGAGGCGACGGCGGCGCAGAATCGCCGCCCGGAGACCGGCATCGCTGGCGGTCCCGCGCAGCTCCCGCTCCACCTGCGTCAGCCGCCGCTCGAGTTCGCGCAGCGGCATCAGCGCGCGGGGCGCGTCCAGGTTCACCACGACCAGGCGGGGGCGGCGGGATGCGGGCAGGTCTGCGGGGCAAGCGGTCATCGGATCCTCCAACCGCCGGTTTAAGCGCACAAAGTGCGCATTTCAAGAAAGAATTGCGCACACGGTGCGCTTTGTTGCCGATTCACTGCAACTCATTGAAATACATAGGAGATATTTGAGTTTTCCCGCGAGGGCCTTAAAATGCGGCGATGTGTTCGGTCAGATTGGCGAGGCCGGTCTTGATGAATGTCGTGCTTGGAGCCTCCCGGGTCCTGCTGTGGCCGGGACTGTTCGCCCTCTGTCTTGTCCCGGTCGGGATCGGCCTGTCCGCCGGCACGCCTGCCCTGGCGTTCAACGTCACCTATCTGGCCCTGGCGGCGGTTCTGGCGGGGTTGGAGCGGCTGCTGCCCTATGAGCGGCGCTGGCTGGAGATGGACGATCAGCTTCTGCCGGACCTGCTGCATACGGTGTTGACCAAAGGCTTCGTGCAGGTGGTTGTGCTGATGACCGCCGTGATCGGCGCCGCCGACCTGATCGCCGCCGATGGCGGCGCCTGGTGGCCGCGGGCCTGGCCGATGGCGGTCCAGGTGGTCGTCGGCCTCGTCGTCGTCGAGTTCGGTCTGTATTGGCCGCACCGGCTATCGCACGAATGGCCGTTCCTGTGGCGCTTCCACGCGGTGCACCATTCGGTCGAGCGGCTCTGGTTCTTCAATACCGGCCGCTTCCATCTGGTCGACACGGTGGTCAGCCTCGTCTTCGGCCAGGTCCTGCTGGTCCTGGCGGGGGCGCCGGGCGACGTGGTCATCTGGACCGGGGCGGTGACCGCCTTCATCGGCATCCTCACCCACTGCAACGTCGACATGCGCACCGGGTGGCTGGACTACGTGTTCAACACGCCACGCCTGCACCGCTGGCATCACAGCCGCGACCCGCGCGAGGGGAACAGCAATTACGGCGAGAACCTGATGCTGTTCGACCTGCTGTTCGGCACCTATCTGCGGCCCGAGCGCCGACCGCCGGCGGATATCGGGATCGACGGGCCGATGCCGGCCGGCTTCCTCGGCCAGCTCGCCCAGCCGTTCCGGCGGACCTGAACCGCGTCAGGTCTTCTGGCCGCGCTGGCGCATCTCCTGCTGGCGCATCGGCATGGAATCGATCGTCTTGAACAGGTCGCTGACCTGCACCGCCTCGTCCCGGCGCAGCTTCTCCGCGCCGTCCTTGCCGATCAGCACCACGTTGAACTCGACAATCGTGGTGTCGAACTGTTTGCGAAGGTTCTTGGCGTTCAGCTCGATCGCGAGCTTGCCGTCGACGAAGACCGAGTCCTGAACCACCTCGATGACGGTGACCTCCCGCTCCTTCAGCCCGTCCGCGGCCTCCTTCAGCCGCTGGCGCTGGACCACCAGATTGGGATGCGGCTTCACCGGCGCGAAGACCAGCAGCAGGCGGCGCTTCCAGCGGTACTTGTCGAGCGGTGCGGCCTCGGCCGGTCCGGCCGTCAGGGCCAGCAATCCGGCTCCCGCCAGCGTCAATATCTTCCTCCGGTTCATCGCCCATTCCCTTTGCCGTGTGCCGGTGCTGATATTGGCGCAAAGCCGATATCGTCCAGGTCTGTTGTCCGCGGTTCGGTGCCGGCATTGAGCCAAGAAAACCGGGGGAGAGCAACGATGGCCGCATATAAGCCGTTCGAGGAGGTCAGGCGGATTGCCGTCCTCGGGACCGGAACCATCGGCGCGAGCTGGACGGCCTACTTCCTGGCGCGCGGCTACGACGTGACCGCATGGGACCCGGCGGACGGCTGGAAGGACCGGCTGCAGGCCTTCGTCGACAACGCCCGCCCGCAGCTCAAGGCCATCGGCACGGCGGTCGATCCGGAAGGCACGCTGACCATGGTCGACGATCCGGCGACGGCGGTTTCCGACGCCGATTTCGTGCAGGAGAACGCGCCGGAACGTGCCCCCATAAAGCTCGACCTCTATCGCCGCATCGACAATGCGGTGCCGGCCCAGACGGTGGTGGCAACCTCGACGTCGGGCCTCATTCTCTCCGATCTTCAGCACGGCATCGGGTTCGCCGAACGGCTCGTGGTCGGCCACCCGTTCAACCCGCCGCACCTGATCCCGCTGGTGGAAGTCGTGCTCGGCAAGGCGACCGACCGGGCGGCGGCGGAATGGGCGCACGGCTTCTACGGCCATATCGGCAAGCACGCGATCTACGTGAACAAGGAAGTGCCCGGCCATCTGGCCAACCGCCTCCAGGCGGCCCTGTGGCGCGAGGCGGTGAACGCCGTCGCCGACGGGCTCGCCAGCGTCGAGGACGTCAACGCCGCCATCGCCCAGGGCCCCGGCCTGCGCCTCGCCCTGATGGGCCCGCACATGGTCTTCAACCTGACCGGCGGCAAGGGCGGCTACGCGGCCATGCTGGAGCAGTTCGGCCCGCCCATCGAGGGCTGGTGGAAGGACATGCAGAAGACGCCCACCCTGACGCCCGAGCTGAAGACCAAGCTCATCGAGGGCATCAAGCACGAGATGGGCGACCGCACGATCGACGACCTGGAGGCGCAGCGCGACGAACGGCTGATCGCGCTGCTGAAGATGTTGAAGGAGACCGCCGCGTGACCACGCCTGCTTCCGCCCAGACCCCCTCCAAGTCCGCGTCGCCCAAACGCATCATCGTCGTCGGCGCCGGCATCGTCGGCGTGTCCACCGGGCTGATCCTCCAGCGCGAGGGCCATTCGGTGACGCTGGTCGACCCGGCCGCGCCGGGGACCGGCACCTCCTTCGGCAATGCCGGCTCCATCGCCATCGGCAGCGTCTATCCCACGGGCAGCCCCGGCAACTGGAAGCAGGTGCCGAAGATGCTGCTGAACCCGGCCTCGCCGCTCAACATCCGGCCGTCCTACCTGCCGAAGATGCTGCCCTGGCTGATGCAGTTCCTGGCCGCCAGCACGCCGAAGCGGGTGGAGGAGATCTCCCATTCCCTGCGGGCGATCTCCAAGGACGGGCTCGTCGCCCACAAGAAGCTGATCGCGCTGTCCGGCGCCCATGACATCGTGCGGCCGGTCGGCTGGATGAAGGTCTATTCCAGCCAGCAGAGCTACGATCGCACCAAGGACGAGCGCGAGACCATGCTCCGGCGCGGGGTGAAGTTCGACGAGTTGACCAGCGACGATATCCGCCAGCTCGAGCCGGGCCTGAACCGCAAGTTCACCCATGGCTACAACCAGCCGGAAAACGCCTTCGTCAGCCAGTCGATCAAGCTGACCGAAGCCTATTTCGCCAAGTTCAGGGAGCTCGGCGGGACCTGGGTGTCGGAGAAGGTGCGCCGCTTCGAGACCGGGCCGGGCGGGGTGGAGAAGGTGGTCACCGACCGGGCGATGTATCCCTGCGACGCGGTGGTGATCGCCGCCGGGGCGCGCAGCCACGAGCTCTGCGCCATGCTCGGGCGCAAGGTGCCGCTGGACACCGAGCGCGGCTATCACCTGAACCTGAACGTCACCGAGGGCCCGGAGCTGCGCCGTCCCACGGTGATCGGCGATTACGGCTTCGTGCTCGCGCCGATGCAGGACGGGCTGCGGCTGACCACGGGAGCCGAGTTCGCCGGGGTGGACGCGCCGCCGGACTTCCGCCGGGTCTACCGCATGCTGCCCTATGCCGAGGAGGCGCTGCCGGGGCTGAAATACGAGGTGACGCGGGAGTGGCTCGGCTTCCGCCCCTCGACCCCGGACAGCGTGCCGGTGATCGGCCGCTCGCCGGACCAGGCCAACGTGTATTACGGCTTCGGCCACAGCCATATCGGTCTGACCCTGGCGGCGCGCACGGGCGAGCTGATCGCCGACCAGATCGCCGGCCGCGATCCCGGCATCGACATGGCGCCGTATCGGATCGAGCGGTTTTGAGCGACGGCCTGAGCGGGGAAATTCTGGGTCTGGAGAGACGGCTGCTCGATCCCGCCATCCGGCGCGATCGGGCGGCTGTGGACGCGCTGCTGGATCCGGACTTCACCGAGATCGGTCAGTCGGGCCGCCTATGGGATCGTGCGGAGGTTCTCGTGGCGTTGTCCGCGGCCCCAGGTTTCGACGGGCCTCGCACGGTGACCGACGTCGTGCTGCTTGAGGTGGGGCCGGGCGTTGTGCTGCTGACCTACCGGATTGTCGAAACGGGGACGCGCCGAAGTTCGCTCTGGCGCCTGGGTAGGATTGGCTGGTGCCTGCTGTTCCACCAGGGGACGCCGGAGGGTTAACCTGTCGCCGCTTCCTGTTTTTCCAAACTATCCCCACCTTCCCTCAACACTCCCCGGCCATGTGCCGGGGCCATCGGTTCGGCGTGACGGGGCGCCTGAAAAGGACCTCCCACGGCGAAGCGACCTGACGGGATTGCCCCGGCACAAGGCCGGGGAGTGATCATTGGGGAGGAGGAGCGGCCTCACCCCTTGCGGGCGAAGGCTTCCAGTTCCTCGATCATGCGGGTGATCGCCGCCTTGGTGCCGGCGAAGCGCTCGTTGCGGGTGATGGCGGCCTCGTCCATGTAGATGCCGCGGTTGACCTCGATCTGCAGCGACTCCCGGCCCTTGGACGGGTCGGAATAGCGTTGGATCAGTTCCACGCCCTTGAACTTGTCGTTCACCCCGACCGAATAGCCGGACGACCGCAAGCTCTCGACCACCAGCTCGGTGAAGGCCGCACCGGCGGTGGTGCCGTCGCGGGTGCCGACGATGAAGTCGGCCCGGCGCTGGCCCTCGTCGCCCCAACGCGCGTCGCCCCATTCCGGCATGGAGTGGCAGTCCACATGGTAGACCCGGCCGAACCGGCCGTAGGTCTCGTCCAGCGCCTGCTCCAGCGCGGCGTGGTAGGGCCGCCAGTAGGTGTCGATCCGGGTGCGCACCAGCGAGGCCGGCAGCTTGCCGCCATAGATCGCGGTCTCGCCGTCGATCACCTTCCAGATCAGCGAGGCGCCGCGCCTGGTCTTCTCGGTCACGTCCACCCGATCCGGCCAGTCGCCTTCCACCATGGAGAGGTCGAGATCGGCGGTGTCCCGGTTCGGGTCGATATAGGCGCGGCGGAACAGGGCCTCGACGAGGATCGCCCCATGCTTCGTGCAGGCGCCGAACAGCTCCTCCACGAACCAGTCGGCGACCCGCTCGCAGGTGTCCATCGGGATGGTCGGCTTGAAATCGTCGGGAAACAGCAGCCCGGTATGGGGGCTGTCGAAGACCAGAGGGGCCGGCTCGCCGACCGGGTCGGTACGCCGGACAACGCCCGGGATTTCACTGTCCGCCATCGCCGCTCTCCGCCTAGCCTGTCAGGGACCCGCCGTTTGTAGCCCGCCGTCCGGATCGCAGACAACCCGGACGGCGGTCTTGTCCTCGCCCATTTCGTGTCAGGAGAACCGAGCCAGCCCGTCCAGGGTCTGGCGCAGAACCTGCCGGCCGCGCCACAGCACCATCTCCTTCCAGGCATCCGTCGCCGGATAGTACTGGGTGCGGATCTCCATCTTGATCTCGCGGGTCTTCGGGTCGTTCCAGTCGACCGCGCCCTGGTTGTGCAGCCAGTGGTCGGCGCGCAGGGCCTTGCGGCCGCGCTCGGTGTTGTAGGTGCCGAATTCCAGGGCGACATAGGTGTAGCGGTCGCCCAGCCGCGGGGCCCAGAACTCGCGTTGGGTCCCGTGCAGGGGGATCGAGAAGGACTGGCCCTCCGCCGGCAGGCCGGTGGAATCGCCGTACATGGACAGGACCCGCTCCAGCCCGACGGTGCCGCGCTTGTGGCCGCAGATCGGCTCGCCATAGCCGTGCGGGCCGAGGCCGGTATGCACGTCGACGACGCTGACGACCGCCCGGTCGCCCAGGCGATAGTCCTTGAAGATCTGCGCCAGGGTCCGGCGCGACCAGGTCTCCTCGAAACCGCCGAAGAAGACCGAATGGGCATGTTTGTACTGGCCGGCCTTGCGGGCCGACTGGAAGGCGAGTTCGCCGTGCTCCTTGCGCCAGGCGGCGATCCGCGCCTCGCCGGCGGCGAGGGTCGCGGTGTCGAGGGAGTCCGGCACGAAGGCATCGACCAACTCGTCATGGCCCGGATTGGCCGGGATCTGCTTGCCGAAGTCGATGAAGTTCCGGTTGAGGTCGCAGCCTTCCTCGGTCACCCGGCGCCACCAGGCGAAGCCGTGGCAGTTCAGCGCGTGCACCAGCAGGACGGCGGTGTTCTCCGGCAGCCGGGCGGGGCCGTCGTCCTTCAGCCAGTCGACCTGGATGCCGCTGCCGCAGAATCCCTCCACCCCGTGGGTGGCGCTGATCACGACGAAGACCTTCCTGGCGTCTTCGGGGCCGATCCAGGCGGTCTCGCAGGCGAGATCCTCGCCGGTCGGACCCGTGTTCGGGTTGGCGTAGACGCGGGGCGCGGTCCCGGTGGCGGCCAGGGCGGCGAGAAACTTCTCGCGGGCCTCGCCGTAGGTCTCGGCGAAGCTGCCGGCGACGGAGGTGAGCAGATCCATGCGCAAGCGGTTAGCACCGTGGCGGAGCGTCGGCAATCCTGCGCGTGCGAGGAGGGACCAACCTCCTCGCTTTACGTCTTCCCGGCCTTGCGCCGGGATCCAGCCATCCGCTTGCCGGAGCGCTGCCGGAAAGGGCCCTGCGCTCCATCGCATGGCGCTCTGGATCCCGGAGCAAGGCCGGGAAGACGGTCATGAGCAACAGTGCCTGCTCCATGACATTTCCGCGACGGCCCGCGGCCCCGGTTGCGCGCGCGCCCGCCGACCGTCATGGTTCCGCCCCGTCTCCCACATCCGGCCCGGTCGATGAGCCTCCGCCCCAACGTTCTGCTGATCACGCTGGACCAGTTCAGGGGCGACTGCCTCTCCGCGCTCGGCCATCCCAATGTCCGCACGCCGCATCTGGACGCGCTGGCCGGCGACGGGGTGCTGTTCACCGATCACTGGGCCCAGTGCGCCCCGTGCTCGCCCGGACGGGCCTCGCTGCTGACGGGCCTGTACCAGATGAACCACCGGGTGCTGCGCAACGGCACCCCACTCGACCGCCGCCATCCAACGGTCGCCACAGAAGCGCGCAAGGTCGGCTACGACCCGGTGCTGTTCGGCTACACCGATCAGACCGCCGATCCCCGCACGATCTCGCCGACCAGCCCGCGCATGCGCACATACGAGGGCTTCGCCCCCGACTTCGCCGTGCACACGCCGCTGGGCGAGGATGGGGCGCTCTGGCGGCAGTGGCTGGCGGCGCGGGGCATCGACCTCGGCGATGAGCTCTCCCGGATCTGGCGGCCCAATGGCGGCGACCTGCCCCCCGCCGGCGCCCATGCGGAGCCGCCGGCCTTCGGCGCCGACGAGACTGAGACCGCCTTCCTCACCGGCCGGGTGATCGAGCATCTGCGCGAGCGGAACGGCGGTTCGGAAAGCGGGGCCGATCCCTGGTTCCTGCATGTCAGCCACCTGCGCCCGCACCCGCCCTTCGTGGTGCCGGCCCCCTACAACACGATGGTGTCGCCCGCCGACGTTTCCCTGCCGGTGCGCGCGCCGAGCCGGGCGGATCAGGCGGCGATGCATCCCTATCTGCGCTACGCCCTGGAGCGTACCGCCCTTTCCAGCTTCGTCTACGAGGCGCCGGGCCTGGTCGCCGACCTGGACGACGACGCGGTGCGCGCCATCCGGGCGGTGTATTACGGCATGATCGCCGAGGTCGACGCCCAGGTCGGCCGGCTGATGGCCTTCCTGAAGGAGAGCCGCGCCTATGACGACACGCTGATCGTCGTCACCAGCGACCATGGCGAGCTGCTGGGCGACCATCGCCTGTTCGGCAAGCTCGGCTGGTTCGACGGCGCCTACCGCATCCCGCTGATCGTCAAGCCGGCCGGCTCGCCGGTCTTCGGCCGTGTGGACGTCATCACCGAGGCGGTGGACGTGGCGCCGACCATCCTGCAGGCCATCGGCGTGGCCCGGCCGCCGGCGATGAACGGCCGCTCCCTGCTGCCCTTCCTGCACGGAGAGATGCCCGACACCTGGCGCAACGCCGCCCATTGGGAGTTCGATTTCCGCGAGACCGCCAGCGGCGAGGCGGAACGGGCGCTGGCCCTGCCGCTGGATTCCTGCCAGCTCACCACGATCCGCGACGACCGCTACAAATACGTCCACTTCTCCGGCCTGCCGCCGCTGCTCTTCGATCTCGGACGCGACCCGCACGAACTCGACAATCGGGCCGACGACGGGGACTATCGGGATATCCGGGCGATGTATGCCGAGCGTATGCTGTCCTGGCGGGCGGTCCATCAGGACCGCACCCTGACCGGCTGGGACCTGACCGCCCCCGGCGGACCGCTGCACCGCTCCCCCGACCGGGGGCAGTGGTAAGCCGCCCCCTGCCGGGGGTAGGGGTACATCGAGACTGACAGGAGGCAGACTTGGCCGAAGACCAGATCTGGGTCGATCCGGACATGAAGCGGGCAATCGCCCGCGCCCAGGAGATCGTCGTCGAATACGGGCTGGCGACCGACCGCTCCAAGCTCACGCCGGTGCAGGCCCGGGAGCGCTCGGAGCTGGACCGCAAATGGTGGAACGAGGTCCGCCCGGAGGTGGCGAAGATCGTCGACACCACCGTGCCCGGCCCGACCGGCGACATCCCGGTCCGTCTGCTCTATCCGAGCGAGAACGAGAACCTGCCGGTCATCGTCTACCTGCATGGCGGCGGCTGGGTCGTCGGTTCGCTGGAGACCCATGCGGCGGGCATGCATCTGCTGGCACTGGAATCCGGCTGCGTCGTCGCCGCCGTCGACTACAGCCTGGCGCCGGAGAACAAGTTCCCGGCGGCGGTCGAGGAGACCGTGGCGGTGGTGGATTTCATTACCCGCTCGGGTGCGGACTGGTCGGTCGATCCGACGCGCATCGCCCTGTCCGGCGACAGCGCCGGCGGCAATCTGGCGGCCGGGGCCGAGGTCGCCCTGCGCCAGCGCGGCACCTCGCCGGTCAAGGCGCTCGGCCTGATCTACGGCGTGTTCGGCGACGATTTCGAGACCGACAGCTACCGGATCTTCGGCGGCGGCAACTGGTTCCTGAGCAGCGCCGACATGAAGAACTATTTCGGTCATTACCTGAACGGCCCGGCGGATTACGACGATCCGCGCGCGGTGCCGATGAAGGCGGACGTGACCGGCTTTCCGCCCTGCTTCCTGCATTCCGCCGGGGTCGACGTGCTGCGCGACGACACCCGCCGGTTCTACGAGAAGCTCAAGGACGCGGGGGTGGAGGTCCACCACACCGAGCATGCCGGCATAATCCACGGCTGCATGACGCAGATCCGGATGGTCGGCAAGGCACGACAACTGATTGGCGGGCTGGGCAAGCAACTGGCCGGCGCCCTGGGAGGAATGTGACGATGACTGACGTGGTTCTCTGTTCCGTCGACAAACGGGGGGTGGCGACCGTCACCCTGAACCGGCCGGAGCGGAACAACGCCTATAACAGCGCGGTCATCGACGCGCTGATCGCCGGCGTGGAAAGCCTGGCGGCCGATCCGGCGGTGCGGGTCGTGGTGATCCGCGGCAACGGCAAGCATTTCCAGGCCGGCGCCGATCTCTCCTGGCTGAAGGAGATGGGGCAGCTCAGCCCGCTGGAGAACATCGAGGTCTCGCGCCGCACCGCCAGCGCGATCCAGGGGCTGACCGCGTTCCCGAAACCGACCATCGCCCTGATCCATGGCGGCTGCTTCGGCGGCGGCACGGGGATCGCGGCGGCGGCCGATATCGTGATCGCCAGCGAGGACGCGATCTTCGCCATCACCGAGGCGCGCTGGGGCGTGATGGCCGGGATCATCGTGCCGCATCTGAACGCGGCCATGGGCGTGCGCAACGTTCGGCGCTACGCGCTGACCTGCGAGCGCTTCGGCGCCCAGGCCGCCAAGGAGATGGGCCTGGTGCACCAGGTCTGCCCCGAGGGCGGGCTGGACGAGGCGGTGGCCCCGGTGATCGACAACCTGCTGATGGCGGCACCGGAGGCGCTGGCCCAGACCAAGCACCGGGCGCTGGTGGAGGCGGGGCTGGACCTGTCGGGCGAGCACTTCACCGCGCTGGTGGAGGAGCATGCCCTGAAGCGCCAGAGCGACGAGGCGAAGGAGGGGCTGGCCAGCTTCCTCGAGAAGCGCCCGCCGAGCTGGTATCCGGGGGATGCGGCTTAGATTTGCTCTAGAACACGGCCCCCACCTATCAAAACACTCCCCGGCCTTGTGCCGGGGCAGCGCGTCGGCGTGGTGCGACCCCGTCCACCTTGGCAGCGGTGTGGCGGATTGCCCCGGAATAAATCCGGGGAGTGACTGTGGTGGGTTCGGGGAGTGGGAATGGTGGATTGGGTGCGCTACGCCCGCTTCGCGTTGGGCAGGCTCCAGGCGATCAGGTTGGTCACCAGCATGCTCGCCGCCAGCACGTAGAACGTCACCACCAGCCCATAGGCATCGGCGACGATCCCGCCGATCACCGGCGCCAGGATCGACAGGCCGGTCTGCGCCCCGAACATCAGGCTCGTGGCCGAGCCGCCCAGATGGGACGGCGTCAGGTCCATCATCCAGGAATGCACCACCGGCCGGATCGCGTAGAGCGCGAAGCCCAGCACCGACACCCCGGCAATGAACGAGATCTCGTTGCCCAGCAGGGTCAGCGCCGCGATGGCCAGGGTCGACACGCCGAGCCCGGCCAGCACCACCTGGCGCCGTCCCACCCGGTCCGACAGCCGGCCTGCGATCGGCGTGGCGATCAGCCCGCCGACCTGCAGCGCCGCCAGCGCCACGCCCATCATCAGCGGAGACACTTCCATCTCGTGGGCGAGATAGAGCGGCAGGAAGACCAGCAGCCCGTTCTGGGTCATCGCCCGGAAGGCCGACATCAGGCACAGGCCGAGCACCGCCCGGTCCTTCACCACCGCCGCGATGCCGGCGAGGTACTGGCCGAAATCCACGCCCTTGCCGGCCTCGCCATGGCTGGCGGCGGGCGCGCGGCCGAGGAACATCGCCAGCAGGGCCGCCACCGCCAGGACCGGCAGGCAGGAATACAGCGCCACCCCCTCCCAGGCCATGGCGGCCAGCATCGCGCCGGCGGCAAGCGGTGCGATGGCGTCTCCCAGCCCGGCGCCGAGCGCATGGACCGACAGCGCCCAGCCGCGCTGTGCGGGGAACCGGGCGGAGAGGTAGCTGATCGCCGGCGGATGCCAGAGATTGTTCGACGCGCCGATCACCGCGACCAGGGCCGCCACCGCCAGCAGCCCGCCGGCAAAGCCGAGCAGGGCCAGGGCCGCGGCCCCCATCAGCAGCGAGGCGACCTGCAGCGCCACCCGCCGTCCGGTCATGTCGGTCAGCGGGCCGGAGCCGAAATTGGCCACGAACGCGCTGACATGCAGCACCGAGACCAGCAGCCCGGTGGCGGCGTAGTCGAGGCCCAGCGCGGTCGAGAGGTTGGGCAGCAGCAGGTAGAAGGTCGCGGCCACCCAGTGCGTCGCCCCATGGCCGAGGCCGACGATGGCAATCGGGGTGTTGTCGCGGGCACTGAGCCCGGTGAGGCGTTCGGCGAGGGACACGGCTTTGGACGGGGTTCGCTTGGCGGGAGGCAAGCGTAGCACGGGCGGTGCTGCTTCCAAGGGGGTGTTCATTCGTTCCCTTTCTCCAACCCCTCCCGGCACAAGACCGGGGAATGGGAGGAGAGAAAAATAGCCGCACCGTCACCCCGCATTCCCGGGCGTGACGCCCGCGGCGGGGACGCGTTAGGCTGGGCTTTACCCACCTGGAGGAGCCCCATGCCGAAGATCAATGCCGAGCGCCTGCTCGCCGACCTGGACCACCTGCGCACGATCGGCGGTGTAGAGACGGGCGTGATCCGTACCGCGCTCAGCGAGAAGGACATGGAGGCCCGGCGCTGGCTGAAGAAGCGCTTCGAGGAAGCCGGCCTGGAGACCACGATCGACGGCGTCGGCAACGTGCTCGGCCGCTCCTCCAAGCCCGGCCCGGCCCTGCTGATCGGCAGCCATTCCGACACCCAGCCGCGCGGCGGCTGGCTCGACGGTGCGCTGGGGGTGGTCTACGGCCTGGAGATCGCCCGGGCGCTCGCCGAGGATCCGGAAACCGCCAATCTCGCCGTCGACGTGGTGTCGTGGCAGGACGAGGAGGGCTCGTTCCTGGGTTGCCTGGGCAGCCGGTCCTGGTGCGGCGTGCTGGATCCCGAAGCGGAGAAGGCCGCGACCGGCCGCGACGGCACCACGCTGACCGACGCCATCGCCGCCGCCGGCCTGACCGACGTGCCTCGGCTGACCATGGAGGAGAACCGGTACCTCGGCTATCTGGAGGCGCATATCGAGCAGGGCGCGTATCTGGAGCAGGCCGAGCAGCATGTGGGTGTGGTCACCGCCATCGTCGGCATCCGCGCCATGCGCTTCAAGTTCCACGGCGAGCAGAACCACGCCGGCACCACCACCATGGCCCGGCGCAAGGATGCCGCCACCGCGCTCTACGAACTGGCTTACCGGGTGAACCAGGAGTTCCCGTCGGTCGCCGGCGAACGCACGGTCTGGACCATGGGCCGCGCGGTGGTGCAGCCGGGGGCCGCCTCCATCGTGCCGGGCTATGCCGAGCTGGACCTGCAGTTCCGCGACCAGGACGAGAGCATCCTCGACAGGTTCGAGGAGATCGCCGCCGGGATCGCCGACGACATCAACAGCAAGGGCAAGGCGACGGTGGAATACACCCGCTCGCGTCAGCCGGTGCGCCCGTCCTACATGGACGAGGGCTTCCAGAAGCACATCGCCGCCGCCGCCGAGGCGACCGTGCCGGGCAAGTGGCAGTCCATGCCGTCCGCCGCCGGCCACGACCCGATGGTGATCACCGCCAAGCTGCCCTGCGCCATGCTATTCGTCCCGTCGATCGGCGGCATCAGCCACGACTTCGCCGAGGATACCGACCGGGGCGACATCGCCATCGGCTGCCAGGTCCTGGCCGACGCGGCCTCCAGCATCCTCCAGGAGCGGCGCAACGCATGAGCCCGGACCGGCAGGCCGACCTCGCCGACCATCTGGTCAGGGCCCGCACCGGCGGAGCGGCCACGCCGCTGCCGCCGGCCGAGCTCGAGCCGGATGACGTCGAGGAAGGCTATGCCGTCCAGGCCCTGGTCCATGACCGGCTGGAGAAGGCGGGCTTCGGCCCGCGCACCGGCCATAAGATCGGCTGCACCACGTCGGTCATGCAGGCCTATCTGAAGATCGACCATCCTTGCGCCGGCGAGGTCTTCGCCTCGACCGTGTACGAGCACATGGCGACGTTGCCGTTGTCCAAATTCCACCGGGTCGGCGTCGAATGCGAGATCGCCGCCCGGCTCGGCGCCGATCTTCCCGATACCGGCATGCCCTACGACCGCGACAGCGTCGGTCATGCGGTGGCGGCGCTGATGCCCGGCATCGAGATCGTCGACGACCGCTACAGCAACTTCCCGTCCTTCTCGGCGCCGGTGCTGATCGCCGACGATTTCTTCAATGCCGGCGTGGTGATCGGCCCGGCGCTGGAGACCTGGCGGAACCTCGATCTGGATGGAATCGAGGGGGAGATGTTCGTCAACAAGATCCGTGCCGGCTCCGGCCGCGGGCGCGACATCCTCGGCCATCCGCTGAACGCGCTCGCCTGGCTTGCCAACCATCGGATCGCCCTCGGCCGGCCGCTGAAAGCCGGGGAGTTCGTGATGCTCGGCAGCGTGGTGAAGACCGTCCATTTCTCCGAGCCGGCCGAAGTGCTGATCCGCTTCGAACATCTTGGGGAAGCCCGCGTACACTTCACCTGATCGCCGGTGGGACCGTCGGCTCGCCGTGAGGTGGGCGTGCCGGCCCTGGTGGCAACGACTGTCCATGACCCGGAACAGGTGTCCGATGGCGGGACCGGTTCGGCCTGCCGAGCTGGGGGCACGGCTACATCTTAATCGTGTGCCTCAAATATTAAAAAACACGCCATACAAATTATGCATACTTTTACAGTGGGTATTTTTCGTAAAAGGTAATTAAGCAAGTTTTAACTGGGAAACACTAGTAGTCGCCAAAAGAGCGACGATGGAGTGTTTCATGAGCTTTAATCTCATCGGCGGGATGCGATTGACAACAAAGGCTTGTCTGGTGACGGCCGGGCTGCTGGTGCTGCTGGCGCTTGCGTTGTCCTTCGCAGCGATCAGCGCCGTCGACGGGTCGATCAGCAAGGAAGCGATCAACCGACAGAATGCCAGCCTTCGGATCGCGGCGATGGAACTGGCCGCCCGGTATCCCGAAGTTCAGGTGACCATCGACCCGTCGGGAACGGTCAAGAAAATCGTCATTCCGGCGCTGCCCCAGTTCGACAGCCATGACCTCATCGACCGGATCGGCCAGATGACGGGAGAGACGGCGACCGTCTTCGCCTGGGATCCGGAAACCAAGGATTTCTGGCGCAAGACAACCAACATCATCAAGCCGGACGGCAATCGCGCGGTGGGCACGCCGCTCGGCCAGAACGGGGCGGTGTATCCGGTGGTGACCGGGGGCAAGACGTTCCTCGGCCAGGCGGTCATTCTCGGCGTGCCGTACTACACCGTCTATCAGCCGATCCTGTCCTCCGGCGGCGACATCATCGGCATCCTCTATGCCGGTGTGCAGAAGGAACGGATCGAGGCGGTGCTCTACAGCATCACCTGGTCCCTCGGCATCGCCATGGCGGTGGCCACCGTGATCGGCGTGATCCTGGCCCTCGTGGTGTTCCGGATGATGCTGCGGCCGATCCCGGCCCTGTCGGCGGTGATGCGCCGGCTGGCCTCGAACGAGGTCGACTTCGAGGTGCCCTATCGTGCCCGTGGCGACGAGATCGGCGAGATGGCGGCGGCCGTGGAAGTCTTCCGGGTCAACGCCAAGCAGAAAATCGAGCTGGAGGCCCGCGAGGCCGAAAACGAGCAGGGGGCCGAGGAGGAGAAGCGTCAGACCATGCGTCGGGTGGTCGACGATTTCGAGGCCGGGGTCGGCGAGCTCGTGCGGGCGGTGAACGCGAAGGCCGTCGCCATGCGTGGGACCGCCGAGTCGATGACCGCGTCGAGCCAGCAGGCGATCTCCGAGGCGGCCATGGTGGTGAACACTGCCGAACAGGCCTCCTCGAACGTTCAGACTGTCGCCGCCGCGGCCGAGGAGCTGCGCAGCTCCATCACCGAGATCAGCCAGCAGATGAGCTACCAGACCGAAGCGGCCGAACAGGCGGTCGGCGCGGCCGAGGTGAGCGACCGCGAGATCAAGGGACTGGCGTCCAAGGTCGAGGCGATCGGCGAGGTGGTGAACCTGATCACCAGCATCGCCGAGCAGACCAACCTGCTGGCGTTGAACGCGACGATCGAGGCGGCCCGCGCCGGCGATGCCGGCAAGGGCTTTGCGGTGGTGGCGTCTGAGGTGAAGAGCCTGGCGACCCAGACGGCCAAGGCGACCGACGAGATCGCCGCCCAGATCCGGGACGTGCAGGATCAGACCGGCAGTGCGGTGTCGGCGATCAACGACATCAACATCCGGATCGAGAAGATCCGCGAGATATCGTCCTCCGTCGCCTCGGCCATCGAGGAGCAGAATGCCGCCGCCTCGGAAATCGGTCGCAGCACCCAGGAGGCGGCAGACGGCACCCAGGCCGTGTCGCGGTCGATCAACAACGTGACCGAGGCGTCGGGCCTGGTCGGCTCCAGCGCCGGCGAGGTGCTGGAGGCGGCCGGTGAGCTGTCGTCCCAGGCGGACCAGCTCACCACCCAGGTGGTCGAGTTCGTCAACCGCGTCCGGGCGGCCTGACCGCGCTCCGTAAACGACCGACCGGCGGCCCGTGACCTCATGGGCCGCCGGCTCTCGCGCCATGTGACAGTGACGCGGCTGCGGTGAACGGCCGCCGTTGACCGGCGCCGGGGACGGCCTAACCTCTGGCCTATGGCCGCCAGCATCTCCGCCCCCCATCCCCAGACCTGGATCGAGATCCGCCCCCAAGGCATGTACTGCGTGCCGGGCGGCTTTTATGTGGATCCGGTGCGCCCGGTCGACCGCGCGGTGATCACCCACGGCCATTCCGACCATGCCCGGGCCGGTCACGGGGCCGTCGCCGCGACGCCGGAAACCCTGGCGATCATGACCGCCCGCTATGGGGCCGAACCGGAGCAGGACCGACAGGCCCTACGCTACGGCGAGGCCCTGACGATCGGCGAGGTCACCGTCAGCCTGCATCCGGCCGGCCATGTCCTCGGCAGCGCCCAGGCCTGCCTGGAATACAGGGGTGCCAGGATTGTCGTCTCCGGCGACTACAAGCGGCGCTCCGACCCGACCTGCGCGCCCTTCGAGCCGGTCCCCTGCGACGTGTTCGTGACCGAAGCGACCTTCGGCCTGCCGGTGTTCCGCCATCCCGACGACCGCGAGGAGATCGCCAAGCTGCTGGACAGCGTCGCCCTGTTCCCGGAGCGCTGCCACGTCATCGGCGCCTACGCGCTGGGCAAGGCGCAGCGGATGATCGCGCTGCTGCGCCAGGCCGGGTGGGAGCGGCCGATCTATATCCACGGCGCGCTGCAAAATCTCTGCGACCTGTACCGCGATCACGGCATCGACCTGGGCGAACTGCGCCCGGCGACGGCCGGGCAGAAGGGCGTGGCGCGCGACGAGTTCAAGGGCGAGATCGTACTCGCCCCGCCCTCGGCCATCGCCGACCGCTGGGGACGCCGGCTGCCGGACCCGGTCGTCTGCATGGCCTCGGGTTGGATGCGGGTGCGCCAGCGCGCCCGGCAACGCGGCGTGGAGCTGCCGCTGATCATCTCCGACCATGCGGACTGGGACGAGCTGCTGGAAACCTTCGACGATGTCGGCGCGCCGGAGATCTGGATCACCCATGGCCGCGAGGAGGCGCTGATGCACGCCGCCTCGGCGCGCGGGTACAAGGCGCGCGCCCTGGCCCTGGTCGGCTACGAGGAGGAGGGGCAATGAAACCCTTCGCCGAACTTCTCGACCGGCTGATCTATACCCCGTCGCGCAATGCCAAGCTGGCGCTGCTGGTGGCGTATTTCCGGGCCGCACCCGACCCGGACCGGGGCTGGGCGCTGGCGGCGCTGACCGGCGGGCTCGGCTTCAAAGGGGTGAAGGCGGGCGCGGTGCGTGAACTGGCCATGCGGCGGGTCGATCCGGTGCTGTTCGAATGGTCCTACGACTATGTCGGCGACCTGGCGGAAACGACGGCGCTGATCTGGCCGCAGCGCCCCACCAACCGGGACTGGCCGGCGCTGACCGAGGTGGTGGAACGGCTGCACGCCACCAAGCGGGCCGAGGCGGCGGACGTGGTGGAGGAATGGCTCGACCCGCTGGACGCGACCGGCCGCTGGGCGCTGCTGAAGCTGATCACCGGCGGGTTGCGGGTCGGCGTGTCGGCCCGGCTGGCCAAGGTGGCGGTGGCGGAATACGGCGGCGTCGATCCGGCGGAGATCGAGGAGCTGTGGCACGGGCTGGAGCCCCCCTACGAGGAGCTGTTCGCCTGGCTCGACGGCCGCGCCGCCCGTCCCGATCTGGAGGACCGGCCGATCTTCCGCCCGCCGATGCTGGCCCATCCCCTGGAGGAGGACGACGCAGAGGGGCTGGACCTGTCGGCGTTCCGGGCGGAGTGGAAATGGGACGGCATCCGGGTGCAGATCGCGGCGCGGGGCGGGGAGGTGCGGCTGTACTCGCGCACCGGCGACGATATTGGCGCGACCTTTCCCGACATCCTGGATCACGTGACCTTCCAGGGCGTGGTGGATGGCGAGCTTCTGGTGGTGTCCGGCGGCGAGGTGCGGCCGTTCAACGAGCTGCAGCAGCGCCTGAACCGCAAGACGGTCACCGCGCCGATGCTGAAGAAGTATCCGGCCTTCGTGCGGCTCTACGATATCCTGTTCGACGGCGACGAGGATCTTCGCGCGCTGCCCTTCGATGACCGGCGGCAGCGGCTGGAGGCGTTCTTCGCCCGCGAGGCGCCGCAGCGCATGGACGTGTCCGACCTGGTCGCCTTCACCGGGCTGGAGGATCTGGAGGAGAAGCGGGTCAGCGCCCGGGGTACCGCCACCGAAGGGCTGATGTTGAAGCGCGGCGACGCTCCCTATGTCGCCGGGCGGCCCAAGGGCCTCTGGTACAAGTGGAAGCGCGGGCCGCTGACCGTCGACGCGGTGTTGATGTACGCCCAGCGCGGCCACGGCAAGCGCTCGTCCTACTACTCCGACTACACCTTCGGCGCCTGGCGGGACGCACCGGACAGCGGGGCGGGCGAGCTGGTGCCGGTGGGCAAGGCCTATTTCGGCTTCACCGACGAGGAGCTAAAGCAGCTCGACAAATGGGTGCGCGGCCACACGGTCAAACGCTTCGGCCCGGTGCGCGAGGTGACCCACGGGCTGGTGCTGGAAGTGGCGTTCGACAGCGTCCACCGCTCGGCCCGGCACAAATCCGGCGTCGCCATGCGCTTCCCCCGGATCTCGCGCATCCGCTGGGACAAGCCGGCCGCCGAGGCGGACCGGCTGGACACGCTGGAACGGATGATCGAGTAGCCCCGCTCAGGGATAGACGTCGATCCGGGTCTTCAGCTTGGTGGTGCCGTTGCGCGAGCGCACGACCAGTTCTTTGGTCTGGGCGTCGCTGAGATCCACGCCCTCCAGCACCGCGCCGGTCAGGTCGGCGCCGCGCAGATCGGCTTCGGTCATGGTCGCGCCGGTCAGGTCGGCGCCGTGCAGATCGGCCCCGGCGAGGTAGGCGCCGGTCAGGTTGCAGTGGCGCAGGTCGGCGCCCGACAGGTCGGCGCAGGTCAGCTCGATATAGGCCAGGTTCTTCTTGACGAACTTGGCGCCCTTGAGGATCGCGCGGGCCCCCTCCTTGCCTTCGCTCATCACCCATTCGATATGGGCTGCGAGCTTGCGCTGGGTGGCCTCGTCGAGTTCCGACTGACCGAAGAAGCCCTTCGCCCCTTCCAGATCGGCGCCGTCCAGATTGGCGCCGGCCAGCTTGGTGTTGCGCAGATGCGCGCCTTTCAGCTTGGCGCCTCTCAGATCGGCACCGTTCAGGTTGGCGCCGGAGAGGTTGGCGTCCTCCAGGGCGGCGTCCTTGAGAACCGCACCTTCCAGGTTGCATTCGAACAGGTTGGCCCGGCGCATGTTGGCGCCGGCGAGCACCGTCTTGCGGAGTTCCGCGCGCTCCAGGTCCACATCGCTCAGGTCGGAGACGTCGGCACCGCCCGGCATGACCGAGGTCGCCGGGCCGAGATCGGCGCCGCTGAGATCGACCTTCTTCATGTTGGAGCCCTTCATCCGCACGCCGCGCAGGTCGGCGTTGCGCATGTTGGAACCCTCGAAGGTGCACACGCTCATGTCGCAGAGCTCGAAATTGGACTCCTGGAAATTCACCCGCCAGAACGAGCAGTTGATGAAGATCCCGCCGGGGAAGGCGGAATTGTGGAGGTCCAGGTCGGTCGCCTGAACGCCGGTCAGGGTCGCGTCGAGCAGGTTGATGCGGTCGCCCGTCTTGGGGTTCTGGAGATAGCGTTCGTGCTTCTCCACCAAGTCGGTGAAAGCGGCACGATCGATCCTGCGGTTCTTAGATACCATCGCCGGGTGACGGTCCTGTCCAATGCCTGGTCTGTGCCGGTCCGGGCGGGTTCCCCCGAGCCCGATCCCGCCGGGCGGATGCGCGGCGGGACGGCGATATGATGCGGGTCAGCCCGCCTTGACGGGCTCTCTCCTGAGCGGCTGGGACAGACACCTGGGTCCGCCACCGGCGAGCGTGAACATCGTTAGCGCCGGATCGTATACTTTGATGCCGAGGCTGCGCAATTGTGCGTTGGCCGTTTCGGCTTCCGCCGAGGAGATCACCCGGTCGTTGCCGAGCGACAGGCAGTTGCCGGCCAGCCGCATGGCGTCGGCATAAGTCGTCGGAACGGCCTTGATCCCGAGCTCGGCCAGCCAGTTGACGATTTCCGGCTCGACCACGTCGGTGCAGACCAGCGCCAGGGACTCGTTCACCATGGAAATGAGCAGGTCCAGGTGCAGGAAATGCTCGGCGATCGGGATGATCCGGCACTCCCAGCCTTCGGCCTCGAACCAGGCCTTGGCCTGCTCCGCCCCTTCCTTGGTGGTGCGGTTGCCGGACATGCCGATGGCGGCCACACCCGGGCGCAGCAGGTGGACGTCGCCGCCCTCCAGCGCTCCGGCGGTGACCCAGTTCCAGATCGGAATGCCGGTGTTCTGGTGGAAGCGCACGGTCGGCGCGACCTCGCCGCGGCGCTGCTCGCGCTGCATCTGGCCGATCAGGATGCCCCAGGGGGTCATGATCGCCGGGTCGCGGGTATAGACGTGATAGCGCAGGGCCGGATCCGGCTCGACCATGTGCACGCGCACGCCGGCATCCTCGAACGCGGCGACGAAGGCGGCGTGCTGGTCGGTGGCGAGCTTGGCGTCGAAGGTGATGCCCTTGCGCAGGGTCTCCTTGGCGACGGCATTGGCGCCGAACCAGCCGAAATGCTCGGGCGAGCGAAGGGCCACGTCGCGCAGCACGCCGTAATCGCTGTCGCAGCCCCAGGGCGTATTGTCCATGCAGGGATCCGTTCGGTTAGTCGGCCGCGGGTGCGGCCAGTTTGCGGAGTTCGGTTTTCAGGATTTTGCCGTAGTTGTTTTTCGGCAGGTCGTCCACCAGCAGATAGTCCTTCGGTCGCTTGAACCGGGCGATGTTGTCGAGGCAGAGCGCATCCAGCTCGGTCGGGGTGACGGTCTGGCCCGGATGCGGGCGCACGAAGGCGACGACCTCCTCGCCCCAGTCCGGATGCTGGCGGCCGATCACCGCGCATTCCAGCACGGCCGGATGGCGCAGCAGCACCTCTTCCACCTCGCGCGGGTAGATGTTGGTGCCACCCGAGATGATCACGTCCTTGGACCGGTCCTTCAGGGTCAGGAAACCCTCCTCGTCGAAGCTGCCGACATCGCCGGTCCACAGCCAGCCGTCGCGCAGGGACGACGCGGTGGCCTCGGGATTGTTCCAGTACCCGACCATGACCACGTCGCCGCGGCAGATCACCTCGCCCGGTTCGCCGACCGGCACGTCCTTGCCGTCCTCGTTGACCACGCGGACCTCCACGTCGGTACGCGGGAAGCCGGTGGAGCCGATCCGGGCCTCGTAGCGCGGGTGGCCGGTGTCGGTGAAGATGTGCTTGGGCAGGCCGGTGATGGTCATCGGCGCCTCGCCCTGGCCGTAGATCTGCACCAGCTTCGGGCCAAGCAGGGAGAGCGCCCGCTTCACGTCCTCCAGATACATCGGCGCGCCGCCATAGATGATGGTCTTCAGGTTCGACAGGTCGGCCTGCTCGATGTTCGGCGTGTTGATCAGCCGCGTGACCATGGTCGGCGCGAAGAAGAAGGAGACGCCGGGCCAGCGCTCGATCAGCGCCAGGGTCTCGGCCACGTCGAAGCCGCCGGATTTCGGCACCACCGTATTGGCGCCGTGGGCCACGTGCGGCAGGCCGTAGAGACCGGAGCCGTGGCTCATCGGGGCGGAGTGGATGATGCTGTCGGTCGGCAGGATGGTGTCCACATCGCCGTAGTAGTTCATCACCGCCGACATCAGATTGCGGTGGGTCAGCATCGCGCCCTTGGGCCGGCCGGTGGTGCCGGAGGTGTAGAACAGCCAGGCGAGGTCGGTCGGCTTGGTGTCGGCGAGTGCTGCCGGCCTGCCGGCGCCCAGCGACGCGTAGTCTGTGCTGTCGGTGGAGATCAGGTGCTCCAGCGCCGGCGTCTCGCCGCGGATGCCGGCGAGGTCTGCCGCCAGCTCCGGCGTGGCGAGACAGGCGCGGCTGCCGGAATTCTCCAGGATGAAGGCGTGTTCCTTGGGGTGCAGCTTGGCGTTGACCGGCACCGCCGCCAGCCCGGCATGCCAGATCGCGTAGAGGGATTCCCAGCATTCCGGGCTGTTCTTCATGACCAGAGCCACCCGGTCGCCGTCCTGCAGCCCGAGCGCGCGCAGCCCGCCCGCCCGGCGCGCCACCCGATCGGCGAAGCCCGCATATTCGCACAGCGTCTCGGTGCCCAATGACAGGGCCGGACGGCCGGCGAAGCTCCGCGCCACCTGGGCCAGCACGGTTGCCTGGTTCATCCCTCTTCCTCCTCGATGTCCTGTCTCTGGCTTGCCGCCCGCGTTGGCCGCGGGTCGCTGGGCGACGGTACCAGCGTGCTACGAGCGGGGGTAGAGCCCGTCCGTCGGCCCGCCTATCCTGACGGCAAAACAACGCCAACAGGGGAGGACGGACAATGTCCGCCAAGAATCGCCGGATCGCCGATATCCGGGTGCATAAGCTGCGCGCGCCGTGGATCGACCCGCCGCGCTGGTCGCCGAGCTACGACAGGCTGCGCGAGCTGATCGTCGTGGAAGTGGAGACCGCGGGCGGGGTGGTCGGCATGGGCTACCTGCAGATCCTCAATGGCGGGCTGGAGACCATCGCCACCTGCATCGAGGAACTGGTCAAACCGCATGCCCTCGGCCGTGACGTCACCGAGGTCGAGACCCTGTGGGAGGAGCTGTGGCGGTCCAACTACTGGATCGGCCGCATGGGCATCACGGTCATGGCGCAGTCGGCCCTGGATATCGCCCTGTGGGACGCCACGGCGAAGCTGGCCGGCCTGCCGATGTTCCGGCTGTGGGGCGGGTCGGCCAAGCGGCTGGAGGCCTATGGCAGCGGCTGCTGGCGCGGGCTCGGCGGCGACGGCATGGTCGACAAGGCGAAGCGCTATGTCGGCCGCGGCTTCAAGGCGATCAAGATGCAGGCCGGCCATCTCTATGACGACCGCACCGACGTCGCCCATGTGGCCGCCATGCGGACTGCACTGGGCGAAGGGGTGGAGATCTGCATCGACGTGAACATGGGCTGGACCGCCGACCAGGCGATCGCCGTCGGCAGGCGGTTCCAGGACCATGGCGTCTACTGGCTGGAGGAGCCGGTGGATTGCGAGGACACCGCCGGCTATTTCCGTATCGCCGACGCGCTGGACCTGCGCGTGGTCGGCGGGGAGACCCACTTCACCCGCTACGACCTGCGGCCGTTCTTCGCCCATCCCAAAATCCCGATCCTGCAGCCCGACGTGATGCGCGGCGGTTTCACCGAGCTGCGGCGGATCGCGGCGATGGCCCAGACCTCAGGCATGCGGATCGCGCCGCATCTGTTCCCGGAACTGATGGTCCACCTGATGGCGGCGATTCCGAATCCGCACTGGATCGAATACGTCGATTGGATGGAGGACGCCTGGGTCGAGCCGATCCTGCCGGACCGGGGTGTCTATACCCCGCCGGAACGGCCCGGGCACGGGCTCTCATTTAAAACGGACTTCCTGAGCGAGCATAAGCTTTCCTGAGGCTGATCGGCCGACCGGGGTGGCGGGGGCGGGCGCTCCGCATCCCGTCCGGATCCATGCCGCAAGAAGGACTTGCGGCTGCCCGAAAACGACTCATGCGCCAAGGATGTGGGGAAACTCACAAACGTCGCGACCCTTTGCCGGCTCTCATCGCGATGGTAGCGTCGAGCCGTGGGGCGAGGATGGAAGAGCCAACGGTGACAGGCAAATACGCGGACCAGGCGGTTCCGGGACAGCGTGGTGGCGTATCCGCCTGGCAGCTCTATCTGCCCGTCGCCGCCCTGGTTCTGTTCGCCGTGGCGCTCGCCGGCGGGGCGCTGTGGCTGGCGGTGGTGGAGATCGACCGGACGGCGGCGCGGTCCTCGGGGCGTCTCGCCCAGACGGCGATCGAGGACGTGACCGGCGATCTGGGACTTCTCGCCAAGGATTACGCCTATTGGGATGTCACCATCGAGAACGTGCTGGTCGACCTGGACAGGCGGTGGGCGGAGAACGATCTGGGCAGCTACCTGGCCGACACCTTCGGGGTGACCGGCTCCATCGTCATCGATGAGAACGACGATGTGGTGTTCTTCTGGAACCATCCGACCCGCCCCGCCTTCGACGCCGAGGCGGTGGACCGGGTGGTGCGGGACCTGGGCTATGTGATCGCCCGGTCCAGGGCGTCGCCGATGGACAATCCCGAAGGGCTTCCCTGTCTGGTGCTGACCGAGATGGGCGTGTCCGTCGCGGGGGTTGCCGCCATCACCCCGGAACGGCCGTCCCCGGCGCAGATGGAGCCGCACCCGCGACCGGTGCTGATCGTGCTCCGTCCGCTGGACGATATCTGGCTGAAAAGCTCCGCCGAGCGGTTCGCCCTGCCCAATCTCCGGATCGCCTTCGACCCCGAGACGGTCTCGGACGAGGCGGTGCGCCTGGTTCGGTCGGACGGCTCGGACCTCGCCTTTCTCGACTGGGACAGCCCGGATGCCGGCCTCAACGCCCTGCGGGACCTGGCCGTGCCGGCGATCGTCCTGCTGGTCCTGGCGATGGCGGCGGGGGCGGTGGTGATAAGCCGGGCGATCCAGGCGCAACAGGCGTTGTTGTCGCACGCCCTGGATCTTGCGGAGGCCAACTCGGACCTCGTCAGCCGCGATCAGCAGGTCCGCTCCGCCCTGCAGCGTGCCGAACATGCGACGCGGGCGAAGAGCGCGTTCCTCGCGCGGATCAGCCACGAGATCCGCACCCCGCTCACCGCGATCATCGGTTTCTCCCAGATCCTGAAGCTTCAGCACCGGCCGAACCAGGAGAAGACCCGGGAGCAGGAATATGCCGAGATCATCCACGAGAGCAGCCAGCACCTTCTGGCCCTGGTGAACGACCTCCTGGATCTGTCGAAGATCGAGAGCGGAGGATTCGAGATCAACGAGAGCTGGGTCGATATCGCCCGCGAGATCGCCTCGACCAAGACCGTGCTCGGCGTCGAGGCCGACCGCAAGGGTGTGAGGCTGCAGATCGACCTCCCGGATCAGGTCCCCGCCCTGTATGCGGACGCGAAGGCGATCCGCCAGATCCTGACCAACCTCGTCTCCAATGCGCTGAAGTTCACGCCGCCCGGCGGGCTGGTGGAGATCCGCCTCGAACGGGGCGACGATGAGACCATGACCCTGTCGGTGGCCGATACCGGCGCCGGGATCGACGCCCAGGACCAGAAGACGATCTGGGAACCCTTCACCCGGGCGCGGAACCCGGCTCTCGCCCAGGCCGAGGGGACCGGGCTCGGCCTTTACCTGGTGAAGATGCTGGCGGAACTGCATGGCGCGGAAGTCGGCCTGCGCAGTGCGCCGGGCGACGGGACGGTGGTCAGCGTGGTGTTCGGCGGAGAGCGGCTGCGCGACCTCGGGTGAGGCGGCGCCTCAGAGCAGACCGAACGGATCGGTGGCGAGACCACCGTCCGAAAGCAGGGCGATCCGAAGGTCCTCGAAGCTGGCGGGCTCCCGATCGGTCGCATCGATGCCGGCGGCGAGATCGTCCATGGCCGACGCGGTGAGCGCGGCGACGCTCAGCGAATAGCTGCCCGTGTGCCCCAGATGGCCGTCCACTTCCAAATAATAGGTCCCCGAGGTCGGCGCGGTGAAGGCGAGCTGCGCATCGCTTCCGCTGCCGCTGTCGAAGTCGTAGGCGATATAGTGACCGGCCTCGTCGTAGACGTAGATGTCGGCGTCGACCAGCGATCCGCCGCCCCCGGGCGCGCCGGAGACATGGACCATCACCGTCTGTCCGTCGGCGAGGTCGGCGGCGTACCAGTCCCGGTCCCCGTCGCTCTGGATCTCCCCCGAGGCCGATTGGCCCACCGCGATCCGGCCGGCGCCGTCCGACGTTCGCGCGAAGTCCGTTCCACCCTCCGCGACGACGGCGATCGGCTCGGGGGCGGCTCCCGCGCTGGCCAGCCCGGAATGGCCGGGGGACCGTCCCTCGGCCGCTCCGTTCGCGATCCAATGCTCCGTCGCCCGGTCGCGGTCGCCGTTCACGACCGCCGCGATGTCGGGATTGGCAGCCATGTACGCGTCGGCGTCGAAGGAGACGGTCCGCCCCTCCGCCCGGCCGGAATCGAGATAATGGGTAACGGCCGCGTGCCGATCGGTCCCGAACGCGGCCCGCAGGTCGCTGTAGCTCGCCAGATACTCCAGCCCGTCGAACTCGGAGAACCGCCCCTCCCATACCCCGGAATGGATGAAGTGGCTGCGGGCGGCGGCGGTGTCGCGGCCGAAGACGGCCTCCAGATCGGAATAGGAAGCGATGTATTCCAGCCAGGAAACGCTCGGGTCGACATGGGTCGACAGGACGTAGTTCACCGCTCCCTGGTGGTCGAGCAGGTAGTAGGAGGTCCTGGAGTCCGCCGTATCGAGGCCGGAGCGCGGTGCATGCCCGCCCTGCTGGAGGCCGTCCACGACTTCGCTGAAGGTCAGTCGGGTCCCGGTCGAGGCTTCGACCAGGGCCTGCATCGTCGCCACGGTGGCGGTCACCTGAGGGGCGGAGTAGCTGGTTCCGTAATCCCCCTGGTTGGGAAAGTTCTCGCCATCGGCCAGGACATGCACGCCGCCGCTGTAATTCTGGGAGAACCAGCTCGGATTGCCCTGACCGTCATGGCTGCCGACCGACAGCACGTTGCCGAAGCGCGCCGGGTAGTGCGGGTACTCAAGATAGGTCCGCGTCCCGCTGTTTCCCGCCGATGCGACGCAGTAGATCCGCTGGTCATGGAGGATGGCGATCTGGGAGCGGAAGTAGCTGGTCCACGAGGAGGTGACCCCGCCGAAGCTCATGTTGATGGCGCCGATGTTCCACCCGTCGCTCGCCAGGCGGTTCACATCGTTCAGGGCGTCGCGGATCGCAAAGCTGGAGATCCGGCTGCCGCTGTCGTTGGAGATCTGCAGGTCGAGCCGGTCCAGATAGCTGTTCGTCTGCTCGGCCGCCTGCGCCACCTTGGAGCCGTGGGAGGTAAGCCTGCCCCCGTCCGTATCGGTGTCCCTGCCGTAATAGTCGCGCGCGAAGACGCTGGCGCCGTAGGCGGCTTCCGTTTCATTGGTCACGCCGCTGTCGACGATCCCCACCGACCAACTACCCATAGTCCCATCCCCCGTGGACGTAGAGTTGTGCAAGGTCTCGGGGGGACGGTGTTCCGCAGTCCGAACGCACACACATAATAAGCGCGCGTCCGTTCTCCCTAGTGCCTGCGGGCCCCTGGTCTCACGCCAGATCGCACCCCGTATCTCTTCCCTCTCACACTATAGGTGAGGAGGTAAGGTGAGTCGAAAGCTTGACGTGTGATAAGGATCACAAAAAACCACCGTGGCATCGCCACTCGTCCCTTGGTTTCAGCCCAGTCGACGCCTTGGATTGATCAAGGTTCTGTATTCGATCGGACCCCTGGGGATCCCGTCGCCTTCCCGTGGCCGACTTTTCCGCGTCAAACGGGTATGATGGCGTCGATGTCCCGACTGTCGTCGCGAACGAGGGAGAGCAGGGTGGCGAAACCGAGAGTGCTGATCGTCGGCGCCGGGCCGGTCGGTCTCGCCGCGGCGGATAGACTGCTCCGCAACGGCGCCGAGGTCCGCATCGTGGATCGAAACGGCGCTCGGACGATCCTGAGCAAAGCTCTGGCGATCAATGTGCGGACCCTGGAACACCTGGAAGCGTCGGGCCTGTCCGACCGGCTGATCGAGGCCGGCCAGCGGATCCACCGGATGCGGTTCTTCGGCGACGGCATCCCGCTTGCCACCATCGACCTCTCACGGCTGCCGCATCGCTACAATTACCTCGTCTGCCTGCCGCAATCGGAGACCGAGCGCATTCTCGAGGAGGACCTGAACGCCCTTGGCGGCCGGGTCGAGAGGGAGACCGAGTTGACCGGCTTCCAACAGGAGGGAGAGCGGGTGGCCGCGACACTCTCGGGACCCGGCGGCTGGGAGGAAACGGCGACGGTCGACTACCTCGTCGGGGCCGACGGCGCCCACAGCGTGGTGCGCAAGGGGCTCGGGGTCGGCTTCCCCGGGTCGCGGCACGACCTGACCTGGAACCTGGCCGATGTGGAGCTCGACGGACCCTATGGCGACGACGAGGCGACGATGCATCTTCAGCCGGAGCACGCCATGCTCATCCTGCCGCTGGGGCGCCGCCGGTTCCGGATCGTCACCACCGTACCGGACGCGCTGAACCGTCTGCCGGTGGGGCGAGTCGTCGGCGCGCCGAGCTGGACGACGGATTTCACCACCAGCCACCGCATCGTCGACAGCTACGGCTCGGGCCGGGTCTTCCTGGCGGGAGATGCCGCGCATATCCATTCGCCGGCGGGCGGGCGCGGGATGAATCTCGGCATCGAGGATGCGACGGTCCTGGCCAATCGGATCGTCGGCGGCGGGTTGGAGACCTATTCCCGCGACCGCCGCAAAGTGGGCCTGTCGGTGATCGGCCAGACCGAGCGGATGCTCGCCATGGTCACTCTGCGCAGCCCCCTGGCCCGGGCCCTGCGCGATCTGGCCCTGCGCACGCTGCTCCCGCTGGAGCCGGTCCAGGCCCGTCTGCGACCTCGGCTGATGGGCGTCGCGGACTGAACCCTCCGCCTGGCAAGAGCGGCTCGGGGCCGGTCGAAGTAACGTCGTATTAACGACCCGTCCCTATGCTCGGCCTGTCCCCTCGATCGACCGGATCGAAACGACCTCAAGGCCGGGAGTCCGAATGAGAGTGGAAATACGACAGGGCAGGACGGAGTACGTCGACGATCCGGTGACGGATGACGTGGTCTCGCGCTCCGACCATCCGATGGTCGACGCCTTTGCCGAGCTCTGGCGCGCCAAATGCGGCGGCGCGGGCGCGCCAGATCGCGCCGACTTCGCGCTCGAGGAGCTCGCTCCCTGGTTCGGTCACGTCATCATCATGGACATGCTCGAGGGCGGCGCCGATTTCCGCTACCGGCTGGTCGGCACGGCCGTCACCCAGTTCCTCGACCGCGACTACACCGGCCGCACGGTGCTGGGGAGCAACTACAGCGGCGCCCGGGAACAGGTGCTCGATACGTTTCGCCGTCCCGTGCTCGAAGGCCGGCCGGTTTTCCGCAGCGGGCACGTGATCTGGGCGCGGGACCGGTCCTGGCGGCGCTATCAGAGCGTCCACTGTCCGATCACCGCCGGCGGCACGGATGTCGCGATGACCATCGGCGTCCTGTATTTCGGCCGCGATCCGGTGCCGGATCCGCGGGCTTCCGGGCGGCCCCCGAGGGGCTGAGCCGCAGCGTCCCGCCCGGCGGCGCGACTGGGCATCTTGCGGCGTCTGCCGTGTTGGCCCAGGCTTGCTTCAACCAATGACGGTGTCCCGACGAGGCCACCGCGAGGGAGGAGCGACCATGACGGCATTCACCATCACGCCCGTGCATGAGGAATTCGGCGCCCGGCTTACCGGCGCCGACCTGAAACAGCCGCTGAGCGAGGCGCTGATCTACGAGATCCGCGATGCCATCGACGGCTATTCGTTCCTGGTGTTTCCGGGCCAGAACCTGCAGGACGACGAGCAGCTCGCCCTGACCCGCGCGCTGGGCGAGCCGGAGGCCAATCACGTGACCCTGGGCACGACCGGCCAGGTGGAGCACTTCCACACCATCGGCAATGTGATGGAGGACGGCACCAAATACGGCAATGCCCACCAGCGCACCGTCTTCCAGACAGGTAACAACCTGTGGCATTCGGATTCCTCCTTCCGCGCAGTACCGACCTTCGTGTCGATCATGTCGGCGCATGAGGTGCCCGAGCAGGGCGGCGAGACCGAGTTCATCAGCGGCCGCGCCGCCTACAGCCGCCTGCCGAACGAGGAGCAGGCCCGGCTCGATCCGCTGATCTGCATCCACGACTACGTCTATTCCCGCTCCAAGGTGGCGCCGGTATCGGAGTCCCACGCCGCCTCGCTGCCGCCGGTGCGCCAGCGGCTGGTCCGCGCCAATCCGTCGACCGGCGCGCGCAACATCTATATCGGCTCCCATGCCAAGGAGATCGAAGGCTGGAGCCACGACGAGAGCCGGGTTCTGCTCGATGCGCTGCTGGCGGAGGCGACCCGGCCGCAATCGATTTACCGCCACCGCTGGCAGGCCGGCGACCTGGTGATCTGGGACAACCGCTGCCTTCTGCACCGCGGCGTCGGCTACGACGCCGACGCCTATCGCCGCCGCATGCGCCAGACCCGGGTGCATGGCCTCTGCAACACGCTGGAGGAGGCGGTGCCGCCGCTCGCCGCGGAATAGGCACGGTGCCGAATTGGACGGTACCGCCCGTCCGCCCCCGATCCGATGATGACAATCTGAACAAGCGCCGGCTCCAAGGTCCGGCGGCATGAGGAGGGAGACCCGAATGATCTACGAATTGCGCACCTACACCACGCCGGCCGGCAAGGCACCGGTGCTGGCCAAGCTGTCCGGCGAGGTCGGCCGGCCGATCCGCGGCAACGAGTACGGCAAGCTGGAAGGCTACTGGCTGACCGAGATCGGCGCGCTGAACCAGGTGCACCACCTGTGGTCCTATAACGACCTCAACCACCGGGCCGAGCGGCGCGCGGCGCTGGGCGAGAATGCCGACTGGAAGAACAAGTACCTGACCCAGGCCGGCCCGCTGATCCTGCGCCAGGACATCCGCCTGCTGAACCCGATGAAGCCGCTGTCCCCGCCGGAGGGCGAGGGTCACATCTACGAATACCGCTACTACCGCTGCAAGGTCGGCAAGGCGAAGCCCTGGATGCAGAAGTTCCTCGAGATCCAGCCGGTGCGCGAGAAGTACTCCAAGAACGTCGGCATCTTCACCACTGAGGCCGGCCAGCCGAACGAGGTCTCCCATCTCTGGGTCTATGACAGCTTCGAGCACCGGATGGAGGCCCGCAACGCCTGCGGCCAGGACCCGGAATGGCAGGAGTTCGTGAAGAATGGGCCGGAGATGCTGGACGAGATGAACTCGATCCTCCTCTTCCCCTCGGCCCATTCGCCGATGAAGTGAGGCTGCCTAACCGCTGATAGCTCGGACACCCCT
This sequence comes from Thalassobaculum sp. OXR-137, assembly GCF_034377285.1. Classification (NCBI taxonomy): domain Bacteria; kingdom Pseudomonadati; phylum Pseudomonadota; class Alphaproteobacteria; order Rhodospirillales; family Thalassobaculaceae; genus Thalassobaculum; species Thalassobaculum sp. OXR-137. The sequence goes on along the minus strand of NZ_CP139715.1, from coordinate 55,385 downwards.
GGACTTGTTCCCTGGGGTGTTCCGCTTCCGGTTGCTCCCCCTCCCACTCCCCGGATTTATTCCGGGGCCCACCCTTCCGAGTCTCAGGCGTAGGGGCCCGCGCACAGCCCGTTGGTTGGCCCCGGAATAAATCCGGGGAGTGTACATAAGGAAGAATGTTCTGCGTTCAATTGAACGCCGAAAAGTCCCGCGCGGAGATCGCCTCGGTCCTTGTGTCCGGGGCCAGCTCCGGCGGGCCGAACAGGCGGACGGCGAGGCGGATCAGCACCGAGGCGCCGGCCATCAGCAGCAGCACCGGCCCGAAAAACATGAAGAACTTGATCACCCAGCGCTCGCCGATGCCGTTGGTCTCGCCCGCCGTCTCGTCATGCACCCAGGCGATCCAGAAGAAGTCGAAACAGTCGGCGGCGAAGATCGCCATGAACGGCATGAGCAGGAACAGCCCGCCCAGGAACTCCACCCAGAGCCGCCCCCGCTCGCCGAGCCGGCCGCGCAGCATGTCGAGCCGCACATGGGCGTTGCAGGCGCAGGCATAGCCCAGGGCGCAAAGCATGATGATGGCGTGCAGGTGCCACTCGGCGTCCTGCATCGCCGGCGAGTTCAGGTAGAAATGCAGGTCGCTCTCCATCACGAAGTCGAGCTTGCGCAGGTAGCGGCGGGTCAGCGCGTCGAACAGGATGATGGCGATTAGCGGCAGGAACAGCCACGACACCGCCTCGCCGACCCGGACCACCGGGCGCTCCAGCGCATCGGCGATCCGAAGAAGGGAACGCCAGGGGGATTGGCCGTCCGTGCGGGCAGTCATCGGGGGTGCCTCCGTCTGCATCTAACCATTCCCTCCCCCGACTTCCTGGACGCGCAGAGCGCGATCCAGGACCCTATGATCGGCGCCGGAACACGGTCCTGGATCGCGCTCTGCGCGTCCAGGAAGTCGATGAGAGTTAGGTCGCTCACAGTCCCCTCCCTCAATCGATGAACAGCCAGTGGGGCAGGGCGGTCACCAGTTCCGGCTCGGCCATGACGATGGCGACGCAGAGCATCTGCAGGATCACGAAGGGCACGATCCCCACATAGATCTGCCGCATGGTGATCGACGCCGGCGCCACGCCCTTGATGTAGAACAGCGACAGGCCCATCGGCGGGGTCAGGAACGAGGTCTGCAGGGTGATCGCCACCAGCACCGCGAACCAGTAGAGCACGTCGCCCTGGGCGATGTGCGGGCCGAAATCCAGTGGGGCGACGATCGGACCGAAGATCGGGATGGCGATCAGCATGATCTCCAGCACGTCGAAGAAGAACCCCATCAGGAAGATCAGCGCGATCACCATGATCAGGATGCCCCAGGCGTCCAGATCGGCGGCGTCGATCAGCAACAGGACGATCTCGTCGCCGCCCAGAATGCGGAAGACGAAGGCGAAGCTGGTGGCGCCGATGAACAGCACGAAGATCATGCCGACCGTCATGGCCGAGCGGTGCAGGCTCTCGCGCAGCCTGCCGCCGCGGAGATTGCCGCGCAGCCAGGCCAGCAGCAGCGCGCCGCCGGCCCCGACCGCCGCGGACTCGGTGATGGTGGCGAGGCCCGACAGCACCGAGCCCATGACCAGGAAGATCAGGATCGCCGGCGGCACGATCCCGCGCGCCAGCACGCCCCAGAACTCCCGAGGGTCGCGGTCCTTCGGCGGTGGCGGCAGGCGCGGGGCGGCGCCCTTCACCAGGAAGGCGTAGCCGGCGATGTAGAGCAGGTAGAGGCCCGACAGCAGCAGCCCCGGCCAGATCACCGCGGCGAACAGATAGCCGAAGGAGATCTGCATCATCTCGCTGAGGAAGACGATCAGGATGCTCGGCGGGATCAGGATGCCGAGGGTGGACGACGCGGCGATGGTCCCCAGCGCCAGGGAAGGCCGGTACCCGGCCTTCAGCATGGTGGGCAGGGCGATCAGGGTCAGCATGATCACCGAGGCCCCGACCACGCCGGTGATGGCGGCGAAGATCACCCCCATCAGGGTCACCGCCAGGGCCATGCCGCCGGGGACCGGCCGCAGCAGCATCTGCAGCGCCTCCAGCAGGTCCTGGGCGATGCGCGAGCGCTCCAGCATCACGCCCATGAAGACGAAGAGCGGCACCGCGATGATCTGCAGGTTTTCCGCGATGCTCCAGACCCGGGGCACGAAGACGAAGAACTCCGGAAAGGAGAACACGTCGAGCGCCATACCGATGAAGCCGTACAGGATTGCCGTGCCGCCCAGCGCGAACCCGATCGGGTAGCTGGTGAACACGAGGCCCATCAATGTCAGGAACATGAAGAGCGGCAGCAGATCGATGATCAGATCGGTCAAGCGGGCTCCCCGGACGAACAAGCGCGTCCTGGATTAGGCCCGCTCCCGCCGGATCCCGCAACCGGTCCCGGTGGGGCCGGGCGGCTTGGGGATCCGACTCCTTTCCGATGGGGCTGCGGTTCAATCTACCCGTGCGGTGGGGTGCCGGCCGGACGCGGCGCGGGCGGGCCCGGCGGGTGAGAAAGCCCGGCACTTCCGGGGAACGTGCGGCCGGACAATGCGTTCTACCCCTAAGACGAGCGCGACGATGGGGCGTGGACGCGGTCGGCAATCGTTGGAGAAGACACCGTCATGCGCACCCAGAAGAGCCACCGGCTCTTTTCAGACAAACTGTTGATGGCCACCGAAGCGCTCGGCTGCCGGACCCTGGCCGAACTGGTCGGTCGGGTCCGCACGATGGATGCGTCCACCCCCATCACGCTGGACCGCGCCTACAAGTGGGCCCAGGGCCGGGCCACGCCGCGCGACGGGAAGGCGTATCACGATTTGGCGCAACTCCTCGACCTCGGGGAGGACGGTGCGTTCGTGCGGTCCTGTTCGCTGGAGCACTTCAAGGAAAGGCTGAGCCGACGGTACCCGCGGTGGCGGGCCGACGACGGCGCGGGGAGGCTCTCGTCCGTCGCCCGGCCCGACCCCGCCGTCGCCGCCTGGCCGACGCTGACGACCGAACGCTATGCCACCTATTCCCTGTCCTGGGCGGCCGGGCGCGGCGGACAGGTGGTGCGGGGATCGTCCCGGATCGCCACCGCTCCCGGATTCACCCGTCCGCGCATCGACTACGTCGAGGACACGGCCGAGGGGCGGCTGACCTTCGCCGGCGACCTGCGGATCTCGCGCAATCTCCTGATGGTGAACTTCGACGCGGCGGAGGCCGATGTGCTTCTGTCCATGGTCCTGCTGGTGTCGTCGACCCCGTCGCCGGCCTTCGGCGGTCTGGTGATCGGGCAGTCGATCCAGCCCGGCGAGGCGCGTCCGGTCTGCGGCCGGCTGCTGATGGTGGCGATGGACGACACCGTCACCGATCCCGAGCGCAGGAACGGCTATCACGAGGTCGGCAGCGGTTCGCTGGCCGACGACCTGGCCGGAATCGGCTACGGAGAGGCCGACTGCGACGCCGTGGCGCGCAGCATCGTCGGCTATCTGAAGTCGCCCTCCCGGAGCGACGGCCATCTGTCGATCGCGCCCCAGGCGATAGACGAAATCGCCCTGCCGCTCGCACTCTCGGTCGCCCGCCCGACGACCCGCATTTTCTGACCTCGGACGGCGCCGGCGGTCACTCGTACTGCTCGACCAGATCCTTGGTCAGCTGATCGGCGAAGCGGGCGGCGGCCACCGGCAGGGTGCGGCCGCGCAACTGGCCGACATAGATCAGGCCGGTCGGCACGTCGCGCTCGTCGATCGGGACGGTGACCATGCCCGGCGGCAGACTGTCCTGCGCCAAGCCGATGGGGATCTGGAACGACACGATCCCCTCCGTGATCACCTGGTAGCGCAGGAATTCGAAACTGTCCGACTCGATGGCCGGCGTTAGCCGGATCGGCGAGTCCACCAGCGCGATTTCCAGCAGATGGCGCACGCCGTATCCCTGGGTCGGCAGGGCGATCGGATATTCCAGGCATTCCCGCAGTCGCAGGCTTTCCCGGCGGGCGAGCGGATGGTCGCGCGACAGCATGGCGTGAACCTGCTGGCGCACGGTGAGGATCGTCTGGAATTCGGCCAGCCGGATCGGTTCGAAGACCAGGGCGAGATCGGCAGTGTGATCCACCAGCGCCTGCTCGGCGGCGGCGCGGTCGCGTCGGAAAACGCCGAACGTCACGCCGGGATGCTCGGCCCGGTAGCGGGCGATCTGCCCCGGCAGATAGACGAGCACCGCCTGGCTGCAGGCGATCGAGACGTGACCCCGGCGTTCTCCGGACAGATCGGCGATCTGCGAGCGGACCCGCGCCATGTCGGAGATCTGATGGCGGATGTGCTGGATCAGCAGCTCGCCGGCGGCGTTCAGGCGCACGCCCCGGGGCAGCCGCTCGAAGATGGGGACCCCGAGATCCTCCTCGATGGCCAGCAACCGGCGGTTCAGCGCGGTCGAGGTGATCGAGAGGCTGTCGGCCGCCTTGCGGATCGACCCGGCCCGCGCCACCGCGTCGATATAAAGCAACGTGGTCAGGTGGCGCATCGACATCTCCGCAAGGGTCCCCGAGACCGCTGCATTTCTTGCAGCGCCTCGGTGCAATCATAGCAGAAGACATCAGCACTCACACTCCGCACGATCCCTCTATCGCAGGTGCGAGATCGGTGTGGTGGCCCCGGCGCCCGCGGAATTGTCGGGAATGACAAGCCAAACCGGCGGCTTGGGCGGATGCCTCTTCGCATCCGCGACATGCCGGACAAGCAATCAGAACACAGAAGAACGGAGACCCGAGTGGGACCGATCGATACCCTGCAGGATCTGCCATTCGACATCGCCTCGCTCCACGCGGCCTATGAGTCCGGCGCGAAGCCGGGCGAGATCGTGGCCGAGTGCTACCGGCGGATCGCGGCGGCGGGCGATCCCGGCATCTTCATCACTCTGATCGACCCCGAGAAGGCTCAGCTTGAGGCCGCCCGGCTCGGCCCGTTCGACCGGAGCGCCAAACCGCTCTGGGGCGTGCCCTTCGCCATCAAGGACAATATCGACGCCGGCGGCGAGACGACCACGGCCGGTTGCCCCGCCTACGCCTATGAGGCCGAGGTGGACGCCTTCACGGTGGCGAAGCTGCGGGCGGCCGGGGCGATCCTGGTCGGCAAGACCAACCTCGACCAGTTCGCCACCGGCCTGGTCGGCGTGCGCTCGCCCTATCCGGTGCCGAAGAACGCGCTCGACCCTGAGATCGTTCCGGGCGGCTCCAGTTCCGGCTCTGCCGTCGCCGTGGCCCGCGGGCTGGTCAGCTTCGCGCTCGGCACCGACACGGCTGGTTCGGGCCGGGTGCCGGCGGCGCTGAACAACATCGTCGGGCTGAAGCCGACCGTCGGCTCGCTCTCCGCCAGCGGGCTGGTGCCGGCGTGCCGGACCGTCGACACCATTTCCGTCTTTGCGCTGACGGTGGAGGACGCCTATCGCGCCTTCCAGTCCGCCGCCGGCCACGATCCGGCCGATGCCTTCTCGAAAGCCGTGGCAACTCCGGATCTGGGCACCCTGCCGCCGAAGCTGACGATCGGCATTCCCGATGCCGGCTCGCTGACCTTCTTCGGCGACGGCGTGCAGGCCGCCTCCTACGCCGCCGCCCTGGAGGCCGTGCGGGCAGCGGGCGGAGAGACCGTCGAGCTCGACTTCACCCCATTCTACCAGGTCGCCGAGATGCTCTATGGCGGCGTCTGGGTCGCCGAACGACACGCGGTGGTCGGCCCGCTCATGGACAAGGACCCCGAGGCGGTCCATCCGGTGATCCGCCAGATCGTCGGGGCCGCCACAAGGTTCTCCGCCACCGACACCTTCAACAGTCTCTATCGGATGGAGGCTCTGCGCCGGACCTGCGAGGCGGCGATGGCCGGCATCGACATGCTCTGTGTGCCGACGATCCCGACCTTCTTCACCGTCGCCGATCTGGAGGCCGACCCGATCGGCCCGAACTCCACGCTCGGCACCTACACCAACTTCGTGAACCTGCTCGGCCTCTGCGGCATCGCCGTGCCGACCGGGGTCCGCAGCGACGGCCGGCCGGCCAGCGTCACCCTGCTGGCCCGCGCCGGCCGGGACGGCCTGAGCGCTGCCCTGGCCTCGCGGCTGCATCGGGGGGCGGGCGTGACGCTGGGCGCCACCGGGTGGCCGCTGCCCCAGGTGGCCGAGCCCACACCGACGCCGGGCGCCGACGAGATCGTCGTCGCCGCCGTCGGCGCGCACATGTCCGGCCTGCCGCTGAACGGCGAACTGACCCGGCTCGGCGGCCGCTTCCTCGCCGCCGCTTCGACCGCGCCCGGTTACCGGCTCTATCGGCTCGCCGGCGGCCCGCCGTTCCGGCCGGGCCTGGTGCGCGACGCCACCGGCAGCGCCATCGCCCTGGAGCTCTGGGCCCTGCCGCTCGACCGCTTCGGCGCCTTTATGGCCGGCATCCCGGCACCGCTCGGCATCGGCACCGTGACGCTGGCCGACGGCCGCACTGTCAACGGCTTTATCTGCGAGGTGGCCGGGCTGCAGGGGGCCACCGACATCACCGAATTCGGCGGCTGGCGGGCCTATCTCGCCGCCGCCGCAGGCCGGCAGGGAGCCGTTCCCTGACCGGCACCACGATCCGCACGACCGAACAGGAGGAGAGACACATGCGCAGGCGCGATTTTCTGAAGGGTGCGGCCGTTCTCGGCGCCGGCTCCCTGCCTTTCATCCGCTCGCTGCCCGCTGCGGCGGCGCCGAATGGTGTGATCGTCGTGGCCATGGGCCAGACCATCAACAGCCTCGACATCCATCGCTCCGGCACCAACCGGCCGAGCTATCAGGTGGCGGTGAACGCCTATGACCGGCTGGTCAGCTTCGGCACCAAGACCTTGGCCGACGGCAGCCTGTCCTACGACTACTCCCAGATCGTGCCGGAGATCGCCGAGAGCTGGGAGACCGCCGAGGACGGCAGCGCCATCATCTTCAAGCTGCGCAAGGACGGGAAATTCTGGGACGGATCGCCGATCACGGCGGAGGACGTGAAGTGGTCGTTCGACCGCGCCGTCACCCTGGGCGGCTTCCCGACCGTCCAGATGAAGGCCGGGTCGCTCGAGAAGCCGGAGCAGTTCGAGGCGGTGGACGAGTTCACCTTCAAGATCCACACGATCCGCCCCTCCAAGCTGACCATCCCCGACCTGGCGGTGCCGGTGGCGATCGTCATCAACTCCAAGGTCGCCAAAGCGAACGCCACCACCGACGACCCCTGGGCCACCGAATATCTGCACAAGACCCCGGCCGGATCGGGCGCGTTCAAGGTGGCGCGCTGGGAGCCGGGCCAGCAGCTCGTCTACGAGCGCAACGACGCCTGGACCTCGGGTCCGGTGCCGGAGGTGAAGCGGGTGATCGTGCGCGAGGTGCCGAGCCAGGCGACCCGCCGGGCCCTGTTCGAGCGCGGCGACATCCAGGTCTCCTTCGATATCCCGAACAAGGACGCCAAGGAGCTGTCCGCCACCGACGGGCTGACGATCCACTCGACGCCGATCGAGAACGCGATCTACTGCCTGTGCCCGAACCTCGCCTTCGAGCCCTTCAAGGACAAGAAGGTGCGCCAGGCCATCGCCTGGTCGGTGCCGTATGCCGATATCTTCCAGACCGCCGCCTATGAGCGCGGCGTGCCGATGTGGGGCGGGTCCTCGACCACGCCTTCCGACATCGCCTGGCCGCAGCCCTTCCCCTACACCACCGACCTGGACAAGGCGAAGGCCCTGCTGGAGGAGGCCGGCTACAAGGACGGGTTCGAGGTGCCGCTGTCGATCGCCCTCGACCAGTCGGACTGGATGGAGCCGACCGCCCTGCTGGTGCAGGAGAACCTGGCGAAGATCGGCATCAAGGCGACCATCGAGAAGATCCCCGGTGCCAACTGGCGCACCGCCTCGCTGGTGGAGAAGCGGCTGCCGCTGCATCTGGAGACCTTCGGCGGCTGGCTGAACTACCCCTGTTACTACTTCTTCTGGGCCTATCTGGAAGGGCACCTCTTCAACTCCTCGAACTACCGCAACGAGGAGATCGAGACCCTCACCAACGAGACCCTGCACATCCCCGACGATCACCCGGACTACGCGCCGAAGATCAAGCGCATGATCGAGATCGTCTGGGACGAGGTGCCGCGTATCGCCCTGTTCCAGCCGGCCCTCAACGTCGGTACCCGCGACATGTCGGGCTACGAGTACTGGTTCCACCGCCAGCTCGACGCCCGCGGCTTCAAGGCGTAACGGCCATGGGCCCGCGAACGAAACTGGTGCTGTTCCGCAGCCTGCAGGCGCTTCCGGCCCTGGTCGGTGTGGTCATCGTCAGCTTCATCCTGACGCGGATGCTGCCGGGCGACCCGGCAGCCTATTTCGCGGGCCCCGCCGCCACCGAGGCCTCGATCGCCGAGATCCGGGCCGCCATGGGCCTGGACAGGCCCCTGCCGATCCAGTTCCTCCACTATGTCCGCGACCTGTTGCAGGGCGATCTGGGCAGCAGCCTGTCGACCGGCCAGCCGGTGGTGGAGGAACTGACCCGCCGGCTGCCGGCCTCCCTTGAACTGACCCTGACGGCGCTGCTGCTGTCCTGCGCCATCGCCCTGCCGCTCGGCATCGCCGCGGCGGTGCATCAGGGAAGCTGGATCGACCATGCCTGCCGCGGCCTGGTCACCGCCGGGGTGTCGCTGCCGACCTTCTTCACCGGGATCGTGCTGGTCTATGTCTTCTACTACCTGCTGGGCTGGGCGCCGTCGCCGCTCGGCCGGCTGGATTTCGTCTATCTCTCGCCGCCGGACGTGACCGGCTTCTACGTGGTCGATGCGCTGCTCGACGGCGATGTCGAGACCGCGCTCGGCGCCCTCAGCCAGCTCATCCTGCCGGCCACCACCCTGGCGCTGTTCACCCTGGCGCCGCTCGCCCGCATGGCGCGGGCCGCCATGCTCCAGGCCCTGTCCTCGGACTATGTCCGCACCGCCCGCGCCGCCGGGCTCGGCGAGGGGCAGGTAGTGCTCGGCTACGCTTTCCAGAACGCCATGCTGCCGGTGGTGACGACCCTGGGCATGGTCTTCTCCTTTATGCTGGGGGCCAACGTGCTGGTGGAGAAGGTGTTCTCCTGGCCCGGCATCGGCTCCTACGCGGTGGAGGCCCTGGTGGTCTCCGACTATGCGGCCGTGCAGGGCTTCGTGCTCGCCATGGCGATCCTGTTCGTCCTGCTCAACCTCGCGATCGACATCGTCTACACGCTGGTCGATCCGCGCACCCGGGAGGGCTAGACCATGAGCGCCACCACGCCCGACACGCGCGAACGCGGCTTTCTCGACCACGTCGTCTACGTGTTGAGCGAGAACCCGATCACCGCCTTCGCTTTCGCCCTGTTCGCGCTGATCCTGCTGGTGGCGATCCTCGGCCCGGTGCTGGCCCCGTACGACCCGCTGGAATCCAACGCGGCCCGCGCCCTGCAGCCGCCGTCCGCCGATCACTGGTTCGGCACCGACAATCTCGGCCGCGACGTGTTCTCGCGCGTGCTGGTGGCCACACGGCTCGACCTGATGATCTCGGTCGCCGCCGTCGCCCTGTCCTTCGTGGTCGGGGCGGCAATCGGCTCGGCCGCCGGCTATTGGGGCGGCTGGATCGACGGCGTCACCGGCCGGCTGGTCGATACGATCATGGCCTTCCCGCTGTTCGTGCTGGCCATGGGCATCGTCGCCGCCATGGGCAACACGGTGGAGAACATCATCTACGCCACCGCCATCATCAACGTGCCGTTCTACGCCCGCGTCGCCCGGGCCGAGGTGCGGATCCGGCGCAATGCCGGCTTCGCCCAGGCCGCCCGGCTGTCCGGCAACACCGACCTGCAGGTGCTGGCCTTCCACATCTTTCCCAACGCCCTGCCGCCGATGATGGTGCAGATCTCCCTGAACCTGGGCTGGGCGATCCTGAACGCCGCCGGCCTGTCCTTCATCGGCCTGGGCGTGCGTCCGCCGACCGCGGAGTGGGGGATCATGGTGGCGGAGGGAGCCAACTTCGTCGTCTCCGGCGAATGGTGGCTCGCCGTCTTCCCCGGTCTCGCCCTGATGACCGCCGTCTTCGCCTTCAACCTGCTGGGCGACGGGCTGCGCGACATCTTCGATCCAAGACAAAGGACCTAGACGATGTTCCTCGACGTCCAGGATCTCAACGTCACCTTCTCCACGCGGCGCGGTACGGTGACCGCGGTGCGCGGGGTGAGCTTCTCCCTGGCCAAGGGGGAGACCCTGGGGATCGTCGGCGAGAGCGGATCCGGCAAGTCGGTTAGTTCCTACGCCGTCATGCGCATCCTGGAGCGCAGCGGCCGGATCGCCGGCGGCCGGATCAGCTTCGACGGCATCGACCTGACCGGCCTGTCGAACCGCGAGATGCGCGAGCTGCGCGGCCGCGAGATCTCCATGGTGTTCCAGAACCCGCGTGCCGCCCTCAACCCGATCCGCAAGGTCGGCCACCAGATCGAGGACGTGCTGCGCCGCCACAACCGGGCCACCCGCTCGACCGCGCGGGCCAAGGCGATCGAGGCGCTGCGGGCGGTTCGGATCGCCGATCCGGAGGCGCGCTACGAGGCCTACCCGTTCGAGCTGTCGGGCGGCATGTGCCAGCGGGTGGTGATCGCCATCGCGCTGGCCTGCGACCCGCGCCTGCTGATCGCCGACGAGCCGACCACCGGCCTGGACGTGACCACCCAGAAGGTTGTGATGGACCTGCTGGCCGATCTGACCAGGAGCCGGGGCATGAGCTCCGTCCTGATCACCCACGACCTGGGACTGGCGGCCGAATACTGCGACAAGATCGTCGTCATGAAGGACGGTGCGGTGGTCGAAGCGGGCGATCCCAAGACCCTCTTCGCCGATCCCAAGGACGCCTATACCCGCCGCCTGATCCGCGCCACGCCGAGGCCGGGTGCGGAGGTCGGCGACCTGGTGGAGCCGCCGGTGCCGTCGCCGGCCCGGCCGGTCCTGGGACCTCCGCTGCTGCAGGTCCGCGAGCTGCGCAAGGTGTTCGGTCGGGGGGCATCGGAGTCCGTTGCGGTGGACGGTATCTCCTTCGAGATCCGGGAGGGCGAGACCCTGGGCCTGGTCGGCGAGAGCGGATGCGGGAAGTCCACCACATCCTCCATGATCATGCGGCTGCTCGACCCGACCGGCGGCGAGATCCTGCTGGACGGCAGGACGCTGACCGACACTCCGGCCGCCAAGTTCGCCCGCGATCCGCGGCGCGGCAGCCTGCAGATGGTGTTCCAGGACGCCACGGACAGCATCAACCCGCGCTTCACCGCCCGCCAGGCGATCGCCGATCCGATCCGGCGGCTGACCGACGAGACGCCGTCGGGACGGGTGGAGGAACTGGCGGCCCAGGTCGGCCTGCCCCTGACCCTGCTCGACCGGTTTCCACACCAGCTCTCCGGCGGCCAGAAGGCGCGGGTCGGCATCGCCCGGGCGCTCGCCTCGCGGCCCCGGCTGCTGATCCTGGACGAACCGACCGCCGCGCTCGACGTCTCGATCCAGGCCATCGTGCTGAACCTGCTGGCGGAGCTGCGGGCCAAGCTGGGCGTCAGCTACCTTTTCGTCAGCCACGACCTGCATGTGGTCCGCCTGCTCTGCGACCGGGTCATCGTCATGCGCCAGGGCCGGGTGGTGGAGGAGGGCACGGCAGAGGCGGTCATGCAGTCGCCGCGCGACCCCTATACCCGCAGCCTGCTGGAGGCCACGCCGATGCCGCCGGCCGCTCTCGCGGCGGGGGCGGCCCTCGCCAAGGCGGCCGAATAGGAGCGCGCGATGGAGATCGACATCCCCGAAACCCTGGCCGAGGTGACCGCCGCGTTCGCGCGGTACGAGGCGGCGCTGATGGCCAACGACGTCGTCGTGCTGAACGAACTGTTCTGGGAGGCGGACAAGACGATCCGCTACGGCCCGCAGGAGGCGCTGTACGGCTATCCGGAGATCGCCGGCTACCGCAGCGCCCGCGACGTCAGCGACATCGCCCGAGAACTGACCCGCACCGTCATCACCACCTACGGCCGCGACCATGCCACCGCCTTCACCGAATACCGCCGGCTGTCCAACGGCCGGATGGGTCGCCAGAGCCAGACCTGGGTCCGGATGCCCGAGGGATGGCGGGTGGTCGCCGCCCATGTGAGCCTGCTGCCGCCGTCTCCCTAGACGTTCCCCTCAGCCCGGAGGAGCCCATGGCCGATCCCGAATTCGATGCCGACGCTTCTATCCGTGCCCTGGCCCCGGTCCTCGGGCTGGACCTGACCGAGGAGCGGATCGCCGCCGTGGCCCCGTTCCTGACCATCGCCGCCGAGATGGCCGCCATCCTGGAGGCCGCCCCGGTTCCGAAAGGCACCCTGGCCCTGGCGCCGGTCTATACCCTCCCCGCGGCGGAGGAGGAGCGATGAGCGGCCTCGATGCCTTTTCCCCGGCCTGGCGGGTGGCCGAAGCGGTCGCCGCCGGGTCCGTCGGCGCGGAAACCGTGGTCAGGGAGGCGCTCGACCGGATCGCCGCGGTGAACCCGGCGGTCAACGCCTTCACCGCCGTCACCGCCGAGCGGGCCCTGGACCGGGCGCGGGCGGTGGACGCGGACCGGGCCGCCGGCAGGCCGCTGCCGCCGCTGGCCGGCGTTCCCTTCGCGGTGAAGAACCTGTTCGACATCCAGGGTCTGTCGACCCTGGCCGGCTCGAAGATCAACCGAGATTTGCCTCCGGCCACCCGCGACGGCGTCCTGATCGAGCGGTTGACGGCGGCCGGCGCGGTGCTGATCGGCGCGCTGAACATGGGCGAATACGCCTATGACTTCACCGGCGAGAACGCCCATGACGGCGCCTGCCGCAACCCGCACGACACCTCCCGGATGGCCGGCGGCTCGTCGTCCGGCAGCGGCGCGGCCATGGCCGCCGGTCTCGCCGCCCTGACCCTGGGGTCAGACACCAACGGGTCGATCCGGGTTCCGGCATCGTTCTGCGGGGTGTTCGGCCTGAAGCCGACCTATGGCCGGCTCAGCCGGGCGGGCAGTTTCCCGTTCTGCGACAGCCTGGACCATCTGGGGCCTTTCGCCCGCTGCGTGCGCGACCTGGCCCTCGCCTACGATGCGATGCAGGGACCCGCTTCCGGCGATCCCGCCTGCGCCGGCCGTCCCGCGGAGCCGGTCTCCGGATCGCTGGACGATGGTATCGACGGCCTGCGCATCGCCACCCTCGGCGGATATTTCGACACCGAGGGCATGCCGGAGGCGGCGGCTGCGGTGGAGGCGGTCGCGGCCACGCTGGGCGGGGCGCACCGGGTCGAGGTCGACGGCGTCGCCGCCGGTCGGGCGGCGGCCTTCGTGATCACCAATGTGGAGAGTGCCGCCCTGCATCTTGCGAACCTGCGCACCCGGCTCGACGATTTCGACCCCGATACCCGCGACCGGTTCGTCGCCGGGGCCACGCTCCCCGGCGCGTGGTACGCCCGCGCCCAGCAGGTGCGCCGCTGGTATGCCGAGCGGTTCGTCGAGATGTTCCGGCATATCGACGTGCTGATCGCCCCGGCGACCCCGTTTCCGGCACCGGCCGTCGGCCAGCGGACGGTCGCGATCCGGGGGCGGGAGGTCCTGCTGCGCCCGAATATCGGCATCTTCACCCAGCCGGTCTCGGCGGTCGGGCTGCCGGTCTGCGCGGTTCCGGTGGCGACGTCCGGGCTGCCGATCGGCGTGCAGGTGATCGCCGCACCCTGGCGCGAGGACCTGTGCCTCAGGGTGGCCAGGGTCCTGGAGACGGCCGGCACCGCCCGCTTCGCCGCACCGAGCGGTCTCTGAGCCCCGATTAGGTGGGCTCAGGGTATCGTCCTGCCGATCCCCTCCCGGTCGGCACGGGGCGTCGAGACCGATCGACGGACCCGGCCTGGCGCGGTGTAGTCTCGCGCCGAGGAGATCGGTACAAGGGACCATCGGTACCTTCAGGGTCCCCCGGAGCGACGGAGAGACAGGTGTTCGAACCATGCGCGTGCGGCAGCGGGAAGAGCTATGTGGGATGCTGCGGCCGGCTGCATTCGGGTGCGCCGGCACGCGACGCCGAGGAGCTGATGCGCTCCCGCTACTGCGCGTTCAGCCGGGGAGATGTGGCCTATCTGCAGAAGAGCTGGGCAGCGGAGACGCGGCCGTTGGTGTTGACACTGGACCCCGCCCAGGTGTGGACCGGGCTGACGGTCGAGCGTCACACGGTGACGGGCCCCGATACCGCGCTGGTCCGCTTCACCGCCACCTGGCGCCAGGGAACCCGGACGGGCCGCCAGACCGAAACCAGCCGGTTTCGCCGCGACGGCGCGGGCTGGGTCTATATCGACGGCGCGTCGGACTGATTTCAGCGCCGGAATTGGTGCAATTTACCGATTGGTAAGCTCCAGGAGGAGCATGCCACATGCCGTCGGATGAACGTCCGCTCTTGGTCGAGCGGCTATAAGACATACAGCAACCGCTATGGGTCAACTGTATCGCCCAAGCTTCGACAGTCGTTCAGGTTCCACACCGATAGAAGCCGCTGTAGCCGGCCTCGAGCCCGCGGTCGACCTCAAGGAGAAGATCGGCCTCTGCGCCTGCGGCATCCTGCTCTCCCGACAGGGTCTCTCCTCTACGACCGGTAATCTGAAGGGAGATCCCCGGCGCTGAAAGCGTTGAACCGGCTGCGCGCCCAGCAGAACCTGCCTCCGAAAGGCGGACAAGGTCACCACTGATCTTCAGGATCGCCGACCTTCCATCATCCTGTTCACCGATTGCGAGCACGGGCTTGCTGTCCTGGGTGTAGTGGAAGGTGCAGCCCGCTCCGTCTGCGAATGCCTGGGCAATCTCGTTTTCCGAGATGAACTCAGGATCCAAAACACCGATCTCTGCCGTCGATAGCGCTTCGTCGAGGGTTGCAATGGAGAGATCAGTGTTGGCAGGCTGATCGCCTACTGCCGCCGAGTCACCGGACTGCTCGATCGCGGAAATCAGGTACCTCATTTCCGCGATCTCCTTGTCCTGCGCATAGATGATTTCGTCAGCAAGCTTCCTGACGCGGGGGTCTGAGAGTCCGGCGCGCGTGGACGTCATGATCGCAATCGAGTGGTGGGGAATCATCGCCCGCATGTATGAGCGGTCATCGACCGTCACCTGACTGCGAACCAGCCACAAGGAGCCTGCGAACAACACGAGCGCTCCCACGAAGATCGCCGAATTAACTTTGGTGCTTGGGTACATCGAGAGCATGAACGCGAGCATCACGATGGCCATCGTCGCGCCCATCAAGATCGCCATGTACGCGCGGGTTTCAGACCAGAAGATATGTGTCGGCAAATATGTGTTGAGATACATGAGCCCGAACATCACCACGGTGGATGTGAGGATCATGAGAAAGAACTGACCGTATTTCATGTCCACCTCGCTCAGCCAAATCTGACACAGAGGTTGGTAAACGAGGCTCCCGCGCAGGAAGGTTCCAGGCAAATCACCATTTTTTTCCGGCGTTGACCGCGCGGGCTCTCAACGGCCCGCGCGATCGACTGTCATCCAGGGCCGACGTCAGAACAGCATCTTCGTGCCGACGACAAAGTAGAGATTGTCCCGCTGCTCGCCTTCTGCCCGCGCAAGGTCGGCCGTCTCGCCGAACCGGCGCTCGTAATGCACGCCGATATAGGGCGCCACCGCCCGGTCGAGCAGGTCGTAGCTGAGCCGGGCGCCGACCTCCAGGGTCGGTGCGAACGCCCCGACCCCGAGCGCCTCGTCGTCGCCCAGCGGGGTGTCCAGCTCTAGGCTGGGCGTCAGGATGATCCGGTTGGTGATCAGCCCCTCGTACTCTGCCTCGACCCGGAGGAAGGAGGTTTCGCCGACATAGAGATCGGCGTCGAGCTCGAACCATTGCGGCGCCAGGCCCTTCACCCCGATCACCCCATAGGCGCGATCCTCGCCCGCCGGCGTGTCCAGCCGGACGCCGACCGCCGCATCAAAGAAGGTCGAGATCGGCATCTGCAGCCGCAGCTGGTTCTCGAGCGTCTCGAACCGGCTGCTCTGGGTCAGATACTCCGCCTCGCTGCGCCAGACGAGTTTCAGCTCGTCGGTTCCGGCAAGGGCGTCGAAATCCCAGGCATAGAGATCCGACCCGTCGTCAAATCGGCGTTCCGCCTGCTCGACCTGAAGGCCGTAGATCATCGGTTCGGCCGTGGCCGGGCCCGTCCAGACCAGGACGGGCGCAAGGGCCGCGGCGATAAAGATATGTCGGCGCATGGGATCAGCCTCCGATGGACTGACGCGGTGTTGCGGGAAGGTCGGCGCTCTTGCCGGCGGGCCCGCCCTCGACGATGACCTTGCGGAACATGCCGGCGTCCATGTGATAGGAGAGGTGGCAGTGGAACGCCCACACGCCGGGCGCATCGACCTCGGTCTCCATGAAGACGGTCGTGCCGGGCGACACGCTGACCACGTGCTTGACCGGGTTCCACTTCCCCTGTCCGACATCGAGGATCGACCACATCCCGTGCAGGTGCATCGGGTGGGTCATCATCGTCTCGTTGACGAACTTGAAGCGGACCCGCTCGCCGTACTGCAGCCGGATCGGCTCGGCGTCGGCGTATTTCACGCCGTTGATCGACCAGATGTAGCGCTCCATGTTGCCGGTCAGACGCAGCTCGATCTCCCGAGTCGCGTCGCGGTGCTCGTAGAGCGGCTTCTGCGCCTTCAGGTCGGCATAGGACAGGAACTTGCCGCCATCCGCCGCCTGGGGCGTGAGGCCGCTGCCCGGGGCGTAGAACGGGTCTGTCGCGGCCATCTGCATGGCGTCCTGACTCATCGAGCCGTGCCCCATGGCGCTGTGGTTCATGGTTCCGTGGTCCATGGTTCCGTGGTTCATTCCCTGCATGACGGAGCCGTCCGGCATGGTGTGGGTCGGCTGGCCTGCGCCATGCCCCATCGACCTGTGATCCATGGCCCCCTCCGCCATGGCGCCGTGATCCATCGACCCGTGGTCACCGTGGGCCATGCCCATATCGGCCATGGTCAGGAGCGGCGGTTCGCGCAGATCCGGGACCTCGGCCTCCATTCCCTCCCGGGGCGCCAGGGTGCCGCGGGCGAAGGCGGTGCGCCCCATGGATTCCGCGAAGATCGTATAGGCCCGGTCCTCTGTCGGACGCACGATCACGTCATAGGTCTCGGCCACGGCGATGCGGAACTCGTCGACGGGGACCGGCTGCACGTTGTTGCCGTCGGCCTGCACGACGGTCATCTCCAGACCTGGGATGCGGATGTCGAAATAGGTCATCGCCGAGGAATTGATGAACCGCAGCCGGATGCGCTCGCCCGGCTCGAACAGGCCGGTCCAGTTCTGCCGCGGGCCCTTGCCGTTGATCAGCGGCGTGAAGCCCTGAAGGTCCTCCACGTCGGTCGGCATCATGCGCATGTCGCCCCAGGCGCCGCGGTCGTCGAGGGCGGCGGCGAGGCCCCGGTCCCGGCTGTCGGACAGGAAGTCGAGCAGGGTGCGCTGCTGCCGGTTGTAGTAGTCGGGCATCAGCTTCAGGTTCCGCATGATCCGGTGGCCGGAATGGGGATGGGCGTCGGCCAGTTGGACCACGTACTCGCGGTCGAAGCGGAACGGTTCACGGCCCTCCGGCTCGATGACGATCGCCCCGTAGGCGCCGTCCGGCTCCTGGAAGCCCGAATGACTGTGGAACCAGTAGGTGCCGCTCTGCACGATGGGGAAGCGGTAGGTGAAGGTCTCGCCCGGTTTGATGCCGTCGAAGGACATGCCGGGAACGCCGTCCTGCTGGTAGGGCAGGATCAGCCCGTGCCAGTGAACCGAGGTGTCCTCGTCGAGGTTGTTGGTCACATTGATCGTGACCTCCTCGCCTTCCTTGAAGCGCAGCACCGTCGGCGTCGTCGATCCGTTGTAGCCGATGGCACTCCGGGTGAAGTCGCCGGTGTCCAGGGTGACCCGGTCGACGGTGAGATTGTACTCGCCGGCTGCTGCGCCGGAGGCGAGAGAGAGGGTGAATGCGGCTGCGAGCGCGCAGGCCCGGGCAAGGGATGTCGCTGTCACGACGCGTCTCCTGATCTGGGGGAACGGGCCGGGCCGCCGCGTAAGCGGCCCAGCTTCCTGGATTGTGCCGCTCAGTGAGCCATCCGGATGTCGCCGACCATCCCGGCCTGGTAGTGGCCCGGGACGTTGCAGGCGAACTCAAGATCCTTGCCGTGCTCGAAGCGCCAGATCAGTTCGCCCGACTGCCCGGGTTCCAGCAGCAGGCTGTTGCCGGCATCGTGCATGCCATGACCCATGGAGGCCTTCATCTTCTCGGCCGCCTCCCGGTCGATCCGGTCGGCCATCAGCACCCCGTGGTCCACAAGCATCTGCATTTCAGATCCGTGGGCGGCGTGCATCTCGGCTGTGGCGACATTGAACTCGTGCACCAGGGCTCCGGCGTTCTTCACCACAAAGCGGACGGTCTCGCCCGCAGAGACGGAGACGGTCTCCGGCTCGTAGTAGTTGTCGTGCATGGTGATTTCGACGGTCCGGGAGACCGCCGAGGCGTCGCCCGGCTGACCGATGGCGGCGGGCATTCCGTGGCCGCCTCCGTGGGACATCTGGGCCGCAGCGATGCCGGGAATGGACAGGGTGAAGGCGAGCGCTGCCGCGGCGGCGCGCGAAATGAGACGAGTGTTCATGGGAGGTAGCCTCGCAAGAAAACAGCTGATCGACAGGCGATGCGGTCGCCGGGGCCTATGGCTCCGGCGGGGCGTCAGTCGATCAGGCGCGAGGAGGCGGTGTGGTCGCTTCCGCGTTCAGTCCTGCGGCGAGACGGTGGGTCGGTGCCGACCAGTCCTGCCGGCTGTAGAACATGCCGGTCGCGGTCTCCAACTCGGGCGTGACATATCCGGCGCAGGTGTGTCCGGCGATGGCGCAGGAGCTGTGATGGCCGGCACCGTCGTGCTTGCCATCACCGTGACCGTGCGCATGTCCGGACATGCGCGTCCCATCGACATCGTGCATTGCCACGACCTGCGGCGCCGGCAGGCCGCTGGTTCCGCCGCGGTGCAGTTCCGCCAAGCCCATCATCCCCGTGGACAGGATGATCAGGAGCATGGCGGCGATGGCGATGAGGCGCTTCATGACCCTTAGGGTTTCCAGTAGCCGGAAGGTCAAGGCCAGTCTGCACTGGCGGGCAGGTGGAGGCAGCCGCTCGGTCCGTCGCGTCAGTCCGGGCGTTCCGGATTCATCAGATACTCGACCAGGGCCGCGATATCCGCATCGCTCCAATACCGCGTCCCGTAGCGGATCACCTCGGCCATCGAGCCACCCAGGCTGTCGCCCGACGGGGTGAGCCCCGACCGCAGGGCATAGCGCAGATCGTCGGCGGTCCATCCCTTGCGCG
Organism: Thalassobaculum sp. OXR-137; assembly: GCF_034377285.1. Taxonomy (NCBI): domain Bacteria; kingdom Pseudomonadati; phylum Pseudomonadota; class Alphaproteobacteria; order Rhodospirillales; family Thalassobaculaceae; genus Thalassobaculum; species Thalassobaculum sp. OXR-137. The sequence goes on along the minus strand of NZ_CP139715.1, from coordinate 36,001 downwards.
CCAGGGCTTCGGGCGTGATCCCCGGGATCTTCTCGTTCCCGGGCCCGGTACCGCCCTCGAAGGTGCGGTCGGAATCGAGGCCGCCGAGCAGGGTCCGCGGCGTATGGCAGGCGCCGCAATGGGCCGCGGCCTCCGCCAGGTAGCGCCCGCGGAGCCAGGAGTCCGACCGGCCCTCTACCGGTGCCTGCGGCCCGGGCTCGAAATACAGCCGCTTCCACAACCCGACACCGCGGGTCCAGTTGAACGGGAATCGCAGCCGGTGCTCGGGCGGCCCCCCGGCGACGGCCGGAACCGAATTCACCGCCGCCCAGAGGTCGACCACGTCCTGGGCGGTCAGCCTCGTGTAAAAGCTGTAGGGGAAGACCGGGAACAAGTGGTCGCCATCCGGCGCCGTCCCGGCGGTCAGCGAGCGGGAGAACTCCGCCAGGGTCCACGACCCGATCCCATACTCGGGGTGGGGCGTGATGTTCGGCGCGAAAAAGCTGCCAAACTCGGTGTCGATCCCGGCGCCGCCGGCCAGCACGGCACCGCCGCCCGCCGGGTCGGTGTGGCAGGCGATGCAGCCCGACAGGCGCGCCACATAGGCCCCGCGATTCACGTCGCCGGAGAGGCCCGTCAGGTCGCGGTCGGGCACGCTTGGACCGGCCATGAGCCAGGCCACGGCACCGCCGCCGAGGAGGACGGCGGTGCCGGCGATCATCCAGAAGGTCCGGACCATCAGTTCTGCTTTTTGCGGAAGCTCTGGTGACAGGCGGAGCAGGTGTCGGCCAGATGGAAGAACACCCCGTCGGGCGGCATCTGCGCCAGCATCTCGGCGGTCGGACCCTGGCCACCGCCCATCATGCCGCCGCCCATCATGCCCTGGCCATGCATCATCCCCTGACCCTGCATCGTCCCCTGGCCCATCATGCCGCCCGGGGCGCTGCCGGCCGGCCGGTGATTGTCGGCCGCGGCGGCGAGAGCCTGCGCGTAGGTGGAGAGCTGGGCGGACAGGGCGCTGAACCGGTCCCAGTCGCTCCAGATCGCCGGCAGCGCCTCGGACGGGTGGTCAAGGCTGTCCTTCGGGAAGAGCTTGGTCATCGCCGCGCCGCTGTGGCTGTCGATGGTGCCAGCGAGGGTACGCACCCGGTCGGGGCTGTAGTCCTGCTGGCCCCGCATCATCGCGGTCAACTCCTTCATGGCGTCGCCGAGCGCCTCCATGGCTTCCATGCGCTCCTTCACCACGCCGGTGGCACCGCCATGGGCGATCGCGGTGGTGGCACCAGCGCCGATTACGGCCGCAAGGGCGACCGCGGCAATCATGTTCCGCTTCATCGTCAAACTCCGTTCGTCGTCGGATCGTTCAGGATCAGTCGAGGGTGACGCGGCGTTCTCGGGTTGGCGGGGGACAGGGAGGGGTAAGGGCGATGTCCCGGGCAGGCCCAATGCTTAAGGGGCGCAACCGCTCGCCCATCGTCATGACGCGCGGAAGCGCAATCTGCCTCGGGGCGTCGAGGCCGACAACCGAGCATCCGCCACTCAGGCCGGTCGGGGACGAGCGGATTTCGACGTCTGTCGGATCTTCATTGCCAGCGCCATCGGTGCTGAAAACGGCGGACGCGCCCTTGCTTTCAGGAGCACTGACATGCAGCGAGTGCGCTGCCGATTCAGTGGGAGACAGCAGGAGAGCAGCCAAGCCGATGAGCACATAAAGTAGGACGCCAACGCACCTCACGCCGCGTTCACATTTCCAGCTCAAGCTCCTGGACACCCTCATTGGTCGACCCTCATTGGTCCGATGGGAGACGAATATACAGCAAAGCCCCCAACCTGAACTCAAAGGGGTTTATGAAGGCTCCAGTTGCAGGAAGGTCAACAGCCATAACGGCCGTTTCCCAGCTGTGTCCGGGCGAGTGGTCATGTCGCCTTCAGGTGAAGAATTATCGGAGACCGCGGACGACCGCTTTCGGTCGGACGACCCAGAGCGGTTTAATGACTGCCACGGGTCGGACGCTCCAGTGCTGTCCGACGACCGCTATGGGCCGAACGGAACGACGAAATCACAGTTCGATTTCGGACCGACTACGCCGTCTCACAATTAGATTGGCAGTGGTGCGAGGGTTGGCCTTGGTGGCAATGCCAGCGTGATCGCGACCGTCAACGCCAACAGACCAGCCGACATCCACAGTGCACCCGGAAGCCCAGCGAACTGGTAGAGCAAGCCTGACAGGAGTGTCCCTCCGAACCGGCCGATCGCGTTGGCCATATAGTAGAACCCAACGTTCAGCGCGACCTTGTCGGCGTCGGAATAGGCCACGATCAGGTAGGAGTGGATCGACGAGTTCAGGGCGAAGACGACGCCGAACAGCATCAGACCACCGATCAGCACCCACGAATGGATTCCCGCAGGAAGTGCCCAGCCGGTGACGTCCGATACGGTCGCAAGGCTGGATGGCATCATCGCTGCGGCGAGTAGGGCGGGAATGATCGCCAGACATGCTCCCCAGACCTTTGCGAGGCCGGGGGCTCTGGACGCTGCATCTCGACCCAGCATCCGTGGTGCGACCGCCTGCACCATGCCGTAGCCGATCACCCAAACGGCCATGAAGGCCCCGACCTGATCAAAGGTCCATCCAAGCTGGTCGTACAGAAAGATCGGAACACCGACGCCGAACCAGACATCTCGCGAGGCGAAGAGAAACACGCGGGCGGCCGACAGGATGTTGATCTCGCGGGTCTTGGAGAACAGCTCCCGGCCCTTCACCTTCTCCTTGGCACGACCGAGATCGGCTCGCACCAGGATCAGGGCGGCCGTTAGCACAATGCCGAGCCCAGCGGCCATTGCCCATAGGGACCACACGAAGCCGAGTGTCTGGAGCATCACGCCGCCCAACAGGAAGCCCACACCCTTCAAGGCGTTCTTCGAGCCGGTCAGCACCGCGACCCACTTGAAGAGCCCACCCTGGTCCCCGGACGCGACGACCAGCTTCACCGCCGATTTGGAACTCATCTTGGTGAGGTCCTTGGCGATGCCGGACAGGGCCTGGGCCGTCATGACATAGGCCACCGACATCGCGGCGACCCAGCCGGGGTCGAGCAGGGAGAGCATGACCAACGCGACGATCTGGACGGCAAGCCCGACGAACAGGGTGATCCGAAGCCCGAAGCGTGACCCCACCCAGCCGCCGACGAAGTTGGTGACCACGCCCATCGCCTCGTAGAGGAGAAACAGGATCGCGATGTCGAGGGGCGCGTAGCCTAGTCGGTGGAAGTGCAGAAGCACCAGCATCCGCAAAGCACCGTCCGTCAGGGTGAACCCCCAATAGGCGGCGGTGACCGTGGCATAGTCCTTCAGGTTGGTCATCGCGGGCTCCAGGCCATCACAGCGAGCGGGCGATCTTGGCCGTCAGCTCCATCATGCGGTTCATGTAGCCCCACTCGTTGTCGTACCAGGCGTAGACCTTCACCATCCGCCGGTCGACCACCATGGTGGAGGGGGCGTCGACGATGCCGGAGCGGGGATCGTTGACGTAGTCGCTGGAGACAAGGGGACGCTCCTCGTAGCCGAGGATGCCTTGCAAAGGACCCGCCGCCGCGTCCCGGAACAGGCCGTTCACCTCTTCCGCACTCGTGTCCCGCGAGACCTCGAAGACGCAATCGGTAAGCGAGGCGTTGAGCAGGGGAACGCGGACGGCATGGCCGTTCAGCTTCCCCTCGAGTTCCGGATAGATCAGCGTGATGGCGGTGGCCGAGCCGGTCGATGTGGGGATCAGCGAGTTGAGGGCGGACCGGGCCCGGCGGAGGTCTGTCTTCGGGCGGTCGACCAGGACCTGCGTATTCGTCACGTCGTGGATCGTCGTCATCGTCCCGCGGGTGATTCCCAGACCCTCGTGGATCACCTTCACGACGGGGGCGAGGCAGTTCGTGGTGCAGGATGCGGCGGTAATAACATCGTGCCTGACCGGATCGTACAGATGGTCGTTCACGCCCATCACGATGTTCAGGACCGTGGCGTCCTTTACCGGGGCCGAGACGATGACCTGCCTGATCCCTCGGTCGAAATAGGGCTTCAGGCTGTCCACCGATTTGAACTTGCCGGTGCATTCCAGGACGATGTCGATGTCGTCGCCGGTCCAGGGTACCTCAGCCGGTGATGCCGCGTCGGTGATCGGGATCGATTTTCCGTCGATGATCACCTTGCCTGCGTCATGGTCCACCGGAACGGGCCAGCGACCATGAACGCTGTCGAACTCCAGCAGGTGGGCAACAACCTCCGCACCACCCGAGGTTTCGTTCATCGCCACGATCTCGAAGGCCGGGTTTCCGATTCCGGCCCGGACCCCGAGCAGTCCCATGCGGCCCATTCCGTTGATGGCAACGCGTGCGGGCATTTGTTGAACCTCCTGCGATCAGATGGAGCGGATCAAATCGGGCGATCTGGGAGTGGACACATCCTCAATCCAACGATACAAATATCTTTGTAATGAGAGAAGCACAAGCGATAGAAGCCCTGCTTGGAATGGCCCATCAGCATCGGATGCGGGTCTTCAAGCTGCTTATGAAACGCGGCCCGTCCGGGTTGCCTGCCGGAGAGATCGGAGACCGCGTCGGGATCAGCAGGTCCAGTGCGTCCTTCCATCTGACCCAGATGGAACGTGCCGGTCTGCTGAGGTCCTGGCGGGTTCACCGAAACGTCTTCTACGCGGTGGACCTGGAGGGCATGCGGAAGCTGATCGCTTATCTGACGGAGGACTGTTGCGACGGTCACCCGGAAGTCTGCGGTTCCCTGGTCACCGGTATGCCGATACCCGCTTGCGGAGAGGGAGTGGAATGATGACGGGCCAGTCGCGTTACAACGTGTTGTCTCTCTGCACGGGCAACTCCGCCAGGAGCATCATGGCCGAGTGCACCCTGAAGCGGCTCTAGGCCGAGCGGTTTGACGCCTTCAGGGCAGGCAGTCGGCCGAAAATCTCCGCCTTTCCTGCACGGCGTCCCCCTTTAGGTGGCTGGAGCAGGTGCCCACTTGGGGGGCATGACCAGTCTCGTGCGGGACATAATAGTGCGGGTAGCGTTTCCCGCTGCCGGCTTTCTGGCGACCGCGATCACCTTCGGGCCGGGGCGCATGGGTTTCGGGCTGTTCCTACCCGCCTTCCGCGAGAGCTTCCAACTCGATACCGCGACCGCCGGCGTGATCGCCACTATGGCCTTTTCGGGATTCCTGCTGGCGCTGCCGATTGCGGGGCTGCTGCTGAGCCGCTTCGGTCCGCGTTTGCCCGTTCTGGTCGGCGGCCTCGCTGCAGCGACCGGCTTCGTGCTGGTTTCGATTGCCGGCAGCGTCGCGACGCTTGCTGCGGGCGTGATGCTGGCGACGTCGAGCGCGGGATTCGCCTGGACTCCCTACAACAACGCCGCCGAGCGGCTTGTGGATCAAAGCCATCGTACCAGAACACTGTCGATCATCAGTACCGGTACGACTGTCGGTGTCGCCGTGGCCGGCGCGTTGGCCCTGGTGGTGGCGATCACCGGCCTCGGCTGGCGGTTCGCGTGGGGCGCCTTCGCGGTAGGGGCGCTGATAATGACGGCGGTGAACCTCGCCGCACTGCGGCCGGTCGCAGGCCATTCAGGGCCCATTCCGGCCGCGGCCTCGGGTTGGCGCAGCATGATGCGGGCCGAGACCGTTCCCTTGGCTACCGCCGCCATTTCCTACGGCGCGACTAGCGCGGTCTACCTCTCTTTCGCGGTCGATCTCGCTACATCATCGGGTGCGCTAGCATTCGGTTCGTTGGACAGCGCGGCGCCGATGATTTTCATTGGCTTTGGGATCGCCGGACTGGTTGGAGTTGCGACAGGCGAGATCGAGAACCGCATTGGGCTCGTCAGCCTCGTCCGGGTCGTGTTTGTGGCTGCCGCGGCTTCGCATGCCGCGCTCGCTCTGGCGCCTGGGCAGGGGAGCGCTATCATGCTGTCAGCCGTACTTCAGGGAATAGTGGTGATGATGACCAGTGCGATACTCTCGTTCTGGAGCGTGCGCCTCTTCCCGCAAATCCCTTCGGTAAGCTTCACGGCCGTACTGATTGGTGTCGCACTCGGAAGCATCTTAGGCCCGGTCGCGGCCGGCTGGGGGGGGCGGCGCATTCGGTCTGGAGAGCTTGTTCTTGTCGGCTGCGGCGATCTCTCTCGCGACCCCGCTGGTCATGAGTTCGCGCTTGATCGAAGCCGCGTCGAGCCACCCGTGGCAATCGGCATGGCGCAGTGGGACGAGCTGTGCGGAGCTAGAGGAAGCAGAAGCAAGCCGGGACCGATGGCCCGCTTAAGGTTTGTGTCACCCCCTCGCCGTTTGACGCTGATGTCTTCTCCGTAAGCCCCGACATGAACAGCTCCCAATCGTCAGCTAGAGACCCTTTCGATGAGGCAATGCGTGTTCGTGTCGAGGGGTGTGGAAGCAGGCCTGAGTCTTCCTGCAGACCGTAAGCGCAGGAATGATGGTCGCGTTCTCTGACTCGTTGCAGAAGCCGGGAGGACAAAGCGGGAGTTGGCTGGCACGCCATTCAAAATGGCCAGCTCCGTCCGTCCCCGTTTCCCGGAACCGAGCGGGACAAGGCCCGTTGTCTAGAGGCGAGCAGAACCCCGGATCAACGCGGAGGAGGATGTGGCGCGTTTTGACGATAAGGCTGTTCTGGTCACCGGTGCCGCTTCAGGTATCGGAGCCGCCGTTGCTCTCATGTTCGCTAAGGAGAATGCGCGTCTCGCCCTGATCGACAAGCCGGGCTCTCCGATACCTGAGGAAATCGGACGGCAATCATCTGCGATCATCCCTTGCGATCTGGGCGATCCCGTTGCTGCAGAGAACGCGGTCAGCCGGTGCCAAGCGGCCCTGGGTGGGATCGATATTGTTTCCTACAATGCCGGGTTTCCAGTCCAGGGTCCCCGATCGGATATCACACCGGACGAATGGCGGGCGCATTTCGATGCCGATGTCCATGGCATCTACTTCCTGATCAGAGCGGCGCGGGCCGCATTGATGGCTGCCCGCGGCTGCGTCGTCAATACGACCTCGATCGCAGCCCTAGGGGGTGATCCGGGCATGCCTGCCTATGACGCTGCGAAAGGCGCGGCGTTGCAGCTGACAAATTCTCTCGCGCTGGAACTCGGCCCTCACGGGGTCCGGGTGAACTCTGTTTGCCCGACACTAATCAAATCGCCGAACGCGGAACCGGTGGAGAGAGATGCGGAACTCTACGAACGGGTCACCGGCTCGATACCGCTGCGGCGAATTGGGGAACCGGAAGAGGTCGCCGCGGCGGTCCTTTGGCTCGCTGGACCGGAAGCTTCCTACATCAACGGTGTGGCCCTTCCCGTGGATGGCGGGCTCTCTGCTAGCAACGGACAGCCAGACATGAGAAATCACCATCGACAGGGCCCGAATTGATGCCCGAGATAGGCGACGTCATATTGGCTGTGTCTGGCGTGGTCATTCTGATCCTTACCCTCGTCGACTTTGCATACACTACGATCGGCGGCAGCGGAGCGGGGCCTCTCAGTCGACGGGTCAGTAGGCTGGCCTGGCTTGCTGTGGCCGGGTCCAAGGGATGGGCCCCGGCCACGGTAGCTCGACGGGCCGTCGGACCCGTGGTCATGAGCGTAACCGCCCTCTTTTGGATAGCGATGACCTGTGCCGGATGGCTGCTGGTCTTCCGCAGCGGCACGCCCGCGGTGGTCGTCTCGGAGACGGATGCGCCGGCGGACTGGGCGCAGACACTCGCCTTTGTGGGGAGCGCCCTGTCGACGGTGGGAGCATCGAACGCTCAGGCCTCGAACACATTTTGGGATAACGTCGCGATGGTCGCAGCGGTCAATGGGATGGTTGTACTGACCCTCTCCGTCACGTTCGTCCTGAATGTGACACAGACGGTGGTGAAGGGCCGAGGCTTTGCCGCGCTCGTGCGATCCTACGATCTGAACCGCGGGGCCAATGACGACGTGATTCTGCCGCAGCTTGCCAACCTCTGCTTTCAGCTGAAGGCCTTTCCACTCGCGGTCTACTACTCCGCTGAGCGGACCGAGAGCAGCATTCCGCATACAATGGTCTGGATAGCCGAGAGTTTGGCGCACGACCCCAGCCGGTTCGAGCGGTATCGCGGTTTCATGAAGGAGCTCTCGGGGCTGCATGTGGATCGGGAGACAAACACCGCCGGATTCCTGGACGGTCTGCGGAACTGGGCAGCCCGGAGCAGCCTCGACTGAGGACGCTTCGGACGCCGACATCACCGTAAGCCATCATCTCGGCGGAATCGTCAGGATCATATCGGGATCCACGATCAGGATTTCCGTACTTTCATCGGAGCTCCAGCGATCCGAAGTTGAAGCGTCAGAACCGATCCAACTCCTAAGAATGGCTTTGGCGGTTCCCGATAGTAGGAAGCATGCCCGTCGCCCCCTCAAGGTTCCCCCGCTAAGTCTTGGTGGAGGCAGGCGGCTTGGATCCTGTCTGACCGTTCCTCGTGACAACTGCAAACCCTAGGGGCCCCAATGATAGGCCGTGCTCCTGTCGGCGCGAGACGCCGCCTGGCACGCGCATCGGCCGCCAGTGTTGCTCCAATGGGAGAAAAGCCTGATCGGTGGCGAAATTGGCGACCGCGCGTAGCTCGCTGCCGGCATGTCGCCGTCGCCAGGTGATGATCGGAGCCCGCTCCCAGCGGGAGATCTGCTCGTCGCCGAAGCGCAGCGCCGGCTGGTCCCGGCGCCACGCGATCAGCTGCCGCAGGAAGTTCAGGACGGAGTCGGGCTCCTCCTCCTGCCGGTCCACCGCGAAAGGCAGATGCTCTTCGGGAATCTTGAGCCAGGGTTTGCCGTCGGAGAAACCGGCCTGCGGTGCATCGCCCTCCCACGGGATCGGAGTCCGGGCGCCGTCACGTCCGTCGAAGGTCGGCCAGAACGCCTTGGCCCAGGGATCGACGATGTCCTCGTATTCCAATTCAGGGTGGGGCAGGCCGAGCTCCTCGCCTTGGTAGAGGATGCAGCCGCCCTTCAGGGTGAGCTGCATGAACAGAAGAAGCTTGGCGGCCTGCAGCGGATAGTCGTCAACGGCGAAATGGGTGAGGTTGCTTACCGCCCGGGTGGAGTCGTGATTGGTGAACACGTTGTAGACCCAGCTCGACCCCATCAGCTCCTCTCGTCGGCGCAGCTGGTCGGTCAGGGTTTCCACGTCGGAGCGACAGTTGATCAGATTGAAATCGTAGACCGCATGCAGTCGGCGTCCCCGGGCCGTGAAGTCCGGCGCGGTCAGAGGGGTGTCGATATCCGCCAGCTCGCCGATGAGAATGCAGCCGCTCTCATCCGCGAACTGACGGAACCGTCCGAGGATCTCCTCGGTGCCCTCGGCGTTGCGGTCGAAAAGGTGGTGCTGCCGGGCGAAGGGATTGGTCGGGCCCCCGCCGAACATCACGTGCGTACCCTCGCGTCCGACCGGCGGGTTGTCGCGTAGATCCCGGTCCCAGGACAGGCACTGGACCGCATCGATCCGGAAGCCGTCCACTCCCTGCGAGCACCAGTACTCCATTTCCTGGATGATGTGATCGAGGACCTCCTCGTTGTGGAGGTTCAGGGCCGGTTGCTCGGTCAGGAACGGGTGGTAGTAGTATTGCGAGCGCCGGGGCTCCCAGGTCCAGGCGGTTCCGCCGAAGGAGGACAGCCAGTTGTTGGGCGGGCAGCCATCCGCCTTCTGGTCGGCCCAGACGTACCAGTCGGCCTTGGGATTGTCCCGGCTCGACCGGCTTTCCTCGAACCAGGGGTGCTGGTCGGAGGTGTGGCAGGGCACGAAATCCAGCAGCAGACGCATGCCGCGCTCGTGCACCGCGTCGCGCAGGCGCAGGAAGTCCTCCATGGTGCCGGCGCTCGGGTCGACCAGTCGGAAATCCGAGATGTCGTAGCCATAGTCCTTCTGCGGCGACTTGTAGAAGGGTGAGAGCCAGACGGCATCGACTCCCAGCGACGCGATGTGATCGATCTTCTCCAGAACGCCGGCTAGATCGCCGATTCCGTCGCCGTTGCTATCCCGGAAGCTGCGGACATAGACCTCGTAGATGATGGCACCGCGCCACCAGTGCCGGTCGTCATCGCTCGATTCTACGGCGGAGACCTCCTGAAGCTTCATCACTCCCCTCTCAACGTTTCCAGTACTGCAGGCTCAGGCGGCCTTGGCGAAGAAGGCGCCCCAGGCGGGCAGGTGTATCTCGTCGTTCCGGCGAACGCCGCCGAACCCATGTCCCTCCAAGGGGTCGCCGACTTCGATCTCGGGCAGCCGCAGGGCGAGTTCGGCATCGGTGAAGTTGAAGGCGCAGGTGACGGCCTCGTCAGCCATAGTTCGGCGGAACACGAGCACCCGGTCGTCGGCCTTGACGAATTCCATCCCGCCTTCCTTCAGGGCCGGCTCGCCGCGGCGCCAGTTCAGGAACCTGCGGATCCGGTTGAGCGTCGAGCCCGGCAGGGCGTCCTGGCTATCGACGGCGCGTTCCAGGTGCGACGGCACCACCGGCAGCCAGGGCTCGACCTCCGAGAATCCGCCGAAGGGCGCGCTCTCCTGCCAGGGCATGGGGGTGCGGGCGCCGTCGCGGCCCTTGTAGGCCGGCCAGAACTCCCGGCCGTACGGGTCGGTGATCCGGTCGAACGGGACCTCGGCCTGCGGCAGCCCGAGCTCGCTGCCCTGGTACAGGCAGCAGGCGCCGCGCATGGAGAACAGGGCGGCCAGCAACATTGTGACCGCCTCCGGACAGGCGGTCGCTCCCAGCCGGGTTATGGCGCGCGAAAAGTCGTGGTTGTCGAGCGCCCAGCAGGGCCAGCCGCTGTCGTCGGCATAGCCCAGATCCTCGGCCACGGCGCGCAGCATGGACGGCGTGATGGTGTGGGCGCCCAGCAGCCAATACCCGTAGGCGAGTTGCAGGCGCTTCACGGCGGTGTACTCGCGGTGGGTGTTCACCGCATCGCTCTGGTTCAATTCGCCGAGCAGGGCGCGATCGCCGTAGCTGTCACAGAGGACCCGCAGTCGCTCCAGGAACGTCACCGTCTCGGGGCGCACGATGTCGTGGATATGGAGCTGCTTGGAATAGGGATTGAACTCGAAGGCCTCCCCCTCTGGTACCTCCGGATTGGGCGGGTTGTCGCGCAGTTCCCGGTCGTGGGCGTAGAAGGTGCAGACATCCAGCCGGAAACCGTCGACGCCGAGATCCAGCCAGAAGCGGCATACCGCCAGCATCGCCTCCTGGACCTCGGGAGTGTGAAAGTTGAGGTCCGGCTGTTCGCGCAGGAAGTTGTGCAGATAGTACTGCCCGCGCCGGGGCTCCCATTGCCAGGACGATCCGCCGAAGACCGAGAGCCAGTTGTTCGGCGGGGTGCCGTCCGCCCGACTATCGGCCCAGACGTACCAGTCGGCCTTCGGATTATCCGCGGACTCGCGGCTCTCCAGGAACCAGGGATGCTGGCTCGACGTGTGCGACAGCACCTGGTCCATGATCACCCGCAGCCCTCGGGCATGGGCCTCGTTCAGCAGGTCGCGGAAATCCTCCAGGTCGCCGAACAGCGGATCGACAGCCAAGTAATCCGAAACGTCGTACCCGTAGTCGAACATCGGGGACTTCACGAAGGGCGAGATCCAGATCGCGTCGACGCCAAGCGAGGCGACATAGTCGAGCTTCCGGGTGATGCCCCGCAGGTCGCCGATCCCGTTCCGCGTCGTGTCCAGGAAGCTGCGGGGATAGATCTGATAGATGATCGCACCCTTCCACCAGTCCTCTGCACGTCCTGTCTCCGTCATCAGCTCCTCAATCTGGCAAGGTCTCTCAGTGGACGCCGCGGAGGTCCGCGACGGCCTCTTCGGTCACTGCGCTCGCGGAATTGCCGAAGGCGTTCCGCACGTAGGTAAGAATGGCGGCCACCTCGGCCTCGCTGAGCGTCCAGTGGAAGGGCAGCCTGGCGGCGGGGGCCAGGCTCGAGACGCCGAGAAGAAAGGATCTGCGCAGCATGTGCATCATCCTGTCTCCCGGTCTTTCTCACTGGAAAACAGATCCGGCGGATTTTGGTTCCCAGGGAATCCGAAGAGCGCGACCAACGCTCTGCAACCGAGAGCCGTTCTGCCCGTTGCGTTGTTGAAGCGCTGCCATCACCGAACGGAGACCGACCTTGCCGTCCGATCCCGCGGTCTTGATCCTGATCTACGGCGTGATCCCGCTTTGGCTCGCCGCCGGCTTTGCTGACTGGGTCTGCCACCGAGCCTCCCATATCGCGACCACGACCGGCCCGAAGGAATCGCTGATCCATCTTCTGCTCTTCGTGGAGGTCGGGCTGCCGTTCCTGGCCGCGTTGTTCCTGGAAATCAACGCGTTGATCATCGCCTTCATGATTGCCGCGTTCATCGCCCACGAGGTCACTGCCTTGTGGGACGTCCGCTATGCCAGCACCGCTCGCGAGATCACCCCGACCGAGCAGCATATTCACAGCTTCCTGGAGGTAATCCCGCTGCTGGCTCTCCTAACCGTGATCTCGCGGCATTGGGACCAATTCCTCGCGTTGTTCGGAGCCGGTTCGGAAGAGGCCGGTTTCGATCTGATGTGGAAGTCGGAACAACTGCCTGCGACCTATCTTTGGTTCCTGCTCGCCGCGAACATCCTGTTCGAGGTCTTACCCTATCTGGAGGAACTGATCCGCGGGCTAAGGGCGAACAACGGGCGGTTCGTCCCGGGGCCGGCGAAGCGGGCCGCGAAAACATAACCCGACCCCGCTGACTCAGGTCTTGCGAAAAAGGTTGGGATAAAAGTCGTTGCGCACCCGTAGCCGCGGCGCGAGCTTCCACGCAACGGGCCAAGTCAGGGCAAAGGCCATCCCGATCACGGCTGGCAGAATGTATTCGAGATAGGGTTGGAACTGCGGGATCGACAGTACTACGACGGCGCCAGTTCCAAACAAGACGGCATTGACCGGGATTGAAAGCATTCCGGCCATCAATGTTCTGGTCCGTAGCATTTTTTCCTCCTGGCTTCTCCTGTGGGGAACGGCTGATCCGAAAGGCGGTTCCACGCCCAGGAACCATATTCGGCCGCCACTGTTACTCAGGACAGAAGAGCTGGGTGGGCAGGCTGCTCCATGGAACGCCCCAAACACCGTCATGCATAGGTCGGGGCGTCCTAGTGAAAGGCTCAGTTGCAATTCAAGGTAGGAATGTCCGAAAGCAAGAAGATGGCTGATAGAGGCACTACGAATCTCGCGGCATTGATGCAGAGTCCGTCGGAATATTTTTCAGACCCCGCTGACATTGAGCACAGCGACAAGCTGACCGTAGAGGAGAAGCTTTGTATGCTGAAATCGCTCGAGTCGGACGTTGGCGCGCTTGAGAGGATGACTCGCTCGAACACGGATGGTCGATCGCAATGCTCACTGAGTGAGGTTCGCAGGGCAATCCGCGCGTTGGATCCGGTAGGCGCCTCCATTAGTCGGAATGAGCCGGCAGACCAAGTGAACTGAGCGCTCGTGGTCGTCAAATACACGGACCAGTTGCCCGCAAAATCCCCGTTCCGAGTTTTGTGTGCGGGTTCGGTTTGGAGTGCTTCCGACGAGCTTGAGTGACAACTCAGGTGGGACGTAGCAGTGACATCGAAAGACCGCTTTGGGTGGATACTGTTGAAAATGTCGGTGGTGGTCCCTGGCGCCACTGTCCCAGCAATTATGAGTCAAGGTGCAGGTTGAGAAGTATGATAGCTGCGCCGAATCTGCCGTCTCGCCGGAATGTTGCGGGCCGATGGCCTTTCCTACCCGCAACGTTTATTCGAAATAGCGCCAATTAATCGAAACAATCTTACCGAATGGGCGGCGCCAATGCGGTCGAGCTGACTTTTCAATACTATCGGGCGGTCGGTGCGCTGTGCGGGTGTCAAATTTCAGCCGCGTCGCGCCAGCACATCGCCCAGTACGCGTGCCCCGCTGCTTCCGCGTATCGGCGCTGTAGAGGGCGCGCAGGGCATGTTCGAATGAAGGTTCACTTGAACGTCACACAAACATGATGTGACTGTCATGGCGCGTGGATACCTCAGGCCCCTGATCGATTTTTCGGGGACGACGGGTGACGACGCACGTGACATCGGAACGCCAGGCGGAGATCGCCGAACGGGTACGGCAGAACGGCTTTCAGTCGGTCACCGACCTCGCGCTGCATTTCGGCGTGACCACCCAGACCATCCGCCGCGACATCAATGAGCTGAGCGATGTGGGCGTGCTGCGCCGACGCCACGGCGGCGTCGAACTGCCGGTGCCGAGCGAGAATATCGGCTTCGAGGAGCGCCAGACCCTCAACTTCGCGGCCAAGGAGCAGATCGCCCGCGTCGTCGAATCCCACATTCCGCACGGTGCCAGCGTCGCCATCAGCATCGGTACGACGCCGGCCCTGACCGTGCGGCACCTGGCCAGCCGCCGGGGACTGACCATCGTCACCAACAATCTGGTCGCCGCCGTCAACGCCTGCGCCCTGCCCGATGTCGAGGTGCACGTGCCGGGCGGCAGCGTGCGTCCCGGTTCCCGCGACATTCTCGGCGCCGACGCCGAGGCGTTCTTCGAGCGCTTCAAGGTCGATATCGGGCTCTACGGCGTCGGCGGAGTCGATGCCAATGGCGAACTCCTGGACTTCACCCAGCACGAGGTCCAGGTGCGCGAGACCATCCGGCGCAACGCCCGGCGCTCCTACCTGGTGCTGGATGCCAGCAAGTTCGACCGGGCGGCGCATGTGCGCGGCGGCTGGATCAGCGAGGCCGATGTCGTTTTCTGCGACCGGGCCCCGCCGGCGGGCATCCGCACCCTGATCGAGGCGGCGGGCCATGATCTTGTGCTGTGCGGCGCGGGAGCGGGCTCATGAGTGTCGCCATCGAAGCGCGCGATCTGCGCAAGGCCTGGGGCGACACCACCGCCGTCGACGGCATCAATTTTACCGCTCCGTCCGGCGCGTTCACCGTCCTGCTCGGCCCGTCCGGCTGCGGCAAGTCCACCACCCTGCGGCTGATCGCCGGGCTGGAGGAAGCGAGCGACGGCGCGGTGCTGATCGACGGCGCCGACGTCACGCGGCGGCCGCCGAACGACCGCCAGATCTCCATGGTGTTCCAGTCCTACGCCCTGTTCCCGCATCTGAGCGTGGCCGAGAACATCCTGTTCGGCCTGAAGGTCCGCCGGGTGCCTGCCGCCGAACGGGCCGAACGGCTGGCGCGGGTCGCCGGGTTGCTGGGCCTGACGCATCTGCTGGATCGGCGGCCGAGCCAGATTTCCGGCGGCCAGCAGCAGCGGGTGGCGCTGGGCCGGGCGATCATCGCCGAGAAGCCGATCTGCCTGATGGACGAGCCGCTCTCCAACCTGGATGCCAAGCTGCGCCACGAGATGCGGGTCGAGCTGAAGGCGCTGCAGCGCAAGCTCGGCATCACCATGGTCTACGTCACCCACGACCAGGTGGAGGCCATTGCCATGGCCGACCGGATCATCGTGATGAACGGCGGCCGGATCGAGCAGAACGCCGACCCTCGGACCCTCTACGATCGGCCGGCCAGCACCTTCGTCGCCCGCTTCATCGGCACCCCGCCCATGAACATCCTCGACCTCGCCCCCTCCGAGCGCGGCTGGACGATCGCCGGCGGCGGCACGGTGGTCGCGCCCGCCTCCGACGATCTCCCGGGCGCGATGCAGCTCGGCGTGCGGCCGGAGGACATCGCCCTGGCCGACGCAGGCGGCGTGCCCGCCATCGTGGAGCAGGTCGAATATCTCGGCGCCGACCTGCTGGTCGACTGTCGCATCGCCGGCCAGGCGCTCGTCGCCCGCGCGGCCACCCGTCATCCGGTCTCGGCCGGACAGACGGTGAACCTCGTCTGGGCGGCTGACAGCCAGCACCTGTTCGACGCCGCGACCGGAGTTCGGATTGCGGCTGCGCCCGGTTTCCCAGATCGAACCGTCACGTCCCGGCCCGCTGGGCAGTGACCCCAAGAGGGCCGTGCCGGATCGGCCAAGGCCCCGAACACGACCAGACACCCGTATCGAGGAGTGGAGAGACATGACCCTGATGAAAACCCTGACGACGACCCTGGGTGCGGCCGCACTCCTGGCGTCGACGGCGACCGCCGCGCTGGCGGTCGACCTGCAGTTCTTCTTCCCCGTCGCCGTCGGCGGCAAGGCGGCCGATACCATCCAGGCGCTGACCGACGAGTATGTCGCGGCCCATCCGGACGTGAAGATCGACGCGGTCTATGCCGGCAGCTACCAGGACACGATCACCAAGACCCTGACCGCCGTGCGCGGCGGCACCCCGCCGCAGCTCTCGGTGATCCTGTCGGTCGACATGTTCACCCTGATCGAGGAAGACGCGATCATCCCGTTCGATGGGCTGGTCAAGAACGACGCTGACAAGGCCTGGCTGACCTCGTTCTACCCGGCCTTCATGGACAACTCCATGACCGGCGGAAAGACCTACGGCATCCCGTTCCAGCGCTCCACCCCGGTGCTGTACTGGAACAAGGAGGCGTTCAAGGCCGCCGGCCTCGATCCGAATACGCCGCCGAAGACCTGGGAAGAGCAGATCGAGTTCGGCAAGAAGCTGACCAAGCGCGACGCCAACGGCAACGTCACCCAGTGGGGCGTGCGGATCCCGAGCTCCGGCTTCCCGTACTGGCTGTTCCAGGGCCTCACCACCCAGAACGACGTGATCCTCGCCAACGACGCCGGCAACAAGACCAACTTCGACGATCCGAAGGTGGTGGAAGCCCTGCAGTACCTGGTCGACCTGTCGGCCAAGCACGGGGTCATGCAACCGGGCATCATCGAGTGGGGCGCCACCCCGAAGGCCTTCTTCGAGGGCCAGGCCGCGATGATGTGGACCACCACCGGCAACCTGACCAACGTCCGCGACAACGCGCCGTTCGACTTCGGCGTCGGCATGCTGCCGGCGAACAAGCGCCCGGGTGCCCCGACCGGCGGCGGCAACTTCTACATCTTCAAGGACTCCACTGATGAGCAGAAGGCCGCGTCCTTCGAGTTCATCAAGTGGATCACGGCCCCGGAACAGGCCGCCAAGTGGACGATCGCGACCGGCTATGTCGCGCCGCGCCCGGATGCCTGGGAGACCCCGGCCATGAAGCAGTATGTGGCCGACTTCCCGCAGGCTCTCGTTGCCCGTGACCAGCTCGAATACGCCGTGGCCGAGCTGTCGACCTACCAGAACCAGCGAATCACCACGATCCTGAACGACGCGCTGGAGGCGGCCATCACCGACCAGAAGGCGCCGGCCGCCGCCCTGGAAGAGGCCCAGGCCGAAGCCGACCGCATCCTGGCCGACTACCGCTAAGCCGACCAGCCCGACGGCCCCCGGACCCGCTCCGGGGGCCGCTTCGGCGTAGAGGATATGACGTCGTGAACCTGCACATCCCTCACCGTCATCCTGAAGCAAGTCAGGATCACCGCACGGACCCTCGGTACTACCGGAGCGCGGATCCTGACTTGCTTCAGGATGACGGGGCGGGCTGCGGAGAAAGACTTCCATGACCCGCCCCACCTTCACCCTGCGGCGCGAGTGGATCCACGGCTGGCTGCTGCTGACGCCCGCGCTGGTGCTGCTGTTCGCTTTCACCCATCTGCCGGCGCTCAGCACGATATGGGACAGCTTCTTCTCCACACCCCGGGGCCAGCGCGCGGCCCGGTTCGTCGGCCTGCGGAACTACGAGACCCTGCTGGCCGACGACACCTTCTGGCAGGTGCTGTCCAACAGCCTGTGGTACGCGGCCGTCACAATCCCCGTTTCCGTCGGCCTCGCCCTGCTGATGGCGATCTGGGTCGACGGCAAGCTGTCCGGTCGCAGCTTCGTGCGGCTGGCCTATTTCGCCCCGACCGTGCTGCCGCTGATCGCGGTGGCCAATATCTGGATGTTCTTCTACACGCCCGGCTTCGGCCTGATCGACCAGATCCGCGGCGCCTTCGGCCTGCCGGAGGTCAACTGGCTCGGTAATCCGGATCTGGCGCTCGGCTCGGTCATGGTGGTGGCGATCTGGAAGGAGGCCGGCTTCTTCATGATCTTCTACCTGGCCGCCCTGCAGGCGATCCCGCCGCAGCTCCGCGAGGCCGCCGCCATCGAGGGGGCCAGCCGCTGGACCTTCTTCCGCCGGATCACCTTCCCGCTGCTGATGCCGACCACGCTCTTCGTGTCGGTCAACGCGGTGATCAACTCGTTCCGCATGGTCGACCACGTCTTCGTCATGACCGAGGGCGGGCCGGATAACGCCAGCTCGCTGCTGCTGTTCTACATCTACGAGACCGCCTTCAAGTTCTGGGACACCGCCTACGCGTCCACGCTGACGGTGGTGCTGCTCGTGCTGCTCTCGGCCCTGGCGCTCGGTCAGTTCTTCCTTCTCGACAAGCGGGTGCACTACCGATGACCCAGACCGCCCTCGACCGCTGGCTCAACACCACCGGCGCCTGGGTGCTGGCGCTGATCTGGTTCCTGCCGCTGGTCTATGCCGTGTGGACGGCGGTGCATCCGGGCGAATTCGCCACACGGTTCGCGCTGTTCGCGCCGGTCACCGTGGAGAATTTCGTCAACGCCTGGAATGCCGCGCCGTTCGCGCGCTATTTCCTGAACAGCTTCCTGCTGGTGACCTTCATCCTGATCGGCCAGTTCGTGCTGTGCACCCTGGCGGCCTATGCCTTCGCCCGCTTCACCTTCCCGAGCAGCGGCGTGCTGCTGACCCTGGTGCTGCTGCAGCTTCTGGTGATGCCGGACATTCTGATCGTCGAGAACTACGCCACCATGCGGAAGCTGGGGCTGGTCGACACGATCGCCGCGATCGGCCTGCCCTATATCGCGTCCGGGTTCGGTATCTTCCTGCTGCGCCAGACCTTCAAGTCGGTGCCGAAGGAGCTGGACGAGGCCGCCCGCGTGGAAGGGGCCGGTCCGCTGACCGTGCTGTGGCGGGTCTATGTGCCATTGGCCAAGCCGACCTATCTCGCCTACGGCCTGGTCTCGGTCAGCCATCACTGGAACAACTTCCTTTGGCCCCTGATCGTCACCAATTCGGTCGAAACAAGGCCGGTCACGGTCGGGCTGTCGGTCTTCGCCTCGGTGGACCAGGGCATCGACTGGTCGATCATCAACGCCGCCACCCTGATGACCTCGGGCCCGCTGCTGATCGCCTTCCTGCTGTTCCAACGCCAGTTCGTGCAGAGCTTCATGCGCGCGGGCATCCGCTGAGGAGCGACCTATTCCGATGGACGCGAAGACGCTCGCCACCCTCCAGAGACGCGCCCAGACCGCCCTTACTGGCGGCGACTGGCCCTCGGCGGAGACGGCGCTGACCACGCTGCTGGACGTTTCCCCACGCGCGGCCAGCCTGCTCTACAACCGCGGCCTGGTGCGCAAGCGCCTCGGCAGGACGGCCGACGCGCTGGTGGATCTGGAAGCCGCGCTGGAGGTCGAGCCGGAGCACGCCAATGCCCGGTTCGAGCGGGCGGCGGCGCTGCTGGATCTGGGTGCGCTGGAAGCGGCGGCTGAGGGGTTTTCCGCCTATCTGGCCCTGATGCCGGACGATGCCGACGCATTGCTCAATCTCGGCCGTCTGCAGCTCCGGCTTGGCCAGGCCCAGGCGGCGCGCGAGACGCTGGATCGTGTCGCGAGCAGCGATCCGGGCGTCCGGCTCGCCAGGGCGGAGGCGGCGCGGGACTGCGGCGATATCGAGGGATGCCGGCGCATTCTCGCGGCTCTTGGCGGCCACGGGCCGGATGTGGACGCCGCCCGGTTGAAGCTGATGACCCAGGGTGCCGCGGGGCGAGTCAGTCTGGACCCGGCTCAGCTCTTCGGGCCGCCGCGGTAACGCTTGCGGTAGAGGCCCGGCTCGGCCTGAAGTGTGTCCTGTACGCCGAGATGATCGGCGAGCCTGTCCTCCGACATCTCGCCGACCTCCAACTCAAGCTCGTCGCGCGGCATCGGAAATCCCTGGGCGACCGGAGTCCCGGCCGGCAGGGTGCCCTGGAAGCCTGGGTTGCTCCAGATCGCCGGGAAATGCACCACCCCGTCGCGCCAGGCGTCGCAGTCGACCAGACCGGAGATCGTGCGGAACGGGAGATCGAGCCGGTTGACCGGGTGCACGAACAGCATCGACCAGCCCTCGGGCAGCTCGACGGTCCAGAAATTGGTGAATTTCACGATGAACTGGCCGGGATGCTCCAGCCCGGGAAACCCGGCGGCCTGCTCCGGCAGGTGCACCCCCACTGGTGCCCGGCTCGGCCGCGCCCGCGCATGGGGCGGGAGGTTCCAGTTCCAGGATAGCGCGCCGTCGGACACCGTCACATCCGCGGCGAGCGGGAACAGGATGCCGCCCTGCATGGCATCGACGAAGGGCGGGCATTGCTTGACCGTGCGCACCGGCGCATCGGCGAGCAGCGGGGCGGCCGCCTCCGCCGGCATCCTGCGCAGCCAGTCCGGCAGAGCGGCCCGCGCCAGGACCGGCTGCGGCAGATAGTCGGCATATCCGGGCAGGCAGCGCAGGACGACCCGCATTCAGCGCGCCCGCCGCTTCAGCAGCACATGGGTCATGGCGGCGACGATGGTGATGGCAACGAAGATCACGCCGATGGCGTTGATCATCGGCGACAGGCCGAAGCGCATCCGCGCGCCGATCTCGGTCACCAGGGTCCAGTCGCCGCCGATGGCGAAGAAGGTGGTGTTGTAGTTCTCGATCGACTGCAGGAACGCGATCACGCAGGCCGTGGCGATGGTCGGCATCAGGAACGGCAGGGTGATCCGGCGGAAGACCATCACCGGCGAGGCTCCCAGATCCAGAGCGGCCTCCTCCAGCACGCGGTCCTGGCGCTGCAGGCGGGCCATGAACAGCAGCATGCAGTATGAGGCGATGAAGGTGGTCTGCGCCACCATGGCGGTGAACAGCCCGGCCTGGACGCCGAAATAGTCGCGCCAGAAGATCATCGTCGTCACGCCGAGCACGATCCCCGGCATCAGGATCGGCGAGACCAGCAGGGTGTAGAGCAGCGTGGTGCCGCGCGCCTGCAGCCGGGTGAGGATGAAGGCCCCGGACAGGCCGAGCGGAATGGCGAAGACGATCACCCCCAGCGCGATGGCCAGTGAGTTCAGCAGCCCCTGCACGAAGCGGGCATCCCCCGGCAGCTCGAGGAACCAGCGCAGGGTAAAGCCCTGCCAGTCGGTGACCGATGGCGTGGGGGCCGCGTTGAAGGCGGCCGCCACCATGAACAGCAGCGGCAGGAACATATAGGCGAAGAACAGCACTAGATAGCCGGTCATCACCGCGCTTGCCCAGTCGGTCTCCCGCTTCGCGGCGAGGCGGGGAGCCACAATCGTCGTGTTGTCCGTAGCCGCCGTCATTTCGCGATGTCCCGGATGCCGACCTTGAAGATCGCCATGTTGACGAGGATGAAGGCGACGCACGCGACCAGCAGGGCGACCGAATAGGCCGAGCCCTGGTTCCAGCTGTCCGCCTCGAAGAACCGCCGGTAGATGAGCTGGCTGAACCAGTCCGGATGCAGCCCGCGGCCGACGATCTCCGGGGCGGCGATCGAGCCGGCCGAAAGCATGAAGGTCATGATCGAACCGACGGCGATGCCGGGCTTGGCGTGCGGGATGACCACGCGGGTATGGATCTTCCAGACCGAGGCGCCCAGGTCGCGGGCCGCCTCGATCTGGTTCCTGTCCAGGGTGTCGATGGTGTTGTAGATCGGGAACACCATGAACAGGACATAGGCATAGATCATCACCGTGAAGACCGCGCCGTTCGAGGCGACGAAGCGGAAACCCTCGCCGGCGTCCATGTTGATGATGCCGAGCGCGTCGAACAGCCAGTTGAGAATGCCCTGCTTCTCCAGGATCATCACCCAGGAGAAGATCCGCAGCAGCTCGTTGATGGCGTAGGGGATGACAAGGCCGACCATCAGCAGGGTCAGCTTCTCCTCCGACTGCATGGTCGCCGCCGCATAGGCGACCGGATAGCAGATCAGGAAGCACAGCACGGTGACGCAGAGCGCGTAGAGCAGCGTCATCGCGAAGATCTCGACATGCACCGCGCTCATGGTGGTGAAGTTGTCGAGCGAGTAGCTCTCCTTCATCCCGGCCTCGCCGGAGGAGGTATCCTCCTGGGCCTCAAGCGCAGAAATCTGCGTCTCCAGCTCGGCGACCTTGGCCTCCGCTTCGGCTCTTTCAGAGGGGGAGAGTGCGCCCGCGCCGGCGCCGCCCGGAGACGGTGTCAGGCTGGGCGACGGGGCGAGGGATGGCGACGGGACGGGGCTCGGGGTGAGCGAGGGTGCCAGAGAAGGGGATGGGAAGCCGGACCCGCCGCTGCCGCTTTCGCTCGCCTTCAGGCGCTGCTCCAGCTTGAATTTCTCAGTGTAGAGCCGGTCGATCTCCAGGGCGAGCATCGCCGTCTCGCCGCCCCGGTCCTCGTAAATGAAGGCACGCTCGATCATGCGGATCTGCGGCACCAGAATCAGACCGACGATCCAGGCGACCACCAGGCCGACGAACAGCGCCGTCAGGCCCTTTCCATAGGTGCGGACCAGTTCATTCACGGGCCAGTTCCCCCGCCGGCATCACGACCGCGTCGCCGTGGTCGAAGCCGATCGTCTGGGCGCCGGTGAATTCCTGGCCGGCCGTCCCGGAATTGGTCAGGTGCAGCGCCAGGCTGTGGCCGCCGGCGCGCACGAACAGGTTCACGAACGGCCCTTCCAGGTCGCGGCGCTCGACCTCCGCCTGGATCCGGTTGGCCGGACCGCCGGTGCCGTTGGCGATCCGCATCCGCTCCGGCCGCACGAAGATCATGGCCTCGGTGCCGTCGCTCAGACCCCGGCTGTCGACGCCGAACAGCCGGCCCAGCGGCGTGTCCAGGCAGGCATAGCCGTTGTCGCGCCCGACCACCCGGCCGCGCAGCACGTTCTGCTCGCCGACGAAGGTGGCGACGAAGGGGGTGGCCGGGGCGTTGTAGATGTCGGCGGCGGGGCCGACCTGTTCGATCCGGCCGAGATTCATCACCGCGACCCGGTCGGACATGGTCAGGGCCTCGCCCTGGTCGTGGGTGATGTAGATGAAGGTGACGCCGGTCTTGCGCTGGATCGCCTTGAGCTCGGCGCGCATGTGCTGGCGCAGCTTCAGGTCCAGGGCCGACAGCGGCTCGTCGAGGAGCAGCACCGCCGGCTCGACGGCCAGGGCGCGGGCCACGGCGACACGCTGGCGCTGGCCGCCGGAGAGTTCGGTCGGCTTCTTGTCGGCCTGGCCCGTCAGGGCCACCAGGTCGAGCAGTTCCTCGGCCCGCTTACGTCTGGCGGCCTTGCCGACGCCGCGCGCCTCCAGTCCGAAGGCGACGTTCTCCCAGACTGTCATCAGCGGGAACAGAGCGAGGTTCTGGAAGATCAGGGCCGTGGGGCGCCGGTTCGGGCCTATGCCGTTCATCTCCTGGCCGCCGATCGCCACCCGCCCTTGGGTCGGGTCGATGAAGCCGGAGATCATCCGCAGGATCGTCGTCTTGCCGCAGCCGGACGGTCCCAGGATCGAGAAGAACTCGCCCGCGTGGATGTCCAGGTCGGTATCGTGAACGGCGGTGAAACCGTTCGGATAGGTCATGCTCACGCCCTTGAGGGCGACGTCCTGCCCGTGCATCGCTTTGGCCCCAATTGACGGCGTCACAAAGAGGAAGCCCGGGGCCGTGCGGCGGCCCCGGGCGAGGATGGCAACGCGGTCAGGCGTTGGTGATCTTGTCGACGTATTCCTGGCGCAGCGGCGCGAACCACGGCGTGTCGGCCTGCCACCACCACAGGTTCGCGAGGTTCTGGGCGTTGTAGACCTCGTTGAACTGGGCCTTGTACTCCTCGCCCGCATGGTCGGCCGCGCCGGCCACGGCGGAGTTGTAGCCGGTGTTCTTGGAGAACAGGCCGGCCATCTCCGGGTCCAGCATGGCGTTGATGAAGGCATAGCCCTGCTCGACATTCGCCGCACCCGACGGCATGCCCATGGAGTCCATCCAGGTGATGCCGCCCTCGGTCGGCATCCGGTACTTCCACTTGGCGTCCTCGCGGTTCAGCAGGAGGCCGGTGGTGTCCCAGGTCTGGCCGATCGTGGCACCGGCCTGCTTGAAGGCGTTGGTCGCCTCGGTCGCGTTGTTCCAGAACGCGGCGACCTTGTCCTTGTTGGCGATGATGTAGGCGGCGCAGGCGTCCCACACCCGGCGGGCGTCCTCTTCGGACTTGTAGACGTCGAGCATGCGGTTCGACTTGATCTCGCCCTTGGCGTCCAGATACAGGCCAGCGCCCATGATGACCGACTTCTGGCGGAAGGCGGACTTCGCACCGTCCTGGAACAGCGAGCCGTAGGAGACTTCCTCCAGCGGCATGGCGGTGCTGTCGAAGGTCACCGCCTCGGTGCCCCAGTCGAACGGCAGCAGCATGCGGTCGCCGCGGTAGGTGGCGCCCAGCGAGACGCTGTCGCGGACCATGGAGGGGATCAGCTTGTCCATCTCGACCTTGGACTCGTCGAGCGGCTGCAGCAGGCCGTCGGGATAGTAGTTCGGGCCGTTGGTGACCGACGGGAAGATCACGTCGAAGCCCTTGCCGCCGGCGGCCTTCAGCTTCTGCTCGGCCTCGTCGTTGGAGCCGAAGGTCGACAGGTTGATCGTGATGCCCGTGTCCTTCTGGAACTTCTCGATCATGTTGGCCTGGATGTAGTCGCCCCAGGCGAAGACGTTGACGGTACCGGAGGACGCCAGGGCGTCCTGGGCCTTGAGGATCGCGGGCGCGGCAAGCGCGACACCGGCGATCGCGGTGCTTTTCAGCAGCGAACGGCGGGAAATGGTCATGACGGTTGGCTTCCTCGAAAGATCTCCCCCAGGCCGGACCGGGCGGCCCGACCGGAGAGACTCCTAGCGCCGTTCCGCAACCGGACGGTTTCATCACGGAGACGGTTTGATGACAGTTGGCTTCTGAGCCTTCGGATCCTCGGCTCCAACAGGCCAAGGCAGCCCCTTCAGGAGCAACGCGCAAATGGGGGATAGGAGGTGTCAGAACCGATGCGGCGCGCATAGAAACAACGTCCGGTCTCGGTCGAACGGCTCATAGCCCTTCGGTGTCCGGTACGGGTCGGAACGAACCCGTGAGGCCGGATCGCCCAAAGGCGGTACCGGGATTGGAGTTGGATGACTGCTCCGAGCATCGCCAACTCGCGAAAGATGGCGATGCGCAGGTCAGGCTTCAGCCAGCTCCCGCGGTCCCTGAAAACGCGCTCAGCGGCCTGCAGCTTGCGCTCCAACAAATCTGCATCATGGGTGTCGACCTCCGCGAACGGCGCGCGGTCGAAGGCTTGCACGATCTTCAGCGTGGTGACTTCCCCGTCTCCTGGGTCACGCAAATTCCACGTCGGGCGTGCGGTTCCGCAGCTCGTCGACCAGGACGCGGGTATTTTCCGAATAATCGATCGGCACGTCGACAAGATGGACGCCACCTTCAGCAAAGGCGGCCTCGAGCATCGGGACAAGGTCTTCAACCGCTGTCACGCGCGATCCTTTCGCCCCATAGGCCTCAGCGTAGCGCACGAAGTCTGGGTTGCCGAAGCTCATGCCAAAATCCTCGAAGCCGTCGACGGCCTGCTTCCAGCGGATCATGCCGTAGGCGCTGTCATTCAGAATCACGACGACGAAGTTGAGCCCCAGCCGCACCGCTGTTTCCATCTCCTGCGAGTTCATCATGAAGCCGCCGTCGCCGCAGACCGCCATGACGCGCCGGTCGGGGTGAAGCATCGCCGCCATCATCGCCGAAGGCAGGCCGGCGCCCATAGTGGCGAGCGCATTGTCGAGCAGCAGCGTATTGGCGACATGGGTGCGGTAGTTCCGGGCGAACCAGATCTTGTACATGCCGTTGTCGAGGCAGACGATCCCGTCTTCCGGCATGACCTTGCGGACGTCATGGACGATGCGCTGCGGCGTGATGGGGAAGCGGTCCTCCTCGGCACGGTCGTTGATGTGGGCGAGAATTTTCGGACGCAGCTCGAGCATCCCATCGTCGGGCGACAGCCGGCCTTCCAGGCGCTCTCCAAGGCCTTCGACAGTCGCTCCGATATCGCCGATCACCTCGAAATCCGGGTGGTAGACCTGTTCGACCGTGGCGGATTGGTACCCAACATGGATGACCTTCGGCCCGCCGGCGCTCTTCATCAGGAAGGGCGGCTTCTCGATGGTGTCATGGCCGATGGCGACGATCAGGTCGGCACGCTCGACGGCTTCGTGGACATAGTCGCCTTCCGAGAGGGCCGCGGTTCCCATATAGACGTTGGAGCCGCCGGTGACGGCGCCCTTGCCCATCTGCGTGTTGAAGAAGGGCAGGCGGATACGCCTCACGAAGGTCGACAGCGCCTCGACCAGCGACGGCCGGTTCCCCGCCGCGCCGATCATCACGAGGGGCCGCTTGGCGGCGAGGATCGTCTCCGCCGCGCGGTCGAGGGCGGCGGCATTGGCGATGGGGCGTTCCAGCGGGTGGACCGGAATGACCGAGACGTTCTCGACATCCTCGGCCGCGACATCCTCCGGCAGTTCAAGATGCACCGGTCCCGGACGCTCTTCTATCGCGACTCTGAAGGCGTCCCGCACGGTCGCGGGGATGGCGGCAGCGTTGACGATCTGCCGCGTCATCTTGGTGAGCGGCTTCATCGAGGCGACGATGTCGACAATCTGGAAACGGGCCTGCTTTGCGCTCATCACCGGCTTCTGGCCGGTGATGAGGATCATTGGCATTGCGCCGAGATGCGCATAGGCAGCACCGGTCGCGAGATTGAGCGCGCCCGGGCCGAGCGTGGCAAGGCAGACCCCGGGCCGGCCCGTCAGCCGTCCATGGGTTGCGGCCATGAAGGCCGCCGCCTGCTCGTGACGGGTCAGGACAAGTTCGATGCCCGAGGTCCGCAGCGACTCCAGGACGTCGAGGTTCTCCTCGCCCGGTACGCCGAAGATACGGTCCACGCCCTCGTTCTCCAGCGCGGCGACTAACAGGTCGGACCCCTTGGGCATGAGATATATCCCTCGTCTGTTCATATTCAGGGACTACGAACTGATCAGCCCTCGTCCCTTGAAACCACACTTACAATGTGGCGCGTTGAGAGCGACGGCTAGTCCCTCCCCACCGAACACACTTGAGAGTGTTCGGGACAGAACTCCTGGTAGGCGCACAGCGATTGGCAGCGCCGGCGGCCCGAACCCAGCAAATTCATCCATGTTTGAATGGAATCCGCCATCTGGTGGAGGCCCCGCAAATGACCGCTTCGAGGCGAAGCGCTCGTAGACATCCAACGGTGACATCCAACGGTCGCTATCGGTCGGAGGCCGCCCCTGCTGGGCGTCATGCCGATTGGCGTGACGTCCCGCAATCCGGCACTCTACGAGGCGCCCGTCTCGCCTTGGGTCCATGGTCCCAAGGCCGAAGCCGCCCGTTACCGCTAGGTTATTGAAATAATGGTGCCCCTAGAGGGAGAAACCTTGAACTCCCTCTTCAAGGAACTGGCCAACTGGGAAGAACAGCTCAAACACGTTCAAATCCCTGAGTTTTCAAGGCCTGATGTGGAGGGTCCGACGCCATGACCTCCATCGGAACCAACTCATCAGCCGATACATTTAACCAAGCAGCTCGCGAAACACCGAAACGCAAGCGACGGCGTGTTCGCCCTGCGCCGTTCTCCTTGCGGCTGAGCGATGAGGAACGCAAGGCGCTCCAGTGCGAAGCTGGAGACCGTCCGCTCGGCGGCTACATACGGTCGAAGTTGCTCACTAAGGATGGTTCCGCCCGGCAGCGGGCTCAGACTACACCGCCAATCGACTATGCATTGCTCGCCCGCATTCTGGGGGCGCTCGGTAAGTCCGAGTTGGCGACTAGCCTGTGCATGATGGCCGTTCTGGCGGAATCTGGCCGCTTGCGGGTCAGCGAAGAGGTTGAGGTCAATCTCAAAGCCGCCTGCGCCGATATCCGCGAGATTCGGCAGTCCCTCGTCCGGGCGCTCGGCGTCCATTCCGGGGAGGAAGCATGATCCTCGTCGGCTCTCAGCGCGGCAACGGCCGGAACCTGGCACAGCATCTTCTCAAGCAAGAGAACGAGCGCGTCGAGGTCCATGAACTTCGTGGTTTCGTCGCCAACGATCTGCACGGTGCATTCAACGAAGCCTATGCCATCAGCAAGGCGACGCGCTGCCAGCAATATCTATTCTCTCTGAGCCTCAACCCTCCGCCGGATGCAACGGTTGAAACCCAGGTGTTCGAGCAGGCCATCGGTAAGGTCGAGGATCGGCTCGGCCTTACCGGGCAACCGCGGGCCATCGTCTTTCATGAGAAGCACGGCGACGATGGCAATCTGCGTCGTGATGCGCATGCGATCTGGAGCCGGATCGACACCGAGGAGATGAAGGCGGTCCAGCTCTCGCATTCCCATCTTAAACTACAGGACGTAGCGCGGGAGCTGTATCTGGAGCACGGCTGGACCATGCCGCGCGGCCTGGCAGTGACCGGCGAACGCGATCCCCGCAACTTCACCCTCGAAGAGTGGCAGCAAGCCAAACGCGCCGGAGAGGACCCGCGCGAGGTCAAGGTAGCCTTCCAAGACGCATGGGCGATCTCGGATTCCAAGGTGGCCTTCACCCATGCCCTCAAAGAACGGGGCTACTGGCTGGCCCGGGGTGATCGGCGCGGCCATGTCGCGATCGATCATAACGGAGAGGTCTATGCCGTCGCCAAATGGACGGGGAAGAAGGCGAAGGAGGTGCGGGAGCGACTGGGCGACACCGATACGCTGCCGAGCGTCGATGAAGCCAAGGCCGAAATCGCCCGTGCCATGCAGGCCAAGATGGAGGAATTTCAGCGTCAGGTCCGCGAGCGCGAAGAGCGTGAGCGGGCCGAGGCCGAGCGCCAGCGGCAGGAGTTGGACGAAAAGCAACGGCGGCAACTTGCCGAACAAGCCGAAGCTGAGAAGCTCAGAACGGAACAGGAAGAACTGGAGCGGCAGGACCGCTTTCGAAAGGGTCTACTAGGTCTATGGGATAAGCTGCGCGGGGAACATCGCCGCATTGCCGAGCGCAATCAGCACGACGCACGACAGGCACAAGCTCGAGACACCGAAGAGCGTGACAGATTGGTCGCACAGCAACAGGCTGAGCAGCAGAAGCTCGATGCCGAACGGTCAGCGCAGCATGCCTTCACAGAGGCCACCGAACGTGAATTGGATCAGGATGCCGAGCGATATCGTAGAATGAAGGAGGATAGCGCGGCAGCGCGGCGAACTGCCTTCATGGAGCGACGCTCGCAACCCGAAGCAAGGAACGAAGATCACATACATGCGCCAACGCGAGAGATGTGAATAGCGCTGGCTAAGAGATCCACCTCATGGCCATTTGATGGTTCCGCTCGATGTGAATTTTACAATTGTATCCGAGCCAACTGTTGTTGATGTTCCTCCGCCGGTAATTGTTGGCGTACCCTCCGACGTGGCAAAGCGGATGATTACAACGCCGTCGCCGCCATCTCCATCTTTGTTTTGAGCCCCGCCGCCGCCGCCGCCGCCTAGGCCGTCCGTGCCATCATTTCCAGGACTGCCACCTGCCCCGCCGCCGCCACTGCCGCCCGCACCATGTCCTTCATGACCACCACCACCGCCACCTCCCGCGTATGTGACTACGGTTCCGGTAATGTTTGATGTCGCGCCAGCTCCGCCATTACCCGCATAATAGTTAACCGTTCCGGTTTGTCCCGGCCCGCCTGCGCCACCGCCACCGCTACGCCATAACCCGGGACCGGCCGCAGCGCCTCCGTCATTTCCAAGTCCACCGGCTAATTTGATAACACTCCCACCATAGGCTCCAGCAAAGTTCTCAGCGTTATCTGTACCGCCTGAGCCGCTGCCACCATTACCGCCTACGACAGTAACACTATTGTTGGTGGATCCCGTCGCTCCGCCACCGTTGACCATTATTCCAGCAAAATAAGTTGCGATTCCAGCAGAGGCGCTACCAGGCCCTGCACCGACCGTGGTGCCTCCTGTCCCAACTATGACGGGATATGTTGTGCCTTTGACAAGTGAAACACTGGAAATGTCTTTGAATTCTCCGGCGCCACCGCCACCGCCATATTGTAGGCCGCCTGTACGAGCGCCCGCTCCGGGAAGTATCCGGTTGACGTACCAAACCCCGACATGGCATCAAGATGACCGACAGGCCAGCGCATACCGAGGATGAGATTGAAGTAACGCCCGAGATGATCGAGGCGGGCGAAGATGTCATTCTGCGTGAGATCGGCGGTTGCGACTTGGGCGGCCACTTTTGTGCCCGCGATTTGGCAGTTTCGGTCTACTCGGCAATGATTGCTCTATCAGAGAGTAACTCCAATACGTCGAGTGGGTGTGGCGCCCTAGGATCGTAGCGGAATCGCGGAACCATCTGATCTGGCTCAACCCTAATGCGCCCTTCAAGAGCCTCTTTGCTCTAGGGTTCCCCTTGCTGGTGTCGGCTGACATGCCGGGGCCCAGCCCAAATCGTTCATCGTCTTCGTCAAAATATCGGATTGGTGAATGAAAGATCGTATTCCGAAGATCCTCGAGCCGTTCTGCTTCTGCTAAGACCCACATAATTTCATCGTGATAGCGCTCTCGACGGGTGTCTATGTCGGCATTGTGCGTTGCCTTTTGCGCTGACTGGATAGCGGCCTTGAGCAGGGCGCGGCGTGGTCGATCAAAGTTCGTTGCATACCAAATATCGCTACCATCGTAGCCCGCGTTGACCACGTGCATGGTAAATATGACGCCCAGCTCCTCATGGAGATAGTTCCACGCCATCGAAGCTTGGCCAATTGCGAGAGCGTAGGATCGATATTCTGGCCCAGTGAAGGACTGCTCGCGATTGAAGCGCAATATCCAACCAGGGTTGATTGACATACAATGGGCTCCGTCATGAAAGACCGCGAGACAGATAGCGACTACCCGCAGG
This sequence comes from Thalassobaculum sp. OXR-137, assembly GCF_034377285.1. Lineage (NCBI taxonomy): Bacteria > Pseudomonadati > Pseudomonadota > Alphaproteobacteria > Rhodospirillales > Thalassobaculaceae > Thalassobaculum > Thalassobaculum sp. OXR-137. Next base: position 5,007 of record NZ_CP139715.1, on the reverse strand, counting down.
ATGAAGCCGAGAAGCGCCGTGACGACCTTCTCGGGAATCTGATGCGTATGCCCCCGAAGCCGCGCCCTAAGCGCGACCGGGAGGAGAAGAAGCGGGACGCCGAAACGCCCCGCTCCCCGTCATCCAAGAAGGACGATAGCGAACACTAACCAGCGAAGGCAGGTCGCAACGTCCACTTGGATAATCACCTGAATGTTCATTTTCAGAACCCTCAGGCCTACAGGCGCCCGCAGACCATGAAAGGCTTACGGAAAGCGCATCGCGTAACGGATTAACCGCCGTTTCGACCGCACCGGCTGCGTGGGTAGGAGTGCTAGCAACACCATCCACGACTCCCCTGCTGCTACAGGGGTGTGGGGGATGCGACGGCGCGTTCTGGAAAGCAGCCAGAATTCCGTCGGGCCCCACATCATTTTCGCTTTTTGGGCGTGTGAGTCGAGTCGAGGCTTTTCCGCCAGCGCAGAAAGCGCTTGGCTTTCTGCTTAGGCGTGACCGGCTTCACGAGGCTGTTGGAACAGCAGGCGCTTGCCACGCATTGCACGGATGAGGGCTTCGGTCCGCTCGGTGTCGCTCACCTTGCGATAGCGGTACCGGAAATCGAACTCTGCCAGATAGCGATGCAGGTGAGCCTCGCTGATGCTGTGGAAGGTGCCGTACACGCCGCGCTTGAGCAGAGCGAAGAAGCTTTCTGCGGTGTTGGTGTAGGCAAAGCCGCCCTTGCGGACATACTCGTTGGCGGAGTGATTGACGGCAGTGTGACCCGCGAATTCGCGGCCGATCTTCGGATAGACAGCGCTTTCGTCGGTCATCAGGTGGCTCTTGCGGCTGGCAGTCTTAACGACCAGCGGGCGCAGAGCCTTGGACGTGACGTTAGCGACATGGAAGGAACGCGCTTCACCGTCGCGCTCAACCAGCGTGAACACGGCCATCTTCTTCGGCGGCGGGCCATAGGCTTTGTTGCGAGCCTTGCCGCCAATGTACGTCTCGTCCGCTTCGACCACCTTGTTCTCGCCACCGATGGGGCCGGGGTTGGTGGGCGCGCAGGCTTCGTTGAGCCGGTGGGTCAAGAACCAAGCGGACTCGTACGTGATGTCCAGCATCCGCTCCAACTGCTTGGCGCTGATGCCCTTCTTGCTGGCAGCCTTGAGTTGGGTCGCCAGCAGCCACTTGGTCAAAGGTATCTTGGACCGTTCCATGACGGTGCCGACAGTGACGGTGAACGGCTTGCGGCAGTCCTTGCACTTATGGACACCGGGGCGGGTGCTCTTGCCCTGCAGCTTCGTGATCCGATCACCCGAGATGCCGCACCGGGGGCACACGGGACCGTTGGGCCACATGACGCTTTCCAGGTGCTCGCGCGCCAGGTCTTCGTTGGAATAGATCGGGTTGGTGAGATCGAGCTTGAACATGAGAACCGCCCCCTTGCTGCGGTATCTCTTATGTAGGAAATCAAGCGTGGTACGTCAACCGGATACTTCCCCCCGCTCCACCACCGCCGACCAATAGAACTCTTGCGTTAAATGTTTGAACACCACCCCCACCGCCCTCGCCACCTCCAGCGAGGACCCATTCGGCCCCATTACAGAATTTGTATTCATTCGTATCAGTGAAGAACTCCATCTCGGCTTCCTTGCCGGGAGGATCTGAGCAATCCGCAAAGGCTTGTTGGCTTATAAATATCGACAGAATAAGAAAAAATAAAAAAATGCGAGTCATTCAATTCCTTTTCACTCGATATAGATTGAATAAATATAAGATATTTTAACATATTAGAAAATATATACAAATTTCGAATTTTGTTTTTAGCGCTTTTGAATGCCTATTGCCCATGGATAAAGGTCAAGATCTGTAGGATTTCGAGTTATCCACAGATTCTCAATTCCTTGATTTTTTAGGGTTTTGATCTCCCTATCGGAATGACTGTGCGAATCGAGACAGGAGCCAACACGGTGTGCAGGCACACATATGGCCTGGTTGTCCCTCGACACTGAGACAGAGAATCCCACCTTGCTCCCGGCACTGGCCAAAAGGCGAAAGTCGATGGCAGCGTAAATCCTGTTCGCCGTTTCGATATCCCTGCGGCCAAGGAGGTTCAGTGATGCCGAAGGCCCGTCGTAAGCGCAAAGAGATCACGCCGCATGAATCCTACATTTTCCGGATCGAGGATTGGGAGCCCAGCTACAGCTTTTCGCTGAACACGTTTCGCCTCTCGCGAGGAAGCTATTCCGAGCATCTCAGAGTGACGCTACATGGCGTCTTCCTTGCACCTAAAAAGGCCCAGGACCGCCGCGCCTCGCTGACGATCCTCGCAAGCCGGGACGAGGCGAAGGCCTTGGAGGATAGCGTTGAGTACGCCAAGCCACCTCTGGCTGTTGGCTCTCTCACCATCCGCGGGGCGTACACCGAGTATCTCGGCTCAATGCCGTTTGATGCACTCTTGGGGCTGACACAGTGGCTCAGCGCCGGAAAGATCAAGATGCTCGATCTCTATGGAGACGCGCTCTATCGCGGTAAGGCGCTGATACGCTCCATGCGTTTTGCGCGGGATATCGATCCCGAAGATTGGTAGAGACGGCGTCCGGCAATTGGCCGGACGCCGCAAATTTTCGCCTAACCATGCTTGCGGTACCGTGGGTCGATCTCCTTCAGCTTTCCCGCCAATTCGCGGCGCACATACGCGCCAATCACCGCAGAAACAAAACCCTCCGGCGTTATGCCGGGCATGGGATCGGCGGCAACGCCAAGGAAGCTTCGATATCCGGTATCACTCAGAAACGGTGCTTCAAAATCCACCGCGCGGGTGGCAAAGCCCGGCCAGAACATGGCGGTGCTGCCAATGCCGAACATGCCGTCCAACTCGACCCGTACTTGCATGCCTTCAACATCGACGACAACGGTGCCTGTCTGTCCCCAGAGGGGAACACTACCCGCAGGTGCAGCGGTTTCCCGGGCAATCACATAGCCCGGCGCGTTCTCATCAGCGAGAATGCCGGGCTCCCCGCCATTCAGCTTGCGAGCCAGATTGCAGGCCTCTTTGCGCAGATGCATGACGGTTGCCTCGTCATCGGCCAGCATGGCGGCGTTATGGCGCTCGATGAGGCTTTGGTAGAACGGGATGGCGTCTGCATAGTCGCCGGGAAGGTGCTCGGTCTCCCGCGCGAGACGGAGGGCGGCATTCGCCGCCTCCGCTTCATTGAGGAACATATCGAAGCCCAGTTGTCCTGAGGCCTTGGGAGAGTGCTGGTTCATGACATCCTCCCTCTCACGCTGCTTGTTCGCTTTGAGCGTCTTGCATGGTGCTCAAAAGATCTGCTGCCCGCTGCGCATGGGCGGCGGCGGCAAAGATCGCGCGGTTGTCGTCTTTCAGAACCTTGAGCCATGACGCGATATAGGCGGCGTGCTCGTCCCGGGGCTGTCCTGCCAATTCGAGATCGGCGCAAAGGAAGGCCGCACCGAGTTCGGCAACAAGCTCCTCCATCGCATAGCCTTCATCGCCCCAGCTCTTACGCCCGAAATCCCGCCCAAGCCGCGAGGGGTGACGCGTCCAGTGCGTCATCTCATGCGCCAAGGTGGCGTAGTAGCTCTCTGCATCGCGAAAAGCCTCGATCGGCGGCATGCGCACGATGTCGGTGCCGACATTGTAGCTCGCCCGATCCCCTCCATGCCGGATCACGGCCCCGGTCTGGGAGAAATACGTCTCCGCACGCTCAATCCGCACCACGCTCTCCGGTGCAGGCTCCGGCAAGGCGTAGAACTGGGCCGGTAAGCCTTCGACCTGCTCCACGTTGAAGACGGTGTAGCCTTTCATGAAGGGGATATGCCGCTCGCTCTCCTCGCCGGTGCTCTCGTCCATCTCCGTGCGTGAGAGGGTTGAGGCATAGACGACCGGACTGCCTTTCTCGCCCTTGCGGACATTGCCGCCCAGCTCCTTGGCCTGCTTAAAGGTCATCCAGATAGGTGCGGAAAACCCCTGCGCCGTGGCCGACGCCCAAAGCGCCAAAACATTGATGCCCTGATAAGGCTGTCCGCTGGCACGCAGCGGTCTTGTGATCCGCCCCGCGGCATGCTCGGCGTTCCATGGTTTGACCCACGGCTTCACACCTTGTTCAAGCTGGCTGACGATGGTGTCGGTAATACGTTGATAGATATCTTGTTTCATTGAACTTCCTCCTAATTCCGGGTTGCGGCTGCTGCTGCAACCCGTCTAGGCCCGCGCCAATGAGCGGGGGGATGCGGTCAAGACTGAAGCGGGGCAGAGGGGGATCACCCGTTTTGCACGGACCAACCGAAGCGTAGCGGAGGGCGGGGAGGAAGAACGGGGATACGCCCCGCTTCACCCGGCTATGCCGGGCACGGTCTTGACGGCGATGGGGCCGCAGGCCCCCACTTGCAGACACAGAAAAACATTCAGAAGCCGTTGCATGTCAGCTCTGCACAATCGTGCGGATGCAAACAACGCCCGTGGCTATCGGTTAGGACACTCCCGCTCAAAGGTTCTCAACCGGAGGCAGGTCCCGAGTCGCCTGAGACAGACACGGCAAGCAAGTGAGGAATTATTATATTTATCAAATATTTGAATTGAATACCGGTTCGCCGCCCGCAATCCCGGTTAAATTGAACTGGGATCACAGACTTCCCCATGAGGTGAGGGATGGCACGTTACTATGTGAACAATATTGCGCAGTCGAACGGCGACCATGAGGTCCATCGTGACGGTTGCATTTATATGCCCCAAAGTCGGACCGATCTCGGCGAACACGCGACTTGCCAAACGGCTGTTCAGGCAGCCAAGCGCATCTACCCGCGCTCGGATGGTTGCTATTGGTGCGCGCGAGACTGCCACACCGGATAGAGCGGTAACAATCCAGCCCTTACTCGCAAAACTAGCAGTAAGGTCACGTCTTTTGGGATCGATGGGAAACTAGACGATGTCGACGACCAGAGCATTCCTGAGTTTTGATTATGATCACGATGAGATTTTAAAGACATTCTTAATCGGACAAGCCA